>NZ_BJHU01000013.1 GCF_005405905.1 Acidovorax sp. NB1
TGTGGCCAGCGTGCAGCGCGTGAGCGACCTGATCGGAGAGATCACGGCATCGTCCACCGAACAGCGCGACGGCATCGCCCAGGTCAACCAGGCGGTCACACACCTCGATCAGATGACCCAGCAGAACGCGGCGCTGGTGGAGGAATCGACAGCGGCAGCGGCCTCGATGCGCGACCAGGCACAGAGGCTGGCGGAAGTGGTGTCGGTGTTCAACGTGGGCGCGGTGGCGGCGCGGGCTCCGGTAGCGGCACCCCGGGCAACACCAGCGCCTGCGCCTCGCCCTGCGGTGGCCAAAGCTGCGACCAGCGCTCCGCGCGTGGCGTCGGCTGCATCCAAGGCATCTGCGCCGGCGCCTGGGCGCCTGCCTGCTGTCAAGGCACCGGCCCCTGCGCCCGCCAGCAAGGCTGCGGCGCAGGGAGGTGATGACGATTGGGAAAGTTTCTGAAGAGAAGGCTGGCAGCGCTTGGCGGGCCAGCGCTGGAGGCGGCTCTTTTACAGACCAGCCGCGCAGCGGGCTAGAGCTGCGCACCCTCCACCAAAAACTGCACCTTGCGCTCGCCCTTCCATTCGTTCACATCGAGGCGGAAGGCCAGCAGCACGCGCGCAGGCAGCTGCTCGGTGTGGCCGAACCAGATCGCGTCCACGGGGCTGCCCTGGTGCATGAGCTTGAGCGACAGGTGGTTTTTGGCCTCGCCCACCAGCCGCTGGCTCAGCACCTGCACTTCTTCGCTGAAGGTGGGGGGCGCAAAGCCCTGGCCCCAGACCTCGCGGTGCAGGGTGTCCACCATGTCGGCGCGGCAGTATTCGGGGGCCAGCGGGCCATCGGTCTCGATGCGGCGGGTGAGGGTGGAGGCGTCCAGCCACTCTTGTGCCACCTGGGCCAGGGCGCGCTCAAACACCTCGAACGCTTCTTCGGCCACCGTGCAGCCTGCCGCCATGGCATGGCCGCCAAATTTCAGCAAGACGCCGGGGTGGCGCTTGGCTACCAGGTCCAGCGCGTCGCGCAGGTGAAAACCGGGGATGGAGCGGCCCGAGCCTTTGAGTTCATGCTCCTTGCCCGGCGCACTGCTGGCCGCAAACACAAAGGTGGGGCGGTGCAGCTTGTCCTTGATGCGGCTGGCCACGATGCCGACCACGCCTTCGTGGAAGTCGGGGTCGAACACGCTGATCGCGGGGGGCGGTTCTTCGTCTTCCTGGAACAGGCTCTCGGCCATCAGCATGGCCTGGTCGCGCATGCCGCCTTCGATCTCGCGGCGCTCGCGGTTGATGCCGTCCAGCATGGCGGCCAGCTCGGCGGCGCGGCCCGCGTCGTCCGTCAGCAGGCATTCGATGCCCAGCGTCATGTCGGCCAGTCGGCCAGCGGCGTTGATGCGCGGGCCCAGGGCAAAGCCAAAGTCGAACGTGGTGGCAGCGGGCGCCTTGCGGCCTGCGGCGGTGAACAGCGCTGCCACACCGGCAGGCATCTGGCCCGCGCGGATGCGCTTCAAGCCCTGCGCGACCAGGCGACGGTTGTTGGCATCGAGCCGGACCACGTCGGCCACGGTGCCCAGCGCCACCAGGGTGAGCAGCGGGTCGAGCTTGGGTTGGGTGGTGGCGTCGAAAACTCCCCGCGCCCGCAGTTCGGCCCTGAGGGCCAGCAGCACATAGAACATCACGCCCACTCCGGCGATGGACTTGCTCTCGAAGGTGCAGCCAGGCTGGTTGGGGTTGACGATGGCATCGGCCGCCGGCAGCGCGGGGCCGGGCAGATGGTGGTCGGTGACGACGACCTGCAGGCCCAGCGCCTTGGCTTCTGCCACGCCTTCCACGCTGGCGATGCCGTTGTCCACGGTGATGAGCACATCGGCCCCGCGCTCGGCCACGCGGCGGGCGATGGGGGGCGTGAGGCCGTAGCCGTCCGTCACCCGGTCGGGCACCAGGTAGTCCACGTTGTGCGCGCCCAGCAGGCGCAGGCCACGCACGCCCACGGCGCAGGCGGTGGCGCCGTCGCAGTCGTAGTCGGCGACGATGATCAGGCGCTTGTTCTGCGCCATGGCGCCTGCCAGCAGGCGGGCGGCGTCGTTGATGCCTTTCAAGCCCGACGGGGGCAGCAGGCGGCCCAGGCCGTCGTCCAGCTCCTCATGGGCGCGCACGCCGCGTGCGGCGTACAGGCGCGCCAGCAGCGGGTGCACACCGGCCTGTTCCAGCGCCCAGGCGGCACGGGGGGGGATGTCTCTTGCTACTATTTTCATAGCTTATGGAGTAGGTCAGCCGCGCGCAGAGGCTTGAAAAAGCTTTGAAAACGCTGGGCCAGCGAGCGGGGTGCGCTGTGGAAGGCCAGTGCATTGCGATCGCCACACAGCGTGAGCGCTACGGGGGCGCCTGCCTCGGCCCGGCGCAGCAGGTCGGCCACGGGGCCCGCGTCCAGCGCCGTCCAGGCCTGGGCCCAGGCGCGCCAGTCTTCGCGCAGTGCGGCATCGCGCAGCGGAGTGGGCATGGCGGGGGCGACAGAAGGGGTGGGCACCGGCTGGGGCAGCGCGCCCGCGCCATGTACCCAGAAGGAGTTGACCACCGGCAGCCCCCGCGCCGCGCGCTCGTCGTTGAAGGCGTGGGTGTAGAGCAGCATCTGCATCTCGCTGTGCAGGCGGTGCAGGGTGCGGGCCTGTTTGGCATCGGGCATCCAGGCGCGCACGTCGCGCAGCAGCACACGCTCCAGCGAGGCGGTGGCCAGGTTGGCAAACAGCGGGCCACTGGCCAGCCAGCGCGTGGGCTGGTCGTAGTGCAGGGTGATGCCGTCTTCGGCAAACCAGGGCGAGACGATGGCGAGCAGCGCCCGCGATGCGGCTTCATCCAGGCCCAGCTGCTCCGGGTCGCGCAGCGTGACGTGGTCGGTGCTGACCTGCCACTGGCACGGCGTGACAAAAGCCCAGGCTTGGTCGTCCGCCCCAAGGCCCTGCTGGTGGCGGTGCCAGGCAGCCCAGGGGATATGGCCGTCATGGGCAGGCAGGCCCAGGGCGCGGGCCAGGGCGCGTTCGTGCGGGGGGGAGAAGCTGGTTTCCTCGGCGCTGTCGCTCTGCGCAGCGTGGGGGCTGAGCCGGGCCAGAAGCCGGTCCAGGTGGGGCAGGGCGAGGCCCTGTTGGACTTGCTGGCATCCCTCGGCGGTACTGCCCGCGCTGGGGATGAGCAAAAAGGTGGTGTCTGACATGGGGCCTATTGTCCGGGATGCCACAATCTGCCCCGGCCCGGGCCCGGCATTCCGCTGGAGCGCAAGGCCTTCTTTCCTCACCCATGAAAATCCCCTACGAACTGGCCCTGGGCTGGCGCTACACGCGCGCAGGCCGCGCCACGCGGCGCAATGGCTTTATCTCGTTCATCTCGGGCGTGTCCATGCTGGGCATTGCGCTGGGGGTGGCGGCGCTGATCATTGTGCTCAGCGTGATGAACGGCTTTCAGAAAGAAGTGCGCGACCGCATGCTCAGCGTGGTGTCGCACATCGAAATTTTTGCGCCCCAGGGCGCTGCGCTGCCCGACCCGGCGCGCACGCTGGCCGAGGCCAAACAAAACCCTAACGTGATCGGCGCCGCGCCCTTTGTGGCGGCGCAGGCCCTGCTGGCGCGCGGCGAGGACATGAAGGGCGCGCTGGTGCGCGGCATCGACCCGGCGCTCGAAGGCGCGGTGACCGACCTGGCCGCCACCAACGAAAAAACGCTCAACCTGCTGGTGCCTGGCGAGTTTCGCGTGGTGCTGGGGGGTGAACTGGCCCGTGCCCTGGGTGTGCGCGCGGGCGATGTGGTCACGGTGATTGCACCTGCAGGCCAGGTCACCCCGGCCGGTGTGGTGCCACGCCTCAAGCAGATGACGGTGGCGGGCACGTTTGACTCGGGCCACTATGAATACGACTCGGCCCTGGTGCTGCTGCACCATGAGGACGCGCAGCGCATCTTCCGCCTGGAGGGCCCCACGGGCGTGCGCCTCAAGCTCAAGGACCTGCACCAGGCCCGCGAGGTGGCGCAGCAGCTGGCGGGGAGCCTGAGCGGCATGCTGCTGATCCGCGACTGGACGCAGCAGAACCGCACCTGGTTTGCCGCCGTGCAGCTCGAAAAACGCATGATGTTCATCATCCTCACGCTCATCGTGGCGGTGGCGGCGTTCAATCTGGTCAGCACGCTGGTGATGACGGTGACCGACAAGCGCGCCGACATCGCCATCCTGCGCACGCTGGGCGCGAGCCCGAAAAGCATCATGGGCATTTTCGTGGTGCAGGGCGCCATGGTGGGCGTGATCGGCACGGCCGTGGGCCTGCTGCTGGGCCTGGGGATCGCGTTCAACATCGACGTGATCGTGCCCGCCATCGAAAAAGCGCTGAACGCCAGCTTCTTGCCCAAGGACATCTACCTCATCAGCAAGATGCCCAGCGAGCCACAAAGCAGCGACATCGTGCCCATCGGGCTCATCTCCCTGGTGCTGGCCTTCGTGGCCACCCTGTACCCCAGCTGGCGCGCCAGCCGTGTGAACCCTGCAGAAGCTCTCCGCTATGAATGAGAAACACCCCCCTGAGACGCTTCGCGTCTTCCCCCCGCTCTCGCATTGCTGCGCAATGCGGGCAGGGGGACGCAGCCAGCGCGGCGGGGCGGCCCTTGCGCGGCTGCCCTCGCCTGAGCTGCGCCAGTTGCATGCCATGGATAACTGAGATGAACGCTGAAAAAAACACTGTCGTGCTGGAAGCCCGGGGCCTGACCAAGCGTTTTACCGAGGGCCGGCTGGACGTGACCGTGCTGCAAGGCGTGGACCTGCAGGTGCACGCGGGCGAAACCCTGGCCATCGTCGGTGCCTCGGGCTCGGGCAAGAGCACTTTGCTGCACCTGCTGGGCGGGCTGGATGCGCCCACGTCCGGGTCGGTGCGGCTCAAGGGGGCAGAGCTGTCCGCGCTGTCGCCCCAGGCGCAGGGCCAGTTGCGCAACCAGCACCTGGGTTTTATCTACCAGTTTCACCACCTGCTGCCCGAGTTCAGCGCGCTGGACAACGTGGCCATGCCGCTGCGCATCCGCCGCATGCCTGCTGAGCAGGCCCACCAGGCGGCCGAGCAGGTGCTGGCGGCCGTGGGCCTGAAGGCGCGCGTGCACCACCGCCCGGCCGAGCTGTCAGGCGGCGAGCGCCAGCGTGTGGCGATTGCGCGCGCGCTGGTCACGCAGCCGGCCTGCGTGCTGGCTGACGAACCCACCGGCAACCTGGATCGGGGCACGGCCGATGGCGTGTTCGAGCTGATGCTTCAGCTTGCGCGCGACCACGGTACGGCTTTTGTGATGGTGACGCACGATGAATCCCTGGCCGCGCGTTGCGGCCGTGTGGTGCGGATTGCCGAAGGAAAGCTGCAGGCACCACGCGCCTGATCGCCCCTCATCCCCCGCCGGATGGGGGCGCCGTTTCACATCTGTTCAGATCCCGAGGATCTTCTTGGCCTCGGCCAGGGCCTTCATCGAGTCGTCGTGTTTGCCCGCCTTGTGGTGGGCTTCGCCGTCGGCGCGCAGTTGTTTGACCTTGGCGGCGTTGTCGGCCGAGAGACCAGGGTTGGTGGCCAGCTTGGCGTCGATGGCCTTCATCTCGTTGGGGCAGTTGTGGGCCAGAGCCATGCCTGCAGTAGTGGCCAGCAGGGCCGCCAGGGCCGTGGTGCGGATCAGGGAACGCATGGGGTCTCCTTTCGTGGTGCAGAGCCGGGCTTGTTGTGCGGGCAGGGGCGGGGCCCGGTGCCCGCCGTCTGTCATCCTTTTCTTGTGTGATCGAGGGTGTCGGGCCGCGAGCCTGGCTACATCACCCGCCCGTACCACCACACCGACAGCGCCGCCGCCAGCAGGGCCAGCACAGCGCCTGCCAGCGCGAGCAGGGCAGAGATTTCAGTCTCCCGCTTTTCCACCGTCAGGCGCGTGCTGAGGGTCTGGTAGACCTTCTTGAGGTCGGCCGCCGTGGCCGCATGGAAGTATTCGGCGTTGGTGCGCGCGGCCACGGCTTTCAGGGTTTCTTCGTCCAGCCGCACGCGCATGGACCAGCCTTCAAAGCCAATGGTTTCGCCCTGCACCGTGCCCACGCCCACGGTGTACACGCGCACGCCCCGGTCTGCGGCCCATTTGGCGGCTTCGAGCGGGTCCACGCCTGTGGTGCGCTGGCCGTCGGTGAGCATGATGATGGCGGCCGAGTTGTAGGAGCCCGGCGCCACCGGGGTGAAGGGCTTGGCCGGGTCCTGCTTGCTGATTTCGTCAATGGGCTTGGGGCGCATGGCTTGGCGGCCTCCCAGTGCGGCGATATCGATGCCCGCATCGGGAAAGATGGTGGCCAGCGACAGCATGATGCCGTTGCCCGTGGCTGTGCCGCGCTGCAGCTGGAAGCTGTCGATGGCCTTGACCAGGTCTTCGCGGCTTTGCGTGGGCAACTGGGCCAGCTGGGCGCTGCCTGCAAATGCCACGATGCCCACGCGCACATGGCGGGGCAGTTCGGCAATGAAGGCCTTGGCGGCGTTCTGGGCGGCGGTGATGCGGTCGGGTTCCACATCGGCGGCGCGCATGCTGCCCGACACGTCCATGGCCAGCATGATGGTCTGATCCTGCGAGGGCAGGGTGATCACGGCGAGGGGGCGCGCTGCGGCCAGCAGCAGGGCGATGAGGGCCAGCAGGAAGAGGGCGGGCGGAATGTGGCGGCGCAGGCGCTGGCCGGGCCCCAGGGCCTCGCGCACCAGCGCCAGGCTGGAGTAGGCGAGCGCAGTCTTCTTGCGGCGGTGCAGCAGCCACCAGTACAGCAGCACCAAGAGGGGCGCAACCAGCAGCAGCCAGAGCAGGGAGGGCCAGAGAAAAACCATGGTGCGGGTCCTCAGGTGGCGTAGTGGGGTTGGGGCGGGGTGGTGCCCGCAGTGGCGCGGGGCGCCCGCACGCGGCGCTGGCGCAGGTCCATGAAGCGCAGCAGCGCATCCACCAGGTCGTCGTCGGTGCACAGCTCCAGCGTGTCGGCCCCGGCATGCGCCAGGCCGTCGCGCAGTGTCGCCTCGCGCTCGGCCGCCAGGCGGGCGAAGCGGCGGCGGAAGGCGGCGTCGTGGGTGTCCACCTGCAGCTGCTCGCCGCTTTCGGCATCGCGCAGCGTGATGAGGCCCAGGTCGGGCAGCTCCAGCTCCAGCGGGTCGAGCAGGCGCACGGCCACCACGTCATGGCGCTGCGCAAGCTGGGCCAGGGGCTTTTCCCAGCCAGGGGCGCTGATGAAGTCGGACACCACGAACACGGTGGCGCGGCGGCGCAGGTTGGCCATGGCAGACTGCAGCAGCCGGTGCAGCTCGGTTGCCGCGTCGCCGCCTGGGGGCTGTGGCGCCAGCAGACGGTGCACCAGGTGCAGCACATGGGCACGGCTGCTGCGGGGTGGCAGTACGGCATCCACCGCATGGTCGGCCTGGTGGCTGGCGCCGCCGTAGAGCATGGCGCCCACGCGGTTGCCGTGGCGCGTGAGCAGGCGCGAGAGCACGGCCACAAAGCCGGTGAGGATGTCGCGTTTGGCGCGCCCCTCGGGGCCGAAGCTGATGGAGGGGCTCAGGTCCAGCAGGAACCAGGCGGTCATCTCGCGGTCTTCGGTAAATACGCGCACGTGGGGCTGGTTCAGGCGCGCGGTCACGTTCCAGTCGATGTGGCGCACGTCGTCGTGGGGCTGGTATTCGCGCAGGTCAGCCAGGTCCAGCCCGCTGCCGCGCATGAGGGTGCGGTAGTCGCCCTGCAGCAGGCCGTCGAGCCGGCGGATGACCTTCCACTCCAGCTCGCGCAGCAGCCGGTCAGCCTGCCCGGGCAGGGTCGGCAGCGTGTGGACCGTGGCGGAGGGGTTGTCAGGCGACTTTGTGCTCATGGTGAAGCTCAGGCCACTTTTTGCTCATGGTGCAAAGGCCGCGCGGGGGCAGGAATCTTGGCCATGATGCGCCCGATGAGTGCGTCGGCATCCAGCCCTTCGGACAGGGCCTCGTACGACAGGGCCACCCGGTGGCGCAGCACGTCGGCGGCCAGGTCGGTCATGTCCTCGGGCAGCACATAGTTGCGCCCGCGCAGCATGGCCAGGGCCTGGGCGCCCTCGGCCAGGGCAATGGTGGCGCGGGGGCTGGCCCCGCAGGCAATGAAGCCGCCCAGGTCCTTGAGGCCATGGCGTGCCGGTGCGCGCGTGGCGGCCACCAGCTTCACCGCGTACTGCAGCAGGGACGGGTCCACATACACCGTGCGGCATTCGGCCTGCAGCGCCGCCAGCTGGGCGGTGGTGGCAACTGGCAACACCTGCACGGGCAGGTCGAGCGCGCGTTGCGCAATGACGAATTCTTCCTCCTCGGTCGGGTAGTCGATGAGCACCTTCATCATGAAGCGGTCCACCTGCGCCTCGGGCAGCGCGTAGGTGCCCTCGGTTTCGATGGGATTCTGCGTGGCCATCACCAAAAAAGGCTCGGGCACCTTGTGGGTCTCGCCCGCAATGGTGACCTGGCGTTCCTGCATCACCTCCAGCAGCGCGCTCTGCACCTTGGCGGGTGCGCGGTTGATCTCGTCTGCCAGCAGCAGGTGGGTGAACACGGGGCCCAGGGTGGTGCTGAATTCGCCCGTTCTCTGGTTGTACAAACGCGTGCCTACCAGGTCGGCGGGTACCAGATCGGGGGTGAACTGGATGCGCTTGAAGCTTCCCTGGATAGTGCTGGCCAGTGTTTTCACCGTGAGTGTCTTGGCCAGGCCCGGCACGCCTTCGACCAGCAGGTGGCCCTGGGCGAGCATGGCGACCATGACGCGCTCCAGAAAGCGGTCCTGGCCCACCACCACGCGTTTGACTTCGTAGAGCACCTGCTCCATCAGGGTGGCGGTGGCGGCGTTGTTCATGGCAGAGGGCGAAGGATGGGTTTCCATGGTGCTCCTTGTCTTGTGGAGTGGCGGGGTCAGAAGGGGGGCATGCCAACGGCCGAGGCCGCGTTCTCTATGGGAACCGCAAACCCGATGCCGATGAAGGTGCGCGCGGGCGTGGGGTTGAGGATGGCGGTGACGATGCCCACCACTTCGCCATCCAGCGTGACCAGCGGACCGCCCGAGTTGCCCGGGTTGGCCGCTGCGTCGAACTGGATCAGGTTGCTGAGCTGGCGCTTGCCCTCGGGCGAGGTGAATTCGCGCTGCAGGCCCGACACCACCCCCGCCGACACGGAGGGGCCGATGCCAAAGGGGAAGCCCACGGCCACCACGTGGTCGCCCGGGCGCAGGTTCTGGGTGGATCGCAGCGTGGCGGCCTCCAGGTCATCGGGCACCTTGTGCGCCTGCAGCACGGCCAGATCGTTCTCGGGCTGCGCGCCGGTGATGCTGGCGGTGGTTTCCAGCCCGTCGTGGAAGGTGATGCCGATGCGGTCGGCGCCCGCCACCACATGCAGGTTGGTCAGGATGACGCCCTTGTCCACGATGACCACGCCCGTGCCGATGCCGCGCTCGACTTCCTCCTTGCCGTTTTTGCTGCGGCTGTAGCCCACCACGCGCACGATGGAGGGAGCGATGCTCTCGACCGCACGTGCGGCGGCCGAGGGCGGGGTGGTGGTCTCCAGCGTGCGCAGCACGGCGGCGTCAATGTCTTCCTGGGTGATCTTGCGGGTGGTGCTGCGGCTGTTGTGCCAGGCGCTGGCTACCAGCAGGGCTGCCAACAGCACCACGATGGTCCACAGCGCCCACAGCTGGCGACGGACGGCCGGAGTGTGTGGGGCGGTGGTCGGGGCGGCACCCTGCGGCGAGGGCGGCGCATCGGCCGAGCGCAGGGCGGCGGTTTCAGGCGCTGCGGGTGCGTCCACCGGGTCGGGGGCACGGCTGCGGGCGGGGCGAGAGCTGCTGTAGAGGGCGGGCCGGGGCATCCTGTCACCTTTGCTCTGGGAGCCTGCGGGTGGTCTCGGGGCGTCCCCGGAGGAGCATTCGCAGGTTCAATTGCGCTGAGGGCTGGCGCACGCAAATGACGGTAGCACGGTTTGCCCGCAAATGCACACGCAGGGCTACCGCATCCGGTGTTGGGCTGGTTCCATCGGGCATCATCGGCACATGACCGCCTGGATTGACACCCACTGCCACCTGGATGCGCCCGAGTTCGATGCCGACCGCAGTGCGGTGCGCCGCGAAGCGATGGTGCAGGGGGTGGGCCATTGCGTGATCCCGGCGGTGGAGCGCAGCAACTGGGACACCGTGCGCCTGCTGGCGCACCAGCATGGGGACAGCTACGCGCTGGGGATCCACCCGCTCTACACCGGGCGGGCGGGTGACGGGGATGTGGCGCTTCTGGAACAGGTGCTCGCGCAGCACCATGCCGACCCGCGCCTGGTGGCGATCGGAGAGATCGGGCTGGACTATTTCGTGCCGGGGCTGGACCCCGTGCGGCAGGAGCAGTTTTACCGGGCCCAGCTGCAGCTGGCCCGCCGGTTTGACCTGCCCGTGATCCTGCATGTGCGCCGGTCGGCCGACAAGCTGCTCAAGGGCCTGCGGGACCTGCCGGTGCGCGGCGGCATTGCGCATGCCTTCAATGGCAGCCTGCAGCAGGCTCAGGCCTTCATCGGCCTGGGCTTCAAGCTCGGGTTTGGCGGCGCCATGACCTATGACCGCGCCCTGCAGCTGCGCCGCCTAGCGGCCGAGCTGCCCGAGGAAGCGCTGGTTCTGGAAACCGATGCACCTGACATACCGCCTCACTGGCTCTACAGCACGGCCGCGCAGCGGGCCGAGGGCCAGCCCCAGGGGCGCAATGCTCCGGCTGAGCTGCCGCGCATTGCCGAGGCGCTGGCTGAGCTGCGTGGGCTGTCCCTGGCGGCGCTGGCCCGGGCCACCACCGCCAATGCCTGCGCAGCATTGCCCCGGCTGGCGCCCTTGCTGGCGTTGCGGGGCGCGAAGGGCGTTGATGCTGTCCAGAACGAAATTGAGGAGTAATTTGGGAGCTTTGGGCCGTGTGGTAAACGGTTTACAGCTATCTTTTTTTGCTGCCGCCCAAAAGCGCCTGCACGGTTTCGGTCCAGAATCGGCCCATGTCCGACCTCCGTACCCTCGGCTTCGCGCCTGTTCCTGCTCCCGTTCGGTGGCAAGGCTTGCCGCCGGTGGCGTCCAAAGAGACGGTGGTGCTGGTGCTGGGCAGTTTTCCGGGCGCGGCCTCCTTGCGGGCTCAGCAGTACTATGCCCACCCCCAAAACCACTTCTGGAAGATCCTGCAAGCGCTCTGGCCACAACATCCCTTGCCTGCTGCCGGGCCGGAACACTACACACAGCGCTGTGACTGGCTGCTGGCGCGGGGGCTGGGGCTCTGGGACGTCTATGCCAGCTGCGAGCGCGAAGGCAGCCTGGACATCAGCATCCGCAACCCCCAGGTCAATGACTTTGCCCGCTTGCTCGGGCGCTGCCCACGTCTCGCGGCCGTGGCCCACAACGGGGCCGAGAGCTTTCGCCACGCCCCTGCGGTGCTGGCCAGCCTGTGGATGCAGCACAGGCTGCAACTTCAGGCCGTTCGGCTGCCATCGACCAGCCCGGCCAATGCGTCCTGGAGTTTTGACCGTAAATTGGCGGCCTGGGCCGAGCTGCTATCGGCCCACCACCTGCTTTGAACACTTGGAATGACCCGCAAAAAAGAAAAACTGCAAGAGTTGCCCGAAGTCAGCGTGTCGGACGACGGCGAGGTGCGACACCTGCACCTGGGCACGCCCTGGATCCAGGGTTCCATGCGCGTTGCTGACCCGTTTGTGCTGGAGCTGGAGTACGTGCAGCGCATGATGGCCTGGTTGCTGTTTGCCGACCTGGCGCAGGTGTCCAAGGGCCATGCCATGCAGCTGGGCCTGGGGGCGGGCGCGATCACCAAGTTCTGCCACAAGAAGCTGCGCATCTGCAGCACAGCGATCGAGCTGAACCCCCAGGTGCTGGCGGTGTGCCGCCAGTGGTTCAAGCTGCCGCCCGATGGCCCCAAGCTGCGCGTGGTGCTGGCCGATGCGGCGCAGGAGATCCGCAATCCCATGTGGCTGGGCACGGTGGATGCGCTGGCTGTGGACCTGTATGACCATGAGGCCGCCGCGCCAGTTCTGGACAGCCCGGATTTTTATGCCGACTGCCGGGCGTTGCTGACCGAGAAGGGCTGCATGACGGTCAATCTGTTCGGCCGGGCGTCGAGTTTTGACCGTAGTCTCCAGAGCATGGCCCAGGCGTTTGGCAACGAGGCGCTCTGGGCCTTCAAACCCACGCGCGAGGGCAATACGGTGGTGCTGGCACAGCGCACTCCTTCCCGCCCCAAACGCACGGAGCTGGCTGAACGGGCCGAGGCGATCCAGGCGCGCTGGGGTCTGCCCACCACCAAATGGCTGCGGGCGTTCAAGCCGGTGGCTCCCTGAAAGGTTTGTGACATGACTGCTTCTGTGAACATCCCGGGCCGCCTCAAAGCCGCTACATACATGGGGCCGGTAGACTGGCGCCGCATGGTGCAGTGGCTCAGCGATGACCACGTCATTTCGCCCGAGGAGGCGCAGCGCACCATTGCCCGCTGCTCGCAGGCCGAAAGCTCCCAGCACGCGCTGGTGCGGCTGGCCAGTGTGGCCATGGAGCGCGCGAGCGACGGCAAACCGCTCGATATCGAGGCATTGTCCGAGTACCTGGCCACGCGTGCCGGGTTGGCCTATCTGCGCATTGACCCTCTCAAGGTCGATGTGGGCCGCGTGGCCGACAGCATGAGCGCCACCTACGCCGAGCGCCACAAGGTGCTGCCGGTGCAGGTGACGGCCAAGGAAGTGGTGGTGGCCACGGCCGAGCCCTTCATCGACGACTGGGTGGCCGAGGTGGAGCGCCAGTCACGCCGCACGGTGCGCCGGGTGGTGGCCAATCCGCAGGACATCCATCGATTCACTGCCGAGTTTTTTGCGCTCGCCAAATCTGTTCGTGCTGCGCAGAAGGCGGGGGGGAACTCGGGGGGCAGCAGCTTCGAGCAGCTGGTGGAGCTGGGTAAAAGCAATAAGCAGCTTGATGCCAACGACCAGGGCGTGGTCAAGGTGGTGGACTGGCTCTGGCAGTATGCTTTTGACCAGCGCGCGAGCGACATTCACCTGGAGCCGCGCCGCGAGCAGGGCGTGATCCGCTTCCGCATCGACGGGGTTCTGCACCCGGTGTACCAGATGCCCATGGGGGTGCACAACGCCATGGTGTCGCGCATCAAGCTGCTGGGCCGCATCGACGTGGTGGAAAAACGCCGCCCGCAGGACGGCCGCATCAAGACGCGCAACCAGCGGGGGGACGAGGTGGAAATGCGCTTGTCCACGCTGCCGACCGCATTTGGCGAAAAAATGGTCATGCGCATTTTTGACCCGGACAACGCGGTCAAGGACCTGGATGCATTGGGTTTTGCGCAGCACGATGCGCAGCGCTGGGAGGCTCTGGTCAAGCGCCCGCACGGCATCATCCTCGTGACTGGGCCCACGGGCTCGGGCAAGACCACCACGCTGTACTCCACGCTCAAGCGTGTGGCCACCGAAGAGGTCAACGTGAGCACGGTAGAAGATCCGATCGAAATGATCGAGCCCAGCTTCAACCAGACCCAGGTGCAGCCGCAGCTCGACTTCAACTTCGCCGAAGGCTTGCGCGCGCTGATGCGCCAGGACCCGGACATCATCATGGTGGGCGAAATCCGTGATCTGGAGACCGCCGAAATGGCGATTCAGGCCGCGCTGACGGGCCACCTGGTGTTTTCGACGCTCCACACCAACGATGCTCCCAGCGCCATCACCCGCATGATGGAGCTGGGTGTGCCTCCCTACCTGCTCAATGCCACCCTGCTGGGCGTGCTGGCCCAACGGCTGGTGCGCACGCTGTGCAAACAGTGCAAGCAGCCGGACGAGACGGCCTCGCGCGAGGCCTTGGCCGAGGTCGTCAAGCCCTGGAAGATCAATGGCGCCTACCAGCCCTACAAACCCGTGGGATGCGTGGACTGCCGCATGGGGGGCTTTCGTGGTCGCATGGGGCTCTATGAATTGCTCACGGTGAGCGAGGCACTCAAGGACAGGATTACCCAGGCCCCATCCATCGACACCCTGCGCCGCCAGGCCGTGCAGGACGGCATGCGCCCCCTGCGCTTGGCGGGGGCGCTGCGTGTGGCAGAGGGCTTGACCACCATGGATGAGGTGATTGCGGCCACACCGCCCCTGGAGTAGTTGGCGCTGCGCCGCTTGGCGTTCTCTTGGGCGTTGCATTGGCATTGCACGGGTTGTCCACAAGGCGTTTCTTGCGCTGAAGGGGGGCTGAGGCGTTACCGGATGTAGGTGGAATCCACATTCGCGCGGGCCCTGCTTGCACTCACAATCGCGCAGTCAAGATTTCCGCCTAGGAGACAATTCGTGAAAATCAAGAGTCAAAAAGACTTTTTTTCCGGCCTCATGTTCATGGGGGTCGGGGTGGCGTTTGCGTGGGGTGCAACCACGTACAACGTTGGTAACGGCGCCCGCATGGGCCCGGGCTACTTCCCTCTGTTGCTGGGTATTTTGCTGGCCCTGATCGGGGCAGCCATTACCTTCAAAGCCAGCACCGTGGAAACACAGGACGGCGACAAGATCGGCAAGTGGGCCTGGAAGCCGCTGTTCTTCATCCTGGCGGCGAACTTCGCTTTCGGCGTCCTGCTCGGCGGCTTGCCCAGCCTGGGCATTCCGGCGATGGGTCTTATCGTGGGCATCTACGCACTGACCTTCATCTCCAGCCTGGCTGGCAATGAGTTCAACGCCAAAGCAGTGTTCGTGCTGGCCACTGTGCTTGCCATCGGCAGCTATGTGGCATTCGTCTGGGCGCTCAAGCTGCAGTTCCCTGTGTGGCCAAGTTTCATCACGGGTTGAGCAGGAGCACCGACCATGGATTTGATTAACAACCTCTCGCTGGGTTTTGGCGTGGCCTTCACGTTCCAGAACCTGATCTACTGCTTCATCGGCTGCCTGTTGGGCACCCTGATCGGCGTGCTGCCCGGCATTGGCCCGGTGGCCACCATCGCCATGCTGCTGCCCGCCACCTACGCACTGCCCCCCGTGGCGGCGCTGATCATGCTGGCCGGTATCTACTACGGCGCGCAATACGGCGGCTCCACCACCGCCATCCTGGTGAACCTGCCAGGTGAATCGTCGTCGGTGGTGACCGTGATCGACGGCTACCAGATGGCCCGAAAAGGCCGAGCGGGCCCGGCGCTGGCGGCAGCCGGCCTCGGTTCGTTCTTCGCCGGTTGCGTGGGCACGCTGATCCTGGCTGCCTTTGCGCCTCCGCTGACCGAAGTGGCCTTCAAGTTCGGCCCTGCCGAGTACTTCTCGCTGATGGTGCTGGGCCTGATTGGTGCGGTGGTACTGGCTTCGGGCTCTCTGCTCAAGGCTGTGGGCATGATCGTGCTGGGCCTGCTGATGGGCCTGGTGGGCACCGACGTGAACTCGGGTGTGGCCCGCTTCAGCTTCGACATTCCTGAACTGACCGACGGCATTGGCTTTGTGACCATCGCCATGGGCGTGTTCGGCTACGGAGAAATCATCGCCAACCTCTCGCGTCCCGATGACGAACGCGAAGTGTTCACTGCCAAGGTCGAGGGCCTGTTCCCGACCAAGGAAGACTTCAAGCGCATGATTCCTGCCGTGCTGCGTGGAACGGCCTTGGGCGCTGCCCTCGGTATCCTGCCGGGTGGCGGGGCTCTGTTGGCTGCCTTTGCTGCCTACACGCTCGAAAAGAAGACCAAGCTCAAACCCGGCGAAGTCCCTTTCGGCCAAGGCAACATCCGTGGCGTTGCATCGCCTGAGTCTGCCAACAATGCCGGCTCGCAGACCTCGTTCATTCCGCTGCTGACACTGGGCATCCCTCCCAACGCCGTGATGGCGCTGATGGTGGGTGCCATGACCATCCACAACATCCAGCCTGGTCCCCAGGTGATGACCAGCAACCCCGAACTGTTCTGGGGCCTGATCGCTTCGATGTGGATCGGCAATGCCATGCTGATCATCCTGAACCTGCCTCTGATCGGTATCTGGATCAAGCTGCTCACGGTGCCGTACCGCTGGCTGTTCCCTTCGATCGTGTTGTTCTGCGCCGTGGGTGTGTACTCCACCAACAACAACACCTTCGACATCTGGATGGTGGGTATTTTTGGCCTGATCGGCTACATCTTCCACAAGCTGGGAACCGAGCCCGCGCCTTTGCTGCTCGGCTTCATCCTGGGCCCGATGATGGAAGAAAACCTGCGCCGCGCGCTGCTGCTCTCGCGTGGTGACTGGAGCGTGTTCGTAACGCGTCCGCTGTCTGCCGGTTTGCTGGCGGCCGCAGCCCTGCTGCTCATCATCGTGCTGCTGCCTGCCGTGAAGAACAAGCGCGAAGAAGCCTTCGTGGAAGATTGATAGCCCCCGGGCTTCCCGCTTTCCCCGACTGAACAACGGCACCCTCGGGTGCCGTTGTTTTTTGGGCAGAGGCATCCGCTGCTTGCGGCTTCTGCCGGTACACAATCGCGGGCAGAGGTCCGCATGTCCACTCCATTCCATCCCGCGCAGCATCCCCACCGGGCCATGCTGCACAACGAAATCCACGCCCGCCCTCCGGAGGCGATGAACGCTCCCCTGGCCATCGCCCACATCGTGATGCTGGCCGATGCTGCCGGGCGTGAGGCGAGCCGGGCCCATGTGGCCGCGCTTTTGCGCGATCACCACATGGCGCTGCCCGATGCGCACACCACCCACCTGCGGATGGATCTGGGCGCCTTTCGCATGCGCTGGGAACTGCACACCGAGTTTGTCACCTGGACCTTCATGGTGCCAGCCCCGGTGGAGGCTTTCGGCGAACGCGAGCCCGCCAGTGCCATTGACGCAGTGCCCCGCGACTGGCTGGCCGCCTTGCCAGGCCAGTGCCTGTGCAGCCTGAACCTGTGGGTGCTGCCCACGCACACCTTTGGCTCGGGGTCTCTGGTCAAGCATGTGCTGCACGAGGACACGCTGGTGGCATCCACCGTGGCCGATGGCCATGGTGAGGTCTACACCGACTTTGCGATCCATGCAGATGGCTTCTCGCGCATGGTGCTGCTGGCGGGTGGCATGACCCCACGGCGCCTGGGGCGCCTTGTGCAGCGCCTGCTGGAGATCGAAACCTACCGCATGGCTGCGCTGCTGGGGCTGCCTGCGGCCCGTGAAGCGGCCAGCGTACTGGCCTTTGCCGAGCGTGAATTGGCCGAACTGGCCAACGCGATCCGCACGGCCAACCGCGACGATGAGCCCGCGCTGCTGGACCGCCTGACCCGGTTGGCCGGGCAGGTGGAGAGCCAGTACGCAGCCTCGCATTCGCGGTTTTCGGCAAGCAGCGCCTATTTCGAGCTGCTGGACAAGCGCATTGAAGACATCGCCGAGTCGCGCCTGGCGGGCATGCAGACCATCCGGGAGTTCATGGACCGGCGCCTGACCCCCGCACGCAGCACCTGCGAGTGGGCGGCGCGCCGCCAGGACGCACTCTCGCAGCGCGTTTCGCGCATGAGCAACCTGTTGCGCACGCGCGTGGAGATCGAGCAGCAGCAAAGCAGCCAGGCGCTGCTGACCACCATGAACCACCGGCAAGACCTGCAGCTCAAGATGCAGTCCACCGTGGAGGGCTTGTCGGTAGCCGCGATCACCTACTACATCGTGGGCCTGGTGAGCTACCTGGCCAAGGGGGCACAAAAATTGGGCTGGCCTCTGTCGGCCGAGACCACGGCGGCCATTGCCATCCCCATGGTGGCTGTGGGTGTGTGGTGGTCGCTGCGGCGCCTGCATCACCGGGTGTTTCACAAGCAGGGCTGAGCGGGCTCGTCTTCACCTTAGTGTTCGCCTTCGGGGGCGGCTGATGCGGACTTCAGGCATCTCCCCCGCCATCGCTGATGAAGGGGGCGCCCGCGCGCAGCTTCGATGGCGCGGGTGGTGTATGCCTGTCACACTCGTTGGCTTGCGGGCTCGGCAGGTGCTGCATGCTGAGCCAGACTGTGTTCTGAAAAACGAGGCCCTGTGTCTTCAGCCCCTTCCCCATCCTCACAGAGGCCCACCCCCGTGCCTGCAGCCAGGGCACACATGGCATCCGGCCTTCTGCTGGCGCTGTTGGGTTCCATCGCATTCAGTGGCAAGGCCATCATCGTCAAGCTGGCGTACCGCCATGGGGTGGACGCGGTCACGCTCATCATGTACCGCATGCTGTTTGCGCTGCCCATCTTTGCCGTGATGGCTTGGTGGGCCAGCCGGGGCAAGCCACCCCTGAGCCGCAAGGACTGGCTGGGCGTGCTGGGCCTGGGGGTCACGGGCTACTACCTGGCCAGCTTTCTGGACTTTGCCGGGCTGGCCTACATCAGCGCCAGCCTGGAGCGGCTCATCCTGTACCTCAACCCCACCCTCGTTGTGCTGCTGGGCTGGCTGCTGTATGGCCGGGGCATCCGCTGGGCCCAGGCCGCAGGCATGCTGGTCAGCTACTGCGGCGTGGTGCTGGTGTTTGGCCACGAGGCCAACCTGCAGGGCACCAACGTGGCCTGGGGGGCGCTGCTGGTGTTTCTGAGTGCGGTGAGCTATGCCATCTATCTGGTCTACAGCGGAGAGCTGGTGCAGCGCCTGGGGGCGTTGCGCCTGGTGGGGCTGGCGACCACGGTGGCCTGCCTGTGTTGCTTGGCGCAGTTTGCAGTGCTGAGGCCCCTGAGCGCCGCTGTGGTGGCGCCGGAGGTGATCTGGCTGTCCGTGCTCAATGCCACGCTGTGCACGGCCGCGCCGGTGTTGATGGTCATGATGGCCATCGAGCGCATTGGCGCGGGCATGGCCGCCCAGGCAGGGATGGTGGGGCCGTTGTCCACCATCCTCATGGGGGTGTGGATTCTGGGCGAGCCTTTCACCGTCTGGGTGGCGGCGGGCACGGCGCTGGTGGTGGCCGGGATTTTTGTCTTCACCCGCCTGGCGCGCCGCCCGGGGGCTTGACGCAGGGCCCTCTGGCCCTGGCACCCGGGGAACGGTAGTGCCTTACCCCGCCTTTTTTGCTGCGGGCGTCGGCCGGTTGGCAGGCGCTGGGGCCGTGGGAGCGCTACCGCCACCCAGGCGCTGCGCAATCGTCGCCCGGGAGCCGCCCAGCCCGTCAAGCTGCCGGCCCATGGACTGCTCCAGGTAGTCCAGGCGGGCCTGGGCGGCGGGGTGGGTGGACATGGTCAGCGTGAACATCGGGTTGTCTGGCGTCACGCTGCGCAGCTGCTGCAGCACCGACACCAGCCCGTAGGGGTCGAACCCGGCCTTGGCGGCCATCGCCACGCCGCTGCGGTCAGCTTCAAACTCGTCGGACTGGCTCAGCCCTTTGGTGTAGACCGTGCGGAACAGCGACAGCAGCTGGTCCTTGACGAGCTGGCCTGCCACGTTGCCCGTGCGGATCTGCGAGGCCAGCAGCTGGGTGCCCACACCGGCCATGGCGCTTTGCCGGATGGCCTGCAGGTGGTGCTTGGCGGTCACGTGCGCGATCTCGTGGGCCAGGATGCCTGCCAGTTCGGACTCGTCGGCGCAGCGGTCGATCAGCCCCTTGGTCACAAACACATAGCCGCCGGGTGCAGCAAAGGCGTTGTAACCCGCGTCGTCCAGCACCACAAAGGTCCAGGGCAATCCAGGGCGGGGCGACTGCAGGCTGATCCACCGGCCCAGGCGGTTCACGTAGCGCTGCAGGGCCATGTCGGGGTGGGCCGGTTTGGCGCCCAGCAGCAGGGCGGCCAGCTGGCGACCGATCTCGATCTCTTTGGGCTCGTCGATGTTCTCCATCGACTGGGTGAGCAGGCTGATGAGGTCGTCACCTTGTGCTGCCGGCGCGGCCTTGCCGCCCGTGATGGCCGAACCCAGGCCACCGCCCAGGGAGTTCAGCAGGTTGTTCATGACGTTTTGGCTCTGGGCGGCCAGGGGGGCCGCCGCCATTGCCGCGAACAGGGCGACCGCCCCGGCGCAGCGCTTCCAGCTGGAATTCCGATGCATGGTCATTTCCTCAGTTCGGGCTGTAGTTGGGGTCGGACGGATTGCCCGAGCTGCCGCCGGAGCGGTTGCCCGCACCCGAGCCGCCCGAAGGCAGCGCAGGCTGGGCCATGGCCGGAACATCCCGCGCATGCAGCGAGGCCGAGCTGGCAAATTGGCGTGCCTGGTCGGCGTTCACCCGCATGCCTTCAACCCTGCCCACGGCGGCCGGGTTGGGTTGGGCCTTGGCGATGTCTTCAGCGTCCAGCCCGCGAATGCCCACGGTGGAGGTCGCCGTGGTGGTGGACCCGCTGTTGCCGCCAAACAACCCCCCCAGGCCCCGCAAGCCACCGGCAGCGGAGTTGTTGCTGTTCGCTGCCGCACCCGATTGGGGCCCCAGGTCGAACATGTGCACCCAGCCCGTGGCCCCCTGCGGGGTGCTCACTTTGGTCCAGGGGCCCTTGCGCTCGCTGCTGCGTGTGACGACCGTGTTGGCCTCCAGGGGCGCCAGGCTGGCACCGTTGTCTGCCGGGCTGTCGCGCAATTGTGTGGCGCGTTTGACCACGGCGGCTTCCTGGGCATGCGAAGCGCCTGCCACCAGGGCCAGTGCGGCCCCAGCCAGCCAGGCGGCCAGGGCGTCACGGTGCAGCCATTTCATCTTGCAACTCTCCACTTATGATTTGACAGGGCTGCAGGGTGCAGCACCAGAACCGGAGATTGTTATGGATTTGGGTATCGCAGGCAAATGGGCGCTGGTGTGCGGCGCGAGCAAGGGGCTGGGCTATGGCTGTGCGCAGGCGCTGGTGCGCGAGGGCGTCAACGTCGTCATCAACGCCCGCAATGCCGATGCGCTCGATCAGGCTGCTACCCGTTTGATAGCTGAATGCGCAAGCCAGTCGCGCGCAAAGGGCCAAAAAGATGCTGAAATCTCTGCACCCCAGGTGCTGGCCGTGGCGGCAGACATCACCACCCCTGCCGGGCGCGAGGCCGTGTTCTCCGTGGCGGGTGGGCCGGGTCGGGATTTCGACATCGTGGTGACGAACGCGGGCGGGCCTCCCACGGGGGATTTCCGCGACTGGGATCGCGATGCCTGGATCAAGGCCGTGGACGCCAACATGCTCACGCCCATCGAACTCATCCGGGCCACGGTGGATGGCATGGCGGCGCGGGGTTTTGGCCGCATCGTCAACATCACATCGAGTGCTGTGAAGGCGCCCATCGACATCCTGGGCCTGTCCAATGGCGCGCGCAGCGGCCTCACGGGTTTTGTGGCGGGGGTGTCGCGCAGCAAGATCGCGGCGCGGGGCGTGACGATCAACAACCTGCTGCCCGGCAAGTTCGACACCGACCGCCTCGCGGCCACCGTGACGGCCGCTGCTGGCAAGGCGGGCAAAAGCGTCGATGAGGTGCGCGCCGCCCAGCAGTCGCAGATCCCGGCGGGCCGCTATGGCACGGCCGACGAGTTTGGTGCCATCTGCGCCTTTTTGTGCAGCCAGCAGGCGGGTTACATGACCGGCCAGAATGTGCTGGCCGATGGCGGCGCCTACCCCGGCACCTTCTGACGGCCTTGTGGCAGGGCGCGCATGGTGGCAAGGGTGGCAAGGAACGGCATGCCAGCAGCCTCGGGCGCTGCGGCGGGGGCGTTTCATTGGCAGATGCCACGCACCAGTTCTCTCGAAGGCTCACGCGTGGCGTTTTGCCGACAATATGCCTTTGGAGCTGAAAAATTGGTGGAATACTTCTCGCCATTGTTTGCCATGCTCACCACCCCCCGCACCTTGAATTTTTCCCACTGGCGCCATGCCCTGCTTTTTTGTGTGGCGCTGGCTGCATGGGGCGGGGTGCATGGGGCAGACCCTGCGGGCAGCAAGGCCGCCGCGCCCTACAAGCTGCGCGTGGTGGGCGGGCTGGCCGGGGTGAACCAATACACGCGCCAGGAAGAGCCGTTCTGGAACAAGGAGCTGGCCCGCCTGAGTGGCGGCAAGTTCCAGGCAGAGATCGTCCCCTTTGATCGGGCCGGGGTGCCTGGCAACGAAATGCTGCGCCTGCTGCAGCTGGGCGTGGTGCCGTTCGGCACCACTCTGATGAGTTCGTTCACCTCGCAATACCCCGAATACACCGCGCCCGATCTGGCGGGCCTGAACCCCGACATCGCCACGCTCAAGACCACCCTCACCGCGTTTCGCCCCTACCTCGAAAAGGCCCTGCGCGAACAGCATGGCGTGGAGGCGCTGGCGATCTATGTGTACCCGGCCCAGGTGGTCTTTTGCAAGAAGCCGCTGCGCGCGCTGTCTGACCTGTCGGGGCGCCGCGTCCGCGTGTCGTCGTCCACCCAGGCCGACTTTGTCGGGGCCCTGGGCGGCGTGCCGGTGCTGACCAGCTTTTCCCAGATCGTGCCCAGCCTGACGGCGGGCAACACCGAATGTGCGATCACGGGCACCATGTCGGGCAATTTGCTGGGCCTGCCCACACTCACCTCGCATGTGCACACCCTGCCTGTGACCTGGGGGCTGGCCATTTTTGGCGCCAACCAGGCGGCCTGGGCGGGCCTGCCCGCCGACCTGCGCGAGCTGCTCAAGCGCGAGCTGCCCCGGCTGGAGTCCGCCATCTGGGCCGAGTCCGAACGCGAGACCGCCGAGGGCCTGGCCTGCAACCGGGGCGCGCCCACCTGCACCGGGGGCACCAAGGGCGCCATGGTGGTCGTGCCTGCATCGCCGCAGGATGAGCGCAGCCGCCAGGAGATACTGGCCTCCACCGTGCTGCCCCGCTGGGTGCAGCGCTGTGGCGCGCGCTGCGCCCAGGCCTGGAACCAGACGATCGGCCCCGCACGTGGCCTGTTGGCCGCACCCGCAAAATAAATGAGAGAGCCCACGACCCCGTTGCGCATCAAGGCCTTTGTCGGGGCCGGGGTTGTGGTGTTTGTGGTGGCAGTGGCCATCGTGGCGGCTGCCGTGGCCTGGAATGCCCGCAAGGTGGCGCTGGACGATAGCGAGGCCCAGGCCACCCGTTTTGTGGCGGGTGCCGAGGCGGCGCTCAACCGCTCGCTGCTGACGGTGGATGTGCTGCTGGCCAGCATGGACGAGCTGCTGAACCTGTCGAACATGACGGCGCCCTGGATCGACGCGGAATCGGCCAGCCAGCGCCTGCGCGGCTCCACCCGGCAGAACCTGATGGTGCGCTACGTGGCGCTGCTGGACGCCACCGGCAAAACCATGGCGTCCTCCGACCCGGCTGGCGGCGCGCTGGCCGTGCAATTGCCAGCGGGCTTTCTGGAGTCCGTGCTGGAGCAGCCGGTGTCCACCCTCATGGTCAGCGCGCCGGTCGTGAGTTTTGCCAGTTCCGAGCGCGTTCTGTATTTCGCGCGCCACCTGCGCCTGGCCGACAGCACACGTGTGGCGGCGGTGGCCGAGCTGCCCGTGGGCGCCCTGGGCGCGGTGCTGCTTCAGGGCGTGGACATCAGCGGCCTGCAGGTAACGCTGGAGCGGACTGGCGGGCAATTGCTGCTGGGCGTGCCTGGCCGCGAGGAAGTCATTGCTCCCACGCTGGCGCCGCCGCTGGCCGAGCTGGCCGACCTGGGCCTGGAGTGGAGGGCTCCGGCACGCCTCACCGGGGCGCCCGCCCTGGTGGTGTTTCGTCCCATCCTGTACCAGGACCTGCGGATTTCCGCGAGCATCCCGCTGCACGAGGCGTTGAGCAGCTGGCGCGACCAGCGCGACGCCATCGGCCTGACTGCACTGGTGTTTGTGGCCATGATCCTGGCGGCGGGGGGGCTGGCGTTTCGTTACCTGGACCGCCTCTCGCAGGCCCGCGTGGCCATAGCCCAATCCAAAGCCACGCTCGACCAGGCGCTGGAGTCCATGGTTAGCGGCTTTTTGCTGCTCGACAAGAACAACTGCGTGGTGCAGTGGAACAGCCAGTTCGAGGTGATCTTCCCGTGGCTCAAGGGCATCATCGCCCCCCGGCTGCCGTTTCGCACGGTGATCGAGGAAACCGTCAAGCACCACCATCCCCGCCTGGCCGACGACGAGCACGCGCGCTGGGTGGACCAGCGGCTGTTGCGGCAACAGCAGCCCCAGCACGAACCGCATGAACAGGTCTACTCCAACGGCCGCACCATCCAGATCACGGAGCGCACCACGCCCGACGGTGGCCTGGTCATCAGCTACCACGACGTCACGGCCCTGCGGCGCGCGAGCGCCGAGATCGAGAACCTTGCTTTCTACGACCCGCTGACCAACCTGCCCAACCGCCGCCTGCTCATGGACCGTATGCAGCAGGCCATTGCTTCCAGTGCGCGCAGCGGCCAGTACGGCGCCCTGCTGTTCCTCGACCTGGACCATTTCAAGACCCTGAACGACACCCGGGGCCACGAGGTGGGCGACATGCTGCTGCGCCAGGTGGCCCAGCGCCTGAAGACCTGCGTGCGGCGCGAAGACACGGTAGCGCGGCTGGGCGGCGACGAGTTTGTGGTCATGCTGGGCGACCTGTCGGCCAGCAGCGAAGAGGCGGGCGCCTATGTCCGCCGTGTGGGCGAAAAAATCCTGCGCAAGCTCAATGTGCCCTACACCCTGGGGGGCCATGCCCACCACAGCACACCCAGCATTGGCGCCACGTTGATGGGCGGCGCGATCCAGTCGTCGGTGGATTTGCTCAAGCAGGCCGACATTGCCATGTACCAGGTCAAGTCGCAGGGGCGCAATGCGCTGTGCTTCTTTGACCCGCAGATGCAGATCGCGATCAGCCTGCGCGCGCAGCTCGAAGCCGATTTGCAGGCGGCGCTCACGGCGCGCCAGTTTGTGCTGCATTACCAGCCGCAGTTCCACTTGGACGGGCGCATGGTGGGCGCCGAGGCGCTGATCCGCTGGCAACACCCCGAACGCGGCCTGGTGGCGCCAGGGGCCTTCATCGGCGTGGCGGAAGAGAGCGAACTCATCGTGCCCATGGGCCACTGGGTGCTGCGCACGGCCTGCGAACAACTGGCCGCCTGGCAGGGCAATCCGCGCTTTCAGCACCTGCAGTTGTCGGTCAACGTGAGTGCACGGCAGTTCCGCCAGCGCGACTTTGTGGCGCGCGTGGTCGAGGTGCTGCGCGAAACCGGCGCGCGCCCCCACCTGCTCAAGCTCGAGCTCACCGAATCGCTGGTGCTGGACAACGTGGACGACACCATCGCCAAGATCGGCACGCTCAAGACCAAGGGCGTGCGTTTTTCGGTGGACGACTTCGGCACCGGCTACTCGTCGCTGGCCTACCTCACGCGGTTGCCGCTCGACCAGCTCAAGATCGACCAGTCCTTCGTGCACAACCTGGGCGTGCGCCATACCGACGACGTGATCGTGCAGACCATCCTGGGCATGGCGCGCAACCTGGAACTGGACGTGATCGCCGAAGGTGTGGAGACCGAGGCACAGAAGAAGCTGCTGGCCCAGTACGGCTGCACCTACTTCCAGGGCTACCTGCTGGGGCGGCCCACCCCTGTGGCGCAGCTGGAGGCGCTGCTGGATCCCATCGCCACCACCGCCGAAGACCTCGACCTGCCCGGCTGAGGGCCACAAGGCGGGCGGCGCTCACAAGCCCGGCAGGCCCCACATCCGCCACATACTGCCGCCTGCCTTTGCTGTCCATGCCCCTGGTGGCGGCGCCAGGGGTTGCAGGAATAATTGCTATATTTTTAATAGCTTGAAATGTATGATGGACGCGCGGCAAGGCCGATTTTTATTCAGGTCCTGCAGCCCTCAGCGCCGCGACGACACCACAATCCCGCCCACGATCAGTGCAAACGCCACGCCGTGGAACGCCTGGGGCGTTTCGCCCAGAAACGCGGCCGACAACAAGCCCGCAAACAGCGGCGTGAGGTTGACAAAAAACCCCGCCACCGCAGGCCCCGCCCGCTGCACGCCCACACCCCAGCAGCGGTAGGCCAGCACGGCAGGGCCGACGGCGATGAAGGCCAGTGCCGCTACCAGCGGCCAGCCCCAGGTGGTGTGCGCGTGGCCGGTGGCCCATTCGGCCCCGGCAAAGCTGCCCGACCAGGCCAGGCCAAACACCATCTGCGCCATGAGGAAAGCGGCCCAGTCGCTCCGGATGCTGCCCGGCTCGCTGGTACGCGCCAGCAGCCAGCTGTAAAACGCCCACGAGATGGTGGCCAGCAGCATGAACAAATCGCCCGGCACCAGGCGGAACGCCAGCAGCTGCGACCATTCGCCCCGGCTCAGCACCAGCAGCACGCCACACACCGACAGCAGCGCGCCCATCACCTGGCGCCGTGTCACGGCCGCCCCGAAGAACAGCGCGCCCACGGCCAGCATCCACACCGGCATGCTGGAGCCCACCAGCGTTGCATTGATGGGCGTGGAAGTCTGCAGCGCCATGTACTGCAGCGCGTTGTACAGGCCAATGCCCAGCAGCCCCAGCAGCGCATAGCGGCGCCAGTGGGGCCACAGCGGGCTGTCCTTGCGCAGCACACCGTGGGCCAGCGGCAGCAGGATGGCAAAGGCCAGCACCCAGCGGATGAAATTGAGGGCAGCGGGGGAAATCAGGTCATGCACCAGCCGCCCCGTGACGGCGTTGCCAGCCCACAGCAGGGGCGGAATCACCAGCAGCACGGCCGTGCCGGGTGTGAGTTTTTGAGTCATGGGGCTGCACTGTAACGGTGCGCGCGCTGCGCTGCAGCATGCGTTGGTAACGCCCTTGAAACGTGCCGGGCAGCCGCGCTAGGTAGCGGGCACGGCCCGCCGTTTCATGGCAGGATGGCCGCCGTTTTGGTCGGTACCGGCCTTGTCCGTACTTTGATCCCATTTGTCGTTCGCAACAGGAGCCACCCATGACCCTCGCCGTTCAGATCCGCCAGCACGGCGGCCCCGAAGAACTCCACCTCGTCGATGTGCCCGTGGGCAACCCCGGCCCCGGCGAAATCCGCATTCGCCACCACGCCATTGGCCTGAACTTCATCGACGTGTACCACCGCACCGGCCTGTACCCGCTCACCATGCCCGCCACCATCGGCATGGAAGGCGCAGGCGTGGTCGAGGCCGTGGGCGAGGGTGTCACGCACCTGAAGGTGGGCGACCGCGCCGCCTATGCCAGCAACCCGCCGGGTGCCTACTGCGAAGTGCGCGTGATGCCCGCCAAATGCGTGTGCAAGCTGCCCGACGCCATCAGCTTCGAGACCGGCGCGGCCATGATGCTCAAGGGGCTGACGGCGCAGTACCTGCTCAAAAAGACGCGCCCGGTGGAAGGACTGGAGCCCGGCGATTTTGTGCTGTTCCACGCAGCAGCCGGTGGCGTGGGCCTGATCGCCAGCGAGTGGGCCAAGGCGCTGGGCCTGCAGCTCATCGGCACGGCGGGCTCGGATGCCAAGTGCCAGCTGGCCTTGGCCAACGGCGCGGCGCATGCGATCAACTACAGCACCGAGGACTTCGCCGCCCGCGTGAAGGAGATCACCGGCGGCAAGGGCGTGAAGGTGGTGTACGACTCGGTGGGCAAGGACACCTGGGACAAGTCGCTGGAGTGCCTGCGCCCCTTCGGCCTCATGGCCAGCTTCGGCAACGCTTCGGGCCCCGTGCCGCCGTTTGCGCCGGGCAGCCTGGGGGCCAAGGGCTCGCTCTACGTCACGCGCCAGACGCTGTTCACCCACATCGCCACGCGCGAAGCCACCCAGGCCATGGCCGACGACCTGTTTGCCGTGGTGGCCAGCGGGCAGGTGAAGATCCACATCGACCAGCGCTACCCGCTGGCCGAGGTGCAGCAGGCCCACCGGGACCTGGAAGCGCGCAAGACCACGGGCTGCACCATCCTCACGCTGTGAACACCGGCGTGCAGAACTCTGCGTTCGACCACTGGCTGGCGGGCGCGCGCGCGTCGGCCCAGTTGCCCCCGGCCCAGCCGCGCCAGCCGCTGGTGGTGGGCGGGCAGGTGGTGGGGTCGGTGGCGGATGGTTTTTTGAGCCAAATTGGCCTCCACCGCCTGCTGAATAAGCGCTATAAGCTATCAAATGGTGAGCATTCTGGTGCGCCCGCCTGGCACCTGGATGTGCCCGCCGAGGCGCCTGTAGACGCCATCACCGATGCGCTCAACACCCTGGCTGAGGCCTTGCGCGAGGCGGGCCTGTGTGGCCCCTGGCGCAACGAGCAACTGGCGGTGACCAACCCCCAGGGCGATGTGGTGGGCACTGTAGAGCGCGGCGCCGTGCGCGTGCTGGGCATTGCCACGAGCGCCGTGCACCTGGTGGGCCTGGCGCCCGATGGCCGCATGTGGGTGCAAAAGCGCTCGATGACCAAACCCAACAACCCCGGCCTGTGGGACACGCTGATGGGCGGCATGGTCTCGGCCGCCGATTCGCTGCCGCAAGCCTTGGCGCGCGAAACCTGGGAAGAAGCCGGCCTGCACGTCGAAGCCTTGCAGGGTCTGCGGCACGGCGGCCATGTGGACTTCAGCCGCCCGAGCCGCGAGGGTGGCGGCGCGGGCTATATGCGCGAGCGCATCGACTGGTTCTGCGCCCAGGTGCCGGGCGGCATGGAGCCCAGCAACCAGGATGGCGAGGTCGAGCGTTTTGACCTGCTGCCGCTGGATGGGCTGCGTGCGCAGGTCGCCCAGGGCCTGTTCACGCTGGAAGCTGGCCTGGTGATCGCGGGCTACCTGGGGCAGTGAGCCCGGCTGCGGGCAGGCAGTCCAGCCCCTGCAGCGTGGCCTGCACCGCCACATCCAGCGGAGTGTGGGGCTCGGTGCCCAGCACGGCCAGGAGGCGATCGTTGGCCATGCGCACGGGCTGCTGCCACAGGTAGCGCATCTCCCGCAACTCGCGCAAGGTGGCCACCAACGGCGATGCCAGCGTGACCAGCCACCACGGAAACGCCTGCACCCGGGGCGCCGCGCCGCCGTTGCGCACCACGGCGCGGTCAATCGCACCGGCCATCTGCGTGCCGTCGGCATCCCAGTGCCCCGCCATGTGGAAGGGCGCAAACGCGGGCAGCTCTGCGCGCCGCTCCAGCAGCAGCACCATGGTGCGCGCCACATCGGGCAGGTAGGACCACTGGTGGCCCACGCCCGGGCGGCCGGGCTGCTTCACACTGGCCACCGGCTGGCCCGGCCGCACCAGGCCCTGTGCAAACCAGCTGTTGCCCACCTGGGGGCCAAAGTAGTCACCCGCCCGCACGATGATCACGCGGCAGGTGCCTGGGCCCAGCGGGTGGGGCTGGGTGGCCTGCTGCAGGCGGCGCTCCAGTTCCACGCGCACGGCGCCTTTGCGGGTGTGGGGTTGCTGCGCTGCGTCCTCGCGCAGCACCGGGAAGGCGTCCGGCCCATAGTTGTAGAGCGTGCCGGGCAGCACCACCGTGGCCCCGGTGGCGGTGGCCGCCGCAATGGTGTTGTCGATCATCGGCAGCACCAGCTCGCCCCAGCGCCGGTAGCCGGGCGGGTTGACCGCGTGCACGATCACGTCGCAGCCCGCAGCTGCGGCCACCACGTCCTCGCGCCGCATGGCGTCTCCACGCACCCAGGTCATGCCGTCGCGCTGCTCGCGGGCCTGCGCCACGCCCCGGTGCAGCGCATGCACCTCCCACCCCCGGTCGCGCAGTTGGCGCGCCACCTCGCCGCCAATGCCGCCGGTGGCGCCCAGAACCAGAACCTTGTTGCCTTGTGCCATGAAAGTGCTCCTTGTGTGGCCATGGATGTGGCCGTTGCCGTGGTGATGGATGCCAGTGTGGCGCGGCGCTTGTCAAAAGAAAATTGCTGAAAACAAAGGTAACGCTATACATTTATGTATGACGCAAGCTTCTACAGAATCGATTGGCTGGGAGCTGTACCGCTCCTACCTGGGTGTGCTCAGCGAAGGCTCGCTGTCGGGCGCCGCCCGGGCCCTGGGCGTGACCCAGCCCACGGTGGGGCGCCACATCGCCGCGCTGGAGCAAGCCCTGGGGCTCACCCTGTTCACCCGCTCGCAGCAGGGCCTGCTGCCCACCGAGGCCGCACTGGAATTGCGCCCCTACGCCGAGGCCATGCAGCATTCGGCAGCGGCCCTGGCCCGGGCGGCCAGCGGCCACGGCGAGGGCGTGCGGGGCACCGTGCGTGTGACGGCCAGCGAGGTGATGGGGGTGGAAGTGTTGCCCCCGCTGCTGGCCCAGCTGCAGGCCCGGCACCCCGGGCTGACCGTGGAGCTGGCGCTGAGCAACCGCGTGCAGGACCTGCTCCACCGCGAGGCCGACATCGCCATCCGCATGACCGAGCCCCGCCAGGAGGCCCTCATCGCCCGCCGCGTGGGCGTGGTGGCGCTGGGCCTGCACGCCCATGCCACCTACCTGCAGGCCCAGGGCACACCCACATCGCTGGCAGACCTGGCGCACCACCGGCTGATCGGCTTTGACCAGGAAACCCCGTTCATCCGCGCCGCGCGCAAGCTGCTTCCCCCGTGGCGCCACGAGGACTTTGCCCTGCGCAGCGACAGCGACCTGGCCCAGCTGGCACTGATCCGTGCGGGCGGCGGCATCGGCATATGCCAGGTGGCACTGGCGCGGCGCACACCGCAGCTGGTGCACCTGCTGGCACCGCAGTTCAGTGCCGGGCTGGACACCTGGGTGGTGATGCACGAAGACCTGCGCAACAGTCCGCGCTGCAGGTACACGTTTGATGCCTTGGTGACGGGGCTGCTGCAGTACACGGGGTTGGCTGAGGAGAGGGTGGGCGTGGCGGCCTGACGGTCTGTTCTCTCCGAGGCCGATGCCCCCAGACTCTGTACTTCGCAAGATACGGGAGCCGGGGATACCCGCAGCGGCGCCAAAAGCACCTCAAGTTCGCTCTGGCCTGGCCGAAACAAGGTCAAGCGTTGGTTCTGCCGCGCTCCACACAACAACACGAAAACTCCAGCGAGCGGAATGGGCGGGGAATCCACGTGGCTTCGACAATCAATACCAACGTGCCATCGCTGACGGCCCAGCGCAACCTGGGCATGAGCCAGACCTCGCTGAATAACTCTATCCAACGCCTGTCGTCGGGTCTGCGCATCAACAGCGCCAAGGACGACGCTGCCGGCTTGGCGATTTCCGAGCGTTTCACCAGCCAGATCCGGGGCCTGAACCAGGCTGTTCGCAATGCCAATGACGGTATCTCCTTGGCGCAAACCGCCGAAGGTGCGTTGAAGGCATCCGGCGACATCCTGCAACGTGTGCGTGAGCTGGCAGTGCAGTCGGCCAACGCCTCCAACAGCGCTGGCGACCGACAGGCCCTGCAACAGGAAGTGGGCCAATTGGTGTCCGAACTGGACCGCATCTCGCAGACCACAGAATTCAACGGCGCCAGGCTGCTGGATGGCACATTCGGCACCCAGCAGTTCCAGGTGGGTGCCAACGCCAATCAGACCATCGTGGCGGCCACGGGTAACCTGCGTACCAACGCATACGGCAACAACCAGGCCGTGGCCATGGGCCCTCCTACGAACCCCAACAACAACTACGCCGGTTTGCTGGCGGGTACTTTGACGGTGAATGGATTCGCTGGCGGCCGGACGGTTGCTGTGGGGTCGGTGGCCACTGCGTCGCAAATTGCCGATTCGATTAATGCTGTCAAGGCAGATACCGGTGTGGGGGCCACAGCACGCACCGAGGTGAGCCTAGCCTTTGGCGCGGCAGGCTCGTACCTGATCGGCGTGTCGACGGACCACACCATGTTGAACATGATCTCCTTCACCCTGTCGTCCAGCAACACGGCCGACGGTTTGGCTGCGGTGGTCACGGCGGTCAACGATCAGTCCGCGAAGACGGGGATTACCGCTGCGTTGAACTCCAATGGCTCCCGCGTATTGCTGACTCAGGCAAAGGGCAATGACATCCTGATATCGGACACCAACACCCCGAACCCCGGGACGGTATCCGTGCAGAAATTGGATGGGGGTGGCGCCAACGTGGGGGCGCCTGTTGTGCTGGCTGTCAACGGCACGGCGGATAACGCGAGAACCATGGGTTATGTCACCCTCGATTCCGAAAAATCGTTCTCCATCACGCCTACGACGACGAACATGGCAAGTGCTGGAGCGTCGTCTCTCCAGACCGTGTCAACTCTGGATGTAACGACTTTTGCAACAGCGACCTCCGCACTCAAAACGGTGGACTCGGCCTTGGCCTTCATCAATGGCGAGCGCGCAAAACTCGGTGCACTGCAATCGCGTTTCGAAACCTCTATCAGCAACCTGCAGGTGACATCCGAAAACCTGTCTGCCTCGCGCAGCCGCATCCTGGATGCTGACTTCGCGTCCGAAACCGCCAACCTGTCACGCTCGCAAATCCTTCAACAGGCTGGTACGGCCATGGTGGCCCAGGCCAACCAGCTGCCGCAAGGCGTGCTGGCCCTTCTGCGCTAGCCCCGTCGCAGCCCTGTTTGTCACAGGGCACGGGCGGGCGCCAGCAGGTGTTCTGCTTCTCTTTTCTCAGCCCTGGTCCACCATCGTCTTGAGCCGGCTGGGCGCCAGTGCGCCGGCCGATTCCAGGATGGGGTAGGCCACCGAACACAGCAGCGAGTTGATGCGCTTGAGTTCGCTGATCAGGTCGATGTGCAGCGAGCTGGTCTCGATGCTGGGCACCGTGTTGTCCGACAGGCGCGCGAGGTGGGTGGCCGAATAGGCGTGTTCCAGGTCGCGGAAGCGGGCTTTTTCTTCCAGCAGCTTTTGCGCATCGCGCACGCTGCCGTTCAAGAACACACTCATCGCCAGCCGCAGGTTGTCGATCAGCCGGGCGTGCAGCTCGTTGATCTCTTCCATGCCCGCCTCGGAGAACTGGCGGCCCTTCTTGATCTTCTTGTCCTCGATGTCGATCAGCACGCGCTCGATGATGTCGCCGATCTGCTCCATGTTGATCGTGAAGCTGATGATGTCGGCCCAGCGTCGGCCCTCGCGCTCGTCCAGGGCCTCGCGCGAGATCTTGGTCATGTAGTACTTGATGGCCGAGTACAGGCCGTCCACCTCGTCATCGAGCTTGCGCAGGTCCTCAGCCAGCTGCAGGTCGTCCGTCTGAATCACCTTTTGCAGGCCCAGCAGCATGGACTCGACCACGTCCGCCTGGTGCAGCGCTTCGCGTGCGGCGCAGGAGATGGCCAGGGACGGCGTGGCCAGGGCAGACGGATCCAGATGCTGGGGCCGGGTGCCTGCGGCGGCCGGGGCTTTTTCGGTGGGCAGCAGCCGCTGCACGGTGCGCGCCACGGTGCCGGTGAGGCCGATGCAGACAATGCCCACGACCACGTTGAACGCCAGGTGGAACAGCACCACCAGCGCGGCGGTTTCGGGCACATAGGGCCGCACATGCTGCAGCCACAGACCGGTCAGCGGCGTCATGATGACCACGCCAATGATCTTGAAAAACAGGTTGCCCAGCGGCACCTGGCGGGTCTGCACATTGGCTTTCATGGTGGTCAGCACCGCCAGCACGCCGCTGCCCAGGTTGGCACCCAGCACCAGGCCCAGTGCCACATCGGCCGGAATGCCGCCCGAGCCCGCCAGCGCCGCCGTGAGCAGCACCGTGGCCAGGCTCGAATACGCCACGATGGCCAGCACGGCGCCGGTGAAGATCTCCAGCAGCAGGTCGCTGGTGAGCGCGCCCAGCAGGGTTCGCACAGTGGGCGACTGGGTGAGCACGGTGGTCGATTCGGTGATGAGCCGCAGCGCCAGCAGCATCAGCCCCAGGCCGATGAGCACGCGGCCTACGCGGCCTACGGCGGTGTCTTTGCGCGAGATGAACAGCACCACGCCCACAAAGATGAACAGCGGCGAGAGCCACGACAGGTCCATCGAGAACACCACGGCCATCACGCTGGTGCCCACGTCGGCCCCCAGCATCACGGCCAGCGCGGCGGGCAGACCCACCAGGCCCTGGCCCACAAAGGACGACACGATGAGTGCGGTGGCCGTGCTGGACTGCACCACGGCCGTCACCCCGATGCCCGAGAGCACGGCGGTGAACCGGCTGCTGACGCTGTGCGCGATGAGCTGGCGCAGGTTGGCGCCAAACACGCGCAGGATGCCGGTGCGCACCAGGTGGGTGCCCCAGATCAGCAGCGCCACGGCCGCCAGGAGATTGAGGAGATGCTTCATGAAAAACCGTTGTTTCTTCTTCTTGTGACCTGCGCAAGATTCCGACCAGTCCCATCGGGGCTGGCACTGCGTTCATGACCCCATTGTGCGGCGCCTTGCCGGGGGAGTGTTGCCTGCTGTGCATCGGCCGCATGTGTGGTACATGCCCGCGCCGCGTGTGGCCCCACCCGCAACGGCTGCTGCAAAAAACAACCGCAACCCTGATTTGTCATAAAACTGACATATAAGCATACTCCTGAATCGATAGCGTCTGTGCAGATGCCCTTGCCATCGCAAGGGGCCTGTGCATCTGGTGCGGTTGGGGTGGGGCGTTGCTCCTGCCAGTGCCCAAAGCACAACGGCCCGCGTTCTGCGGGCCGTTGGTGGATGGGGGTGTGGCGCGGCTCGCAGGCCGGTTGTGCCGCCTCAGCGTTCGCGCCGCATTCTCAGCAACTCATCCAGGATCAGGCAAGCGGCCCCGATGCTGATGGCCATGTCCGCCAGGTTGAAGGCCGGGAAATGGCCACCGTGGAAGAGGCCCGAGAGGAAATCCCAGTGGAAGTCCAGAAAATCCACCACGTAGCCGTGCATCAGGCGGTCCACCACATTGCCCACGGCGCCGCCCAGGATGCTGGCCAGCGAGAAGCAGAACAGCTTTTGCCCCGGGTGCGCGCGCAGTTGCCACACGATGAAAATCGTGGCCACCGCGCCAATGCCCGTGAACAGCCAACGCTGCCAGCCCCCGGCATTGGCCAGGAAAGAGAACGCCGCTCCCGTGTTGTGCGCCCGCACGATGTTGAAGAAGCTGGTGATGACCGTGGAGTCGCCCAGCTGGTAGTGGTTCAGGATCAGGGTCTTGGTGATCTGGTCGGCCACCATCAGGAGCGCGGCCCAGGCCAGCCAGACCCAGATGCGCGGGCCGTTGCGTGCGGGGGTGCTCGCCATCACGCGTGGGCCCGGCTCTCGCCGCTGCCGAACAGGTTGGCGGTGCAGCGGCCGCAGATGGTGGGGTGGGCAGCGTCCTGGCCTACGTCGTCGCGGTAGTGCCAGCAGCGCTCACATTTGGCATCAGAACTGGGGTTTACGCGGATCTGTAGCTCGTTTCCAGCTATCAGTTCGATAGCGGATGTGATGAACACAAATTTCAGATCGTCGCCCAGGCTGGCCAGCAGCGCATGGTCTTCGGGGGCTGCCGTCAGCGCGACGGTGGCCTGCAGGGACGAGCCCACCTTGCCGTCGGCACGCAGCGCTTCGATCTCCTTGTTCAACGCGTCGCGGATCTCGCGGATGCGCGACCATTTGGCCAGCAGGCCTTCGTCGGCGCCAGCGATTGATCCGTAGGTTTCCAGGAAGATGGAGTCGGAGCTGCCGAACACCTTCCAGGCTTCTTCGGCCGTGAAGGACAGGAACGGCGCCATCCAGCGCAGCATGGCGTGGGTGATCTGGTAGAGCGCGGTCTGCGCGCTGCGGCGTGCCAGGCTCTTGGGCGCGGTGGTGTACAGGCGGTCCTTGAGCACGTCCAGGTAGAAGCCGCCCAGGTCTTCCGAGCAGTACAGCTGCAGCTTGGCCACCACGGGGTGGAATTCGTAGACCTTGTAGTGCGCGAGCACGGTGGCCTGGAATTCGGCTGCGCGCGTGAGGGCGTAGCGGTCGATCTCCAGCATCTGGTCAAACGGAACGGCATCCTTGGCGGGATCGAAGTCGCTCACATTGGCCAGCAGGAAGCGCAGCGTGTTGCGGATGCGGCGGTAGGCGTCCACCACACGCGCGAGGATCTTCTCGTCGCCCGCGATGTCGCCCGAATAGTCGCTGGCGGCCACCCACAGGCGGATGATTTCGGCGCCCAGCTTCTTGTTGATTTCCTGCGGGTCAATGCCGTTGCCGAGCGACTTGCTCATCTTGCGGCCCTGGCTGTCCACGGTGAAGCCGTGGGTCAGCAGGCCGCGGTACGGCGCGCGGCCTTCCAGCGCCGAGGCAAGCAGCAGCGAGCTATGGAACCACCCGCGGTGCTGGTCATGGCCTTCGAGGTACAGATCGGCCTCAGGACCCGTGTCGTGGTGCACCTCGGGGTGCGTGCCGCGCAGCACGTGGCTGAAGGTGGAGCCGGAGTCGAACCACACTTCCAGGATGTCGGTGCTCTTGGTGTAGTGCGGCGCGTCTTCGGCGCCCAGGATTTCTTCGGTCGTTACGCGGCTCCAGGCCTCGATGCCGCCCTTTTCGACAATGTCCGCGGCCTGGTCCATGATTTCCATGGTGCGTGGGTGCAACTCGCCCGAATCCTTGTGCAGGAAGAACGGGATGGGCACGCCCCAGCTGCGCTGGCGCGAGATGCACCAGTCGGGCCGCCCGGCGATCATGTCGTGCAGGCGGGCCTTGCCGTTCTCAGGGTAGAAGCTGGTGTGTTCGATGGCGTCGAGCGCGATCTGGCGCAGCGTCTTGGCGGGCTTTTCACCGGCCTTGGTGAACACGCCTTCGCCTTCGTCCATGCGCACGAACCACTGGGCAGCGGCGCGGTAGATCACCGGGGTCTTGTGGCGCCAGCAGTGGGGGTAGCTGTGCGTGATGTCCTTGGTGGTCATCAGCCGACCCGCGTTGCGCAGCGCTTCGATGATGACGGGCACAGCCTTCCAGATGTGCTGGCCGCCGAACAGCGGGAAATCGGCCGCATAGGTGCCGTTGCCCTGCACGGGGTTCAGGATCTCGTCGAGCGCCATGCCATGCGCGCGGCAGGAGTTGAAGTCTTCCAGGCCGTAGGCAGGGGAGGAGTGCACGATACCCGTGCCGTCGTCGGCAGTGGCGTAGTCGGCCAGGTAGACGGGCGACAGGCGCTTGTAACCCTGGGTTCCGTCCTCGCTCTTCACGTCGTACAGCGGGTGTTCAAATTCCAGGCCGCCCAGGTTTTTGCCCAGGGTGGTGGCCAGCACGCTGCCGGTGAGGCCGTAACGCTCCAGGCAAGACGCCACCAGCGGCTCGGCCACGAGCAGGATGCGTTCGCCCGTGTCCACCAGCGCGTAGGTGATCTCGGGGTTCAGGTTCAGCGCCTGGTTGGCGGGGATGGTCCAGGCGGTGGTGGTCCAGATGACGACAAACGCGTCCTTGGCCAGCGCGGGCAGACCAAAGGCGGCCGCCAGCTTGGCCGGGTCGTGCGACTTGAAGGCCACGTCCAGTGTGGTGCTCTTCTTGTCCTGGTATTCGATCTCGAACTCGGCCAGCGAACTGCCGCAGTCAAAACACCAGTACACGGGCTTGAGGCCCCGGTACACAAAGCCGCGCTCCATCACGCGCTTGAAGGCGCGGATTTCGCCCGCCTCGTTAGCCGGGTTCATGGTCTTGTAGGGGTTGTCCCATTCGCCTAGCACGCCCAGGCGCTTGAAGTCCACCATCTGCTGCGCGATCTGCTCGGTGGCAAACGCGCGGCTCTTGGCCTGCATGTCGTCGCGGCTCAGGTTGCGGCCGTGTTTCTTCTCGATGGCGTTCTCGATCGGCAGGCCGTGGCAGTCCCAGCCCGGCACATACAGCGCGTCAAAGCCTTCGAGCTGGCGCGCCTTGGTGATCATGTCCTTCAGGATCTTGTTGACCGCATGGCCCATGTGGATCTGGCCGTTGGCGTAAGGCGGGCCATCGTGCAGGATGAACTTGGGGGCGCCCCGGCGCGCGTCGCGCAGGCGCTTGTAGATGCCTTGGTCTTCCCATTCCTTCACCCAGCCTGGCTCGCGCTTGGGCAGGTCGCCGCGCATGGGGAAGGGGGTGTCGGGCAGGTTCAGCGTGCTGCGGTAATCCGTGGAGGGAGTGCTGGCGTTGTCGTCGGACATGAGGGAGCCTTAAAAACGGGGCAATCCGGGGCAAGGCCCGGAGCAAGAACGGGGTTGGAGCGCTAAAGATGACGGGCCCGTCAGGCGGGCGCTGCGCGAAGCAGCTCCCTCAAATTCGATCGCGGGTGGTCTGGCGCCGGGTTTCGGTGTGGTTGTGTGCCTGGGCCGAGGCAAAGTAGGCACGCGCGTCGGCGCAGTCTTTGGCGATACCCTTCGTCAAGGCATCCAGACCGTCGTATTTCAGCTCGTCGTGCAGTTTGTGTAGCAGTTCCACGCGCACGATTTTACCGTACGCCCCCTCAGGGCCCAGATCGGCAGGCCAGTGCAGGCAGTGGGTTTCCAGCAGCACGCGGCCACCGTTCACGTCGTTCGGGTCCAGCGAGGGGCGCACGCCCAGGTTGGCCACCCCCGGCAGCGGGGCATCGGCCAGGCCATGCACCAGCACCGCAAAAATGCCGCTGGCGGCGGGCTTCCAGTGCGCAAACCGCAGGTTGAGCGTACGAAAACCGTCGCCCGCGCCTTCTGTCGTAGCGCCCAGCTCGCGCCCGAGCTGGCGGCCGTGCACCACGTGGCCACTGATGGTGTAGGGCCGCCCAAGCAGGCGTGCAGCCGCCTCCATGTCACCCGCTGCCAGCGCCTGGCGCACGGCCGAACTGGACACGCGCAGCCCATGCACCTCGTAGCTGTTCATGCGCGCCACGTCAAAGCCCTTGGTTTGCCCCGCCGCATCCAGCATCGCGTAATCACCCGCCCGCTGGCGGCCGAAGCGGAAATCGTCGCCCACCAGCACATAGCGGGCCCCCAGGCCACGCACCAGAACTTCATCGATGAAAGCGTCGGGCGACTGGCTGGCCAGCCGCGCGTCAAACGGCAGCACCACCGTCTGCTGCACACCGCAGCGGGCCAATTCGGTGAGCTTGTCGCGCAAGGTGCCGATGCGGGCAGGGGCCAGTTCCGGCTTGTTATGGGCCCCGGCAAAGTAGTCACGCGGGTGGGGCTCGAAGGTGAGCACGCAGCTTTCTACGCCCCGGTGTGCCGCCTCGCTGTTCAGCAGGGCCAGCATGGCCTGATGCCCCCGGTGCACACCATCGAAGTTGCCGATGGTCAGCGCACAGGCATTGGCAATGCCCGGGTGGTGGAATCCGCGAAAGATCTTCATCGGTTTGTTATCTTTTTGATAGCAGCATGCGCAAGTCCATCAAGCGCAGGACGCCAATTTGTCACAAAAAGAGTATATTGTGACCCACGGCTGGCCCCGCGCAGGGCTGCCCGCGAGACATCTGTGTTCAGAATCCTTTGGGACTTGCGCAAATCGGGATGCAATAAACGCCTGTTCCCTCGGGCGAACCACTTGCCAGAGTCCTGTTATGCGTAAGTCATGTCCTTGTGTACTTTGTGTTCCAGGAGGCGTGTTTTGAAGGTCTTGAAGCTGTCGGCCCAAGGGCTGCCCCAATCGTGGATTTCGCTCGAACAGGCGGTGATTCATTACGCCGCCGGGGAGGTGCGCTGGGAGTCTGGCGGCCAGATCGCCCGGTTCCGGGGCGGACACAACGCCATCACGGGCGAGCAGTCGGTGATTGCCATCAACAGCATCATCGGCACCAAGGGGGTGCCCAGCATCAACCCGTTCGACCTCAAGCCCAGCCTCACCAACAGCAAACTCTTTGCCCGCGACCGCAATGTGTGCGCCTATTGCGGCGGCCACTTCCACGAGGAACACCTGACACGCGAGCACATCGTGCCTTTCGCGCGCAACGGGCAGGACCACTGGATGAACGTGGTGACGGCCTGCCGCCCCTGCAACCACCGCAAAGGCCCGCGTACGCCCGAACAGGCGCACATGCCGCTGCTGTATGCGCCCTATGTGCCCAGCCTGTGGGAAGACTTCATTCTGCGCAACCGACGCATCCTGGCCGACCAGATGGACTTTCTGATCGCGCATGTGCCCAAGTCATCGCGCCTGCTAGCGTGATGCCCCGCCCTCCGTAGCGGGGTGGGCTGAAGAGGATTAATGCGCCAGGGCGTCAGCGGGCGGGGTAGAGTGGGATCAGGCGGCCTTGCAGGCCGTCACCACGAAGCCGTTCACGGGCTGGTGGTTTTCCTCGCGCAGGGCCGTGTCCCGCACTTCCACGGTGGCAAAGCCTGCGGCGTGGCACAGGGCTTCCACATGGCTGCGCTTGTGGGCATAGCGGCCCGAGGGCAGAAGCACCAGATCCGGGCCTTGCTCGGGAGCCGTTTCAAACGAGGACACCATCATGCCGCCGGCTGTCAGCACGCGGTGCGCGTTGGGAATCGCCTGGCTCACGTCGCCCGCGTAGATGAACACGTCCAGAGCAGCAATCACCTGGTAGAGCGCGTCGGGCGTCTCGCGCAGCGCATCGTGCAGGTTGACGGTGTGGAATCGGTCATACACGTTGTGGCGCGCTGCCTGCTCAATCATCTTCATTGACGGGTCCACGCCTACCAGTGCGCCGTCCAGCCGGCCCAGGTAAACCCCTAGCAGGCCGGTGCCACAACCCAGGTCCAGCACGTTGATCTTCTTGTCAGGGTGGCGTTCCAGTATCTGGTCGCCCACCTGCTTGGGCAACTGGTACTTGAGGCCCCGCACCATGTGCAGGTCGTAGAACTCCGCCAAGCTGTCGAACATCGGACGGGTCAGCTCAGAGGGTTGCTGCCTGGGCGTTTCGCCACGCGCAAGTTGAGCGTAGTACTGGTAGACCGCGTCATTCGGCGCCAGCTCCAGCAAGGCTGTGGTGCTTGATCCGGCATCAGCGGGTGTGCCTGCAGCCATGCATGCCTGTACACGTCCGATCAGAGTCTGGGGATCCTGGGGACTTTCGGCGACCAGTGCGTTCCACAGCGCCAAAGATTCTTCGTGCTGGCCTTGCGCGCTCAGGTCGCTGGCCAACAGGCGCCGCAGCATCACATCACCCGGCACCAGCTCCAGACCCCTGCGAAGGTGGCGGATGGCCATTTCTGTATGCCCTGCGCGATGGGCAATGTCTACCACGCCAGCCAGAACCTGCAGGTTCTTGGGCTCGATCAGTGCGACTTTTTCGGCGGCTTCCACCGCTTCCTTGAACTGGTTCTGGCGCGCCAGCAATAGCGCTAGCTCAAGAAGGCCAGGGCCCCAGTCTGGGGCCAGCGACACTGATTTGCGCAGGGCCTCGAATGCACCCTTCACATTGCCAGCCTTTTCTGCCAGCAGGCCACCCAACATGAAAACGCGCGGGTCTTGCGGCCATTGGGCATTGGCCTTGTTAAGCGTCTGCGCCGCATTCTTGAGGTCGCCTTGGGCAATTTGTTCGCGGGCCTTGGTCAGGTGTTCGAGGTTGGGGTCGGTCGCTGTAGCGCTCATGGGTGCTGAATGGTTGCAAACGGACCGCTGGGCGGTCTGCCAGGCTCTTCGAGCCCGTGTCGATAGGGAGTGTGGATGAAGAATTATCCAGGATTCCCGTCGTCGGCCATTTGGGGTGGAGGAACTGCGGGTCGGGGTATCAGCTTTGGCCAATGCGCTGGGCTTGCAGCGTCAGTGTGAAGCAGGTGCCCTCTCCCACGATGGATTCGACGGTGATGTCTCCACCATGCAGGCGCGCCACCCGGCGCGCCACCCACAGTCCGAGGCCAAAACCTCTGCTTTGGTCGGTGCGGTCGCCCCGTTCGAACCGATCGAAGATTCGGTTCATAACATCCAATGACATGCCGGAGCCCTCGTCCGCAACGGAAATCTCCAGAAATCCTGATTCACTTTTGCGTGCTGCGATGAAAATTTCACCCGCTGACGCATATTTCACGGCGTTATCGACAAGGTTGGACAGTGCGATGTGCACCAGCGTTGCGTCGCACACCCATTCCCCGGGGGCGGCATCGGTAAATAGCTGCAAATGATGGCGCGGGGACCAATGCACCAGTTGGGCCGCGTGTTGCAGCAACTCGCTCACCTTGATTGGCGACGCTTGTAGTGAGAATCCGGTGCTATCCAGCCGTTCGTTGATCAGGCAGCTGTCCACCAACGAAGTCAGGCGCCTGCACGCCCTGCGGATTTGCGCTGCGCGATCCGTCTGGGATTGCAATTCGGTTGACGGAAAAGTTTGCTGTTCGGCTGCCGCACTGTCAATGACGGCCAGAGGGGTTCTGAACTCATGGCTGATCATCTGAAAGAACTGCCTTTGCTCGTGTCGCAAAGTGCGTTCGCTCTCCAGGGCCTGGCCCAATGCAGTTTGGGCTTCCGAGAGCTGGGCGGTGCGCTGCTCAATGCGCTCCTCCAGGGAGTGTTCGGACAAGGCCAGCCGTTCGATGGCCTGATCCTTGGCAAACTGTGCCTGCCGGTACCGCGTCACCATGCCAACAAAAACTGCACAGGCGAGTAGCGTCGTGAAGGCGATGGCCTCCAGTTGCCAGAGCAAGGTCGCATCGATGTCCCACGGAATCAGGCCTGTCATGAGGATGGCGATAGGGATCCCTCCCACGCTGTGCAAGCCGTAGGCCATCAGCAGCAGTGCGCTTGCCGCGATGCGATCTTGTCGCCGCAGGGCCATCACGCACAGGACCACGCCCACCACGTCGCTGGTGAGCAGGGAGACCAAATTGACCCATGCTACGGCCGGATAGAACCCCAGGGGCACGCTCAATGTGCCGAGCAGGTTCAGCGTGATCAGGAAGCCCAGGAGTCTGTTGGTCCATTGATAGCGGGTTCCGCGCGTGAGCTGTTCCTTGATTTGCCAAGCCAGCGTGGCTGGCAGCAAAAACGCCCCGATGCCTACGGCATGGCTAGCCCATGTGGTCAGTTCTGGCGGCGACCAGAGGCTTCCATAGCCACGCACATTGAATACGTGAATAGTGCTGATGGTTCCCAGCACGGCCAGTGAGAAAAGTGCGCGGGTGCGGAAAATGGCGGTTGCCGCCCAGACACCGACAAGCAAGGCCGCCATGGCGCCAAAGTACAGCCCCATGCTTCTTTCGGACTGTGCAAGTGTTGCTGCGAGTGCCTTGGTGGTGAGAACGTCCGCCTGGAATTGTGTAGCGCTGGTGGTCTGGATCCGAACCAGTGCCGTTTGACCAGGGGTCAGGTGAAAGAGATGCTGCCGGACGCCTGTCTTCGGGCGGATTGGCACCAGGTCGCCGTCGATCTGTGCGGCCCATTTCCCGTCAACATCCCTCTGGTACAGGGTCACAAAGTCGATGTAGGTGGGTTCTGCAAGCAGCCAAAGACCTTCCTGCTCGTGGCCCGGAGGGAGTGCTGGCACCTCGAACCGAAGCCACACGGTGTAGCCCAGATACCCTGCGCTCAAAGGCATGTTCAAGCGGGATGTCATGGCACTCGATCTGGTGTCAGCCACGGCTTCAGGTCCGAGCTTGCCGCTTTGGTCATCCAGTCTCTCCATCGGAATGTCCCAGCCCAGTTGTAGAGACGCAGCTTGCGTGGATGCACGGACGTGTGTCGGCCACAAGACGGCCAGCACAACCAGGCAGACCCACGTGGTTACCTGGCAAAAGCAGGTTGCTTGCAGGCGGATTTTGGTCAGGGCGTGTGTGAGTTTTTGTGAGTTGTTGTGCATGGCTGGCTTGTCGATGCGCTGACACAATGGTACGTAGCCAAATGTTTCGAACCCGTCACCTATTCCTGTCATGTCTGCAGAACCGATCATCGCAGTCGTAGAAGACGACGAAGACATCCGCAGCAATGTGTGCCGGTTTCTCGGTCGCTCGGGTTTTCAGTCCTGGGGAGCGGAGTCTGCAGAGGATTTCTATGTCCGCTTGTTGCGCAACCGTGCTGATCTGGTGGTCATCGATATCGGATTGCCTGGAGAAGACGGCCTGAGTTTGTTGACTCGGCTGGCAGCGCAGGGAGTCCCCACCGTGCTGATGACGGCACGCGCAGATCTGGTCAGCCGAATCAAGGGACTGGAGGCTGGCGCTTTGCAGTACTTCGTCAAGCCAGTCGATATGCAGGAACTGGTTGCCGGTATTCGGTCTCAGTTGCGCAACAAGCAGTTGCACGGTGGCGGTGATGCAGGGGCTGCTGTGCCATGGCAACTGGATACCGCAAATGGCGTGCTGCGTGCCCCTAATCAGCAGACCGTAGCCCTCACGACCCGTGAACTGGAGCTGTTGTCCTGCCTCATGCTGACACGGGGCGTGGTCGTGAGCAAGCAGGCCCTGGTGCAGGCCGTGGGTGGTCGAGAGCTTGAAGACGATTTCCACCGCATCGAGTCTGCGCTGACGCGGCTACGCCGCAAGACCCTGGAAGCCACAGGCACGGCTTTGCCGGTGCGTGCGGTGTTTGGCAAAGGGCTTGTTTTCGTGCCTTAGACAAGTCACTGAGGGAGACGCCATCGGTTGTGCCGGTGCTGTCCCACCCGCTCTCCCAACTCCATAGAAGCTTTTTTCGGAGGCCTGATGGCCGCTGAGGGGAGAGGCTTGCCTGCGCGCCAGATTGTTTGTGTGAAGTGAGTTTTCCCGCAGCCACCCGTGTTGGCGGCGGATCTACCAAGAGGGGGAATGTGTTGAAAACGATAAGTGTTTGGAAGGCCGCGCAGGCTTTTGCGCGCCATTGTCTGCGAGAGGCGTTGACTGCCAGTGCAGGAGTGTTGTGTGCCGCCTCCGTAGCGCATGCGGGTGTGGTCAACGGTGATTTTGAAGCTGGAGACTTCACGGGCTGGACGGTCACGCATTACCGCAACAACGGTATTGCCACTTTTCCGCCCACCCAGAAAAGTCATCTGAATCTACAGCCTCCTGTCACTGCGCCTTTGACCCAGGTTGTCAGTGCTGCATCTGGGACGCCGGCCGATGCACCAGATGCACTGGGGCAGGCGATCACCATCCCTTTCCAAGGCTCCTACAGCGCTCGCGTCAATGCGCGCGGCAACAACTACCGGGCCAGTGGAATTCAACAGTCGGCACAAATGGCCCTGTCGGACGTGGATCCTGTCGATGGCAAGGTGCACCTTCGCATGGCTGTGGCACCGGTGATTCAGGACGGAGGGCACAACCCCAACGAACAGGCCTACTTCTATGTCGAAGTACGGAACGTCACCAAGGGCACGCGCCTTTTCTACACCTTCAATTTCGCAGCCCAGCCAGGCGTTCCATGGCAAACCGTGGGCGGCTACCAGTACACAGGGTGGCAGGCGATTGATGTGGCGCCGGGCAGCGGGTTGCTGGACGTGGGCGACACCGTGGAGGTGGAAATCATCGCTGCCGGGTGCAACCAAAGCGGCCATTCTGGTGAAGTCTATGTGGACTCCATCGGACCGTTCTTTGCGGGCCTTCTGGTATCTGCCACGGGTCCAACCACCGCGCAGCCTAGCGACAATGTGACCTATACCTACACCTACAGCAACAACAGCGGGGTGATGGTTTTTAACAGCCAGGTCAGCGCGACCAGTCCGCAGATTCGCAATAACACCAACAGTGCGACCATTGACGCCGTGTTCCAGTCGGTGAGTGTGCCTGCGGGGGCATCTTGCACCACGCCCGCCGCAGGGTCTGCCGGCACAGTGACCTGTGACTTCGGCTCTTTGGTCGATCACCAGAGCGGTACCTTCCAGATCGTCTGGGGTATCCCTGCGAATGCGAGCACCACGAGCCCGAACAACTCGCTGAATCACGGCACCTACTCCATGTCTGCTACGGGCGCCAGCACGGTGCTGGGTCCCATGGTGCAAACGCAGGTGGTCAGCGGTGCCACGCTCACAGACCTGGTGGTTGCAGTGAGCGATGGGGCATCGGCGAGTGCCGTGGGCAGCACGCCCACCTACACGGTGGTGGTCACCAACAACGGCCCCTCGCCAGTGATTGGTGCCGCCTTGACCCAGCCCGCCGTTTCTGGCCTGACTGTGGGAAGTTGGACCTGCAATGGCGCGGGCGGTGGTGCGTGCCAGGCGGGCGCACCTGCTGCAGGCGCACTGCCCGGCGGAGGTGTCTTGTTGGATATTCCAGTGGGTGGCAGCGTCACTCTCACGTTTGGCTCGACGGTGACGGGCCCCACGTCTGCGTCCACGGTCTTCAACATTGCGCCCCCAGCAGGTGTGACGGACAACAACACCGCAAACAATACAGCGGGTGACACCAACTCTGCTGCTGCAACCCTGCACAACCTCAGTCTGACCAAGTCAGGTGCAGGCAGTGGGACGGTGGTGAGTGTTCCTGCCGGCATGAACTGCGGGGCCACCTGCGCCATGCCCGTGGCCGATGGCGGTCAAGCCATCCTCACAGCGACTGCTGCAGCGGGCAGCATTTTCACGGGCTGGTCTGGTGCGTGCACCGGGACGACCAACCCTTGCACCGTGCCTGCCATGACGGCCGATGCCGCTGTAACCGCCAACTTCGCGTTGTCGGCCACCGTCACCATGACGTCCGGTGCTGGTGGGACCGTATCGCCCGGAACTTCACGCACGGTGGCAGTGGGCGGCGCAGTGACCTACACACTGACACCAGGTACCGGGAATATCCCTAGCGCCAGCGGCACTTGCAATGGTGTGCTTACAGGCAACACCTACACGATCAATCCGGTGACAGCGGACTGCAACGTGGCATTCAGTTTTGCCGCTTTGTCTGTGACGGCCTCTGCAGGTCCCAATGGATCTGTTACCCCACTGGGCGTGACCAACGTGGCAGCACCGGGCAACACTGTGGTGTACACCGTGACGCCCAGCCCGGGCTACACCGCACGGGTCGCATCTGGGGGCAGCGCATGTGGTGGCAATCTGGTGGGTAACACCTACACCACCAATCCAGTGAATGCATCCTGCACGGTGGCGTTTTCGTTCGTGATGGTGCCGACGTCCATTCCCACCTTGTCAGAATGGGGCCTGCTGATCCTGTCGGCTTTGATGGCGCTGTTCTTTGTGGGCATGCACCGTCGTCAGATGCGCTGAGCTGATTTCAGCCACATGTAGCGAATCGGGTTCTGCGGCGCCATGTGCCGCCGGACCCTTTTCTTTTTGTCTTAGAGGGTGACGTGATGTATCGAGCAGTACGCCGGATCTATAGACCTTGGGTCGCTGGGCTGGGGGTTCTTGCGGCTTTTGCGGGGCCCCTGTTTGCGCAGACCTCATCGCTGCCTGTCAGAAAACCTGGATTGTGGGAGGTCACCGTCCGGGGCGCGGGAGATTCCATGATGCGGCAGCAAAAGGTACAGCAATGCACCAGCGACGAGGCTGAATCCGTCATGCTCTTGTCTGTGGTCCCGGGGCAGGAGCACTGCCACGATGTGGCGGTGAAGAAGTCGGTCAAAGGGCACGCAATACGCACCGGCTGCTTCGTGCATGACAACCGTGTGGAGGCCGTAGTGGAACTGTCGGGAGACTTGCAGACAGCCTATCAGGGCGTGTTCGAGGTGAAGTACTCCAAGCCAGTGCGCTTCAACCCCGGGCGGACAGAATTTGAGGGGCGCTGGCTTGGTGCGTGCAAAGCGGGTCAGCGCGCGGGAGACATGCTGCTGCCAAACGGCGCGACGGTGAACGTGGTGGACGACCGCAAACGCGCAGAAACCCATGGGCACGAAGGGCACAAACACTGAAGATGCTTTACCCCAAGGGCGCATCGCGCGGATGCCAATTCCGCGCTCCGCCCCAGTGAAAGAGGTTGGTCAAAGCTGCGTGGGAATGCGCCGCCTGTGGTGCTTGGTTATTGGCTGACTTCCAGCATCACCACACGTCCCTGCGCTGCAGGCCAGGTCTGGCCCGTCACCTTCTCCCCATTGAACTCCGCCGCGATGGGGCGTTGCCCACCGGTGGTTTTGACCTTGGCGGATGCCACGCCCGCGCCTGCGGGCACGCCAGCAGGTGCGGCGCCGTCCAGCAGCATCTTGTCGCGCGCCGGGTCCAGGTAGCCGCGGGGGCGGGTCAGCGTCACGATGGATTCCGCCCCTTTGTCTGCGTCTGCCATGCGCTCAGCGCGCAGGTGGACCAGGCCGCTGCTGCGCGGGAAGCCGCTGCGGTAGATGTGGGTGGTGGCGTAGCCCGGCGCCGAGACGACAAACTCGACAGGCGACCCGGTGGGCACCGTCAGCGGTCCCCATTGGCCGTCGGCTCCCACGGTTTTGCGCAGCAAGGCGTTGCCAGTGCGGGCGCCGGTGGCGACATCGGTGGCATACACCTCGAGCTGTGCACCCGCCAGCGGCAGGTTGTTGCTGAAGTTGCCGGTTTTCGGGTCGGCAGGGTCCACGCCCAGGCCCGTGACTTTGCCGTTCAGCACCACGGATTTCTCAGCCGCGATGTCGGTGCGTGCGGGGGCTTTGCCGGTGATAAAGCGGTAGGTGGCTTCAAACGCTGCGGGTGAGTACGAGGTTTCGCGGTGGTCGATGCGCGGGATCACCACGTTGGTGGCGCCTTTGAGTTCGGGTCCGGCCGCCGTGACGTTCGTGGCCGTGCCTTTCTGGCCGATCCAGACGCCGTCGGGCTGCGCGAACTTGTCGTTGTTGTCCGAGCGGATGGTCATCCATCGCACCGGGCCGCTCACCTCGTCGCCTGCGGCGTTCTTGGGGGCGTTCAGGCCCTTGAGGAAGGGGCCGGTGCCCGAGAACTCGTTGCCTTCACGAAAGCCGGGGATGGCCCACACGCCGTGGTTGGGGGTGCCGCCCAGCACGGCGTGGCTCACGGTGGTGGCGCCGCCGCCGTTGTAGATGTAGTTGCGGATGGCGTTGCCGCCGCGCGAGTTGCCCACCAGCACGACCTTGCTGGCGCCGGTGGCCTTGAGAACTTTGTCCACTTCGGCCTTGAGGTAGGCCATGTGTTCTGCGGTGGAGGTGCGGCCGGGCTGGGGCTTGGCGTCTTCATCGCGCGAGAGCGGGTAGGGCAGGTCGATGGCGTGCAGGCGCTCGCGCGGCCAGCCGTTGGATTCGAAGCGCCACACCGTGGTTTGCCACAGCGCGGCGGTGTCGCCGTTGCCGTGCACAAAGACGATGGGCGGGGCCTCGGCCAGGCCGGGGCTCTGGGTGGCACAACCGGCCAGGGCCAGGGTGGCTGCGGCAGCAGCGGTGGCGAGGAGGAGGGATCGGCGTTGCAGCCACAGCGTATTCATCGGAAGGTCTCCTGAAAGAAAAAATGCCCGTGGGCCGGTCAGCCCACGAGCATTGCACAAGTGCGTGACAGCCCTGTTTTACGCGAACACGCCAGCCGTGTCCTGCATGCGGGCCGACACCTCGCCCAGGTGGTGCAGGGTGTCGCCGAAGGTCATTTCGAGTTGCGTGAGCTTCTTGAAATAGTGGCTGCCGATGTACTCGTCAGTCACGCCGATGCCGCCGTGCAGTTGCACCGACTGCTGGCCTACAAAACGCATGGACTGGCCCAGTTGCACCTTGGCGCGGGCCATGGCGGCGCGGCGTTCGGCCACGGGAGCGCCCAGCTTCAGGCTGGCGTAGTAGCTCATCGAGCGGGCCAGCTCCAGCTGCATCTTCATGTCGGCCACACGGTGGCGTAGCGCCTGGAAGCTGGCGATGAACACGCCGAACTGCTTGCGCTGGTTCATGTATTCGACGGTGAGCGACACGGTCTTGTCCATCACGCCCACGGCCTCGGCGCAGGTGGCGGCGATGCCGGTGTCCACGGCCAGCTCCAGCGCGGCCAGGCCGTCGGTGGTGATGAGTGTGGCGGGGGCGTTGGCCAGCTGCACTTCGGCGGCGCGGCTGCCGTCTTGCGTGACGTAGCCGCGCGTGGTCACGCCCGCTGCGGAGCGTTCCACCAGGAAGAGGGCGATCTTGCCGTCCAGCTGTGCGGGCACGATGAAGGCGTCGGCCTGGTCACCCGTAGCTACTATGCTTTTCGTAGCTGTTACGGCATATCCAGCGGGCGCAGAGGTCGCTTTTGCCTCGCAAACGTCCAGGCGATAGCGTGCCTTGCGCTCCTGGTAGGCCAACACCACCAGGGCTTCGCCGCTGGCCACGCGGGGCAGCCAGGCGCCTTGCACGTTGGCCGGTGCGTAGTGCGACAGCACGCTGCTGGCGATGAAGGCCTGGGCGATGGGTTCGAGCACCATGCCACGGCCCAGTTCCTCGGCCACCACCATGGCGTCGATGGCGCCCTGGCCCATGCCGTCGTGCGCCTCGGGCACGGTCAGCGCGGTCAGACCCAACTCGGCCAGTTCGCCCCAGGCGGCGCGGTCAAAACCGCCAGCGGCCACGGCAGCGCGGCGGCGCTCGAACGTGTAGCCCTTGTCCACCCACTTGCGCACGGCGTCGCGCAGTTGTTCCTGGTCGTCAGAAAAATCGAAATCCATGTTCTTGTCTCCTTAGCCCAGAACCGTCTGCGCGACGATGTTGCGTTGCACTTCATTGCTGCCGCCGTAGATGGTGGTCTTGCGCAGGTTGAAGTAGGTGGATGCCAGCGGCGCGTTGGCGGTGACGCCGCCGGGGAAGTTGCCCTGCCAGCCGGCTTCCATGGCCTCTTCGATGAAGGGCAGGCTGAACGGACCGGCGGCCAGCATCATCAGCTCGGCATAGCGCTGCTGGATCTCGCTGCCCTTGATCTTGAGCAGACCGGCGATGTCGAGCGAGTTCTTGCCGCTCTTCTCGGCCGACAGCACGCGCAGCACCAGCATTTCCAGCGCCACGATGTCCACTTCGAGCAGGGCGATCTGGTCGCGGAAACGCTGGTCGTCCCACATGCCTTCGGTTTTGGCGATGCGCTTCAAGCGTTCCAGCTCGCGCTTGCTGCGGTTCACGTCGGCGATGTTGGTGCGCTCGTGGGAGAGCAGGTGCTTGGCGTAGGTCCAGCCCTTGTTCTCTTCGCCGATCAGGTTCTCGGCGGGCACTTCGACGTTGTCGAAGAACACCTCATTCACTTCGCACTCGCCGTCCAGCAGCTTGATGGGGCGCACCGTGACGCCCTTGGACTTCATGTCCAGCAGCAGGAAGGAGATGCCGGTCTGGGGCTTGCCTTCGTTGCTGGTGCGCACGAGGTTGAACATCCAGTCGCCGTGCTGGCCCAGGGTGGTCCAGGTCTTTTGGCCGTTGACGATGTACTTGTCGCCCACGCGCTCGGCGCGGGTCTTGACGCTGGCCAGGTCCGAGCCTGAACCGGGTTCGCTGTAGCCCTGGCTCCACCAGACTTCGCCGCTGGCGATGCCGGGCAAAAAGCGCTTTTGCTGCTCGGCATTGCCAAACGCCATGATCACCGGGGCCACCATCACGGGGCCGAAGGGGATGATGCGGGGCGCACCGGCGAGGGCGCACTCTTCTTCAAACAGGTGTTTTTGCACGGCCGTCCAGCCGGGGCCACCAAACTCTTTGGGCCAGCCAAAACCCAGCCAGCCCTTCTTGCCCAGGATCTTGGCCCAGCCCTGCATGTCGGCTCGGGTCAGGCGCAGGGCGTTGTGCACCTTGTGCGAAATGTCCTGCGGGAGGTTGGCGTGAACCCATGCGCGAACTTCTTCGCGGAAGGCCTGTTCTTCGGGGGTGAATGCGAGATCCATCGGTTTGTCTCCAAATGAACCGCATTTGTAGCACGGTCGTTCGTTTTAAGCCTGTCCGGGTGGCGACATTCCGACGGCCATGCCCAGGAATCTGCGCGACAGAAGAAGCAGGGGCTGCAACGCGCGATCCTCGGTTTTCGCGCGTTTCGGCATTTCGCTTCGATGCCTTCTGCTGCTCAGACTCCCAGCTCGGCACAAAGCCGTTGCACGGTGGCCTGCAGGGCGGCGACCTGGCCTTCGAGCATTTCCACACGGGCCTGCAGCGCGGCCGAGGCGTTGCCGCCCCCGCTGCTGCTGCCCGGCGCGGGCGCGCTGGCGCTGGTGTCCACCGGCCCGCACATCAGGTGGGCCCAGCGCTGCTCACGGGCGCCGGGCGCGCGGGGCAGCTGCGCCACCAGCGGGCCGCCTTTTTCGGCGCTGCGCTCCTGCAGTTCGTCCAGAAACGCCTCGACCGAGGAGATGTCGGCAAACCGGTACCAGCGCTCAGCGTTGATGCGCAGCTCGCCCGCCGTCTGCGGGCCGCGCAGCATGAGCAGGCCCAGCAGCACGGCCGACTGCTCGGGCACGCCCACGCCGCGCTGGAAGTTGTGTTCCCAGCGCGTGGTGCGGTTGCCGCTGCTCTCGAAAGCCAGGGTCAGCAGCTTGAGCGAATCCAGCGCCTCCTGCGCCTCGGCGTCGCTGAGGTTCATCACCGGGTCGCGGCTGGTTTTCTGGTTGCAGCCGGTGACCAGGCCGTTGAGCGACATGGGGTAGCTGTCGGGCACGGTGCGCGCCTTTTCCATCAGGGTGGCAAGCACGCGGGCTTCGTGGGGCGTGAGGGGGCGGGTGACGGGGTCGAAGGGCATGGCTGGGATAATCCGGGGCAAATATGAAGAACATCGTCATTCTGATCTCTGGCGGCGGCTCCAATATGGCCACCATCGTCCGCACCGCCCAGCAAGAGAACTGGGCGCAGCGCTACGGCGCCCGCATCGCCGCCGTGATCAGCAACAAACCCGACGCCGCCGGGCTGGCCTTTGCGCGGGAGCAGGGCATCGCCGCCGAGGCGCTGGACCACAAGGCCTTTGCCAGCCGCGAGGCGTTTGATGCTGAACTGGCCGCCACCATCGACCGCCACCAGCCTGCGCTGGTGGTGCTGGCGGGGTTCATGCGCATCCTGACGCCCGGATTTGTGGCGCACTATGCCGGGCGGCTCATCAACATCCACCCCTCGCTGTTGCCCGCCTTTACCGGGCTGCACACCCACCAGCGCGCCATCGATGCGGGCTGCAAGTTTGCAGGCGTGACGGTGCACCAGGTGACGGCCGAGCTGGACGTGGGCCCCATCCTGGACCAGGCCGTGGTGCCGGTGCTGCCGGGCGACACGGCCGAGACGCTGGCCGCGCGGGTGCTGACGCAGGAGCATGTGATCTATCCCCGCGCCGTACGGGCGCTGGTGCAGGCGCTGTAGGTCGTCACCCGGTTGCCTGGGTCCCTGCCACCTGCAGGGAGTTGATTGCTATTTAAATGATAGCTATCAAGACAATATGGTCGCGCGCAGAGGCCTTTTTTTAATGGGTTTTTGGCGCACGCAGCTCGTCAACTGACGGGCGAATCGCACTGCGTGCCCCGGGGGGGCGGTTGCACTCTCTGCCCCCCGGCTTCCCTTCTCCTTCTTGCCGTGCCTGCTGGGGCCGCGTCAGGCCACTGCGTTCAGGCTGCTGGCGTTGGAGGATGAGGTGGTACTCCAGCCATTGGCGGCCAGCGCGTACTGCTGCCGGGCAAAGTCGGCCAGCCGCGCCAGGTCGGTGCGGCCGCCAGACTCGCTGCTGCCGGTGGCTGACTGCGCCTGGCGGGTCAGCTGGTCGATGAAGGCCTGCGACTCGGTGGTGCTGATGCTGGCGTCGCCATCGGTGTCGATGGCGTTGAACAGCGCTGTGATCGCGTCCTGCTCCACGCTGCTGGTGCCACCGGCCAGGCGCTCGGCGGCCGAGACCACGCCGTCCTCGTTGGTGTCCAGCGGGTCGTAGCTGGTGGCCTGGCTGCTGCCCGATGCACCTGCCGCGCCGCCAGCACCACCCGGTCCACCCGGCCTCTCAGGAGGCGGTGGCATGCCGCCCATGGCCTGCATGCCACCCGCTTCTCCGCCTGCGCCCGAGGGGCGGCCTGCGTCGAACTCGGCTTCGCTCAGGCTGCCGTCGCCGTCCGCATCCAGCTGGCTGAACACCTCGTCGCTGCTCACGCCCATTTGGCTGGCCGTGCCGCCGGACATGGCCTCCAGCAGCGCCTGCAATTCGGTCTTGCTCACGCTGCCGTCGCCATCGCTGTCCACCTTGCCAAACAGATCGTCGCCCGCCCGGCCGGTGCCGCTGCTGCTGTCGCCACTGCGTGACTGGGCAAAGGCCATGGTGGAGGGGGGCGGGGGCAGCACGCTTTGGATGGTCTGGCCCAGCTCGTCGGCGTTGAGGCTGCCGTCGCCGTCCGCGTCGTACTGCTTCACCAGGTCGGCTGCGCTGGTCTGGCTGCTCACGCCGGTCTTTTTGGCTACATCGTCCAGCAGGCCCTGCAGTTCGGTGTCGCTCACGCCGCCGCTGCCGTCGGCATCGATTTTGGACAGCAGCCGCTCCGGCGACGGCGCCGGGCGCGATGCCCGCTGCACGCTCGCACTGGACCAGGCACTGCTGACGCTACTGATGGTCGTCATCGTCGTTCCTTTCGTTCCAAGGGAGGGCCCTGCCGGGCCCTCCACAGCGGAAGCCCTCGGCCATGGCCCAAGCCCATTTTTTGGGGGGCGTGTCTCCGGGGTTTGTCCGCTTTGTACCAAGGCCGATACAAAGGGCGCCCGCAAGGCCCGAACAAGGGGGCAAATCCCCGCCAGATCGGGCCGAGGGCGGTGGGGGGGGCTCCCTAAACTTAGGGCGTTCTTCTTGGGGCGTTCTTTGGCGCCCGTGCCTGCCCATGCAACACATCCTGGTGGTGGACGACGATGTCGAGATCACCACGCTGCTCACCGAATACCTCACCCGCTTTGGGTATGCCGCCCACGCGGCCTGCGACGCAGCGGCGATGCGCGCGCAGATGCTGGCGCACCCCATCGGCCTGGTGGTGCTGGACGTGATGCTGCCCGGCACCGATGGCATCACGCTGGCCCGCGAGCTGCGCGAGCGCTCCCGGGTGCCCATCATCATGCTCACTGCCCGTGCCAACCCCTATGACTGTGTGCTGGGGCTGGAGATGGGGGCTGACGACTACATGGGCAAACCCTTCGAGCCGCGCGAGCTGGTGGCGCGCATCCAGACGGTGCTGCGCCGCACCGGCGGCGAGGGCGCACCGGCCCGCCAAGGGCCTGACGAGGTGGTGCGTTTTGACGGCTGGACGCTGCACAGCATCGAGCGGCACCTGGTCTCCCCGCAGGGCATGGTCGTGCCGCTGTCCAACGCCGAGTTCCGCCTGCTATGCACCTTCCTGCGCATGCCGCGCCGCATCTTCAGCCGCGACCAGCTCATGGAGCAGGCCCGGGGCCGGGCCATGGACGCGTTCGAGCGCAGCATCGACCTGCTGGTCTCGCGCCTGCGCAGCAAGCTCGCGGACGACCCGCGCTCACCCTCGATGATCCGCACCGTGCGGGGCGCCGGTTACCTGTTTCACGTGCAGTCGCTGCAGGGGCAGGTGGGGTGGCCGCATTGAGAGCAGGGCGCCTGGGCACCTTGGCCCGGCGCGGGCTGCCGGACACCCTGTTCGGGCGTCTCGCGCTGCTGCTCATCGTGGCGGTGATCGCGAGCCATGTGCTGGCCCTCACGCTGATGTTTGAACTGCGCCCGGCCCACCCGGAGCACCCTCCGGGCCCGCCCGGCCTGCCGCCCCCTGCGATGGCGGCCGATGGGCGGCCCCTGCCACCGCCCGGCCCGGGGCCCCGTGGCGAGCGGCCTGGCTTCTGGAACGCGCCGCCCGCGCTGCAACTGGGCCTGCTGCTGGACATCAGCGTGCGCCTGGCCGCGCTGGTGGCCGTGGCCTGGTGGGCAGCGCGCTGGCTGTCGCGCCCCATGCACCGGCTGGCCACCGCCGCGCAGGAGCTGGGGCGCAACATCCACCGCCCCCCACTGCCCGAGGACGGCACGCTGGAGTGCCGCGACGCCAGCCGGGTTTTCAACCAGATGCAGGCGCATATCCGCCAGCAACTGGCCGAGCGCGACCGCTTTGTGGCGGCCGTGTCGCACGACCTGCGCACGCCCCTGACGCGGCTTCGCCTGCGCACCGAAAGCCTGGGCGACGCCCGCGCGCAGCAGCTGTTTCGCCGCGACATTGCAGAGATGGACGCCATGATCGCCTCCACGCTGGACTACCTGCGCGGCGTGGCGGGCGCCGAGGCCTGGGTGTTGCTCGACGTGCAGGCGCTGGCAGAAAGCATGGCTGACGACCAGATGGCCATGGGCCACCGGGTCACGGTGGCCGGGCAGGCGGCGCCCCTGCGTGTGCAGGCCGTGGCGCTGCGGCGCTGTCTGGACAACCTGGTGGGCAATGCCGTGCGCTACGGCGGCAGCGCCGAGGTCACGCTGCACGATGCGGCCGACGCGTTGACCATCGAGGTGCGCGACCACGGCCCGGGCCTGCCGCCGGAGGAGTTGGAGCGGGTCCTGGAGCCCTTCTACCGTGTCGAGGCCTCGCGCAACCGCCAGAGCGGCGGGGCAGGGCTGGGGCTCACCATCGCCAGCGACATCGTGCGCCGCCATGGGGGCCAGCTGGTGCTGCGCAATGCCGCAGGTGGCGGGCTGGTGGCGGCCGCCCGGTTGCCGCGCACTGCGGCGTGACCTCGGCGGTCAACCAGCATTCAACTGGCGGGCGGTTGCTCCGCGCATTTTGCGAAGCGGGGCTGCAGCACTCCGTTGATGAGCACCTGCTCTTCAAACATGGCGGCCGGGCGCACCCACAGCCCCCGCTGGCCGTACAGCGCGCGGTACAGCGTCATGGGCTCCAGGGTTTCGCTGTGGCGCACGGTGTCGATCACCTCGTAGAGCATGCCCTTGTAGTGGCGGTACAGCCCTGGGGGCGTGCGGATCAGGGCGGGCAGGTCGTCGTCGGTCATGGTGGCTGTGGGGTTGCTGTGAATGGTTAGGATGGCGGCTTATAAAAATCCAGCAAGAGTGAGGGACGTCCGTGGATCAGGCAGATTTTGTGCACCTGGTGCGCATGAGCGAGCATGCCAGTGCCGACAACAGCCGAGCGTACCGCCGCAGCGTGGCGGCGTTTGCGGCGCTGGGCTATGCGTGGGTGCTGGGGTGCTTTGCGCTGGCCGTGGGTATTTTGATGTGGGTGGTGCCGCAGTTGCTGCACGGCCGTTTTCGTCTGGCCCTGGTGTGGGCCTTGTTGGGGGCTGGCGGCCTGCTCTGGGTCAGCCTGCGCGCGCTGTGGGTGCGGTTCGATGCGCCCGGCGGGGTGGAGATCACGGCGCTGGATGCCCCCGACCTGTTCGAAGCCCTGGCGCGCATTCGCCGCAAGATCAAGGGGCCGCCCATCCACAAGATCACGCTGAATGATGAGTTCAACGCCAGCATCCAGCAACTACCGCGTTTTGGCCTGCTGGGCGGCGCCGTCAACCACCTGAGCATCGGCCTGCCTCTGCTGATGGCGCTGGACAGGCCGCGTTTTCTGGCCGTGCTGGCCCATGAATACGGGCACCTGCGCGGCGACCATGGCCGGTTTGCTGCCTGGATCTACCGCACGCGCCTGTCGTGGATGCGCCTGAACCACAGCCTGGCCGACGACGAAGGCCCGGTGGCCGCGGCCACGCAGGCCTTCATGCGCTGGTACTTCCCGCGCTTTTCGGCCAAGACCTTTGCCCTGGCCCGCCAGGACGAGTACGAGGCCGACCGCATTGCCGGCAAGCTGCTGGGCCGCGACGTGACGGCCGCTGCGCTGGCCGAGATCGAGATCCGGGGCGCCTGGCTGCAGGCCGAGTTCTGGGGCAACCACTGGTGTGTGGCGGCCGACAACCCGCTGCCCGTGGGCCCGTACCGCAGCATGCGCCGCCAGCTGGCCAAGGCCCCGGACGCCGTGTTTGCCAACGATGCACTGCGACAGGCCCTCAAGCGCCTGAGCAGTGTGGACGACACCCACCCCGGCCTGCGCGATCGCATCGAGGCGCTGGACGTAGCCCCCACCGTGCCGGACTGGTCGCGCGGCAATGCCCTGGCCCTGCTGGGGCCGGATGCCAAACGTTGGGTGGCGCATTTCGACAAGCAATGGTGCCGCGACAACGCCACCGAGTGGAAGCAGCACCACGCCTGGCTGGGCCGCGTGCGCGCCCGCGCCGAGGCCTTGGGCGCCTCTACTGCACAGAGCAGTGCCGCCGAACTGGTGGAGCTGGCGCGCCTCAAGCGGCACCTCGACCCGCATGCCGAAGTGCGGGCACTCTACGAGCTGGCGCTGGAGCGCAGCCCGGACTACCCGGCGGCGCTGCGCGGGCTGGTGCCCTGCCTGCCCGAAGGCGACCGCGAAGCCAAGCTGCAGTTACTGAATCGGGTGTGGGAGGCGGGCAGCAGCGACCGCTACTGGGCCGCACGCACCGCGCTGGCCGAACTGGAAACCCCGCGCCTGGGGCTGGACCACGACGCTGCCGCCTTCAAACAATGGCGCAAGCGGCTGGAGCGTGCCCAGGAGTCCGAAGAGCGCGCCTGGGAGGAGTTGTCGGGCACCTCGTTCTTCAGCCAGACCACGCGCAACGACCTGAGCGCCTTCGAGCTGGCCGAACTGCAGTCTGAACTGGCACGCTGCGCCCCCCTGGCCCGCTGCTGGCTGGTGCGCAAGAACCTGCGCGAGCACCCGCAGCGCAGGGCGTATCTGGTGTTTGTGGAACTGCCGGGCCTGGACGACGAAAGCCGCTACCACCTGTGCCGCGCGCTGGAGCGCAACCTGAGCCTGCCTGGCCCCGCGCTGGTGCTGTGGGCGGGCGAATCGCCCACGCTGCAAGAGATCCAGCGCTCGGCGTTCGAGCCCATCTATACGCGGTGAGGGGGCTCAGATCCGTGCGGTTGGGCGGAAGTCTGGGGTGTGTCCCCACGATGCTGGTCTTTGCAACTGGCGCGACCCAGGCCAGTGCCCCCGCGCAAGGGCCGCCCCGCCGCGCTGGGGGCGTCCCCCTCCGGGGGAAGGCGCCGAAGGCGACTCAGGGGGGCTTCAGGGTGGGACAATTGGGGGATGCATCCCAAAGTTCTTCTCGACGCCTGCGCCGAACTGGTCAGGCTCACCCTCACGTTTGAACACCCCGCCGACGCGGTGGTGTCACGATTTTTCCGCGACAACCGGGGCCTGGGGCCGCGCGAGCGCGCCACGCTGGCCGAGACGGTCTACACCGTGCTGCGCAAGAAGCTGCTGTTCGACCACATGGCACCCTCGGGGTCGGGCCCCAAGGAACGCCGTCTGGCCATCCTGGGCTTCTACGGCCCCCGCGATTTCCTCAAAGGCGCACTGACGGACCAGGAAAAGAACTGGCTGGACCAGTGTGACGCCGTCACGGTGGACGACCTGATGGAGCGCCATCGCCACAACCTGCCCGAATGGCTGGTCAAGCCCCTCAAGGACCAGCTGGGCGATGGTTTCTGGCCCCTGGTCGGCAGCCTGGCCCAGAGTGCGCCGCTGGATCTGCGTGTCAACGCCCTCAAGGACAAGCGCGCTGACGTGCAGAAAGAACTGGCCAAGGCGGGCATCAAGGCCCTGCCCACGCCGTATTCGCCCTGGGGGCTGCGCATTGATGACAAGCCCGCACTGACCAAGCTGGATGCCTTCACCCGTGGTGCCATCGAGGTGCAGGACGAGGGCTCGCAACTGCTGGCCCTGCTGCTGGATGCCAAGCGTGGCGAGATGGTGGTGGATTTTTGCGCCGGTGCGGGTGGCAAGACGCTGGCCATTGGCGCCAGCATGCGCAACACGGGTCGGCTGTATGCGTTTGACGTGTCGGGCCACCGGCTGGATGCGCTCAAGCCCCGCCTGGCGCGCAGTGGTTTGTCGAATGTGCACCCGGCCGCGATTGCGCACGAGCGCGACGAGCGCGTCAAGCGCCTGGCGGGCAAGATCGACCGCGTGCTGGTGGATGCGCCATGTTCCGGCCTGGGCACGCTGCGCCGCAACCCCGATCTCAAGTGGCGCCAGACGCCCAAGGCGGTCGAGGAACTGACGGTCAAACAGGCCTCCATCCTGGCCAGTGCGGCGCGCCTGCTCAAGCCCGGCGGTCGGCTGGTGTATGCCACCTGCAGCATCCTGCCCGAAGAAAACGAAGCGATTGCCGAAGCCTTCAGCGCCGCGCACCCGGATTTCGAACTGCTGGATGCGGGCGAACTGCTGGCGCAGCTCAAGGTCGAGGGTGCTACGGGGCTGTGCAGCGGGGGGGCATCGGGCAGTGGTTATCTGCGCCTGTGGCCCCACCTGCACCAGACGGATGGTTTTTTTGCTGCGGTCTGGAGCCGCAAGCGCTGAAAGCCGGGCGATCTGCACCAACTTTGGGATATGACCTGTTGGCGACAGATGGGCTGAGAACACGCTCTAAATCAGCGTAAATCCCATGGATACCCCCTGTTATTCAAGGGGGCGTCACTTTAAAATTGGAGACCTGCTTCGCTGGTGAGCGGGTTCTTTGTAGTAAGGCTTTTGTTGAATATGCTGTTACCCGATTGGGCTGTGCTTAACGCTGCCATTGACTGGCTGGGCCATGGGTTGTGGAACCTAGCCTGGTGGCAGATCGTGCTCTACACCCTGGCAACGACCCACATCACCATCGCGGCGGTCACGATCTTCCTGCACCGCGCCCAGGCCCACCGTGCGCTGGACCTGCATGCCATTCCCTCGCATTTCTTCCGTTTCTGGCTCTGGATCGGCACGGGCATGGTCACCAAGGAATGGGTGGCCATCCACCGCAAGCACCACGCCAAGTGCGAAACCGTGGACGACCCGCACAGCCCCCAGACGCGTGGGCTGGACACCGTGATGTGGCGTGGCGCTGAGCTGTACCGCGCCGAGTCCAAGAACATGGAAACCATGAAAAAATTCGGCCATGGCACGCCGGACGACTGGATAGAGCGCAACGTCTACACCCGGTTTGGCTGGCAAGGTGTGGGCCTGATGCTGGTGCTCGACCTGGCCTTGTTCGGCGCCTTGGGCGCTGCTGTGTGGGCCGTGCAGATGCTCTGGATTCCGTTCTGGGCCGCTGGCGTGGTCAATGGCGTGGGCCACTACTGGGGCTACCGCAATTTCGAGGCGCAGGATGCCAGTACCAACCTGTCGCCCTGGGGCATCATCATTGGTGGCGAAGAGCTGCACAACAACCACCACACCTACCCCACGTCGGCCAAGTTCTCGGTCAAGCCGTATGAATTTGACATTGGCTGGGTGTACATCAGCCTGATGAAAAAGGTGGGTTGGGCCACAGTGAAGAAGGTGCCGCCCAAGCTGCAACTGGGCGATGTGAAGCCGGTGGCCGACGAGAAAACGCTGGAGGCCCTGATCGCCAATCGCTACGAAGTCATGGCCGGTTATGCCCGTGGTGTGCGCCAGGCCTGCAAGGAAGAAATCGCTGCGCTCAAGGCCCGCCAGGCGGATGTCTCGGTGCTCCAGGCTGCCAAGCGCTGGCTGCCCCGTGATGCCGAGAAGGTGCCAGCCATCGCATTGCCGCAATTGGCCCAGGCGCGTGCTGCTCACCCCGCGCTCGACAAGATGGTCACCATGCGCGAGGAGCTGCGCCAGCTGTGGCTGAACACCTCCCAATCGCGCGAGCAGCTCACGGCCGACCTGCAGGCCTGGTGCCGCCGTGCGGAAGAAAGCGGGATTTCTGCATTGCGCGAGTTTTCGCTGCGGCTGCGGGCTGCGCAGGCCTGAGGCGGCGGCGCTCCGCACCGGATAAAAAAAGGCCTTGCCGCTTGGCAAGGCCTTTTTCTTTGGGGTCCATGCTCACCGCGCGGTGTGCCATGCGCCGTGATGCCCGGGGTTCTTCGCCGCTTTTTCAGGATGCCTGAGGGCCGCGCGCAGTCTCTGCAGGATTGTTGTCAGCCGCCCTGGTGCCTCGGATGTTGCTTCCACCAGCTGGAGGTGGGCGGGATGGTGCGAGGGGTTGTGCAGCTGGACCCAGGTGGCCTGTGTCCGTGCGTTCCATGGCAGGTGTTCGCCTGCCGTCAGCCGCGTGTGCGGCGGGGTGTGCAAGGCCCCACCACAGTCTGCCGGGGCCCAGCGCACGGCCACTTCCCCTTGAGATGCGTGCAGCGCGCTGCCAGGCGGCAAGCAGAGCCAGAGGCTCTGGCCAGGGCCCAGAGCAATTGGTGGCGGGGGTGTGGTGGGCGTGCGGGATGAAAACATGGTGCGGAGCTCCAGGAAAAAAGAGGACTGCGAGGAAGCCCAAGCGTAGAAAAAGCAGCCTGGATGCAACAGGTACACACACCGGAACAGAGAGGTAGAACAGCGTCGATTGCTGGGGTGCTGTTATGGTTGTGTGCGTGCTTTTCTGTATCTGTACCCGTCAGCGGCATTGGGGCACCATGTGCTGATCTGCCGCCGCGCCCGCGCTGTTGTGCGGCACCTACATCCCCTCCACGCCATGTCACAACATTCTTCCGATGCCCGGGACGCCCCGCTGTACCGCCGACTGGCGGCCTTGTACGAGCAGGCGATCGCTGCTGGCAGCCTCATGCCCGGTATGCGCATGCCATCGGTGCGCGAGCTGTGCCAGCGGCACCAGGTCAGCCTGACGACGGCGCTGCAGGTGCTGCGCCAGCTGGAATCCCAGGGCTGTGTGGAGGCGCGCGAGCGGGTGGGCTACTTTGTGCGCGAGTCGGGTGGCGTGGCGCTGCCCGGCGCCCGCGAGCCTGAGTTGCACGAGCCTCTGGGCCACGACCCACATGTGTTTGCAGGCATCAACGAGCGCATTTCCGGCTTTCTCGACAAGGCCCGCTGCGCTGGCCCCCTGCCGCTGGACCTGGGTAGCGCCATGCCTGCCCCCAGTCTGTTTGACGCGGCCGCGCTCAACCGCCTCGCCCACGGCCTGCTGCGCGAGCAGTCGGACATCCTGGTGTACGGCCCCTCGGCGCCCACCACCCACCCCGAGTTCCAGCAGGCCATGGCACGGCATGCGCTTACCTTTGGCGTGTGTGTGGCGCCTGCCGATATTGGTGCGACCCACGGCAATTCGGAGGCGGTGAACCTGGCGCTCGATGCGATTGCCGAGCCGGGCGACGTGATCGCGGTCGAATCGCCTACGTTCTTCGGCATCCTGCAGGCCATCGAGGTGCGCGGGCTGTGTGCGCTGGAAATTCCGAGTAGCCCGCACACTGGCATCTCGCTGGAGGCGCTGGAATTGGCTGCGCGCAACGAGCCGCGGCTCAAGGGCGTGGTGGTGGTGCCCCATCTGCAGATGCCTCTGGGCAGTGTGATGCCCGACACCCACAAGGAGCGCCTGGTGGCACTGTGTGTGGAGCATGGGCTGGCACTGATCGAGGACGACATCTACCGGGAGTTTGTGGAGTCCCCTCATGTGCTGCGGCCCGCCAAGGCCTGGGATCGCCAAGGCGATGCCGGCCAGGTGATCTACTGCGCGTCGCTCAGCAAGAGCTTTGCGCCGGGCCTGCGCCAGGGCTGGATGAGTGCGGGCCGCTGGCAGGCCCGTGTACAAATGATCAAGTTCGCCCGCACGCGCAACATGCAGACCTGGTCGCAGCTGCTGGCGGCGCGCAGTGTGGATTCGCCGGCCTACGAACGCCATATGCGCCGCATGCGGGCGCAGCTGCGCATCCAGCGTGAGCAGGCGGCGCGGGCGGTGTCGCGCTACTTTCCGGCAGGCACGCGCCTGAGCCTGCCGCCGGGTGGTCTGAGTCTGTGGCTGGAGCTGCCGGTCGGCATCTCTTCCACGCGCCTGTACGACGAAGCGCTGCAAAACGGCATCCGCGTGGCGCCAGGCCCCATGTTCTCCAACACGGGGCGGTATGAGCACTTTTTGCGCTTGAGCTGCGGCATGCCATTCACGGCCGAGGTGGAGGCGGGCTACCGCACGCTGGGCGCCCTGCTGGCGGTGCAGATGGCGGAGCTGCCCGTGCCGCGCAAGGCGGCCTGAGCATGTCTCATCGGAAGGTGGCCCTGCATTGCGTGCAGCGGGCATAAAAAAACCGCCCTGGAGGACGGTTTTTTTGAAGGCAAGGGGCCGAATTACTTCAGCTTCATTTCCTTGTACTCGACGTGCTTGCGAGCCTTGGGATCAAATTTCATGATCAGCATCTTCTCGGGCATCGTCTTCTTGTTCTTGGTCGTCGTGTAGAAGTGGCCGGTACCTGCAGTGGATTCCAGCTTGATCTTGTCGCGTCCGCCTTTGCTTGCCATGGTGCTACTCCTTAAGCCTGGCCACGGGCACGCAGGTCTGCGAGCACCGAGTCGATACCGTTCTTGTCGATCAAACGCAGGGCAGCGCTCGAAACACGCAGGCGCACCCAGCGGTTTTCGCTCTCGACCCAGAAACGGCGGTATTGCAGGTTCGGCAGGAACCGGCGCTTGGTTTTGTTGTTGGCGTGGGAAACATTGTTCCCAGTCATGGGCTTCTTGCCCGTTACGTCGCAGACGCGTGCCATGAGGACACTCCGATACTGATTAACGGCCGTTCGCTGGGCCCTGGGCAGTTGATTTGCCCAGGTTGGCTTGCGGCCTCACCTCGCCAGAAAGGGTGGCGGTAACCCGATTTGCCTGGTTTCAGGCGCCGCAAAAAACGGGCTGAATTCAGCAAAGCCGCAGATTATAGCCTGCAGCTTATTTTTTCATCAAGCTTCTTGTTCGAGGAAGCGCTGCGCGTCCAGGGCGGCCATGCAGCCCGTGCCCGCGCTGGTGATGGCCTGGCGGTACACATGGTCCTGCACATCGCCTGCGGCAAACACACCGGGCACGCTGGTCTGGGTGGCAAAACCCTTGAGCCCGCCCTGGGTGATGATGTAGCCGTTTTCCATCTCCAGCTGGCCCTGGAAGATCTCGGTGTTGGGTGCGTGGCCGATGGCAATGAAGCAGCCTTGCAGCTTGATGTCTTCCGTGCTGCCGTCCTTGGTGCTCTTGATGCGGATGCCCGTCACGCCCGTGTTGTCGCCCAGCACTTCATCCAGTGTGTTGAACAGCTTGAGTTCGATCTTGCCTGCGGCCACCTTTTCGTGGAGCTTGTCCACCAGGATGGGCTCGGCCTTGAACTTGTCGCGGCGGTGCACCAGCGTGACCTTGCGGGCGATGTTCGACAGGTACAGCGCTTCTTCCACGGCCGTGTTGCCGCCGCCCACCACGCACACATCCTGGTCGCGGTAGAAGAAACCATCGCAGGTGGCGCAGCCGGACACGCCCTTGCCCATGAACGCCTCTTCCGAGGGCAGGCCCAGGTACTTGGCCGATGCGCCGGTGGCCAGAATCAGCGCGTCGCAGGTGTAAGTGCCACTGTCACCGGTCAGGGTGAAGGGGCGCTTGCTGAAATCGACCTTGTTGATGTGGTCGAAGATGATCTGGGTCTTGAAGCGCTCGGCGTGCTCCAGAAAGCGCTGCATCAGGTCCGGGCCCTGCACGCCGTGCACGTCGGCGGGCCAGTTGTCCACCTCGGTCGTGGTCATCAGCTGGCCACCCTGGGCCATGCCGGTGATGAGCACCGGGTTCAGGTTGGCGCGGGCGGCGTACACCGCTGCGGTGTAGCCAGCGGGGCCAGAGCCCAGGATCAGAACTTTCGCGTGTTGGGTGGTGGACATGGTAAAAGCCTGTGTTTTGCGCCCGCTCCATGGGGCGCTGTTGGGGAAAGCTGGGGGCTGAGCCGCCGAGTATCAACCGGCGGATGCGGCTGCTCGCGGCCCCTTTTTCAATCACGGCGATTGTAAGAAGCGATTGATAACCCGTTGCGGCGCCGGTTGGGTCGCGCCCCTGAAAGGAGATGTCTGCATGTCCACGATGTTGTCCAACCTGGACCTGTTGCGCCGGGTGCCTTTGTTCTCGCTGCTGACGGTGGCGCAGGCGGAGGTGATCAGCGGCGCGGTGATCAAGCGCCGCTTCAAGCGCGGCGAGGCCCTGGTGGAGCAGGGGCAGAAGTCGAATGCCCTGTTCATCTTGCTCACGGGCCGTGCCCGGGTCATGACCTCGGACAGCCGGGGCCGCGAGGTGATCCTGGCCACGCTGGCCCAGGGCGACTACCTGGGCGAGATGAGCATCATTGACAACGAACCCCATTCGGCCACGGTGCGGGCCGAGGTGCAGACCGACGTGCTCATGCTGGGCCGCACCGAGTTTGCGCGCTGCCTGACCGAGAACGCGTCCATGTCGCTGGTGGTGATGCGCGGGCTGGTCAAGCGGCTGCGCCATGCCGATCGCAAGATTGAGTCACTGGCGTTACTGGATGTGTATGGGCGTGTCGCCCACGCGCTGCTGGACTTTGCGGTCTCCGACGCGCAGGGCCAGCTGGTGATCAAGGACAAAATCTCCCGGCAGGACCTGGCCAAGATGGTGGGCGCTTCCCGCGAGATGGTCAGCCGGGTCATGAAAGACCTGGAGGAGCGTGGCTTCATCGAGGCGCTGCCCAGCGGCGCCACCTTGCTCAAGGACCGGCTGAACGCGCTGGGCTGACAGCGGGGCGGGGCACCCGCGCCGGGCGCCTCGCCCGGCGCAATGCATGCGGTAAGCTCACCCCGCACGCTTATGACCTATTCCCTCAATACCCTGAATGCATCGGCAGCGGCCAAGTCGCCGCCGCGCACGGGCGCTGCCCGTTTTGGCCATGAGATTGGCCTTTTGGTGGGCTTGCTGGCCCTGGTTTTCTGGCTGCTGGCGCTGGTCAGCTATTCGGCCCAGGATGCGGCCTGGTCCACGTCGGGTGCGCAGGGCGCCCGTGGTGTGACCAACTGGGCGGGGCGCTTGGGGGCCTGGCTGGCAGATGGCAGCTATTTCGCGCTGGGCTTCTCGGTGTGGTGGTGCGTGGCGGCCGGCGTGTGTGCCTGGTTGTCCTCGCTGGCGCGCTGGATGCGGGGTGGCGAGTTAGTGGCGGGGGCGGCCAGCCCTCTGGTGCGTCGGGCCACTTTCTGGCTGGGCCTGGCGATGCTGATGGGGGCCAGCACTGCACTGGAGTGGTCGCGCCTGTACCGTTTTGAATCCTTCCTGCCCGGCCATGCCGGTGGGGTGCTGGGGTATCTGGTGGGGCCTGCCAGTGTGAAGTGGCTGGGTTTCACGGGGTCGGGCCTTCTGGCGATCGTGCTGGCAGTGGCCGGGGCGGCGCTGGTGTTCCGTTTCTCCTGGGGCCATGTGGCGGAGTTGCTGGGCGGTCGCATCGATGCCCTGGTGCAATCGCGCCTGGCCCAACGCGAAGTGGCCAAGGACGTGGCCGTGGGTCGCAAGGCAGCCCGCGAGCGCGAGGTGGTGGTGCTGGAAGAACGCACCGAGAGCGAGGTGCACCACCCCGAGCCCATCCAGATCATCGAGCCGGTGCTGGTGGACGTGCCCCAGAGCACCCGCGTGGTGAAGGAGCGCCAAAAGCCCTTGTTCACCGACATGCCCGACAGCAAGCTGCCCTTGGTGGATCTGCTCGACAGCGCCCAGCAGCGCCAGGAGACCGTGGCGCCCGAGACGCTGGAGATGACCAGCCGCCTGATCGAGAAAAAGCTCAAGGACTTTGGCGTGGAAGTGCGCGTGGTCGCGGCCATGCCCGGTCCGGTGATCACGCGCTACGAGATCGAGCCCGCCACGGGCGTGAAGGGCTCGCAGATTGTGGGCCTGGCCAAGGACCTGGCCCGCTCGCTCAGCTTGGTCTCGATCCGCGTGATCGAGACCATCCCTGGCAAGAACTTCATGGCGCTGGAGCTGCCCAACGCCAAGCGCCAGAGCATCAAGCTGTCGGAAATCCTCGGCTCGCAGGTCTACCACGAGGCCAAGAGCATGCTCACCATGGGCCTGGGCAAGGACATCGTGGGCAACCCGGTGGTGGCCGACCTGGCCAAGATGCCGCACGTGCTGGTGGCCGGTACCACGGGCTCGGGCAAGTCGGTGGGTATCAACGCGATGATCCTGTCACTGCTGTACAAGGCCGAGGCGCGCGACGTGCGCCTGCTGATGATCGACCCCAAGATGCTGGAAATGTCGGTCTACGAAGGCATCCCGCACCTGCTGGCGCCCGTGGTCACCGACATGAAGCAGGCGGCGCACGGCCTGAACTGGTGCGTGGCCGAGATGGAGCGCCGCTACAAGCTCATGTCCAAGCTGGGCGTGCGCAACCTGGCGGGCTACAACGTCAAGATCGACGAAGCCAAGGCGCGTGAGGAGTTCATCTACAACCCCTTCAGCCTGACGCCCGAGGAGCCCGAGCCGCTGCAGCGCCTGCCGCACATCGTGGTCATCATCGACGAGTTGGCCGACCTGATGATGGTGGTGGGCAAGAAGATCGAGGAGCTGATCGCGCGTCTGGCACAGAAGGCGCGGGCCGCGGGCATCCACCTGATCCTGGCCACCCAGCGTCCCAGCGTCGATGTGATCACAGGCCTGATCAAGGCCAACATCCCCACCCGCATTGCGTTCTCGGTGGGCTCCAAGATCGACAGCCGCACCATCCTGGACCAGATGGGCGCCGAAGCGCTGCTGGGCATGGGCGACATGCTCTACATGGCCAGCGGCACGGGCCTGCCGATCCGGGTGCATGGCGCCTTTGTGTCGGACGAAGAAGTACACCGTGTCGTCAGCTACCTCAAGCAACAAGGGGAGCCGGACTACATCGAGGGCGTGCTCGAAGGCGGAACTGTGGATGGCGACGGTGATCTGTCAGGGGACGGCGCTGGCGGCGAAGGGGGCGAGAAGGACCCCATGTACGACCAGGCCGTCGAGGTGGTGCTCAAGGACCGCAAGGCGAGCATCTCGTACGTGCAACGCAAGCTGCGCATTGGCTACAACCGCTCGGCGCGCCTGCTCGAAGACATGGAAAAAGCGGGCCTGGTCAGCGGCCTCACCGCCAGCGGCCAGCGCGAAGTGCTGGTCCCGAACCGCAGCGAATGACCGGCCGGGCCGCTGGATCCCCGGGCCGGCCGCACCCCACAGGAGTTTCTGTTGAAAAAGATCGCTACTGCAATTTTGATAGCTGTTGCCGCAGGCACAGCAAGCGCTGACGGCCTGAAAAGCCTGGAATCTTTCATGAAGGGCACGCAGACGGGCAAGGCCGACTTCACGCAGACCGTGACCTCGCCGCCGAAGGAAGGCCAGACCGCGCGCTCCAAGCAGTCGAGCGGCAGCTTTGAATTCCAGCGCCCCGGGCGTTTCAAGTTCGTCTACAAGAAGCCATTCGAGCAGACCATCGTGGCCGACGGGCAGACGCTGTGGCTGTACGACGTGGACCTGAACCAGGTCACGCAGCGCTCGCAGTCGCAGGCGCTGGGCAGCACGCCTGCTGCATTGCTGGCGTCGGCGCCCGACCTGTCGGCGCTCAAGGCTGAATTCACGCTCGAAGCGGCCCCCGACGCCGACGGCCTGCAGTGGGTGCTGGCCAGCCCCAAGGCCAAGGACGGCCAGCTCAAGAGTGTGCGCGTGGGTTTTTCGGGCGAGCAACTGGCCGCGCTCGACATCCTGGACAGCTTTGGCCAGCGGTCGCTGATCCGTTTCTCGGGCATGCAGGCCAATGCGGCGCTGCCCGCCAGCAGCTTCCAGTTCAAGCCTCCGGCAGGGGCGGATGTGGTGAAGCAGTGATTTGCTATAGATAATATAGCTACCAGCACATGCTGGTCAGGCGCAAAGGGCACTTTTGCTTGAAAAGCGTGATGTAGACAGGACCAACCCACCATGGCCACACGCAGTGCCTCCAGCCCCCCAGTGGCGCATGCCTCCACCCACCAACCCCTGGCCGAGCGTCTGCGGCCCCGCACGCTGGGTGAGGTGATTGGCCAGCAGCATGTGCTGGGCCCGGGCATGCCGCTGCGGCTGGCGTTTGAGTCCGGCAGGCCGCACAGCTGCATCCTCTGGGGCCCGCCGGGCGTGGGTAAGACCACCATTGCGCGGCTCATGGCCGACGCGTTCGATGCCCAGTTCATCAGCATCAGCGCCGTGCTGGGTGGGGTCAAGGACATCCGTGAGGCGGTAGAGAAGGCCCAGGCCGCGCGCGACGGGCTCATGCAACAACGCACCATCGTGTTCGTGGATGAAGTGCACCGCTTCAACAAAAGCCAACAGGACGCTTTCCTGCCGCATGTGGAATCTGGGCTGTTCACCTTCATCGGCGCCACCACCGAGAACCCGTCGTTCGAAGTCAACTCCGCGCTGCTTTCGCGTGCTGCCGTGTATGTGCTGCAGCCGCTGTCCGAAGAGGATTTGAAGCAAATTGTGGCCCTTGCGCGCGATGAGCAAGCCATTCCAGCTATCGAAAGCGTAGCAAGCGACCGCCTGGTGGCCTACGCCGATGGCGATGCACGCCGCCTGCTCAACACGCTGGAGACGCTGGCCATGGCGGCCGCGCAGGAAAAGCTCACCGAGATCACCGACGTGTGGCTGCTGCGGGTGCTGGGCGAGCGCATGCGCCGCTACGACAAGGGCGGCGAGCAGTTCTACGACACCATCAGCGCGCTGCACAAGTCCGTGCGGGGCTCTGACCCCGACGCCGCGCTGTACTGGCTGGTGCGCATGCTGGATGGCGGCGCCGACCCGCGCTACATGGCGCGCCGCCTGGTGCGCATGGCCAGCGAGGACATCGGCCTGGCCGACCCGCGTGCGCTGCGCCTGGCGCTGGACGCGAGCGAGGTGTACGAGCGCCTGGGCAGCCCCGAGGGCGAGCTGGCGCTGGCCGAGTGCGTGGTCTACCTGGCGGTGGCGCCCAAGTCCAACGCCGTTTACAAGGCCTACAACGCCGCGCGCGCCTGGGTGAAGCAGGACGGCACACGCCCGGTGCCCATGCACCTGCGCAATGCGCCCACCAAGTTGATGAAAGAGCTCGACTACGGCAAGGGCTACCGCTACGCGCACGACGAGGAGGGTGGGTTTGCGGCGGGCGAAAACTACCTGCCTGAGGGCATGCCGGCGCCCGGTTTCTATCAGCCGGTGGAGCGCGGGCTCGAAATCAAGATTGCACAGAAGTTGCGCGAGTTGCGTGTACGCAATGCGGCAGCTGGCGACGGCACGGACCCTGGCGACGGGGGGTGACGCAGGGGGCTCTGGAAGAGCAGATGCCCGGTTTTTTGGCTGCATTATGCTGATTTTGCATGAATGCGGTAATAAGTTTGCACATCAATGATCCTGCGTGGATCATTTTTACTTATGAAGTGCGTTGCGCGCTGATGGGACGAAAACCCGAGGGAAAACCCCGCCCGGCGCGGATAGGGGCAGAGAAGACTACTCGCTACAATCCGGTCCACAAACCCGCACAGTTGAATGCCTGGCGGGTTTTTTGCTAGATGGCAGTCGGGCCCACAAGGCTGTACCGATTCCGGTGCCTGAGCGGTGGGTGCGTCACAAACGAAGGACTTCTCTTATGGACATTTTGCTGCAACAGATCATCAACGGTCTGGTTCTCGGCAGCATGTACGCCTTGATAGCCTTGGGCTACACGATGGTGTACGGCATTATTCAACTCATCAATTTTGCCCACGGCGAGGTGCTCATGATCGGCGCCCTGACCAGTTGGAGTTGTATAGGAATGATGCAGGGCGCAATGCCCGGCGCCCCCGGCTGGGTCATCCTTCTGCTCGCGACCATCATTGCCTGCGTGGTCGCAGCCACCCTCAACTTCGTGATCGAAAAGGTGGCTTACCGCCCTCTGCGCAGCAGTCCACGCCTGGCGCCCCTGATCACGGCCATCGGCATGTCGATCCTGCTGCAGACGCTGGCCATGATCATCTGGAAGCCTAACTACAAACCATATCCGACGATGTTGCCCAGCTCGCCCTTCGAGATCGGCGGCGCGTTCATCACCCCCACCCAGATCCTGATCCTGGGCGTGACCGCCGTGGCCCTGGCCTCGCTGGTGTACCTGGTCAACCACACCAACCTGGGTCGCGCCATGCGTGCCACGGCAGAGAACCCCCGCGTGGCGTCTCTGATGGGTGTGAAGCCCGACATGGTGATCTCGGCCACCTTCATCATCGGCGCCGTGCTGGCGGCCATCGCCGGCATCATGTATGCGTCCAACTACGGCACGGCGCAGCACACCATGGGCTTCCTGCCCGGGCTCAAGGCCTTCACGGCGGCCGTGTTCGGCGGCATCGGCAACCTGGCTGGTGCGGTGGTCGGCGGCATCCTGCTGGGCCTCATCGAAGCCATCGGCTCGGGCTACATCGGCACGCTCACGGGAGGCCTGCTGGGCAGCCACTACACCGACATCTTTGCGTTCATCGTGCTCATCATCATCCTGACGCTGCGCCCCTCGGGCCTGCTGGGTGAACGTGTGGCGGATCGCGCCTGAGGAGCCTCACACCATGAAGAACACCAAAACCAACTGGATCATCGGCGCCGTGGCGCTGCTGGTGCTGCCGCTGATCCTGCAATCCTTCGGCAACGCCTGGGTGCGTATTGCCGACCTGGCCCTGCTGTATGTGCTGCTGGCCCTGGGCCTGAACATCGTGGTGGGCTACGCCGGCCTGCTGGACTTGGGCTACGTGGCGTTCTACGCCGTGGGCGCCTACCTGTTCGCCTTGATGGCTTCGCCGCACCTTGCGGACAACTTTGCGGCCTTTGCCGCCATGTTCCCCAACGGGTTGCACACCTCGCTGTGGATCGTGATACCGGTAGCGGCGTTGTTAGCGGCGTTCTTTGGCGCAATGCTGGGGGCGCCCACGCTCAAACTGCGTGGTGACTACCTGGCCATCGTCACGCTCGGCTTCGGCGAAATCATCCGCATCTTCCTGAACAACCTGGACCACCCCGTCAACCTGACCAACGGCCCCAAGGGCCTGGGCCAGATCGACTCGGTCAAGATCTTCGGCCTGGACCTGGGCAAGCGCTTGGAGGTGTTCGGCTTCGACATCAATTCCGTCACGCTGTACTACTACCTGTTCCTGGTGCTGGTCGTGGTCTCCGTGATCATCTGCTACCGCCTGCAGGATTCGCGCATCGGCCGCGCCTGGATGGCCATCCGCGAGGATGAAATCGCTGCCAAGGCCATGGGCATCAACACCCGCAACATGAAGCTGCTGGCCTTCGGCATGGGCGCTTCGTTCGGTGGTGTGTCGGGTGCGATGTTTGGTGCTTTCCAGGGCTTCGTGTCACCCGAGTCCTTCAGCCTGATGGAGTCGGTCATGATCGTTGCCATGGTGGTGCTGGGTGGTATCGGCCACATTCCTGGCGTGATCCTGGGTGCCGTGCTGCTGTCGGCCCTGCCCGAAGTGCTGCGCTATGTGGCGGGCCCGCTGCAGGCCATGACGGATGGCCGCCTCGACTCCGCCATCCTGCGCCAGCTGCTGATCGCCCTGGCCATGATCATCATCATGCTGCTGCGCCCCCGTGGCCTGTGGCCGTCGCCTGAGCATGGCAAGAGCCTGACGCAGAAGACCTGAAGAAGAACACCACCGAAAGTTAGCAATGACAGAGAAATCCAATGAAGTGGTGCTGAAGGTCGCCGGTATCTCCAAGCGCTTCGGCGGCCTGCAGGCCCTGTCCGACGTGGGCATCACCATCCAGCGTGGCCAGGTCTATGGCCTGATCGGCCCCAACGGCGCCGGCAAGACCACGTTCTTCAACGTGATCACTGGCCTGTACACCCCCGATGCCGGTACGTTCGAGCTGGCGGGCAAGCCCTACGAGCCCACGGCTGTGCACGAAGTGGCCAAGGCCGGTATTGCGCGCACCTTCCAGAACATCCGCCTGTTTGCCGAAATGACGGCGCTCGAAAACGTGATGGTCGGTCGCCACATCCGTACGGGCTCCGGCCTGTTTGGCGCGGTGTTCCGCACCAAGGGCTTCAAGGAAGAAGAAGCCGCCATCGCCAAGCGCGCGCAAGAGCTGCTCGACTATGTGGGCATTGGCAAGTTTGCCGACTACAAGGCGCGCACGCTGTCGTATGGCGACCAGCGTCGCCTCGAAATCGCCCGCGCCCTGGCCACCGACCCGCAGCTCATCGCGCTGGACGAGCCAGCCGCCGGTATGAATGCCACCGAGAAGGTGCAGCTGCGTGAGCTGATCGACCGCATCCGCAACGACAACCGCACCATCCTGCTCATCGAGCACGATGTGAAGCTGGTGATGGGCCTGTGCGACCGCGTGACGGTGCTTGACTACGGCAAGCAGATCGCCGAAGGCAACCCTGCCGAAGTGCAGAAGAACGAAAAAGTGATTGAGGCCTATCTGGGCACCGGAGGACATTGAGAATGGCCGAAAAATCCAATAAGGTACTGCTGCAGGTCAAGGGCCTGAAGGTGGCCTACGGCGGTATCCAGGCCGTCAAGGGCGTGGACTTCGAAGTGCGTGAAGGCGAGCTGGTCTCGCTGATTGGCTCCAACGGTGCCGGCAAGACCACCACCATGAAGGCCATCACCGGCACCCTGGGCATGAACGATGGCGACATCGAGTACCTAGGCAAGAGCATCAAGGGCAAGGGCGCCTGGGACCTGGTCAAGGAAGGCCTCGTGATGGTGCCGGAAGGCCGTGGCGTGTTCGCCCGCATGACCATCACCGAGAACCTGCAGATGGGCGCCTACATCCGCAAGGACAAGGCGGGCATCCTGGCCGACATCGAGAAGATGTTCACCATCTTCCCGCGCCTGCGCGAGCGCAAGGACCAGCTGGCCGGCACCATGTCCGGCGGCGAACAGCAGATGCTGGCCATGGGCCGCGCGCTGATGAGCCAGCCCAAGGTGCTGTTGCTGGACGAACCCTCCATGGGCCTGTCGCCCATCATGGTGGACAAGATCTTCGAAGTGGTGCGCGACGTGTACGCCCTGGGCGTGACCATCGTGCTGGTGGAGCAGAACGCGAGCCGTGCGCTGGCGATTGCCGACCGTGGCTACGTGATGGAATCGGGCCTGATCACCATGACCGGCCCCGGCCAGCAACTGCTGAACGACCCCAAGGTGCGCGCCGCCTACCTGGGCGAGTAACCTGCGCCGCAGGGCCCCGGCTGCTGCCCGATCCAAGGCGCAGGGCCTGGTGAGACAACAAGGCACTGTCCCCTCGGGCAGTGCCTTTTTTTTGGTCCATGCAGGCGGGTAAGCCGGTGTTTGCTATCGTACTTGTAGCTTGAAGTGCTTGCCTGCCGCGCGCAGAGTGCCATTTTTGTTCATAATCCAGCCCTTGTTCAGTCCCTCCTGACCAAGGCCGTTGATGTCCACTCTTCAATCCCTGCCCGTTTCGCTCCAGACCGTGTTGCTGCTCATTGCCAGCAACGTCTTCATGACCTTTGCGTGGTACGGGCACCTCAAGAGCCTGGCGTCCTCACCCTGGTACACGGCAGCTCTGGTGAGCTGGGGCATTGCGCTGTTCGAGTACCTGCTGCAGGTGCCTGCCAACCGCATCGGCTACACGCAGTTCAACGTGGGGCAGCTCAAGATCATGCAAGAGGTGATCACGCTGGGGGTGTTTGTGCCGTTTGCCGTGTTCTACATGGGCCAGCCGCTCAAGTGGGACTACCTCTGGGCGGGGCTGTGCCTGGTGGGGGCGGTGTATTTCATCTTCCGCAGTGCCTGAGCTGTTGGTGCGGGTCCAGGGGCGGCGCATGACCGCATGCTGCGCAGGCATCGGCCCGCCGGGGGCGCACGGTTAAACTCCCCTGGTCACGAAAAAGTCATGGTTTTGTCATGGCTTTGCCCTTTTTCCAAAATTCGATCCCGTTCCAGGAGCCTCCCCCATGCTGTTTGCCAAGCTGTTGCCACGCGAAGGCAATTTTTTCGAAATGTTCAACCAGCATGCGGACCGCATCGTGGAGGCGGCCCGGGCTTTCTCGCAACTGGTGGCGAACTACAACGATCCGCACCTGCGCGACAAGTACAACCAGGACGTGGACAACGCCGAGCGCGCTGCCGACCGCGTGACGCACGAGGTGAACAAGGCCATCCACAAGACCTTCATCACCCCCATCGACCGTGAGCAGATCCACACGCTCATCAACACGATGGACGATGTGGCCGACCTGATCCAGGACTCGGCCGAGACCATGGCGCTGTACGACGTGCGCCACATGACCGAAGAAATTACCCGCCTCACAGACCTGAGCCTCAAGTGCTGCGAGCGCCTGCGTGACGCTGTAAAGCTGCTCGACAAGATTGCCGACCCCGCTGTGGCCGAAGCGGCACTCAAGACCTGCGAGGAAATCGACCGGCTCGAATCCGACGCCGACCGCGTGATGCGCAGCGCCATGAGCAAGCTGTTCCGCGAAGAGCCCGATGTGCGCGAGGTGATCAAGCTCAAGGCCATCTACGAGCTGCTGGAGACGATCACCGACAAGTGCGAAGACGTGGCCAACTGCATCGAGGGCATCGTCCTCGAAAACTCCTGAACCCCGCAGGCTGACCAGTATGGAAACCGTACAGACGGCCCTCTGGGTTGTGGTTCTGCTTGTGGCCCTGGCAATCCTGTTCGACTTCATGAACGGGTTCCACGATGCGGCCAATTCGATCGCCACGGTGGTCTCCACCGGCGTGCTCAAGCCCGCGCAGGCGGTGCTGTTCGCCGCGTTCTTCAACTTTGTCGCGATCTTCGTCTTTCACCTGAGCGTGGCGGCGACGGTGGGCAAGGGCATCGTGCAGCCGGGCATTGTGGATACGCACGTGGTGTTCGGCGCCCTGGTGGGCGCCATCACGTGGAATGTGATCACCTGGTACTACGGCATCCCCAGCAGCTCCTCGCATGCGCTCATCGGCGGCATTGTGGGCGCGGTGATTGCCAAGGCCGGCGCTGGCGCGCTCATCTCCGCCGGCATCCTCAAGACCGTGGCGTTCATCTTCGTCTCGCCGCTGTTGGGCTTTGCGCTTGGCTCGCTGATGATGGTGGGCGTGGCCTGGATCTTCCGGCGCACGCGGCCGAGCAAGGTGGACAAGTGGTTCCGTCGCCTGCAGCTGGTGTCTGCCGGGGCCTACAGCCTGGGCCACGGCGGCAATGATGCGCAAAAGACCATCGGCATCATCTGGCTGCTGCTGATCGCCACCGGGTACTCGTCGGCCACCGATGCATCGCCGCCCACCTGGACCATCGTGAGCTGCTACGTGGCCATCGGCCTCGGCACCATGTTCGGCGGCTGGCGCATAGTGAAAACCATGGGCCAGAAGATCACCAAGCTCAAGCCCGTGGGCGGTTTCTGCGCCGAAACGGGTGGGGCGCTCACGCTGTTTCTGGCGACCACGCTGGGTATTCCGGTGTCCACCACCCACACCATCACCGGCGCCATCGTCGGTGTGGGCTCCACGCAGCGTGCCAGTGCGGTGCGCTGGGGCGTGGCGGGCAACATCGTGTGGGCGTGGATTCTGACCATCCCGGCCAGCGCGTTTGTGGCTGCCGTGGCCTACTGGATCAGCCTGCAGATATTCTGAAGGCCCGCCACCAACCGCTGGTTGCCAGTGGTTGGTGGATTGCTATATTTTTTATAACTTTTTGCGCTTGCCCATCAGGCGCAAAGCCCCGATTTCATTGGGAAATCTTGCGGGCTTCCTCGATCTGGTGCTCGAAGTAGCGCTGGAAGCTGAACGCAATGCTGGCCATTAGCACAGCCGTTCCAATCATCAGCGACGCCACGATGGCGGCAATGGTGATCCAGCCTGTGCGGCCGGGGGCGGCATCGGGTGCTGCTGCTGGGTTGTAGCGCGCGTTCCAGGCTTCGGGTGTCTTCAGCGCAAACAGGATCGCCTGCAGCGCACAGCCCGCGATGGTGAAGCCCAGCAGCGGGATCAGCATCCAGCTGGTGTGGTCGTCCTGGCCAAACTGCTGCACGCGCTGGATGCCGTAGACGCCCAGCGCTGTGGGCAAGGGCAGCAGCCAGCCGATCAGGTCCCACATGCCGTGCAGGTAAAAGCGGTGCAGGCCCAGCGGCCCGCCCAGAAAGGCGAGCCAGGCCGCCAGGGTCTTGTTCTTCATGCGGGTCATCGTGTCATTCGGGGGAGGTGGTGTCGCCCGCGCCCAAGGTCTTCTCCATGAGCACGATGTCGCGCCAGGCGCCAAACTTCCAGCCCACCGAGCGCATGATGCCTACGTCCGTAAAGCCCAGCGCCCGGTGCACGCCGATGGAGCCTGCGTTGGCGGAGTCGCCGATCACCGCCAGCAGCTTGCGCACACCCACGGCCTCGGCCTGCACGGCCAGCTCGGCCAGCAGCTTGCGGCCCAGGCCCATGCCACGGGCGCTGTCGGCCACGTAGATCGAATCCTCGGCCGAAAAGCGGTATGCCGGGCGGGGCTTGAACCAGTTGGCATAGGCAAAACCCAGCACCTGCCCGTCCTGCTCGGCCACCAGCCAGGGCAGGCCACGCGCCAGCACGTCGGCCCGGCGGCCCGCCATGTCGGCTTCGGAGGGAGGATCTATTTCGAAGGTGCCCGTGCCGTGGAGCACATGGTGTTGGTAAATGGCCGTGATGGCGGGAATATCGCTGTCGGTGCTGGGGCGGATAGAGGGCATTTTGGGGAAATGGATATAATCGCAGGCTTTGCAGCGTGTCGCTGGCCGGGTGGCCATGTCGCGTGTCTCAAGCGTTGCGAATATGGTTGCGAACACAGTGGCTTTCGGCAAATGTTGCCGGAGTTCACCACCCGAAGGATAAATCATGGTCGTCATTCGACTCTCCCGCGGCGGCTCCAAGGGCCGTCCTTTCTTCAACATCGTCGTTGCTGACAAGCGCGTGCGCCGTGACGGCCGCTTCATCGAGCGCATCGGCTTCTACAACCCCACCGCCAAGGAAACAGAAGAAGGCCTGCGCATCGTGCAAGACCGTCTGGCTTACTGGGTGGGCGTTGGTGCCCAGTCCTCCCCCACGGTGGACCGCCTGATCAAGCAAGCCGCCAAGAAGGCTGCTTAAAGCTCCCTGAAAAGGGCGGGTTCCGTCGGCTTGTCTGGCGGAACCCGCCCTTTTCCTATTCTGGAATCACTCCCCGCCATGGCCATCACCCTCCTGACCCTCGAACCCGCAGAACTGCCGCCCGATGCCGTTGAAGTGGGGCGCATTGCCGATGCCTGGGGCGTCAAGGGCTGGTTCAAGGTGCTGTCTCACAGCAGCAACCCTGAGGCGCTGTCGGCGTCCAAGCGCTGGTACCTGCAGCCCTCCGAGCGGGGCGCCAAGGCGTTTACTGGCACGGTGCTGCTGACCATCCGCCAGGCCAAAGACCATTCGGACACCCTGGTGGCCTGGGCGCAGGGCATTGACGACCGCAATGCGGCCGAGGCGCTGCGCGGTGCGCGCATCTTTGTGCCCCGGTCAAGTTTTCCCTCCACGTCGGAAGACGAGTTCTACTGGGTCGATCTGATTGGCCTCTCGGTCATCAACCGCGAAGGTGTGCTGCTGGGGCAGGTGCAAGAGCTGATGTCCACCGGCCCCCAGACGGTGCTGGTGCTGGCATATGAAGAAGATGGAAAGGTCCGCGAGCGCATGATCCCGTTCGTCTCCGCTTTTGTGGACAAGGTGGATCTGCCTGAAAAGCGCATCACCGTCGATTGGCAGCCCGACTACTGACCGGATTCCCCCCCGCTGCGCCAGCCACCATGCGCTTTGACATCATTACCCTGTTTCCTGAGCTGTTCGCGCCCTTCCTGGCGAGCGGCGTAACCCGTCGCGCCTACACCAGCGGCCAGGTGGATGTGCGCCTGTGGAATCCGCGCGACCATGCCGAAGGCAACTACCGCCGCGTGGACGACCGGCCCTTTGGCGGCGGCCCTGGCATGGTGATGATGGCCGAGCCGCTGCACAGGTGCCTTGCGGCAATCCGCACGGAACGCGCGGAATCCGAGGGCAGCCAGGCGCCGCTGGTTCTTTTTTCTCCGATCGGGGCACCGCTCAACCACACTGCTGTGGAGCGCTGGTCCGCCAGCGCGGGGGCGGTGCTGCTGTGTGGGCGTTACGAGGGCATCGACCAGCGCTTTATTGACGCGCATGTCGATGTGCAGATGAGTCTGGGTGATTTTGTGTTGTCGGGGGGCGAGATTGCCGCTATGGCCCTGCTGGATGCCGTGGCCCGCCTGCAGCCCGGTGTGCTCAACGATGAGGGCAGCCACCAGCTCGACAGCTTCAACCCCGCGCTCGACGGTCTGCTGGACTGCCCGCACTACACGCGGCCGGAGGAATGGGCCGGCCAGCAGGTGCCTGCGCCGCTGATGTCCGGGCACCACGCGCAGATCGAGCGCTGGCGGCGCGACCAGCGGCTGGCCATCACGGCCCGGCACCGTCCCGATCTCATCGATGCGGCGCGCCAGGCGGGGCGTCTGGCGCCCGCAGACGAAGCGGTATTGGCCAAGCTCGCCTGAGTTGTTATAATCAAAGGCTTTTCGATCCTCTGGCCGGCCGTTTTGACAGGGATTCCTCCCGCAAAACACTGAACCGTCAATCCCGACGCAGCCATTTTTGGCGCGGACAAGATCGTTGGACATCAAACATGAACCTGATCCAGACCCTGGAAGCGGAAGAAATTGCCCGCTTGAACAAGACCATCCCCGAATTCGCCCCTGGTGACACCGTCATCGTGAGCGTGAACGTGGTGGAAGGTACCCGCAAGCGCGTGCAGGCTTACGAAGGCGTGGTGATTGCCAAGCGCAATCGCGGCCTGAACAGCGGCTTCACCGTGCGCAAGATCTCCAGCGGCGAAGGCGTGGAACGCACGTTCCAGACCTACAGCCCGCTGATCGCTGGCATCGAAGTCAAGCGCCGTGGTGACGTGCGCCGTGCCAAGCTGTACTACCTGCGTGACCGCAGCGGCAAGTCGGCACGTATCAAGGAAAAGCTGCCACAACGCGTCAAGGTTGCTGCCGCCACCGCCGCTTAATCCAAGCAAGGCGAGGGCCTGCCCTGACAAGCCGCTACAGCATCTGCCTGTAGCGGCTTTTTGTTTTTTGGCTTGTTGAATCCGAATCTGTACCCGAACCCGAACCGAAATTTTTGAGTGAACGCCTCTTCTCCCACCCCCGCCGTTTCGTCCGTCGTTGCGCCGCTGTCCAGCCTGCCTGATTTCGACCCCCGCCTGGTTCCGGTGGTGGGCGTGGACACGCACCTGCCCGCTGTGCCTTTGGCGGCGCAAACGCCCGAGGCGCTGCGTGCGCGGTTTGCGCATCCGCCGCTCTGGGAGCCCGAGGTGCTGCTGGAGAAGAAGTTCATGAACCGCGAGCCAGCCCACGCATCCGTGCTGCTGGCGATCATGCTGCGCGAGCAGCCCACGGTGCTGCTGACCGAGCGCACGGCCCACCTGTCCACCCACTCGGGGCAGGTGGCTTTCCCCGGGGGGCGGGCCGACCCTGGCGACGCTACGCCCGCCGACACGGCGCTGCGGGAGGCGCAGGAAGAGGTGGGGCTGGAGCCCGAATTCGTCGAGGTGCTGGGCACCTTGCCAACCTATGTCACTGGCTCGTCCTTCATCATCACCCCGGTGGTGGCGCTGGTGCGACCGGACTGTGTGCTGCAGCCCAATCCCTACGAGGTGGCGGACCTGTTCGAGGTGCCGCTGGCGTTTCTGCTGGACCCGTCCAACCACCGGCGCCATGTGTTCGACCTGGATGGTGTGCACCGCGAGTGGTTCTCCATGCCGTACCAGGACACCCGCAAGAACCATTTCATCTGGGGCGCGACGGCAGGCATGCTGCGCAATTTCTACCGTTTCATGCAGGCCTGATCCTGCCTGCACATAAAGGGTGCATGGGGGCGAAGCCCCAGTATCATTGCCCCCCATGAGTTTCTTCGCCATCCTGTTCGCTCTGCTGATCGAGCAGGCCCGTCCCCTGGCACGCAGCAACCCCATCCATGCGGGTCTGCGGGCATGGGCACTGTCCGTGAGCCGCAACTTCGACGCGGGCAAGCCCCACCACGGCTGGGTCGCCTGGAGTCTCGCCGTGCTGGTCCCGGCCTTGATCACCCTGGCCATTCATTGGGCGCTGCTGTGGGGCTTGGGCTGGCCGTTTGCAGTGCTCTGGAGCGTGGCGGTGCTGTATGTCACGCTGGGCTTTCGGCAGTTCAGCCACCATTTCACGGGCATCCGCGATGCGCTGGAAGAGGGCGACGAAGATGCGGCCCGAGAGCGCCTCGCGCACTGGCAGCAGGTGGATGTGGGGGCCTTGCCGCGCAGCGAGATCGTGCGCCATGTGATCGAGTATTCGGTGCTGGCCGCCCACCGCCATGTGTTTGGTGTGCTGGCCTGGTTCTCGGTGCTGGCGGCTCTGGGGCTGGGGCCCACGGGGGCCGTGCTGTACCGCCTGGCCGAATTTGTCTCGCGCTACTGGCACTACAAGCAGCGGGCAGGCGCGCAGCCTGCCAGCGCCTCCCTGCAGCAGGCCTGTGCCCAGGCATGGACCGTGGTGGACTGGCTGCCAGCGCGGCTCACGGCACTCAGTTTTGCTGTGGTCGGGAGTTTCGAAGAAGCGATCGAAGGCTGGCGCTTTCATGCGCAGCGGTTCCCCAACGACAACGATGGCGTGGTGCTGGCCGCTACGGCCGGGGCGATCAATGTCCGCCTGGGGGGCGAGGCCCTGAAATCACGCACTGAAACGCAGCCCCCCCAAGGGCTGGAGATTGATGCCGACATGGGCGACAGCGATTCCACCCCCGGCCGTGAGCCCGAAGTGGGTCACCTGCGCAGCGTGGTCGGGCTGGTGTGGCGCTCTGTGGTGGTCTGGATGCTGCTGCTGGCGCTGCTGACGCTGGCCCGTCTGCTGGGGTGAGGCTCCGCGCCCGCCAGGGCCGCGCTCAGTAGCGCGTGTGGCTCAGCTCGTCAAATAAATCACTATAAATTTTATAGCGCGTCGGGCTTATCCCGTGCGCGGAGGGGCCGTTTTTTACCGCATCCAGCACACCACAACCAGGCTCATGCAGGTGGGTGCAGTTGTAGAACTTGCAGTCGGTGGCGTGTTCTGCGATGTCGGGCATGCAGGCCGCGAGCTGCATGGGCGCCACATGGTGCAGGCCGAATTCCTGGAACCCCGGTGAGTCGATGAGCGCCGTGGTGCGCTCCGCATCCATCCAGTACCAGTGCGTGCTGGTGGTCGTGTGTTTGCCGGAGTTCAGTGCCTGTGAGATCTCGCCGGTCTGCACGGCAGCGCCTGGCACCAACAGGTTGATCAGCGTGCTTTTGCCCGAGCCCGAGGGGCCCAGCACCAGCGTGGTTTTGCCCCGCAGGTGCTCCATCAGCAGCGCGCGGTCCACATCGCTGGAAAGCGCCAGCGACAAGGGCAGCACGCCATAGTGGGTGCCCGCCCCCATGTGGCGGTAGGGCAGCAGACGCTCCCAGGCGCGGGCGAAAGGCTCTACCAGATCGCTCTTGTTGAGGCCGATCAGGGGCTTGATGCCTTCGGCTTCGGCTGCGATCAGGGCGCGCGCGAGCTGGCTCTCTGAGAACACGGGCTCTGCCGCGATCAGGATCAGCACCTGGTCCAGGTTGGCTGCAAACGACTTGGTGCGGATCTCGTCCTGGCGGTAGAACAGGTTGCGCCGCTCCAGCACCTTCTCGATCGTGCCTTCGTCGCCCTGGCCAGGCGGGGGCGCCTGCCACAGCACCCGGTCGCCCACCACGGCCTGGCTCTTCTTTCCCCGGGGGTGGCAGATGCGGCGTTCGCCGTCAGCGGTTTCAACCATGCAGTGGCGCCCATGGCTGGCCACCACGGTGCCTTCCATGAGGGCGCTGCGTTCAGCCATGGTGTGTTTGTAGAGTCACGGGATCACGCCACGAGGGCATCAAATGCGGTCGCACACTCGAAGTCTGTCGAGGAGATGCCGTTCACATCGTGGGTGTTCAGGCGCACCACGCAGCGGTTGTAGTGCACCGAGAGGTCGGGGTGATGGTCCTGCGCATTGGCAATGAAGGCCAGCGCATTCACGAAAGAGATGGTTTCGTAGTAGTTGGCGAAGTGGTAGGTCTTCTCGATGGCGACGTTGGCGCCATCGCCGCTCAGGCTCCAGCCTTCGAGCTTGGCCAGATTTGCTACAACTTCAGTAGCGGTCAGCGCACGACGGGTAAGCGCAGACCAGTCTTTTTTCTTCAACATGGTGGTGGTCATGGGTGGGCAGAGGTGGGGTGCATGCGCGCCAGCCGCTCGGTGGCGGGCGGGTGCGAGTAGTAGAACTTCACGTACACCGGGTCGGGTGTGAGCGTGGAGGCATTGTCTTCATACAGCTTGAGCAGGGCCGATGCCAGATCGGCGCCGCTGGCCTGGGCTACGGCATAGGCGTCGGCCTGGAACTCATGGCGGCGCGACTGCTGCGAAAACAGCGGCGAGATGAAGAAGGTGAACACAGGCACCACCAGCATGAACAGCAGCAGCGCCAGGGCATCGTTGGGTGCGGCCGCCATGGCCGGGTCCAGCGAGATATTGGGGCGCACGCCCAGGCCGGTATAGAACCACACTTGGTTCGAGAGCCAGCCCAGCAGCGCAAAGCCGGCCAGGCTCAGCGCAAACAGGGTGACGATGCGCTGGATGATGTGGCGGTGCTTGAAGTGGCCCAGCTCATGCGCCAGCACAGCCTCGACCTCGCCCGGCGCCAGTTGCTTCAGCAGGGTGTCGTAAAACACCACGCGCTTGGCCGCGCCAAAGCCTGTGAAGTAGGCATTGGCATGGGCGCTGCGGCGGCTGCCATCCATCACGAACAAGCCCTTGGCCGAGAAGCCGCAGCGTTGCATGAGCGCCGTCACGCGGGCCTTGAGCGATTCGTCTTCGAGCGGCTGGAATTTGTTGAACAGCGGGGCGATAAAGGTGGGGTAGATCACCATCAAGAGCAGGTTGAACCCCATCCAGAAGCACCAGGCCCAGAGCCACCACAGCGGGCCCGCAGCACCCATGAGCCACAGGATGAGCGCAGCAATTGGCAGACCAATGATCGCGCCCACCAGCAGGCCCTTGATCGCGTCGGCCAGCCACAGCTGCCAGGTCATCTTGTTGAAGCCAAAGCGCTCTTCGATCACGAAGGTCTGGTACAGCGATAACGGCAGGTCGATCAGGCCGCCAATCGCGACAAACGCCACCAGCAGTGCCATCTGTTGCACCATGCCGGGCCCCATCGCGTCCAGCAGGGCGCGGTTCAGCACATCCAGGCCGCCCAGCAGCGTCCAGCCCAGCAGCACCACGCAGCCCAATGCCATCTCCAGCAGCCCCAGGCGGGCCTTGGTGATGGTGTAGTCAGCGGCCTTCTGGTGGGCGGCCAGGGGGAGGCGCTCGGCGAAGGGCGCGGGCACGGCGGCGCGGTGGCGTGCCACATGCCGCACCTGGCGGGTGGCCAGCCAGAACTTGAGCGCAAGGCCCAGGACCAGCGCAGTCGCAAAGGCCAGCGTGAGCAGCATGGAAGGGGAGAAGTCGTCAGGGGTGGGCATGTGCGGCGAGTTTAGGCCATCGGCGACAATGCGCGCCATGTCAGAAGCCAACAACCCCACCCCTGCCACGCTTGCCAAATCCGACCAGAACCTGGTCTGGCTCGATTGCGAAATGACCGGCCTGGAGCCCGATACGGACCGTCTTCTGGAAATCGCCGTGGTCGTGACCGGCCCGAGCCTGGAGCCCCGCGTCGAAGGCCCGGTGTTTGCCATCCACCAGTCGGACGAGTTGCTGAACAAAATGGATGCTTGGAACAAGGGAACCCACGGCCGCAGCGGTCTGATCGACAAGGTGAAGGCCTCAACGGTGACCGAGGAGGAGGCTGAGCAGCAGATCATTGCCTTCCTGGGCAAATATGTGCCCAAGGGCACCGCCCCCATGTGTGGCAACAGCATCGGGCAGGACCGCCGTTTTCTTGTGCGCTACATGCCCAAGCTGGAGAAGTTTTTCCACTACCGCAATGTGGACGTGAGCACCCTGAAGGAGCTGGCCAAACGCTGGAAGCCGGAGGCCTACACCAGTTTCAAAAAGGCCCAGAAGCACACCGCCCTGGCCGACGTGCACGAGTCCATCGACGAACTGGCGCACTACCGTCAACACCTGTTGTCCGTGGAAGTGAAAACCCCCTGACTCGCTTTGCGCCCTCGTGCGCCTGCTCGAAGCAGCCGCGCTTTGGGTTGCCGTCAAAACCAGCTTTAACAGGTCTGCTTTCTCTGCAATCGGCCTCTGGAAGGGAGGATGCACTCGGTGTGGGGCGCTGCGCCGGCGGAGACCTGGGTTGTGCGGGTGCCATTGCCAGCACAAGCGCTGCACCTTGGCCGGGTTTTGAGGGGTATTGCGGGGAAACCCTTAACCGTGCGATAATCGCTGGCTGCGCAGGGATACCACCTCGCAGTTTGTGCATCTCCCCTCACACACCGGGCTTGCCAGCCCACTGCCAAATGCAACCCGGCAGTGCAGGACTGGCGAATAACAGCCCACCCGCATCGGCCTGATCCTCCAGAGCCAGCGCAGGTTTCGTTTGATGGTTGATGTTTTTTAACCATTTGACGAAGCCAATCGTGGGCTGCGCCCGCGACCGTCTTCGTGAGAGAAAAATCATGACCGACACCTCTTTGGTGCAGGGCGAATTCGCGCCTGCCGATACTTCCTTTGCTGCCGACATTTCCGTGCAGTCTTCTCCTCTGGATGCCGTCGTGGCCGCTGCTGCTGAAGGCGATGCCGCTGTGACCGCAGAGCCCAACGGCTTTGTCGAACTGGGCTTGGCCCCTGAACTCGTGCAAGCCGTGGCTGACCTGGGCTACACCCAGCCCACCAGCGTGCAGCGCAAGGCCATTCCCCTGGCCATGGGCAGCGATGCCTCCAAGTTCATCGACCTGATGGTCTCCAGCCAGACCGGCAGCGGCAAGACCGCCGCCTTCCTGCTGCCCGTGCTGCATACATTGATTCAGCAGCAGGCTGTGGCGGAGGCCGAAGAGCGCGCTGCTTTCGAGCGCGCTGTGGCCGAGGCGGCCGCCCGTGGTGAGCCCGCTCCCAAGCGCGCCAAGCGCAAGGATCCCACCAGCTCGCGCAATTTCAAGGCAGCCACTCCCGGTGCCCTGATCCTGTGCCCCACACGTGAACTGGCCCAACAGGTGGCACATGACGCCATCGATCTGGTCAAGCACTGCCGTGGCCTGCGCGTGGCCAACGTGGTGGGCGGCATGCCTTACCAGCTGCAGATCGCCAAGCTGCAGAACGCCGACCTCGTGGTGGCCACGCCCGGCCGCCTGCTGGATCTGCAGCGCTCGATGCAGATCAAGCTCGACAAGGTGCAGTTCCTGGTGGTGGACGAAGCCGACCGCATGCTCGACCTGGGCTTCTCGGACGACCTGGCCGAGCTGAACCAGCTGACCAGCCAGCGCAAGCAGACCATGATGTTCAGCGCCACCTTCGCGCCCCGCATCCAGCAACTGGCCATGCGCGTGATGCACGACGGTGGTTCGTCCGTGCAGAAGGTGACCATCGATTCCCCGCAAGAGAAGCACTCCAACATCAAGCAGGTGCTTTACTGGGCCGACAACGCCCAGCACAAGCGCAAGCTGCTGGACCACTGGCTGCGTGACACCACGATCAACCAAGCCATCGTATTCGCCAGCACCCAGGTGGAGTGCGACGGCCTTGCCAACGACCTGCAGCAAGATGGTTTCTCGGCCGTGGCCCTGCACGGTGCCCTGAGCCAGGGCCTGCGCAACCGCCGCCTGATGGCGCTGCGCAGTGGCCAGGTGCAGATCTTGGTGGCGACCGATGTGGCCGCACGGGGCATCGACGTGCCCACGATCACCCACGTGTTCAACTTCGGCCTGCCCATGAAGGCCGAGGACTACACCCACCGCATCGGCCGCACCGGCCGTGCCGGCCGCGACGGCTTGGCCGTCACCTTCGCCGAGTTCCGCGACCGCCGCAAGATCTACGACATTGAGTCGTACAGCCGCCAGCAGTTCAAGGCCGAAGTGGTGCCTGGTATGGAGCCTACCCAGCGCGCACCCCAGGCGCCCCGTGGCGGTGACTTTGGTGGCCGTGGCCGCTCGGGTGGCTATGACCGCGACAGCCGTGGTGATCGCAAGTTTGGTGGTCCCGCCCGTGGCGGCAATGACCGTGGAGGCTTCGGCGGTGGTTTTGGTGGCGGTTTTGCAGGCCGTGGCGCCCCCGCCCGTGGTGAAGGCGGCGGTTTCGGCGGTCGTGACCGCGACGACCGTGGCGGTGACCGTGGTTTTGCGCCTCGCCGCGATGGTGAAGGTTATGGCCGCAAGCCTGGTTTTGGCGATGCAGGCCGTGGTGGCTTTGCCCCCCGTGGTGATGCGGGTGCACCGCGTGGCGACTTTGCGCCACGCAAACCAGCTTTCTCCAAGCCTGCTGGTGGCGGCGGCGGCAAGCCTTTTGTGGCCCATGATGCGCGCAAGCGTCCCGCACGTCCTGCACGCTGATTGTTGAGCCGAGACGGAGCGTGCTGTTGACGCTCTGACCGATCAAGGGCTGGTACCGCAAGGTGCCAGCCCTTTTTTGTGCCAGGAGCGCGCGCAGCCTGCTTTTTGCGGGTTGCGTCGTCAATAATTGCCCACGGAGGAATTTGTTGTGGTGTCTTCTCTCTCCTCGGGGGCTGATTACGAACACATGTTCGAGTTGGCGCCTGTGTCGCTCTGGCTGGAGGATTTCAGCGAACTCAAGCGCTTGTTTGATGGCTGGCGTGCGCAAGGGGTCACCGACATACGCTCCCACCTGGCCGCAGATCCAGACCGGTTACGCCAGTGCAGCGCATCACTGCGCGTGCTGCAGGTCAACCGCCGCACGCTGGAGCTGTTCTCGGCCGACAGCCAGCAGCATCTGGAAGCCAACCTCGACAAGGTTTTTCGAGACGACAGGCACGATACCGCAGCGCACGAACTGGCACAGCTGTGGGATGGGCAGATGGAGTTCTCCAACCAGACGGTGAACTATGCGCTGGATGGTCGGCGCTTGGACGTGCTGGTCCGAGCGCGCATCCTGCCGGGGCACGAGGCGGACTGGAGCCGTGTGCTTGTCTCTCTTGAGGACAACACCCAGCAGCTGGAGGCGGCGCGCCGCCTGCGGCGCAGCGAGCAGTACGCACGCGACCTGTTTGAGCATTCTCCGGTTTCGCTCTGGGTCGAGGATTTCAGCGTGGTCAAGAGCCTGCTCGATGGCGTGCGGGCCCAGGGCATCGGCGACTTCAAGACCTTTCTCAAGGTGCACCCGGATTTTGTGGCCCGCTGCATGCAGGAGATTCGCGTCATCGACGTGAACCAGCAGACGCTGCGCATGTTCGGTGCTGCCAGCAAAGACATGCTGCTCAACAACATTGGCCGTGTGTTCCGTGGCGAGATGCATGAATCCTTTGCTGAGCAGCTGCAGGACCTGTGGGAGGGCAAAACCTTTCAGCAGCGTGAGGTGGTCAACTACTCGCTCGCAGGCGATGCCGTGAACATCCACATGCAGTTCTCGGTACTCGATAGCCACCTGCATGATTGGGGCCTGGTGCTTTTGTCCCTGGTGGACATCTCAGCCCGCAAGAAGGCCGAGGCCTATCTTGAGTACCTGGGCAAACACGATGTGCTCACGCAGTTGCGCAACCGGGCCTTCTACGCCGAAGAGCTGAACCGGCTCACGCGCAAAGGGCCCTGGCCTTTGTCTGTCATGGCCATCGATCTGAACGGGCTGAAAGTGGTCAATGACGAGCAAGGCCACGCAGCTGGCGACTCGATGCTGCGCCGGGTGGGCGAGGTGCTCGCCAAGGCAGTGGATGCACCGGCCTGCGCTGCGCGCATTGGGGGTGATGAATTCACCGTCTTGCTGCCCGGCACGGAAGAGCGTGGTGCCTATGCGTTGCAGGAGCGCATCATCTCCATGCTGGAGCTGAACAACCAGTTCTATCCCGGCCAGCACCTGAGCCTGGCCATGGGCATCGCCAGTTGCAACTCCGGCGATGGGGTAGAGGCGGCGATCAATCGCGCCGACCAGGCCATGTATGCTGAGAAAAACCGCTACTACCAGCAGAAGAACATGGACCGTCGGCAGCCACACGACTCCTGAGACAGGAGTGCGTGCAGAGCCCGTTCCGTATGGGTGCCGCCTGCTGCAGTGTTGCCGCAGGGGCAAATCTGCGGGAGAGCGTCCGCAGGTTTTCAGAGCTGGACGGGTGTGCGCCCGATGTCTGGCCAGCGGCGGTGCAGATAAATCCAGGCCACCAGGCCAATGCCCATCATCAGCAGCGAGGCCAGTGCCAGCAGCACGGTGGAATGCATGACCATGGGGGCGATCAGGCCAGCCACCAGACCATTGGCGCTGGAGCCCACGAAGGCTTGCATGGACGAGGCCATGCCCCGGCGCTCGGGGTGGAGGTCCAGCACCAGCAGCGTGACCACCGGCACCATCAGCGCCCAGCCAAACGAGAAAATGGCAATCGGCAGCAATGCCCAGACGACATGGGGTGGGAACAGCAGGTTGGCTGCGAGGTTGAGCACGGCCACGGTGAACATGATCAGAAAGCCGTGGCGGATCTGCTGCTTGGGTGGAATTCGCCCCGCCAAGCGTCCGCTGAGCCAGGCGCCGCCCATGATGCCTGAAATGGTCAGGATGAAGAACCAGAAGAACTGCGTGGGCGCCAGGCCCAGGTGGTCGCCCAGGAAGGCGGGCGCCGACAGCACGTACAAGAACATGCCATTGAAGGGCACGCCACTGGCCAAGGCCAGCAACACGAACCGCGCACTTGACCCGAGTTGCACATAGCCGCGCATCAGGTGACGCACGTTGAACGGTTGCCGGTGCTCTTGGTGCAGGGTTTCGGGCAACAAGCGGTAGTTGGCTGCCCAGAGTGCCACTCCCACCAAAGTCAGGAACGAGAAGATGCTGTGCCAGCCCAGGTGCACGAACAGCCACCCGCCCACGATGGGGGCGATGGCCGGTGCCACTCCGAAGTAGATGGTGACCTGACTCATCACCTTCTGCGCCTGGGCGGGCGGAAACATGTCGCGGATCACCGCGCGCGAGACCACGATGCCAGCGCCTGTGGACAGACCTTGCAATGCCCGGAAGAACACCAATTGCCCGATGGTCTGCGATAGCGCACAGCCCGCTGATGCCAGCGTGAACACCGCAATGCCCCACAGGATCACCGGCCTGCGTCCGAAGCTGTCGGCCAATGCACCATGGAACAGGCTCATGAATGCAAAGCCGAACAGGTAGGCAGACAGTGTCTGCTGCATCTGCACCGGCGTAGCGCCCAGTGCAGTGGCAATGCCAGAGAACGCAGGGATGTAGGTGTCGATGGAGAACGGCCCCAGCATCCCCAGCACCGCCAGCAACACCGCCAAAGCCCAGCGGGGCGCTTTCCAGAGCAGATGGGCTTGTGGGTTCATTCGGATACTGGGAGTCGGAGGATTGCGCCGCAGGTGGGCGGGGAGGCGTCTGGCGCACAGCCAACCGTGGCGCATTATGCGGGATGCAGCATGTGCCTGTTGGCTCAACGCCAGCAATGCACGACTGAGGGCTTCGTGGGCCCGGAGGGGGGGGATTTACCGAATCCAACGCCATCCTAGACCCCTGCGATGTGTGCACAGCCCTCGCCTGTAACGCCGTGCAAGCCGCGAAATAGCCGTCCCACCGCGAGGGCGCCGCCCTCTTTGGGGGACGGTGTGAAGCAACTCAGGGGCTTAGTAGGAATACGGAATCCACTCTCCGTTGCCTGATTTCATGAGGTACTTGCCCGCAGCGTTGCGCATCACGATCACATCGGCGTTCTCCGACACGAACGACGTTGTTTCGGGTGTCTGAAGTCGTTCGGACAGGGGGCGCGCAGAATCTGCGTAAGGGCTGTCACTCAACATGTCTCCGAGCAGCGTGAACAGGCCCAGGTAGCTCATGGGCTGGTTCACCACCAGGGGGGCAGGGGGCTCGGCGCTGGCGGGCTTTTTCAGACCCACCAGTTTCACGGCGGCTGGCACCAGTGTGATCCGAGGCCCGGGAATCTCGCGCATGCCCGAGATTTGAATCTTGTCGCCACGCAGCGATGCGCCGTGCTCGGGCACCAGCACTACCACCACCGGTTTGCCCGCAGTTTCCAGCTCCGTTATGAACTTGTCGAAGTCAGCCATCAACTGGACCAGACGAGGCTTGTAGGTGTCCAGACTGCTGCGGGACGTCATACCCGGCACCCGGTTGCCGTCGTGCAGCGAGATGGTGTTGTAGTACAGCGCCACAGGGTTGTTCCCCCGCTCGCTGCTGCGCTTTTTCCACCATTGCGACAGCAGCGCATGGTCGTTGTAAATCGGCGATCCGTCGAAGTTCTGCATGTGGACTGGTGCACTCTGATTGGGTTGCAGCTTGCCAGTCAAACCGCCACGCTGCTCCAGCGCGTGGGCAAACTCCTCGTACACACCGTCGTGGTTGAGCAGTGCTGCAGTCTGGTAGCCCACTTTCTCCAGGTTGGGAAACACATAACACTGTGGGTCGATGCCTTCGTACAGCTTCTTGTGGGGCGTTTGCCCACAGGACCCGTGCAGTACGCGCAGCGACGCCGGTCCGCTGTAGCTGGCGGCGCTGTTGAAGTTGGTGAACAGCACGTCAAAGCGTTTGAGCAACGGGTTATCGCGTTGGCCCACAAACTCCATGTCGTCCCAGGAGAGTGAGCACACATGCAGCAGGATGATGTCGAACGGCGGCGACCCCGCCCCTGTGCTGAACTGCATCCGTTTCTGGCTTTCGCTGGCATAGAACTTCTGCAACAAGGCGTCGGGGTCCGCCGGGTCGGCTCCAGCCACGGGGGGGGCGTCGCCTGGATTGGCCTGCACGCGGCTGTCATTGCGGATCTGTGCTTCACGCTCCTGGAGGGTCGCCACCAGAGGAACGCTCAGGATGCCAGCCAGGGCAAAGGTGGCAAAGCGCACTCGACGCGCCAATGCTGCATACAGGAAGACACCGGCTACAGCCACCACCACCGCGGTAGGGTTCACCAGGCGTCCGGCCAACTCCATCCAGTAGTCAGCGCTGAAACCCGCAAGGGCCTTGACCTGTGAAAGCACACGCCCCAGGGTGGGCAGGTAGGAGTCGTAGTAGAGCAGGGCAATTGCCGCCGGCCAGGCCAGCACGGCGCGCGTGCGCCGCAGCAGTCGGTGCTTTATGGTCGGTAGCAGCGCTAGCCACAGTAACAGGTTTAGCCACCAGCTAAAACCGATGTAACCCGTGAAGTGCAGGCCGACTTTGACCAGGAAGTACAGGTTCCAGTAGCTCATGCGCCCAGCCCCTGCTGCCCGCGTTGGCGCCCCCGGTTCCAGCGGCTACGGGCAGCCTCCAGAAGCGATCCCCAGAACTTGCGGTAACCTAGCACACCGAGCTGGGCGATCTCTTGCAGGCCGTGCAAGGGGCGGTCGATGTCATGGCTGTCGTTCCATTGCCGCCAGGTGTCGGGGCGGGCAAAGGTGCATTGCACCAGGTCGATTTGTTGTTCGCGGGTCATGGGATCGAATTGCAGGCCCGTGGCGCCCTGGCCCCGGTGCAGCATGATAGTGGCCGGGAATGTGCATTCGGAATGACCGCGCCACAGGCCCACCTGGACTTTTTCGCCCACTGCCAGCCGGGTGCCCTCGGGCAGCTCCAGGCCCACACCCGTCATGGAGAAGTCGATGCAAACGGCCTGGAGCACCGTACCGTCATCCTGGTACAACGTGGCCTGCAACCGGGTGGCCACGCGGTGCATGCGGCGCACCTGGCGCGCCTCGGAGGCCACGCCCAGTGCGGCACCCAGCATGAGGATGCTGTAGACCGTCCACAGCAAGTTCAGCAGCACGGTGGCTGTTTCTTCCGTATTCCAGAAGAACAGGCGCACGATTCCCATGCCAAAGGCTGCAAAGTTCAGCAGCACCAACACGGTGTAGGGGCGTGAGATGGCCCAGTCGAAATAGGGCTCGTCCACCAGCCCGCCCTTTGCTGTGACGTTGAACTTGCCCAGGCGCGGGTTGATGAGCGCCACGGTGGTGGGCAGGGCTACGTACCAGGCCAACACCGTCTCGTAGACCTCTGCCCAGAAGGTGTGCCGGTGCTCGCCTTGTACGTGGGCGTTGGCGATGTTGGACTGCAGGATGTAGGGCAGCACGTACAGCGCGATCATGATGGCGCCCGCGTTGATGATGTGCCACTCGAAGAACAGGAAGGCCATGGGCGCAGTAAGGAACACCAGCCGGGGCAGCCCAAAGAAGAAGTGCACCATGGCATTGGCATAGCAGATGCGCTGCCACAGCGTGAGGCCTTTGCCCAGGAAGGGGTTGTCCACGCGGAAGATCTGCGCCATGCCGCGTGCCCAGCGGATGCGCTGGCCCACGTGGGCGGACAGGCTTTCCGTCGCCAGGCCGGCCGCCTGCGTTTCGTTGATGTAGGCCGTGGTGTAGCCGCGCCGGTGCAGCTTGAGCGCGGTGTGCGCATCCTCGGTCACGGTCTCCACTGCGATACCACCCACCTCCAGCAGCGGGCCGCGCCGTATCACCGCGCAGGAGCCGCAGAAGAAGGTGGCGTTCCAGAAATCGTTGCCGTCCTGGATCAAACCGTAGAACAGTGCGCCCTCGTTGGGCACGCGACGGAAAGTGCCCAGGTTGCGCTCGAATGGGTCGGGCGAGAAGAAGTGGTGCGGCGTCTGCAGCATGGCGCACTTCGGGTCGCGCTGGAACCAGCCCACGGCCGTGGTCAGGAAGGAGCGAGTGGGGATGTGGTCGCAGTCGAAGATGGCAATGAGTTCGCCGTCGGTCTTGGAGAGCGCGTGATTGAGGTTGCCAGCCTTGGCGTGGTTGTTGTCGGGGCGCACGATGTAGCCCACACCCATGGACTCTGCGAACTCACGGAATTCCTCGCGCCGACCGTCGTCCAGGATGAAGACCTTGACCTTGTCCCTGGGCCAGTCAAGTGCCATGGATGCGAGCACCGTGGTTCGCACCACGCTCAGGGGCTCGTTGTAGGTAGGAATATAGACATCGACCGTGGGCCAGGATGCGGGCTGCCCCTGCAGGTCGGCCGGGCGGCGGTGCAGGGGCCAGGCGGTCTGGATGAAACCGAGCACCACCACCAGCCAGGTATAGGCCTCGGCAGCCAGCAGACCGTAGCCCAGGAAGGATTCAATGGCCGATTCAAACTCGATGGACGAAGTGACCCGCCACCAGGCATAGCGCCCCATGGCCAGCAGGCTGATGGCTGCCAGCGCGAGCGAGGGGTAGCGCCCTGGCAGGCGGCGCAGTACCAGAGACAGCGCCCAGCAAAGCAACATGAACAGCGTCTGCCCGAACCAGTTGAACGGGGTAGTCATCACCACCAGCCCAGCCAGCAGGCCCACGGTGAGCACCACCCACCGCAGCCCAGGGATTTCCATGACAGGAGACAGCACCTGGTCGGCCAGGCGCATGCCTTTCTCCACGTTGACATGGGCGGCCAGCCTGTCCATCGCGCGCAGGAAGAGGCGGATGGGCCAGAACACACCCTTCAGCAGCAGTGTGAGGCCTTTCCAGCTCCGGCGCAGCACAAGCCCCAGCCCTGCGAGCAGCCAGGGCACCGGTTGCAGTAACCAAGCCAACAGGGCGCGCTCGGGCGTGGCCGGCAGCACGATGCAGCGCCACAACCACATCCACCACGGAGCACCAGGCGCCACTTCCAGCTGTTGTGCCAGCCAGTGTTTCCAGCGGCCGATCCAGCCTGGCCCGGAGCCCTCGTTTGCAGGCTCTGATGCGCCTGCGTGGGGTACTGCGCCCGTATCGTGCAGGTGGGTCATGGTTGGGTGACGCCAGGAATCAGCATGGACGGAGGGGCCGCATGCTGGCCCATCAGCCAGTTGCATACGCCCTGCAGGTCGTGGGCGGACTGTGCCTGGGGCGCCAGGTGGCCCACACACATTGCGCGGGCCAGCGCGCGCGCGATGTTCTCGTCCTCATGCAAGGTGTAGGGGATGAGGCGATCGCCCCATTGTTCGCGCAGGGTCTGCAAGGCCTCGCGGTGGGAAACCCGGCGTGGGTCAAAGCGTGTGACCAGCACACCTTGCTCACTGGGAGCTGCTGCTGTGCTGCGCAGCAGGGTCTGCACGCCGTTCAGGGCCGAGCAGGCACGGGCAGAGGCTTCCAGTGCAACCAGCACGGTGTCGGCGCAGTGCAGTGCGGCCTGGGCCCACGGAGAGGGCCACAAGGGGGTGTCCAGCAGCACAACGCAATCGGAGGCAATGTCCAGCAGTTCGATCTGGTCCTGCAGCCAGCGTGGCTGCACCTGCAGCATCTGGTGCAGGGTGTGGAGAGTTTCCAGGGACGACTCGCCAAAAGGCAGGACTCGCACGCCGTCCGAGTTGTCAAATCCGCCATCGGCCCACCACTGCCCATTGGCAGCAGCGCGCGCCCAGCCCGTAGCGCTGGCCTCGCGCATGCCAAGGTGCCTACCCAGCAGGTTCTGGGCGCACAGTTCCACCGCCAGACTGCGCTGTCCCTGGCGTGCCAGGAGCGTAGCCAGGTGGGCGGTCAGGGTGGTTCGCCCCGCTCCTCCGAGTGGCGATACAACGGCAATCACACGCATGCAAAGTCTCTGTTCATTCGTTCATTCAGGAGGCGGGCGGCGCCGTTGGCGTGTCGCTTGCACCCGTCTGCGGCAGTCCAGGCCGGTAGGGTTTTACGCAGCGCAGTGGCTGGCGTGCACGTTGTGCTCTGCGCAGCAGCAGCCAGCAGGGCCAGGCCAGCAGGGCGCCCAGCAGCATGTAGAGCAGCAACATCAACAGCGTCATGCGATGGACCTCGTGGAAGGGCGTGGCACGGCTCGCCGTGCAATGGGGCGGTGCTGCACGCTGGGGCCTACCGCGACATGCGCGCCGCCAGTGTCCGCAGGCAGTGTGGGTGAAGAAGAGGGCGGCGCGGAGGTTGGCGCTGTAATAGCGACGGCTGCTGCCGCCGGGGCATGGTCCAACAGCGCACTGTAGTCTGGCAGGCCTTTGCGCAGGGCTTCTTGCAGGTGCCCTGTCATGGCTCGGATGCCTGTGTCCGAGCAGTCGATGGCCTCAGAAGAGAACAACTGGGCCAAGGGCAAGGCAAAAAGACGGTGCAATGCCAAGCCCACATCGGGTTCGCGGCAGGCGAAAAGGAAGACATAAACCGATTCATGGTCTGCTGTGAACAGATCCCCGTCGCGTGCGGTGTGGCACGCGCGCAGCGCATCCAGGTGCGGGATCTGCGCCAGCACGTTCAGTCGCACCAGGCTGTGCGACAGGCCAATCGCCTGCGTACGGTCCAGCATGCTGCGCACCAGGGCGCAGAAATGTGCAGGGGGTTGGTAGCCCCGCTCGCGTGCCGGCATGAAGCTGTCCAGTGCCTGCTCGTAGTCGGGGTGCACCTTGCGACTGTGGCTTTGGGCGTTGATGTCCTGCAGCAATTGCAAGAGCCGTGAAAACCCGACTTCCTTGTAGACCACGGCACTGGCACCCAGTTGCAGCAGGGCCTGCTCGCTGTGTGTGCGCAGCTTTCCCAGGTTTTCCCGCATCACTATCTTGAGTGTGAGCGGGCGCGACAGGCGCAGGTGGTGCACCAGGCGCGCACGTGGCTCGAAGTCCGATGCCTGGCCTGCATCCAGAAGTACCGTGGCAGCCACGCTGGCGGCGGCCGCTATCTCCATGTCGGCCAGGCTTTCGACGATGCGCCAGTGTCCCGGCACGCCACGCTGGCCTTCGACTGAAGCGCGCGTGGCGATGACCTCGGACTGGTCCGCAGCTTCCACCAGTTCGCGCACAGCACCCCGGGTGCGCGTGCCGTCCGCTGCGAGGCGGCCCGATGCCTCGTTGCGCAGCAGCCCAAAGGCCGTCTGGAAGAGGGCGCCTGCGTCCGTGTTCCAGCGCTCCAGGCCTAGGCTCCAGCGGTCGGCATCGGTGCGCAAGGTGGCAATGTGCATGGACATCTGGCACAGGTTGCGCAAGGCAGGCAGAAGCACCTCGGGCTCCAGCGGCGGGAAGAATCCCAGCACCACAGGGCGTGCGCGTTCGCGGCACAGGGTGCTGAGCTGGCGGCTCACCCGGGCCAGCTCTGTCACGCTGAGTCCGGCAAGCAGGCCCTGGGCGTCGCAGACAAACAGCGCATGTGCATCGCTCAGGCCCGTGCGTTCCAGTTCCTGCATCAGGGACAGGAGCCCATGGCGCCGAACCTCGGCCTGCAGGCCGGGCGAGAGCACCCACAGCTGCAATCGGCCAGCATGGTAGGCGGCCCGCAGGGGGGGGCGGTGCAACAGACCGTCCACCCACGATGCATCGGACGCGATCAGCCCCACGGGGCCTGCGGCGAGGGCGTCCTCCAGCAGCGCGGGGAACCAAAGCGCTGCACTGGGCGCATCGGCCGCAACCAAGGAGACAGGGACGTGCACTGGCAATTGACCAACGCCATCGGGCAGGCCCTCGATGCCGATCTGTGTGGCGGTCGCGTCACCATCAGGCCCTCGGCTGGATGCCAGGCGCAAGCGCCGGAGCCAGGCGCGCGCTCCCCCAAGGGACGGAGTGCTTTTGCGCGTGGAGGAAGGGGCGGTGGACATCTCAAAAACTCGAATAGGACTGGACGGGGCGTGGGCGGTTTTCCAGCGGCGCCAGCACCGGGTCAAAGCGGTAGCGGCCATACACCATGAGATTGGTGGGCGCGTAGTAGGCGGAGCGGTCCAGCTCCAGCTGGGCTCCGAGCGAAAGATTGCGTGTGACCTGGTACTCCAGCACGCCCCGGAACGACCGGCCAAACCCCGAGCCTGAACTGCCTGGATACACCGGCACATTGCCGCTTTCCGCCAGGCGCGTACGCGCCAAAGCCTGCAGCAGCGCGCTCTGGGGGAAATAGTCGCTGTCGGCGCTGCTGCTGCGCGATACCGATACCGAACCCCGCGCCAGCCAGGTGAGGGCACCGCTGCGACCACTCCATTCCACAGGCAGCGCAATCGATGCGTAGCTGCGTGGACTGTAGTAGCCGCCGTGGCCGAAGCTGTACTCCGACAGGTCTTTGCCGTAGTGCCACGCCGAGAACGTTACGCCCATGTTGACCAGGCTGTGGCTGCCGCGCCAGATGTCGCGGTCCACGGCCACACGCAGTTGGGCGCGGGTGTTGTTTTCCACGTTCTTTCCGGTGAGGGCCGCGAGGTTCAGGGCCACCGAGCTGCTGTAGGGACCGAAGTCGGTGGACAGGCGCGCGGCGGCACCCGTGGCCACGACTCCACCCCAGATCTCACCGGACACCGGGTCGCGGGCACCTGCATAGGACAGCAGGCTGCCTGTGATGGGTCGCCGGAAGGCTTCGAGCTTGTAGCTGTAGCGGCCCAGATTGCCAGTTTGGGCCAGTCCCCCCACCACATTGGTCACCGGGAAGCCAACTCCAGTGGTGCCGATGTCCCATTGAACATCGTCGCCCACAAAACCGAAGCCCAGGTTGGTGCCCGAGCCACGCTGGCGGCGGTAGGGCAGGGGCGAGCCCGGGGGCAGAGCGGCCATCTGGCCAAAGTCCAGCAGGTCCGAGCCGTCGGCAGGCAAGTCGCCAGCATTGAGCTTGACCCGATCCACATGCAAAAAATAATGGCCGTCGTAGCCACGTGGCATCCAGGCGACGAGGGGGCGTTCCCAGCCCCGCAGACTGGAAATGCCCTCGGTGGAGTTCTTGCGCAGACCGGTGTGTGCGGCCTCGATCCATACCTGTCGCCGAGCCTCGATGGCATCGATTTCGCCCTGAATCTTGGCCACCACCACTGGATCCACGGGCAGCGAAAGCATGTAGCTCTTTTGCAGCGCCAGTGGGGACTCGCTATCCATCGCCTCGGTGGGCGTGGGTTCGGCGGTGGCAGGGGAGGCACCACGTGTCTCCAGCATCAAAGCGCTGCGGAAGAACACCAGCGCCTGAGCATAGTTGCGGCTGGCGCGCTCCAGCCGCGCTGCATGCAGCAGGACGTCGCTGTCCTGCGGAAAAGCCAGCAGCAAACGTGTGGAAAGGGCGCGGGCCTCTTCCATGCGGCCTGCGCGTTGCCAGATGCGCAGCAGCGCCAGCTGCTGGCTGGCGTTATCGGAGGGCAGATGGTCTTGCAGCCACAAGGCGTGCTCGGTGGTGCCGCGTGCATCGCCCAGGCGAGACAGCGCATCTGCCAGGGCCATGCGCAGGTCCAGGCCATCGGGCTGCGCTTGGACCAGCGGCGCAAGCAGCCCGGCTGCGTCGGCATACTCACCCGCAGCCATCAGCAGGCGGGCCTGCGTCTGTGCACGCTGTTGGGCCGCACTGGGAGAGGCTGCAGTGGCTGGCAGCTGCAGGGGTTGGCGCGCCATGCGCACGGCCTCGCGGAGGTTGCCAGACTGGCGCTGTTGTTCGATGAGCCGCTCGCGGTGGGCGGTGTAGAGGGCCACGAGGCGCGCTTCTTGTTCGATGCTCCAGCCCGGTGATTGCAATAGTCGGGTCAGGTGTTCGGCCAGTGTTGCATCGTCCTGCGCGCGGTTGAGCAACTGGGCATGGTCGAGCTGCGCCTGCAGCTCCATGCGGGACACTCGGGCTGCCAAGCGGTTGAAGACAGCCACCCCTTGCTGGGGCTGCGCCCGGCGGAACCAGGCATTGGCCACGGTGTAGAGCAGCTCGGCATCGTTGCCTGCGGTTTGCTCGGCCTGGGCGAGTAGGGCCCGTGCCTCGGCGGGCTGGCCGCTGGCGGTGGCCTGCGCCACCAGCGACTTGACGGTGGCACGCTGGGTCAGCGCCTGCATCGATTCGGTGCGGTCGCCGGATGGAATCTGCGCCAGATCGGCCAACGCCCCTCGGTCGTCATCCACCGCAGAGCGGATCAATGCCCGCGCGTACAGCATGGAACTGCGGTCCGTTCCCGGTGGCGTGGCTGCGGAGCGCGCCATGCCCTCGTCCATGACATTGAGTGCTTCCTTGGGCAGGTTCAGCCGCAGGTACAACCGTGCCAGGCGATGCCGCACCCAGGCGTCGCCAGGGGTCAGTACCACGGCGGATTCGAGGGCGCGCAACGCAGCGCTGAGACGCTGGGCCTGCAGGTGCTCGTCGGCCTGGGCCACCAAGATGTCGGCCTGCGTGCCAGCCAGCTTTTCTCCCAGGGCTGTGTCACGGGTGGTGGCCTCGGTCAGCAAGGCCAGTGCTTTGGCCGATCGTTGGGTGCGGGCATACAGGCCAGCCAGCCCCTTGATGGCAGCGCTGCTGCTGGCTTCATGCCGCAAAGCGTCCAGATACAGGTTTTCGGCCAGCGCATGGTCACCTTGCAGGTCGCGGATGCTGGCCAGCGTGGTCAGTGCCTCTGCGCTGCTGGGTTGCAGGGCCAACGCCCGTTCCGCGAGGCTCGCTGCCGTGGACAGCTCGTTCTTCTCGATGGCCCGATCAGCCTGCCGCAGAAAGCCCCAGAACCGGGCTGTCTCCTGCAGCTCTTTCCATTTGCCCTGGCGGGTCAGCCCATAGGCCTGGCCAAAAAGTTCCTGCGCCTGGGCATGTTCGCCCTGGCGCAGGCGAATGAGCCCGAGGTTGCCCAGGCTGTCTCCGTCGCTGGGGCGCAATGCCAGTGCGGCCTGCAGCTGTTCTTCTGCCAACTCGGTGTTGCCCTGGTCCAGGGCTGTCCGTGCAGCATTGCGTGCCAGGTTGGCGGGGTCGCGGGCAGCTCGGGCAGCCCGCTCCGCGGCCTGTTGCATGGCGGCCAGGCGGTCTTCCATCGCCTGGTCGCCGGGGTAACGCTGCAGGAAGGCGCGTACGCGGGGCAGGTTGGCGGAGGTGTTGGCCAGCCGGTCCATGGCACGGCGCCACAGGTCCTGCAATTGCTGGGCGTTGATGTCGGGTTGCTTGGCCAGCGATTCGATTTCCTGTACCACGGTGGTGGGGTTCTCTCCCTGGTACATGCGCATTTCGAGCTGCGCCAGGCGGTAGCGCGATTCCCCGGTTTCCTGGTACAGCTTGCCCAGCTGGCGCTGTGAGTCTGCATTGCGTTTGGTGCTGGACCCGAGGATCTGGTGGTACTCCAACGCCAGCCCACCCAGGGTGGGAGGGCCTTGGGGGAACAGCTCACGTGCCAGGTCGGCAGCCTCGGCCTTGCGGCCCGCGCGCGCCATGAGGCGCATTTGCGAAAGCTTCTCGCGGTCGCTGCCATAAACCCGCACGAGGGTTTCCAGCTCCTGGGTCACGGGATGGCCAGGATGGCGCGCACGCAAGGTGTCGAGGACGCGCTTGGCGTCGTCCATCTTTTTCTCGCGCAGTGCAAGGTCACCGAGCACACCCAGTCCCTGCGGAGAGTAAGGGTCCATGGCCAGCACCTTGTCAACCAGCTGGCGGGCCATGTCAGGGCGGTTCTTGGAGGCCCACATGCGCGCACCGCTGAGCAGTTCGGCTTCGACGGCCGACGGCGTGCTGGCGTGCACCCCCTGGGCAGGGGGAAGGCAGGCTGCTGCCAGCAGGGTGATGGAGGGCAACCAATAGCGGGAGCGGCGGGGGGCTCGGGTCACGGCTTCCACCGCGCCATGAGCTGGCCTGCCGCCGTAAAGCGGTACTGTCCGTCGAATGCACCCTGGCCGAACAGGGCCAGTACTTGTTCGTAGTAAGCCTTGGGCCGCAGGGGGCGTGCTTCCAGGCGCATGCGCTGCGATTGCAGCGCCTTGTCGTCGCCCGCCGCGCGCAGAAAAGGCAGCAGGGCCACCGAGAAACCCGAGGGCGCAGGGCCTGAAGCCTGCCCGGTCAGGATGTCGATCGACTCGGGGGGGTAGCCCTGGTCGCGCACGTAGCGGGCCATGGGAGCCAGGGTGTCGAGCAGCACCTTGCGGCCCGGGGCTTCGGCATGCATCACACCCGCCCAGAGGTAGACGCGGATGGCGTTGTAGGTGCCTTGCCCCTTCTCTTTGCCCTCGGTATCGACCAGAAAGCCCTGCTTGGCGTCGTACACCGTCCAGTCGGCGGTAAACCCCTTGGGCGAGGAGCCCTGAATCACCTTGATCGAGCTGTCCACCAGCTTCTTCCACTGCGGGTCCAGATCGCTGGCGGCCAGCCAGTGCATCAGGTGCATGGGCATGTAGCTTGCGTTCAGGCGCCAGCGGCCATTGGGCTGCACAAAGCCCTTGGGGGCAGGAAGCAGCGTAGGGCCCAGGCCCGGGATGTCGGCGGTTTCCTCGCGCAGCACCCGTGCGGCCAGCAGGGCTGCGAGTGCGCGGTAACTGCGCTCGTTCCACAGTCGGCCGGCCTCGCCCAGTGCGTAGGCGATCCACAGGTCGGCATCTGAGGCCGCGTTGCTGTCGATCACGCCCCAGTTGCCGTCGGGGCGCTTACCCCAGAGCCATGCGGGAAGGCGCGCGGTCATGTCGCCATCACAAAGGTTGTTTTCGGTCCAGCGCAGCAGCTTGTCGAACATGGGCCGGTCGTTGGCCACAAGAGCAAAGAAGAGTGCGTAGGCCTGGCCTTCCGAATAGGTTTGCCCCCCTCCATCATCGTCGGACACCACACGGCCGCCCTCGTTGATGAACTGGACCTTGAACGTGTCCCAGGCGGGCCAGGCGGAGCGGCCTGTGCTGGTGGGTTGGGCTTGTGCTCCCGCGAGGCAGGACAGGAGGGCGGCACCGGCGCCTGCTTGCAGGGCCGTGCGGCGGCGGATGGAATCAGTCATGGTGTGCAGCCAATCTGCGCCGTGCCATGCTGCGCAGCGCGGCATAAACAATGAAAGTCAGCAGCAGGCCGGTACCAATGCCCACCAGGGCCAGCAGCAGCGGATGGCTGTGCATGTGGAACCACAGGCGCTGCCACCAGGGCAGGTCACCCACGTAGTACACGGGCTTAATGCGGAAGCTTTCGATGGCATCCCCGCGCATCAGGCCCAGGTCGCCACGCAGGCTCTTGATTTTGCCCGCGTCGTTCAGGCCCAGGCTCAGCAGGGACATGGCGTCTTTGTCAGTGGCCGTGAGGGCCACCACCGTGCGCCCGCTGCTCAGGGGTGACTCAAATCCCGTGACAGCTGCCAGCGGGCCCTTGCCCTGCAGGATGGCCTGGCCGCCCGAGGCCGACAGGCGCTGGTGGGGTTCGAGGTTGAAGAGGTCAATGAAAGAACCCATCGCGCGCTCCAGCGGCTGCACTGAACGGGCTCCCGCCGCAAGCAGGGCCGGCAAGTGGCTTTTCCACTTTTCGAGCAGGCCATCGCTGTCACCCTGTGAGATCACAAGGATGTCGGTATCGGCCGCCTTGTCGGCCTCGGCTGCGTGCAGCAGTGTGAAGCGCGTGCCAGGGTAGCCGGTAGAGGCGCTCATGCGGCCCATGGCCGTGAGGAACACTTCCACATCGGCGGGGGTGGGCTGGTTGGGCAGGATGACGGAGGTTTGCGCCAGATCGGCCACCCGGGTGAAGGGGAAACCGCTGTTGGCATAGGCCGCCAGGTTGGGCATGGCCAGGTAGTGGCGGAAGGCCGTAAGGTCGATGGTGGACTGGGGGTCGATGGCGGCAAACAGCTCGGTGGGCGGGGCAGAGCGGCAGCGGCCCAGGTCGTTGGGTGGGATCTGGAAGGCGAACTGCAGCTGGTTGTCGCCGCCGATCATGAACGCCGGAATCTTCAAGTCCGAACGGGTCTGGGCACTGCCATCGTCGAACAGCGGCAGCATGATGGTGCTCTTGCCGCTGGTGCGGTCCTCGCGCGACTGCAGCGGGTAGGACTGGATGAACTGGTTGTTGATCGAGATGTTCAGCGCGCCGTGGTCCGACACGCTGTTGGGTGTGTAGCGGTAGGTCAGGTCCAGTGGCACGCCCTTGGCATTCCAGGTGAACAGGTCGGGCGCCATGCGTGTGTAGACGTTCACCGTGTCGTTGAGCACCGAGCCGCGCAATTGCAGGTCGCCCGCGCCGGAAACCAGTTCGGCCAGCTTCACGGGCCGCTCGGTCGTGATCCAGCGGGGGGCATCGTACGGTTTGGCCAGGGCCGGGTACTCCAGCGACTTGACCGCGATGCTCTGCCCGGAGAGCACCGCCTTGCCCAGGGCCAATGCGTCGGCCGCCATTTGCAGCTGGGCATCGTCCTTGCCCAGCACCAGCAGCAGCTTGGCTCCTGGCACATCGGGGTGGGGCACGACAGACAGCGTGGGGTCTTCCACAGGGGGCTGGTTCTGCAGGAAGGCCGGGCGGTTGTCGTTCGTGGCCAGTACCACGGCGTGTTGGCGTGGCAACTGGTTTTCGAACACCGGGAACTGGTTGCCACGGTAACCCGCCAGCATGCCGATCCAGCTGGCGATGGAGCCCGAGGCCTTGAGTGTTCCTTTGCTTGGCTTGTTGCCGTACACGAAGGGCAGGTTCACTGGCCGGTTGTCGCGCGGGTCGAAAAACGGAGCGGGTAGCAGTGCCAGGTCGTCGCGCAGAGGAATTTGACGCAGCGACAGCTCGATCTGGCTTTCGTTGCTGATCGTGGCCCAGAGGCTCGAATGGTTGGGTGTCTCGCATTCCATCGTGTAGTGGCCGATGAACTGGAAACGGAAGCGGTTGTAGTCGGTGAAGTAGCGCGGGTCGATGTTGAGCTCAACCGTTTGTGGTGTGCCCAGGCGCTCCTTGTCGAGCACCAGGGTTTGCAGTGTCTCGTCGTTGAGCATCACCTTGAGGTGCGAAAGCGCAGGGATCAATGCAGGAGACAGGGTGAAAGTCAGGCGCAACCGGGCTGTCTCCACCGCTTCATCGCGCCGCACACCCACACCCACACTGGCTTCGCTGTCCACGCCACGCAAGGCGATAGGGCGTGCCATGCCCAGGTCCTTGAGGCTGACCTTCCATTGCCGGGATGGCAGCGGCGGGAGCGTGGCCACTGCAGCTGCAATGGCACCGGGCTCAGCTGACGCCGCCTTGTTGCGCGTCCCGTCGCGCTCTGGCCTGGCCTGTGCCCTCTCCTTGGTCGCTGCGTCACGTGACTTGGAGGGCTGTGCGTTGGCAACGGGGGCGGGCAGCGAGATCAGACCGACGGCGATCAATGCAAGCAGGATGGAGGGGGCGCCGGTTGTTTTTGGGCTGGATGTCACGGTGTTCTGTGTGTCTCGTTCCGGGTGGGTGGGGCGTTGTGGGCCTATCTCACCGGTGTGTCAGGCGTTTGACAAAGTGTAGCCATACGTTTCTGCTGCAAATTGTGGGGAGACATTTGTTTGCAATTGCCGCAAAGCTTTGTTTGGCGCGTTCTTGCCATGGGTACGAGGCGGCGGCGCGCATGGATTCAAAGGTTGAAAAATAGCCGCCCGAACCCGCGCCACACGAGGCCGCAACCTTTTGCTGCGGCAGTGTGGAGAGCGGGGAGGTGGGCCGTCTCGGGGGAGACGCATTCGTTGCCGCCTGGGGAAGGCGGACACCAAGGCCGTGTGGCCCGGAGGTCAGAGCATGCACCTGCAGGTGTCCGGGCGGTGCGCGCGGACTGGCTGCGAGACTGGGGGCAGTCGTTCTGAAAACAAAAAAGCCTGCTACTTATAGGTAGCAGGCTTTATGTGCCTTGCGGCTTAGATTTGGTGGGTCCTGAGTGACTCGAACACTCGACCTACGGATTAAGAGTCCGCTGCTCTACCAACTGAGCTAAGAACCCAAATCTTTTTAAAATTTGTCTGCGTTGCTGCAGAGCCTCGAATTATGCACTAATTTTTTGGCTCTTGGCAAGTCGCGCCAAAAAATTTCACGGCATCGCGTTGCGGCTGGCGAGTTCGACGAAGAGACCGCTGTGGTCCAGATCGCCCAGGCCATGCTCGACACCGTCGGCATAGAGCGCCTCGAACAGTGCGGTGATGGGGGCATCGAAGCCTGTCTCGTGGGCCGTGGCCATGGCGTTGCGCATGTCCTTGAGCTGTACGGCCATGCGGCCCCGGGGGGCGAAGTCGCGCTCCACCATGCGCTGGCCATGCAACTGCAGGATGCGGCTGTCGGCAAAGCCGCCGCTGATGGCCTCACGGACCTTGGCCATATCGGCCCCGCCTTTGGCTGCAAACAGCAGCGCCTCGGCCACGGCGCCAATCGTGATGCCCACGATCATCTGGTTGGCCAGTTTGGCCAGTTGCCCCGCACCATGGGGGCCCACATGGGTGGCACGACCCAGGGGAGTGAACACTGCCCGGGCCCGCTGGAAGTCTTCGGGGCGGCCGCCCACCATGATGGCCAGGGTGCCCGCTTCGGCACCCACGGTGCCGCCGGAGACCGGGGCATCCAGGTGCGCCACACCCAACTCCCCCAGGCGCGCGGCATGGTCGCGCGCTTCGCTGGGCTGGATGGAGGCCATGTCGATGAACAGGCTGCCTTTGCGCATGGCCCGGGCAGCGCCCAGGTCAAACAGCACCTGGCCGACCACGGGGCCGTTTTCGAGCAGGCTGATCACGATGTCGGCGCCTTGTACTGCTTCAGCCGGGGTATTGAGCACGGCGATGCCGTGGGAGGCCAGGGGTTCGGCCTTGGCGCGAGTGCGGTTCCAGGCCCGCACCTGGTGGCCCGCTTCGCTCAGGCGGCGGGCCATGGGCAGTCCCATCATGCCAATGCCGAGAACGGCGATGTGCAGGGGTGTAGTGGTCATGGCGTGCTTCTTTTTTGCTGGGATAAAAAGATGTCTCTGCTGCCATCATGTGCCTTTTTGGTGCATCAGCCTGTCACGGAGCTTGCAGCCTGGGGCGAATGCAAAGATGATGACCCAAGCTGCTTTTGCCCCAAGGAGACACAGCCCATGACCTTGCCCCTGAACGACCCGGCCTGGCTGGAGCGCATGTACAACAACCGTGCGTTGGTTCCTGATCACATGGACTACCTCCAGCGCTGGGCCCGCGATTCTGCGCAGGTCCGCGCGCAGGCGCCATGTGTGCTGGATGTGGCGTATGGCACGGGCGCTGGGGAAACCCTGGATATCTTCCCATCCACGCGGGCAGCGGGTGCCCCGGTGCCTGTGCTGGTGTTCATCCACGGTGGCTATTGGCGGGCTCTGGACAAATCCGACCATTCCTTCATCGCTCCGCCGTTCACCCAGGCGGGCTTCTGTGTGGCGGTGGTCAACTACGCCCTGTGCCCGGGCACGCCCGAGGCGCCGGTCACGATTCCCCACATCGTGCGGCAGATGGAAAAAGCCGTGGCCTGGGTGGCGCGCCATATCGAGGCCCATGGCGGGGATGCGCGGCGCATCACGGTGGCCGGGCACTCGGCGGGCGGGCACCTGGCGGCCATGCTGCTGACCAGTGTGTGGCCACTGATCGGCGCGGGTTTGCCGGATGGGCTGGTGCGCAATGCGCTGTCGATCTCGGGGCTGCATGACCTGGATCCTTTGATGCACACCCCTTTTCTGCAGGAGGCGCTGCACCTGACCGACCAGCATGTGCTGCAGGACAGTCCCGCGCGCCTGCTGGCGCCCGAGCACGGCATTCTTTACTGCGTGGCGGGCGGGGATGAGAGCGAGGAATTCCACCGCCAGAATGGCCTGGTGCAGCAGGCCTGGGGTGTGCATTCGGTGCCGCGCTGCCAGGTGCTGCCGGGGCTGCACCATTTCAGCATCCTCGACACCCTGGCGCAGCCCGGCAAGGACCTGCACCACATGGCGCAGAACCTGCTGCGCATGTAGCCCCTGCCGGCTGCGCGGGCCGTGGCGCGGCGCACGGCCCCGGCTGGCGCAGGCTTTACATCAGCAGGTGCTCGCCCGCGTTGTCGCCGCCCAGGATCACGTAGTTCACCTTGCGGATGTCCATCAGCTTCTTGCCCCCGGCGTAGCTGATGGAGCTTTGCACGTCCTGCTCCATCTCGATGAGCGTGTTGGCGAGCTGGCCCTTGATCGGCTCCAGGATGCGCTTGCCTTCGACATGCTTGTACTCGCCCTTGTTGAAGTCGCTGGCCGAGCCGTAGTACTCCTTGTAGAGCGCCCCATCCACCTCCACCGTCTGGCCGGGCGATTCCTCGTGGCCTGCAAACAGCGAGCCGATCATCACCATGCTGGCGCCAAAGCGGATGCTCTTGGCGATGTCGCCATGGCTGCGGATGCCGCCGTCGGCAATGATGGGTTTAGTCGCCACGCGGGCGCACCACTTCAGGGCCGACAGTTGCCAGCCGCCGGTGCCAAAACCGGTCTTGAGCTTGGTGATGCACACTTTGCCCGGGCCCACGCCCACCTTGGTGGCGTCTGCGCCCCAGTTCTCCAGGTCGATGACGGCCTCGGGCGTGGCCACGTTGCCCGCGATCACGAAGGATTGGGGCAGCTTCTCCTTGAGATAGCCGATCATGTTCTTCACGCTGTCGGCATGGCCGTGGGCGATATCGATGGTGATGTACTCGGGCGTGAGGCCCAGCGCCACCAGTTGGTCCACCGTGTCGTAGTCGGGCTGCTTCACGCCCAGCGAGATGGAGGCGTAGCAGCCTTGTGCATGCATGTCCTTCACGAACTGGACGTTGTCCAGGTCAAAGCGGTGCATCACGTAGAAGTAGCCGTTCTTCGCCATCCAGGTGCAGATTTTTTCGTCCACCACCGTTTTCATGTTGGACGGCACCACGGGCAGGCGGAACGAGCGCCCGCCCAGCTCCACGCTGGCGTCGCATTCCGAGCGGCTTTCCACCCGGCACTTGCGCGGCAGCAAAAGGATGTTGTCGTAGTCGAAGATTTCCATGAGATTCCAAGCTCCTTTGAAAGGCGCTGCCAAACCATTTCAGCAGCGTGGGGCGCTTGGCTTGGGACCGGCTTGGTTTGTGGGCGGGGCCGTGGTGGCCGCTCCGAACCCCGCAATGCGCGGGCACAAAAAACCGGGCGACAAGAAACTTGGGCCCGGTGATTGATTCTACCCGCCTGTGCGCCAGACCCTATAACACTGGTGGTATGTGCGGTATCACGGGCACCACCGACGCTACCTGCGTCATTGGCAGCGAGACTGCGCAGCGGCCACCACGCGGCCCTGGGCGTCCTGCACCCAGCCCACCAGGCGCAGGCGTTCTGGCTTCGCGCTCTCGGGGATGCGCATTGGGCGCATCTCCTGGTGTTTGAAATGCTCTGCTTTTGATAGCTTCGAGGTGTTTTCCCATGCGCCGTGAAGCATGTTTCTGACCACATTTCTGGGCGCTGCAGTGCCATCGGTCCCGGCGGGCACGGATTCGACCAGCACCAGGTGAAAGCGCCAGGGGCCCTGCTGCCGGGTGCCGCGCGCCGGGGTGAAGGTGATGGCTGCGCCCGCATAGTCGTTGAACGTCGGGCCTTGGGCCACGCGCAGCTTCGCAGGGGCCGCTGATTCAAGGGCTGCGATGTGCACGTCGGTGCGCGCAGGCACGGGGCGGGCCAGCGTGTCCAGGCGCGCCAGGGCATCGGTGGTGGCGGCGGCCGACAGGGGTGCATCGTCGCCCAGGGCGCCAGGCACGATCCAGTCCAGCACCACGGCCTGGCCCTGGGCGGAAGGAGCGGGGGCGGCCGGGTCGGTCCAGCAGGCCTCGCAGTCGGCGTTGATGAAACGCTCGAACACCACCACGGGCCGGGGCACGCCGTCGCTGCTGCAACTGGCCTGGGCCCAGGCGCCGGGGGCGGAAGAAAGGGCCAGCAGCAGGCTGGTCAGGGCGGGGGCAATGTTTTTCATGGGCAGAAGGGGCAGGGGTGGGGGGGCGCTTTCTACAATGTCCGGATGTTCCCACAAGACCTGTTTCCGGGTGCGCCGTCGCCTTCCCCCGCCGGTGCCGGCCCGGCCCCTTCGCATTTGTCCCCCCTGCTGCAGAACCTGAACGACGAGCAACTCGCCGCCGTCACGCTGCCCGCAGGCCACGCGCTCATCCTGGCGGGCGCAGGCTCGGGCAAGACCCGGGTGCTCACCACCCGCATTGCCTGGCTGCTGCAAAACGGCCACGCCACGCCCGGCGGCATCCTGGCCGTGACGTTTACCAACAAGGCCGCCAAGGAGATGGTGGCCCGCCTGTCGGCCATGCTGCCGGTGAATGTGCGCGGCATGTGGATCGGCACTTTCCACGGCCTGTGCAACCGCCTGCTGCGCGCGCACCACAAGGCGGCGGGGCTGGCGCAGACCTTTCAGATTCTCGACACGCAAGACCAGCTCTCGGCCATCAAGCGCCTGTGCAAGCAGCACAACGTGGACGATGAGCGCTTTCCGCCCAAGCAGCTTGCTTACTTCATTGCCAACTGCAAGGAAGAGGGCCTGCGCCCCGCCAACGTGGAGACCCATGACAGCGATGCGCGCAAGAAGGTCGAGATCTACCAGCTGTACGAAGAGCAATGCCAGCGCGAAGGTGTGGTGGACTTTGGCGAGCTGATGCTGCGCAGCTATGAACTGTTGCGCGACAACGACCCTATCCGCGAGCATTACCAGCGCCGCTTTGCCCACATCCTGGTGGACGAGTTCCAGGACACCAACAAGCTGCAGTACGCCTGGCTCAAGCAACTGGCGGGCAACGATGTGGGCGGGCGCTACGAGGCGCGCGGCAGCGTGATCGCCGTGGGCGACGACGACCAGAGCATCTACGCCTTCCGGGGTGCGCGCGTGGGCAACATGACCGACTTTGTGCGCGAGTTTGATGTGCAGCGCCAGATCAAGCTGGAGCAGAACTACCGTAGCTACAGCAACATCCTCGACTCGGCCAACCACCTCATCAGCCACAACAGCCGCCGCCTGGGCAAGAACCTGCGCACCACGCAGGGCGCGGGCGAGCCCGTGCGTGTGTACGAGGCCAGCTCCGACCTGGCCGAGGCGCAGTGGATGGTGGACGAGATCAAGCAGCTGGTGCGCAGCGATGGCTTTGAGCGCAAAGAGATTGCCGTGCTCTACCGCAGCAATGCGCAAAGCCGGGTGATCGAATCGGCGCTGTTCAATGCCAGCGTGCCCTACCGCGTGTACGGCGGCCTGCGCTTTTTTGAGCGTGCCGAAATCAAGCACGCGCTGGCGTATTTGCGCCTCTTGGAGAACCCACACGACGACACCAGCTTCATGCGCGTCGTCAACTTCCCGCCACGCGGCATCGGCGCGCGCAGCATCGAGGTGCTGCAAGACGCCGCCCGCGCCGCAGGCTGCTCGCTGCACGACGCGGTGAGCGCTGTGCCCGGCAAGGCGGGAGCCAACCTGGGCGCGTTTGTGGCCATGGTTGATGTGCTGCGCGAGCAGACCCAAGGGCTGAACCTGCGCGGCATCATCGAGCAGATGCTCGAATCCACGGGGCTGGTGGAGCACTTCCGCACGGAAAAAGAAGGCGCCGACCGCATCGAGAACTTGCAAGAACTCGTCAACGCTGCCGAGAGCTTTGTCACGCAAGAAGGCTTTGGCCGCGACGCCGTGGCCCTGCCGCTGGATGAGCACGGCACGCCGCTCACCCAAAGTTCCGTCAGCCAGGGGCTGGACCCCAACGCGCCGGTGCTCGACGAACCTCTCAAGCCAGCCACCCCCGGCATCGTGGACGCCGATACCGGCGAAACCCTCTCGCCGCTGGCCGCGTTCCTCACCCACGCCGCGCTGGAGGCGGGCGACAACCAGGCCCAGGCCGGGCAGGACGCCGTGCAGCTCATGACCGTGCACGCCAGCAAGGGCCTGGAGTTTGACGGCGTGTTCATCGGCGGCATGGAAGAGGGCCTGTTCCCGCACGAAAACTCGGCCAACGACCGCGACGGCCTGGAGGAAGAGCGCCGCCTGATGTACGTGGCCATCACCCGCGCGCGCAAGCGCTTGTATTTGAGCCATTCGCAAACGCGAATGCTGCACGGCCAGACGCGCTACAACATCAAGAGCCGGTTCTTCGACGAGCTGCCCGAAGCGGCGCTCAAGTGGATCACGCCCAAGCAGCAGGGGTTTGGCTCGTATGCTCCTAATATGGGAGCTTTAAACCCATATGCAGCAGGCGGAAGAGGCAGTTTTGGCTTGAAGTCAGAGACCTTTGCTAGCCCCCCAGTGCCCGTGCAGAAGGCCGCGCCCTCGCATGGCCTGCGCGTGGGCATCGCCGTGTTCCACACCAAGTTTGGTGAAGGCAAGGTGCTGGCGATCGAAGGGCAGGGCGACGATGCGCGCGCGCAGGTCAGCTTTCCGCGCCACGGCACGAAGTGGCTGGCGCTGTCGGTGGCCAAGTTGACGGTGGTGGACTGAATGGGCGGGCCCAGCGCACCGGCCTTGGTGGTGCTGGGCGGATTGCCCGGCGTGGGCAAGAGCACCGTGGCCCGCGCGCTGCTGGCGCAGTGGCAGGCGGTGTACCTGCGCATCGACACCATCGAACAGGCGCTGCGGGATTCCGGCGTCGAGGTTGGCACCGCTGGCTACCGGGTGGCCTATGCGTTGGCGCGGACCCAGTTGGCGCAAGGCCTGCCGGTGCTGGTGGACGGTGTGAACCCCTTGCCGGTGACGCGCGAGGCCTGGCACAGCGTGGCCCGTGGCGTGCCGGTGCCGTGGCTGGATGTGGAGGTGGTCTGCTCGGACCTGGCAGAGCACCAGCGCCGCGTCGAGACCCGCAGCAGCGACATTCCCGGGCTCACGTCGCCCCGCTGGCACGCCGTGCAGCAGCATGACTACGCGCCCTGGCCTGCATCGCAGGCCGCGCGTTGTGTGATGGACACCGCGCGCATGGCGCCGGAGCAGATTGCTGCCGAGGTGCTGGCTGCGTTGCGGCGGCGCCAGCTGGATCCGTCCGGTGAATAGGTCGCCCGTAGCTCGGGTTCGCTCACGAGGGCCTGACCTGGCGGAGCACCACGTGGCGTGTGGGCGGTGGTGTCGGGTCACGCTGCGCCAACCCGACCTGCGGGTGCGCAGTACCTGGGTGGGGCTTGTTTGCTTCTCTTTTGATAGCTAATAGCGCTTGTCCATAGCGCGGAGAAGCCTGTTTTTCCTTGAAGTTTCAGCCTTGCAGCACCACCCAGTGGTTGTCCAGCCGCGCCCCTTGCAACTCCGCTCCATGCGGATGCGCCAGCGGTGCCGCAACCTGCGCGTTCTGCAGACTGCTTGCCAGGCCGCCTGCCCACAGCGCGCCGCCGCGCACTGCCAGCGGGCACACCTCGGGCAGCGGGACCAGGCCTTGCCAGTCGCCCTGCAAGGAAAACGTGGCGATGCCATGGGCGCGCGGGCAGCTCACGGCCCAGCCGGTGGGGGTGGCGGCCATGCTGCCGCCGTAGCCGCGCAGGCTCGGGGCCGCAGGTTCTGGTGCGGTCACCCTGCGCAGCGCGGTGCCGTCGAACAGTGCGAGCACGGGCGCCGCATTCTTGACCGCAGGGTTGTCGTGTTCGGCCTGGAGGGCGATGCCCAGGGCGGTGCCGTCGGGGCTCCAGGCCAGGTGGCGCAGGCTCAGGCGCGGGTCCTGCAGGCGCCATTGGCCCAGCAGGCTGCCGGTGCGGGCATCGAGCCGCACGAGTGACGGGTCCATGCGGCCCAGGTCGCGTTTGACGCGGCCGGTTTCGGGGGCTGTGGGCACGCCGCCGTTGGCGACGATGAGGGTGGGCGCGCCGCCGTGTGGAGTGCGCAGGTCCCAGATCAGCTCGTGCGCGTCGATGCCGTGGGTGGGCCAGGCGGCGGCGGTGGCGAGCGTGCGGGCGTCGCGCACCACGATCCAGCTCGCACCCGTCTCGGCATCGGTTTCGGTGGTGTACAGCCGCTGGCCGTCGGCACTGGCCAGCACATGGCCGTTGAAGGAACGCCCGCCGTCTTGCCACAGCCATTGCGGCTTGGCGCGGCGGTCGGGATTCCAGCGCACCAGCCAGTCGCCAGGGCGGCGGGCCGTGGCAATCACCGACCCGTCGGGCAACACACACAGGCCATGTGCGCGGGTCGGCACTTCCAGCACAGCGTGGATCTGCAGCGCCTGCCCGGCGCCGTCTTGCGTGGACAGCACACCGATGTGGAAACTGCCCTGGTGTTCCCACGCGGCCGCCAGGTGCACACGATCACCAGTGTTGGCGAAGGCTGCTCTGGGGGCGATCACGCAGGCGCCCAGGCCCGCGAGAGCGGCCAACGCTTGGCGGCGGTACAGGTCAGTCGCCATCGGCGTCCGAGAACCCAATGCTCACCTGCAGCGCGGGCGCCACTTCGGATTCGGCCAGGAACTTCAGCGCGGCCAGGTCGCGCGCGGTTTGCTGGATGGCGGCTTTGTCTTTGAGGCCGTTCTTTTGCACCTGCGCCAGCGATGCATCGACCTTGTCCGTGGCCCGGCGCAGCCTGTCGGCCAGCGGGTTCAGGCCCTTGCCGCGCAGGTACATCTCGAGCGGCACCAGGGCCTCGCCGGCGGCGGGGATGTCGGCGCTGGCGGGCAGGGTGGTCACGCTGCGCAGGCCGTCCCAGGTAGCGGCCCAGGCGGCCAGCGTGTTGCCGCTGGCGGTGCGGGGGTAGTCGGGCGTGCGAGCGCCAGATCCCGACCCGGCGGCGCGCAGCGGCTTGTCCATCTGCGCCCAGCGCAGGCGCTCGATGCCGCCCACCCACTGGTTCACGAATTCGCTGATGGCCTGTGTGGAGCCTTCCTGTTCGTCTTCGGCGCCCCAGTCGGTCGCGGCGGCGTCGGTAAAGGCCTTGGTGAGCGCCGCCGATTCACGCGCCACGTCCTGCGCCACCTCGTGGGCGTAGCTGCAGGCGGGGCTGCCGGGCTGGGCCGGGCGTGTCCACAGCAGCCATTCCAGCGCGGGCAGGCCCTTGGCGGGCGTGCCGATGCGCTCGAACGCCCTGGCGCCCTGGGGCTGGGCGGCGATGGCCTTGTCGATGAGCACAGGGCGCGTGGGCGCGAAGTCGATGGCGCGCTGGCTGCGGCGGCTGATGACGGGGCCCACGGACACGGCCGCCAACTGCTCCCACGCGCGGGTTGTGGCCTGCCAGGTGCTGCGTGCTGCGCTCAGCGCGGCCTGGCCGTCCGCCGCCGGTGCCTGGCACAGCGCCGCCACAGTGGGCACCAGCGTGCGTGCGCTGCGGTCAAAGTCCTGTGCGCGGGGCAGCGCCCAGTGGCCGTAGATGCCTTGCAGCGCGTGCACCGTGTCGTAGAAGGGCACGGCGTTGCGCTGCCAGGCCGGTGCCGTGGCGGGCACCTGCGCCTGGGCCGCCAGGGGCGCCAGGGCGGCCAGCCAGAGGCTGGTGCGCAGCATGTGTTGAGCGGCTGTCATAGAGACTCCACAAATTTCACCAGCGCATCGCGGTCGGCCTTCTTCATCTTGAGCACCTGGTCCTTGGCGCCCTCGGCCTCACCGCCATGCCACAGCACGGCTTCGAGCACGCCACGCGCGCGGCCGTCGTGCAGCAGGCGGGTGTGGCCGTTCACGTCCTTGATCAGGCCTGTGCCCCACAGTGGCGGGGTCTTCCACTGGCGGCCGTTGGCGCCAAAGTCGGGGCGGTTGTCGGCCAGCCGCTCACCCATGTCGTGCAGCAGCAGGTCGGTGTAGGGCCAGATGCGCTGGCCGCTCAGCGCTTTGCTGGTCAGCTGCGGGAAGGGACCACTCTGGGTGACGTAGCTCGGGCGGTGGCAGGTGGCGCACTGGGCCTGCGCAAACAGGGCTTGGCCGCGCAGCACCTGCGCGTCGTTCACATTGCGGCGCGCGGGCGGGGCCAGCGTGGCCTGGTAGAAAACCACATCGGCCAGGGTCTTGTCGTCGATCTCCACACCGGGCTGGCCTTGTTCTCCACCGCTCTTGCCGCTGGGGGCTGCCAGGCAGTCCTTCTGCGTGGGCGTGCAGGCCTCCTGCGCGAAGTGGAGCGAGGTGATGCCCATGTCGCCCAGGAAGGCGCCGCCCGTCTGGTGCGCGATGGTGGCCACATTGGCTTTCCAGCCGAAGCGGCCCAGCATCGTGCGGCCTGATGGTGCATCCCACACCTGGTTGGGGGTGCCCTTGATGGGGCCGGGGGCGGCTGCCTGGTCGGCGGCATGGGCGAGGATATCGGCCTCGGCAATCGCTTCAAGCAGGCCCACGCCGATGATTTGCGGCGCAATGCGCGGGCTGGTCATGACTTTGGGGTGCATGGGGCCGTAGCCCAGGTCGGCAAAGCCGTAGGTGGGCTTTTGCAGTGTGTAGGGCGTACCGTCGGCGAACTTGCCTTTGATGGCGTCGTAGCGCAGGGTCACGCGCCCTTCGGGTTGGACGCCCTGGATGGCTGCGTTGTTGAACTGGTCCCCGTACACGGGGTCGTGTTTGGGCCCGCCGTGCGCGTCGGTGCCGGGGATGGACAGGCGGATCAGCAAGGCCACGGTCGGGTCTTTGGTCTCGCCCAGGCGGTTGAAGATGGCTGGCGGCTCACCGCGCCCGTCCTGCACATGGCAGCCACCGCAGGACCGCGCAATGAAATGCGGGCCCAGCCCGTCGCGCGCCTTGGTGGAGGCGGGCGCTTCCACCCAGTTGCGGCGGAAGAACGAGTTGCCGATGACAAAACGCGTGCGTTCCTCATCGCTGAGGTTGGCGGCGGGGAAGGAAAAGGCGTTGCGCCCGGTGGCGAAAACGGTGGTCTCGCCGCCGGTTTTCTCGCCCAGCGGGTCGGGCGGTGGTGCCGCAGTCAGCGACTGCAGTCCCAGGCCGCCGAGGGCGACGGCAACGGTGCTGGCTGCTGCCACACGCAGGGCGCGCTGGCGGCGAATGGCTGGCAGGAGCAACATGTTCAGGGCTGCACCAGCGTGAGTTTGGTGATGCCGATGGCGTTGGCCGCGGCCACCAGGTCCTTGGCTTGGCTGGTCAGGCTGTCGATGGTCTTCTGGATGCGCTGGCGGCCCGGAGCGTCCTTGCCGCCGATGATCTCGCGGTCGAACGGCGCCTGGATGCCTTCGGCGGCAGCAACTGATGCAGTGATCTGCTTCGTGGTCTTGTCGGCCAGCGCTGCGTCCTTGGCGGCCACCAGGTCGCGCAGCGACGGGCCTTGCAGCACGCTGCCGTCCGCGCGCTTGTACTGGCCCAGCCACACGTTCTGGATGCCCAGTGCGTTGGTCACCGCGTCGCGGTGGGTGTTGTCGGAGAAGCACGAATGTTCGTCCTCCTGGTCCTGGCTGTTCAGGGCCACTTCCAGGCGCTCGCCGGCCAGTTCGCCACGCGAGAGTGAGCCCAGGCCCACCAGCATCTTGCGGATCGACTCGTTGCCGCCGCGCACGAACCTGGCGCGGTAGTTGTTCTTGGCGTCGGGTGCCCAGGCCTTCACCAGCACGGTGAGGTCGTCGATGAGCAGGTCGGTCACCACGTTCAGGTACTGGCGCCGCCGGTCGGCGTTGGGGGCCTTGCCATCCACAAAGTCTTCAAAGTTGCGGTTGCCCGGGCCGGTGTCCGACAGGTCCTGGCCCCACAGGAAGAACTCGATGGCATGCCAGCCCGTGGCAATGTTCTCCTCGCCACCGCGCTCGTTCTGGGCCGACAGGCTCTTCTTGGTGATGGCGAACTTGCGGTTGTTGACCAGGCCGGCGTTGGCCTTGCCCTGCACTCTGTCCACAAAGGATTCATCCATGGGCCAGGCATTGATGCGGCCTTCGGGGCCGTTGTCGTTGTCGATGGGGCCGCCGTAGAAGCGGAAAGCCTCGGTCTGGCCATAGAACTCGCGCGCGGCCAGCCACTTCGTGCGGGCGTCGGCCAGGGTCTCGGCCGACGGCTTGGCCGTGAAGGCTGCCACCGCTTCGCGCAGCGCCTGGGCGCTGGCCAGTGTGTCGGCGTAGTTGGAGTGCACAAGGATGGCGTAGTGCGCCGCCACGGCCGCAGGGGCCACGGTTTGCACCGCTTGGGGAGACTGGGCCTGGGGTGTGGTTGCGCTGGCGGCCTGCGCGGCGGCGCCGGTGCTGTAGGCCAGGGCAGTGGCACACAGGGCTGCCGCCAGCAGCGAAGTCTTCAGGGAGGGCGAGGTCATGCAGGGGTCTCCAAGGGGTCGCGCAGGCTGCCGCACGGACAGCCCGGGGGCTGGGCAGGGCAGCGCGAGAAATGGGTGGGAACGGAGGGCCGCACTGGCTGGTGGGGGCCACGCACCGGGTCGTGTCAGGGCGGGCGCGGGAATTGGCTGGGCGGTCTGGGGCAGCGGAAATTATACAAATGATAGTGATTCGTATTTGTTTATTCCCTTGGGTGGGGCCTGGAATCGCGTGTCACGAAACCGACGCAAAACCTTCATGGGGATGTCACCGGGGGTTTCTACGCTCCACAGGCTTTGTAACCAACAACCCCCGAGGAACCCCATGACCCACCGTGTGGATGCGCCCGAACAGGCCGTCGATTTCAACAACGAGAACGCCAACACCTCTTCCAACCCCACGTTTGACGCGGTGCTGGGCGCTCGCCTGTCGCGCCGGGGTCTGCTGCGCGGCGGCGTGGGCACGGTGGGCACGGCCATGCTGGCCGGGTTTGGCGTGAGCGCCTGTGGTGGCGGCAGCGACGATGCCGTGCCTGCGGGCCCCAAGCTGCTGGGTTTTGGCGCCGTGCCCAAGAGCCTGGCCGACGTGGTGGCCGTGCCTGCGGGTTACACCGCCAGCGTGTTGTTCGCGCTGGGTGACCCCATCGCTGCAGGTGTGGGTGCCTACAAGAACGACGGCACCGACGGCGACTTCGACAAACGTGCCGGTGACCACCACGACGGCATGGAGTGGTTTGGCCTGGGCGCGGACGGCAAGCGCAACGACAACGCCACCGAGCGCGGTCTGCTCGCCATCAACCACGAAGCCACGACCGACGAGAAGCTGTCTTCGCACTTCCTGCATGCCAATGGCGGCACCACCACCTTGCCCCGCCCCGCTGCAGAAATCGACAAGGAAACTGCCGCCCACGGCATTGCCGTGATCGAAGTGGCCAAGGCCGCAGGCAAGTGGGCCTACACGCAGAACTCGGCCCTGAACTTCCGCCTGACGGCGCTCAGCCCTATCGAGATCTCGGGCCCCGCACGCGGCAATGCGCAGCTGATCACCAAATACTCGCCCACCGGCACCACCACCCGTGGCACGCTGAACAACTGCGGCACGGGCAAGACGCCCTGGGGCACGTTCCTGACCGGTGAGGAAAACTGGTTCGGCTACTTCACCCGCAGCGCTGCCGACGATGCCGCACGCAGCAACGACAAGAGCGTGACGGCCCTCAAGCGCTATGGCCGCAACCAGGGCGCCGCATCGCGCCATGGCTGGGAGAGCGGTGGCACCGCCGACCAGTACCAGCGCTGGAACAACAGCAAGACCGGCACCTCGGCCGACGGCAGCGACGACTACCGCAACGAGATGAACGGCATGGGCTACATCGTCGAAATCGATGCCTATGACAAGACCCGCATGGCCAAGAAGCGCACGGGCCTGGGCCGCTTCGCGCACGAAAGCGCGGCCTTTGGCAAGGTGGAAGCGGGCAAGCCCTTGAGCGTGTACATGGGCGACGATTCGCGCGGCGAATACATCTACAAGTTTGTCTCCACCGCACTGTGGAACGCTGCCGATGCCAACGCTGCTGACCGCATGGCCGTGGGCGACAAGTACCTGGACAGCGGCAAGCTGTATGTGGCCAAGTTCAACGCAGATGGCACAGGCAGCTGGGTGGAGCTGTCGCTGGCGAACACCGCCATCAGCGGCTATGCCGCCTACAAGTTTGCCGACGCGGCCGACATTGCCATCAACACCCGCCTGGCGGCCGACGCCGTGGGCGCCACCAAGATGGACCGCCCCGAGTGGAATGCCGTGAACCCCGCCAACGGCGAGGTGTACTTCACGCTGACCAACAACAGCAACCGCAGTGTGAACCCCACCGGCAGCCAGTACCTGCCCGACGCAGCGAACCCCCGCGCCTACACCGACATGAAGGGCACGGCCAAACAGGACGGCAACCCCAACGGCCACCTGGTGCGCCTGAAGGAAGGTGCATCCGTATCGGCCTTCACTTGGGACGTGTACCTGTTCGGCGCCGAAGCCGGTGCCGACAAGGCGATGGTCAACATCTCGTCGCTCACGGCCGACCAGGACTTCTCCAGCCCCGATGGCCTGGCCTTCAGCAAGGCCACTGGCATCTGCTGGATCCAGACCGATGACGGCGCCTACACCGACGTGACCAATTGCATGATGCTGGCTGCGGTGCCAGGCCAAGTGGGTGACGGTGGCAAGAAGACGCTGAGCTACACAAAGGCCGATGGCTCCAAGATGGACATCGTGACCCCCGTGGGCAAGGCTGCGACCGAGAGCACGCTCAAGCGCTTCCTGGTGGGGCCAAGCGGCAGCGAAATCACCGGCGTGGCAGAAACGCCCGATGGCAAAGCCATCTTCGTGAACATCCAGCATCCGGGTGAGACCACCGCGCTGGCCAATTTGGGCGACCCGGCCAAGTACACGAGCCAGTGGCCTTCCAATGCGGGCTACGGCGCGGGCAAGCGCCCCCGCTCGGCCACGATCGTGATCACCAAGAACGATGGCGGCACCATCGGGACCTGAGGGTGCTGTGGGAGGCTTGCCTCCCAAGGTGCGAGGGCCGGCCGGTGAGCCGGCCTTTTTCTTTGTGCGGGGAGCTCTGGTGGGCCCCGCGCCGGTAGGGCGCCCACGGTGGTGGCGGGCTCCCGCTCAGTAGTCTGAGCCGTAGGGAGAAGCGGGCCGGGCGCGGGGCGCAGGGGCTGGCGCTGGTGTTGACGAGTGCGCGGGTGGTGCCGATGTGCGAGCAGGTTCGGTGGTATTTCCGGGGGTGGGAGAGTAGTCCATCTGCCCGCGCCCGTCCTTGACGCCTTTGCGTCCGGCTATTTGCCAGGCCGTGCGCTGGCTCACCAGGCCCGCCAGAAACTCCAGCTCTTCGTCGGTGTGGTTGATGGCGCCTGCAGGCGTCAGCAGCCGCCCATTGCGGGGCGTGGGCTCGGCCCAGAAGGCCTGGTGGTAGGACGATTGGCTCACCAGGCTTTCATTGCCTGCCACCAGGTCCACCGTGCCGTAGCAGTTGCAGAAGTAGCCGCGCAGCGCCTGTTCCGAGAAAACTTCGGCGTAGACCCCGGTGCCCCGGATTCCGGCGGTGGCGGTGGGCAGCACGATCTGCCGGTCGGCGCCCTTGCCCCACACGCTGGCGACTGCGCCGCTCAGCACACGCAGCACCTTGACGGCCGCGGGGGTGTCACTCTCCAGCGCCACGCGCGAGTTCTGGCGCACCATGAAGGCGCTGTCGCCCACGGTGAACACGGTGGTCGAGCCTGGGCCGGTCTCGATGCGGTCGTTGGCAGTGATGGTGTGCTGGGCCGTCAGGGGCTCGCCGTTGCGCAGCACATCGCCGCGCAGTTCCACGATGTTGCTGCGGCCCTGCGCCTGGGCGGCCACCCAGCCGCCAGACACCATCCACAGTGCGGCGGCCTGTACGAGGCTGCGCCGCTGGAACCAGGTCAGCTCTTCTTCAGAGCGGCCCTGGAGTTGATGGGGGGGATGGCGGTGTCTCGTCATGGGGCGCCTCGTGCACGGTGGCCGTGGATGGGGGATCGAAGCAGTCACGGAAGGTGAAGACCACCGACGTGAAAAACATGGCCGCCAACATCATGGCGCCGCCCACCATGATGCCACCGGCCGCCGAGCCAGCAAGCCCCGCCACCGCCAGCAGCGCTGACACGATGCTGACCACCAGGCCGCCGAGCAGGAAAACCCCCAGCCAGCCCAGCCCATAGACCACAAACGCGCCAAAGTTGCGCACACAGGCCACGATGCTGAAAAACAGCGCCTTGACGGGTGGCACACCGTGCCAGTGCACCAGCCCCGGCGCATGCCAGAACAGCAGCGACAGCGGCAAGTACAGAACCATGGACAGCCACATGGCGCTCTGGAAGGCCGGGTCCTGCGCCACCTCTTGCGTCAGCTTGGCGCCGCCCAGGTACACCTGGGCAAACTGCCCGCCGTCGATCAAAGCAGACAGGCCCATCACACCGAGGAAACCCACCGCATACAGCGCGCCCAGCACCAGCATGTCACGCAGTCGCTGGCGGCCAGTGCGAAACGCCACCAGCAATACCGTGGGCATCGGAAACCGCCCCTGCGTGGCCTCGGCGGCCGCCACCATCATGGCCAGCGTGGCCGACGGCAGCAGCGCCAGCGCAATGGCCGGGCCCACCAGGGGCACCATGGTGGCCAGCGACATGGAGGCCATGGTCATGAAGAACAGCGCAGCCAGTGCCATGGGCTGCCGCCAGAACGCCCGGATGCCAAGCTTGACCCAGGCCATGCCGGTGCGGGCGGGGACGATGTGGAGTTTCATTGAATGGGGTGCAGGAGAGGATGGGCCCGCTCAGGGGCTGGGAATTTTTGCGTACAAGGCGAGCGTGGACAACAGATTCTCAGCCTCTCAGGCCGCCTTTGCCACCGCGCCGACGGTGCGAGGGCGCAGGCAGGGCTCGGGCGTGCTGCGGACAATAGGCGAGAGGAAATAGGCGGGAATTTACCCCAGCAGCCCAATTCCGCAGTGGCGCAAGGGCAGGAGGGCCGCCGTGCCCGATGGTGTGGGGCAGAAGATCAGGCGTGTACGGGGTGCGCCACGCGGTTGCGCAGCACGCGCTCGAAGTGCGTGGGGTCGTGCGGCGTGAGCATCGATGCCTCGCGCGGCAGGTAGAAGTCCCACAGGCGCGAGATCCAGAACCGCAGTGCACCCGCACGCAGCATGGCGGGCAGCAGTTCACGCTCTGCGGCCGTCAGGGGGCGCACGGCCTGGTAGGCGTCCAGCATGCGGGTGGCGCGCTCGGCATCGTGGGTGCCGGTGGGCAGGTCAATGCACCAGTCGTTCAGGCACACGGCCAGGTCAAACAGCCAGGTGTCCACACCCGCAAAGTAGAAGTCGAAGAAGCCGGTCAGCTCTTCGCCGTCGAACATCACGTTGTCGCGGAACAGGTCGGCATGCACAGGGCCGCTGGGCAGGGCTGCATAGGCCGAACTGGCGGCCACATGGTTCTGGTAGGCCAGCTCGGACCGCAGCAGTGCCGATTGCGCTTCGCCAATGTGGGGCAGCACCACGGGCACGGTCTCGTTCCACCAGGGCAGGCCACGCAGGTTGGGCTGGCGGCGCTCAAAGTCGCGCCCCGCCAAGTGCATGCGCGCGAGCATGGTGCCCACAGCAGCGCAGTGGGCACCCTGGGGCGCCAGCTGGCTCTTGCCACGCAGCTTGTTGACCACGGCGGCGGGCTTGCCACACACGGTGTGCAGGATGTCGCCGCTCTTGTCGGCGCGTGGGTCGGGCACAGGCACACCGCCGTGCGCCAGGTGCTTCATCAGATACAGGTAAAACGGCAGCTGCTCGGCCGTGAGGCGCTCGAACAGCGTGAGCACGAATTCGCCCTGGTCGCTGGTGAGGAAGTAGTTGGTGTTCTCGATACCACCTTCAATGCCGCGCAGCTCTACCAGCTCACCCAGTTGCAAACGGCGCAGCAGCTCGCGCGCCTCGGAGTTGGAGACTTCGGTAAAAACGGCCATCGCTCAGAAGGTGTCGAAAAAGAAGGGGGTTGGCGGGGGAGCCGGTGCCGCAGGCACGGCAATCAGGCCACACACCGCCGCAGTGGACAGGGGCGGCCGCTACGGTCTCAGAACTTCAGCACGTTCCAGACGCGGGGGGCGGTGGTGGTCTCGGCGCCACTGTTGCTGCCTGCACGGCTGCGGGCGCCGTCGGGCGACTGCACTTCGTAGCTGGGCATGCTGCCCGCCTTGGGTTGCACCGAAATCGTCTGCGTTTGCCCGCCGATGCGCAGCTCGTCCACGCGGCTTCCCGCATCTTCGACCTGGATGCGCTCGGTGCGCTGGTTGGTGCGGCCCGCAGGCTGCTCTGTATTTGAGAGCGCCTCGCGCTTATCTGTTGCGCCAGGAGGAGCATTTTGGCTTGTATTCTGGGCCAGGACGGTGCTGGAGGCCATGCCCAGCAGCAAGAGGAGGTGAACAGCGCGCATCGGCCGATTGTAGAGCGCTGCCTGGCCGGCGCCGTGGCGCGGCCCAGCCGTGCACAATTGCCGGATGACTGACAAAAAGACCCTGGTGCTGGTGGACGGCTCCAGCTACCTCTACCGCGCCTTCCATGCCATGCCCGACCTGCGGGCCGTTCCCGGCGACATGACCAGTGCCGCCACGGGCGCCATTCGCGGCATGATCAACATGATGCAGGCCCTGCGCAAAGAGGTGACGGCCGACTACGCCGTCTGCGTGTTCGACGCCTCGGGCCCCACCTTCCGCGATGCCCTGTACACCGAATACAAGGCCACGCGCTCGCCCATGCCCGACGACCTGCGCAGCCAGATCGAGCCCATCCACGAGGTGGTGGACCTGCTGGGCTGGAAGGTAGTGGCCGTGCCCGGCGTGGAGGCGGACGACGTGATCGCCACCCTGGCCAACGTGGCTGCAGCGCAAGGCATTGAAGTCATTGTGTCCAGCGGCGACAAAGACCTGAGCCAACTGGTCAACGAGCACATCACCATCATCGACACCATGAGCGGCAAGCGCCGCGATGTGGCGGGCGTGACGGCGGAGTTTGGCGTGCCACCTGCGCTGATGGTGGACTACCAGGCCCTGGTGGGCGACACCGTGGACAACGTGCCCGGCGTGACCAAGGTGGGCCCCAAGACCGCCGCCAAGTGGCTGGAAGAATATGGCTCGCTCGACAACCTGATTGCCAACGCCGACGCCATCAAGGGCGTGGCAGGCAACAATCTGCGCGAGGCGATTGCCAGCGGCCAACTGGCCTTGAGCCGCCAGCTGGTCACCATGAAAACCGACTGTGCGCTGGCCGACTACATCCCCGGCTTGCCCGCGTTTGACGACATCACGCTGGACGCGCCAGACAACACCGGCCTGCTGCCGTTTTACGAAAAATACGGCTTCAAGGGCCTGGCCAGCGCGATCAAGGGTGCAGCGGCCCCCGCCGCTGCCGCCCCCACCGTCGCCATGCCCGGCCAAAGCGGCGATCTGTTTGCCGACCACTCCGCCAGCACCGTGGCCGAAGAGGCCCAGCACCGCACGGTGGTGTACGACACCATCCTGAACTGGGCCGACTTTGACCAGTGGCTGGAGCGCCTGCACAAAGCGCCGCTGGCGGCCATCGACACCGAGACTGACTCCCTCGACGAGATGCGCGCGCAAATCGTCGGCATCAGCTTCAGCGTGCAGCCCGGCGAAGCCGCCTACATCCCCCTGCGCCACGAAGGCCCCGATGCGCCCGCGCAACTGCCGCTGGATGAAGTGCTCGCCCGCCTCAAGCCGTGGCTGCAAGACCCCAAGCACCACAAGCTGGGCCAGCACATCAAATACGACCGCCATGTGTTCGCCAACCACGGCATTGAGGTGCAGGGCTACGCGCACGACACCATGCTGCAAAGCTACGTGCTCGAAGTGCACAAGCCCCACAACCTGACCAGCCTGGCCGAGCGCCACACCGGCCGCAAAGGCATCACCTACGAAGACCTGTGCGGCAAAGGCGCGCACCAGATCCCGTTTGCGCAAGTGCCGGTGGACAAGGCCGCCGCCTACTCGTGCGAAGACTCCGACCAAACTCTGGACGTGCACAACGCCCTGTGGCCCCTGCTGCAGGCGGACGACAAACTGCGCTTCATCTACGAGCTGGAGCTTGCGAGCAGCGAGGCCCTGTACCGCATCGAACGCAACGGCGTGCTGATTGACGCCCCCACGCTGGCCGCGCAAAGCCACGAGCTGGGCCAGCGCATCTTGCAGCTGGAAACCGAGGCCTATGAGATTGCAGGCCAGCCCTTCAACCTGAGCAGCCCCAAGCAACTGGGCGAAATCTTCTTCGACAAGCTGGGCATGCCCGTGGTGAAGAAGACCGCCACCGGCGCCCGCAGCACCGACGAAGAAGTGCTGGAAAAGCTGGCCGAGGACTACCCCCTGCCCGCCAAGCTGCTGGAGCACCGCAGCCTGGTCAAGCTCAAAGGCACCTACACCGACAAGCTCGCGCAGCTGGCGCTGCCACGCACCGGCCGCGTGCACACGCACTACGCGCAGGCCGTAGCCGTCACCGGGCGCCTGTCCAGCAACGACCCCAACCTGCAGAACATCCCCATCCGCACCCCCGAAGGCCGCCGCGTGCGCGAAGCCTTTGTGGCCCCCGCAGGCCGCGTCATTGCGAGCGCCGACTACTCCCAGATCGAGCTGCGCATCATGGCCCACCTGAGCGGCGACCACTCGCTGCTGCACGCCTTCCACGCCGGGCTGGACGTGCACCGCGCCACCGCCGCCGAAGTGTTTGGGGTGGAGGTCGATCAGGTCACCAGCGAGCAACGCCGCTACGCCAAGGTCATCAACTTCGGCCTCATCTACGGCATGAGCAGCTTTGGCCTGGCCAAGAATTTAGGCATCGAAACCAAGGCCGCGGCCGCCTATATCGACAAATACTTCCAGCGCTACCCCGGCGTAAAGCAGTACATGGACGACACCAAGGCCGCCGCCAAGTCCATGGGCTATGTCGAAACCGTGTTTGGCCGCCGCCTGTACCTGCCCGAAATCAACTCCCCCAACGGCCCCCGCCGCGCCGGGGCAGAGCGTGCGGCCATCAACGCCCCCATGCAGGGCACGGCAGCTGATTTGATCAAGCTGGCCATGGTGGCCGTGCAAAAAGAGCTGGACGCGCACAAGCCCAGCATCCAGATGATCATGCAGGTGCACGACGAACTGGTGTTTGAGTTGCCCGAGAGCGAGGTGGACTGGCTCAAGACCCACATCCCGCGCCTGATGGCGGAGGTGGCGGCGCTGAAGGTGCCGTTATTGGCGGAGGTGGGGGTGGGGGCGAACTGGGACAAGGCGCACTGAGCCGCGTGGATCAGGCCGCCTGCGTACCGGTGTTGGAGGTCCGCAGATCCTGGACCCCAGCAGCAGAGAGCCAGACCAGGGTACTCAGGGAGGTTTCAATTTTTGCCACGATCCCTTCGCGCGGTCCGCTGCGCCAAGCCTCTGACGCGTAGAACTGGTCTTGGCTTGGCTGCAGACCGGCCTGATCCTTGTAGGCGCAGATGAGAAAGTAGCCATTCTCTTCTTGTGCAGAAATGCCGTATGCCACGACGACGGTCTCCCACTGTCTCAGGGGGCTGGACATTGTGGGTTCCTGAAAGTTGGAGATTGCCGAGGCTAGGGCTTGCGGGCAGAGGTGTTTGGCCAGATTCGGACCTCTCCCTCAAGGGACGGAATTCGCTGTCACGGCGGGGACGGCGCAGGCCCTGAAAAAAGAAGCTGCCTAGCCAAACGCGTCTTCACCCGTGGCACACAAGCCACCTCCTGACTTCCTGGACGCCCAGGGCTCCGCGTGCCTGAACCTCACCCGACATCTGGCAATTGAGCGAAGAAAACGGCCGCCCGTTCGTTCGCATCAACTGACCCATTGCAGGCGCCACTCACGAAAAAAATTGCCTCGCAGGGCGGCACCCGCTGCACATGCATTCGCTGGCCATGCCCAATGAGTATGGAAAAGCCCCGCGACTGCAAATCGACGTTGCAAGCTGTTTCACGTCAAGTGCATGTTCACCGTACCATGCCCGGCCCAGCGCGCTCCGCAGGTTTGCGGTCTATGGCCCGCTGGGCAAACCGTCAAAGGTTGACGATCAACTACCAATACAACCCATGCACAAAATCGCTCTCGTCGTAACAATTGAATTCAAACCTGAGTCAAAAGCGTCATTTCTGCAATCTTTGCTGGATCACAAGCAGCGCTGCCTGGCAAGCGAACCGGGCACCCTTCAGTTTGAAGTGCTAGCGCCTACAGAAAGCGCCCAGTCAGTCGTGCTGTTTGAGTTGTATGCAAGCGCTGAAGCTCTGGTAGCGCATGATGCGGGTGGTAGCTTGGCATTGTTCATAGAGCAGGCAGGCCCGTTGATTACCAAGGTCTCGCGCCAACACTGCTCTGTCCTCAGTCCTTGAATTCAGCACCTCCGAGCGCTCTATTCAACAACCGTTTCCAGGGGGGTGCTTGGCGAGTTGCTGCGGGTTCGAGACCACTTGTGGGCAACTCGCTCTTTTTTGGATAGTCGCATCGCCAGATCACTGGCAGCGTAATTTGGCGCGGCGCGTCGGTGGCATTTGCCACAGCCCAGTGGCGGACAAGTCGCGTCGCTACACTTTCCGGGCAATTGCTGGCGATCTCGCCACTCTCCCTACCATTTGACTGGAGCTGTGCATGCCCGATTCCACCCCTTACACCCCCCCCGCCATCTGGCAATGGAACAAAGAAAACGGCGGCCAGTTCGCCAGCATCAATCGGCCCATTGCAGGCGCCACGCACGATAAAGAGCTGCCTGTAGGCAAGCACCCGCTGCAGCTCTACTCGCTGGGCACGCCCAATGGCGTGAAGGTGACGGTCATGCTGGAAGAGCTGCTGGCGCTGGGCCACAGCGGGGCGGAGTACGACGCGTGGCTGATTCGCATCAACGAGGGGGCGCAGTTTGGCAGCGGGTTCGTTTCTGTGAACCCCAACTCCAAGATTCCCGCGCTGCTGGACCGCACCGACCCCGCCAACCCCGTGCGTGTGTTCGAGTCCGGCGCCATCCTGATGTACCTGGCGGAGAAGTTTGGTAGCGCCTTCTTGCCCAAGGACGGCGCGGCGCGGGCGGAGTGCTTGTCGTGGCTGTTCTGGCAGATGGGCAGTGCGCCGTTTGTGGGCGGCGGGTTTGGGCATTTTTATGCCTATGCGCCGGTCAAGATCGAGTACGCCATTGACCGCTATGCCATGGAGGCCAAGCGCCAGCTGGATGTGCTGAACCAGCGCCTGGCGGTGACCGAGTACGTGGCGGGCGATGAATACACGGTGGCAGATATTGCGATCTGGCCCTGGTATGGCTTGCTGGTGAAAGGGCAGGCCTACAACGCCGGCGAGTTTTTGCAGGTGCACGAATACACGCATGTGGTGCGCTGGGCCGAGCAGGTGGCCAAGCGCCCGGCGGTGCAGCGGGGGCGCAAGGTGAACCGTGTGCAGGGTGATCTGGCCAGCCAGTTGCGCGAGCGGCACGACGCGAGCGACTTTGACACGAAGACGCAGGACAAGATCGAGGCGGCAGCAGCAGCTTCTTCCCCCGCACGCTGAGTGTTTTTGCAAGGCGTCACCATGATCACCTTGTACGACTGCGCCACGGCGCCCAGCCCGCGCCGTGCGCGCATCCTGCTTGCAGAAAAGGGCGTGCCCCACAACACCGTACAGGTGGACCTGCGCAATGGCGAGCAACTGGGCGAGGCGTATCGCCAGATCAACCCACAGTGCACGGTGCCCGCGCTGCGCACCGAAGACGGCTTGCTGCTGACCGACAACGCGGCGATCACGGCGTATGCGGAGGCGCGCTACCCGCAGCCCGCCCTACTGGGCGAGACGCCAGCAGAAAAGGCCGAGATTGCGAGCTGGAACTGGCGCATGGAGTTCGAAGGCCTGCAGGCCATTGCCGAGGCGCTGCGCAACAGCGCGCCCGCCATGGCCAACAGGGCCTTGCCCGGCGCAGTGGATTACCCACAGATCCCGGCGCTGGCGGAGCGCGGGCTGGTGCGTGTGGGGCAGTTTTTCAATCTGTTGAATGATCGATTGGCAGGCCGCGAGTTCATTGCCACTGACCGTTTCAGCGTGGCCGACATCACGGCGGTGGTGGCGCTGGACTTTGCGCGGGTGGTCAAGCACAAGCCGGGGGAGCAACACCCGCATTTGCTGCGCTGGCGCGCGGCCATGGCGCAGCGGCCGTCGATGTCGCTCTAACTATCGCGCTGCTCCAGTCCCCGTTTTAGTCGCAATGGGTGGATGCAAGGATTGCGCATCGGGCCTGTTCCTTGCATTGTTAGTTGATGCGCCTTCGCCACATAGAAGTCTTCAACGCCGTCATGCTCACCGGCAGCGTGAGCGCGGCTGCCCGCCTCATCAACGTCACGCAGCCTGCGGTCAGCCGCATCCTGGCGCATGCTGAATTGCAGCTGGGCTTTCCGCTGTTTCACCGGCTCAAGGGCAAGCTGGTGCCCACCACCGAGGCGCAGACGCTGTACCCGCACATCGAGCGCCTGTTCACCCAGCTCGACGATGTTCAGCGCCTCGCCAACAGCCTCAAGAGTGACCAGCGCGAGGGCGAGTTGCACATCCTGAGCGTGTTGGCCCTGAGCTACGAGGTGTTGCCGCGTGCGCTGCGGTTCTTTCGCCAGAAGCACCCCGATGTGAAGGTCACCATCGATGCGCTGCACTCGCCACAGATCGTCTCGGCCCTGGTGCTGCAGGAGGCAGACGTGGGCTTTGTGTTCAGCGCCATTGCCCACCCGGCGCTCACACAAGAGCACTTGGCTGATGGCCGCATGGTGTGCGTGGCGCCCAAGGGCATGCTGGGTGCGGCGCTGGTGGATGCGGGCGTGGTGCACCTGGCCGATCTGGCGGATACGCCGGTGGTGCGGTTGGATGTGCGCGACCCCATCGGCACGGTGGTCAACCATGCCTGCCGCGAAGCGGGGGTGGGGCTGCAGACAGCGATCACGGTGCAGACCTACCACGCTGCGCTGGCATTGGCGCACCATGGCCACGCGGTGGCGGTGGTGGACAGCTGCACAGCGGCTTCGGCCGACCGCAGCAAGGTGGAGGTGCTGGCGCTGGCGCCGCACATTGCTGTACCCATCAAGTCGCTGCGCACTGTGAACCGGCCCAGCTCGCTGCTGGCCAGCGCCATGACGCAATGCATGCGGCAGGCGGTGGCAGAAACCATGGCCTCCGTCGATTTACCCGACGTGGAGTAGTGCGCGCCGGGCCGTGTTGCGCAGGGCTTGTTCGCGATCCCTCACGAGATCGTGAGCAACGATCTCAGGCGGGTGCCAGCAGTTCGGCGACCTGTGCCGCTGTGCCAAACGCCAGCGTGAAGCCCAGCGAGCCATGGCCGGTGTTGAGCAGCAGGTTGTCGGGCCCACTGGCGTGTGGGCCCACCACGGGCAGGCCGGTGGGTGTGGCGGGGCGCATGCCGGTCCAGGGGCGCAGCTCCTCAAACTCGCTGCAGCCCGGGAACAGCGCGCGTGCGGCGTTGCACAGGCTCTCGATGCGTGCGGGCGGGATGCGGGCGTCATGCCCCACCAGCTCGGCCATGCCCGCCACGCGCAGGCGGTGGCCAATGCGTGCAAAGACCACCTTGCGGGCGGCATCGGTCACGTTGACGCGGGGCACCGTGCCAGGGGCGGCGTTGGCCCCGGTGGTATCGAGCGTGATGCTGTAGCCCTTGAGCGGATACACCGGCAGGCGAAGCCCCAGCGTGCGGGCCACCGCGTGGCTGTGGCTGCCCAGCGCCAGCACAAACTGCTGGGCTTCGACCGCACCGGCGCTGGTCTGCACGGCCGCAATGCGACGGCCCTGGCGCACAAAACCCCGGACCTGTGCCCCCAGCAGAAACCGCACGCCACGCGCGGCCAGCACGGCCTGCAGCCCCTGGCACAGCTTGAGGCAGTCGGCTGCGCATTCGCTGGGGGTGTAGATGGCACCGGCGATGCGGGATTGGTAGTGGTGCAGCGCGGGCTCGATCTCAGCGCAGCGGGCGGCCGACACGGCCTGCTGCTGGCTGCCCCAGGCCCGTTGCAGCTCCATCTGCCGCTGGGCAGCGGCCAGACCGGCGGGCGTGTCGTACAGCACCAGCTTGCCGGTGCGGGAGAAGTCGCAGTCGATGGACTCGGCCTGCAGCATGGCTTCGAGCCCGTGGCGGCTCAGTGCGGCCAGGGCCAGCAGGCGTTCGGTGCTGCGTTCGGACGTGTGCCGGTTGCATGCGCGCAAAAAGGCAAGGCCCCAGTGCCACTGGTGTGTGTCCCACTGCGGGCGCAACTTGAGCGGGGAGCTGGGCGACAGCAGCAGGCGGGGCAGCTGGCGCCAGATGCTGGCGTCGGCCAGGGGCTGCACATAGCTGTAGCTGAGTTGGGCGCCATTGCCGCCACTGGCGCCCATGCCAGGCTGGGCCTGGTCGATGACGGTGACCTGGAAGCCGCGCTGCTGGAGTTCATACGCCGTGGCCAGGCCGACAATGCCTGCGCCCAATACACATACCTGCATCTTGTGGGGAATGGATGGTTGACTGATTGCAGGCCAATGTAGGGCGCGGTCTGCGCTTTGAACAATGCCAATGCCGAGCCTGCCTATGCCGGTAAGTTATGTGCTTCAGCCTCCATCGCCCCAGGCCTGGCCTTTGCATGGGGCATGGCGCAAATGGTGCGTGCTGAAGCAATTTGGTGCAGCGGTGTGCACTGCAAAAGAGCCATAACTTTTCATCATGACGCACCCCCGCGAATGAATTGTTCAAAGGCGCCGCGAGTTTTTACAGTGCCCCTGCGTTCTGTTTTTCCTCAACCCGCGTACCCGCTTACCTGCTTTTTTTGCAAAGGGATCCCCATGAAGCTCTCCGCCGTCACGTCTGCTGCCCTGGTGTGGGTTGGCCTGCTGTCCTGCACCGTGGCCCATGCCGACACCCTCAAGAAGATTGCCGACTCGGGCAAGATCACGCTGGCCTACCGTGAGTCGTCGGTGCCCTTCAGCTACCTGTCGGGCCCGGGTGTGCCCGTGGGGTTTTCGGTGGACATTTCCAACGCGGTGGTGGACGCGGTGAAGAAGCGCCTGAACAACCCGGCCATCAAGGTGGAGCTGCAGGCCGTGACATCGCAGAACCGCATTCCGCTGCTGACCAACGGCACCATTGACCTGGAGTGCGGATCGACCACCAACAACACGGTGCGTGGCAAGGATGTGCAATTTGCCATCAACTACTTCTACACCGGCACACGCCTGCTGACCAAGAAGACCTCGGGCGTCAAGAACTACGCCGACCTGGCCAGGAAGAAGGTGGCCAGCACCTCGGGGACCACCAACGCGCAGGTCATCCGCAAGTACAACCGCGACAACAACCTCGACATGGACATCGTGCTGGGCAAGGACCATGACGACTCCCTGTTGTTGGTGGATTCGGGGCGGGCTGAGGCTTTTGCGATGGACGACATCCTGCTCTTTGGCCTGATGGGCAATCAGCGCAACCCCGCCGAGTGGATGGTGGTGGGCGATTCGCTGCAAGTGGAGCCCTACGCCTGCATGCTGCGCAAGGACGACCCGCAGTTCCAGGCGCTGGTCAACGGCGTGATCGGCGGGATGATGAAGTCCGGCGAATTCGACAAGCTCTACACCAAGTGGTTCATGTCGCCCGTGCCGCCGCGCAACCAGAACCTGAACCTGGCTATGAGCAAGGAGCTGCGCGAGAACCTGGTGGCGCAGAGCGACAAGCCCGCACAGTAAGCCGGAGTACGCATGTCTTTGGTGTCTGCAAGCCCCACGCACGCCCCGCAGGTGGTGGGCATCCTGGGCGGGATGGGCCCGGCTGCCGGGGCTGATTTTGTACGCCTGTTTGTGCAGGCCTGCACAACACGCATGGAGGTGCTGGGTATTCCGGTGCGTGACCAGACCTACCCCGAGCACTGGCTGGCGCAGGTGCCCATCCCGGACCGCACGGCTGCACTGAGTGACACGCGCCCCGGTGCCCACCAGCCCGCAGACCCCATGCTGCAGGCCACCGGGCGGCTGGCTGCGCTGGGTGCGCGGGTGGTGGCGATTGCCTGCAACACGGCCCACGCGTGGCACGGCATCCTGCAGCAGCGGTTTCCGCAGATGGTGGTCTTGCATGGCGTGCAGGAAGTGGTGGCCGAGCTGTCGGCGCGCAAGGTGCAGGGCGTGGGGCTGCTGGCCACACGCGGCGCCTACGACGCGGGTCTTTACCAGCGTGAGCTGGAGCGGGCGCGCATCGCCTGCTTGGTGCCCGAAGACCATGAGCGCGAGCAGCTGATGCAGGGCATCTATGAAGGTGTGAAAGCGGGCAATTACCCGCTGGCGCGCCAGCGCTTTGAAGCTGTCTCGATGGCGCTGCAGGAGCGCTACGGCGTGTCCACGCTGATCATGGGTTGCACCGAGATTCCGCTGGCGCTGTCGGAGCATCCCCGGCTGGAAGGGATATCGCTGGTGAACCCCTCGGTGGTGCTGGCCTCGGCGCTGGCCCGGCATGCTTACTGCGATATGCCCACCGAGGGCATTGCCCAGGCCTGAAAATTTTCAGGCCAGAAGCCTTGAGGGTCACTGCAGGCGGCGTGTCTGGCGCATTGGGCCCCGGGATCAGCCCGTCGCATCAAACACCTCCAGCCGGTTGCGGCCGCCATGTTTGGCGCGGTACAGGGCCGCGTCGGCGGCCTGCACCAGGCTGTCTGGCTGGGCCCCAGGGCGCGGCACCACGCTGGCCACCCCCGCACTGAGCGTGATGATGGGCGCCGTGGGCGAGCGGGGGTGGGCCAGGGCGGCCGAACGCAGGCTGTCCATGCAGCGCTGGGCGGCCGTCACCGCATCGGCCACGGTGGCGTCGGGCAGCAGCAGCACAAATTCTTCGCCACCATACCGCGCAGCAATTTCGTCCGCACGGCGGATGTTGCCCTGCAGCAGTTGGGCCACGCGGCGCAGGCATTCATCGCCCGCCAGGTGGCCGTAGTGGTCGTTGTAGAGCTTGAAATGGTCGATGTCGATCAGCACCACGGCCAGTGGCAAGTGGTGGCGGCCGCAGCGCATCCACTCGGCGGCCAGCCGCTCGTCAAAGCGGCGCCGGTTGCTGATGCCGGTCACGCCGTCGGTGGTGGACAGCAGGGCCAGCTTGGCGTTGGCGGCGGCCAGTTCCTGCTCCTTGCGCACCAGCTGGGTCACATCGGTGCGCACACCGGCGATGCCGCCCTGGGGGGTGCGCCGTTCGTCGGCCTGCAGCCAGCGGCCCTCGGGCAGGCGCTGCAGCACGGCCTGATTGGCCGCGCGGTGGTCGGCCACGCGCTGGGCGACCCAGTTCTCTTCGTTGCCTACGGCGTCCAGGTACTGGCCCCTCTCGGCGCCGTAGCGTGCAATCTGCTCAAACGTGCTGCCTGGCACGATCACCGGCGCGGAGATGGGGTAGAGCCTGCGGTACTGCGCGTTGCACACCACCAGCCGGTCGTCGGCATCGAACAGGGCGAACCCTTCGGGCAGGGATTCCACGGCGTCCTGCAGCAGCTGGCGCGCCTGCTGGGCTGCCTCCTGGGCGCTTTCCAGGGCCTGGCGCTGCTCGATCAGGTCGGTGATGTCCAGGCGCACCGCCACCACATAGTTCTCGGGGGTGCGGGTTTCGTAGATGTTGATCCAGCGCCCGTCGGCCAGGCGCTGCACCAGAGTGGACGTGCGGCTGCCGTGCTCGGACAGGCGCTCGGCGATCCAGGCCTCCTCGCGGCCCTGGGCCGAGGGGATCAGGCCCCGCTCCACCGAATAGCGCAGGATGTCTGCAAAGGCCTTGCCCAGATGCTCTGCGTAGTTCATGTGCGGGTACATGCGCGTGAGCTGCTGGTTGAAGAGCACCAGCCGGTCCTGCTCGTCAAAGATCTCGATGCTCACGGGCAGGGCCTCGACCGCACGCTCCAGCAACTGCCGTATGCGCTGGTTCTCTTGCCGGGCGGCATCGACCTTGTGGCGCTGCTCGATCAGGTCGCTGATGTCCAGGCGCACCACCACCGTCATGCCCGAGGGCGTGCGGCTTTCGTGCATGTGCATCCAGGCGCCGTTCGGGTAGTGGCGCACCTCCGGGCCGGGCCGGTGGCCGCGAAGCGCCAGCTCGTGCGCCAGCCACAGCTCTTCCTGGCCGCTGGCCTCCGCAGGGATGCCGTGGCGCAGGCCCGCACGCAGCAGCTCTTCGTAGGTCTTGCCCAGCGATTCAGCCACCGGCAGGTGCGGGCGCAGGCGTGCCATCTGGTCGTTGCACAGCACCAGGCGGTCGTTCTCGTCGTAAATTTCGAGCCCGGCGGGCATGGCATTGACCGCTTCGCGCAGGCTGCGTTCGGCGCGCTCGGCGTCGTGCAGCGCCTGCTTGAGTGCGCGCTCCTTGTGCACCACATCGGTGATGTCGGCACGCAGCACCACCACGCCGCCGCCTTCGGTGAGGCGCTCGGTGATCCGCATCCAGCGGTCGCCTTCGACTTCCTGCACCTCGGGCAGGTTGGGGGCGCGGTGGCGGGCCATGCGGTGGGCCAGCCAGGTGTCCACGTCGGGCCGGGCGTCCACGATGTGGCCGGAACGTGCGGCGCGGCGTAGCACATCCTCGAACAAGGTGCCGTAGTCGAGGGCCATCGAGGTGCCCGTGTTCACCTCGCGGTACTGGGCGTTGCACAGCACCAGGCGGTCGTCGGCGTCATAGATGGCCAGCCCGTCCGGCAGGATGTCGAGCGTGGCCGACAGCTGGGTGTTGGCGCGCTGTGCGGCCGCCTGGGCATCGTGGGCGGTGGCGCGCAGCGCCAACACCTGCCGCACCAGCCACCATGACAGCAGAGCGCTGGCCAGCAGACCGGCGCCTGCTGTGGTGAACGCGATGCGGGTGACCAGGTCCATCGACCGGCTGGCCAGGGCCCAGGTCAGCAAGGCCAGGCCGCCGCTGCCACAAGCCCCCGCCACCAGCAACGCCAGCAGGTGTCCGCGCGGCAGGGTGGAGGGCGTGGTGCGGTGCATGCGGTGGGGCAGTCGCGGCTAGGGGCTGAGGGGCTGGTTTACCTGGCGGGTATGGGGTGGGTGGGTGGGGCGCACGCGGCAAAAGCCGGGCGGTTCGAAGAAAGTCTAGCAGTGCTGCCCCAATTTCGATACCCGAAAATGCCGCCCTGCGGTAAACCCCAGCTGGCTGCAGACGTCGCCTTGAGCCCGCTCCGGGGGCTGCCGCAAGGCGGCCTGCAAAACCCCGCAACAAGCCCTAGACTGCGGGGCTCGTCCCCTTCTTGGCCCCCTTTTTTGGAGAACCCCCATGTTCAATGACGACCTCCACGCCGATGCCCACGCCCTGTTGCCCGGGCGCACCACCGACGCGGGCGCCACCCGCCGCACCGCGCTGCAGGCGGCGCTGGGCCTTGGTTATGCGGCTGCAGCCGCGCCCATCATGGCCCAGACGGCCATTGCCACACCCGCCGATGGGCTCACGGTGGGGGAGGTGAGTTTCACGGTCAACGGCTTCAAGGTGCCCGCCTATCGTGCTGCGCCTGCGGGCAAGACGGGCCTGCCGGTGGTGCTGGTGGTCCAGGAGATTTTTGGCGTGCACGAGTACATCGCCGACACCTGCCGCCGGTTCGCCAAAGCGGGCTACCTGGCCATTGCGCCGCAGTTGTATGCGCGCCAGGGCGATCCCTCGCAGTACACCGAAATCGCCAAGCTCATGGCCGAGGTGGTCTCCAAGGTGCCCGACGCCCAGGTGATGGCCGACCTGGACGGCGCCGTGCAGTGGGCCGCCGCCAACGGTGGCGACGCGGCGCGTGTGGGCATCACCGGCTTTTGCTGGGGCGGCCGAATCACCTGGCTGTATGCCGCACATGGCCCGGTCAAGGCCGGTGTGGCCTGGTATGGCCGCCTGGTGGGCCAGGCCAGCGAACTCACGCCCAAGCACCCGGTGGACATCGCCCCCATTCTCAAGGCGCCGGTGCTGGGTCTGTATGGCGAAAAAGACACCGGCATCCCTCTTGACACGGTTGATAAGATGAAAGCTGCCTTGGCCGGTGGCTCGCCGCAGGCCAAGGCATCGGATTTTGTGGTGTACCCCGATGCGCCCCACGCCTTCCATGCCGACTATCGCCCAAGCTACCGCAAGGAAGCGGCCGAGGATGGCTGGAAACGTGCGCTGGCCTGGTTCAAGGCCCAGGGCGTGGTGTGACCCCTCCCGCGTGACCGAATCCGGCGCTGTGCCGGTGGGTTGACAGCAGCCGCCCCCACGGGGGCGGCTTTTTTGTCGCGGTTTGGGGTGTGTTTTTGAAGAGCAAATAGGCCTTTGCGCCTATCTATAAAGCGTATTTAGCTATGACTTTGGTAGCGATCATCCTGGCCACACTGGCCGCAGGCATTGGCAGCGTGTGGCTGGCCGCGCTGCTCATGCGGCTGGGCCTGGGCGGGCGGGCCGACAGCGTGGGGCCCCAGCACCTGCTCAGCCTGGCGGCGGGCGCGCTGCTGGCCACGGCCTTCATGCACTTGCTGCCCGAGGCGTTCGAGAGCCAGGCGGGCGCCCACGACCTGTTTGCCACGCTGCTGGTGGGCGTGGTGTTCTTCTTTTTGCTCGACAAGGCCGAGCTGTGGCACCACGGGCATGAACACAGCCACCCGGAGCCCGCACCGCAAGGCCACGGGCATTCCCACGATGCCCAACACGGCCATGACCATGGCCATGGCCATGCGCACCATCACCACGGCCCGCGCTCGGGCGGCTGGGCCGTGCTCACGGGCGACAGCGTGCATTGTTTTGGCGACGGCATCCTGATCGCCTCGGCCTTCATGGCCGACCTGCGCCTGGGGGTGATTGCTGCCGTGTCGGTGCTGGCGCACGAGGTGCCGCACCACATGGGCGACCTGGTGGTGCTGCGCCAGACCAGCACCAACCGCCGCATGGCGCTGGTCAAGGTGTCGCTGGCCGGGGCGGTGACAGCGCTGGGCGGCGTGGTGGGCTACTTCCTGGTGGGGCAGCTGCAAGACCTTTTGCCCTACTTCCTGGCGGTGGCGTCCAGCAGCTTTGTGTATGTGGCGCTGGCCGACCTGATTCCCCAGCTGCAAAAGCGCCTCACGGCCAGGGAAACCATTGCGCAGATCGCCTGGTTGATCGCGGGCATGGTGATCGTCACGCTGGTGAGCGGGGCGGCGCACGCGCATTGATGTTGCGGGTGGGCACCGGTGGGTGCCAGCCGGGCCTGGCCCCGCCTTTTCAGAGGGAGTAGCCCCCGACTACCGCCCCGGCAAGCCTATATTTGTCGATTGCTATATTGTTTGTAGCTAACTTCTGTTGATGGTAGCGCGGAGGGGCCCTAAAAAGCTTCCAATCTACCGCGCCAACTCTTCCCGCACCGCTGCCACCTGCCTGCGCGACACCGCCAGCAGCTCGGTCGATCCCTGCAGGCGCACGGCCCAGCCTTCGCCTTCTTCGGGGTCGTAGTGTTTTTCGAGCGCGCGCACGGCGCGGCGGGCCACCAGGGCGTTGCGGTGGATGCGCATGAAGCGCGGCGCGAACTTGGCTTCGATCTCGCTGAGCGAGCCGTCCATGATGTAGCTGCGGGTGGGGGTGCGCACGGTCACGTACTTTTGTTCGGCCTTGAAGTACAGCACCTCGGCCAGGGGCAGGCGCTCGGTACGGCCCCGGTCCTGGATCAGCAGGGTTTCGCCCTCGGGTACGCTGGGGGCTGCGGCCGGCGCGGGGGCGCGGGCGCTGCGCTGCACCTTGGCCAGCGCCTGCTGCAGGCGCTCGCGGCGCACGGGTTTGGTGAGGTAATCCACGGCATCCAGCTCGAACGCGCTCACCGCATGGTCGGCGTGGGCCGTGACAAACACCACCGCCGGGGGCTGGGGCAGGGCCTGCAGCGCATGCGCCAGCGAGAGGCCGTCCTGCCCCGGCATGTGGATGTCCAGCAACACCAGGTCGAACGCGCGCCCCCCCGTGGGCCCCAACTGCGCCAGTGCCTCGCCCGCGTTGGCGGCCTCGGCCACGGAGATGCGCTGGGTGTCGGCGCAGTCGGACAGCAGGGTGCGCAGGCGGCTGCGGGCCAGGGCTTCGTCGTCAACGATGAGGATGTTCATGGCAGCGGTCATGGGGAGTGGGGATCGTCCGGGAGCGGATGCTCGTCGGGTGCAGGCACCGCGCCCCGGCGCAGCGGTGGCGCACCCCGGCGCAGGGGGGGCCGCACGCGGGCCGATTGGCCGGGGCGTTGTCTGGATTCGGGCAACGGCAGCGAGATGCGCACCTGGTACAGGCCATCCTGCACGCCCGCCGTGAATTCGCCCTGCACATCGTGCAGCAGCGCCAGCCGGGCCCGCACATTGGCCAGCGCAATGCCATGCCCTTTGCTACTGCCCGCGCCGGTGTCGTCAGGCGTACCGTGGCGGCCTTCCTTGGGGGGCAGCGTGTTGGTGATGCGCACCACCACGCGGCTGCCGCGCAGCTCGGTCAGCACCCGCAGCTTGCCGCCGCGCGCACTGGGCTCCACGCCATGTTTGACGGCGTTTTCGACCAGCGGCTGCAGCAGCAGCGGGGGCAGGCGGGCGTTGTCGGTGCGCGGGTCCAGGTTCCACTGCACCTGCAGGCGTTTGCCAAAACGCACCTCCTCGATGGCGAGGTAGCGGCGCGCCAGCGTGATCTCTTCGGCCAGCGTGACCGATTCACCTTGCTCCACCAGGGCCACGCGGAACAGGTCGGAGAGGTCCTCCAGCAGCGATTCGGCCTTGGCGGGCTCTTCGCGCACCAGGGCGATGGCGCTGTTGAGGGTGTTGAACAAAAAATGCGGGCGGATGCGCGACTGCAGCTCGGTCAGGCGCGCCGTGGTGGCCGCCGGGGTGCGGCCCCGTGCGCGCAGCACCAGGGCTGCCACCAGCATCGCGGCCAGCAGGGCGCCCGTGGCTGCGCTCGCCAGCCAGGGGGGCGAGGCGGCCATGCCCACCAGCGCCAGCATGCCGCAGCCATAGGCACCGGCCAGCGCGCCCAGCAGCACGCCGGCCGCATACTGCTGCGCGGTGGACAGGCGCTGCAGCACGGTCTTGAGGCTGCAGGCCGTGATCAGCCACACCAGCGTGGCGGGCAGCGCGCCGCCCGTGAGCAGCGCCAGGCTGGCCAGCCACTGCAGCGGGCTGCTGGCGCCATACATGGCCCCCACGCCCACCACCACCTCCACAAACAGCACGGCCCGCAGCACCACGCCGACCTGGCAGGCATCAAACACCAGGGCCCGACCACGCGGCGGCTGCCCGCCCGGCCCGGCGCCCGCAGCGGCCCGCACGCTGCGCACGGACCGTTCTGGAGGCGCAGAATCCGGCAGCGGGGGCGGGGTCGATAAAATTTGCGTGTTTTGCATTGCGGCGCCCGGGTTGTCCGGGTGTCTGAACTTCCGGATTATTGCCCTCCTTATGTCCAAAGCCCAAGCCACCAGCGCTGACTCTGCGCCGTCCCACAACCAGCTCGACACCAAGGCCCAGGCCTGGTCGGCGCTGTTTTCCGAGCCCATGAGCGATCTGGTCAAGCGCTACACCTCCAGCGTGTTCTTCGACAAGCGCCTGTGGCAGGCCGACATCGCTGGCAGCCTGGCGCACGCCGAGATGCTGGCGGCTCAGGGCGTGATCTCTGCCGCCGACCACGCCTCCATCCAAAAAGGCATGGCACAGATCACCGCCGAAATCGAGTCCGGCGCCTTTGAATGGAAGCTGGACCTTGAAGACGTGCATCTGAACATCGAGGCGCGCCTGACCCAGCTGGTGGGCGACGCCGGCAAGCGCCTGCACACCGGCCGCAGCCGCAACGACCAGGTGGCCACCGACGTGCGCCTGTGGCTGCGCGGCGAGATCGACCTGATCGGCGACCTGCTGAAAGAACTGCAAGTCTCGCTGGTGGATGTAGCCGAGCAGAACGTCGAGGTGATCCTGCCCGGCTTCACCCACCTGCAGGTGGCCCAGCCCGTGAGCTTCGGCCACCACATGCTCGCCTATGTGGAAATGTTCAACCGCGATGCCGAGCGCATGGCCGACGTGCGCCGCCGCACCAACGTGCTGCCGCTGGGCAGCGCCGCACTGGCGGGCACCACCTACCCGCTGGATCGCGAGCGCGTCGCCAAAACCCTCGGGATGGACGGCGTGTGTCAGAACAGCCTGGACGCCGTGAGCGACCGCGACTTCGCCATCGAATTCACCGCCGCCGCCAGCCTGTGCATGGTGCACGTGAGCCGCCTGAGTGAAGAACTCATTATCTGGATGAGCCAGAACTTCGGCTTCATCAAGATTGCCGACCGCTTTACCACCGGCTCGTCGATCATGCCGCAGAAGAAGAACCCCGACGTGCCCGAACTCGCGCGCGGCAAGACCGGCCGCGTGGTCGGCCACCTCATGGGCCTGATCACGCTGATGAAGGGCCAGCCCCTGGCCTACAACAAGGACAACCAGGAAGACAAGGAGCCGCTGTTCGACACCGTGGACACGCTCAAGGACACGCTGCGCATCTTTGCCGAGATGGTCGGCGGCCAGCTGAACCCTGCCACCGGTAAGAAGGAGGGCGGCATCACCGTCAATCCGCAGGCCATGGAGCAGGCCGCACTCAAGGGCTACGCCACCGCCACCGACCTGGCCGACTACCTGGTGAAGAAGGGCCTGCCGTTCCGTGACGCGCACGAGACGGTGGCGCACGCAGTGAAGGCCGCCACCTCGCACAACTGCGACCTCTCGGAGCTGCCGCTCACGGTGCTGCAGGGCTTCCACCCCCAGATCGAGAAGGACGTGTACGAGGTGCTGAGCCTGCGCGGCTCGCTCAATGCGCGCAATACGCTGGGCGGCACCGCGCCCGCCCAGGTGCGTATCCAAGTCGCCCGCCACCGCGCGCGCCTGGAAAAGTAAGGACGGCCCCCTGAGGCGCTGTGCGCCTTCCTCCCTCCCGAACTGCTGCGCAATGCGGGAAGGGGGATTCCGCCACCGCAGTGCGGTGGCCGCTGGCCCGGGTCGTGCTTGGTGCACGGGCGATCTCCACAGCCCCCTTTTTTGTTGAATCAACCTGAGTTCTGCCATGACAACAACCTCCCGCCGCAAACTGCTGTCCCGCCTGGTGCGCACCGGTGCCTTTGTGGGCGCCGCACTGGCTGTGGGCCTGGCATCGGCCCAATCGGCCAAACCCATCCGCCTGCTGGTGGGTTTTCCACCCGGCGGCGGCACCGATGCCATTGCGCGCACGCTGGCCGAAAAGCTCAAGGATGAGCTGGGCCAGCCCGTGGTGGTCGAAAACCGCCCCGGTGCGGGCGGCCAGATTGCCGCGCAGGCGCTCAAGGCCTCGGCGCCAGACGGCACCACGCTGTTCCTCACGCACGACCACACCATCTCCATCCTGCCCCAGGTGGTCAAGAACCCCGGCTTCGACCCCGCGCGCGACTTTGTGGCCGTGGGCGGTTTTGCCACCTTTGTGAACGCGTTTGCCGTCTCGGGTGGCACCCCCGCCAAGTCGTTCACCGAATACGTGGGCTGGCTCAAGGCATCGGGCGGTGGCAAGGGGGCGGTGGGCATTCCTGCACCGGCCTCCACGCCGGAGTTCCTGGTCAAGCTGATCGGGCAGAAGTACCAGCTGGACCTGGTGTCCGCACCCTACCGGGGCAGCGCCCCCATGATGGCTGACATGCTGGGCAACCAGATCAGCGCGGGCGTGGCCTCGGTGCAGGATTTCATGGAAAACCACAAGGCGGGCAAGGTGCGCGTGGTGGGCGTGCTGGGCACCAAGCGCCAGGCTGCGATGCCCGACGTGCCCACGTTCGATGAGATGGGCCTCAAGGGCTTTGAAGACCTGCCGTACTACGGCATCTACGCCCCCACCGGCACGCCGCAGAAGTTCATCACCGACTTCTCGAGCGCGCTGGCCAAGGTCGTGGCCCAGCCCGATGTGCGCGACCACCTCACGGCCATGGGCCTCACGGTGGGCCATATGTCGCCCCAGCAACTGGCCGCGCGCGAGAAGGCCTACACCGAGGCCTGGGCGCGCATCATCAAGACCAGCGGCTTCGTGGCGCAGTAAGCCGGCCCAGGCAGGCCGGGGCTGGCGCCCAAGATGCGGGCGGGCCTGCCGCGCGCAGGCTGCGTTCGCTTATGCTGTGCCCGGCCTCCGCGCTCCGGGCGCAGTTCCGGTGTGCGAGGGGTCGCATTTTTTTGCACTCCTTCTTTTCCCATGCCCACCAGCCGCCTTCCTTCCAACTGGATCCAGCATCGGTACCTGCCCCTGGTGGTGGGGGTGTGCAGCGGCGCGCTGGCCGCGCTGCTGGCCTGGGTGGTCATCGACATTTCGCACACCAAGGCCCGGGCCGAGATTGCGGCCCAGGCGCAAAGCCACCTGCTGCAGATCCGCGATCGGCTGGACCGGCAGCTGCAAAGCACCTTGTCGGTGCCTGAAACGGTGGCTGCCTTCATTGCCGCGCAGGGCAGCATGGCGCCCGACATCTTTGCCACCGTGGTCGGCCGCCTGCTGGAGCACCAGCGCAACATCCGCAACCTGGCGCTGGCGCCCGACAACGTGATCGCCGACGTGTATCCGCGCGTGGGCAACGAGCGCGCCATCGGCCTGCGCTACCTGGACAATCCACAGCAGCGCGGCGCCGTGGAGCGGGCCATCCAGTCCCGCCGCACGGTGGTGGCGGGCCCCATCCCCCTGGTGCAAGGGGGGCTGGGCATCATCAGCCGCACGCCCGTGTTTCTGGCCCACCCGCCCGAGCGGCCGCCCGTGGGCGGGCCGCAGTACTGGGGCATCGTGTCGCTCACGGTCAATGCCGACACCCTGTTTGCCGACGTGGGGCTCAACTCCGAGCAGATGGGCTTTCAGGTGGCGGCGCGGGGCCTGGACGCCATGGGCGCGCAGGGCGCAGTATTTGTGGGTCGCCCCCAGCTGTTTGACGAAGCCCCGGCCACGCTCGATGTGCCGCTGCCCGGTGGCGGCAGCTGGATTCTGGGGGCTGTGCCCACGGGCGGCTGGGGCGCCGCAGGCCGTGCGCCCGCATTGGTGGTGATGCTGGCCTATGCCTTTGCGCTGGTGCTGGGTCTGCTGAGTGCGCGGCTGGTGCGGGCGCACCAGCAGGTGCTGGCCCTGGCCAGCCACGACCGCCTCACGGGGCTGCCCAACCGGCGCCTGTTTGAAGACCGCCTGTCGCAAGCCGTGCTGGCGGCCTACCGCGACCACCGCGCCGGTGCGCTGCTGCTGGTGGACCTGGATGGCTTCAAGGCCGTCAACGACAGCCTGGGCCATGGCAGTGGCGACCAGGTGCTGGTGCGTGTGGCGCAGCGCCTGACGGGGCTGGCGCGCGCCAGCGACACGGCGGCCCGCCTGGGGGGCGATGAATTTGCGCTGGTGCTCAACGCCGTGGCCTCGCCCGAGGCCGCCATGGAGCAGGCGCACAAAGTGCTGGCGGCGCTGGTGGCGCCCATCGGGCTCGACAACGGCCAGCATGTGCTCACGGGGGCCAGCATCGGTGTGGCGCTGTTCCAGGGCCCGGCGGTGGAGTCCCTGTCCGCGCTGATGGACCGTGCGGACCGCGCGCTCTACGCCAGCAAACATGGCGGCAAGGGCCAGGCCACGCTGGCCGATGCACCGGCGGGCGGTGCCACGGCGCAGCCGGGCTGACCGGCAGGGGTGTGCGCTGGCACCCCCCTTGGTTCGTCAGTGCAGGGCCACCTGGGGTTCGCTGCGGGGCGCGCCGCCTAGGCCCATCTTCTTGCCCGTTTCGGGTGGTGGCAGCACGGCGGGCAGGCCCAGCGCCTGGATGGCCAGTTCGCGGTGCCAGCCCTGGATGTGCTGCAGGTGGTGCTCCTCGTTTTTCTCCACGGCCTTGTGGGCGGCCTTCAGCGTCTGACCCACGTCGCCCACGGCCACCCGGGCCACCCGGCCCAGCAGCTCCCAGTTGGCGTGGTCCTTGGTTTCGGCGTGCAGCACACATTCGCAGGCCACGCGCTGGGCGGTGTCCGGGTCGCTGGTGCGCTGAGCGGTCTCGATGGCTTGCACCCAGGCGTCGCCCAGTTGCCGGACCACGGCCCGCGCGGCCGTGGGGGCCTGCGGGTCCAGGCCCAGTGCGTCGCACATGCGGCGCACCACACCCTGGTGCGCCTGGCTGTCCCTCAGGTAGCCCTGCCATTCTTTCTTCAGGGCGGGGTGGTGGGCGCAGGCAAGGGCGGCGCGGTACACCCGCTCGCCGACCTGTTCGGTCTCCATCATCTGCAGCACCAGTTCATCCAGCTGGTGGCTGTCGTAATGCACGCGGTTCATGGCATCTCCTTGCAGTGGGATTGGCGTGGGCCGCGCGCTAGGCAGGGGGAGGGCCGCGCAACGCAGCAGCTTGGAACAGGTTTTTGCCAGTGTGCGCACTTTGGGCGGGCCTGTCCATCGGGGGAAAAGCCCGATGGCTACCCCGGCAGACTGCATTGCAGCCCCTATACGTAAGCGCTTGCAACGCTGCGTTGGCCCAGGTGCCGTTTTGTTACGCTCGCAGGTCGCGCCAATCCCCTTCCCCGCGCGGGGGCACTGGGGACGCCTGCCCTGGGCAGCCCGACAGGCTCCCAGTTCCTTCGGAGGGGAAAAATGAACAAGAAACAATGGATGCTGGCGGTCAGCCTGTCGCTGGTGGCCTGGGGGGCGCAGGCCCTGCAGATCAGCAGCTTCTCGCCGCAGGGCGAGGTGGCGCGTGTGCGCCAGGTGGTGGCCAAGTTCGATGCCGCTGCGGTCAATTTTGGCGACCCCAAGGCTCCCGCGCCCCTGAGCCTGAGCTGCAGCGACGCCAACGCCGCCAAAGGCACGGGCCGCTGGACGGGCGAGCGGGAATGGGTGTTTGACTTCGAGCGCGACCTGCCGCCCGGCGTGCGCTGCACGGCCACCGTCAAGATGGGGTTCAAATCGGCCCTTGGCGCTGAGCTGACGGGCACAAAAAGCTATCAATTCAATAGCGGTGGCCCGTTTGTGCAGGTCATCCGCCCCAACCCCTACGAACAGATCGACGAAGAACAGTTCTTCGTGCTGCAGCTCAACGGCCCTGCCACCGTGGCCAGCGTGCAGGAGCATGTGTGGTGCACTGCCGAGGGAGTGGGCGAGCGCATTCCCGTGCGCTTGATCGAGGGTGCGCAACGCGCCGAAATCCTCAAGGCGCTGGGCCTGGAGAAAAGCGCGCAGCAGGATCCGCTGCAGTACGCCACCCTGGCCTGCAACCGGCGCTTCACCTCGGGCTCGCGCATGCAGATCGTGTTTGGCAAGGGGGTGGTCACGCCCAGCGGGGTGCCCAACACGGTAGAAAAGCGCTTTGACTTCAAGGTGCGCGAGCCGTTCTCGGCCGAGTTCAGCTGCGAGCGCGAGAACGCGCAGGCCGCCTGTCTGCCCATCCGGCCCCTGCAGCTGTCCTTCAACACGCCGGTGCCGCGCAGCCTGGCCACGGCCATCCGCCTCAAGTCGGCCAAGGAAACCCTCAAGCCCCAGACCGATGGCGGCATCGAAAGCCAGAAGGGCGATGCGCTGGTCAACAGCGTGCAGTTTGCCGCGCCCCTGGCCGAGAACACGGCCTTCACGCTGGAGCTGCCCAAGGATTTCAAGGACGCCTCGGGCCGCCCGCTGCGCAATGCAGACAACTTCCCGCTCAAGGTGTCCACCGGCGGCATGCCGCCCCTGGCCAAATTTGCAGCGGCGCCGTTTGGCATCGTCGAGCGTTTTGCCGAAGGCCCCGCATCAGACAACCCGCCCGCGCTGCTGCCGGTGACCCTGCGCAATGTGGAGGCCGCCCTGCGCGTGCAGGGCCTGCAGCCGGGCACGCCCGGTGCAGCGGCACCGGCAGGCAAGGTCAGCACGCTCCAGCCCGGCACCGATGCCGAGATCATTGCGTGGTTCCGCAAGGTCAAGCGCTATGACAACTACGTGGTGGACCGCAAGCAGGCCCGCCAGGACGTGACCGGCCCGCTGCCCAAGGTGCTGGACGACGACCGCAGCCATGTGCAGACACGCATGCTGTCGCTGCTGGCGGGCAAGGGTGGCGTGAAGACGCTGGACCTGCCCAAACCATCGAGCAACGACCCGCGCCCATTCGAGGTGGTGGGCATTCCGCTCTCGCCCGGCTTTCATGTGGTGGAGATCGCATCGCAAAAACTCGGCGCCTCGCTGCTGGACGACCGCCATGGCGAAGGCCGCACGATGTACGTGCGCACCTCGGCCCTGGTGACCAACCTGGGCGTGCATTTCAAGCTGGGCCGCGAGAACGCGCTGGCCTGGGTGACCACGCTGGACAAGGGCCAGCCCGTGCAGGGCGCCAAGGTGCGCGTGTCCGACTGCCGGGGCAACGAGGTGGGCACCGCCACCACCGACGCCCAGGGTGTGGCCCGGATCGAGGGGCTGTCGCCCGAGGCACCCACCTGCAGCGGCGATGACTGGACCCAGGCCTATTTCGTGAGCGCACGCTCCAAGGGGGCAGACGGCGTGGAAGACATGGCCTTCACCTGGAGCGACTGGCAGCGTGGCATCGAGCCCTGGCGCTTCAACGTGCCCACGCACACCGGCCCGCGCCCTACCGAGCGGGCCCACACCATTTTCGACCGCACCCTGCTGCGCGCAGGCGAAACCGTGTCGATGAAACATGTGCTGCGCACCGAAACCCGCAAGGGCTTTGGCCTGCCCAAGGAGCGGCCCGAGACCCTGGTGATCACCCACCTGGGCAGCGGCCAGCAGTTCACCCAACCGCTGGCCTGGCGCGACACCGCCACCGGCGGCCTCAGTGCGCAAAGCAGTTTTGCCATTCCGCCTGCGGCCAAGCTGGGCGTTTACCAGGTGGAGCTGCGTAACGATGCGGACAACGAACGCAGCTTCAGCTCGGGCGAGTTCCGGGTCGAGGAGTTCCGCCTGCCGGTGCTGGAAGGCCGCATCGCGCCTGCCGACAAGAAGGCGCTGGTGCGCGTGCGCTCCGTGCCCACCGATGTGCAGATCAACTACGTGGCCGGTGGCGGCGCGGCCAACCTGCCGGTGCGCGTGTCGGCCATGGTGCGCGGCAAGTCGCTGAACTTCAGCGACTACGAGGCGTTCAGCTTCACCCCCCCGCGCAAGCGCGACCAGTCCAACGCCAACAGCGATGACGAGGAGGCCACGGCCAGCCAGGATGCGCGCGTGATTGCCGACAAGCTGCCGCTCACGCTCAACAAGGACGGCGCGGGCAAGGTCACCATTGACAACGTGCCCCAGGCGCGCCAGCCGCAGGAGCTGGTGATGGAAGCCACCTACGCCGACCCCAACGGCGAGGTGCAGACCCTGCGCAGCACACAAACCCTGTGGCCCGCCGGTGTGGTGGCAGGCATCAAGACCGAGGGCTGGGTGTCGGCCCGCCAGAAGATCCGCTTCCAGGCGCTGGCGCTGCAGCACACCGGCAAGCCCGCGCCTGACGTCGCGCTGCAGGTGCAGGCGATTGCGCGCATCACCACCACCACGCGCAAGCGCATGGTGGGCGGCTTCTACAGCTACGACAACCAGACCGAAACCAAGGACCTGGGCACGCTGTGCAGCGGCAAGAGTGATTCGCGCGGCCTGCTGCTGTGCGAGTCCAAACTCGACGAGGCGGGCGAGGTGGAACTGGTGGTGACGGCCACCGACAAGGACGGCAACACCAGCGTGGCCGCATCGTCGGTGTGGGTCACGCGCCAGGGCGAGCTGTGGTTTGGCGGCGAAGACCACGACCGCATCGACCTGCTGCCCGAGAAGAAGAGCTACCAGCCCGGCGAGACCGCCAAGTTCCAGGTGCGCATGCCCTTCCGCTTTGCCACGGCCCTGGTGGCGGTGGAGCGCGAAGGCATCATCGACACGCAGGTGGTGCAGCTCAACGGGCAGGACCCCACGGTGAGCCTCAAGATCCAGCCCGAGTGGGGGCCCAACGTGTACGTGAGCGTGCTGGCCCTGCGCGGCCGCCTGCGCGAGGTGCCTTGGTACAGCTTCTTCACCTGGGGCTTCAAGTCGCCGCGTGAGTGGTGGACCTCATTCTGGTACGAAGGCCGTGAATACCAGGCGCCCACGGCGCTGGTGGACCTCTCCAAGCCCGCGTACCGCCTGGGCCTGGCCGAGATTCGCGTGGGCACGCAGGCCCACCAGATTGACGTGAAGGTGCAGGCCGACAAGGAAAGCTATGCCGTGCGCGGCAAGGCGCAGGTCACCATCACGGCGACCCTGCCGGGTGGCAAGCCCGCCGCTAATGCCGAAGTGGCTGTGGCCGCCGTGGACCAGGCGCTGCTGGAGCTGATGCCCAACAACAGCTGGAACCTGCTCGAAGCCATGCTCCAGCGCCGCAGCTGGGGGGTGGAGACATCGACCGCGCAGATGGAAATCATCGGGCGCCGCCACTATGGCAAGAAGGCCGTGCCCGCCGGTGGTGGCGGTGGCAAGGCGCAGACGCGCGAGCTACTCGACACGTTGTTGCTGTGGGAGCCCGCGCTCAAGCTCGACGCCAATGGCCAGGCCAAGGTGACGGTGCCGCTCAACGATGCGCTGACCACCTTCAAGATCGTGGCCGTGGCCGATGCGTCCACCGGCCTGTTTGGCACCGGCAGCACCAGCATCCGCGCCACGCAGGATTTGCAGATCATCAGCGGCCTGCCGCCCCTGGTGCGCGAGGACGACCAGTTCCGCGCCCAGATCACGCTGCGCAATACCACCAAGGCGGCGATGAAGGTGGAGGTGGCCCCCCGCGCCACGCTGCTGGAGCTGAAGCCGCAGACCATCGACATCCCGGCCGGAGAGGCGCGCGAGGTGTCGTGGAACGTGACCGCACCCGCCCAGCTCGCGCAGACCCGCACCCAGGCCATCCTGTGGGAGATCGAGGCCAAGGACACTGTCAGCGGCGCGCGCGACGCGCTCAAGGCCAGCCAGAAGCTCATCCCGGCCGTGCCGCTCACGGTGCAGCAGGCCACGCTGGTGCAGGTGGATGGCAGCTTCAATCTGGACGTGAACCCGCCTGCTGATGCTTTGCCCGGACGGGGCGGCCTCAAGCTGGCGCTGCAGCCCAAGCTGGCCGAAGGGCTGCCCGGCGTACGCGACTGGTGGGCCCGCTACCCGTTTGCCTGCCTGGAGCAAAAGACCAGCAAGGCCGTGGGCCTGCGCGATGGTGCGTTGTGGCAGACGGTGGTGGCGCAGCTGCCCAACTACCTTGACAGCGACGGCCTGGCCAACTACTTCCCGCCGCGCGATGGCGATGCCAACCGGGGCAGCGACACGCTCACCGCCTACGTGCTGGCCGCCACGCACGAGGCCGCCGCCATCAACCCCGCCTTTGCGCTGCCCGACGATGTGCGCGCCCCCATGGAGCGCGGTCTGATCGCCTTCATCGAAGGCCGCATCGAGCGCAGCTTCTGGAGCCCGCGCAAGGACCTGGACATGCGTAAGCTCGCCGCCATCGAGGCGCTGTCGCGCTACGGCAAGGCCCAGGGCCGCATGGTGAGCAGCATCACCGTGGCGCCCAACCAGTGGCCCACGCACGCGGTGATCGACTGGGTGAATGTCTTGAAGCGCGTGGCCGATGTGCCGCAGCGCGACCAGCGCCTGGCCGAAGCCATGCAGGTGCTGCGTGCACGCCTGTCGTTCCAGGGCACCAAGCTCATCTTCAGCACCGAGCAGGACGACTATTGGTGGTGGCTGATGCAAAACGGCGATGTGAACACCGCGCGCCTGATGCTGGCCGTGATGGACGACCCCAGCTGGAAGGACGACATGGGCCGCCTGGCCAATGGCTTCATCGGCCGCCAGAAGGCGGGCGCCTGGCACACCACCACGGCCAACCTGTGGGGTGGGCTGGCGCTGGAAAAATTCAGTGCCAAGTTCGAGGCGGTGCCAGTCTCCGGCACCACCAAGGCCAGCATGGGTGGCAACACCGCCAGCGTGGACTGGAGCAAGGTCGAGCGTGTGAAGACCAGCGACCTGACCGGCGCGCCCCACCAGGGCACCTGGTTCGGCGCCCCTGCATCGCCGGGCAACCTCAAGAACAACGGCATGTTCCTGCCTTGGACATCCGCTGCTGGCAAAACCGGTGGTAAGGAGCAGCTGGCTGTCGCGCACCAGGGCCCCGGCAAGCCCTGGCTCACACTGCAGTCGGTGGCCGCCATCCAGCTCAAGGCGCCGTTTGCGGCAGGTTATGCCATCACCAAGACCATCACGCCCGTGGAGCAGGCCAACAAGTCGCTGCCAGCAGGCCAGTACACGCGCGGCGACGTGCTGCGCGTGACGCTGGAAGTCAACGCCAGCGCCGACATGACCTGGGTGGCCATCACCGACCCCGTCCCGGGCGGCGCCACCATCCTGGGCAGCGGCCTGGGCCGCGACTCCGCCATCGCCACGCAGGGCGAAAAGGCGCGCACCGGCCCCGGCTGGCCCGCGTTTGAGGAGCGCAGCTTCGAGTCCTTCCGCAGCTACTACGAGTACCTGCCCAAGGGCACTGTCAAGATGGAATACACCGTGCGCCTGAACAACGTGGGCGACTTCGCGCTGCCCCCGAGCCGTGTCGAGGCGATGTACGCGCCCGAGATGTTTGGCGAGTTTCCCAACGCGCGGGTGAAGGTCGAAGCGGCGAAGTAATTCGCTGTTGCACCACATGCATCTTCAGCCACCCCAACCCGCTCCATCACGGCCATGAGCCTCAGCGTATTTGTCGAGCTGCGGTTCTGGCTGCTGGTGGTGTTTTCGGTGGTGCTGCCCGTGGGCATCTATGCGCTGCTGTTGGCCACCCGGTCCATCTCGCGCATGGCGGTGTTGGGCTTTGGCGTGGCGCTGGTGCTGATTGCGGGGGTGGACGTGTACCTGCTGCAGTCGCTCGCGTCGCTGGCCAAGACAACGCCGTCGCTGGCGGACGACGCGGTGTTCCTCTCCGAACTCAGCATCGCGCTGTATGTGCTGCCTGTGGTGTTTGGTGGCATTGGCGTCAACCTGATGTCGCATGTGCTGCTGCGCCACCTGAGCGAGGCAGAAACCCGGTTTGACCGGGAGCATCCCGATGATTGAACGGTGGCGATCTCCCTTGCGCCCCGGGTGGTGCGCGGTGCTGGCTGGCACCCCCCTGGCCGCCCACGCTCATGGGCAGGAGGTGCTGGCCGTGGTGTACGCCCAGGCGGCGGTGGTGGGGGTGTGCCTGCTGCTGGTGTGGTGGGTGCCTGGGCTGCGCGCGGGCCGCTGGGCTGTGGCGCTGGGCTGCGGGGCCGGGGTGGTGCTGGCCTGGGCGCGAGTACTGGATTTGCCCCGCCAGTCCCACGCTGCCGAGACCATGGCCTGGATGGTGCTCTCGCCGCTGCTGGGCGCCGCCGGGGCCGTGCTCTGGGCCTGGGTGCGCCGAGGCCGCCATGGTCGCTGACATCGGCCTGGCCGCGCGGGTGGGGCGCTGGTGGCGGCAGCATGCCCCTAGCCCGTTGGCGTTGTTTGCTGCGTTTTTGATAGCTTTTGCGGCAAGCCCAGCGCGCGCAATACCCACTTTTGACGAGGTGCGGGCTGATTTCAAACCCTCCGACACCGTGCTGCTCTCGCGCGAAGGCGAGGTGGTGCAGCGCCTTCGCACCGACCCCACGGTGCGGCGCGGGCGGTGGGTGCCGCTGGCCGACATCTCGCCCGCGCTGCGCCAGGCGCTGGTGCTGAGCGAGGACAAGCGCTTTTTTGAACACAGCGGGGTGGACTGGCGCGCCGCATCGGCCGCCGCCTGGGGCAACCTCTGGAACCAGCGCACACGCGGCGCCAGCACCATCACCATGCAGCTGGCGGGTTTGCTCGACGGCCCGGACTCCGATTTCCTGCGCCAGAGGCCGGGCGGGCGCACCGTGGTGCAAAAACTGGGGCAGACGGTGGCCGCCCAGGTGCTGGACCGGCGCTGGCGCAAGGACCAGATCCTGGAGGCCTACCTCAACCTCGTGCCGTTTCGCAGCGAGCTGGTGGGCATCGACGCGCTGAGCCGCACGCTGTTTGGCAAGGCTGCCCATGGCCTGGACGACCGCGAGGCGGCCGTGGCTGCCTCGCTGGTGCGCGCGCCCAATGCCCGGCCTGCGCTGGTCGCGCAGCGGGCGTGTGGGGTGTTGCGCGATATGCAGCGGAGTGGCGTCGGCGGTAGTGGTAGCGGTGGTAGCGGTGGTAGCGGTGGGGCCCGCATCGCCTGCGATGCGCTCGACCTGTTCACCACCGCCGCGCTGCAGCGCCGCGCGTTTGACGCGAGCGAAGGTGTGGCCCCGCACTTTGCGCGCCACCTGCTGCGCCAGCGCTTTGGCAAGGACAGCGTGGTGCCCGAGCGTGTGCAGAGCACGCTGCGCGCACCGCTGCAGCGCTTTGCCGTGCAGACCCTGCAGCAGCACCTGCGCGAGCTGCGCGGGCGCAATGTGGAAGACGGCGCGGTGCTGGTGCTCGACAACGCCACGGGCGCGGTGCTGGCCTGGGTGGGCTCGTCGGGCCAGCTCAGCCAGGCGAGCGAGGTGGACGGCGTGCTGGCGCTGCGCCAGCCGGGCTCTACGCTCAAGCCGTTTCTGTATGGGCAGGCGATTGCAGAGCGGCGCCTCACGGCCGCGTCGCTGGTGGATGACTCGCCCGCGCACATCGCCACGGCGGGCGGGCTCTACATCCCGCAGAACTACGACCGGCAGTTCAAGGGCTGGGTGTCGGTGCGCACGGCGCTGGCGGCGTCGCTCAACGTGCCGGCGGTGCGCACGCTGGTCATGGTCACGCCCGATGCGTTCCACCGCCAGCTCGGTGCCGTGGGCCTGCCGCTGCGCGAGAGTGGTGATTACTTCGGCTACAGCCTGGCGCTGGGCAGTCCCGAGGTGCCGCTCTTGCATCTGACCAACGCCTTTCGCACACTGGCTAATGGGGGGCGGCTGAGCCCGGTGGCCCTGGCCTGGCCTGCCACGGGCCGCCCACCCGCGTTCACCCAAGGGATGGACCCGCGCGCGGCCTTCATCGTGGGCGACATCCTCTCGGATGTGAACGCTCGCGCCCGCACCTTCGGCACCGACAGCGTGCTCGCCACGCGCTTCTGGACGGCAGTGAAGACCGGCACCAGCAAGGACATGCGCGACAACTGGGCCGTGGGCTGGTCCGAGCGCTACACCGTGGGCGTGTGGGTGGGCAACGCCAGCGGCGCGGCCATGCACGACGTGAGCGGCACCAGCGGCGCCGCGCCCATCTGGGCGGCGGTGATGGGCTTTTTGCACGCGCGCGAGCCCAGCCGTGCACCCAGGCCGGCGCAGGGGCTGCTGCAGGCGAAGGTGCGGTTTGGTCCAGGGCCCGTGGCAGATGGCATGCTGGGCCGTGCGCCCGACCTCCGCCTGCCGCTGGAGGCCGCGCGCGAAGAGTGGTTTGTGCAGGGCACGCAGCAGCCCTTGTTTGCTATTGATTCAGTAGCTGATAAGCCATATCCATCGCGCGCAGAAGGCCCAAAAAGCTTCAAAAAAGAGCTTGCCCAGGCGGCCGAGGCACCCGGCAGTCCGGCCCGCATCACCGCGCCCGCTCCCGGCACCATCATTGCGCTGGACCCGGACATTCCCCCCGCGCGCCAGCGCCTGCAGTTCACGGCCACGGGCGACGGGCTGCTCTGGCGCATGGATGGCAAGCCCCTGGGCCGGGGCCCGCGTGTGGCCTGGCTGCCCTGGCCGGGGCGGCATGTGGTGCAGATCACCGATGCCCGAGGGCAGGTGCTGGACGAGATCCGCATCGAGGTGCGCGGAGCGGGCGTGGTGGCAGGCACAGGGACATCCCTAACCCGTGCGGCAACGCCTTGACGCGCCCAAAGCCGAGGAATACGGTGTGATTTCCCCATTCAGCGCCCCGATACGGGTCGCCTAAAATGGTTACAAATTATTTCTATGCCGTTTTTGCGCCAGTTCTTTTCGCATCGCCTGATCTGGCTTGCTGTGTTGGTCTCTTTGGGGATCGGTGCGCTGTTTGCGCGCTCGATCTGGACCATCCGCCAGGACGAATGGAACTACGCTGCGCAGACCAATGCCAACCTGGTGCAGACCCTGGAGCAGGGCCTGGGCTGGGTGCTGGATTCGTTCGACAAGTCCCTGGAGGGCGTGGCCCGTGAGGTAGGCCGCCCCGAGGTGTGGGCGCTGCCCGCCGAGCTGCGCGCGCGGGTGGTGTTCGACAACTCGCTGCGCGCCCGAGGCGCGGGGGATGTGCTGGTGCTAGATGCCCAGGGCAACATCATCCTGGATTCCGGCTCGCTCGTGCCGCGCAAGGCCAACCTCGCCGATCGGGACTACTTCCTGGCGTTCAAGAAAGACGGGCACCAGGGCCTGTACATCGGCAAGCCCGTGCCTTCGCGCATCACAGGGCTCAATATCCTGCCCTTGTCGCGGGCGTATTTCCATGCCGATGGCAGCTTTGCGGGCGTGGTGGTGGGGGCCGTGCGCCTGAGTTACTTCAACGAACTCTTTGGTGCGCTGGACATGGGCTCCAACAGCGGCGTGAATCTGTTCCGCAGCGATGGCGTGGTGATCTCGCGCTTCCCCTACGGTGACATGGATGTGGGCAAGACGATTGCCGGGTCGCCCAACATGCTGCGCTTTCAGAAAGAGGGCAATGGCGCTTTTGTGGGCACGGCGGCGCTCGATGGGGTCGAGCGCCTGTATGCCTTCCGGCAGGTTGGCGAGTTCCCGCTCATCATCAACGTGGCCCAGGCCACCGACACCATCCTGGGCAAGTGGTACCGCAGCTCCCTGTGGTTGGGTGGCTTTGCGCTATTGCTGATGGCTGCCTGCCTGGGGCTGGCCCTTTTGTTCGTGCGCGAGCTGACCCTGCGCCAGAAGGTGGCGGCCCGGCTCAGCGAGGCCGAGCACGATGTGCGCACCATCCTCAACAACATGCCGTCGATGATCGGCTACTGGGACGCGCAACTGCTCAACCGCTTTGCCAACAAGTCCCACTTCGAGTGGTTTGGCATCCAGCCTGAGCGGCTGCGGGGCATGCACTTCAGCGAGCTGGTGGGCCCCGAGCGTTTTGCGATGAACAAGCCGTTTCTGGAGCGCGCGCTGCAGGGCGAGCCGCAGCTGTTCGAGAGCACCTTGCTCGACGTGCATGGCGTGTCGCGCCACATCATCGTCTCGTATGTGCCCGACACCGAGGCGGGCGCCGTGCGCGGCATTTTTGTGCAGACCACCGACATCTCCGACCGAAAGCGCATGGAGGACGAGCTGTTTGACGAAAAGGAGCGCGTGCGCCTCACGCTGCAGTCCATTGGCGATGCCGTGGTCTGCTCGGACGCCCGGGGCGCTGTCACTTACCTCAACCCGGCGGCCGAGCGGCTCACGGGCTGGCAGGCCTTTGATGCCGCAGGCCACAACGTCGATGAGGTGGTGTGCCTGCGCAGCCCGGACAACGATGCGCTGCTGCCCAGCCCGTTGCGCACCGCCATCCAGCAAGGCTCTGTGATGGAGGCCGTGCGGGGCATCGTGGTGCACCGCCGCAGCGGCCAGCGCTTTCAGGTGGAGGAAACCGCCAGCCCCATCACCGACCGCCATGGCGCCGTCAAAGGTGCGGTGGCCGTGCTGCGCGACGTGACCGAGGCCGTGGCCATGGCCGAGCGCATGGCGCACCTGGCGCAGTACGACGCACTCACCGACCTGCCCAACCGCGTGCTGTTGCACGACCGCGCCCAGCTGGCCATTGCCCAGGCCCGGCGCGACGGCAAGTCGCTGGCCGTGATGTACCTGGACCTGGATGGCTTCAAGGAAGTCAACGACCGCCTGGGCCACGACGTGGGCGATGTGCTGCTGGTGCAGTTTGCCCAGCGCCTGAAGGCGGCCGTGCGTGCGTCTGACACCGTGTGCCGCCAGGGCGGCGACGAATTTGTGGTGCTGTTGCCCGGCCTGGAGGGCGCCGAGCCCGCGCGCAGTGTGGCGCGCAAGATCCTGGCGTCGTGCGACGCGCCCTTCGAGCTGGCGGGCGAGCCCATGCGCGTGGGGCTCAGCGGCGGCATCGCGCTGTTCCCGCAGCATGGCGACACCTTCGACGCACTCTCGCGCCACGCCGACAGCGCCATGTACGCCGCCAAGCGCGGTGGCCGCATGCGCTTCATGCTGTACCGGGGGGCTGACGTGGAACCCGAGGTGGTGTTGCCCGACGTGGTGGTGGGGGCCGAAGGGTGAGCGGCGGGGGCTGGGTGCATGGTTTGCTACTAAATTTGTAGCTATTACCGCATGTCCATTGCGCGGAGAAGGCACTTTTTTCTTGAAAAGCAGCCGTCCGCGCGCCACGCACAGAGGCTGCGCTGAAAATTTGTTGCAGCCCGTCGAAATAATTTTGATGGCTGCCCCCGGCGCCTGCGCCTACCATCTGGCGCATTCCCCACCCTGGAGAGCCTGCGTGCCTGACCTGTCCAAAATCACCTGCATCGAAGACCTGCGTGCCATCGCCCAGCGCCGCGTGCCGCGCATGTTCTATGACTACGCCGATTCAGGCTCGTACACCGAGGGCACCTACCGCGCCAACGAAAGCGACTTCCAGCGCATCAAGCTGCGCCAGCGCGTGGCCGTCAACATGGAAGGCCGCACCACCCGCACCACCATGGTGGGCCAGGACGTGGCCATGCCCGTGGCGATTGCGCCCACGGGGCTCACCGGCATGCAGCATGCCGATGGCGAGATCCTGGGCGCCAAGGCGGCCAAGGCCTTCGGCATCCCGTTCACGCTCTCGACCATGAGCATCTGCTCCATCGAAGACATTGCCGAACACACGGGCCGCCACCCGTTCTGGTTCCAGGTGTATGTGATGCGCGACCGCGACTTCATCGAGCGCCTGATCGACCGCGCCAAGGCCGCCAACTGCTCGGCGCTGCAGCTCACGCTCGATCTGCAGATCCTGGGCCAGCGCCACAAGGACATCAAGAACGGCCTGTCGGCCCCGCCCAAGCCCACCATTGCCAACCTCATCAACCTGGCCACCAAGCCGCGCTGGTGCCTGGGCATGCTGGGCACAAAGCGCCGCAGCTTCGGCAACATCGTGGGCCACGCCAAGGGCGTGGGCGATTTGTCTTCGCTGTCGTCGTGGACGGCCGAGCAGTTCGACCCGCAGCTCAACTGGGGCGATGTGGAGTGGATCAAGAAACGCTGGGGCGGCAAGCTGATCCTCAAAGGAATCATGGACGCCGAAGACGCGCGCCTGGCCGTGAACAGCGGCGCGGACGCGCTTATCGTCAGCAACCACGGCGGCCGCCAGCTCGATGGCGCGCCATCCTCCATTGCCGCGCTGCCAGGCATTGCCGCAGCGGCAGGCAAGGACATCGAGGTCTGGATGGACGGCGGCATCCGCAGCGGGCAGGACGTGCTCAAGGCCCGTGCGCTGGGTGCACAGGGCACGCTGATCGGGCGCAGCTTCCTGTACGGCCTGGGCGCCTTTGGCGAGGCGGGCGTGACCCGCGCGCTGCAGATCATCCAGAAGGAGCTGGACATCACCATGGCGTTTTGTGGCCACACCAACATCAACAACGTGGACCGCTCCATCCTGCTGCCGGGTACGTTTCCCGTCGCCTGAGCCGGGAGGCGTTACCGGGCGGCTGCCTCCGGTGACGGCAGGCGTTTGAGGGTGGCCAGATAGGCCACCACGTCCTCACGGTCGCGCGCTTTGTCGAGCTGGTAGTCCATGGCTTGGCCGGGGATCAGCGCCTCGGGGTCGCGCAGCCAGGCCTTGAGCGTGTCCCGCGTCCACAGAATCTTGCTTGCGCTCAGCGCGGGCGAATAGTCAAAGTCCTTCAGCGCCCCCGCGCGGCGCCCCAGCACGCCCCGGTGAGCCGGGCCGTCTCCGTGCTGGTCGGCGCTGTGGCAGCTACTGCAGTGCGCGGCATACAGCGCGGCACCACGTTCTACCGACTGGGCGGCAGCGGGGCTGTGGGCCGTCCATAGCAGGGCGGCTGCCACGGCTACACAATGAACAAGGGGCACTGGGCGAGGCAGGGGCATGGCGGGGAGCGACGGGTGGAAAGCGCCTTGGGCGCGAGCAGGCGAACCCTTGCAATACGGCCTCTCCATCCATCTGGATTCATTCGGCCCTGTCCGGGTGGGGAAAATCCGGCGACACGTGACTCTGCTGCCGAGACGCTGTTTGTGCCCCCACTACATCCAAAGTGCCCGCTGTGGCGTATTCACCTACAGCAATGCCCTGCAGGCACTGCCGAACCGACCAATCCCAGAGAATGGGCGCATGAGCACCCTCCACCCAGACAGTGAACTGATGGACCTCCTAGATCGTATTGCCGCGCAGGACGATTCCGCGCTGAAGAGACTGTACGAGCGCACCTCGTCGCAGCTTTTTGGCCTGGCCCTGCGCATCGTCCGCAACCGTGACGCTGCGGAAGATGTGCTGCAGGAGGCGTTCTTGACCATCTGGCGCAGCGCAGGCAGCTACCGCGCATCGCTGAGTCCGCCCATGGCCTGGATGGGGCTTATCGTGCGCAGCCGGGCGCTGGATGCCCTGCGCAAGCGCACCTCCGACCGGGCCGATCTGATGAACGAGCTGGACGATGACATGGCCCAGACGCTGGAAGGCGACTCGCCCAACCCCATGGACGCTGCCGACGCCAGCGAGCAGGCCTTTGCCCTGCACCACTGCCTGGGCAAGCTGGAGAGCAAACAGCGCGAGGTGGTGAGCCTGGCCTACCTGCGCGACCAGAGCCATGGCGAGCTGGCCGAGCAGCTCAAGCTGCCGCTGGGCACCGTCAAGACCTGGATTCGCCGGGGGCTGGAGCAACTGCGTGCCTGCATGGCGCGCTATGCCTGAGGTCGTCGCCATGAACATCACCCAACACCCCGATTTGCTCGACCGCCTGGCCGCCAGCTACGCCCTGGGCACGCTGCGCGGTGGCGCCCGCCGCCGCTTTGAAACCCTGGCGCGCGAGCACGCCACCGTGCGTGCCGCCGCCCTGGTGTGGCAGACCCGCTGGTCGGGCCTGACCGAGCTGCAACCGCAGGTGGCGCCGTCGCCCGCCGTCTGGACGCGCATTGACAACCTGGTGCGGGCTGGCCAGCTGGAGCAGGCCATGCTGGCCGCCCGGCAGGCCGCGCCTGCCCCGGCCTCCGGCGGCTGGTGGCGCAACCTGCTGGTGTGGCGCGGTGCCGCCGCTGCTGGGGCCATCGCCACACTGGCGGCGGTGGTGGTGGGCGTGCAGGTCAACGGCGGCCTGCGCGCCACCACGGGCGCGCAGATCGCGGCCCTGCAGCAGCAACTGCAGTCCGCGCCCCAGATCCAGTACGTGGCCGTGCTGGCGGACGACAAGGCGGCTGCGTCCATGCTGGTCACCTTCGATCCCAAGAACAACCAGCTGGTGCTGCAGCGCGTGGGCGGTTTTCAGGAAAGTGCGGACAAATCCCTGCAGCTGTGGGCGCTGCCGCCCGCAGGCGGGCCGCGTTCGCTGGGTGTGCTGGGGCAGGACAAGCTGCTCAAGCTGGTGGCCCAGGAGGGCGATGTGAAAGAAGTCCCCACGCTGGCCATCAGTCTGGAGCCCAAGGGGGGGGTGCCCAGCGCCACCGGCCCGACCGGGCCGGTGCTGTTCAAGGGCGCTCTGATCCGCAAGGCCACCTGACACCCGGGTTTCAGGCAGTTGCGTACAGGTCTGGAAGAACCGGTGGCGAAAGAAAAGAATAGTTGCCACCGTTGAATCCACGGGTTTCTCTTCGTCGTATTCAAGGTGGGGTGCTTGGCACCCCACCATCCACCTACGAGGAGATCCCCATGCCATTGAAAAAAATCAGTCTGGCCGTGCTGGCTGTTCTGGCTGCCAGCGCAGCGGGCGTCAGTCTGGCGTCCAGCCACCGCGAGGCGCCGTTCATCACGACCCAGCCCAAGGTTGACGGCAGTGATTTCTACCTGTTCAACAGCTACGAACCGGGTCGAGCGGGTTTTGTCACCATGATCGCCAACTACCTGCCGCTGCAGGATGCCTATGGCGGCCCCAACTACTTCAGCCTGGACTCGAATGCGCTGTACGAGATCCATATCGACAACAACGGCGACGCAGCGGAGGACATCACCTTTCAGTTCCGCTTCAAGAACACGCTGAACAATGGTGGCAACGGCATCACACTCGATATCGGCCCTGACGGTGCCCGCAAGAAGGTGGCCATTCCGCTGCGCAACGCCGGTGGCATCAGCGGCGCAGCGGGCGACCCGCTGGCCTACCGCGAAGAGTACGAGATGTTCATCGTGCGCGGTGACCGCCGTACCGGCAAGCGCGAGCAGATCACCATGGCCGGTGGGGGCACCACCTTTACCAAGCCCATCGACTACATCGGTGAAAAATCGCTGGGCAATGCGGCCGCCTACGACGCCTACGCCGGCAAATATGTGTATGGCATCAACATCCCCGGCTGCTCCACCCCCGGCAAGGTGTTTGTGGGCCAGCGGCAGGACCCGTTCCCGGTGTCGTTGGGCACCATCTTTGATCTGGTGAATGCACCTGCCGCCGTCATCACCAGCGAGTCGAATGCTGCGGCCTTCGGCGCGGGCCAGATTGCCAACAAGAACGTGACGTCGCTCGCGGTGGAAGTGCCCACCAATTGCCTCACGGCGGCATCGGGCGAGAAGGTCATTGGCGGCTGGACCACTGCCAGCCTGCGCCAGGCCCGCTTGCTCAATGGCAAGCCAGACTCGGGCCTGCAGACCAGCGAGAAGGCCGGTGGCGCATGGACGCAGGTCTCGCGCCTGGGCATGCCGCTGGTCAACGAGGTGGTGATTGGCCTCAAGGACAAGGACAAGTTCAACGCATCCAAGCCCAAGGATGATGCGGCCAACTTTGCGGACTACGTGACGCACCCCACGCTGCCCACGCTGGTCGAGACGCTGTTTGGCGCAAAGGCCCCCACGAATTTCCCGCGTACCGACCTGATGACGGCCTTCCTCACGGGGCTGCCCACCGTCAATCGCCCCGGCAACGTCACCGGCCTGGGTGCTGGAGGCCCCCTGGCCGAAATGCTGCGCTTGAACACGGGCATTGCCGCCACGGCTGCGGCTGCGCAGAACTCGCTGGGGGTGGTGGCAGGGGATGCGGCCGGCTTCCCGAACGGCCGCCGCTTGGGCGACGACGTGGTGGACGTATCGCTGCGCGTGGCCATGGGTGCGCTGTGCACGGTGACGGGTGCCACGGACACGCTCAAGGTGGGCTGCAAGCCGGGTGATGCCCCGGCAGGAGGGGTAGCGTTTGTGGACGGCTCGCGCACCAAGGCGACGGACTACCGTACGGCGTTTCCGTATGTGAACCCGCCGCTCCCCGGTGCCAAGAACTTCTGATCCGAAGGAGCCACACCATGCAAAAGAACCTTCGGATTCAGCACCTGGCCCTTACTTCGGTGGCGGCATTGGCCATCACCGGTTGCGGCGGGGGCGGTAGCGGCGACAACACGGCAGACCCTGGCAATGGGGGCCCCGTGATGGTGAACGCGTTCGCGTTTGTGCAGCCCATTGTGGCCAGCGGCGCATCGGACACCACCGAACCTCAGGCGGTGGACCAGCTGGTGCTGTCCACTACCGAGACTGAAGAGCCCGATTCGCGGCTCTGACCCTTGCGCGATGTCTTGGCTGCGCCCCGAAGGGGTGTGGCCAGGGCGTGCGTGGGTGATTGTGTCTCTTTCGATATCCGCTGTTGTCACGAGCCCATGAAGAAACCTCATCACTGTGTGTGCGTGGCCTTGTGCCTGGTGCTATGGGCGGGCACGGCCCTGGCGGCCTTGCCGCAGGACTTGCCACCCGGCCTCGATGCCGATGTGGTCGAGCGTCTGCCCGAGCGTGTGAGCGCAGCCCCCGCCACGCCCCAGGCCGCCGCCACCACGGCCCGGCGCTGGATCACGCTGTCACGCGAGACGGCGGACCCGCGTTACCTGGGCCGGGCACAGGCGGCCCTGGCTCGCTGGTGGGGCCAGGCGGATGCCCCGGCCGATCTGCTGGTGTTGCAGGCCACCGTAGAGCAAGGGCGCCATGAATTTTCAGCAGCGCGCGCCACGCTGGAGCGCGCCTTGCAAACCAACCCCGCACAGGTGCAGGGCTGGCTCACGCTGGCCACGCTGGAGCGTGTGGCCGCGCGCTATCAGGCCGCCGAGGCCGCCTGCCGCAACGTAGCCCGCCACGGTGCTGCGCTGTATGCCACCGCCTGCCTGCTTGAAACCCGTTCACTGCAAGGCCAGCACGATGCCGCGCGCAATGGCTTCACCGCACTGCGACAGCAGGTTGCGGGGGATGCTGCCCAGCGGGCCTGGATCGGGTCGCTGCTGGCCGAGAGCGAAGAGCGCGCAGGGCGCGATGACGCTGCCGACGCGGCCTACCGCCGCAGCCTGGCCGATGCCCCCGACGGCTACACGGCGCTGGCCTATGCCGACCAGCTGTTGCGCCGCAATCGTGCGAGCGCCGCACTGGAGGTGCTCAGGCACCAGCCCGACAGCGACTCCGTGCTGCTGCGGCGCGCGCAGGCCCTGCGGCTGATGGGGGACGCCGCGTGGCAGCCCCTGGTGCGCGACCTGGAAGCGCGTTTTGCCGCCATCGCGGCGCGCGGAGAGGGGCTGGACGCCCACGCCCGGGAGCGTGCCATGCTGGCGCTGTGGTTGCAGGGGCAACCCGCCGCCGCATGGAAGGCGGCCCTCACCAACCTTGCCCTGCAAAAAGAGCCACTCGACTGGTGGCTTGCACTGCAGACCTCTGAGCAGTCGGGCGACGCTGCTGCCCACCAGGCCGTGCGGCAGGCCCTGCAGCAAGCAGGACTGCAAGACCTGCGCCTGGCGCGCTGGCAGACCCGGGGAGCCCAATGATGCGCTGCATGCACTGGTTAACGGGCCTCCTGCGCCCACACGGGCGTTCCCTGCGGGCCATGGTGGCTGTCGCGTTGGCTGCCGCAGCACTGGCGCCCAGTGCCTGGGCCCACAAGGCCAGCGACGCCTATCTGCGGGTGGCGGATGCCCCGGCATCCCTGGGCACTGCAGGGGCGGGCGCATCGATAGGCCTTGTGCTGTCGGTGGCCTTGAAGGATGTGGATGCCGCGCTGGAGCAGCTCGATGCCGATGGCGACCGTCAGCTCACATGGGGCGAGGTGCGACAGTCCATGCCCGCCATCGTCCAGTGGGTGGGCCAGGGCATGTTGTGGCAGTGCGACGGAACGGCGACGGTGCCTGCCTGGCGCTTTGAAGCGTTGGAGCAGCGCACCGATGGGCGTTACGCGCGGCTGGCTGCCACGCTGCCCTGTGCGCCAGCCCAGGCGGTCACTCTGCGCTACGGCCTGATGCAGGGCATCGACCCCACACACCGCCTGCTGGTGGGCGGCGCGTTGAGCGGCCAGACGCTGGCAGCCGTGCTGGCCCCTGACGGGCGCTCGGGCACCGACCTGCGCTCTGCGGGCAGCCGCGCAGGACAAGCGGGGGCAGACGGTGCGGAAGGGGCTCAAGGTGCGGACGCAACAGAGCCCGGCGCCACACGCGGCGGGTTGGCCACGCTGCTGCACTTTGTGACCGAGGGGGTGCACCACATCCTGTCTGGCTACGACCACCTGGCCTTTTTGCTGGCACTGTTGCTGCCCATCTCCCTGGCGCGGCCGCAGCCCCGCCACCGCGATCTGCCATTGCACACGGAGTCCGGCACCACACCGATCGCTGAAACCCCGGCCTCCGGCGCCAGGGACCGCTTCGCCGGGATCAAGGCGCTCCTGCTCACGGTGACCTGTTTCACCGTGGGCCATTCCATCACGCTCGCACTGGCAGGCCTGGGCTGGGTCACCGTGTCGGGCAACTGGGTGGAGCCCGCCATTGCCATCAGCATCGGCATCTCGGCGTTGCTGAACCTGTTTCCCGTCCAAGGCCTGCGCAGTAGCTGGCTTGCTCTGGGCTTTGGGCTGGTGCACGGGCTGGGTTTTTCCGGGGTGCTGGTTGAAGCGGGCGTGGCGGGGGCTTCGCTGTTGTGGGCCCTGGCGGGGTTCAACCTGGGGGTCGAAGTGGGCCAACTGATGGTGGTCGCCCTGTGGTGCGCGGTCTCGGTGGCACTGGCGCGCAGGGCGTGGTACCGCTCGGTGGTGGTGCATGGGGGCTCCGTCGCGTTGCTGGTGCTGTCGCTGTACTGGACCGTGCAGCGCCTTGCCTTCGCTGGCTGACGAGAACGGTGGCCAGTCCGTCGTGGGGGCCGGACCCTGATCAGGCGCTAAAGACCCTTTGCGGTACTCTGGATTCACATCTGGACGTCGCCCGTGTGCGTAATGACGCTGTCGTAGCAATTATTTACAAACACGAGGAGCGCCCCATGAAGAGTCCCCTTTCCATCGCCGTGCTGGCTGGCGTTGCACTGGCCTGCAGTGCGGCCCAGGCCGATACCGGCAAGCTGCTGCTCACCGGTGGTGTCAGCACCATCGCCGGATCGGCGGGCGGCGGGCTGACCCCCTGGGCAGTGATTGGCAGCAATGCCACCGAGGGCGAGGTGGGTGTCAGCGCCTATGCCACCCGTGCTGCGACCCAGGATTACAGCCTGAACGGCTATGGCGTGGCCCTGGGCCTGCACGACCGCCTGGAGCTGTCGCTGGCGCGCCAGGACTTTGATGCCTCGCCCGCGATCGCGCTCAACGGCATTGCGCCGTTTGGCGTGACACCCGGCCAGCACATCAAGATGGATGTGCTCGGCATCAAGCTCAAGGTGGCGGGCGACGCGGTGCTCAACAGCGACAGCTGGATGCCCCAGATTGCGGTGGGGCTGGAGCACAAGCAGGTGCACCCGGGCTCCATCAGGTCAGTGCTGGACTTTCTGGGCACCAAAACCAGCGGCACCGATGTGTACGTGAGCGCCACCAAGCTGCTGCTGGCGCAAAGCGTGCTGGTCAATGGCACGCTGCGCTACACCAACGCCAACCAGAACGGCCTGCTGGGCTTTGGCTCGGCCGCACCTGGCAAGAACAGCCGCAGCCTGCAGCCCGAGTTCTCGGTGGCGTACCTGATCAACAAGAACCTGGCGGTGGGCGCCGAATACCGCTTCAAGCCCAACAACCTGCAGGCGCTGGGCGCTGCGGCAGGCCTGGGCGCTGCGCTGCGCGAAGACGACTGGAAGGACATCTTCGTGGCCTGGGCGCCCAGCAAGAACGTGTCGCTCACGCTGGCCTATGTGGACCTGGGCCGCATCGTCCCCGGCATCACCAACAACCGCCGCCAGACGGGTTACTACCTGTCGGCCCAAGTCGCTTTCTGAGGAGTTTTCATGGCACACCCCCGCACCCTCATCGCCCTTGCCATCGCCCTGAGTGGCTTGCTGGCAGCCCCGGCCTTTGCGCAGACCGCTGCAGCGCAAGCGGCAGCCACCGCTGCCGCTGCCCCGGCAGGCCTGTACCAGGCGCTGGGTGAAAAGCCCGGCATCACCCGCCTGATGGACGACTTCGTGAACCGTGTTGTCAAAGACCCACGCATTGGCGGCCACTTCAAGGACGTGAAACCCGCCGCCCTCAAGGAGAGCCTGACCGACCAGATCTGCCAGCTGAGCGGCGGCCCTTGCAAATATGAAGGCGCTGACATGAAATCGGCCCATGCCGACATGGACATCAACAAGGGCCATTTCAACGCCCTGGTCGAGGTGCTGCAAAGCGCCATGGATGCCCAGGGCATACCCTTCGCCCAGCAAAACCGCTTGCTGGCCCTGCTGGCGCCCATGCACCGGGACGTGATCACCACCCGTTGAACCACCATGAGAAATACTCTTGTTTTGATAGCTATCAGTGCTTTGTGGACGGGCGCTAGCGCCGGAAATATCCAGATCCAGGTGCTGGACCGCGAGGGCAAACCCGTGCCCGACGCCGTGGTGGTGATCTACCCTGGCAACGCAGCGGGCACGCCGCCCAATCTGCTGCAGGCCAGCCCCACCATCGAGCAGGAAAAAATGCGCTTTGTGCCTGCGGTGACGGTGGTCTCGGCAGGCACTACGGTGCGCTTCACCAACCAGGACCGCTGGGACCACCATGTGCGCGGCAACCCCACCGGCGTAGCCCCGGCTGCTGCGCCCGGCGCGGCGACCAGTACCAATTTCGAATTACGCCTGGCGGGCAAGACCGACGGAAAGCCCGCCAACTTTGCCGACGTGAAGCTGGACGCGCCCGGCGTGGTGCTGCTGGGCTGCCACCTGCACGGCTCCATGCGCGGCCATGTGTTTGTGACGGACTCGGCCTGGTCGCTCAAGACCGACAACGACGGCATTGCGCGTTTTCCTGCCGTGCCCGATGGTGCCGCCCAGGTGCGCGTCTGGCATGCCGAACAACTGGTGGACCTGCCACGCAAGGCCCTGAACGTGGTGCCCGGCCCCGTGCTCGACACCGTGCAGCTCAGCGTCGTGCCCCGCGTGCGCCGCGCCCCACCGGCCTCACCCGGCAACACACCCGGCAACACACCCGGCGGGCCCATGGGCTCATACAGTCTGGCGCCTGCACAGGACGCCCACGCCCACCACCGCGGGAGCTGACCCACCACCGCAGCGGGTGGTCCACCGGGCGGTGGGTCAGCAAGCAGCCTTTTCGCTAGGGGTTCAGCCCGGCAGCTTGAGTCCGCCCGGGCCCGAGGGCACGGTGTTGGCGCTGCTCTTGGTGCCCTGGGCCGGGGGCAGGGGGTTGGCATTGCCCACCTCCTGCTTCACGCTACCCACCGGGGCATTCAGGTAGAGGTACAGCGCCTGCGCATCCACATCGCTGAGCTGGCCCAGCGATTCGAAAGGCATCACCTGGATGGGCGTGCCATCGGGCCGCTTGCCGGTGCGCAGCATGGCCACAAAGCTGGTGGCGTTGGGGTAGCGCGCCAAGGCGCTGTCGGCGCTGTGGGAGCCGGGGCGGATGTCGGAGGCCGCAGGCCAGTCGGGCGGGCCGCCCGGGATCTTGCCGCCCGACAGGTCTGCGCCGTGGCAGCCGATGCACATGTTGGCAACGTACTGGCCGTTGGCCAGCGTCACGCCCGCAGGCACGGGGCGCGAGGGCGCCAGCTGGTGGTCGATGCGCGCGGCAGCGTCAGGGATCACGCCCAGGCCATACAGCACCCAGGCGGGGCGGGGCAGCTCCACCACCGCCTGCTGGGTGCTCTCCTGGGGCGGCAGCTGGCGGATGTACGACACCAGCGCGTTCAGGTCGTCGTTGGTGAAGCGGTTGTAGTCTTCGCTGGGCATCACCATCACGGGGCGGCCGTTGGGCTTGACGCCGTGGCGGATCACGCTGTTCCAGTCCTCGGGCTGGTAGCGGCCCACCACGCCTGCGGACGTGATGTTGGGCCCCGCGATGCGCGTGCCCTTGCCATCGTTCACAAACTCGCGGCCCGTGCCCTGCGCGCCGTGGCAGTCGGTGCAACCACGCGATGCATACAGGTAGCGCCCGCGTTCAATCGTTTGCGCATCGGTGGTGTAGGCCACGGGGCGCGGCTTGATGTCGATGTAACGGTTGCGCCGCTGCTCGGCCAGGTACAGGCCGCTGGCTGCGGTGGCGGCCACGATCACGCCCAGCAGCATGGCGCCGCCTGCAGTCCATTTGATCCAGCGTTTCATGGTGGTATCCCTCTTCTTCGATTCGACGACCCAATTGCCGTGTTCAGGCGGCGGATTCTGAATTCGAAGCAGCGGTTTGGGGCACCCCATGCCGCAGTGTGTGGCGGGGCCGGTGACATTTGTCACAAACAGCCCGCTGGTGTGAGCAGGCGTTGCCTGCTCACACCCTTCTCAGCGCTCGACGGTCTTGTTCCAGCGCGTGTTCCAGGCGGGGCGGTTGGCGTTCACGCTGTCCCAGTCCAGCGTCACGGCATTTTTCATCCACTGGCTGATCTGGGCGACCTGGGCCGCGCCTTCGCCCACGGCCGGTGCCTTGGGGTTGGTGGGGATCTGCGCGCCAAATTGCAGCACGTTGGCCTGTGCCAGCGGGCTCAGCAAAAATTCGGCGAGCTTCTGTGCCAGCTCGGGCTCGCTGTTTTTCGCAATCACGCACTGGCCGGTCATGAGCACCACCGAGCCTTCCTTGGGCTGTGCATATTCCACCGGGATGCCCTTGGACTTGAGCGCTGCCACCGCCGTGGGTGTGAGCGGGAACAGCGCAGCCTCACCCGTCTGCACCATCTCGGAGATCTTGGCCGAGCTGGGGATGTACTCCAGCACATTGGGGCCGATGGTCTTGGCCCAGTTGTTGAAGCCTGGCTCCACGTTCTTGTCGTTGCCGCCCTGGATGCGGTTGAACATCAAGAAGCCGTGCAGCCCGAAGGACGACGACGGCATGGACTGGAACACCACCTTGCCCTTGAACTTGGGGTCGGCAAAGTCCATCCACGACGTGGGCGCGGCCCAGCCCTTTTCGGCAAACATCTTGGTGTTGTAGGCAATGCCCGTCATGCCCAGGCTCACGCCGCTGGCCAGGTCGTCCTTGAAGCGCGCGGCAGGGTAGATGTCGTTCAGGTGCGGGTTGGGCTTTTGCTTCTCGCACAGGCCCATGCCCATGGCGCGCACCATGATGCCGTCATCGAGGAACATCACGTGCATCTGCGGCTTGTCCTTGTTGGCCTGGGCCTTGGCCAGGATGTCCGAGGACGTGCCGGGCACCACCACCACGCGCGCGCCGTGCAGCTTTTCAAAGGCCGGGAACACGTACTGCGTGTATGCCTTCTCCATGGTGCCGCCGTTCATGCCGATGTACAGCGTCTTGGTTTGTGCAACGGCGGCGCCGCTGGCGGCCAGGGCCGTGGCAGCAGCCGCTGCGGCCAGCAGGCCACGGCGCAGGGAGACAACGTTCGAGCGGAAAGCGAAGTTCATGGTGATTGCCTTTCGGGTGGGGAGGGGGGTGATGAAAGATCGGCGGGCTCAGTGGGCCTGCACTGTGGTTGTGGGGATGGCGCCAGCGGCGGGCGCGGGCGGTTCGTCAAAGCGAGCGAGAGAAAACGCGTCGATGGGTGTGCTGGTCTGCCCGTCGCGCGCCAGTTCGGCCAGCACCTCGCCCACGGCGGGGCCGATCTGGAAACCCGCGCCCGCAAAGCCGAAGCCGTGGACCAGGCCCGGCGTGGTGCGGCTTTTGCACAGCACGGGCTGGCGGTCGGGCAGGTAGCCTTCGGTGCCGCTCCAGGTGCGGATGAAATGCGCGTGTTTGAGCGCAGGCAGCAGCTCGATGGCCTGCTCTGTGAGCGATGCGATGGCGCCGCGCTCCGAGCGCGCGCGGTCGGCATCGAGCCAGAAGCCCGAGCCGCCGCCCAGCACCAGGTTGCCGCGTTCTACCTGGCGGCAGTAGATGCCACCACCTTCCACGCCCAGGCTCCAGCGCATGAAGTAGGGCAGGGGCTCGGTGACCATCATGGCCGGGTGGCCGGAGCGCAGCGGCACGGCTTCGCCAAACTGAGCGGCCAGGGCACCCGCCCAGGCACCTGCGCAGTTGAGCACCACGGGCGCCTGCACCTGCAGCGCAGTGCCCGACTGCAGCGTGAATTGCCTGCCGCTGTGCTCGATGCGCGTGAGCGGCGAGCGCTCGAAGATCTGCGCACCGGCACGCTGGGCTGCCAGCGCGAACGCGGGCGACACCAGGCGCGGGTTGGCCTGCCCATCGTCCACACACAGCGAACCGCCCACGGCCTTGCCGCCCAGCCACGGGCATTCGGTGCGCAGGCGCCCGTCGCTGATCAGCTGGATGCCCAGCTCGAAGTCGCGGCTGATGTCTGCATAGTGCTCCAGCGAAGCCATGTCCGCTTCACTGCGTGCGATCTTGAAATGCCCGGTGCGCGCGTATTCGCCATCGGTGCCGATCAGCTCGGGCAGGCGCGCCCAGATCTGGTGAGCGCGCTGCGCCAGGGGCAACTGGCTCAGCGGGCGGCCCTGGCGGCGCACGCCGCCGTAGTTCACGCCGCTGGAGCGCGAGCCGCACAGGTCGCGCTCCAGCAGCACCACATCCACGCCCTTGCGGCGCAGCGCTAGCGCGGCCGATGCGCCCACGATGCCGCCGCCGACAATGGCGACGTCGGTTTGGATGGTGCGGGTGGGGTGGCTGCTCATGCGCTGGCTCCCGCGTCGGCGCTCTGCCGCACTTGCCGTGCCTGCAGGTGGATTGGTATCGGCTTGATAGGGGCCTGCCCGCGCAGGCGGCCCACCAGCTCCACGGGCTTGCCGGTGGCCTGGGCCAGGATTTCAGCGGCTGCCACGCCGCAGCTGCGGCCCTGGCAGCGGCCCATGCCCACGCGGGTAAGGGCCTTGAGCCGGTTCATCTCGTCGGCGCCGCTGTCGCGCACACAGGCGCGCAACTCGCCCGCCGTGATGTTCTCGCAGCGGCAAACCACCAGCGCATCGGGCGCGTGTGCGGCCCAGTCGGTGGGGAAAGGGAAGGCACGCTCCAGCCCCTGGCGAAAGCGCATCAGATGGCTGAGCTGGCCCCGCAGCGTTTGCATGCGGGCAGCATCGACAGCCGCACCGTGGTCTTGCAGCAGCGCCAGCGCCGCCAGCTCGCCCGCCCACTCGGCGGCATCTGCCCCCATGATGCCCGCGCCATCGCCCGCCAGGTACACGCCTGGCACGCTGCTGCGGCCGTCGGCATCCCGCTCGGGCAGGTGGGCGCGGTGCAGGGGCACCCAGGCAAAGCGGCAGCCCAGCAGGTCGGCCAGCTGGGTCTCTGAGCGCAATGCGTAGCCAAAGCCCACGGCATCGCAGTCCATCGTGTGCTCACGTCCGGCGCCATCGGCCCACACCACACCCGCCACGCGGGTGTCGCCCAGCACACGCACGGGGCGCACACCGCTGTGGATGGGCACGCCGTGCGCGCGCAGCCACGCCACGTAGTACACGCCTTTGGCAAACACCGCAGGCTGGGTGAGCATGGCGGGCACGGCGGCCATCTGGTCGGTGAGCCTTGCGGTATCCAGCACGGCGGCCACGGTGGCCCCTGCCTTCACATACTGGTAGGCCACCAGGTAGAGCAGCGGGCCCGTGCCCATCAGCACCACGCGGCTACCAATCGCACAGCCCTGGAACTTGAGCGCCACCTGCGCGCCGCCCAGCGTGTACACGCCCGGCAGCGTCCAGCCCGGGATGGGCAGCACCCGGTCTGTGGCGCCGCTGGCCACGATGAGCTGGCTGTAGGGCACCGTGCGCGTGGTCTGTGTGGGGCCATGCAGCACGTCCAGCAGGCCGCCCTGGGCATTCCACACCAGGCTGTCGGGCTGGTAGTCGATATGGGTCTGCATGCCATCGAGCGCGCTGTGCACCGCCGTGGCGCGCGCAGCCTCGGTGCCATACAGCGTGGCCGGGGGGCGTTCAAAGTGCGCGGGCGGGCGGCGGTAGATCTGCCCACCGCCGCGCGCGGCCTCGTCGATCAGCACAGGGCGCACGCCATGGGCCGCCAGTGTCTGCGCGGCGCGGACGCCAGCGGGGCCCGCGCCCACGATCACGGGTTGCAAAGAGGGCGCGGTTGTCATGCCTGGCCTCCGGTGGCCAAGGCCATCGTGTCCACGGGCTCGGTGCGCAGTGCCAGGCCCGGTGCAATGAAGGTGCTGCAGGCGCGCAGGCGCTCGCCGCTGTCGGTCTGCACCCAGCAGTCCTGGCAGGCGCCCATCAAACAAAAACCTGCGCGGGGCTCGTGGCTGAATTCGTTGCGGCGCAGTTGCGCATGCTGGGTGAGGATGGCGGTCAGCACCGTGTCGCCCTGCAGGGCGGTGGCGGGTTGGCCGTTGAGGGTGAAGTGCACGGGCGCACGGCTCTTTTCGGCCACACGGTGCAGCAAGGCTGGGCTGGAACTCATGGTGTGGGTGCTCATCTACTTCCGGCCCACGAGGACGCGGTCCAGTCCATACACACGGTCCAGCAGCACCATGGCGCAGGCCGTGACCGCCACCATCAGCGCCGACACGGCGGCCATCAGCGGGTCGATGGATTCTGTGGCGTACATGTACATGCGCACCGGCAGCGTCACCGTGCTGGGCGAGGTGACGAAGATCGACATGGTCACTTCGTCAAAGCTGTTGATGAAAGCCAACATCCACCCGCCCGTCACGCCCGGCAGGATCATCGGCAGCGTGATGCGCGTGAACACCGTGGCCTGGCTCGCGCCCAGCGACAGGGCTGCATGCTCGGCACTGCGGTCAAACCCCACCAGCGCCGCCACCACCAGCCGCAGCGTGTAGGGTGTGACGATGAGCGCATGCGCCACCACCAGCCAGCCAAAGCTGCCCGTGCCGCCGATCAGTGCAAACAGGCGCAGCAGGGCCACGCCCAGCACCAGGTGCGGAATGATGAGTGGCGACAGGAACAGGCCGTTGAGGAAACCGCGCCCGGGAAAGTCGTAGCGCGTGATCGCAATGCCCGCAGGAACGGCCAGCACCGTGGCCAGCGTGGCCGATGCCAGGGCCAGCCACAGGCTGTTCCAGAACGACTGCACAAAGTCGGAGTGCTCGAACACCGCCTTGAACCAGCGCAGCGAGAACTCGGTGGTGGGCAGCGTCAGCGTGTTGTGCGGCGTGAAGGCGACGATGCACACCACCAGCAACGGGGCAAGCATGAAGGTGATGACCAGCGCGTTGAACGCGAGGGCGAGGGGGCCGTTCTTTTGCATCTTGGTTATCCCAAAGACTTTTTGTAGCGGCCTTCAACCAGCCGGTTGTAGCTCAGCATGACCACCAGGTTGGCCACCAGCAGCGTCAGCGCAATCGCGGCGCCCAGCGGCCAGTTCAGCTCGTGCAGGTACTCGTCGTACACCACCGTGGCCACCATCTTCAGCCGCCGACCGCCCAACAAGCCGGGGATCGCGAACGAGCTGGCCGCGAGGCCAAACACGATCAGGCTGCCCGAAAGGATGCCGGGCAGCACCTGCGGCAACACAATGCGCCGCAGCGTGGTGAAGGGCGAGGCCTGCAGCGACAGGGCCGCGTTTTCCACGCCCGGGTCGAGCTTCTGCAACGATGTCCACACGGGGATCACCATGAAGGGCAGCATCACGTGCACCAGCGCAATCACCACCGCAATCTCGGTGTAGAGCATCTTCACCGGGCCGATGCCCACCAGGCCGAAGGCGGCATTCACCAGCCCCTCGGGGCCCAGCAGCATGCTCCAGCCAAACGCGCGCACCACCACCGACACCAAGAGCGGCGCCAGCACCACCAGCAGCAAGATGGAGCGCCACGGGTTGCGCATACGGCTGAGCACATAGGCCTCGGGCGCGCCAATCAGCACACAGATCAGCGTGACCAGACCGGCGATCCAGAACGTGCGCCAGAAGATCGCGTGGTAGTACGAATCGGCAAACACATGGCCGTAGTGCTCCAGCGTGAACTCGCCCGCTTTCACCCCCGTGGCCGGGTCGAAGGCGTTGAACGAGAGCACGGCTGTGAGTGCCAGCGGCACCAGCAGCAGCACGGTGAATAGCAGCAGCGCCGGGCCGGACAGCCACCAGGGCAGGGCCTTTTTGCCCAGCAACTGATGGGGCGTTGCTGCCGTCGTCGTTGTCGTTGCGCTTGTCATGGCGTGGCCTCGGCTTCGGCCATGGCCGCTTCATCGGCAGGCAGCAGGCGCATGCAGTGGTCGGGCCAGTCCAGGCCCGTGCGCTCGCCTTCGTCGAGTGCGCTGCGGCCATCGTTGGGCGCCAGCACCATCAAATCGCCCATGGCCGTGCCCACGCGGTACAGCCACTGGCTGCCCAGGAAGAAGCGCTCGCACACCTCGCCGTCGATGCGGCCCTGCACCGTTGGCACCAGTTGCAGCTTTTCGGGCCGCACGCTCAGCAGCACGGCCGCACCGGGGCGGAACTGCGCGCCCTCCACCTGCACCTCGATGGGCCCTGCGCCCACATGGGTGTGTGTGGCGCTGGCCGTGGTCACCTTGCCGGGCACCAGGTTGGCCTTGCCCACAAAGGTAGAGATGAAGCGCGTGCGTGGGTGTTCATATACGCGGTGCGGGTGGTCAATCTGCGTGGCACGGCCGGCCTCCATCACCACCACGCGGTCGCTGATGGACATGGCTTCGCTCTGGTCGTGGGTGACCATCACCGTGGTGGTGCCCACCTTGCGCTGGATCTGCCGCAGCTCGAACTGCATCTCTTCACGCAGCTTGGCGTCGAGGTTGGACAGGGGCTCGTCCAGCAGCAGCACGGGCGGCTCGATCACCAGCGCGCGTGCCAGCGCCACGCGCTGGCGCTGCCCGCCCGACAGCTCGCGCGGGTAGCGGCCTGCGTGTTTTTCCAGGTGCACCAGGCCCAGGGCCTGGGCGACGCGCTCCTTGCGCTCGGCCTTGGGCACCTTGCGCATCTCCAGGCCAAAGCTCACGTTGTCGGCCACCGTCATGTGCGGGAAGAGGGCATAGCTCTGGAACACGATGCCCAGCCCGCGCGTGTTGGCCTTGGCATGCGTGATGTCGCGCCCCGCCAGCTCGATGCGGCCACTGCTCACCGCCTCGAAGCCCGCCACCATCTGCAAGGTGGTGGTCTTGCCGCAGCCCGACGGGCCCAGCAGCGATACGAACTCGCCTTTTTCCACCGAAAGGTTCATGGACTGCACCGCGCAGGTGCTGCCATAGAACTTGGTCACATCCGTGAGTTGAAGGAAGGACATGCGTGGGCCTTTCTGCTGTCTGTCTTTTCTGGATGCCGTCGCCCGGTTTCCTTGAGGGGATACAGGGCAACAGACGGTGTCTTGGAACGCCAGGCTGCCTGTATTCCAGTTTGTGGAGCGGTGTGCACCGCTGTGGTGCACCTTGTTCCCTGAAATTGGACTTGCCCGGTGATGTTGATTCACTCTATTGCAATATGCGAACCAGCTCGACTCGGGTATTCCATTAAACAGAATTTTTCTTCAATTTATTCCGTTTAATGGAATATGAGGATTAGAATGCAACCCATCTATTCCGCAGGAGTGACGCATGGAAGCAGCATCCGCAGGCACGGGCGGCGTACCCCGGGTCTTTGCCCTTATCCGCGCCCTGGTGGCCGTGCAGGCCGAGGGGGGGCGAGTCACCCAATTGGCGCGCGCGATTGGCCTGACCCAGGGCACCACGCACCGTTTGCTGCAATCGCTGGTCGCTGAGGGCATGGTTGAGCAGGACGAGCGCAGCAAGCTCTATCGCCTGTCCACGGAGTTCTTTGCGCTCGCGGCCAAGGCGGGCAACCCTGGCGACCTGCGCAGCATCTGCCGCCCTGCGCTGCTGCGCCTGAGTGCCAGCCTGGGTGACAGCATCTTCTTGTTGGTGCGCAGCGGGTTCGACGCGATCTGCCTGGACCGCAGCGAGGGGCCGTTCCCCATCCGCTCATTCACTGGCGACATTGGCGGCCGCGTGGCGCTGGGTGTGGGGCAGGGGGCCTTGTCCATCCTCGCCTTCCTGCCTGAGGCTGAGCGCGAGGAAGTGATCCGTTTCAATCTCTCGCGCGTGCGCGAGTACGGCGTGTACGACGAGGTCTATCTGCGCACCGAGATCGAGCGCGTGCGCCAGAGTGGCTATGCCGCGCGCAACACCGGCCTGCTCGAAGGCATGGCCGGGGTGGGGGTGCCCGTGCTCGACCGCGAAGGCCGGGCCGTGGCCGCGCTGAGCGTGGGCACCATCTCTGCCCGCCTCAACGAAGACCGGCTGCCCACCGTGGTCGAACTGCTCAAGCGCGAGGCCGCCGCCATCGGCCCGCGCATCCACCCCTTCGATGCCACCCTGCGTCGGCCTGCGCAAAGCCTGGCGGGGCAGCCGTCTGAGCAACTGCTGGCGCCGCCCGGCGCCGCCAACTCTTCGGTGTGATGGCACGCGCGTGCTGCACCCGACGTGCGGTTCGCTGTGATGACGGATTGGATGTGGCCTGTTGTTCCAGTGCGCAGACCGCCCGCCCAGCCGCTGCAAAAAAGCGCCAAATCCCAGAGGTGTGGTGCCGATAGAACGCAGCACTACCAAGGTGGCTTTGCGTCGCTATAGTCCGCGCTTTCCTGTGCGCAGGCAGCTCCACCGGCAGGTGGATGCAGATTGCGGCACTGCCACCCATTCACCGAGCCAACGCGACCCCATGAGCCTGCAACAAACCACCCCCGGGTACCTCGACCAATGCCGCGCCGCACAGCGTGCCGAACAAGAACAATCCCTGGCCATCACCGACAACTGGGCGCATGTGGACAAAACTAAGGTGCATGCCGACTTCGACGCCTTCTACAAAGAGCTGGCGCCGCTGATCGACGCCAATGCCCCCGAGTCCGAGGCGATTCAGGCACTGATGGAAAGACACTTTGCCATCGTTGCGCGGTTCTACGTGCCATCGCGCGATGCTTACGTGGGCACCGCGCTGTTCTACGCCGACAACGCCGATATGAAGACCTTTCACAACACCTACCACCCGCGCATGGTGGAGTTTCTGGGCGACGCCGCATATTGCTACGCGCTGCAGAACCTGCAGTAATACCTGCAGAGAGCCTCGGCGCAGGCCATTGTGCAGAGATGGGGCATCGCCCCGCAAGGCCTGCAGGTCGTCAACGGGTGGCATACAGCAGCAGGTAAGCCCGGGTAATCTCGCGGCTCCTGCTTGTCGTTTTTTGGGGTCGCACACCCCTGGAGGCTGCTTTGACTCTCAAACCTATTGCACTCTCTGCGACCTTGCAGCCGCCACTGGCTTCCAGCCTGCCGTACAGCTTTGGTAGCCCTGTGCCACTGCACAACGGCGCCTGCCTGCTGCTATGGGTTGCAAGTGCCCTGGCGTTCGCCCTGTTGTTGCTGGTTCCGCGTTGGTGGCAGGGTGCGTGGGTCGGCGTTTTGGCCGCGCTGCTGTTTGTGGGCGTGCAGTGGGCGGGGTTGCGCGTCGCCGTGGGCCAGGACTGGGTGGCCCTGTTCAGACGCCCCCGTTGGCGCGATGTGGCGTTGGCATTGGCCGCCGTGCCGCTGGTGTTGGGCTTGCCTGCCCTGGTGGCGGTGTACGGGCTCGGCATGTCACACCTCAGTGCCAACGCCAGTTTGGATGTTGCGGCGGGCCTGACTTCGGCACAGCTGGTGGTGCGGTTTGCGTTGACGGCCGTGCAATTGCTGGGTGAGGAACTGGTCACCATCCTGCCCCTGCTGGCCACCGTGGCTTTGCTGCACCGCGCTGGCATGCCTGCCCGCTGGGCTGTTGCCTTTGCGTGGGTGGCCACGGCGCTGCTGTTTGGTGCGCTGCACCTGCCCACCTACCAATGGCATGTCGGCCAGGCCCTGCTGGTCATCGGCACCGCGCGTCTGGTGCTCACGGCCGTCTTCATCTACACCCGCAACCTGTGGGCCAGCACCATCGCCCACATTGCCAACGACTGGGCGATCATGGCCTTTGCGCTGGCCTTTTCAAGCAGCGTGGGCACCTGACTGAACGGGCCCTTGGCCTCAAGGAGTTGCTGGTGGACTTTCTCAAGATCCTCAAGTCGTTTGAAGACTTTGTGTACGAAGCCCTGATCTGGCTGGTGTTGTTGCCCAAAACGTTGTGGCGCATCGTGCTGCATCCCCGCCAGATGGTGGCTTACGTGCAGACGGAGCAAACCCGCGAGGGCGACGACCGCTACGGCGACGCCATCAGCCCGCCGCTGCTGCTCATCCTGTGCGTGCTGGTGGCCCATGTGCTGGATCTGGCGCTGCGCAAGCAGGCCGACCAAGAGATGGGCTCGCTGGCCGCCGCACTGCTCAAGTCCGAGCAAAACCTGCTGATGTACCGCACCATGGCCTTCGGCATCTGGTCGCTGGCAGGCGCTGTCTGGTACATGCGCCACAGCCGGCAGCCCATCCACCGCGTGAATTTGCGCAACCCGTTTTACGAGCCGTGCTACCTGGTGGCGCCATTCGCGCTGGCCATGTCCATCAGTACCTCGTTCGCTCTGTCTGGCGGGGTTCTGCCGGCAGTGGGCGTGGGGCTGGCGGGGCTGGCGCTACTGTGGTTTTGTGTCGCTGAGTGGCAATGGGTGCGCGAACGTGCGGGGCTGGGTGCCGGGCATGCCGCGCTGGTGGCAGGGGCACTGGTGGTGCTGGGGCTGGTGGCGAATACCGGGCTGGGGTACTTGTTGCGGCATTTGTGAGCACGCCAATGGGCGATGTACACCGTTGTGATGGACGGGCCAGCGCAAAAAATCATCGGCAGGGCTGGATGTCAGGCTGTTGTGCTCCTCCGCCGCCCTCCAATCCCTGCCGACCTGGGTGCGCTTCGGAGTCAGAACACCGCCAGTGCCCGGGCCACTTGCGCGTGCGCATCGGTGTCAATGACGCAGTTGTGGGCCACCACCACCCGTGTGAAGGGCCAGCGCAACAAACGCTCCGCACTGCGGGCCGCTGCAGCCCGGTCGCGCACCAGCGCACGCACCGTGAGCGGCACGGCCAGCTTGCCCCGCACCCCCGTCAGCGTGGCATAGGCCCGCGTGGGCCAGGGCAGATCACCCGCCATCCACTGCAGCAGGTCCGTCACGATCAGCGTGGCCGATGGCCGGTGAAACCACACCGATTCATTGCCCGCTGGAATGCCCTCGAATGCAAAGTGCTCCAGCTCCGGCAGCCACTCGGGCAGGTCGCCCGCAGGCAGCGCACGCAAGGTTGCGGCCAGGTCCCGCCGCTTCTGCGCAAGCCCTTGCGGGCCGTAGACCACCGCGCCCGGAAAGGCCTGTGCACAGGGCGCCAGAAACAGGTGGTGCATCTTGTTCGGCGCCACGATAAAGGCCACGCTGCCGAGGTCTTGCACCTGGCGCAACAACGCGCTGCCGGGCGGCATCGGAATGGGCGAGTGGATCAAAAGCTTGCGCCCTGGCAGGCGCACCACCGTCATGCGCGTGGTGATGGGAAGGCTGTTGGCCTTGAAGGCGTGGGTGGCGTGCCAGAGGTGGGTGTCGAGGGGTTCAAGTTGCATGGCGCGGGATGGTGCCTTTGCGAGGGGGGTGGGGTCTTGAACGAAGGCGACACTGGGCTCTGGGTGCTGATGTGTCTTGCTCTGTGGGTATGTGGGCAAATGTCAGCGCTGTGTTTGGGCCGCAGAGCCCAGCACCTGGGACATTTGCGTCAGCATCCACCGATGGCCCGGGGTGCTTGCATGCCGGGGATGGAAGAACGCCTTGAGCGTGTACGGCGGCGTGCGCAAGGGCGCTGGGTGGATGGCGAGCGGCAGGCTCGCCGCAGCATGAACCGCCGCACTGTGCGGAAGTGTCAGAAGGAGATCGGTGGCTGCAATGATGCTGGTCGCAGCCAGCATGCTCGGAAGCTCCAGCGCTACATCGCGCGCTTGCTTCATCTGAAGCAGCGCTCCGTCAATCACACTCGTTTCATGCTCCCAGGGAAGAACGGCGACATGCCGTTCCTTCAGGTATTGGGCTAGCGTAAGCTTGCCTTGGATGCGTGGATGGTCGGCCCGCGCGAGCACCACGTAGTCGCCTTCCATGAAGGTGACGGAATCTAGGCCCTTATGGATGGTGGCGCTTTCGTCTGCGAACCCCAGGGCGAAATGCGCGCGGCCACATGCCAGTGCTTCCACGGAATCACGGCGTCGCGAATGCTCCACCTTGATGCGTATCCGGGGCGCCACGGCCGCCACGGCAGCAACCAATGGAGGCAGGAGTGCGAATGTGGTGAAGTCCGTGGCCGTGAAAACGAAGGTTTGCCGACTGCTTGCCGGGTTGAACGAGCGGCCTTCGCCCAGGCTCGTCGAGAGCAGGCGCAATCCATCCTGCACGCCGTCCGCCAGCCTCCTGGCCTTTGCCGTGGGCTCCATGACCGTCCCCTCGCGAACGAACAACTCGTCCAGCAAGGCGGAGCGAAGACGCGCCAGCGCATGGCTGCACGCCGAAGGGCTGATCGCCAGCTCGTCAGCAGCCACCGCCACGCTGCGGTGCCGCAGCAGGGCGTCGAATACCAACAGCAGGTTCAGGTCCAATTGGCGAAGAGCATCGTGCATGCTGTTCACTATAGCCTGAAGAAAATGCAGTACATGCATTGAGGGGCATGCGTACCATTGGCCTGTTCTCACAGTTCTTTTTTTCGCCCCTTTCCTCCACCATGTCTGTTGCCTCCTCTGCTTGCTCCCCTTTTCGCAACGCCATCGCCTGCGATGCGCAGCGCTGCTTTCAGATCGAATCGGCTGCGTACGGCGGTGACGAGGCGGCGACGCTGGAGAAGATAACGAAGCGCATCGCCGACTATCCCGAAGGTTTCCTGGTGATGGAGCTGGAGGGGCAGGTGGTGGGTTTCATCAACAGCGGCTGCGCACACGAGGTTGCTATGGCGGATGATGCATTCAAGCAGTTGGTGGGTCATGACCCTGCTGCGTCGCACGTGGTCATCATGTCTGTTGCGGTGGATCCCGTGCACCAGGGTAAGGGCTACTCCCGTCGCATGATGGAGCGGTTTGTCCGCGGGATGGTAGAGCGGGGCAAGACCAGTATTCATCTGATGTGCAGGGAGCGCCATGTTGGTCTGTATGAACGCATGGGCTACCGGTATGTCAGGCCGTCGGCCTCTGGCCATGCGGGACTTGCTTGGCACGAGATGGTGATGGAGCCGCTGCCGATGTGAGAGCAAGTGCAAGACGCCGACGATTGCCGCTGTGCAGACCTGCAGCTACCTGATATTCCTGAGACTTGAAACCAGCCTTTTCCCATGTACCCAGTTTTTCGCCCCTGTTCCCCTGGGGATGCAGCGGGCTGTCTTGAAATCTTTGACAGCAACACCCCGCCGTTTTTTGATCCATCCGAACGTGCCTATTTCGTGAAGTTCTTGGAGGAGAACAGTTGCCACTACTTTGTTCTGGAGCAGGCGCAGGCCGTGGTGGCTTGCGGCGGATACTGCGAGGATGCGCAAGGTGGCATGGTGCTGGTTTGGGGCATGGTCCGCCGTGACCTGCACCGACGAGGCCTGGGAAAGGTACTGGTCCACCAGCGTGTCCAAAGGATCCTGCAGGCCCATCCCGGCGCCCCCATTCGTCTGGAGACCAGCCAGCACACCCAAGACTTCTATAGCCACCAGGGGTTCAGGGCAATGGACTGTACCCTGGACTTTTACGGCCCTGGGTTGCACCGCGTGGAAATGGTACTCACACCAGCCTGAACCTGCCGCGCATCCTCGCGCAGGGTGGCCCCCCCTATGTTCGCACGTGAGGGTGTGAAGGGCTCTGGCCGTACCCACCTCAGTTACTGTCCGTGCCCCGCACACTCCCCCACCACCCAATCCCTGAACGCCTTCACCAGCGGCGTCTGCGCTCGCGCCTCGGGGTACACGAGGTAATACGCATCGGTGCTGGTCAGCACCTGGTCTGACAGCTCCACCAGGCTCCCCGCAGCCAACTCCTGCTCGATCAAGAAGCGCGGCAGCAGCGCCGCCCCCAGGTGCGACACAGCTGCCTGCGCAATCATGGCGAAGTGCTCGGACTGCGGGCCGCGCAGGGCCAGGGCCGTGGGGGCACCCACCCGCTCAAACCATTCGGCCCACTGGGTGGGTCGGGTGCTTTGCTGCAGCAGCACCACGCGCGTCAGGTCGTGCGGGGTGTGGATGTTGTGGCGGTCGCGGTAGGTGGGACTGCACACGGGCACGGTTTCTTCGTGCATCAGGTATTCGCACACGGCGCCCGCCCAGTGCGGGTTGCCGAAGTGTATGGCGGCGTCGAACGGGGTGCCTGCAAAGTCAAAGGGCTCAGTGCGTGCCGAGAAGTTGACCATGGCCTCGGGGTGCAGGGCCATGAAGCCACCCAGGCGCGGGATGAGCCAGCGTGTGCCCAGCGTGGGCAGCACGGCCAGGTTGAGCAGGCCGTCGGTGCTGGAGAACGCCATGGCTTTCTGTGTGCTGGCCGACAGTTGCTGCAGCACGTTTTGCACATCGGCCGCATAGACGCGGCCCGCGTCGGTCAGCACCACGCGCTGGCGCACGCGGTGGAAGAGGGCGGTGCCGATCTGCTCTTCCAACTGGCGGATCTGGCGCGACACGGCGCTTTGGGTGAGGTGCAGCTCCTCGGCCGCGCGCGACACGCTCTGGTGGCGGGCGGCGGCCTCGAAGGCCAGCAGGTCGGCGGTGGAGGGCAGGAAGGCGCGGCGCAGCAGGGTCATGCCAGGTTATGCGTTGGGGGAATGATGGTTGAAAGCAAAAATGGGGCCTTTTGAGTCATTGCCGCGCATTGGATATAGGGTAAAGGTCCTGATATTTTCAGGCACTTCATTCTGATTTGTGATCAAGTAGTTCCATTTTTTTGCTATCCAGCGCGGCGCGATTGGCGGATATTGGCGCATTCATTGCGTGTGTTCTCCCACGCTGCTGTCTTCTATCCGCCTCCATCCACCCTTGCGAGCCGCCATGTCTGCCACCTCTGTCGCCACCTCCCTCGTGTCCGAAGTCGATCAACTGCTGCAACGCCTGGGCGTGCCCCGCGCCGCCTACACCGGCGGCACGCTGGCGGCCCGTTCGCCCATCACGGGCGAGGTGCTGGCGCAGGTGCCACAGCAAAGCCCGGCCGACGCCACGGCCGCCATCGGCCGCGCGCATGCGGCCTTTTTGGCGTGGCGCAATGTGCCCGCACCGCGCCGGGGCGAGCTGGTGCGCCTGCTGGGCGAAGAGCTGCGCGCCGCCAAGGCCGACCTGGGCCTGCTCGTGACCATCGAGGCGGGCAAGATCCCGTCCGAAGGCCTGGGCGAGGTGCAGGAGATGATCGACATCTGCGACTTTGCCGTGGGCCTGTCGCGCCAGCTGTACGGCCTGACGATTGCCACCGAGCGCCCCGGCCACCGCATGATGGAAACGTGGCATCCGCTGGGCGTGTGTGGCGTGATCTCGGCCTTCAACTTCCCCGTGGCCGTGTGGTCGTGGAACGCCGCGCTGGCGCTGGTGTGCGGTGACTCGGTGGTGTGGAAGCCTTCGGAAAAGACCCCGCTCACCGCCCTGGCCACGCATGCGATTGCACAGCGCGCCATTGCACGCTTTGGCGTCGATGCGCCCGAAGGCCTGCTGGAGCTGATCGTGGGCCAGCGCGACATTGGCGAGGTGCTGGTGGATGATGCCCGCGTGCCTGTGCTCTCGGCCACAGGCTCCACCGCCATGGGCCGCGCCGTGGGCCCGCGCCTGGCAGCGCGGTTTGCGCGCGGCATTCTGGAGCTGGGCGGCAACAACGCGGCCATCGTGGCTCCCACGGCTGATTTGGACCTGGCACTGCGCGGCATTGCCTTTGCCGCTATGGGCACGGCAGGCCAGCGCTGCACCACGCTGCGCCGCCTGTTTGTGCACGAAAGCATTTACGACCAGCTGGTGCCTCAGCTGGCCAAGGTGTACGCCAATGTGCAGGTGGGCAACCCGCGCACGCCCGGAACGCTGGTGGGCCCGCTGATCGACCGCATGGCTTTTGACGGCATGCAAAAGGCGCTGGAGCTAAGCCGTGCGCTGGGTGCCACGGTGCACGGTGGTGGCCGCGTGGAAGGCATCGGCGGTGCCGATGCGTACTACGTGCGCCCTGCGCTGGTCGAGCTGCAAAAGCACGAAGGCCCCGCGCTGCACGAAACCTTTGCGCCCATTCTGTACGTGGTGCGGTACAGCAGCATCGACGAAGCCATTGCCATGAACAACGCCGTGGGGGCGGGCCTGTCGTCGTCCATCTTCACGCTGAACGTGCGCGAGGCGGAGCAGTTCATGTCGGCCGCCGGTTCGGACTGCGGGATTGCCAACGTGAACATTGGCCCCAGCGGCGCCGAGATCGGTGGCGCGTTTGGTGGCGAAAAGGAAACCGGCGGTGGCCGCGAGGCGGGCTCGGACAGCTGGAAGGCCTACATGCGCCGGGCCACCAACACCATCAACTATTCGACCGCTTTGCCGCTGGCGCAGGGCGTGACGTTTGACGTGTAAGCCACGCGCTGCTGGCACCGTTCATGTTGACCGCTAAGGCCCCACACCCCATCGTCATCATTGGCGGTGGTGTCATCGGCAGCGCGATTGCGTACTTCCTCACGCTGCAGCAGCCGGGCTGCGAGGTGGTGGTGGTCGAGCGCGACCCGACGTACGCCCGTGCCTCATCGGCCCTGTCGGCCAGTTCCATCCGCCAGCAGTTTTCTACCGATATCAACATCCAGATCTCGGCGTTTGGCATCGGCTTTCTGCGCAACGTGGGCCAACTGTTGGCGTGCCATGGTGATGTGCCCGACATCGGCCTGCACGAAGGCGGCTACCTGTACCTGGCCACCCAGGCGGGCGAAGCCACGCTGCGCGAGAACCACGCACTGCAAAAGCAGCACGGCGCCGATGTGGCGCTGATGAACCCGCAGCAACTGGCAGAGCGCTTTCCGTGGCTGGCGCTGCAGGATGTGGTGCTGGGCTCACTGGGCATGTTGGGGGAGGGCTGGTTTGATGGCTACCTGCTGCTCACGGCCTTGCGCAAAAAGGCGCAGAGCCAGGGCGTGCGCTACATGGCCGACGAGGCTGTGGGGCTGGATACGGTGAGCAGCGATGGCGTGTTGCACGTAAACGCGGTACGCCTGCAAAGCGGCACCGTGCTGCCTTGCCGCTATGCCGTGAATGCCGCTGGCCCCTGGGCTGCGGCGATTGCAGGCTGGGCGGGCATGGATCTGCCCGTGGTGGGTAAGCGCCGCACGGTGTTCAACCTCGCCAGCCCCGCCGCGCTGCCGGGTTGCCCTCTGCTCATCGACACCAGCGGCATCTGGCTGCGGCCCGAAGGCAAAGGCTTCATATGCGGCTTTGCGCCGGATGCGGACAACGACGCCGACTTTGCCCCGCTGGAGCCCGAGTACGACGCGTTTGACCACCACATCTGGCCCACCCTGGCCGAGCGTATCCCGGGCTTTGAGGCACTGCGCATGCAGGGCGCCTGGGCGGGCTACTACGAGATGAACACCTTCGACCATAACGCCATCGTGGGCCTGCATCCGGCGTGCGACAACCTGGTGTTTGCCAACGGCTTTTCGGGCCACGGCCTGCAGCAGTGCCCCGCTGTGGGCCGGGGCGTGGCCGAGCTGTTGCTCACGGGCAGCTACCAAAGCCTGGACCTGTCGCCGCTGTCCATCGAACGCATTGCGCGCAACGCGCCGCTGCTCGAAAAAAACGTGATCTGAGCGCTATCGTTACTGCCAGTTTTCCCTCGCCCTTTTCTCAACCTGCCAATCACAACACATACGGAGACAACGACATGGCAATTTCCCGCAAGACCTTCACTGCGCTCGCTGCAGGCCTGGCCCTGGCCTGCATGGCCACAGCCCCTGCGCAGGCGCAGACGGTCACCCAGCCCACGCTGGAGAAGATCAAGGCCAGCGGCAAGGCCGTGCTGGGCGTGCGCGAGACCTCGCCGCCCATGGCCTATGCGCTGGGCGCGAATGAAAAATACGTGGGCTACCACGTCGAGTTGTGCGAGCGTGTGCTCAAGGAGATCGCACCCGACGCCAAGCTCGAATACATGGCGGTGACGGCACAGAACACGCTGCCCTTGGTGCAAAACGGCACGTTGGATATTGGCTGCGGTCCCACCACCAACAACACCGCGCGCCAGCAGCAAGTGGCCTTTGCGGTGACCACCTACGTGAGCGAAGTGCGCATGGCGGTGCGCAAGGACTCCGATCTCAAATCCATCAGCCAGCTGGCAGGCCGCACCATTGCGGCGTCCACCGGTACCACCGCTGTGCAGCTGCTGCGCAAGCAAGAGCGCGCACTGGGTGGCGCCCCCATCAAGACCGTGCTGGGCAAGGACCACCACGAGAGCTTCCTGCTGCTGGAGACCGGCCGCGCTGATGCCTTTGTGCTCGACGACAACCTGCTGGCCGGGATGATTGCCAACTCCAAGGACCCCTCGGCCTACCGCATCGTCGGCGAGCCGTTGGGCGCTGAGCCCATTGCCCTGCTGTTCCGCAAGGACGACCCAACCTTCAAGGCCGCGGTGGACGGTGTGCTCACCAAGCTCATGCAAAGCGGCGAGATGGAAAAGATCTACACCAAGTGGTTTGTGAACCCCATTCCGCCCAAGAACATGAGCCTGAACCTGCCGCTGGGCACCACGCTGCGCCAGCTGTTTGCCACCCCCAACGACAAGCCCCTGGAGACCTACCAGCAATGAACGCTCCCATCCTCGCCACAGCCTTCCGCGCGGCCGACCGCCTGGGCGCCATCGGCGTCTCCGAAATTGTGCGCCTGACGCAAGAGGCTAACCAGCTCAAGCGCCAGGGCCAGCCCGTGATCGTGCTGGGCCTGGGCGAGCCCGATTTCGACACACCAGCCCACATCCTGGAGGCCGCGCAAAAAGCCATGGCGCGGGGGGAGACGCACTACACGGTGCTGGATGGCACGGCCGAACTCAAGGCCGCCATCCAGCACAAGTTCAAGCACGACAACGGGCTGGACTTTGCGCTCAACGAAATCACAGCCGGTGCAGGCGCCAAACAGATCCTCTACAACGCGCTGATGGCGTCGGTGAACCCCGGTGACGAGGTGATCCTGCCCGCGCCGTACTGGACGTCGTACGCCGACATGGTGCTGATTGCGGGCGGCGTGCCGGTGGTCGTGCCCTGCACCGAGGCCAACGGCTTTCGCATCACCCCCGAGCAGCTGGAGGCCGCTATCACGCCGCGCACGCGCTGGGTGTTCATCAACTCGCCTTCCAACCCCAGCGGCGCGGCCTACAGTGCCGAGCAACTGCGGCCGGTGCTCGAGGTAGTGGAGCGCCACCCGCAGGTGTGGCTGCTGGCGGACGATATCTACGAACACATCCTGTATGACGGCCGCGCGTTTGCCACGCCTGCTGCCGTGCTGCCGTCACTGCGCGATCGCACGTTGACGGTGAACGGCGTCTCCAAGTCGTATGCCATGACGGGCTGGCGCCTGGGCTACGGTGCAGGTCCCAAGGCGCTGATTGCGGCCATGGCCGTGGTGCAGAGCCAGGCCACGTCGTGCCCTTCATCCATCAGCCAGGCGGCTGCCGTGGCGGCACTCACGGGGCCGCAAGACGTGGTGCGCGAGCGCTGCCAAGCGTTCCAGGACCGGCGCGATCTGGTGGTGGCCGCACTCAATGCCTCACCCGGCCTGCGCTGCCGTGTGCCCGAAGGCGCGTTCTACACCTTTGCCAGCTGTGAAGGCGTGCTGGGCCGTACCACGCCCGGCGGCATGCTGCTGCGCACCGATGCCGACTTCTGCGCCTATTTGCTGCGCGAGCACCATGTGGCGGTGGTGCCTGGCGGGGTGCTGGGGCTGGCGCCGTACTTCCGCATCTCTTACGCAGCCTCTACCGCTGATTTGCAAGAAGCCTGCGCGCGCATCCAGCGCGCCTGCCAGGCGCTGTTCTGAATTTTTGATCCGATACCGTTGATATGAACCCGACTTCCCTCACCCCCCGCACCGGCGGACAGATCCTGGTGCAGCAGCTCATCACCCATGGCGTGAAGCAGCTCTTTTGTGTGCCCGGCGAAAGCTACCTGGCTGTGCTCGATGCCCTGCACGATGCAGACATCGGCGTGACCGTGTGCCGCCAGGAAGGCGGCGCGGCCATGATGGCCGAGGCGCAGGGCAAGCTCACCGGCCAGCCCGGCATCTGCTTTGTGACGCGCGGGCCGGGCGCCACCAATGCCTCGGCCGGTGTGCACATTGCGCACCAGGATTCGACCCCCATGATCCTGTTCGTAGGCCAGGTGGCCCGCAACGCCATGGGGCGTGAGGCGTTTCAGGAGCTGGACTACAGCGCCGTGTTTGGCACCATGGCCAAGTGGGTGGTGCAGATTGACGACCCGGCCCGTGTGCCCGAGCTGATCTCGCGCGCATTCCATGTCGCCACCTCGGGCCGCCCCGGCCCCGTGGTGGTGGCGCTGCCCGAAGACATGCTGACCGAGGCCGCCACCGTGGCCGATGCGCTGCCCTACCAGGTGACGGAAACGCACCCCGGCGCCGCGCAAATGGCCGAGCTGGCGCAGCGCCTGCAAGCTGCCAAAAATCCAGTGGCGATTCTGGGCGGCAGCCGCTGGTCCGAGCAGGCGGTGCGCGAGTTCACCGCGTTTGCCGAAGCGTGGTCCCTTCCCGTGTACTGCTCGTTCCGCCGCCAGATGCTGTTCCCGGCCACGCACGCTTGCTACGGCGGCGACCTGGGCCTGGGCGTCAACCCCAAGCTGCTGGCGCGCATCAAGGCGGCGGACCTGGTGATGGTGGTGGGCGGTCGCTTGTCGGAAGTGCCATCGCAGGGCTACGAACTGTTCAACATTCCTACCCCCGCACAGCCCCTGGTGCATGTGCATGCTGATGCGGATGAACTGGGCAAGCTCTACCGCCCCACGCAAGCCATCCACGCCACACCCCAGGCGTTTGCTGCGGCGCTCAATGCGGTGCGCCCCACGGCGGCTGTGTCTTGGAAGGCCCACACAGAAGCCGCCCATGCCGAATATCTGGCCTGGAGCGACACGGCCCCCATCCGCATCCCCGGCAACCTGCAGATGGGCCAGGTGATGCAGCACCTCAAGGAAGTGCTGCCCGCCGACACCATCTTCTGCAACGGCGCTGGCAACTTTGCCACGTGGATTCACCGCTTCTGGTCCTTCACCACCTACGCGAGCCAGCTTGCGCCCACCAGCGGGTCGATGGGCTACGGCCTGCCCGCAGGCGTGGGCGGCAAGCGCCTGTGGCCGCAGCGCGAGGTGGTGATCTTTGCGGGCGATGGTGACTTTCTGATGCACGGGCAAGAGTTTGCGACGGCTGTGCAGTACGGCCTGCCCATCATCGTGGTGCTGCTGGACAACGCCATGTACGGCACCATCCGCATGCACCAGGAGCGCGAGTACCCCGGCCGCATCAGCGCTACGCAGCTCAAGAACCCGGATTTCAAAGCCTATGCCCAGGCCTTCGGCGGCCATGGTGAGCGCGTTGAGCGCACCGAAGACTTCGCCCCCGCCCTGGCCCGCGCCCGCGCCAGTGGGCTGCCCAGCGTGCTGCACTGCCTGATCGACCCCGAAGCGATCACGCCCACGGGCACGCTGCAGGGCATTCGCACAGCGGCGTTGGCAAAACAGTGATGGCGACCTGGCGATAGCGCCGGGGAGTGGGGTGGGCGCGGTGTGGCAGCAGGCTGTCACACCGCCGCGCACAATAGCGGGCGTGACCGTTCCCGCATCTGAATTTGCTGAAAGCGACCCCGCAACCCCGGCCCAGACCGGGGGCAAGCTGCGCCGCATTGCCCACCTCGACATGGACGCCTTCTTCGCGTCGGTCGAACTGCTGCGCTACCCGCAGCTCAAGGGCCTGCCCGTGGTCATTGGCGGCGGGCGGCGCAAGGTGGACGAGTTGCTGCTGCGCGGTCCGGATGGCACCGAGGAGCGCGAGCGCCGCTTTATTCCTGTAGAAGATTTCCCGCTGCTCAAGGACTATGTGGGCCGGGGCGTGATCACTACGGCCACCTATGCCGCGCGGCAGTTTGGCGTGGGGTCGGCCATGGGCATGATGAAGGCGGCCAAGCTCTGCCCCCAGGCCATCGTGCTGCCGGTGGATTTTGACGAGGTGCGGCGCTTTTCGCGCACCTTCAAGGCCGCCATCACCGAGATCGCCCCCGTGATGCAGGACCGGGGTGTGGACGAGGTGTACATCGACTTCACCGACGTGCCCGGCGGGCAGCGCGAGGGTGGGCGCGTGTTGGCGCGGCTCATCCAGAAAAGCATCTTCGACAAGACGGGGCTGACCTGCTCCATTGGCGTGGCGCCCAACCGCCTGCTGGCCAAGATGGCGAGCGAGTTCAACAAACCCAACGGCATCTCCATCGTCTATGCAGAAGACCTGCAGGAAAAGATCTGGCCCCTGAACGTGCGCAAGGTCAACGGCATCGGCCCCAAGGCAGGCGAGAAGCTCGCGCGCCTGGGCATCGAGACCATCGGCCAGCTGGCGGCGCAGGACCCGCAGTGGCTCATCGGCCACTTTGGCAAGTCCACCGGCGCCTGGATGCACCGCGTGGCCTGGGGCCGCGACGACAGCCCCGTGGTGACCGAGAGCGAGCCCGTGAGCATGAGCCGCGAGACCACCTTCGACCGCGACCTGCACGCCGTGCGCGACAAGGCGGAACTGGGCGCGATCTTCACCGACCTGTGTATGCGTCTGGCAGAGGACCTGCAGCGCAAGGGCTATGTGGCGCGCACCATCGGCATCAAGCTGCGCTACGACGACTTCAAGATCGCCACGCGGGACCACACGGCGGGCACCTACACGGCCGATGGCGCCACCATCCGCCAGTTGGCAGGGCAATGCCTCAAGCGCGTGCCTTTGGACAGGCGTCTGCGGTTGCTGGGGGTGCGTGCCAGCTCTCTGGCGCGCATGGGTGAGGAGCCTGTGCTGATTGCGGCACGCATCCCTCCAGCTTCGGTGACCGGCGAACTGTTCCGCTGAAAAACGCGGCCCAACCGCTGCACATGCCATGGCCCGTATCGACCGCATCGGCGCCATGTCGCATTGAAGATACAGCTGCAACCCAAAAATTGACGCGCCTCAACTACTGCGCTGGCTGAGCATCTTCGGAAGGTACGCCATAAGGCTGGATGCTTCGTGCGCATGCAAAATCGTTCGACTGCTTTCCCCGAACAACTTTCATGCGAGTGAATCTTCCCGTTACGCAACACGAGTACGCTTATCCAGACGACCAACTCCTCGTGTCTACCACCGATGCCCAAGGCCGCATCACCCACTGCAATACCGCGTTTGCTGAGGTCAGCGGCTATAGCTACGACGAGCTGATGGGACAGCCTCACAATCTGATTCGGCACCCGGACATGCCGGAGGAGGCTTTCAAGGATATGTGGGCCACCATTGGTCGGGGGCGGCCATGGTCGGGTATTGTCAAAAACCGGCGCGCCAACGGCGATCACTATTGGGTAGAAGCCAACGTCACCCCCATTCTGGACAACGGTAAACCCGTGGGCTACATGTCGGTGCGGTTCAAACCGCGGCGCGATCAGGTCGTGGCTGCTGAGGCGTTGTACGCCAAGATTGCGCAGGAGCGTAGTTCTGGGCACTCCACCATCAAACTGCATGCTGGCCGTGTGCGCCGATTAGGCTGGCGCGACCTGCCGGGGCGCTTGCACCGCATGACGATGACCCAGCGCCTGGCTCTGGGCGTGGTGCTTGCCATGGGCCTGGGCTTTGTGCCTGCTTTGCTGGGACTGAGCGGCGGCGCCGCCGTGGCGGTACAGGCGGGACTGTCTTTGGTCGGCGCTGCGGCGTTGCTGGCGTGGTTCCACATAGACGTAGCCCGCCCTTTGGGGGCGCTGGACGAGTTCGCCGCCGCGTTGGCGGCGTGCAACCTCAAGGCGGGAATGACCAAAATTCATCCTCACGTGCTCAGCCCGCTCACCCGCAGCATGTGGCAGGTGCAGATCAACCTGCTGGCGGTAATCTCGGACGTTCGTGCCGAGGTGAGTGTGTTCATGCGCACCAGCGAGGACATATCAGCCAGCGCACATGAGCTTTCCGCTCGCACAGAGGATCAGGCCAGCAGCCTGGAGGAAACCGCAGCTTCGATGGAGCAGTTGGCCAGTACCGTGCAGCACACTGCCGGTGTGGCGCGCCAGATCGCTACCCAGAGCCAGGGCAGCAGCGATATAGCTCACCAGGGCAACGTGGCGGTGGGCAGCGCCAACAAAGCGATGCAGGCCATCGCGGGATCGTCGCGGCGTGTGGCCGATATCATCGGCATCATCGAGGGGATCGCCTTCCAGACCAACATCCTGGCACTCAATGCAGCCGTGGAGGCGGCCCGTGCGGGGGACCAGGGCAGGGGCTTCGCGGTGGTGGCCTCCGAGGTCAGGGCGCTGGCTCAACGCAGTGCCAGCGCCGCCCATGAGGTCCGTGACCTTATCAACAGCTCCTCTGAGCAAGTGGGTGCTGGCGCCGACTATTCGGCTCAGGCGCAGGCCACCATCGCCAGTGTGGAGAAGTCGGTGCGCGAGGTCACGCGCCTCATGCGCGAAATCACCAACGCTACCAACGAGCAGTCGCAGGGCATATCGCAGGTCAACGAGGCGGTGATCCGGTTGGAAACCGTTACCCAGCAGAATGCCAATATGGTGGACGAAACCGCGCAGGCGGTCGCGGTGCTCAGCCAGCGCACCAAGACGCTCAATCGTGCAGTGGACGTGTTTCGTATGTGAAACCAGCGGGTCTCTGGGCGCCCTGCCAGTGTCGTCCGCTATTGCAACAAGAGCAGCCAGCGCTTGTCTGTAATAGTCTGGCTGCCTTTTTTGTGCACCCTGCTGTCTGATTTTGCACGGTCACCTTTCTTGACGATTTCTTACGTCAGACTTACATTGAAATCTGCTCACGCTGAGGAGATTTCCATGACGCTGAACGAGCTGCAACGCATCAAGCAATGGCATGTCGCACACCGGAGGGATCACCCTTTCGAATACCACCTGTGGGACCTGGTGCTGACGTTGTGGCTCATGGGTTGGGTGGGCTGGTTGCCCGTTTGCGCCTTCGGCGAGCCCTGGGGTGCACCCCTGTGCTTGGCTGGCACGCTGTTGCCCAGCCTTTACGTCACCTGGCGCGCACGGGCGCACCGGACGCAAAAGTTGCGCTGCGACTGGATTCGATGATCTTCCTTGGTCGGCCGCAGTGCATTTCAACGCGTGTGCAGTCCTGCCAATCCGACCCGCAGCAGGCGCCCGGCGGCGCCTTTACTGCCGTGCCGTGCGCACATTGCGCGGCAGGCCCTGGGGGTGGCTGGTGCGCAGGGGGTTGATGTCCAGCCCGCCCCGGCGCGTGTAGCGCGCATACACGGTGAGCTTGATGGGTTTGCAGCGCGCCCACAGATCCATGAAGATGCGCTCCACGCACTGCTCGTGAAATTCGTTGTGGTTGCGAAAGCTCACCAGGTACTGCAGCAGGCCTTCCTGGTTGATTTGCGGGCCGCTGTAGCTGATCTGCACGCTGCCCCAGTCGGGCTGGCCGGTGACGAGGCAGTTGCTTTTCAGCAGGTTGCTGGTCAGGGTTTCGGTCACCGGGCCCGCGTTGAATTCGGCCGTCAGCAGCTCGGGCGCGGGCTGGTACTGCGTGCATTCCACATCCAGCCGGTCCAGGCTCAGGCCGTCCAGCTCGTGCACGGGCTCCTGGTCGAACAGCTCGGGCGCGATGAGCTTCACGCCCACGGTGGCGGGGTGCTCGGCGCCGCGCCACACGGCTTCGCTGATGTCGGTGCGGATGCGGGCCTGTACCTCGGCCATGTCGGCAAAACGCGTGTTGTTGAAGCTGTTGAGGTAGAGCTTGAACGACTTGCTCTCGACGATATTGGGCGTTTCGCAGGGCACGGTGATGTGCGCCAGCGCCACCTGCGGCTTGCCGCGCGCATTCAGCCACGACAGCTCGAATGCCGTCCACAGGTCGGCCCCGAAAAAGGGCGCAGCGCCCGTGATGCCGATTTCGGCCCGCTTGCCCGCGCGCGGGATGGGGAACAGCAGCGAGGCGTCGTACTGGTCCACATAGGCCGATGTTTTGCCGAGCTGGGATTGTTCTGGCGTGTTCATGCTGGTGCGGTGATATGAATGTTTGCTATTATTTTAATAGCTATAAAGGTGTGATGGACAGGCGGTAGGGGCTGTTTCTATTTGAATTCTCGCTCGCGCATCCACTTGGTGGCTATCCACTTCTCGCCTGCAATCACCGGGGCGCCGCCGTGCAGGGTGCGTGTGGAGGTGTGGGGGCGGTCGTAGCTGAAGAACACCGCATTGCCACGCTGCGGGCCGACCTCGACATGCACGTCGGGGAAGGTGGTGCCGCCGCCTTTTTCGGGGGTGTTGAGGTACATCACCAGCGTGCCCACACGCTGCCCGCCGCGCTTGACGATGGTGGCGGTGCCGGGCTCGGCGGGGTCGAAGTAGTCGTAGTGGGGCTTGTACTCGGCGCCTGGGCGGTAGTGCAGCACCTGCAGGCCTTCGCCGTTTTCGATGGGCCAGTTCAGGAGGCGCGCGATGCGGGCCTCGATGCGCTGGATCAGCGGGGTTTCGCCGCGCTGGAAGAACATGCCGTCGCTGGTGCGGTCGTCGTTGACCTCTTCGCCACCCGTCTTGGTGGCCACCGTGAGCGAACGTGCCAGGCGGGGCTCGGCGTCGGCAATCAGGGCATCACATTCCTCGGGCGAGAGCAGGTTGCCAAACACCACGATGCGCGGCTGGGCCATGGCCAGCAGCACGTTGACCATGCGGTCGCCGCAGTCCACCTGCGAGGGCGATGCATCGAGCGGTGGCTCGGGCACGGGCACGGCCGAGGGCAGGCCCTGTTGCACCGCCAGCTCGTTCAGGTGGTCCTGCAGCGTGATCTCCAGCGCGTCGGCGGCCACATCCTCGTCCCAGCCTGCGTCGCGCATGGACTGCAGCACCACGGGCGCTGCGTGGCCGGCCTGCGCCTGCTCGATGATCCAGCGGCGCAGCTCGGGCGTGATGGCCTGGCGCGCCGTGTGGGTACGCTGGGCTGTGACGGTGCTGTCGGAATGCGTGTCAGAGCGTGATGCCATGGCGGTCCTTCAACGGGGTACGGGCTGTTGGGCAGAACAATTTACACGGCAGGCGCCGCCTTGCGCCGGAACACCAGGCGCTCGGGCTCGGATGATGCCGGTGCAAAGGCATAGCCGTCCAGATCAAAACCTTCGAGCTTGTGTGGCGTGGCAATGCGGTGGGTGATGGCATAGCGCGCCATCAGGCCGCGCGCGCGCTTGGCAAAGAAGCTGATGATCTTGTAGTCGCCGCCTTTCCAGTCCTCGAACACACATTCGATCACGCGGGCCTTGAGCGCCTTGCGGTCCACGGCCTTGAAGTATTCCTGCGAGGCGAGGTTGACCACCACCGGTGTGGTGTCGGCACGCAGCCGGGTGTTCAGGTGCTCGGCAATCTGGCTGCCCCAGAACTGGTACAGGTTGCTGCCCGCACCGGTGGCCAGGCGCGTGCCCATCTCCAGGCGGTAGGGCTGCATGCGGTCCAGTGGCCGCAGCACGCCATACAGGCCGCTCAGGATGGCCACGTGGCTTTGTGCCCAGCCCAGGTCGTCGGGGCTCAGGCTGCGGGCTTGCAGCCCGTCGTACACATCACCGTTGAAGGCCAGCACGGCCTGGCGCGAATTGCTGGCCGTGAAACGCGGGCGCCATGCCTGGTAGCGCGCCACATTCAGCGCCGCGAGCGTGTCGCTCAGGGCCATCAGCGAGGCAATCTGCTGCGGGGACTGCGCACGCAGCACCTCGATGAGGGCCGTGGATTGCGGCACAAACTGCGGCGTGGTGTGTGGCAGGCCCTCGGACAGGGGCGTGTCGTAGTCGAGCGATTTGGCGGGGGACAGCAGGAACAGCATGGGGGCGAAAAGCTCTCGGGTCTTTGGGGGGGGCGATCGGCCAGCAGCGTTGCTGGCGCTACAGGAAATGGTACTTGCTGAGCCCTGGCCGCGGGTTGCCCAAGGGTAATGGCGGGGGGCGCAAGCAGCACTCGCAAACCGTTTGGATGGTTTTGCCGCGCACCAAAAAAAGAAGGCGGCCGGGGCCGCCTTCTGGGGGCACAGCCACCGCCCGGGGGCAGCAGCCATGTGCGCGCGCCTTACGCCGCTGGCGGCTGCTCAAAAGGCAGCGCCATGGCCGACAGGTCGCGGCGGGTTTCCACCAGCACCAGCGGGCCTTCGTCCAGCACCACCACGGGGGGGCGTTCGCGGGGCACGTGGATGGGCTTGGGTTCGGCGGCAATCGCGGCCTGCACGGCAGCGATCTTGTCCACATCGGAGTTCACCCATTGCAGACCCGACGAGGCAGCCACTTGCTGCAGCGCATCGACAGGCAGCGTGAACGCCTGCACGCGGGGCAGACCGCCCTTGGCTGGGGCGGTTGCAGGGGTGGCCGCCGGAGCGGGTGTCACTGCAGCGGGCGCGGCAGGGGCTGCAGCCACAGGCGCTGCAGCTGCCGCTACGGGCGCGGGCGCAGCAGCCACGGGGGCTGCCGCAGTGGCTACGGCTTCGGTGGCTTCGGGCGCTGCGGCCACTGGAGCCGCGGGCGTGGCGGCCGGGGCACTGAAGTAGCTGCGGCGTGGTGGCTCGTCCTGCTCGGAGGCTACGGGCGCCACAGGGGCTGCAGCGGGCTCGGCCTGGGTGGGGTCGAAGTCCAGCATGGCCGGTGCGGCGGCTGCGTCGGCACCGTTGCCATCGCGGGGGCCACGTTCACCGCGTTCACGGCGGTCACGGCCATAGCGGTCACGCGAACGGCGCTCGCGGCGCTGTTCTTCTCCACCGGCACCCTGGCCATTGCCAGGGGCGTCATTGCCGCTCAGGTCCAGGTCGGGCAACGAGGCCATGGGCGCGGTGTCCACAAAGTCGCCAGGCACGGCGGGGGCTGTGGCCGCTGCGGCTTCCTGGGCTTCTACGGCGCGGGGTGCGCGTTCGCCACGGGGAGCGCGGTCACCACGGTCACCGCGTTCGCGGCGGGGGCCCCGTTCGCCACGGGGTTGCTGGGCTGGAGCGCCTTCGGTGCCGGTGCCCTGGTTGCCTGGGCCCTCCACCTGCGCACTGGCGGCGGTGTTGTCACCATTCAGGCCGGCGGTGTGCTGGCGGGGCTCGGCATCGCGGCGGCCACGGCCACCGTCACGGCCATCGCGTCCGTTGCGGCCACCACCTTCGCGGCCTTCGCCTTCGGGGCGGCGGTCGGCGTCACGCGGTGGGCGGCTCTCTGCGTCGCGGGGGGCGCGGCCTTCGGCCGAACGTTCGCCACGGCGGCCACGGCCTTCGCCGCTGCCCGCTTCGCGGTTGCCGTCACGGGCACCTTCGCGCTGGCCATCACGGCTGCTGTCCCGGTTGCCATCGCGGCCACCGCTGCGGCGGCCACGGCCTTCGCCATTGCGGCCTTCGCGGCGGGGTTCACCACGGCCAGCAGGCTCGGCGGCCGGTGCAGCTGCGGGGGCTGCCACCGGGGCAGGGGCCGCTGCGGGGGTGCCACCAAAGCCGAACAGGCTCTTGAGCCAGGCAAAGAAGCCTTGTTCTTGGGGAGCTGCCGGTGCAGGCGCGGCCACGGGGGCTGGTGCGGGTGTCGGTGCTGCGGCGCCACGTTGTGGCTGGCCTGCACGTGGTGGGCGGGCTGCGCCTTCGGGGCGGGGCTCGGCCACGGGGGCGGGAGCATCAGGCAACACGCCCTTGATCACCGGGGTTTGCTTGTTGGTGGGCTCCTGCGAGCGACGCGTGACAGACGTCGGGTCTTCCACTTCTTCGGCAAGCTTGTAGCTGGCCTCGATGTGGTCCAGGCGCGGGTCGTCGTGCTTGAGGCGTTCCAGGCGGTAGTTGGGGGTTTCCAGCGTCTTGTTGGGCACCATCAGCACGGCCACGCGCTGCTTGAGTTCGATCTTGGCGATCTCGGTGCGCTTTTCGTTCAGCAGGAACGAGGCCACTTCCACCGGCACCTGGCAGTGCACGGCGGCGGTGTTGTCCTTCATCGACTCTTCTTGAATGATGCGCAGGATCTGCAGCGCCGACGATTCGGTGTCGCGGATGTGGCCCGAGCCGCCGCAGCGGGGGCAGGGGATGGATGAGCCTTCGCTCAATGCAGGCTTCAGGCGCTGGCGGCTCATTTCCATGAGGCCGAACTTGCTGATGGTGCCGAACTGCACGCGGGCGCGGTCCTGGCGCAGCGCGTCGCGCAGGCGGTTTTCCACTTCGCGGCGGTTCTTCGACTCTTCCATGTCGATGAAGTCGATCACGATCAGGCCGCCCAGGTCGCGCAAGCGCATCTGGCGGGCCACTTCATCGGCGGCTTCCAGATTGGTGCGGGTGGCGGTTTCCTCGATGTCGCCGCCCTTGATGGCGCGGGCCGAGTTCACGTCCACCGAGACCAGCGCTTCGGTGTGGTCGATCACGATGGCACCGCCCGAGGGCAGGCTCACGGTGCGGGCGTAGGCCGACTCGATCTGGTGCTCGATCTGGAAGCGGCTGAACAGGGCGGCGTCGTCGCGGTAGCGCTTCACGCGGGCGGCATGCTCGGGCATGACGTGCGCCATGAACTGCTGCGCCTGTTCGTAGATGTCGTCGGTATCGATGAGGATGTCACCGATGTCGTTGTTGAAGTAGTCGCGGATCGCGCGGATCACCAAGCTCGATTCCTGGTAGATCAGGAACGCGCCCCGGCCACCCTTGGCGGCGCCGTCGATGGCGTTCCAGAGCTTGAGCAGGTAGTTCAGGTCCCACTGCAGCTCAGGCGCAGTGCGGCCGATGCCGGCGGTGCGCGCAATGATGGACATGCCGTTGGGGTACTCCAGCTGGTCCATCGCCTCCTTGAGCTCGGCGCGGTCCTCGCCCTCGATGCGGCGCGACACGCCACCGCCACGGGGGTTGTTGGGCATCAGCACCACATAGCGGCCTGCCAGGCTGATGAAGGTGGTCAGGGCTGCGCCCTTGTTGCCACGTTCTTCCTTTTCGACCTGGACCAGCAGCTCCTGGCCTTCCTTGATGACTTCGTTGATGCGCGCCTGGCTGGGCGAGACGCCGGGGGCGAAGTACTGGCGCGAGATTTCTTTGAAGGGCAGGAAGCCGTGGCGGTCTTCGCCGTAGTCCACAAAACAGGCTTCCAGCGAGGGCTCGACGCGCGTGACGACGGCCTTGTAGATGTTGCCCTTGCGCTGTTCGCGCCCTTCGATCTCGATTTCGTAGTCGAGGAGTTTTTGTCCATCGACGATGGCCAGGCGCCGTTCTTCGGGCTGCGTGGCGTTGATGAGCATCCGCTTCATGATGCGATTCCTTCAGTGTGTTGCGGACAGCAGCGGTGCAACCATCCCTCTCAGCGGGGAAAGCTGCGCGGGCTGCCGCCCACAGTTCCAAACCATTAACAACAAGCTCTACAGGAGCTGTGAATGCCTGGACTGACGCATCGAAACGAAGGGAATTGCCGGGAATGCCAATGATCTGCCGCGCTCTAGCGCAGCATCGTGAGGCAGGGGCGCGTGGATGGGGGCGAGTGGTAGGAGCGCAGTTTTGCTAGCAAAAAAGTAGCTGATTGCGCTTGCTGGCTGGGCGTTAAGGGCGATTTTGAGCATGCAGCCAAAGGCCGCAGCCTCCGCCACAGGGTCATCATCCATGCCATCAACAGCCACATGCTCGCTTCGATCCGCTGACAGGCTGCGCCCGGGTAGGGAACATCTGCCAGCTTGGGGGATTCCGTATCAGTGTTTCAATCTGTCAGCCCGCCGCGTGGCATGCGGGCCACCACAGGCATCTGGCCTGCAATCTGCGCGCACGACACCCGCTGGCATCGACCTGCCTGCGTGAAGCAAAGGGCTGAGTGGACTAAACTCCAGACAAATCAACCACTTACATGACAACGCGCAGGTGAAACACATTATAGGGGCCAAACCGCCCATCGCCCCTGCGGGGCTACCCGCAGCCCGCCTGGTGGAGGTGGACGAAGACTCCGCAGGCCAGCGGCTCGACAACTTTTTGATACGCCACCTGAAAGGTGTGCCAAAAACGCATGTCTACCGCATCATCCGCAGCGGCGAGGTACGCATCAACAAAGGCCGCGTGAGTGCCGACACGCGCGTGGAAGCGGGGGACGTGGTGCGCCTGCCGCCCGTGCGTATCTCCGACAAGGTGGCCGAAAAGGCCGAGCGCCCGGCGCCCGCGCGCGAATTTCCCATCCTGCTCGAAGATGAGCACCTGATCGCCATCGACAAACCTGCGGGCGTGGCGGTGCACGGCGGCAGTGGTGTGAGTTTTGGCGTGATTGAACAACTGCGCCAGGCGCGCCCGGCCTCCAAATTCCTGGAACTGGTGCACCGGCTGGACCGCGAAACCTCGGGCATCCTGCTGGTGGCCAAGAAGCGGTCAGCGCTCACTCACTTGCAAGACCAGTTCCGCGAGCGCGAGACGGGCAAGACCTATCTGGCGCTGGTCACCGGCACCTGGCCTGCCAACAAGAAGGTCATCGACCTGCCGCTGCACAAATATTTGCAAGCGGATGGAGAACGCCGCGTGCGTGTGACCACGGCCGACGACCCGGACGGCATGCGCTCCATCACTCTGGTCAAGGTGCGCAGCACGGCAGCCTCCCGGCCGGAGCAGGGCCTGTCTGCGATGTCGCTGCTGGAGGTGACCATCAAGACCGGCCGCACCCACCAGATCCGTGTGCACCTGGCCAGCCAGGGCCACGCCATTGTGGGCGACGACAAATACGGCGATTTCGACCTCAACAAACGCCTGCAGAAGCAGGGGATGAAGCGCATGTTCCTGCATGCATGGCGGTTACAGTTCAACCACCCCACCTCGGGCGAACGTGTGCAACTGAACGCCGAGCTGCCCCCCGAGCTGGCCGATTTTTTGCCCACCGCCTGAAGATCCTGCGCGAAAAAACTCTGCTTCCATGTCTGTCAAAAACTTCCGTCCGCGCCGCTTCGACCTGATCGCCTTTGACTGGGACGGCACCTTGTTCGATTCCACCGCCATCATCGTGCGCTGCATCCAGGCGGCGGTGCGCGATGTGGGCGGCACCGTGCCCACCGACAAGGAGGCCGCCTATGTGATCGGCATGGGCCTGATGCAGGCGCTGGCCCATGCGGCCCCCGATGTGCCGCCCGAGAAGTACACCGAGCTGGGCAACCGCTACCGCTTTCACTACATCCAGCACCAGGACGACCTGAGCCTGTTCGACGGCGTGCTGCCCCTGCTGAACGACCTGCGCGAGCGCGGCCACCTGCTGGCCGTGGCCACGGGCAAAAGCCGACGTGGGCTGGACGAGGCACTGCACTCGGTGGACTTGCGCGGCGTGTTCGACGGCTCGCGCACCGCCGACCAGACCGCAGGCAAGCCTCACCCGTTGATGCTGCAGGAGCTGATGGCCGAATTCGACGTGGCACCCGAGCGCCTCTTGATGATTGGGGACACCACCCACGATCTGCAGATGGCCGTCAACGCGGGCTGTGCGAGCGTGGGGGTGAGCTATGGCGCTCACGAGCCCGATGTCTTCCACGCGCTGAATCCGTTGGCGGTGGTGCATTCGGTGCGTGAACTGCACGACTGGCTGCTGCAGCACGGCTGAGGCTGGTTGGCGCGACGTGACCCCTTCCATGCACACGCCCCCCGAGCAGGCCATCCCTCTGTGCAACAGCACCGACCTGGTCGATGGTGGCCGGGCCGTGGCGTTTGATGTGCACTATGCAGGGCAGACCTGCCGGGCCTTCGCCATCCGTTACCGGGGCCTGCCCCACGCCTATCTGAATCGCTGCACCCATGTGGCGATGGAGATGGACTACCAGGAAGGCCAGTTTTTTGACGACACCGGCCAGTGGTTGCTGTGCGCCACCCATGGGGCGGCCTACCTGCCCCACACGGGCCAGTGTGCCGGAGGCCCCTGCCGGGGCGGGTTGGTGAAAATAGTTTTGTCAGAGAGCGAGGGTGTGGTGCACTGGCATACTGCCTACAACCTGCAGCCCGTGGAGTTCTAGACAATCCAGACGAAAACCTCCACCAGCAGCCACTTGCCACCCGCCGCCTGCGTGGGGGCACAGGCAGCAGCGGTGCAGCGCCCAGGACACAAGACATGACCGACCCCCAATCGCCCGGATCCTCGGGTTTTGATCCAAAAACCAACCCTGCGCCCGACCTGTGGGCGCAAGCAGCTACAAATTCAGGAGCATCTGTGAGCGACCCATCGCGTGAACCCGGCTGGGAGCGCGCCACGCTGGAAAAGCTGGCCTTCTCCGCCCTCAACGAACAGCGCAGCGCCCGCCGCTGGAAGATTTTTTTCCGCCTGGTATGGCTGGCGCTGATTGCCGCCGTGGCCTTCACCGCCCTGCGCCAGGCCTCGCCCAGCGCCAGCAAGAGCACCCCCCACACGGCGGTGGTGGACATCAAGGGCGAAATTGCCAGCGGTGCCGAGGCCAGTGCCGAGTTTGTCGTCGCCGCCATGCGCAGCGCGCTCGAAGACGAAGGCTCGCAGGCGCTGGTGCTGCTGATCAACTCGCCGGGCGGCAGCCCGGTGCAGGCCGGCATCATCAATGACGAGATCATTCGCCTCAAGGCCAAGCACAAGAAGCCCATCTATGCCGTGGTGGAAGAAACTTGTGCCTCGGCCGCCTACTACATTGCTGCCGCTGCCGACGATATCTACGTGGACAAGGCCAGCATCGTGGGCAGCATCGGTGTGCTGATGGACGGTTTTGGCTTCACCGGCACCATGGAAAAACTGGGTGTGGAGCGCCGCCTGCTCACCGCAGGCGAAAACAAGGGTTTTCTCGACCCCTTCAGCCCGCAGACCGAAAAGCAGCGCGCCTATGCGCAGACCATGCTCGACCAGATCCACCAGCAGTTCATCGCCGTGGTGAAGGCCGGCCGGGGCGACCGCCTCAAAACCACGCCCGACACGTTCAGCGGCCTGTTCTGGACCGGCCAGCAGGCCGTGGAGATGGGCCTGGCCGACAAGCTGGGCAACCTGGACTACGTGGCGCGTGAGGTGGTCAAGGCCGAAGACATCATTGACTACACCCGCCGCGACAACGTGGCCGAACGCCTGGTCAAGCGCTTTGGCGCTGCGATGGGGGTGGGCGCGGTCAAGTCACTGTCGTTGGCGGGCCCCCAGCTGCGCTGACTGTGATCCACCCGGCCGGACGGCCGGTGACCGCCAAAAAATGCCCCGGATGGAGTCTCCATCCGGGGCATTTTGCGTTGGGGTTGCTGGCTGTGCCGCGCCTGCGGTGACTCTCAGAAGGAGAGGGGGCATTGCCTTGGGGGGCGCATCAAGGGGTGACGCCCTCAGCTGTCCACCCCGCCGGCCTTGCGCTGGCGCGAGCCGTCTTCCAGGATGGTGTCGTCCGCCACCAGCTTGCCACTTTCGTCCCACTGCTTGCGTGCCGTGAGCCGGGTGCGCCCGCGTGCATCGGGGTCGGAGTACTGCTCTTCCAGCGCCAGGCGGCCGTTGTCGTGAAAGGCCTGCTGCGTGCCCACGGGCCACTGGTCGGCATTGAGCTGGTCGCGCCGCGCCAGCTTGCCGTCGTCCCGGTACATCTCGCGCAGCAGGCGGGCGTCCTTGCCGGTGCCGCTCCAGGCGCTGCGCTCGCGCACCGCGCCGTTCAGGTACCAGCGCTCCACCTGCACCTCGCGGCCTTCGGCAAAGCTGCGCTGCTCGATGAGCTGGCCCGAGGCGCCATAGCGCTTGGCGCTCAGCAAGTGGCCGCGGGTGTCCCGCAAGGTGCGTTCGTCGGGCGCGAAGACGCGTTCCTCGCGCAGCACGCTCTTGCCGCCTTCGGTGGTGAAGCCCTTGTGCACCCGTCGGCCATCCACCACCAGTTGCTGGGCAGAGACGGTGCCGTCGGCGGTCCATTCGGTGGCGTTCAGCAGCCGGCCCTGGTCGTAGCGCAGCTGGGCCGAGCGCGCACCGCTCTCGGCATAAAGCAGGGTGTCGGTGGCGCCGTCAAAACCGCAGAGTTTGCGGTCTTCAGGCAGCACGCTGGTGCGCGGGCACAGCAGGCGCGCTGGCTGGCCTTTGCTGGTGTACTCCACGTAAAAAAGCTCCTGGCCCTCGCCGTGGAAGGACACGCGCTCCACACGGCCGCTGGCGTCGAAGCGGCGCACCGCGCCCTGGGTGCGGCCGTTGTCGGCGGTTTCCTCGCGCCGCACCTGGCCGTTGGGCCAGAACTCCGCCACCCGGCCGTGGCTGTTGCCGCGGTCGTTCACCGTGCGTTCGCGCTGCAGGCGGCCGTCGCGGTCGAACATGCGCTCCTGGCCCATGAACTTGCCGTTTTGCAACTGCTGTTCACGCTGCACATGGCCGGTGTTCTCGTCGCGGCAGCGCACCAGGCCCGACTGGCCCGCCGTTTCAGCGCCATTGGAAATGTTGATCGCCTTGCCATTCAATTCACAACGAATAATGGCCTCTGCGCGCGTTCCATAAGCACCAATAGCTATTAAAAATATAGCAATTGGGTGGAAGTGCTTTGCCATGCTCAGCGGCCCAGTGCAAACACGACCGGGGTGCGGTTGTCGGGCGGTGCGGGTTGTTGGCGCCATTGCCGCACCAGCTGGCTGTGGATGCGTGCGTCGGGCAGCGTCAGCCCGCTGGCCAGCGCCAGCCGGGTGTGGGGCTGCAGTGTCTGCACCAGGGCCTGCCACAGGGCGGCGTTGCGGTACGGGGTTTCGATGAAAAGCTGGGTCTGCCCCGTCTTGAGCGCCAGGCCCTCCAGCTCCTTGATGCGCTGGGTGCGCTCCTGGCTGTCCTGGGGCAGGTAGCCCACAAAGGCGAAGTTCTGTCCGTTCAGCCCGCTGGCCGCCAGGGCCAGCAGCAGAGAGACCGGGCCGACCAGGGGAACCACCGGGATGCCAAGGTCATGCGCAGCGCGCACCACGGACGAGCCGGGGTCGGCCACAGCGGGCATGCCCGCCTCGCTGACCAGGCCGATGTCGTGCCCGTTCAGTGCTGCGGCCAACAGCGGGCGCGCGTCGAACGGGGCCGAGCCTTTGTCGCCGTGGTCGCCTTTTTTGTGGACTTCGCGTGGCAACTCGGTGATCTGCTGTTGCTGCAGGGAGGCTGCCAGGGGATGAAGGGCGTCAATGCGCTTGAGGTATGCGCGTGTGCTCTTGGCGTTTTCGCAGACCCAGTGGGTCAGGCGTGCGGCCGTCTGCAGGGTGGCCGAGGGCAGGGCGTCCTGCAGCGGGGCCTGGGTGTCGCAGCCAAAGTCGAGGGGGGCTGGAACCAGGTACAGCGTGCCGGTTTTCGCGCTCATGGCAGCACCAGCCCTGCAGCGCGCAGCATGCGGCAGGTGCGGATCAGCGGCAGGCCGATGAGCGCTGTGGGGTCGTCGCTGTGGATGGCGTCGAGCAGGGCGATGCCCAGGCCTTCGCTTTTGGCGCTGCCTGCGCAGTCATAGGGCTGTTCGGCGCGCAGGTAGCGCTCGATTTCTTCGTCGGACAGGTCGCGGAACTTCACCTCCACCGGGGCGAGGTCTGCTTGCTCAAAGCCGGTGGCGGCGCACACCACGGCCAGCGCGGTCTGGAACACCACGGTCTGGCCGCGCATCTGGCGCAACTGCTGCACGGCGCGCTCATGCTGGCCCGGCTTGCCCAGCGGCTCACCGGCCAGGTCGGCCACCTGGTCGGAGCCAATCACCACGGCCTCGGGGTGTTGTTGCGCCACGGCGTGTGCCTTGGCCAGCGCCAGGCGCAGGGCCAGCGCACGCGGCGCTTCGCCGGGCAGGGGGGTTTCGTCCACATCCGGGGCCACCACGGCAAAAGGCAGGTTCAGCCGCTCTAGCAATTCACGCCGGTAGCGCGAGGTGGAGCCCAATACCAGAGGGCGCTGCAGGGAGGGGGATTGATGCATGCGCCGATTCTCTTACACTGCCGCCATGACCAAGGAATTCTCCCCGCAGCGCCTGGACGTGAAAGCCTTTGCACAGGCGGGCGGACGGCTGGCGGGCCACGACTCGCTGCTGAAGTACGAACGGCTGGCCCAGGAGGCCAAGGGCCTGCACCCGGACCTCCTGGTGGACTGGGAGGCGGTGGGCGAAGTGCGTACCGCGCTGGGGGGCATGGGGCAGGTGTGGCTGCACATCAAGGTGCGCGCAAGTTTCCCCATGGAGTGCCAGCGCTGCATGACCCCCGTGGACGTGCCGCTGGAGGTGGACCGCGAGTTCCGTTTTGTGGCCGATGAGGCCACGGCCGAGGCCCTGGACGACGAGAGCGAGGAAGACCTGCTCGCCCTGAGCCGCGAATTTGACCTGCACGAACTCATCGAGGACGAGCTGCTGATGGCCTTGCCCGTGGTGCCCAAACACGACGAGTGCCCCACGGCCGTGCCGCTGGCGTCTTCCGACGAGGATTTCGAAGAAGCCAACGCCGAAAAGCCCAACCCCTTTGCCGCGCTTGCCGGGCTGCGCAAGGACCCCAAGGGGTGATTGGCTGACCCAAAAATCATTTGGGTTATAATCGTGGGCTTCACGCGAATCCCATCGTGTCTTTTGGGCTGATCGCGTTTTTACCAACCTACTCAAGATCAGGAGCCATCATGGCCGTTCAGCAAAACAAAAAGTCCCCTTCCAAGCGCGGCATGCACCGCTCGCACAATGCCCTGAACGTGCCAGGCATTGCTGTGGAACCCACCACCGGTGAAACGCACCTGCGTCACCACATCAGCCCCAACGGTTTCTACCGTGGCCGTCAGGTGCTGAAAAACAAGTCTGAAGCCTGATTTCAGCCTCCACCAAGGCCCGCAACTACTTTGCGTAGTGCGGGCCTTTGTTTTGACCGTCGTATTTTTCTTCCGGCCCCATCCGTTGGTCGGACAAGTCGCCCATGATCACACTGGCTGTTGACTGCATGGGGGGCGACCATGGCCCCCGCGTCACGCTCGCGGCGTGCCGCCAGTTTCTCGAACACCACCCCGACGCCCGCCTGCTGCTTGTGGGGCTGCCCGACAGCCTGCAAGCATTTGCGCACGACCGCGCCGTCATCGTCCCGGCCTCCGAGGTGGTGGCCATGGACGATCCGGTGGAGGTGGCGTTGCGCAAGAAGAAGGACTCTTCGATGCGTGTGGCCATCCAGCAGGTCAAGGATGGCGCGGCGGCGGCGGCTGTCTCTGCGGGCAACACCGGCGCTTTGATGGCCATTGCCCGTTATCTGCTTAAAACACTGGATGGCATTGACCGCCCCGCCATTGCCACCCAGTTGCCCAATGCCACGGGCGGCGCCACCACGGTGCTGGACCTGGGGGCCAATGTGGACTGCTCAGCCGAGCATCTGCTGCAGTTCGCGGTGATGGGCTCGGCCCTGGTGTCGGTCCTTCAGGAGGGGGGTGAGCCCACGGTGGGTTTGCTGAACATCGGCGAAGAGGTCATCAAAGGCAGCGAAGTCATCAAAAAAGCGGGTGAACTGCTGCGATCTGCCGCCAAGTCTGGCGATTTGAACTTTTTTGGCAATGTTGAGGGCAACGACATTTTCAAAGGCACCGTGGACATCGTGGTGTGTGACGGTTTTGTGGGCAATGTGGCACTCAAGGCCAGCGAAGGTGTGGCCTCGATGATCATCGGTGCGCTCAAGACCGAGTTCTCGCGCCACATCTTTACGAAAATGGCTGCGATCATCGCTTATCCGATTCTAAAAGCGCTCATGAAGCGCATGGACTACCGTCGGTACAACGGCGCAGCCCTGCTGGGCCTGCGCGGACTGGTGTTCAAGAGCCATGGATCGGCCGACGCCATGGCCTTCGAGCAGGCTTTGAACCGGGCGTATGATGCAGCCCGCAACAACCTGCTCGACCGTGTCCGGACCCGGATTGCGCATGCGGCGCCGCTTTTGGTGCCTGCAGATGCCCAGCCCCAGCCTGGCGTTGCGGCGACCGCACAATAATGAGACGTTATTCCCGCATTACCGGCACCGGCAGCTGCCTGCCCCCCCGCCGGTTGACCAACGCCGATCTGGTGGCCGAACTGGGCCAACGCGGCATCGAAACCTCGGACGAATGGATTGTGGAGCGCACTGGTATCCGGGCGCGCCACTTTGCGGCCCCCGATGTGGCCAGCAGTGATCTGGGTGTGGAGGCGGCTCGCCATGCCCTGCAGGCGGCCGGTTTGCAGCCGACGGACATCGACCTGATCATCGTGGCCACGTCCACGCCCGACATGGTGTTCCCCTCCACCGCCTGTATCTTGCAGAACAAGCTGGGGGCCAATGGCTGCCCTGCGTTCGACGTGCAGGCGGTCTGCAGCGGCTTTGTGTACGCGCTGTCAGTGGCGGACGCCATGATCCAGACGGGGGCGGCCAGCCGTGCGTTGGTGATCGGTGCCGAGGTTTTCAGCCGCATCCTGGACTTCAATGACCGCACCACCTGCGTGCTGTTTGGTGATGGCGCTGGTGCGGTGGTGCTGGAGGCGTCGGAGACGCCCGGCATTCTGTCGAGCGACCTGCACGCTGACGGCAAGCATGTGGGCATCCTGTGTGTGCCAGGCAATGTGTCGGGTGGCCAGGTGCTGGGGGATCCCCTCCTCAAGATGGATGGGCAGGCGGTTTTCAAGTTGGCAGTGGGGGTGCTGGAAAAGGCCGCCCACGCCGCGCTGGCTAAGGCCGGGCTGACCGAGGCCGATATCGACTGGCTGATTCCGCACCAGGCCAACATCCGCATCATGCAGGGCACGGCCCGCAAGCTGAAGCTGTCCATGGACAAGGTGGTGGTCACGGTGGATCAGCATGGCAACACGTCTGCGGCGTCCATTCCGCTGGCGCTCGACCACGCGGTGCGTTCCGGCCAGGTCAAAAAGGATGAGACCCTGCTGCTGGAGGGGGTGGGTGGTGGCTTCACTTGGGGTGCCGTGCTCCTGAAGTTGTAGCTATAAATCCAATATGGGCAGGCGGTAGCGCCCAATTTCTCTCAAACTTCTGGATTTTTCATGACGTCTTTTGCATTTGTCTTTCCCGGACAAGGCTCACAGTCCGTGGGCATGCTCGATGGTTGGGGCGACCACCCCGTGGTGGCGCAGACCCTGCAGGAAGCATCGGATGCCTTGGGTGAAGATGTGGGCGCCCTGATCAAAGAGGGCCCCAAGGAGGCGCTGGCGCTGACCACCAACACCCAGCCTGTGATGCTGGTGGCGGGTGTGGCGGCTTGGCGTGTCTGGCGTGCCGAGGGGGGCGCGGCCCCGGTGGCGTTGGCTGGGCATTCGCTCGGTGAGTATTCGGCCCTGGTGGCTGCGGGTGTCCTGACGCTGGCGCAGGCGGCTCCGCTGGTGCGACTGCGCGCTGCGGCCATGCAAGAGGCCGTGCCGGTGGGCACCGGCGCCATGGCAGCCATCCTGGGCATGGAGGCCTCCAAGGTCATCGCCGGGTGTGCCGAGGCGCTGGCATCGTTCGGGCCCGGCACCGCCGAGGTGGTCGAGGCTGTTAATTTCAACGACCCGATCCAGACCGTGATTGCTGGCACCAAGGCGGGCGTGGACAAAGCATGTGAAGTGCTCAAGGCTGCGGGTGCCAAGCGCGCGCTGCTGTTGCCGGTGTCGGCGCCTTTCCACTCCAGCCTGATGAAGCCTGCAGCCGAAAAGCTGCGCGTGGCCCTGGCCGACGTTGCTTTGGCTGCGCCGCAGATTCCGGTGGTCAACAACGTGGACGTGGCGGTGCAGCAGGGCGCCGAAGCCATTCGCGATGCGCTCTACCGCCAGGCCTTTGGTCCGGTGCGCTGGGTGGAGTGCGTGCAAGCGCTCAAAGGCCGTGGCGTGACCCACATCATTGAAAGTGGCCCTGGCAAGGTATTGGCAGGCCTCACCAAACGCATCGACCCCGAACTGGTCGGCGCTGCATTGTTTGACTCGGCCACGCTGGCCGAAACCCGGGAGTTGTTGGCATGACGGAATCGACCCAGACGGCAGTACAGGCAGCGCAGGTGGCGCTGGTGACCGGCGCATCGCGCGGCATTGGCGCGGCGATTGCCTTGGAGCTGGCTGTGCGTGGCTACCAGGTCGTGGGTACGGCCACCACGGACGAGGGCGCTGGGCGGATCAGCCAGGCGTTGTCGGCCTACCCAGGTTGCCGTGGTGCGAACCTCAATGTGAACGACGCTGCGGCTGTCGAGGCGCTGATGGATGCCATTGTGAAGCAGCAGGGCGGCCTGCATGTGCTTGTGAACAACGCTGGCATCACGCGCGACACCCTGGCCATGCGCATGAAGGACGACGACTGGGATGCGGTGCTCGACACCAACCTCAAGGCCGTGTTCCGCATGAGCCGTGCGGCCATCCGCCCGATGATGAAGCAGCGTTTTGGCCGCATCATCAGCATCACCAGTGTGGTGGGTGCATCGGGCAATCCGGGTCAGGCCAACTATGCGGCGGCCAAGGCTGGCGTGGCCGGCATGACGCGCGCACTGGCCCGTGAACTGGGCAGCCGCAACATCACCGTGAACTGCGTGGCGCCGGGTTTCATCGAGACCGACATGACCTCCGTGCTGCCCGAAGACCAGCAAAAAGCACTCAATGCACAGATCCCGCTGGGCCACATGGGCAAGACAGCGGACATCGCACACGCCGTGGCATACCTCGCCTCGCGCGAGGCTGGCTATGTGACGGGGCAGGAGTTGCACGTCAATGGCGGCATGTACATGTAATTGAGACAAGTTAACGCCGGTTCATCCGGACGGCGGGTCGTTTAGGGGCTTCTCCTTAAGCGGCTAGAATCGCGGATTCATTCACAACCCCCAGAGGGAAACCATGAGCGATATCGAAGCACGCGTCAAAAAAATCATTGCCGAACAACTCGGTGTGGAAGAGTCCCAAGTCACCAATGAAAAGTCCTTCGTGGCAGACCTCGGTGCCGACTCGCTCGACACGGTGGAACTGGTGATGGCTCTGGAAGACGAATTCGGCATCGAGATCCCGGACGAAGACGCCGAGAAGATCACCACGGTGCAAAACGCCATCGACTACGCCAATACCCACCAGAAGGCCTGAGCGGCGCCCTGCGCCTGACTCAAGCGATCAGCAGAAGGTTTTTACGCATGAGCCGTCGTCGCGTTGTCGTGACCGGCCTGGGTTGCGTCAGCCCCGTGGGTAACACGGTGGCCGATTCCTGGGCCAACCTCCTTGCCGGCAAGTCCGGCATTGATCTCATCACCAAGTTCGACGCGTCGAACTTCGCCTGCAGGATTGCAGGAGAGGTCAAAGGTCTTGACCTGGAGTCGTACATCAGCGCCAAGGATGCGCGCGCGATGGACACCTTCATCCACTTCGGCATTGCCGCTGCTGCACAGGCTGTGCAGGATGCTGGCTTGCCCACGGGCGAAGCGCTCAGTGACGAGTTCGCCACGCGCATTGCCTGCGTGATCGGCTCTGGCATTGGTGGCCTCCCGCTGATCGAAGACACCCATGCGGAACTGGCCAGTCGTGGACCACGGCGTATCACGCCGTTTTTTGTACCCGCGTCCATCATCAATATGGTGGCCGGCCATGTGTCCATGCGCTTTGGCTTCAAGGGGCCGAATCTGGCTGTGGTGACTGCCTGTACAACGGGCTTGCACTGCATCGGAGAAGCGGGCCGCATGATCGAATACGGCGACGCGGATGTGGTGGTGGCCGGTGGCACGGAGTCCACGGTCTCGCCGCTGGGCATTGGTGGCTTTGCGGCCATGCGTGCCTTGTCCACCCGCAATGACGATCCCCAAACTGCCTCCCGCCCCTGGGACAAGGACCGCGACGGTTTTGTGCTGGGCGAAGGCGCTGGCGTGATGGTGCTCGAAGAGTACGAACACGCCAAGGCCCGTGGCGCCAAGATTTACGCCGAGCTCAGTGGCTTTGGCATGAGCGCGGATGCGGGCCACATGACCGCCCCGAATATGGACGGCCCCCGCCGCGCCATGCTCAGCGCCTTGCGCAATGCGGGTATCAATGCCGACCAGGTGGATTACCTGAATGCGCACGGCACGTCTACTCCGCTGGGCGATATCAACGAGACCAACGCCATCAAGGCGGCCTTGGGTGCACATGCCTACAAGACCGTCGTCAGCTCCACCAAATCCATGACGGGCCATCTGCTCGGTGGTGCCGGGGGGATTGAAAGTGTTTTCACTGTGCTGGCCTTGCACGAACAGAAGGTGCCTCCCACCATCAATCTGTTCAACCAGGACCCCGAGTGCGATCTGGACTACTGCGCCAACACGGCGCGTGACATGAAGATCGACGTGGCCGTCAAGAACAACTTCGGTTTTGGCGGCACCAACGGGACGCTGGTTTTCAAGCGTATCTGATCCCTTTGGCTGCTTGCTCCATCGCGGCGTGTATGCCCGTGGACTGCCATTGCGAAACACCCCAGGTGCCCATCCCCTGCTTGGCAGGGCGATGGGTGTTTGCCGGGTGTTTTTTTGTTGGCTCGCTGGCGGTGCTTTTCCCATGAACCGTCTCACACGGCGCGCGCCTGCGGTGTTTTACCCCTTGCGGTGCAGCAGGACTTTGGGTGTCGCGCTGGCTGGTTTGGTGCTTGCGGGGGCGGCGGTGCTAGGTGCTTGGCTTGCAAGTGGGGCGAGGCCGTCCTGGGGTGCTGTGATTGCGGCTGGCGCTCTTTGGTTGGCAGCTGCCGTTGGTGCGATGCATTTCTGGCGCCGCCAGTGGGTGGGCGCCCTGCGTTGGGACGGGCAGGGCTGGACGATGGAGCGCGACGGGTCTGGCGAAATATTCCGGGCACTTTCCGCGCCACCCGAAGTCCTTCTTGACCTGCAGGCCCACCTTTGGGTGTGTGTCTCTCCTGCGGGGCATCGCCGTACCTGGCTTTGGCTGGAGCGTGCAAGCCAGCCCGAGCGCTGGCTGGACATGCGCCGTGCGGTATATTCGCGCGCCGTACCGCGCGCTGACAACGCTGATGCAACCGCCCCGGCCACGGCCGCCGGGCGTGAATCCTGAGTATCCATGACTGTAAATTCGCCTTCTCCCTCCGAAGACAGCGATCTCCACCTGGTGGAGCGCACGGTAGCGGGCGATCAGCGCGCCTATGAACTGCTGGTCATCAAGTACCAGCGCCGCATCGAGCGTTTGATCGGGCGCATGGTGCGCGACACGGATATCGTCCAGGACATTGCGCAAGAGACTTTTATCCGGGCCTATCGGGCGCTCCACCAGTTCCGTGGCGACGCGCAGTTCTACACCTGGCTGTACCGCATTGCCGTCAACACTGCCAAAAAGGCGCTGATGGACATGAAGCGCAACCCGGTCATTTCCGAGAATGCCTTTCGGGGCAGTGACGACGAGGATGAAACTTCCCGGCTCGGACACGAACTAACCAGCGACGAAACCCCCGAGACCGTGCTGGCCGCCCAAGAGATTGCGCAGGTGGTGAATGCGGCCATGGAGGCATTGCCCGATGACTTGCGCCAGGCAGTAACGCTGCGCGAGATTGAGGGCCTGAGTTACGAAGAGATCGCAGCGGCCATGGGATGCCCCATCGGCACGGTGCGGTCCCGGATATTCCGGGCGCGCGAGGCCATCTCGGCCAAAGTGCGTCCCCTGCTTGAGAACCAGTCGGGCAAACGGTGGTGAGGTGATGGAATGAACAAGGCTAAAACAGGTACCAATGAATGGGCGGGTGGCCCTGCGGCCCAAGGGGTGGATCCCAGGGAGCGGCTCTCTGCCCTGGCCGATGGCCAGCTCCACGGTGACGAACTGGAGGCTGCATTCGCCTACGCGTCTGGGGATGAAGAAGGGGCCAAGACCTGGCAGCTGTATCACATGGTGGGTGATGTGCTGCGCTCCGCAGATCTTGCACAGCCTGCCAGTCCGGCCTTCATGGCCCGCTTGCGTGAGCAGTTGGCCCAGGAGGCGCCTCCGGTGCGTTCCCATGTCCCGACCCCGGTGGAGGTGGTTGCCGCCGGGTTGCCCGAGGCGGCCAATGCGTCCGTGTTCCGCTGGAAGATGGTGGCGGGCTTTGCTTCATTGGCCGCTGTGGCGGCTATAGGCTGGACGTCCCTGGCCAGCTTGCAGGGGGCGGGACCTGCCGGAGCGGGCGCCCAGTTGGCGGCGGTGCCCGAGCGCAGCACCCCTGTCCAGGGGGCGCCTGTGGTGGCCGTGGCCGATGCTGACGGGCAACAAGTGATGCTCCGAGATCCCCGGCTGGATGAGCTGCTGGCGGCCCACAAGCAGTTTGGCAGCACATCCGCACTGCAGATGCCTGCCGGCTTTCTGCGCAATGCAACGTTTGAAACTCCAGGTCGGTGAGTCTGGAATAGGTATGCCTGCTACAGGCGTTGAGATCGCGTGATGAACACATCGGGAGTGCTGGGCGTTGTCAGAATCCTTCGCAATCGGTGGCTGATGCCCTGGTGGGTCGCTGTTGCATGTGGCTTGGGGGCTTCTGCGGTGATGGCTGCGGCCCCGGGGGGCGGCCATGCTGCCGCTCCTTCTGCAGATGTGGCTGCTGCACCCGCTGAGCGTGATATGGCGCAGTGGGTGGAGCGCATGCACAGTGCGCCCTGCCGGAAATCCTATGCCGGGGTGTTCGTGGTGATGTCTGCGAACGGGGCGATGTCCAGTTCTCGCATTTGGCACGCGTGCGACGGGGCGCAGCAGATGGAGCGGGTGGAGTCTCTGAGTGGTACGCCGCGCACTGTGTTCCGGCGCAACGATGAGGTGCGCACTTTCTTGCCGCAGGCGCGTGTTGTGCGCACGGACCGTCGCGACGCTGCCGGGCTTTTCCCGCGAGTGCCCGTGGTCAGCGGTACGTCCATGGCCCAGTTCTATACCTCCCAGCTGCTTGGACAGGAGCGGGTGGCAGGGTTTGTGGCCGATGTGGTGTGGTTCAAGCCTATGGACGCCTTGCGGTTCGGTTACCGCCTCTGGGTAGAGCGCGATACCGGGTTGGTTGTGAAATTGCAAACCCTGGCCCTGGATGGCCGGGTGCTGGAGCAGGCGGCTTTTTCGGAGCTGGATTTGAACGCATCGGTGCGGGTGGAGCAACTCTCCCGATTGATGGATTCCACATCGGGCTACAAGGTGATCGCCCCGACTGTGGTGAAGACGACGGCCCAGGACGAGGGTTGGGCGTTGCGGCAGCCGGTGGCTGGTTTCGTGCTCGTCAGCTGCCATCGGCGTGCAGTCTCTGCGGCAGACGATGCCCAGAGTGTGCTGCAGTGTCTGTACTCCGACGGCCTGGCTTCCGTTTCTTTGTTCCTGGAGTCCTTTGATCCTCAGCGCCACCCGGCGCAATCCCAGGTGTCAGGCATGGGTGCGACGCAGTTGCTGGCCCAGCGGGTATCGCCCGATACCTGGCTCACGGCGGTTGGCGAGGTTCCGCAGCAGACGCTGCGCCTCTTTGCCGGGCAGCTCGAACGCTTGCGCTGAACGGCTTCGTGTTCTGTGTTGGGCGCCACCGCTGTCCAGCTGCTGACGCACTGCGAAAGTGGGGCCCTCGCCGGGAACCAATTCGCTGCACACTCTTCACAGTCACAGCAAGTTGATGGACAGCATTTGCACAATTCACGAAAGGTCGAAGATGACGAAGTTCGATGGAAATAAGCTGCGCTCTGTGGCATTGGCGTGCATGTTTGCCGGGGTCGCCAGCGCCGTGGCGTTGCCTCAGGCAGCGTGGGCTCAACCAGCGGCGGTGGTCCGGGGTTTGCCAGATTTCACCGAGTTGGTGGACCAGGTGGGGCCATCGGTGGTCAACATCCGTACGGTCGAAAAAGCATCGTCCCGCGCTGGTGCCAATGGTATGGATGAGGAGATGCTGGAGTTTTTCCGGCGGTTTGGTGTGCCTATCCCCAACCAGCCTCGTCAGCAGCGCCCGCAGAGGCCGCAGCAGGAAGAGGAACAGCAGCCACGGGGAGTGGGATCTGGGTTCATCCTGACGGCGGACGGTTTTGTCATGACCAACGCCCACGTGGTGGAGGGGGCCGATGAGGTCATCGTGACGCTTCCGGACAAGCGCGAGTTCAAGGCCAAGATCGTGGGGGCAGACAAGCGCACGGATGTGGCCGTGGTCAAGATCGAGGCGACGGGCCTGCCTGCAGTCAAGGTGGGGGACGTGAGCCGCCTGCGTGTGGGTGAGTGGGTCATGGCGATCGGCTCCCCCTTCGGACTGGAGAACACGGTCACGGCCGGCATCGTGAGCGCCAAGCAGCGCGACACGGGCGACTACCTGCCGTTCATTCAGACCGATGTGGCCATCAACCCCGGCAATTCAGGCGGTCCGCTGATCAACATGCGTGGCGAGGTGGTGGGCATCAACAGCCAGATCTATTCCCGCTCGGGTGGCTTCATGGGCATCTCGTTTGCCATTCCCATGGATGAAGCCATGCGGGTGAGTGAGCAGTTGCGCGCCTCGGGGCGCGTGACGCGCGGGCGCATCGGCGTGCAGATTGGCGCAGTCACCAAGGATGTGGCCGAGTCGATTGGCCTGGGCAAGGCGCAAGGCGCCCTGGTCACTGGCGTGGAGGGTGGGTCGCCCGCCGACAAAGCCGGTGTGGAGGCGGGGGACATCATCACGCGGTTCGACGGGAAACCTATCGAGAAAGTGGCCGATCTGCCGCGTCTTGTGGGCAACACCAAGCCTGGAAGCAAGAGCACGGTGACGGTGTTCCGTCGCGGGGCGTCGCGTGATCTCGGCATCACCATCGCCGAGATTGAGCCCGACAAGCCTGCTGCAAAGCTCGCTGAGCGCGAAGAAAAACCCAAGGCATCTGCGGCTGCACAACAGGTGGGGCTGTCGGTGACGGAGCTGACAGACGCGCAAAAGAAAGAGTTCAAGCTCAAGGGGGGCGTGGTGGTGGTGACTGCCACTGACGCTGCTGCCCGTGCAGGCCTGCGCGAGGGGGACATCATTCTGTCGGTGGCCAATACGGAAATCTCGGGGGTGAAGGAGTTCGAGTCCGTGCTGGCCAAAGCCGACAAAAGCAAGTCCGTCAATGTGCTGTACCGGCGTGGTGAGTGGGCCCAATACGCCCTGATCCGGTCTGGCCGCTGAAGAGGCGGTGACAGGGAAGGGGAGTTGCGGGTGACCGATTCCCCTTGTCTTTGATCAGGCCTTTGGGGGCTCATTTCTTTTTTTGTGTTTTTTGCGGTTGCCTTCCGAGGATGTCTAGATGTTAGCTTTTGCTAACTTTTTGAAGGTCCTTCAACTGAATTCGATAGAATAGAGGCATCCGTTAAACGCTTATCTGCATATTGACTGGCGTCGGGTTCACGATGCGGGATGTTTCTGTGTAATGCACAGCTGATCCACAGCTCACCCACAAGTTGTCCAGCGTTGTTGTTGCGCCAACTGTGAATAAACTGTGTATAAAATCCCTGTTGCAGACCGGCAACTCCCCTTGGGTACAGTCAGGCGGGCTTTTCCAAGCGGCCTTTTTGCCTACAATGAAGATCCAACTATCGCAGTTGCCAATGATTGTTGGTTCAGGGCGCGTCGCCACTCGACGCGCCCTTTTTTCTTGTGGGCGCCGTTTTAATTCAATCACTTGACGCTTTCCGTTGATGAATCACATCAGAAATTTTTCCATCATTGCGCACATCGACCATGGCAAGTCGACGCTGGCTGACCGCTTGATCCAGCGGTGTGGCGGGCTTGCGGAGCGCGAGATGGAGGCCCAGGTCCTGGACTCGATGGACATCGAAAAAGAGCGTGGGATAACCATCAAGGCGCAGACCGCTGCGCTGCAGTACAAGGCGCGCGATGGCCAGATCTACAACCTCAATCTGATCGATACGCCGGGCCATGTGGACTTCTCCTACGAGGTCTCTCGTTCACTGTCTGCATGTGAGGGCGCACTGCTCGTCGTCGATGCCTCGCAGGGAGTGGAAGCCCAGACGGTGGCGAACTGCTACACGGCGCTGGACCTGGGTGTGGAGGTGGTGCCAGTCCTCAACAAGATGGATCTGCCCAACGCCGACCCAGACAACGCCAAGGCCGAAGTGGAAGATGTGATCGGCATCGACGCGACCGATGCCATCCCCTGCTCGGCAAAAACGGGCATGGGCATCGACGAGATTCTTGAAGCCATTGTGGCCAAGGTGCCCGCGCCGCGTGGCGCTGCGGACGGCCCGCTGCGCGCGATGATCATTGATAGTTGGTTTGACAGCTACGTGGGCGTGGTGATGCTGGTGCGCGTGGTCGATGGCCGTTTGCTGAAAGGCGAACGCATCAAGATGATGGCCAGTGGCGCGGTGTACAACGCGGACAACCTGGGTGTGTTCACGCCTGCCAACGAGCCGCGCAATTCGCTCGACGCAGGGCAGGTGGGCTACATCATCGCCGGCATCAAGGAACTGCAGGCAGCCAAGGTGGGCGACACGATCACCCTCGAAAAGAAGTTGCCCAACAATGCGGGCCCTGCCGCCGAGGCGCTGCCCGGCTTCAAGGAAATCCAGCCCCAGGTGTTTGCTGGTCTGTACCCGACCGAGGCGAGCGAATACGACTCGCTGCGCGATGCACTCGAAAAGCTCAAGCTCAATGACGCCTCTTTGCATTACGAGCCGGAAGTCAGCCAGGCGCTGGGTTTCGGTTTCCGCTGCGGCTTCCTGGGCTTGTTGCACATGGAAATCGTGCAAGAGCGTCTGGAGCGCGAGTTTGACCAGGACCTCATCACGACGGCGCCCAGCGTGGTCTACCAGGTGGTCAAGGCCGATGGCGAAGTGATCATGGTCGAGAACCCTTCAAAGATGCCCGACCAGGGGCGGCTGGAGGAGATCCGCGAGCCCATCGTCACGGTGCATCTGTACATGCCCCAGGACTACGTGGGCCCGGTGATGACGCTGGCCAACCAGAAGCGTGGTGTGCAGATGAACATGGCGTACCACGGTCGCCAGGTGATGCTCACCTACGAAATGCCACTCGGCGAAATCGTGCTCGACTTCTTCGACAAGCTCAAGTCGGTGTCGCGCGGCTATGCCTCCATGGACTACGAGTTCAAGGAATACCGTGCGTCCGACGTGGTGAAGGTGGACATCCTTCTAAACGGCGAAAAGGTAGATGCACTCTCCATCATCGTGCACCGCTCGCAATCTCAGTACCGGGGTCGCGCCGTAGTTGCCAAGATGCGCGAGATCATCAGCCGCCAGATGTATGACGTGGCCATCCAGGCTGCGATCGGCGCCAACATCATTGCGCGCGAGACCATCAAGGCCTTGCGCAAGAACGTGCTGGCCAAGTGCTACGGCGGGGACATCTCCCGCAAGCGCAAGCTGCTCGAAAAGCAGAAGGCGGGCAAGAAGCGGATGAAGCAGATCGGTTCGGTCGAGGTGCCCCAGGAGGCGTTCCTGGCCATTTTGCAGGTGGAAGATTGATGCAGTTCATGCAAATTCTCACGTCTCTGGTGCTGGCCGGGTTCGCTGGTTATGTCGGTGCCTGGTATTTTGGTGCCATCGAGGGCAACTTCGCGTTGCTGCTGTTCCTGGCCACGGTGATTACTGGCGCTTACTGGGTGGCAGAGCGGTTCTACTTCTTGCCGCGCCGCCGCCTTGCTGCGCAGGCGATCGAAGATGCGGCTGTGGCGCGCCGCGCCGAGCTGGACCGCATGGGCATTCAGAAGATCGATGTGGATGTGCAGGAGGCCAAGGGCCAGATCCTGATGCAGCCCTGGTGGTTGGACTGGACTGCCGGACTCTTCCCTGTGATCGTTGCGGTGTTTTTCTTGCGCTCGTTCCTTTTCGAGCCGTTCAAGATTCCGTCTGGCTCCATGATCCCGACCCTGCTGGTGGGGGACCTGATCCTGGTGAACAAATTCACCTACGGTCTGCGCCTTCCGGTGATCAACACAAAGATCACGGAAGGCAACAAGCCGGTGCGGGGTGATGTGCTGGTGTTCCGGTATCCGCCTCAGCCCAGCATGGACTACATCAAGCGTGTGGTGGGTGTGCCCGGAGACGAAGTGGCCTACATCAACAAGCGCCTCACCATCAATGGCAAGGCCATCGACACCAAAGCGGTGCCAGATTTTTTTGAAGAAGACGCGATGCGTTACTTCAAGCAGTTTGAGGAAACGCTGGGTGAGAAGCCGCACCGTTTGCTGAACAACCCCGACGTGCCCGCCTTTGTGCAGGGTGCCAGCAATTTTGCTTATCGCGAAAACTGCCGCTACAGTGTTGAAGGCGTTGCCTGCAAGGTCCCTGAGGGCCACTATTTCATGATGGGCGACAACCGCGATAACTCGCTGGACTCCCGCTACTGGGGGTTTGTCCCCGAGGGCAATATCGTGGGCAAGGCCTTTTTTGTCTGGATGAATTTCGGTAATTTCAAGCGCATCGGTTCGTTCCACTGATGCGCGCAGTTGCCGCACACCACATAGTGAGGGGGTTATTTATGCATAAGAATCGTACCGCAAGCCGTTCGCGTCAGCGTGGTTTGTCCTTTTTTGGATTGGTTTTTATTGGTCTGATCGCGGTAGCGGTGTTTGCCATCGGAGGTCAGTCCGTGCCTATTTACTTGGAGTACACGGCCGCTAAGAGGGCCATTGAAAAGGCGAAGGTCGAAGACACGGTGACTGGGGTGCGTGCTGCTTTTGATCGTGCCGCAGCAATTGACGACATCCGGTCGATTCAGGGCAAAGACCTGGAGGTCACCAAACGCGGTGACAAAGTGATCGTGTCGTTCAAGTACGCACGTGAGATCCCTCTGGCGGGGCCAGCCTATCTGGTCTACCGCTTTGAAGCGCAGACCAACTAGGTGCAGTCAGGTCTCATCGCGCTGCAGGGCCGCCTGCAGCATGTCTTTTCCAATCCTGCGCTGCTCCAGCGTGCCACCACGCACCGCAGTTTTTCTGCGGACCACAACGAGCGGCTCGAATTTCTGGGCGACTCCGTCCTGAACCTAGCGGTGGCCAGTCTGCTATACCAACGGCTGTCCGCATTGCCCGAGGGCGATCTGTCGCGGGTGCGTGCCAACCTGGTCAAGCAAGACACCTTGCACCAGCTGGCCTTGCGGCTCAAGGTTTCCGAGGTGTTGCGTCTGGGGGAGGGCGAGGCCAAGTCGGGTGGGCAGCAGCGCCCGTCTATTCTGGCCGACGCCCTGGAGGCCCTGATTGGCGCGGTATACCTCGATGCGGGTTATGCCAGTGCCGAAGCGCTGGTGCACCGGCTGTTTGAAGGGGTGGAGATCAATCCCCAGATGCAGGCCGCTTCCAAGGATGCCAAAACCGCGTTGCAGGAGTGGCTCCAGGGCCGCAAAATGAAGCTGCCGCAGTACCAGGTGGTGGCGACTGTGGGCGCGGCCCACCGCCAGACCTTTGATGTCGAGTGCGATATTCCCGAACTGGGCCTGACCGAGCGTGGCATCGGTGGTTCGCGCCGGGCGGGTGAGCAGGCGGCGGCTGCGGCCATGCTGGCCACATTGAAAGCAAAGAATTTATGAATGATGCTACGAAAAATGTAGCTGGTGACGAGAGCGCAGAAGGCGCTCCCGTGCAAAACGACCTGGAGGCCATGCTGGCCGCCGCTGCGGTGCCTGCTGCCGTGCCGGGGCAGCGCTGTGGCGTGATCGCCATTGTGGGCAAGCCCAACGTGGGCAAGTCCACGCTGCTCAATGCGTTGGTGGGGCAGAAGATCAGCATCACCTCGCGCAAGGCGCAGACCACGCGTCACCGCATCACGGGCATCCGCACGCGGGAGCAAACCCAGTTCATCTTTGTGGACACGCCGGGTTTCCAGACACGCCACGCCACGGCGCTCAACAAGTCGCTGAACAAGACCGTAATGGGCGCGATCGGCGATGTGGACCTGATCCTGTTCGTGGTCGAAGCCGGCAACTTCACGCTGGCTGACGCCAAGGTGCTTTCCCTGTTCAAGCCCGGCATTCCCACGCTGCTGGTGGCCAACAAGCTTGACATGGTGCACCGCCGTGCCGAGCTGGCACCCTGGCTCAAGAGCATGCAGGAGCGCCACCCGTTCGCCGAATTCGTGCCCATGTCGGCCAAGAACAAGGGCGACATCGAGCGCATGTTTGGCATCTGCGCCAAATACCTGCCCGAGCAGGCCTGGTGGTACGCCGAGGACGAGCTGACCGATCGCAGCGAGAAGTTCCTGGCCTCCGAAACCGTGCGCGAAAAGTTGTTCCGCTTCACGGGTGATGAGTTGCCCTACACCTCGACCGTGGTCATCGACAAATTCGATGAAGAAAAGAGCAAGCAGCACAAGCGCCTGGTCAAGATCGCCGCCACCATCGTGGTCGAGCGCGACAACCACAAGATGATGGTCATTGGCGACAAGGGCGAGCGCCTCAAGCGCATCGGCACCGAGGCCCGCCAGGAGCTGGAAAAACTCATGGATGCCAAGGTGTTCCTCGAACTCTGGGTCAAGGTGCGCTCGGGCTGGGCCGACGACGAAGCGCGCGTGCGCTCCTTCGGCTACGAGTGAACTGCGGGCCCTGATTCGCCCACCGGCTGGCCTGCCGTCCCCAGCGGCAGGTTGTTGTTGTCACCCTCTCGCACCACCTTCCCAGAAAAAGCACCGTGGCTGCCGCCAAGCGCATTGCCGATGAGCCCGCCTTCGTGCTGCACAGCTACGACTGGAGCGAGTCCAGCCTGATCCTGGAAGTCTTCTGCCGCCGCCAGGGGCGTGTGGCCCTGGTGGCCAAAGGTGCCAAGAAGCCCAGTTCCAACTTCCGCCCTGTGCTGCTGCCGCTGCAGCCCCTGCTGCTCACCTACACCCTGGCGGGCGACGGCACGGCCGACATCCACACCCTCAAGGGTGCCGAGTGGGTGGGCGGCCATGTGATGCCCACCGGCGATGCGCTGCTCTCGGGCCTGTACCTCAACGAACTGCTGCTGCGCCTGCTGGCGCGGGCCGATGCACACACCGCGCTGTTCGACGCCTACGCCGGTGTGGTGCGCGTGCTGGCCAGCGAACATGGCGACGCGCTGGAGCCTGTGCTGCGCAGCTTTGAATTGCTGCTGCTGCGCGAGATCGGTCTCTTGCCCAGCCTGGATGCGCAGACCATGACGCTGGAGCCGCTGAACGCCGACGCCCGCTACACCCTGGTGGCCGAGGGCGGCCTGCGGGTAGCGTCCGCCACCGACCGCGCGGCGCTGGCGGGCCGTCAGTGGATGGCCTTGCAACGCGCGCTGGACGATGGCTCGGCCAGCTACACCGCCACGCTGCGCGCCTGTGCCCCCATCGCAGCAGAACTCAAGCCCCAGCTGCGTACCGTGCTGCAATACCATTGCGGCAGCCCGATGCTGCGCACCCGCCAGCTCATGATTGATCTGCAGGCCCTATGAACCCGCCCTCCCATCCCGCTTCGCACCCCGCCACCGCCCTCTCGGTCAACGTCAACAAAGTCGCACTGCTGCGCAACACGCGCCACCTGGGCATCCCCAGCGTCACGCGCGCGGCCGAGCTGTGCCTGCAGGCGGGCGCGCAGGGCATCACGGTGCACCCCCGGCCGGACGAGCGCCACATTCGCAGCCACGACGTGTTTGAGCTGGCTGCGCTGATGAAGGCCTGGCCCGACCGCGAATACAACATCGAAGGCAACCCCTCGCAGAACCTGATGGATTTCATCCGCCAGGTGCGGCCCCACCAGGCCACCTTTGTGCCCGACAGCGAAGACCAGTTCACCAGCGACCACGGCTGGAGCTTTCCGCAAGACGCCGAGCGCCTCAAGCCCCTGATCGCCGAATGCAAGGCGCTGGGCGTGCGCGTGAGCCTGTTCATGGACCCGGTGCCCGAGCAGATGGCTGCCGCCCGGGCCGTGGGCGCCGACCGGGTGGAGCTGTACACCGAGCCCTACGCCGCCGCCTGGGGCACGCCGCAGCATGTTGTGGAACTCAAGCGCTACGCCGCCGCCGCGCAAGCCGCGCTGGACGCAGGCCTGGGTGTGAATGCAGGCCACGACCTCAACCGCGACAACCTGGAGGCCTTTGTGCGCGAAGTGCCCGGCGTGCTGGAGGTGTCGATTGGCCACGCCCTCATTGCCGACGCTCTGGAGCTGGGCTACACCGCCACGGTGCTGGCCTACCTGGCGTGTATCCAGGCCGGGTTTGCTCGTCCAGTCGCTAACTCCTGATTTGATAGCTGCTAAGGCATGATGGTCGCGCGGTAGCAGCCATTTTTATTCAAAAAAATCCCATGATCTACGGCATTGGCACCGACATCTGCGACGTGCGCCGCATCGCCGCCAGCCTGGAGCGCCATGGCGATCGGTTTGCCGAGAAGGTGCTGGCCGAAGGCGAGCTGGCCACCTGGCGCGAGCGCAGCCGCCGCTGGCCCGACCGGGGCCTGCGCTACCTGGCCACGCGGTTCTCCGCCAAGGAAGCGTTCAGCAAAGCCGTGGGCCTGGGCATGCGCATGCCCATGACTTGGCGCCATTGCGAGGTGGCCAAGCTGCCCACCGGCCAGCCGGTGATCGTGCTGCACGGCGCGCTCAAGGAGTGGTTCGAGACCCAGGGGCTGAAGGCACACCTGAGCGTGACCGACGAGACCGACTACGCCGCCAGCTTCTGTGTGGTCGAGAAAATTTAAAGAAAATTGGCCTTTCCCGCGCAACTGGTAAGCGCTGATAGCTATTGTTTTGATAGTAAATCTCTGATGGATTCCGATGACTGAACACGCACCCCTGATTCTCGACGTGGCGGGCACCACACTCACCGACGTGGACCGCCGCCGCCTGGTCCACCCGCTGACCGGCGGTGTGATCCTGTTTGCCCGCAACTGGGAAAGCCGCGCGCAGCTGCTGCAGCTCACCAGCAGCATCAAGGCGGTGCGCGACGACCTGCTGATCTGTGTGGACCACGAAGGCGGCCGTGTGCAGCGCTTTCGCACCGATGGCTTCACCCACCTGCCGCCTATGCGCGCGCTGGGCGAGATGTGGATGGATGACGGCCAGGGCGCCAAGGCCGTGCCTGGCAGCGGCGCGCTGCGCGCCACCAATGCGGCCACAGCAGCGGGCTATGTGCTGGGGGCCGAGTTGCGCGCCTGTGGCGTGGACTTCAGCTTCACGCCCGTGCTCGATCTTGACTGGGGCGAAAGCGGCGTGATTGGCGACCGCTCCTTCCACCGCGACCCACGCGTGGTGGCGCTGCTGGCCAAGAGCCTCATGCACGGCCTGCTGCAGGCGGGCATGGCCAACTGCGGCAAGCACTTTCCCGGCCACGGCTTCGTCAAGGCCGATTCGCACACCGATGTGCCGGTGGACAAGCGCAGCCTCAAGGCCATCCTGGCCGACGACGCCGCACCGTACCCCTGGCTCAGCAGCACGCTCACCAGCGTGATGCCCGCCCACGTCATCTATCCCAAGGTGGACAGCCGCCCCGCCGGTTTTTCGCAACGATGGCTGCAAGACATCCTGCGCCGCCAGATGCGGTTTGATGGCGCCATCTTCAGCGACGACCTGAGCATGGAGGGCGCGCGCCGCCTGGACGGCCAGGTGGTCAGCTACACCGATGCCGGCATTGCAGCGCTGCAGGCGGGTTGCGACCTGGTGCTGCTGTGCAACCAGAGCCTGGGCGACGGCCAGGCGGTGGACGAGCTGATCGACGGCCTGGAAAAGGCGCGCAAGCAGGGCCGCTGGCAGCCCAGCGCAGACAGCGAATCGCGCCGCCTGGCGCTGCTGCCCGAAACCTTGCCCCAGCCCTGGGACGAACTGATGCTGCAGCCTGCGTACATGCAGGCGCTGGATCTCTTGCCCTGACCTCCATGCCCCGACCTGCCAGCGGCAGGCAGACAGGCCTTGCTGTGTCCTGTCCCCCCGTCAGGTGCAGCGTTAGGGGGTGTTGAAAGGGCTCGGCGTCACGGGCGCCGGTGCGGCTGCAGAGGCATTGGCGGCTGCACCGGCCTCCGCTGCGGCGGTGAGCTGTGGGGCAGGGGGTGGTGGTACCCCCTGAAACCTGCGCACCACACGCTGGAACACCAGCGCATTGGGAATCTGCAGCCAGGCCACCTGTCCGGCTGCGGCGCCGTGGTCTTCCAGCGTGGTGTAGAGCAGGTTGATGTCCACCACGCGGCCCTTGGCGCCAGGCTTTTCGGCGGTGTCCAGCACTTCGATGTAGTCACCAATCTTGAACGGCCGCACGGTGAAGATCAGCAGCGCACAAAACAGGTTGGACAGCACGCTCCACGCCGCGAAGAAGGCGACGGCCCCCACCGTGGCAAAGCCGGTGAAAGCGGTCCAGAGCACGGTGGCCGACACGCCCATGCGCTCCAGCACCAGCAGCGCCGCACTGGCCACGATGATCCAGCGGATCAGCCCGTTCATGGGCACCACCAGCTCATCGGGCACTTGGTAATGGCTGCTGGCGCGGCGCACGATGCGGCGCAGCACACGCTGCAGCAGCCAGGCGGCGAACAGGATCAGCAGGATCTGCGTGCCGGGGATGATGACCTCCAGCCAGTCCTGCACCCAGTCGGGCAGGCGGGTTTTCAAGAGCTGCATGCGGGAGGCCACGGTGCGTGCATTGCGCTCCGTGGCGTCAAACGAGAAGGCGGAAAAGAAACTCAATTGCGCAGTTGCTCCACGGTGTCCATCTGCATTTCAAAACTGAAGAAGCGGTTGCGGCCCTGGGCCTTGGCGGCATACAGGGCCTGGTCGGCACGCATGATCATGCTCTCGGCATTGGTGCTGTCGTCGGGCACGCAGGTGGTAATGCCCCCCGACAGCGTGAGCGTGCTGCCCAGGGGCGAGTTGGCATGCGCAATGGCCCGCACCTTGAGCAACTGCCCCAGCGCACGCGCAAACGTCATCGCGCCCGAGCGGGGCGTGTTGGGCAGGATGAGGGCGAACTCTTCGCCGCCGTACCGCGAGGCCACGTCCCGGGGGCGCACGCACACTTCGCGCAGCAGGCGGCCCACCTCTTTCAGGCAGGCGTCGCCTTGCACGTGGCCGCTGGCGTCGTTGAAGAGCTTGAAGTGGTCCAGGTCGCACAGCATCAGCGTGAGCGGCGTGCCGTCGCGCCGTGCGGCCAGGATCTCGTTGTGCAGGATGCGGTCAAAGCCTCGGCGGTTGACCAGGCCGGTGAGGGCGTCGATCTCCACCATCTCATTGAGGCGCTGGTTGGCCGCATGCAGCTCGGCCGACATCGTCACCAGCCGACGGCGCATGTCCAGCAGGCGCCGCATGGCACGCAGCTTGGCCATGAGCACGATGGGTTTGACGGGTTTGACCAGGTAGTCGTCGCCGCCCACCTCGATGCCGCGCCACACATCCAGCTCGTTGTCCAGGCCGGACAGGAAGATGATGGGTGTCCAGTCGCCCGCCTCGCTTTCGCGCATCTGCTGGGCCACCCAGTAGCCGTCCTGGCCGGGCAGCTTGATGTCGAGCAGCACCAGGTCTGGGCGGTGGGTCTTGAAGAGGTGCAGTGCAGCCTGGCCCTCGGGCGCCTCGAAAATGTCGGACACGCCAGCACGCCGCAACTCGGCCACCAGCGCTGCGCGCACGGAGCCCTGGTCCTCCACCACCAGCACCGAGAACGCATTGCCGGTGGGCAGGGGCTCGGGGGCCGGGTAGGGGGCGTTGCTGGAGCTGAAAGGCACGGTGGGTCTCCTTGGCGCCTTCAAGAAAGGCGCGGTCTCGGGCTCCCGGAGTACATGGCCCCGGGGCCTCGCACAGGCTCAGGATTCGCGGCGCAGCGCCGGGAACAGGATCACGTCGCGGATGCTCGGGCTGTCGGTCAGCAGCATCATGAGCCGGTCAATGCCAATGCCGCAACCCCCTGTGGGGGGCATGCCGTATTCCAGTGCACGCACGAAGTCGTGGTCATAGAACATGGCCTCGTCGTCGCCACTGTCTTTGGCCGCCACCTGGGCGTGGAAGCGCGCGGCCTGGTCTTCGGCATCGTTCAACTCGCTGAAGCCGTTGCCGAACTCGCGGCCGGTGATGTACAGCTCGAAGCGCTCCGTCACTTCGGGGCGGGTGTCGTTGGCACGTGCCAGGGGCGAGATTTCGGTGGGGTGCTCCATGATGAAGGTGGGCTGCCAGAGCTTGTCTTCCACGGTTTCTTCAAAGTAGAACACCTGCAGGCTGGCCAGCGAGCGGGTGGAGAGCTTGTCCTTCTCTTCCGTCATGCCCAGCTTCTTGAGGGCGCTGATGAGCCAGGCGGCATCGTCCACATGGGCGCCTGCTTCTGTGTATTGGAAGATGGCTTCGCGGATGGTCAGGCGGGCAAAAGGCTGGCTCAGATCCACGTCGCGCCCACCGTAGCTCAGCTGCAGCGAGCCTGTGGCCTTCAAAGCCACCTCGCGGATCAGCGTCTCGGTGAAGTCCATCAGGTCCAGGTAGTTCCAGTACGCCGCGTAGAACTCCATCATGGTGAACTCGGGGTTGTGGCGCACCGAGATACCTTCATTGCGGTAGCTGCGGTTGATCTCGAACACCCGCTCGAAGCCGCCCACGATCAGGCGCTTCAGGTACAGCTCCGGCGCAATGCGCAGGTACATCTCCTGCTCCAGCGCGTTGTGGTGCGTGACGAACGGCTTGGCGTTGGCCCCACCCGGGATGGGGTGCAGCATGGGGGTTTCGACTTCCAGGAAACCGTGGCTCACCATGAACTCGCGCAGGCCGCTCACCGCCTTGCTGCGCGCCATGAAGCGCTTGCGGGCCTGCTCGTCGGTGATCAGGTCCACATAGCGCTGGCGGTATTTTTGCTCCTGGTCGGCCATGCCGTGGAACTTGTCGGGCAGGGGGCGCAGGCTCTTGGTCAAGAGGCGCAGGCTGGTCACCTTGATCGACAGCTCGCCGGTCTTGGTCTTCATCAGCGTGCCCTCGGCGCCCACGATGTCGCCCAGGTCCCAGTGCTTGAACGCGGCGTACAGGTCTTCGCCCACGGCGTCACGGGTCACATAGAGCTGGATGCGGCCGCCCACGTCGCCCAGCGAGCCGTCCTGGATGGTGGCGAAACTGGCTTTGCCCATCACGCGCTTGAGCATCATGCGGCCAGCCACGGAGACGCTGACGGGTGCTGCCTCCAACGTTTCGTTTGCAGTCTCGCCATGCTCCAGGTGCAACTGCGCCGCTTTGTGGGCAGGCTTGAAGTTGTTGGGGAAGGCCACGCCGCCACCATTGGCTTGCACTTCGCGCAAGGCGCGGAGCTTTTCGCGGCGCTCGGCGATGAGCTGGTTGTCGTCCTGGGGAGCGGGGGCGAGGTTCTGGTCTGACATATGGAGGCCGTCGGTGCGGTGGCGTGGAAGGGGCTGGCCTACCCGAAGGGTCGGGCCTGAGCCAAACTCCTCATTTTATCGGTTATGTGCCGTCTTTTTGCGCCATGTCCCCTCGCGGGTGGCTTCCCCACAGCGCAGCGGCGGTCCGTACCACGATCTGGAAGTCGCCCCAGAGGGTGTGCGAACTTGCGTAGTCAGCGGCATACTGCAATTTGACAGGAAGGATCTGCTCCACATAGGTGCGCTCCGGGTCGCTGCTGTGGCCCAGCAGCGTGCTCTCTTCCCGAAACTCGATGGATGCTAGGTCCGTGATGCCCGGGCGCACGCTAAGCACGGTGTCTCTCAGTTCGGCGGGGTACAGCGCCACGTACAGGGGCACCTCGGGCCGTGGACCCACGATGCTCATGTCCCCCGCGAGCACGTTGATGAACTGGGGCAGCTCATCGAGCTTGGTGCGCCGCAGCCAATGGCCCGCGCGGGTGATGCGATCATCGTCCCCCACCGTGATCGCGGGGCCGGCGGCGTCTGCGCCGGCCCGCATGGTGCGGAATTTGTAGATGCGAAAGGGCTGACCCGCGCGCCCGATGCGCGTCTGCCGAAAGAAGATGCCACCCGGCGAGTCAAGCCGGACCCGCACGGCCACGGCCACCAGCAAGGGTGCCAGCAGCACGAGCGCCAGCGCCGAAAAAGCGATGTCAAACAGGCGCTTGGGCATCAGCCCAATACCTCGTGAAGCGCCGCGATCACGCGGTCCTGGTCTGCGTCGCTCATGGCCGTGAACAAAGGGATGCTAATCATCGACTGGTAGGCAGTTTCGGCATGCGGAAACATCTGCGGCGTGAGTTGGTAGCGGTCCCTCCAATAGGGATGCCGGTGCAGGGGCACATAGTGGACGCTGGTGCCGATATCCCGGTCCGACAGCGCCTGAATCACGCCGTCGCGGTCCAAACGGGAGCCCTCCTGCAGCCGGATGACATACAGGTGCCAGGCGTGCGTGTCGCCTTCCAGGGCATCGGCCGGCAGGATCAGTGGCAGCGAGGCCAAATGCTGGCGGTAGCGGGCCGCCAGATACTGGCGCCGCTGCACGAAGCCCGGCAGGCGCGCCAGTTGCTCCACCCCCATGGCGGCCGCGATGTCCGTCATGTTGTATTTGAAGCCCGGGGCGACCACTTCGTAGTACCAGGCCGGCGTCTTGGAAGTGAAGCGGTCGAAGGCGTCGCGGTTCATGCCGTGCAGGCGCATCACTCGCATGCGCTGGGCGATGGCTGGGTCGCGGGTGACTGCCATGCCGCCCTCGCCGGTGGTGATTGTTTTGTTGGCATAGAAGCTGAACACGGTCACATCGGACTGCAACTGCCCCACCACCTGGCCTTGCCAGGTGGTGGGCAGCGCGTGGGCTGCGTCTTCCACCACCTTGAGCCCGTGCTCCCGGGCAATCGCAAGGATCTTGTCCATAGGGCAGGCCAGGCCGCCGTAATGCACCGGCATGATGGCCCGCGTGGCGGGCGTGATGGCCGCGCGAATTTGGGCGGGGTCGATGTTCAGCGTCACCGGGTCCACATCCACCAGCACTGGGTCGGCCCCGAGGTAGCGGACTACTTCCACCGTGGCCGTGAAGGTCAGCGTAGGCGCTATCACCTCATCCCCGGGGCCGATGCCCAGGGCTTCCAGGGCGAGATGCAGGCCTGCGGTGGCCGAGTTCACGGCAATCCCCTCGATCCCGTTGCCGCCCAGGTACTGCACGAACGCCTGCTCGAACTCCTTGGTCTTGGGCCCGGTGGTCACCCACCCCGAGCGCATGGCGGCGCTGGCGGCTTCGATCTCGGCGGGCCCGATATCTGGCCTAGCGAACGGCAGGAAGCTGGTGGGAGCAATCGGTACGGCGGGGTGGGGCATCGTGGGGTCAGGCAATCGATGGGGCTGGGGTCAGTGCGCTGCGCGGCCTATGGGGTGGTACTCCAGGCCCAGCGCCTTCACCTCTACGGGTTCAAAAAGATTGCGGCCGTCGAAGATGACGGGCGCCTGCAAGGTGGCTGCGATGCGGTCGAAGTCGGGGCTGCGAAACTCTTTCCATTCCGTCACGATGAGGAGGGCCGTGGCGCCTTCGAGGGCATCGCTGGCGCTGTCCGCAAAATGCAGGCCGTCCCTGTGGCCCAGCACCGCGCGGGCCTGCGCCATGGCGACGGGGTCGTAGGCGCAGACCTGGGCTCCGTGCTGCAGCAGCTCCTGAATGATGGTGAGGCTCGGCGCCTCGCGCATGTCGTCCGTGCCCGGCTTGAATGCCAGGCCCCACAGTGCGAACCGCAGGCCGGTCAGGTCCTTGCCGAAGCGGTCCCTGACCTTGCGCACAAGTACACCCTTTTGCCGGTCGTTGACGGCCTTCACACCTTCGAGCACCTGCAGATGGTGCCCATGGTCCGAGGCTGTCTTGAGCAGCGCGCTCACATCCTTGGGAAAACACGAACCGCCATAGCCGGCGCCAGCGTACAGGAAGTGCGTTCCGATGCGCGGGTCCATCCCCATGCCGTTGCGCACATGCTCGATGTCAATGCCCAGCGTTTCTGCCAGCAGCGCCAGCTCGTTCATGAAGCTGATGCGGGTGGCCAGCATCGCATTGGCCGCGTACTTGGTGAACTCCGCGCTGCGCACGTCCATCACCACGAACCGGTCGCGGTTACGCATGAAGGGGGCGTACAGCGTGTGCAGCCGGCTGGCAGCCTCAGGGTCGCTGGTGCCGACGATCACGCGGTCGGGCCGCATGAAATCCTGCACAGCGGAGCCCTCCTTGAGGAACTCCGGGTTGGATGCGATGGAGTAGGCAGGCTGGGTTGTGCGTGAGGCCAGCACCGCGTCCATGGCCTGGCGCACCTTGTCCGCGGTGCCCACCGGCACGGTGCTCTTGGTGACCACCAGCTTGTACTGCGCCATGTGCTGTGCCACGGCCCGCGCAGCAGCCAGAACGTGCTGCAGGTCGGCCGACCCGTCTTCGCCTGCCGGCGTGCCCACCGCGATCATTTGGATCACGCCGTGCGCCACGGCCTGGGCGACATTGGTGCTGAACTGCAGCCGGCCCGCATGCGCGTTGCGCACCACGATGTCTGCAAGGCCCGGCTCGTGGATGGGGATGTGCCCCTCGCGCAGCGTGCCGATGCGGTCGGCATCGTGGTCCATGCATACGACATGGTTGCCCATCTCTGCAAAGCATGCCCCGGTGACGAGGCCCACGTATCCTGTGCCAATGACGGTGATCTTCATATGCGGTGCAGCGCTTCTCGTGCGGCATGTGCAACATGCGAGAGGCGCCCGGTGTGGGCGGAGGTGTTCATCGAGGTTTAACCGCCCATGTGAGGCGGTGGGTCCGAAGGGGGCGCAGCAGTTGCGACGCCGGTGCAACCATCCACGCCGGCAGCCTGCGTGCGATGGGCGGTGCCAGCGTCAGGCGGTGCGACTGCAGGTGCGCCTTTGGGAACAGTGCTTGCAGTTCCTGCAGCGGAACGCGCCGGACATCGGGGTTGCCGGGATTGTCCACCACAAAGTCGTACACCAGCACGCCCCCTCCCGGTGCCACCCAGCGCCACAGTACTTGCGCCATCTGGTGGCGAAACCCCGCATCCAGCAGCGAACTGAACAAAGTGAATGCCAACACTGCATCTTGGCTGGCGGGCGATATGTTGGCGTGAACGGCGTCTTCTTCCAGCAGCGTGACGTCCTTCGGTAGAAGACGCCGCGCCAGCGCCGCGCGGGCGGGCAGTAACTCGATACCGGTCAGGCAGGCCGGGGTGGCGCCCAGCCGAAGCAGGTCTTGCAGGTTGCCGCCGCTGCCGCAGCCCACTTCCAGCATGCGCCGGCTGCCCAGGCTGGGCCAGCCATGGTCAGCCCAGGTGCGTACCATGGCGCGCAGGCGCTCCTGCTGGGCCTGCAGGGCAGCGGCATTGCCGTACAGGCTGTAGCGTGCTTCGTCGGCGGCGGCGTCGCGCCGTGCATAGCGCGCCTTGACGGCATCTGGTTCTTGCTCCGTCATCGTGTGATCCGAGCAAAGTCGGCAGAAGGCTGGCGGGACCGCACGATGTCCCACAGGCCCCGCCACGTGCCCAGCCCATAGCCCACGTGGAAGGCCGCGATGGCCGCCGGCAGCCGGGGCAGCAGGGCCCAGTCGCCCGCAGCCCGGGCTGCTGCCGCAGATGCGGCCAGCAGATAGGTGCCGTACGCCAGGGCGAGGCCCGCGAAGGGGAGCGCCGTCCAGGGCAGCAGCGCGGTGCCGGCGCACGCGGCGGCCACGAAGATGGCCGGGACGAGCTGGCGCAGGGCACCCGGCTGGCCGTGCTTGCGCATGACGAAAGGCCGCCAGTAGCCGTACTGCCGCTGCTGCGAGAACAGGTGCCGCAGCGAGTCGCGTGGATGGTAGGTGGAGCGGATCAGCCGGCTTTGCCAGATGCGGGCGCCAGCCAGGCGCAGCCGCAGGTTGTGTTCGTCGTCCTGGTTGCGCACCAGGGCTTCGTCGAAGTGGCCGAAGCGCTCGAACACGCTGCGTGGCCAGCAGCCCAGGTAGACGGTGTCGACGGCGCCCTCGAACTGCACGTCGCGCGAGCGTGCGCCACCCACCACCCAGCGGCACTGGAAGGCCGCCGCCACCGCCACGCCCGTGGGCCCGGTGCCGCGGGCCACCCACGGGCCGCCCACGTTGTCGGCGCCCGTGCGCTCCAGGGCCTGTATGCACTGCGCAAGATAGTCCGGCGCGAACTGGCTGTGCACGTCCAGGCGCGCAATGATGCGGCCCCTGGCCCTGGCGATGCACGCGTTCAGGCCTGTGGAGACAATGCGTCCGGGGTTGTCCACCAGCACCAGGCGGGTGTCTGCGGCGCAGCGCTCCAGCAGCCGCTCGCGGGTGCCGTCATCGCTGTCGCCGTCGGCCACGAGCACTTCCATGTGCCAGCCCTCGGGCAGCACCTGGCTGATGGCCGAATCGCAGAACGCGTCGATGTGCTGGCGCTCGTTGCGGCACGGCACGATGACGCTGATGAGCGGGTTCAAGTCACGGTCCTCCTGCATGTTCACTGCGCGCCTGCAAGTCGTTGATAGAGCGCATGCACCCGGTCCATCTGGATGGCCCGGTCGCCGTCCTTAGCGATGCGCGCCGCATTGCGCTCGCCCACCAGACGCGCCGTGGCGTCGTCGGTGACGAGCGTGCGCAAAGTGTCCGCCAGCCCCGCGGCGTCGCCGGCATTGACCAGCCATTGCGCACCCAGCCAGTGCCGGTTGGCCTGCAGGTCGCTGGCGACGACGGCCAGGCCGCAGGCCATGCTTTCGAGCACTGCGACCGATGTGGCGTCGCTGTCGGGCACCGAGACGGAGATCCTGCAGTCGCCAAGCACGTGCGCCATGCCCGCGTCGTCCAGCCGGCCGTGCAGGAGCACGCACCCTTGCAGGCCCGCGGTGTGTACCTGCTGGCGCAACGCTGCCTCGAGACTGCCGCCGCCCAGCAGATGCAGGCGCAAGTCCAGGTGCGGCAGCCCGGCGCGCAGCCGTGCGAAGGCCTCGACGATGGTGTCGATGCAGTAGTTGGGCTCCCATGCGCGCAGGCTCACCAGTTGCACGGCGGGTTTGTTGTTCCAGGGCACGGGGCGAAAGCGATGCAGGTCCACGCCCCAGTGGATTTCCTCGGCCGGGCAGGCGGGGCCGAACCGCGCCACGGCTTCCATCAGGCTGGCCGAGTCGCCGGTGATGAGGTCTGCCTTGCGCAGTGTCCAGGCCGTTAGCCAACGCATCCACGGGCTCTTGAGCGGGGTCACGAGCAGGTCGGTGCCCCATGCCGTCATCACCAGCGGGTGCCGGCCGCATCGGGCCGCGAGGTAGCCGTACGACGTGACGTAGTGGGCATGCACGATGTCGGGTGCCAGCTCGCGCAGGTGGCGCTTCGTTTCGCGCACGCGAAAGAGCCAGTCGATGGAGCGCCGCACCGGCCGCAGCGTGCGGACCTCAACGTCCGCCAAGGGAGCAGGCCGGGCCGTGATCAGCGAGACGCACCAGCCGCGCTGCTGCATCTCGCGCGCCCAGCGCTGCACATGCGGGCTGGTGGCGTCGCCGAGCAGGCACAGGTGCCTTGGTGGGGCGTGTTTCATCGCAGCGGCCCCGCCCAGGATTCGTAGTGCGCCACGAGTTCGGGGAACTGCGTCAGCAACTGGGCGTCCCGCTCGCGGACATCGCCGATCTGGCGCGCTGGAGCGCCGGCCACGATGGCGAAGTCAGGCACCTCGCCGCGCACCTGTGCATAGGCGCACACCACCACCCCCTTGCCCAGGCGCGAACCCGCCTCGATCAGGCTGTGCGGGCCGATGAAGGTGTAGGCGCCTATCTGCACCGGGGCGCTGATGTAGCCGGGCCTGGCGCCCTCGTGGGTGGCGTAGCCCCGGCCCATCAGGCGGATGGCGCGGTGGGAGCTGTGGGTCACGATGCTCACGAAGTTGGTCACCTGCACGCCTTCGCCGATCCGCAGGCCGGCCGTGGCGTCGATGAAGTTGAACTGTCCGATGAACACATGGTCGGACAACTGCAGGCCTTCGGAGCCTTCGATGCAGGTGCTGGGCGCGATACGCGTGTGGGCAAGCTCGCGGCCAGCTGCGTCGCGTTCGCCGAACACCATGCGGTAGAAAAGTGCCTGCCAGAGGCTGCGACGCCAGCGGTTAAGCAGCGCTCTCATGGGGGATGTCCTTCCAGTTCGCCAGTGCCCAGAAATAGTAACCAAAGTAGACCAGCATGCTGGCCGAAATGCCCCACCCGGCGCCGGCCAGGCCGCCCAGATAGAGCCCGGGCACCAAGCCTGCAAAGAACAGGCATTGTCCGGCCAGCGCCAGGCGCAGCGCCCAGGCCTGGGCTTTCCAGGCCATGGTCACCACCGCCAGCGGGGACGCGACGAAATGCAGGGCGATGTAGGGCGCCATCGCGCGGGCGAGTTCGCCGGTCTGTGTCCACTGGTCGCCGAACGCCAGGGTGAAGGCCTGGGGGCCGGCCAGCAGCAGCACGGCCGCCAGCGGCAGCGCGATGGCCGCCAGCCCCAGCATGGCACGCCGGACGATGGCACGCGCTTCGCCATCTCCTGGGGCCCTGAGCAGGCGTGGATACAGGGTTTGCGACAAGGCCCCGCCCACCAGCGTCGCCGGAGCCTTCAGATAGCGCAATGCCAGCGCCCAGACGCCCGCAGACGCGTCACCGGTCAGGGTAGCCACGAGCACCAGCGTGAGCGTGTCTTGCAGGGCCCCGAGAAATGCGTGGGGCGTGTTGAGCAGCGGGAAGTCGCTATGCCGCCGCGCGGCGTCGGTCAGTGCCTGCCTCGGCATGCGCCACAGTGCTGCCCAGCCCCCCGCCGGTGCTGGGCGCGCCAGCAGGCACGCGGCGCCCAGCGCGGTGGCGGCAGACCCCAGCATCAGCCCCATCGGACCCATCTTCAGCAGGCCTAGCAGCAGCTGCACGATGGCGCCGCCCCCCTGCTGCAACAGCCTGGCCAGCGCCAGCAGCCCGAACAGCTGGGAGCGCGTGGCCCACATCGTGAGCCACTGCATGGCGCCTCCCGCCGCCACGGCCAGGGGCAGGCTCCACGCCAGCGGCAGATCGCCCCAGAGCGCCAGCAGCGCGCCCACGGCGGCGGATGCTGCGGTGACGGCCAGCAGGATGCGGGCGCACAGCGCCATCAATTCGGCGGCGCCCTCGTCGGCTGTCTCCAGCGGCAGCGCGAAATCATACCTGGCACAGGCGACCACCGCGATGTTGGTGGACACCGCCCACAGCAGCGCAAACTGCCCATAGGCCTCGGGGCTGTACAGGCGCGTGAGCGCAGGGCCGAGCAGCAAGGGGATGGCGTGGGCTGCCACGCTGCCCGTGAGCAGGGTCAGCGTGGCGCGCAAAAGTTCTGGCTTCATGGCGCTGCCGCGGCGTCAGGTTGGTAGCCCGGCACCAGTTGCCGCAGCAGGGCCGTCATGGCGCTGCGGTCGCCCGCCTGCGCAGCCCGCTGCAATGCGTGCAGCAGGGCGCGCAGATCACCCCAGGGGCGGTACTCCTCGCGGGCCCGCAGGATGCGGGGATGGGCGGTGGGCAAGGGGTTGTCGCCAATCAGGAGTTCCTCGAAGAGCTTTTCGCCAGGGCGTAGGCCGGTGAAAACGATCTCGATATCGCCCGCAGGGTGCTGTGCGTCGCGCACCGTAAGGCCCGACAGCGCCACCATGCGCTGCGCCAGGTCCAGGATCTGCAGCGGCTCGCCCATGTCGAGCAGAAACACATCGCCCCCTTCGGCCATGGCGCCGGCCTGCAGCACCAGCTGGGCGGCTTCGGCGATAGTCATGAAGTAGCGTGTGACGTCGGGGTGGGTCACCGTGATGGGCCCGCCAGCGGCGATCTGCCGGCGAAACAGGGGGATCACGCTGCCGCTCGACCCCAGCACGTTGCCAAAGCGCACCATGGAAAAGCTCGTGCTGCATTTCCAGGGGGGGGCCTCACCGACGTCGCCGTCCCCAGCGCGGCCGAAGGGACTGTGCGGCGATGCTGCGACCGCCTGCAGCACCATCTCGGCCACGCGCTTGGTGGCGCCCATGATGTTGGTGGGCCGCACCGCCTTGTCGGTGGACACCAGCACAAAATGGCTGGCATCGTGCTCCACGGCTACCTGCACCATGGCCAGCGTGCCGAACACGTTGTTCAGGATGCCTTCGCCCGCGTTGGCCTCCACCATGGGCACGTGCTTGTAAGCGGCGGCGTGGTAGATGGAGGCAGGGCGATGGTGGCGGCAGATGTCCGCCATGCGGTCCCGGTGTGTCACGTTCGCCAGCAGCGGCACCAGCTCGCAGCCGTGTTCTCCCTGCTGCGCCAGCGCCTGCAGTTCGTGGTGGATGCTGTAGAGCGCAAACTCGCTGTGGTCCACCAGCAGCAGTTGCCGGGGCTGCTCACGCACGATCTGCCTGCACAGTTCGCTGCCGATGCTTCCACCGGCACCAGTCACCAGCACCACGGTGCCCGAGAGATTGCGGCCGAGCAGCCCGGGGTCGGGCGCTACGGGTTCGCGGCCGAGCAGGTCTTCGATCTCCAGGTCCTGAAAGTCGGTGACGGTGACCCGGCCGCTAGCCAAGTCCGACAGGCCCGGCAAGGTGCGGATGCGCACGGGCAGGTCCCGCATGCCTTCGATGATCTCTCGGCGGCGCTGGCGCGTGCTGCTGGGCAGCGCGAGCAGGACGTCGGTGATCTCGAGCCGGCGCACCACGTCGGCAAGGGCCTGGGGCGAGTGCACGCGTACGCCGTTGATGCTGCGGCCGATCTTGCTGGCGTCGTCGTCCACAAAGCCTTTGAGCCGGTACTGGCGCATGTTGCCCAGGCCAGCTGCCGTCTGTGCCCCCGCGCTGCCCGCACCGTAGATCAACAGGCGATACGGCGCATGCCGGCTGCGGCCCGCCAGCGCCAGCCAGCCCAGTGCACGGCTGGCACCCACCAGAAGCATGAACAGCAGTGGCTGCAGGATGCCGACGCTGCGGGGAACCCCCTCCCATTGCGCGGCCAGCAGGCAGGCCAGGAGCAAGGCGCCATAGATGGCGACGGCCTTGCCCGTGGTGATGAGCGCTGTGATGCCGGTGTAACGGAAGATGGCGCGGTACAGTCCCAGCTTGGCAAAGATGGGAAACGCGAGCGCCGGCGCCAGCGCGTAGGCCAGCCACTGCATGCCTTGCGGCCAGTGGGGGGTTTCCAGCCGCAGTGTGAAGGCGAGCCACACAGCTGCGAGCCCCAGGCACACATCCATGGCCACGACCACCAGGCGTTTGGCTGCGCGGGACAAACCCAGGATGAGGCTTAGCATGGGTGTGAAATCGGGCGACGGGCGACGGGCGACGGGCGACGGGCGACGGGCGACGGGCGACGGGCGACGGGCGACGGGCGACGGGGGGCTTCCACTCTTCACTGCGTGGGGGCAATCCCCGTCCTCTCCAGCACATCCCCCACCAACTCCAGCCGCACCAAAGGGTTGTCGAGCTCCATCAGCCGTTGCTTGAGTTCCAGGGGTACAGGCAGCAGCTCGCACCAGCGGTTGGACACCCAGCCGCAATCGTCGAGTTGTGCATCTGTGGGCGTGATGGCGCTGGGGGTTTCGGGGTCGCGTTGTTGGAGAGTGTGAAGCACCTGCGCCAGAGCAATCGCCGCTTTCTTGAGGTCGTCGGGGACGGGCACGGAGAGGTCAGGGGCCATGTGGTTCACGTCTGCGGTCCATAGACCGTGGGGCAGGTGATGGCGCCGGGTGATGCGAAAACGCTGGCTGGCGCGACAGAGCAGGGTGATCAGGCCTGGCTGGGGATGATCCAGTTGCTCAATGATGGCCAGGGTACCGACATCGTTGAAACGCTCTTCTGGCGCACCCGCTTGGCGCACTTCGTGGCCGTGGGTCAGAGATACCACGCCAAAGGGGGCGCCTGCTTGGTGGCATTTGCGCACCATGTCCAGGTAGCGCACCTCGAACACTCGCAGCGTCAGCACGCCGCCCGGGAACAACACGGAGTTCAGCGGGAACAGGGGCAGAGATGACAGTGTGAGGGACTGGGACATGACCGTGGTGAGGCGCCTGGGCCCGCTATCATCCCACGGAGCAACCCGCTTTCAGTGCCGCCACCGGTTTTTGTTCCGCCTGCCCCTTATCCATACATGCTCTTCCAGATCGCCTCTTTCCTGCTCGACGTTGTTGGTGGCTTGCTCACGGGCGCGTGTTTGCTGCGGCTGTACATGCAGTGGCAGCGTGTTCCGTTTGGCAACCCAGTGGGGGGGCTCGTGTTTGCCCTGACGGACTGGTTGATCATGCCGCTGCGCCGGGTCATTCCTCCGGTGGGGCGCTGGGATGTGTCCAGCCTGGTGGCCGCTGCGCTGCTGCAGCTGGCGCAGTATTTCCTGCTGACTTTGTTGCTTGGCGCGGCATCGGCGTGGGCCTGGTTGCCGTGGTTGGCCCTGTGTGGCCTGGCGCGGGTGGCAGTGTCAGGGCTGATTGGCCTGTTGATCGTCTACGCGGTGATGTCGTGGGTGCAGGCGCGTTCGTCGTTGTCCGACGTGATCGCCAGACTGTGCGAGCCGGTGCTGCGGCCCTTGCGCAGGATCATCCCGCTGGTGGGGGGAATCGACCTCTCGCCCTTGGTGGCCCTGGTGCTGCTGCAGGTCGTGATGATTGTGCTGGGCCATGTGCAGGCCAGCGTCATGCGTTGAACGGGAGAGTCCAAAAAATGACTCTTCCGCGCAATAGGTAAGCTTTTTTAGCTATCAATTGAGGAGCAAATGGCCGTGCAAGTCGCGCAGGCCATTGATCCCATCAGGCGTTACATCACTGCGTCAGCCGGCAGGCGCTGCAGCATGGCCAGGCTGCTGGACACGGTGTTGCGCAGTTCGCGTCGGTCACAGATGAAGTCCACAGCACCCTTGGTCTGCAGGAATTCGGCGCGCTGGAAGCCTTCGGGCAGGGTCACGCGCACGGTGGATTCGATCACGCGGGGGCCCGCAAAACCGATCAGGGCCTTAGGCTCGGCGATCACGATGTCGCCCACGAAGGCGAAGCCAGCGCTCACGCCGCCCATGGTCGGGTCGGTCAGCACGCTGATGTAGGGCAGGCCCTTCTTGGCCAAGCGGGTGAGGGCCGCGTTGGTCTTGGCCATCTGCATCAGCGACAGCAGGCCTTCCTGCATGCGTGCGCCGCCGGTGGCGGTAAAGCAGATGAAGGGCACCTTTTGCTCGATGGCGGTTTCCACGCCGCGCACGAAGCGCTCGCCCACCACGGAGCCCATGGAGCCGCCCATGAAGTCGAACTCGAAGCATGCGGCCACCACGTTGATGCTCTTGACCGCACCGCCCATCACGATGAGGGCATCGGTCTCGCCGGTGTTCTCCAGTGCTTCCTTCAGGCGTTCAGGGTACTTGCGGCTGTCCTTGAACTTGAGAGCGTCCACGGGCAGCACTTCCTGGCCGATCTCGTAACGGCCCTCGGCATCCAGAAACGAGTCCAGGCGCGCACGGGCGCCGATGCGGTGGTGGTGGCTGCAGTGGGGGCAGACGTTCTGGTTGTGTTCCAGGTCAGCTTTGTAGAGCACCGTTTCGCAGCTCGGGCACTTGATCCACAGGCCTTCGGGCACCTGGCGGCGCTCGGTAGGGTCGGTTTGCTGGATCTTGGAGGGCAGAAGTTTTTCGAGCCAGGACATGGTGTTTTCCTCTTCAGTGGCGAGATCTGTCAGCGCAGCCGGTAGGCGTTTGGGGACAGGTCTTGAGTGAAATGAGGGCGCGCACCATGCGGCGCGCGCCGGGCAGCATTATGCGTCGAGTGCTTTACGCACACCACGCAGGAAGTCCACGGTGAGGGGCACCACCTTGGCGTGCTCCTGGTCTTCGATCAGCTGGATGATGCGACTGCCGATGACCACGGCGTCGGCCACCTTGCCGATGGCCTGGGCAGTGGCGGCGTCGCGGATGCCGAAGCCCACACCCACGGGAATGGTCACATGCTGGCGGATGCGGGGCAGCATCTGCTCCACAGCCGCCGTATCCAGCGCGCCGGAGCCAGTCACGCCCTTGAGTGACACGTAGTACACATAGCCACTGGCCACGCGCGCTACCTGGGCCATGCGTTCATCCGTGCTGGTGGGGGCCAGCAGGAAGATCAGGTCCATGCCGTGCTCACGCAGGCTGGCGGCAAAGGCTTCGCATTCTTCGGGCGGGTAGTCCACGATGAGCACGCCGTCCACGCCCGCCGCAGCAGAGTCGCGCACAAACGCGCCTTCGCCGTGCTTCTGGTCGTAGCGTTCCACGGGGTTGGCATAGCCCATCAACACCACGGGTGTGGTGCTGTTGCGCTTGCGGAACTCACGCACATGGTCGAGCACCTGCGTCATGCCAATGCCCAGGCTGAGGGCCTTTTCGCCCGCCTTCTGGATCACCGGGCCATCGGCCATGGGGTCGGAGAAGGGCACGCCCAGTTCGATCACGTCGGCACCTGCCTCGACCATGCCGTGCATGAGCGCGGGGGTGATGTCGGCGAACGGGAAACCGGCGGTCACATAAGGAATCAGCGCCTTGCGGCCCTGCGCTTGCAGGGCAGAGAAGGTGGATGCGATACGGCTCATTTATTTCACCACCTTGATGGGTTGCTCGCCACCCTTGACGGACTGCCCCTGGCAGCTGGGTCGGCAGTAAAAGTCGGCGCCGCTCAGGTCGGCCACGGTACCGATGTCCTTGTCGCCTCGGCCCGAGAGGTTGACCAGGATGGACTGGTCTGGGCGCATGGTTTTGGCCAGCTTCATGGCGTAGGCCATGGCATGGCTGGATTCCAGCGCAGGGATGATCCCCTCGGTGCGGCACAGGTAGTGGAAGGCGTCCAGCGCTTCCTGGTCGGTGATGCCGACGTATTCGGCGCGGCCGATCTCCTGCAGCCAGGCGTGCTCGGGGCCCACGCCGGGGTAGTCCAGGCCTGCGCTGATGCTGTGGGTTTCTGTAATCTGGCCGTTGTCATCCTGCAGGATGAAGGTGCGGTTGCCGTGCAGCACGCCCGCGCTGCCTTTTTGCAGCGATGCCGAGTGTTTGCCCGATTCCAGTCCTTCACCGGCGGCCTCCACGCCGATGAGGCGCGTCTTCTCGAACGGGATGTAGGGGTGGAAGATGCCCATGGCGTTGCTGCCGCCGCCCACGCAGGCGATGACGGCATCTGGCTGGTTGCCCAGTACCTTTTGCTCTGCCAGCATGGCAGGCATCTGCGTGATGGCTTCTTTGCCTATCACGCTCTGGAAGTCGCGCACCATCATCGGGTAGGGGTGCGGGCCTGCCACGGTGCCGATGATGTAGAAGGTGTTGTCCACATTGGCCACCCAGTCGCGCATGGCCTCGTTCAGCGCGTCCTTCAGGGTCTTGCTGCCCGACTCGACAGGCACCACGGTGGCGCCCAGCAGCTTCATGCGGTACACGTTGGGGCTTTGGCGCTTGACGTCCTCGGCACCCATGTAGACCACACATTCCAGGCCGTAGCGCGCGCAGATGGTGGCGGTGGCCACGCCGTGCTGACCTGCGCCAGTCTCGGCAATCACACGGGGCTTGCCCATGCGCTTGGCCAGCATGGCTTGGCCGATCACGTTATTGATCTTGTGGGCGCCCGTGTGGTTGAGGTCTTCGCGCTTGAGGTAAATCTGCGCGCCACCCATTTCGCGGCTGGTGCGTGCGGCATGGTAGATGGGGGAAGGGCGGCCTACGAAGTGCTTGAGCTCGTACTCGAACTCGGCGAGGAAGTCCGGGTCGTTCTGGTAGCGGGCGTAGGCCTCGCGCAGTTCTTGGATCGCGTGGGTCAGCGTCTCGCTGACAAAACTGCCGCCGTAGGGGCCGAAATGGCCCGATGCATCAGGTTGCTGATAGGAATTCATGGGGGTTCTTTGCAAGTTGGGCATCGGCCGCACGCACGGCGGCGATGAACCGTTGGATTTTTCCGGCGTCCTTGATGCCCTTCAGGGGGGCGCCATCGGGGCTGTTGGGGTCGGTGGCTTCGACGCCGGAGCTGACATCAACCGCCAGCGTCTTGCAACGCGGGCGGACTTGCAAAATGCCATCGGTCACGTTTGCAGGCGTGAGTCCACCAGACAAAACGAGGTGAGAGCTGACGCTTGGTGGAAGGAGTGACCAATTGAATGCCTTGCCGCCGCCGCCATAGCCTTCGACATGCGCGTCGAGCAGGATGGCCTGGGCGTGAGAATAATCGTGCGCGTATTTTACGAGGTCGAACCGGGCGGCACCATCACCCAGGGGAATGCGTGCGGCACGCAGGTAGGGCCGTGCACCCTGGCCGGTGGCGGCGAGGCAGTCTTCGGGAGATTCATCGCCGTGAAACTGGATGGTTGCGCCTGCGATCAAAGCGCTTGCAGCTATCACATTTGTAGCGGATTCGTTCACGCAGAGCAGCACGGGGGTCACGAAAGGTGGTAGCCGCCTGGCCAGCTGTGCTGCGCGCGCGGGTGTGACGGCACGGGGGCTTGGTGCATAGAGCACGAAACCGATCGCGTCGGCGCCGGCGGCCACCGCCGCGTCCACGTCTTCCTCACGCGTCAGGCCGCAGATCTTGATGCGGGTACGGGCGGGGGGGAGGGGGTGGTTGTCGTGGACTTTCATGGCAGCCAATCATACGCAGCCGTGCGCTGGGGTAGGCCCCAGCGGGCGTCGTAGACCGGGCCCTGGAAGTACAGCCCATCTGGCGAAAAGGTGGGCGCCGCAGCGTCGCGTGATCTGGCCGCCAGCACCTGCGCCACCCACTCGGGCGGCTGGTTTCCCTGGCCCACGGCGATCAGGCAGCCCATGATGTTGCGGATCATGTGGTGCAAAAACGCGTTGGCCTGGAACTCGAAGCGCCAGTAACAGGGGCTCCAGCCCAGTTCCGGGTGGGGCTCGCCCAGACCCCGGTGGGTGATATCGATGCGCTGCAGCGTCTTGACGGGTGACTTGGCCTGGCAGGCCGAGGCGCGAAACGACGTGAAGTCATGCTCGCCCAGCAGGATGTCGGCGGCTTGCCGCATGGCGCTGTGGTCCAGCGGGTGGTAGACCCAGCCCACGCGGCCAGCATCTACGCTTGGCCGCACGGGGGACTGCAGAAGCACATACGCGTAGCGCCGCGCGACTGCACTGGCGCGGGCATGGAAGTCGTCAGGAACGGGCTGCGCCCACTGAACGGCAATGTCGGCCGGGAGAAAGGTGTTGGTGCCGCGCACCCAAGACGATGCGGGCCGATGAAGCGGGGTGTCAAAGTGCACCACCTGCATCAAGCCGTGCACTCCTGCATCGGTGCGGCCCGCGCACAGGGTGCTCACAGGGTGCGTGGCAAAGCGGCCCAGGGCCGCTTCGAGTTTGTCCTGAATCGTGTTGCCCGATAGCTGGCTTTGCCACCCACTGTAGGCCTGGCCGTTGTAGCTGACACCCAGTGCCACCCGCGTCATGGGGAGGCCTGGGGACGAGGTGGGTAGGGAGGTGCTTGACGAAACGGGCTGCATCAGCCCAGTTCGGCCAGCATGCGCTGGGCGCGGGTCTTGAGCGCACCGCTGGATTCGGCCACCACCTCTTCGATCAGCGTGCGGGCGCCGTCTGTGTCGCCAATGGCGTTGAACTCTTCCGCCAGCGCCAGTTTGGTGGCCAGGGGATCGTCTTGCGCGGCGGCGGAACCATCGTCAGAGGGCTCGGGGGCGGGCGCTGGGGCCTTGGCTGCAGGAGCGGCCATGGGCTTGCTGGGCGCATTCAGGTCCAGTGACAGTTCGCCCAGGTCGAACTCCATGGGGCCGGAGTCTTTGGCGTCGCCCGTCAGTGGCATGGGGCCGGAGGGCGCCATGCTCAGGTCGTCCGCGCTGGGGAAGTCCAGATTGGCCACCGGAGGGGGCGCGATCATGGGGCTGGGCGCTGTGTCGGGGCTGTTCCAGGCAGCAGGGGGTTCTGCGGAGGGTGGGGGCAGATCCAGTTCCGGGCGCAGCGTCGGGGGCTCATCGTCGTTGCGGGCACCGGCGGCTGCGGCAGCGGCTGCTGCAAAACCGCCAGGTGCTGCGGGCGGCGCATCAGTGAGTGCGTCGTCAGGCAGGTCCAGGTCGAGATCGAGGTCCAGGTCGGGGGGCAGCGCCGCAGCGGCCGGACCGGCTGCGCCGGTGAAGGTGCTGGGGAAGCCACCGGGAGGCAGCGATGGAGATTCGTCTTCGCCCATGCCAGGGCGGCCGCCAGGCTGGTACAGCCGGTTGTCGGGCTCCAGGTCGCGGCCCAGTTCGGCAACGCGGGCCCAGTCCGGCCCTTCGCCTTGGGTCAGCTTGAAGACTTCACCTGCCACGGCCTCCAGGGCCTTGCGGTCTTGGCGCTTGGCGTAGATCTCGCCCAGCTTGACGTGCACGGAAACACGGCCTGGGTTGTGGCGGACCGCTTCTTTCAGAATTTCTTCGGCCTGCAGATCGCGGCCATAGGCCAGATACACATCGGCTTCGGCCACAGGGTCCACATCGCCCCCCGCGTCCAGCTGGCTGGGCGAGTAGGCCATGGAGGAACCGGTGGTCATCTCGCTGTTGGCCGTGTCCACGCGCTGGCCACCGCTGGCACCGAAGAAGGAGTCGGGCTGGATGCGGCTTTCGAGGAAGGAGCTGTCCACCCCGCTGTTCTGGCGGCGCCGCTGGACGACGCGGTAGGCGCCAAAGCCCAGCAGGCCCGCCAGAACGATGCCGCCACCAATCGGTAGCAGTGGGTCGTCCATCAGGCCTGCCAGGAAGCCGGGTTCCTCAGCTGGTGCAGGCGCCGGGACTGGGACGGGCACGGGGGCTGGCGTTGGTGCCGGGGCGGGGGCCGATGCTTCGGCTGCGGGTGCCGAGGCTGCGGCTTCGGCGGGAACCGTGGCTTCTGCCGGGGCGCTGGCAGCGGCGGAGGGTGCCGAGGCCGGGGCTTCGGGTGCCGGTGGCGCCGTGGGCGTTGCGGGCACAGCGGGTGCTTGAACTGCCACGCCTGCGGGGGCGCTTGCTGCGCCAGCCGCTGCAGGGGCCGCACTGCCGCCAGCGGCCGACGAGGCGGCTCCCAGCTTGTTCAGGTCGGTGATGTTCTTGGACAGCTCGGCCATCCGGGTGGCCGCTTCGCCGGCCTGCTTGTCTTTGGCGACCTGCTCTTCAGCGGCCTTCTGGCCCTTGACGGAACCCTTGGAGAGCGTGAGCTTGTCCGGAGCGGCCGTTGCGGGCTTTTTGTCTTCGACGCGGGTTTGCACAGAGCCGGAAGCGGATCGCTGCGCCGCAGCCACTTCGGTGGTGGGCGCTGCGCCAGCAAGCTTGCGGCGGAAATCGTTGAAGTCGCGCGCCTGTGCGGCGAGGATCTGGCGCGCCTCGGGGGCGGTGGTGGACTGGGCTGCTGCCTCGTCGGGCATCTGCAGCACGGCGCCAGCCTTGATGCGGTTGACGTTGCCCTGGATGAAGGCATCGGGGTTGGCGCGCATCATGGCGACCAGCATCTGGTCCAGCGACACGCCCGCGGGCTTGTAGGCGTTGGCAAGGCGGCCGGCTGTATCGCCAGCTTGCACGGTCACACCATCGGCAGGTGTTACGCGTGGTGCTGGGGCAGGAGCGGGACGAGGGGCCGCTGGTGCGGCAGCGGATTCGGCAGGCCTTGGCGCGGCGGGTGCGCGCACGGCGGGCGCGGCCTGCACCGCTGGTGCGGAAATTTGGGGCGATGCCGTAACCGCAGGCGCAGGGCGGCGCAGCGCGGGCGGATCGAACAGCATGGTGTAGCTGCGCACCAGGCGGCCGGTGCCCCAGTTGGCGTCCAGCACCAGGTCGAGGAAGGGTTCGTTCACGGGGCGGTCGCTGGTCAGGCGCAACACGGCCGTGCCATCGGGGCGGCGCTGCAGCTGGATCTGCAGGTTGTTCATCGTCTGGGTGTATTCCATGCCCTGGGCGCGGAACACTTCAGGGGCGGCTGCCGTGGCGCGCAGCGTGTCGGCTTCGGCCGGGGTGATTTGGGGCAGATCGATTTCTGCACGCAGGGGCTCGCCCAGGGCAGACTGCACAGTGATGCGACCCAGCGCGAGAGCGGACGCATCGGGGGCGTAAAAGCCAGCCGACACCACGGCCGCAGCCGCCAGGACAGAGAATTTCCAACGATGCATGTTTGCCAACAACTGATGAGGATTTTTTGCGGCTCGGACGAGCGGTGCTTTTTTTGTCATGGTCTGGTCCCGCCCCGGCGCGTGAAAATATGTAAAAAGCACCATAGCATCAATGTTTTGCACTGACAAGCTGAGGTGGCTCCGAAGCTTTGAGAGGGGCGCCGGGGCCCCAACTTGGGGCCTGCGGCTGTTGCCAATTGCCAACGTACCGTAACCGAGTGTGTCTGTAGTCCGGGCGTAAAAAAGCGCGCACACGGGGAGTGTGCGCGCTTCCGGGGCGGGGCTGGTAGCCCCTGGGATCAAGCGTCCAGCAGGATGCGCAGCATGCGGCGCAGGGGCTCGGCAGCACCCCACAGGAGCTGGTCGCCGATGGTGAAGGCGCCCACATATTCAGGGCCCATGGCCAGCTTGCGGATGCGGCCCACGGGGATGGTCATGGTGCCGGTCACGGCCACGGGCGTCAGATCCTTGATCGTGGCCTCGCGCGTGTTCGGAACCACCTTGGCCCACTGGTTGTCGGCGGCGATCATGGCTTCGATGTCCGCCACGGGCACATCCTTCTTGAGCTTGAAGGTCAGTGCCTGGCTGTGGCAGCGCATAGCGCCCACGCGCACGCAGAACCCGTCCACAGGCACGGCGGCAGAGTTGAAGCCTTCACCCTGGCCGAGGATCTTGTTGGTCTCGGCCATGCCCTTCCATTCTTCCTTGGACATGCCATTGCCCAGGTCCTTGTCGATCCAGGGGATCAGGCTGCCGCCCAGGGGCACGCCGAAGTTGGCGGTTTCGGCGCCGGTCAGGGCACGCTGCTTGGCGATGACCTTGCGGTCGATCTCCAGGATGGCGCTCTTGGGGTCATCCAGCAGCGAGCGCACTTCGGCGTTAAGGGTGCCGTACTGCGTGAGCAGCTCGCGCATGTGCTGGGCACCGCCGCCCGATGCGGCCTGGTAGGTCTGGGTGCTCATCCACTCGACCAGGCCCGCCTTGTACAGCGCGCCCACGCCCATCAGCATGCAGCTCACGGTGCAGTTGCCGCCGATCCAGTCCTTGCCGCCGTTGGCCAAGGCGTTCTTGATGACGGGCATGTTGACCGGGTCCAGCACGATGACGGCGTTCTTCTCCATGCGCAGGGAGGAGGCGGCGTCGATCCAGTGGCCGTTCCAGCCGGCGGCGCGCAGCTTGGGGTACACCTCGTTGGTGTAGTCACCGCCCTGGGCGGTGATGATGATTTCGCAGCGCTTGAGGGCCTCGATGTTGAACGCGTCCTGCAGCGCAGTCTCGTTCTTGGCCTGGGCAGGGGCCTTGCCGCCTGCGTTCGAGGTGGAGAAGAACATGGGCTCGATCAGATCGAAGTCCTTCTCTTGTTCCATGCGGTCCATCAGGACCGAGCCGACCATGCCGCGCCAGCCGACCAACCCTACCAACTTGCTCATTTCAACGCCCCTTTTCAGTGTAAGAAACAGTGCCCGACCGGGACTGACTTTTGCCCCGGCTCGTCTGGGCCAGGGAGGGCGCACGACGATACCGGAGCTGGGTCAGCCCTTAATGGTCGTGGTTTTGGTGGTGATTGCGCGCACAGCCACGCCTGCCAGGGCGGCAGTAGCGGTGTTCAGGTCGAACGGGCGGGCGGCAAACATGGGCGAGATTGTAGCGGATTGCCTTCGAATGCAGCATTTTTAAGCCCAAACCACCGGATTTCAGTGCTGGGCGATGCTTTCTTGAGACAGGTGGAAAGCGGGCACCCACAAAAAAGCGCCGCAGTGCGGCGCTTCTCGGGGAGATCGGGGCCCGCTGGCGGGGCCCGTCTTCATCAGTTCATCACTGCGCGGACAGCGCCTTCACCACGGCATCGCCCATCTGCGAGGTGCCCACCTTGGTCGTGCCTTCGCTATAGATGTCCGGCGTGCGCAGGCCTTGCTCCAGCACCTTCTGCACAGCGGCTTCGATGCGCTTGGCGGCTTCGTCCTGGTTCAGCGAGAAGCGCAGCATCATCGCGGCGCTCAGGATGGTGGCCAGTGGGTTGGCCACGCCCTTGCCGGCGATGTCGGGGGCGCTGCCGTGGCTGGGCTCGTACAGGCCCTGGTTGCTGCTGTTCAGGCTGGCCGATGGCAGCATGCCGATGGAGCCTGTCAGCATCGACGCTTCGTCGGACAGGATGTCGCCAAACATGTTGCCGGTCACGATCACGTCGAAGGCCTTGGGCTTCTTCACCAGCTGCATGGCGGCGTTGTCCACGTACATGTGCTCCAGCTCCACGTCCTGGTAGTCCTTGTGCACGTCGATGACCACGTCCTTCCAGAACTGGAAGGTTTCCAGCACGTTGGCCTTGTCTACGCTCGTGACCTTCTTGTTGCGCTTGCGGGCGGCTTCGAAGGCCACGCGGGCGATGCGTTCGATCTCGGGGCGCGAGTAGCGCATGGTGTCGAAGGCTTCTTCAGCGCCGGGGAAGTGGCCGTCGGTGGCCACGCGGCGGCCACGGGGCTGGCCGAAGTAGATGTCGCCCGTCAGCTCGCGGATGATGAGGATATCGAGGCCCGCGATCAGCTCGGGCTTGAGGCTGGATGCACCCACCAGCTGCTCGTAGCAGATGGCGGGGCGGAAGTTGGCGAACAGGCCCAGGTTCTTGCGCAGGCCGAGGATGGCCTGCTCGGGGCGCAGGGGGCGGTCGAGCTTGTCGTACTTCCAGTCGCCCACGGCGCCGAAGAGGATGGCGTCGGCGCTCTTGGCCAGATTCAGCGTGGCTTCGGGCAGCGGGTGGCCATGGGCTTCGTAGGCGGCGCCGCCCACCAGGGCGGATTCCATCTCGAACTTCAGGTCGAGCGCCTTCAAGACCTTGACGGCCTCGGCCACGATTTCGGTGCCAATGCCGTCACCCGGCAGAACTGCGATTTTCATTGGTTTGCTTCTATTTTGATAGCTGCTTGCGCTTTATGGATGCGCGGAAACGGCCATTTTTGATGGATATTTTGGGGCTCAGGACACCATGGTGTGCGCCAGCCAGGGCTTGGTTGCCAGGCGTTCGGCCTCGAAAGCCTTGATCTTGTCGGACTTGCGCAGGGTCAGGCCGATGTCGTCGAAGCCGTTGAGCAGGCAGTACTTGCGGAAGGCGATCACATCGAACGGGATCTCCTCGCCCTGCGGGCGCACGACCACCTGGCGCTCCAGGTCGATGGTGAGCTGGTAGCCGGGGAAGGCGGCCACTTCGTCGAACAGCTGGGCCACGGTGGACTCGGGCAGCACGATGGGCAACAGGCCGTTCTTGAAGCAGTTGTTGAAGAAGATGTCGGCAAAGCTGGGCGCGATCACGGCGCGAAAGCCGAACTGGTCCAGCGCCCAGGGCGCGTGTTCGCGGCTGGAGCCGCAGCCAAAATTCTTGCGCGCGATCAGGATGCTGGCGCCTTTGTAGCGCGGCAGGTTCAGCACGAAGTCGGGGTTGGGCTTGCGCTGGCTTTCGGGGATGCCGGGCTCGCCCTTGTCCAGGTAGCGCCACTCGTCAAACAGGTTGGGGCCAAAGCCCGTCTTCTTGATCGACTTGAGGAATTGCTTGGGGATGATGGCGTCGGTATCGACGTTCTCGCGGTCCATCGGGGCCACCAGGCCCTTGTGCACGGTGAATTTCTGCATGGCTGCCTTGTGTTACTTGTTGGCGGCGCGTTCAAGCGCGCCCCCTGCCCGTTGAACGTCCTGGCCCACGCCCTTGACGGTGTTGCATCCGGCCAGCAGCAAGGCGGCAGACAGTGCGATGAGGGTTGCGGCAATTTTCTTCATGGCGGGCTCCTTCAGGCGAATTGGCGAATGTCCACAAAATGGCCGTGCACGGCCGCGGCGGCGGCCATGGCGGGGCTGACGAGATGGGTGCGGCCCCCAGCGCCCTGGCGGCCTTCGAAATTGCGGTTGCTGGTGCTGGCGCAGCGCTCGCCGGGTTCCAGGCGGTCGGCGTTCATGGCCAGGCACATGCTGCAGCCGGGCTCGCGCCATTCAAAGCCTGCGGCCTTGAAGATCTGGTCCAGGCCTTCACGCTCGGCCTGCTCTTTGACGAGGCCCGAGCCGGGCACCACCATGGCCAGCTTCACGTTGCTGGCCACCTTGCGGCCCAGGTTCTTGACCACTGCGGCGGCTTCGCGCATGTCTTCGATGCGGCTGTTGGTGCAACTGCCGATGAACACCTTGTCGATGGTGATGTCGTTGATGGGCTTGCCCGGTTGCAGGCCCATGTAGGTGAGCGCACGCTCGATGGCACCACGCTTGTTGGCGTCCTTTTCCTTGTCGGGGTCGGGCACGCGGGCGTCCACGCCCAGCACCATCTCGGGGCTGGTGCCCCAGGTGACCTGCGGCACGATCTCGGCCGCGTCGAGCTTGACCACGGTGTCGAACACAGCGTCTGCATCGGAGTGCAGCGTCTTCCAGTACGCCACGGCCTGGTCCCACTCCACACCGGTGGGCGACAGGGGGCGGCCCTTCACATATTCAATCGTCTTGTCGTCCACCGCCACCAGGCCCGCGCGTGCGCCGCCTTCGATGGCCATGTTGCACACGGTCATGCGGCCTTCCATGCTCATGGCACGGAACACCGAGCCTGCGAATTCGATGGTGTAGCCCGTGCCGCCCGCCGTGCCGATCTTGCCAATGATGGCCAGCACCACGTCCTTGGGCGTCACGCCCGGCGCCAGCGTGCCGTCCACCTGCACCAGCATGTTCTTGGCTTTTTTAGCCAACAGGGTTTGCGTGGCCATGACGTGCTCGACTTCGGAGGTGCCGATGCCGTGGGCCAGTGCGCCAAACGCACCGTGTGTGCTGGTGTGGCTGTCGCCGCACACCACGGTCATGCCGGGCAGGGTGGCGCCGTTTTCGGGGCCGATCACGTGCACGATGCCCTGGCGCTTGTGCATGAAGGGGAAGAACGCAGCGGGCGAGATGGTCGCCATGTTGTCGTTCAGCGTGGTGATCTGTTCCTTGCTGATCGGGTCGGTGATGCCGTCATAGCCGTTCTCCCAGCCTGTGGTGGGCGTGTTGTGGTCGGCCGTGCCCACGATGGAACTCATGCGCCACACCTTGCGGCCCGCTTCGCGCAGGCCCTCGAACGCCTGCGGGCTGGTGACTTCATGCACCAGGTGGCGGTCGATGTAGAGGATGGAGGTGCCGTCCTCTTCGGTGTGGACGACATGCTCGTCCCAGATCTTGTCGTACAGGGTGCGTCCCATGGCGTGGCTTTCTTTCTGCTTTCAGGTGGGGGATTGGATTTTAGTGTCGGGGGTGGAGAGCGGCAGTGCCTCGGATGCGGACCGTGGCGCGAGGTGTTCCACCAGCAAGCGGGCCGTGATGGGCAGGGCGTCGAAGTCGCGGGCCACCACCCGCAGCTCGCGGTGGGCCCAGGCATCCGTCAGCGGGATGGCCTGCAGCTGGCCCACGCCGCGCATCAGTGCAAACGCCCGGTCGGGCAGCAGGCCCACACCCAGGCCGTTGTCGATCATGCGGCACATGGCATCAAGCCCGGTGACCTGGATGCGTTGGCGCAGCGGCCGTCCGGCAGCGGCGGCGGCTGCGCGCATGGCCAGGCTGATGCTGCTGTTGGCGTGCAGGCCGACGATGTCCCAGTCCAGGACTTCTTCAAAATTGATAGCTGCTTGGGCAGACAGGGCGTGCCCAGAGGGGACTACAAGCACCAAACGGTCTGACCGGTACGGGCGGCTTTGCAGGGCGGGATTGCCCCCTGCGCTGGCGGTGCCGATGTTGCAGATGCCCAGGTCGGCCGCGCCCTCCTGCACGGCGTGCAGCACGTCGCTGGAGAGGTGTTCCTGCAAGTCGATCTTGATCTGGCTGTGCTCGCGAGCAAACGCGCCCAGGTCTTCGGGCAGAAACTGGAAGATGGCCGAGATGTTGGCGTGCATGCGCACATGGCCGCGCACGCCGTCGGCGTATTCGCTCAGCTCGCCCTGCATGCGCTCCAGGCCAAACAACACAGTGCGGGCGTGGTGCAGCAGGCTCTCGCCCGCGGGGGTCAGGGTCACGCCCCGGCTGTGGCGGTAGAGCAGGGCGGTGTCCACGGCCGTTTCCAGGTCGGACAGGCGCTTGCTGACGGCCGATGCGGCAATGAATTCGCGCTCGGCCGCCCGGCCGATACTGCCGAGTTCGCACACCGCCACAAACAGTTGCAGCGAGGTGAGGTCGATACGGCGCGCAAAACTGCGCTCTGAGCTTTTCATGGGGCGTTTGTCTTCTCTGAATGAGAAGGTTGGCTATTTTCTGCCCATTATGTTTTGTTTGTCATCGCCATGTGCGATGGCTTGGCTGCCCGTCCGCGTGTGAATGGCGAGCTGGCGGGCCCCGGGCGGGCCGAGGTGGTGGATTCAGGCCGCGCAGGTGCTGCCGTGCTCCGGCACTGCCGCATTCCAGCGCAGCTCGTGCGCGATGCGCTGGCGCAGGTGGTCGGCCGCGCCCATTTCGCCATGCACCACATACACCTGGTCGGGCGCATGGCCCATGCTGCGCAGCCAGGCGATGAGCTGGTTGCTGTCGGCATGGGCCGAGGCGGACGACAGCCGCACCACCTCAGCGCGCACGGCCACGTCCTGGCCGTGGATGCGGATCGTCTTTTCGCCCTCGGCCAGGCGGGCGCCGCGTGTGCCCGGCGCCTGGTGGCCGGTGAGGATGATCATGTTGCGGTGATCGCCCGCGTGCAGCGCCAGGTGGTGCAGCACGCGCCCGCCGGTGGCCATGCCGCTGGCCGACAGGATGACCATGGGGCCATGCAGCCGGGCCAGGCCCTTGGACTGCTCGGGCGTCTGGACCATGGTGGCGCCATGCTCCAGCGCCTGCACCTCGCGGCCGCTCAGGCGGTGCTCCTGCATGTGGTGCTGGAACAGGCCCGTGGTGCTCACGGCCATGGGGCTGTCCAGAAACACCTTGAGCGACGCAGGCACCACCCCCTGCGCCTTGAGCAGGCCAATGGCATGCAGCACCACCTGGGCACGGCCCACGGCAAACACCGGCACCACGGCCGTGCCACCGCGCGCGGCCAGGCGCTGCAGGGCGGGGCCCAGTTCGTCCAGCAACCCCTCGGGCGGGTGTTCGCGGTCGCCGTAGGTGGATTCGATGAGCACCGTGTCGGCCGGGGGCGGGGCATCGGGCGGGTTCATGAGCAGGTCATCGGGCCGCCCCAGGTCGCCCGAGAACAGGATGCGCCGGCCGCCCACCTCCAGCAACACGCTGGCGGCGCCCAGGATGTGGCCTGCCGGGGAGAACGTCACCCGCCAGCCAGGCATGGGCTCAAATGCCTTGTGGAAGGCGTGGGTCTGGAACTGCTTGAGGCAATGCAGCGCATCCAGCCGGGTGTACAGCGGCAGGGCCGGGCTGTGGCTGCTGAGCTGGTGGCGGTTGAGGAAGGCGGCGTCCTCTTCCTGCAGGTGCCCACTGTCGGGCAGCAGGATGGTGCACAGGTCGCGTGTGCCTGGCGTGCAGTGGATGGCGCGGGCATAGCCATCGCGGGTGAGCAGGGGCAGGTAGCCGCTGTGGTCCAGGTGCGCGTGGGTCAGCACCACGGCATCGATCTGGTGGGGCGTGACGGGCAGGGGCTGCCAGTTGCGCAGGCGCAGCTGCTTGTAGCCCTGGAACAGGCCGCAATCCAGCAGCAGGCTCTTGCCGTTGTGCCGCACCAGGTACTTGGAGCCGGTGACCGTGCCCGAGCCGCCCAGGAAGGTGATATTGACGTTCATGCCGATGCCCCTTGTTCCCTTTTTTCCCGGATTGCAGCCCTTTGACCGGCCGGTGGGCTTTCATGCTACTGCGCAGATCGCCCAGGGTTGCGGCGGGCGGGCGGATTCTTGCCTCAGATCAAGAAATTGCCGCTGGCAATGTTTTTCTGTTGCAAATCCCCTGGCGGTACTACAGTGGGCAGCCCATCTCCTGATGCCCCGTTTTTGGCGGGACCTTCATCCCAAAGGTTGAGGTATGCAACCCAGGTTTTCCTGTCACGCGCATGGCGCCTTGCTGGCAGCAGTTTTGCTGACGGGCGGGCCGCAGGTGCGCGCGCAGACCCTGGACGATCCGCCCGAGTGGGCGGACGAGCCTCCCGTGCTGTCGCGCTGGCTGGAAGAGGGCTACGACGCCGAAGTGCGGCGCCAGCCACACCGGGCCGCGCAGCGGTACTGCGATGCCGCACGCTATGGCAGTGTGGAGGCGCAATACCGCTTGGGCCGCCTGCTGATGCGGGGGCGCGATGTGGTGCCAGACCCGGCAGCCGCCGCCACGTTGCTGGCCCTGGCGGCGCAGCGGGGCCACGAGAAGGCACGCGGCCTGGCCGAAGGCCTGGTGCCTGGTGATCAGCTGCCGGACTGCCTCACCACGGGTGATGCGCCCCGGCTGGAGGTGCGCGATTCTGCCCAGGAGGTCGTGCCCCAGGAGGTGGTGGACCGCTATGTCAGCAACCTGCCCGACGACAAGCGCCGCCACGCCGAGCTGGTGCAGCGGCTTGCACCCCGCTTCGAGGTGGATCCGCGCCTGGCGCTGGCCATCGTGCGTTCCGAATCCAACTTCCAGGCCCGCGCGCTGTCGCCTAAGAATGCGCAGGGGCTGATGCAGCTGATCCCCGAGACGGCCGAGCGTTTTGGCGTGCGCGATGTGTGGAACCCCGAGCAGAACGTGCGGGGCGGGTTGACCTACCTGCGCTGGTTGCTCGACCGTTTTGGGGGCGATGTGGCACTGGCCTCGGCCGCCTACAACGCGGGCGAGAAAGCGGTGGAGCGCCATGGCGGTGTGCCGCCTTACAGCGAGACACGCGAGTACGTGCGCCGCATTCTGGGCTTTTACCGCGCGCCGCAGCATGAGCGGCCTGGCAAGGCCACGGGGCTTGTAGCGCAGCCGGTTGCGCGCATGAAAAAACCGCCCGGGCCGTGAGGCCGAGGGCGGTTGGCAGTCGGGCGTTGCGGTGGCCTGATCAGCTGAAGAAATTCTTCAATCGGTCCGTCCAGCTCTCGCCGCTGGGCGAGTGGCGGGCGCCGCCCTTCTTGAGCGAATCTTCCAGCTCGCGCAGCAGCTTGCGCTGGTGCTCGGTCAGCTTCACAGGTGTCTCGACCGCAATGTGGCAGTACAGGTCGCCGGGGTAGCTGGCGCGCACGCCCTTGATGCCCTTGCCGCGCAGGCGGAACTGCTTGCCGGCCTGGGTGCCTTCGGGGATGTCGATGGCCGCCTTGCCCGCCAGTGTGGGCACTTCGATCTCGCCGCCCAGCGCGGCCGTGATGAAGCTCACGGGCACCTGGCAGTGCAGGTCGTCGCCGTCGCGCTCAAAGATGTCGTGCTTCTTCAGGCGGATCTCGATGTACAGGTCACCGGGTGGGCCGCCATTGGTGCCTGGTTCGCCGTTGCCGGTGGAGCGGATGCGCATGCCGTCGTCGATGCCGGCAGGGATCTTCACTTCCAGCGTCTTTTGCTTCTTGAGCTTGCCCTGGCCATGGCAGGCCGTGCAGGGCTCGGGAATGATCTTGCCCGTGCCCCGGCAGTGTGGGCAGGTTTGCTGCACGCTGAAAAAGCCCTGGCGCATCTGCACCGTGCCCGCTCCCTGGCAGGTGCCGCAGGTCTTGGCGCTGGTGCCAGGCTTGGCGCCACTGCCGTGGCAGGTGTCGCAGCTCTCCCACGAGGGGATGCGGATCTGCGCGTCCTTGCCACGTGCGGCCTCTTCCAGCGTGATCTCCATGGCATAGCTGAGGTCGCTGCCCCGGTAGACCTGGCGGCCACCGGCACCGCGCCCACGCCCGCCCTGCTGGCCGAACATGTCGCCAAAGATGTCGCCAAAGGCCTCGGCAAACCCGCCAAAGCCCTCCGCCCCCGCGCCACCGGGGCCGCGCATGTTGGGGTCCACCCCCGCGTGGCCGTACTGGTCGTAGGCGGCCCGCTTTTGCGGGTCCGAGAGCATCTCGTAGGCCTCCTTGGCCTCCTTGAATTTCTCTTCGGCAGGCTTGGCCGCGTCACCCTGGTTGCGGTCAGGGTGGTGCTTCATCGCGAGCTTGCGATAGGCCTTCTTGATTTCTTCGTCCGAGGCGTTCTTGGGAACACCCAGGATTTCGTAAAAGTCTCTTTTCGACATGGTGATCTGCGGTCCGGTTGGAACAGGAACGCCGCGCAAGCACCGTCAACGGCACCGCGCGGCGGCTGGGATCAACGGGAAGGTGTTCAGCCCTTCTTGACTTCCTTGACCTCGGCGTCCACCACGTTGTCATCGTCCGCAGGCTTTGCGGAAGATGCGGCGCCTGCAGCCCCTGCTGCGTCGGCACCACCGGCGGCCTGGGCGGCTTGTGCAGCCTGGGACTCGGCGTACATCTTCTCGCCCAGCTTCTGGCTGGCGGCCATCAGGGCGGTGGTCTTTTCGTCGATGGAGGCCTTGTCCTCGCCCTTCAGGGCTTCTTCCAGTGCCTTCACGGCGGCCGTGATCGCGTCCTTTTCGCCTGCGTCCAGCTTGTCGCCGTGTTCGGCCAGGCTTTTGTTCACGCTGTGAACGGCGGCTTCGCCCTGGTTCTTGGCCTGCACCAGCTCAAGCTTCTTCTTGTCGTCCGCAGCGTTCAGCTCGGCGTCCTTCACCATCTTCTGGATTTCTTCTTCCGACAGGCCGGAGCTGGCCTTGATGGTGATCTTGTTTTCCTTGCCCGTGCCCTTGTCCTTGGCGCCCACGTGCAGGATGCCGTTGGCGTCGATGTCGAACGACACTTCGATCTGGGGCACGCCACGCGCTGCGGGTGGAATGCCTTCGAGGTTGAACTCGCCCAGGGCCTTGTTGCCCGATGCCATTTCGCGCTCGCCCTGGAACACCTTGATCGTCACGGCGGGCTGGTTGTCGTCGGCCGTCGAGAAGGTCTGTGCGAACTTCGTCGGGATCGTGGTGTTCTTAGTGATCATCTTGGTCATGACGCCGCCCAGGGTCTCGATGCCCAGGGACAGCGGTGTCACGTCCAGCAGCAGCACGTCCTTGCGGTCGCCCGACAGCACCTGGCCCTGGATGGCAGCGCCCACGGCCACGGCTTCGTCAGGGTTCACGTCCTTGCGGGGATCCTTGCCGAAGAATTCCTTGACCTTCTCCTGCACCTTGGGCATGCGGGTCATGCCGCCGACCAGGATCACGTCGTGGATGTCGGACACGGACACGCCGGCATCCTTGATCGCTACGCGGCAAGGCGCGATGGTGCGCTCGATCAGCTCTTCCACCAGGGCTTCCAGCTTGGCGCGGGTCAGCTTGATGTTCAGGTGCTTGGGGCCCGACGCGTCGGCCGTGATGTAGGGCAGGTTGATGTCGGTGGAGGCCGAGTTCGACAGCTCGATCTTGGCCTTTTCAGCGGCTTCCTTCAGGCGTTGCAGGGCCAGCACGTCCTTGGACAGGTCCACGCCCTGTTCCTTCTTGAACTCGCTGATGATGAAGTCGATGATGCGCTGGTCGAAGTCTTCGCCGCCCAGGAAGGTGTCGCCGTTGGTGGACAGCACTTCGAATTGCTTTTCGCCGTCCACGTCGGCGATTTCGATGATGGACACGTCGAACGTGCCGCCACCCAGGTCATACACGGCGATCTTGCGGTCGCCCTTTTCCTGCTTGTCCAGGCCAAAGGCCAGGGCCGCTGCGGTGGGTTCATTGATGATGCGCTTGACTTCCAGGCCGGCGATGCGGCCGGCGTCCTTGGTGGCCTGGCGCTGTGCGTCGTTGAAGTACGCGGGCACGGTGATCACGGCTTCCGTGACGGGCTCGCCCAGGTAGTCCTCGGCGGTCTTCTTCATCTTGCGCAGGATGTCGGCCGACACCTGCTGGGCCGACAGCTTGCTGCCACGCACTTCCACCCAGGCATCGCCGTTGTCGGCAGCCACGATGGAGTAGGGCATCAGGTCGATGTCCTTTTGCACTTCCTTTTCGGTGAACTTGCGGCCAATCAGGCGCTTGATCGCGTACAGCGTGTTCTTGGGGTTGGTCACTGCCTGGCGCTTGGCCGAGGCACCGACGAGGATCTCGCCATCTTCCTGGTAGGCAACGATGGACGGCGTGGTGCGCGCGCCTTCGCTGTTCTCGATCACGCGCGTGGTGTTGCCTTCCATGATGGACACGCAGCTGTTGGTGGTGCCCAGGTCAATGCCGATGATTTTTCCCATGATTTTTCTCCGAATGCTTGAATGGTTTGGATGGCTAGTAACTTGTGGATAACTCGTGGGGGTTCAAGTCATCCGTGCTGATTTATTTGAAGATTTACTTCGGGGCCGTGACGGTGACCAGGGCCGGGCGCAGCACGCGCTCGGCAATCACATAGCCCTTTTGCAGCACGGCCACGACGGTGTTGGCCTCTTGCTCGGCGGGCACCACGCTGATGGCCTGGTGCTGGTGCGGGTCGAACTTGGCGCCGGCGGCGGGGTTGATGGCGATCACCTTGTTGCGCTCCAGGGCCGAGGTCAGCTGGCGCAGGGTGGCGTCAGCGCCTTCGCGCAGCTGCTGGGGCGTGGCCTCCTTGATGGCCAGGGCAGCGTCCAGGCTGTCGGCCACGGGCAGCAGGCTTTCGGCAAAGCTCTCGATGCCGAACTTGCGGGCCTTGGCCACTTCGTCGTCGGCACGGCGGCGGGCATTCTCGGCCTCGGCCTTGGCACGCAGGAACTGGTCGGCCAGGTCGGCACTCTTGGCCTTCAGCTCGGCCAGCTCGCCCTGCAGGCGGGCCAGCTCGTCGGAGGCGTGGGCAGCCATGGCGGCTTCGACTTCTTCGGGGGCGGGGGCGCTCTGGGGCGGGGTGGTTTGGCTGTGGTCTGACATGTCTTGGTCTGAAGGTGAATGAAACAGTACGCGCGGGAGTTGGGGGCATGCCACCACAAATCAAGGTCTGCACCAGGGATTTGTCTTTTGGGGCCCTGCATGCAGCGCGCGGCGGTGGTAAGCATGTCGGCCCAACCCCGGGTTTTGCAAGGGTGGAGTGCCCTTTGGGCCTGCACTTGCGCCGTGCTGGGCGGGGCTTGCCGCGTGCAGAGTGTACAAGCGGCAGCGGCCGGGCTATAATCGCAGGCTTTCCCTTGCCACACCACTTCTAGACGCGGTGGGTGGTCTCACCCAAAAGGAGTTTGCATGCGTCATTACGAAATCATTTTGTTGATCCATCCGGATCAAAGCGAACAAGTTCCAGCCATGCTGGAGCGCTACAAGGGCATGATCACCGCTGGCGGTGGCAAGGTGCACCGTGTGGAAGACTGGGGCCGTCGTCAACTGGCGTACCTGATCAACAAGCTGGCCAAAGCCCACTACCTGTGCGTGAACATCGAAGCCGACCAGGCTGTGATGGCTGAACTGGAGCACGCCTTCAAGTTCAACGACGCCGTGCTGCGCCACCTGACGGTTCAGAAGAAGAAGGCCGACACGGGCCCATCTTCCATGATGAAGACCGTCGAGCGCGAAGAAGCCCGCAAGGCCAGCCAAGCGGAATACGCAGCTGCCGGCGGTGAGCGCGGCGAGCGCTGATCCATCACTCTTTGGAGTGGAGAACCGCGTTGTCCTGACCGCCTGTATCGCAGAGGCTGAACCCCTGCGCTACACCCCCGCCGGATTGCCTGCCATCACCCTGCGTCTCGAACACGAGTCCCAGCAAACTGAGGCAGACCATCCCCGCGAAGTCAGGGCAGCCATGAAAGCCGTTGCCTTTGGTGCAATGGCCGAGCGGCTGGCAAGGCAAAACATCGGAAGTCTCTGGACTTTTCATGGATTTCTGGCTAACCAGCGCAATGGCAAGACTGCAGTGCTCCACATCCAGGATATTCAACAAAATTAATTTTCAAGGGGTCCGCAATGGCCACGTTCAAGAAGTTCAACAAAGACAAGCGCCCAAAGCGCAACACCCAGTCCCTGCTGTTCAAGCGCAAGCGCTTCTGCCGCTTCACGGTGACGGGCGTTGAAGAAATCGACTACAAGGATGTCGATACGCTGCGCGATTTCATCGCCGAAAACGGCAAGATCATCCCCGCGCGCCTGACCGGCACGCGCGCTATCTTCCAGCGTCAGCTGAACACCGCCATCAAGCGCGCCCGCTTCCTGGCCCTGGTGCCTTACAGCGACCAGCACAAGATCTAAGGAGCACAACCCATGCAAATCATTCTGCTCGACAAGGTTGTGAACCTCGGCAACCTCGGTGAAATCGTCAAGGTCAAGGACGGCTACGCCCGCAACTTCCTGATCCCTTCGGGCCGTGCACGCCGTGCCACCGAAGCTGCCAAGGCAGAGTTCGAAGCCAAGCGCGCTGAACTCGAAAAGGCTGCTGCCGCCAAGCTGGCAGAAGCCCAAGCCCAAGGCGAAAAGCTGGCTGGCACCACCGTCAAGCTGACCCAAAAGGCGGGCGTGGACGGCCGCCTGTTCGGTTCCGTGACCAACCATGACATCGCCGAAGAGCTGAACAAGCTGGGCTACAAGGTTGCCAAGGCCCAGATCCGCCTGCCCAACGGCCCCATCAAGGTCGTGAGCGAAAGCGCTGTGAACGTGGCTCTGCACACCGATGTGGTGGTGGAAGTCAACGTGTCGGTCTACGGCGAAACCGCTTGATCGACAGCGCGTAGATAATCTGCGCGACTCGCTGCGAAAGCCGCCTCCGGGCGGCTTTCGTGTTTTCGATCGGGGCATTTGTACAGGGTTGCCCACCGGTCATCCACAGATTGTCCCAAGGCTTATCCATCCAGGCCGCCGCCCCGTGGTCCATGGGGTGGCCTGTTTTCAGACCTGTCCCGGAGAAATCCATGTCCGCTGTTTTCCCTCCGCTCGATGAACAGGGCTCGCTGCCATCCCCCAGCGAGGATCAGGAAATCGCCAAGCTGCGCACGCCGCCGCATTCCATTGAGGCCGAGTCCAGCGTGTTGGGCGGTCTGCTGCTGGACAACAACGCTTGGGACCGTGTGGGAGACCTGCTCAAGGAAGGCGACTTCTACCGCTACGAACACCAGGCCATCTATGCGGCCATCGGCGCACTGATCAACGCCAGCAAGCCTGCCGACGTGATCACGGTGTTTGAGCAGCTCAAGAACCAGGGCAAGGCCCAGGAGATGGGCGGGCTCACCTACCTGAACAATCTGGCGCAGTACGTTCCGAGCGCCACCAACATCCGCCGTTACGCGGAGATCGTGCGCGAGCGGGCCATCCTGCGCAAGCTGGTCACGGCCAGCGACGAGATATCCACCAACGCCTTCAACCCACAAGGCAAGACGGTGGAGCGGATCCTGGACGAAGCCGAGGCCAAGATCTTCGCCATTGGCGAAGAGGGGTCGCGCAACAAGCAGGGTTTTCAGTCGCTCGATAATCTGGTGATCGACCTGCTCGACAAGGTGCAGGAGATGGCCGACAACCCGGCCGACGTGACCGGTGTACCCACCGGTTTTGCGGACCTGGACCGCATGACTTCGGGCCTGCAGGCGGGGGACATGATCGTGCTGGCGGCCCGCCCCTCCATGGGCAAGACCTCGTTTGCCGTGAACATCGCCGAGCATGTGGCCCTCAACGAAGGCCTGCCGGTCGCCATCTTCTCCATGGAAATGGGTGCTGCCCAGTTGGCGGTGCGTATCGTGGGCTCGATCGGTCGGGTGAACCAAGGCAACCTGCGCACAGGCAAACTCACGGATGATGAATGGCCGCGCCTGACCGAGGCCATCGAACGCTTGCGCACCGTCTCGCTGCACATCGACGAGACCCCGGGCCTTTCCCCCGGCGAGCTGCGCGCCAACGCACGGCGCCTTGCACGCCAGTGTGGCAAGCTGGGCCTGATTGTGGTGGACTATCTGCAGCTCATGAGCGGCTCGGGTTCGGCAGCAAGCTCGGACAACCGGGCCACCGAGCTGGGCGAAATCTCCCGGGGCCTCAAGATGCTGGCTAAGGAGCTGCAGTGCCCGGTGATCGCGCTTTCCCAGCTCAACCGCTCGGTGGAGCAGCGCACCGACAAGCGCCCCATGATGTCCGACCTGCGCGAATCGGGCGCTATCGAGCAGGACGCGGACATCATCATGTTCATTTACCGCGACGACTACTACAACAAGGACAGCAAGGAGCCCAACGTGGCCGAGGTCATCATCGGCAAGCAGCGTAACGGCCCGACGGGGACCGTGAAGCTGTTCTTCCAGAAGAACCAGACCCGCTTCGAAAACCTAGCCATGGGCGGCGGCGACGATTACTGACGCGCGGAAATCGATCTCCAAAAATGAAAAGGCCCCTGCCATCGGCAGGGGCCTTTTGCTTTTCTGTCCGAGATCAGAGCACTTCGCTGGCAAAGTCCGCCAGGCGCGAGCGCTCACCCCGTGCCAGCGTGATGTGTCCGCTGTGTGGCCAGCCCTTGAAGCGGTCCACTGCATAGGTCAGGCCCGAGGAGCCTTCGGTCAGGTAGGGGGTGTCGATCTGCGCCAGGTTGCCCATGCAGATGATCTTGGTGCCCGGGCCGGCACGGGTGATCAGGGTCTTCATCTGTTTTGGGGTCAGGTTTTGAGCCTCATCAATGATCACGTACTTGTTCAGGAAGGTGCGTCCGCGCATGAAGTTCATGCTCTTGATCTTGATGCGGCTACGGATCAGCTCGTTGGTGGCCGCGCGGCCCCATTCGCCCGCATTGCCACCGTCGCCCTTGGCCAGAAACTCCAGGTTGTCGTCCAGAGCGCCCATCCAGGGGCCCATCTTTTCTTCCTCGGTGCCGGGCAGGAAGCCGATGTCTTCGCCCACGCTTACCGTGGCGCGGGTCATGATGATCTCGGTGTAGCGGCGGTCGTCCAGCACCTGGGTAAGGCCTGCGGCCAGGGCCAGCAGGGTCTTGCCGGTGCCGGCCGTGCCGGTCAGGGTCACGAAGTCGATCTCCGGGTCCATGAGCAGGTTCATGGCGTAGTTTTGCTCGCGGTTGCGCGTGGTCACTCCCCACACCGCATTTTTGGCAGAGCCGTAGTCCTTGAGCGTCTGCAGCACCGCCGTTTTTTCGCGGATCTCGCTCACGCGTGCAAACAGGCTTGGCTCGCCAGGGGCCTCGAAGTACACGAACTGGTTGATCATCAGCTGCGGCACGATGGGCCCGCCGATGCGGTAGTAGGTGTGGGCGCCGCTCTGCCAGCTTTCCACGTTCTTGCCGCTCTTGGCCCAGAAGTCGGGTGGCAGGGCCAGTACGCCTGCGTAGAGCAGGTCGCCGTCTTCCAGCGTCTTGTCGTTCTGGTAGTCCTCAGCGTTCAGGCCCAGGGCGCGGGCCTTGACGCGCATGTTGATGTCCTTGGACACCAGCACCACCTCGCGCGGCGCATGCAGCTTGCGCAAGGCTTCCACCACGCCCAGGATCTGGTTGTCGGCCTTGCCGGGTGGCAAGCTGGTGGGCAGGCTGTAGTCCAGCGGCACCGTCTGGAAGAACAGGTGGCCGCCCGCAGCACGCTGGCCGGTGGAGTCGAGCTTCAGGCCCTTGGCCATGTCGGCGCCCTGGGCGGCAGCCAGCGCATCCAGCGTGCGGCTGGCTTGGCGGCCATTGCGGGCGACTTCGGTCATGCCCTTCTTGTGGCCGTCCAGTTCCTCCAGCACGATCATCGGCAGGAAGATGTCGTGCTCTTCGAAGCGGAAGAGGCTGGTCGGGTCGTGCAGCAGCACATTGGTGTCCAGCACGAAGAGCTTGGTCGGGCCTTGCGGTGCGGCTTTCTTGCCCCGTGGTGCCGGGGCAGGTGCTGCAGCGCTGGGGCTTATGGCCGCGGTGGTGGTGCGGGCCTTGCGCGCGCCTGTCGCGCGGGCGGCGGGCGATGCTGCAGGCTCGGGAGTGCGGGCCAGACTCTCTGCCGAGACCAGAGGAGTGGCGACCAGGGCGATGGGCGCCAGCGGCGCTGAGTTGCCTGTTTTGCGCCCGGCACGGGCCGATGGGGTGGTTGCCCGCACGGGTGCGGCAACGGGTTCATTGGCGGAGGTGGGTGACACCCGTGGACGGGCCGTGACTTCAAAGGCTTCGGGCGCGAGGAGTGCAGCGCGCCGGCTGGGGGCGGGGGGCAGGGGCATGGTGGCAGGGCCTCGGTCGGTAAAGGAAGAAAGACGGGTCAGAAAGCAAAAAGCCGCCTGGAGGCCGAGGCGGCTTTTTGGGGTGGGGCAAACGTCGCGATAACCAGGGGCATAAATCCATTATGCCTACTCTGGATGTCTTGCCGGGGCAAAACCAGTGGGGTGTCGCGTCGATGCTCCAGCGGCTTGATCCGGGCGCGAAGGCTGTGGAGGATCAGGCGGCCTTTTTCAGGGCCTTGATGGATTTCACGGTCTTGAGGACTTCGTCCACATGGCCGGGCACCTTGAGGCCGCGCCACTCTTGCACCAGCAGGCCGTCGGGGCCGATCAGGAAGGTGCTGCGCTCGATGCCCTTGACCTTCTTGCCGTACATGATCTTGTTCTTGACCACGCCGAACATGTGGCACATCTTCTCTTCGGTGTCGGCGATCAGCTCGAAAGGCAGTTCCAGCTTTTCCTTGAAGTCGTCATGCGACTTCATGTTGTCGCGCGACACGCCGAACACGGCGGCGCCAGCCTTCACGAAATCCTTGTACTTGTCGCGAAACTGCATGGCCTCCGTGGTGCAGCCAGGCGTGTTGTCCTTGGGATAGAAGTACAGAACCAGAATTTGGCCAAGGTGGGAGGTGTTGGAGACCTTGATTCCACCGGTCGCGTTGGCTTCAAATTCAGGGAGGGGTTTGTTGACAACGATCGCCATATCACTTCAATCTCTCAGGATGTAGTCGTTGGTAAGCCGGGGGAATGGGGTGTGTTATTGCTCTTGGTGGTGCCCCCGACCGCAACCGGTGATTTTACCCCGAAATCGATTGCCGGCCAAATGTAAGACTGTGTGTCTTGCCTTTGGTGGCGCGCACTTTTGCAAGGCTTTGCATAGGTTCTGCGCGCCTGGCGCGGGGGCTGCGGGCGGCCCTCAGGGCTCCAGAATCAGCGCTGCCACCACGTTGCGGCCTTCCCCGGCCAGGATGTTGTAAGTGCGGCAGGCCGCTGCCGTGTCCATGGTTTCCAGCCCGAGCCGCCGGGTCATCAGCGGTGCCAGCCAGGGGGGGGGCGGGAAGCGGTTGCGTGTGCCGCTGCCGAAGATCACCAGTTCGGTTTCCAGTGTCGCCAGCTGTGCGAAGTGTTCCGGGGTCAGGTCTTCGTAACGCGTGCAGGGCCATGCCTGGCGCAGACCGCTTGAGCCCAGAAGGACGCTGTGGGTGATCTTCTCTGCGTCCACGCTGATCCAGCCGGGGCCATAGCCGCTGATGGTCTGTGCGTTCGAGCGGTCGGGCTGGAATTTCATGGATGTGCGTGTGGTGCGGTCTGCAGGGCGCTGCCGCAGGCGCGCGCCAGGGGGGAGGGGGCCGGTTCTGTGGTCAAATTATAGGTTTCGCCGAGTGCCCAGCGGCCCTGGCTGCCTTGTCGCCGCTGTCTCGCCGTCTTTTCCACCGCCTCGCTTTTTCGTCAGCGCATGAAAACCGTCCAAAAATCCGCCAAGCTCGCCAACGTCTGCTACGACATCCGGGGGCCGATCATGGACGCGGCCAAGAAGATGGAGGAAGACGGGCACAAGATCATCAAGCTCAACATCGGCAACCTGGCCGTGTTCGGCTTCGATGCGCCCGAAGAGATCCAGCTCGACATGATCCGCAACCTGCCCAACTCTGCGGGCTATTCGGACAGCAAGGGCATTTTTGCCGCGCGCAAGGCCGTGATGCACGAAACCCAGAAGCAGGGCATCAAGGGCGTGGCGCTGGACGACATCTACCTGGGCAACGGTGCCAGCGAACTCATCGTGATGGCCACGAATGCGCTGCTGGACACGGGCGACGAGCTGCTGCTGCCCTCGCCCGACTACCCGCTGTGGACGGCGGCGGCCAGCCTCTCGGGCGGCACGCCCGTGCACTACCTGTGCGATGAAGCCAACGGCTGGATGCCCAACCTGGCCGACATCCGCGCCAAGATCACGCCCCGCACCAAGGGCATCGTGGTCATCAACCCCAACAACCCCACGGGCGCGCTGTACTCCGACGATCTGCTCAAGGGCATCGTCGCCATCGCCCGCGAGCATGGCCTGGTGATCTTTGCCGACGAGGTGTACGACAAGGTGCTGTACGACGGCGCCAAGCACACGGCCATCGGCTCGCTGAGCGAAGACGTGCTCACGCTCACCTTCAACTCGCTGTCCAAGAGCTACCGCTCCTGCGGGTACCGTGCGGGCTGGCTGGTGGTGTCGGGCGACAAGAAGCCCGCCAAAGACTACATCGAGGGCCTGAACATGCTCTCGAACATGCGCCTGTGCGCCAACGTGCCCGGCCAGTGGGCCGTGCAGACCGCGCTGGGCGGCTACCAGAGCATCAATGAGCTGGTGGGCGAGGGCGGCCGCCTGCGCAAGCAGCGCGACCTGGCCTATGAGCTGATCACCGCCATCCCCGGCGTGAGCTGCGTGAAGCCGCAGGCGGCGCTGTACATGTTCCCGCGCCTGGACCCGGCCGTGTACCCCATCGAGGACGACCAGCAGTTCTTCCTGGAGCTGCTGCAGGAGACCAAGGTCATGCTGGTGCAGGGCACGGGCTTCAACTGGGCCGCGCCCGACCACTTTCGCATCGTGTTCCTGCCGCACGAAGACGACCTGCGCGACGCCATCGGCCGCGTGGCACGTTTCCTGGAGCAGTACCGCAAGCGCTGCGGCACCGATCTGCGGCGCGTCGGCTAATACTCACTTTTTGATAGCTGCTGGCGCTTGATGGACAGGCGCAAACCCCATTTTTGACTGGTATATCTTCCATGAAACCCATCCAAGTAGGCCTTCTGGGCATCGGCACCGTCGGCAGCGGCGTGTTCAACGTGCTTGCACGCAACCAGGACGAAATCAGCCGCCGTGCGGGCCGTGGCATCGAGATCACCATGGTGGCCGATCTGGACGTGGAGCGCGCCAGGGCCGTGGTGGGCGATGGCATCCAGGTCGTCAACGACGCCCGCGCCATCATTGCCAACCCTGACATCGACATCGTCATCGAGCTGATCGGTGGCTACGGCATTGCGCGTGCGCTGGTGCTGGAAGCCATTGCGGCGGGCAAGCATGTGGTCACCGCCAACAAAGCGCTGCTGGCCGTGCACGGCACCGAGATCTTCGCGGCCGCATCGGCCAAGGGCGTGATGGTGGCCTTCGAGGCCGCCGTGGCCGGTGGCATCCCCATCATCAAGGCGCTGCGTGAAGGCCTCACGGCCAACCGCATCCAGTGGCTTGCCGGCATCATCAACGGCACCACCAACTTCATCCTGTCCGAGATGCGCAGCAAGGGCCTGGACTTCGACGTGGTGCTCAAGGAAGCGCAACGCCTGGGCTATGCCGAGGCCGACCCGACCTTCGACATCGAAGGTGTGGACGCGGCCCACAAGGTCACGCTGATGAGTGCGATTGCGTTCGGCATTCCGGTGCAGTTCGACAAGGCCTATGTCGAAGGCATCACCAAGCTGGGCGCAGCCGACATCAAGTACGCCGAGCAGCTGGGCTACCGCATCAAGCTGCTGGGCATCACCAAGCGCGCTGAAAAGGGCATCGAGCTGCGCGTGCACCCGAGCCTCGTGCCCTCCAAGCGCCTGATCGCCAACGTCGAAGGTGCGATGAATGCCGTGGTGGTGCAGGGCGACGCCGTGGGCACCACGCTGTACTACGGCAAGGGTGCGGGCTCCGAGCCCACTGCCAGCGCCGTGATCGCCGACCTGGTGGACATTGCCCGCCTGCACACCGCAGACCCCGAGCACCGCGTGCCGCACCTGGCCTTCCAGGCCAACACGCTGCAAGGTGCCATGGACCAGCTGCCCGTGCTGCCGATGAGCGAAGTGGTCACCAGCTACTACCTGCGTCTGCGTGTGGCCGACCAGGCCGGCGTGCTCGCCAAGGTCACGGGCCTGCTGGCCGAGGCCGGTGTGAGCATCGACGCCGTGCTGCAGCGCGAGGCCGATGAAGTGGGCGGTGAAGGCTCCACACAGACCGACCTGATCATCCTGACCCACGACACCCGCGAAGGCACCATGGACGCCGTGATCGCCCAGATGCAGGCCCTGCCCACGGTGCTGGCCCCCATCACGCGCATCCGCAAGGAAGAGCTGAACTGAGCCAGCCCCCACGAGCCATGATGCCGCCCCGCCATGCCCACCCTGGTTGCCGCCCTCACGCTGTCGGCGCTGCTCAAAATGGCGCATGTCGATCTGCCGCGCTGGCATCTGGCGTTCTGGTTCGGCCTGCTGGTCATGCTGACCTTGTTCGGGTTCATGCCGCGCGCGCAGGCCATCCTCAACGGGGTGGGCAGTTTTCTGGCAGCCTGGCTGTACTTCGTGCTGCTGGAGCGCACGGACAACTACGAGGACAAGCCACTGCACTGGCTGGTCCTGATCGGCGGCTTCCTGCTGCTGATCGCCTCACGTTTTTACCTTGATATCCGCGTGTACGGCATCAGTCTTTGAGCGACACCGACGGGACCCCCTCATGAAATACCTCAGCACACGCGGCCACGCAGACCGCAAACAGTTCTGCGACATCCTGCTCGAAGGCCTGGCGCCCGATGGCGGCTTGTACCTGCCCGAGACGTACCCCAAGATCACCGCCGCCGCCTTGACCAAGCTGCGCAAGGCGTACCACGAGCAGGGCTACGCCGAGCTGGCGTTCCAGATCCTGTCGCTGTACATCGACGACATCCCTGCTGCAGACCTCAAGGCCATCTGCGCCAAGACCTACACCGCTGAAGTCTTCGGCACGGGCGAGATCGTTCCCCTGCGCCACCTCGAAGACGGCCTGTGGCTTGAAGCCCTGTCCAACGGCCCCACGCTGGCCTTCAAGGACATGGCCATGCAACTGCTGGGCAACCTGTTCGAGTACGAACTGGGCCGCCGTGGCGAGCAGCTCAACATCCTGGGCGCCACCAGCGGCGACACCGGCAGCGCGGCCGAATACGCCATGCGCGGCAAAGAGGGCGTGCGCGTGTTCATGACCAGCCCGCACGGCCGCATGAGCGCCTTCCAGCAGGCGCAGATGTTCAGCCTGCAGGACGAGAACATCCACAACATCGCCATCGAAGGCGTGTTCGACGACTGCCAGGACATCGTCAAGGCCGTGTCCAACGACCACGCCTTCAAGGCCAAGTACAAGATCGGCACGGTCAACTCCATTAACTGGGCGCGCCTGCTGGCGCAGGTGGTGTACTACTTCGCGGGCTACATCCAGGCCACTGAGAGCAACAGCCAGAAGGTCAGCTTCACGGTGCCTTCGGGCAACTTTGGCAACGTGTGCGCAGGCCATGTGGCACGCATGATGGGCCTGCCCATTGCCAAGCTGGTGGTGGCCACCAACGAGAACGACGTACTCGACGAGTTCTTCCGCACCGGCGTGTACCGCGTGCGGGGCAGTGCCGACACGCACGAAACATCGAGCCCCTCGATGGACATCAGCAAGGCCAGCAACTTCGAGCGCTTCATTTTTGACCTGCTGGGCCGCAACGGCCAGCGCACCAAGGCCTTGTTCAGCGCCGCGCTGCAAACCTATGGCCGCTTTGACCTGAGCGCCGACCCGCTGTTTGCCGATGCCGCCAAGAAATACGGCTTTGAAAGCGGCAAGAGCACCCACGCCGACCGCCTGGCCACCATCAAGGACACCTTCGAGCGCTACGGCGTCACCATCGACACCCACACCGCCGACGGCGTGAAGGTGGCGCGCGAACACCACAGCGATGCCAAGGTGCCCATGATCGTGCTGGAGACTGCACTGCCCATCAAGTTTGCCGAGACCATCGTCGAGGCCCTGGGCCATGCGCCCGAGCGCCCCGCCAAGTTTGCAGGCATCGAAGACCTGCCCAAGCGCGTGCACGTGATGCCCGCCGATGTGGAGCAGGTCAAGGCCTACATCGAGCGCCACTGCGCTCCCGCTGCGCAGGGTTGAGGCTGCTTCCCCTTCCTGGAGGGGAATGTTTGAGAAAAAACGCCCCTGGCGCGCGTCTGGTAAGCGCTAGTAGCTATAAATACGATAGCTAACCAAGGAGCACTGGATGAAGGTTGTCGGTTTTGCCGGGTTCTCCGGCAGTGGCAAGACCACGCTGGTCGAGCAGCTGATCCCCGAGCTGCGGCTGCGCGGGCTGCGCGTGTCGGTGGTCAAGCATGCCCACCACAGTTTCGACATCGACCACCCGGGCAAGGACACCTACCGCCACCGCGAGGCTGGCGCCTTTGAAGTGGTGGCTGCGTCGGACAAGCGGCTGATGCTGGTGCGCGAGTTCGAGCAGCCCGCCACGCTCAGCGTGCACCACCTGCTGGCCGAGCTGTACCAGGGCGTGGACTGGGTGCTGGTGGAAGGCTTCAAGGACAGCGACCTGCTCAAGGTCGAAGTCTGGCGCGCCCCCGAGCCCGGCCAGTTGGCCAAGCCCGTGCGCTACCCCGAGGACGACTTTGTGGTGGCCGTTGCCACCGATGCCGCCGCAAGCCTGCCCCAGCCCACCCAGCTGCCGCTGCTGGACCTGAACCAGCCCGCACAGGTGGTGGACTGGCTGATCGAGTACGGCCACCGCTTTGAATACAACTGGGAACTGCACGGAGGGCTGGTGCCATGCGCCCCCCAATGAAGCCCCTCAAGGCGCTGGACGACGCGCTGGCCGATCTGCTGGCCCAGGCCACGCCGCTGCCGGGCACGGACACCGTCACCACCTTCGACGCCGACGGCCGTGTGCTGGCGCAAGACTGTGTCTCGGCCCTGCAGGTGCCCCCTCAGGACAACAGCGCGATGGACGGCTACGCCGTGCGCTGCGCCGATGTGGCGGCGGCAGGGGTGGTGTTGGCCGTGTCGCAGCGCATTCCTGCGGGCAGTGCGGGCGACCCGCTGCAGCCTGGCACGGCCGCACGCATCTTCACCGGCGCGCCCGTGCCTGCAGGCGCCGATGCGATCCTGATGCAGGAGGACTGCGAGGCCCTTGCTGCCGCCGATGGCCTGGGTTCGGTGCGTGTCAACGCCGTCCCCCAGGCCGGCCAGTGGATCCGCAGCGCGGGCGAGGACATCACCCGGGGTGCTGTGGTGCTGGCGGCGGGCACGCGCCTGACCCCGGCCGAGCTGGGCCTGGCGGCCAGCATTGGCCTGCACGAACTGCAGGTGGCCCGCCGCCCGCGCGTGGCGCTGTTCTCCACCGGCGATGAACTGGTCATGCCCGGCGAGGTGCCGCCCGAGCAGATGCGCCCCGGCGCCATCTACAACAGCAACCGTTTCTTTTTGCGTGCCATGCTGCTGCGCCTGGGCTGCGAGGTCACCGACTTCGGCATCGTGCCCGACCGACGGGATGCCACCATCGCGGCCTTGCGCGATGCGAGCGCCGCCCACGACCTGATCCTGACCAGCGGCGGCGTGAGCGTGGGTGAGGAAGACCACATCAAGCCCGCCGTGGAAACGCTGGGCACGCTGGACCTGTGGCAGATCGCCATGAAACCCGGCAAGCCCTTCGCATATGGCCAGATCCCGCGCGAGGGGGGCGCCGCCCATTTCATGGGCCTGCCCGGCAACCCGGTGTCTAGCTTTCTGACCTTTGCGCTGCTCGTGCGGCCGTTTGTGCTGCGGCTGCAGGGTGTGTTGGATGTGGCTCCCCAATCCATCGCTGCCCGCGCTGATTTTGTGTGGCCCAAGGCCGACAAGCGCCGCGAATTTCTGCGCGTGCGCCACAACGCCGCAGGCGGGCTGGACCTGTTCGGCAACCAGAGCTCGGGCGTGCTCACCTCGGCCGCCTGGGGCGACGGGGTGGTGGACAACCCGGCGGGCCAGACGATTGCGGCGGGCGATACCGTGCGGTACATCGCCTTCTCGGAAATCCTGTCATGAAGATATCTGTCCGCTATTTCGCATCCATCCGCGAGGCCATTGGCACCGGGCAGGAGGGGGTGGAGACGGCCGCCGCCACGCTGGGCGCACTGCGCGACGAACTCATTGCGCGCGGCGGTGCCCATGCCGCCAGCCTGGCGCGGGGCCGGGCTGTGCGCATGGCACTCAACCAGACCCTGAGCGATGAATCCGCCCCCCTGGCCGACGGGGCCGAGGTGGCGTTTTTCCCGCCCGTTACCGGGGGCTGAGCCCAGCAGAGGCCAGGGCCTGCAGGCGCAGATTCAGCGCTTCCGATGCGCCCATCATCGGCGCCCGCAGTTCATTGCACATCTCGCCTGCATGGGCCAGCACGGCCTTCAGCGGCGCCGGGTTGGGCTCGGCAAAGCAGACCTCGATCCAGGGCAGCAAGGCCTGCCACACGCGGCGGGCTTCGCCCAGGTGGCCTGCGCGCAGCAACTCCATCAGCTCCACAAAGCGGGGTGTCTGCCAGTGCGCGCTGGCCGAGATCGCGCCCGCGCCGCCCAGGGCCAGGGTGTGGAAGATCTGCGCGTCTTCGCCCGTCAGCACCTGCAGGCGGCCATCGGCGATCAGGGCCTGTGTCTTGGCGGGGTTGCCGCCGCAGTCCTTGATGGCCTCTATGCGCGGATGTGCGGCCAGCGCCAGCAGCGTTTCGGTGCTGAGCGTGGCCCCTGTGCGGTAGGGAATGTCGTAGATGAGCACGGGTGCCTTGCTGGCATCGGCCAGGGTGCGGAACCAGTGCAGCAGGCCCTCCTGAGAGGGGCGGATGTAGTGCGGGGCCGACACCAGCAGGCCCGCCGCCGGATAGCGTGCCAGGGCCTGCACCTGCTCCAGCACCTGGCCCAGGTGGTAGCCCGACACACCCATCACCACGGGCAGGCCCTGGGCGGCCTGGAGCACCGTTTCCAGCACCTGCAGCTGCTCGGCCTTGTCCAGCGCGGCGGCTTCGCCCGTGGAGCCGCAGGCAACAAAGCCTGCCACCCCCTGGGCACGCAGCCGGGCGGTGAGGGCAGCGAGCGCCGGGTGGTCCACAGCCCCGTCCTTGAACGGCGTGACCAAGGCGATCCAGAGCCCGCTGAACAGCGGCAGCGGGGAGGGCGTGGTGGCAGTGGTTGGATTGGTAGCGGTGGCAGACATGCAAAACATCCTTTCAGGGTTCGACCAGGGGAAGAACCGTCCGGAAGGAATGCGCGCGGAATGCCGGGGAGGGAAAAGAGAAAAAAAAGAAGGTGATTTCTCTACCAGGTGGTTCCGTCGCTCATCCGGACGGAACCACAGCTCCGGTCAGATGAGCTCTGGTTTTTTGGCTTTGACCACGCACTGCAATGCCACCGCAGATGCGGCAGTCATGGCGAAGGGTGTGTGCGTGGGCATGGGGCGCAGTATAGCGAGGCCGTTGTGAAAAGCTTGTCTGAAAGCCGCCACGGCGCGGCTCTAGGGTTGTGCAGGGGCCGCAGCGGGTTGCTCGGGGATCAGCTCGGGGCAGGGCCAGTTCAGCAGCTCGGCCAGGCGGGTGGTGATCCAGGTGGCCTCGGCCACTGACACGCCCGATTCGGCCGTGCACAGCCCGGCGTGGATGCGCCGCAGGATCTCGGCCTCTGACGGGGCCTGCACGTGGTAGAGCGTCTGCGCATGCTCCACCAGGTGGCCCGCGAGGTCTTCGCACAGCTCATAGCGGGTGCGCACCACGGCGGGCTTTTCGGTCAGGCGCTGGCGTGTATCGCTGTACACCGCCATGAACGAGGGCGGTACGTGGATCTGGTTGTCGTCGTCCATGGTGCTTGTCAGTCCGGGGTGAACAGGCGCTCGAACTTGGCCTGGTCTGCCGCCAGCGCAAAGCTCACGAGCTGGCCCATCTTCATGTCCGACAGCCGACAGGCGGCAAACAATGTGGTCTTGCCAGCCAGCTCCATCACCTCCAGGTCGATGATGGCGTAGGGGGAGGGCACGAACACCTGGTGCTCGAACACCTCCTTGTGCGTATTGCGGGGCGAGGGGTAGAGCTTGTACAGCTCGGTGGTGATGGTTTGCGTGGCCATGGTGGAAAAAGGGGCTGCGGTGCGGGTACAGTGCGGGCGAATCGTACAGACAAACCCTTTTACCCCTCTATGGCACGAAACAAAAGCGAATGGCCCGCCAAGGTCCTGGCCCTGATCCAGAGCGGCAACCTGCCTGCGGCCATCGCACAGATCAAGGTGGCGCCCTCGGTGTCCGACGTGACACGTCTGCAGACCCTGCTGGCCAAGCTGCCGCCCACCCCCGCGCTGGCCCAGCTGAACAAGGTGGTGGAGGAAGAGCATGCCCTGCTCTCGGCCCCCCGGCTGCACCGCTCGCCATGAGCGCGCCGCATGCCCCCCTGCCTGAAAGCCCTGCCGCCATGAGCCTGCCCCGCGTTTCCATCCAGACCGAAGATTTCGACCTGTCCGCCGAAGTGGCGGCCCTGCGCAGCGAGAACAAGGGCGTGGGCGCGGTGTGTAGCTTTGTGGGCACGGTGCGCGACCGCAACGAAGGGGACCAGGTGGCGTCCATGGAGCTGGAGCACTACCCGGGCATGACCGAAAAATCCATCGAGGCCATGGTGGACGAAGCCTTTCGCCGCTTCGACATCTTTGGCGCCCGCGTCATCCACCGCGTGGGGCTGCTGCAGCCGCTCGACCAGATCGTGCTGGTGGCCGTGACCAGCGCCCACCGGGGCCAGAGCTTTCAGGCCTGCGAGTTCTTGATGGACTACCTCAAGACCCAGGCACCGTTCTGGAAGAAGGAAGAAACCCCCCAGGGCGCCCGCTGGGTGGATGCGCGGGTGAGCGACGACGCGGCGCTGGCGCGCTGGGGCATCACGCTGGGCAACGCGACCTGATGCGTTGTGCGCTTTGGGCGCTGGAAATTGGAAAAAATTGGCCGTCTCCGCGCTCTGGTAAAGCGTTTATAGCTATAAAAATTATAGTAACTGATGCTTGTGTGGTGGGGCAAATCACTGACGCAGGTCAACAAGGGGCCATGGGGTGGGCCAGGGAACTGTCTTGAAATCAGGCAGGCCGCGCCTCAAGTGTTCTGCAATTCGGAGGACATTCACCCATGCGTCTCGACAAATTCACCACCAAGTTCCAGGAAGCCCTGAGCGATGCCCAGAGCATTGCGCTGGGCCATGACAACGCGTACATCGAACCCGTGCATGTGCTGCTGGCCATGCTGCAGCAGGACGACGGCCCCAAGGCGCTGCTGCAACGCGCGGGCGCCAATGTGCCCGGCCTGCTCACGGCGGCCGAGGCGGCCGTCAAGCGCCTGCCCCAGGTGCAGGGCAATGACCAGGTGCAGGGCGGGCCCGAGCTGGGCCGCGTGCTGCAGGCCACCGAGAAGGAAGCTATCAAGCGCGGCGACCCCTTCATTGCGAGCGAGTTGTTTTTGCTGGCCGTGATCGACAGCAAGGGCGATGCCGCAAAGATTGCGAAGGACAACGGCCTGACCCGCAAGAGCCTGGAGGCCGCCATTGACGCCGTGCGCGGCGGCCAGAAGGTGGACAGTGCCGAGGCCGAAGGCCAGCGCGGCGCGCTCGCCAAATACTGCCTGGACCTGACCGAGCGCGCGCGCCTGGGCAAGCTGGACCCTGTGATTGGCCGCGACGACGAGATCCGCCGCGCCATCCAGGTGCTGCAGCGCCGCACCAAGAACAACCCCGTGCTCATCGGCGAGCCCGGCGTGGGCAAGACCGCCATCGTCGAAGGCCTGGCACAGCGCATCGTGGCGGGCGAGGTGCCCGAAAGCCTCAAAGGCAAGCGCGTGCTCAGCCTGGACATGGCGGCCCTGCTGGCCGGTGCCAAGTACCGGGGCGAGTTTGAGGAGCGCCTGAAGGCCGTGCTCAACGAGCTGGCCAAGGACGAGGGCCAGACCATCGTCTTCATCGACGAGCTGCACACCATGGTGGGCGCGGGCAAGGGCGAAGGCGCGATGGATGCGGGCAACATGCTCAAGCCCGCCCTGGCGCGTGGCGAGCTGCACTGCGTGGGCGCCACTACGCTGGATGAGTACCGCAAGTACATCGAGAAGGATGCGGCACTGGAGCGCCGCTTCCAGAAGATCCTGGTGGGCGAGCCGAGCGTCGAGGCCACCATCGCCATCCTGCGCGGCCTGCAGGAGAAGTACGAGGTGCACCATGGCGTGGACATCACCGACCCGGCCATCGTGGCTGCGGCCGAACTGTCCAACCGCTACATCACCGACCGCTTTCTGCCTGACAAGGCGATCGACCTGATCGACGAGGCGGCGTCCAAGATCAAGATCGAGATGGACTCCAAGCCCGAGGTCATGGACCGCCTGGACCGCCGCCTGATCCAGCTGCAGATCGAGCGCGAGGCCGTGCGCCGCGAGAAGGATGAGTCTTCGCAAAAGCGCTTTGCGCTGATCGAGGAAGAGATCGCCAAGCTGCAAAAGGAGATCGCCGACTACGACGAGATCTGGCAGTCCGAAAAAGCCCAGGCGCAGGGCAGTGCCCATGTGCGCGAGGCCATCGACAAGCTCAAGTTCCAGATCGAAGAGTTCACCCGCAAGGGCGACTTCAACAAGGTGGCCGAGCTGCAGTACGGCAAGCTGCCTGAGCTGGAAAAGCAGCTCAAGGAAGCCCAGGCGCAAGAGGCTGGCAAGGACGGTGCCCCTGCCGCGCGCCGCCTGCTGCGCACCCAGGTGGGTGCCGAAGAAATCGCCGAGGTGGTGAGCCGTGCCACCGGCATCCCCGTGTCCAAGATGATGCAGGGCGAGAAGGACAAGCTCTTGCAGATGGAAGACAAGCTGCACGAGCGCGTGGTGGGCCAGCAAGAAGCGATTGCCGCCGTGGCCAACGCCATCCGCCGCTCGCGCTCGGGCCTGTCCGACCCCAACCGCCCCACGGGCTCGTTCCTGTTCCTGGGCCCCACGGGCGTGGGCAAGACCGAGCTGTGCAAGGCGCTGGCGGGCTTCTTGTTCGACAGCGAAGACCACCTGATCCGCATCGACATGAGCGAGTTCATGGAGAAGCATTCCGTGGCCCGCCTGATCGGCGCGCCGCCTGGCTACGTGGGCTATGAGGAGGGCGGCTACCTGACCGAGGCCGTTCGCCGCAAGCCCTACAGCGTGCTGCTGCTCGACGAGGTGGAAAAAGCCCACCCCGACGTGTTCAACGTGCTGCTGCAGGTGCTGGACGACGGCCGCCTGACCGATGGCCAGGGCCGCACCGTGGACTTCAAGAACACGGTGATCGTGATGACGAGCAACATTGGCTCGCACCTGATCCAGGCGATGGTCGGGCAGGACTCACAGGACATCAAGGACGCGGTGTGGGGCGAGCTGAAAAACCATTTCCGGCCCGAGTTCTTGAACCGCATCGACGAGACGGTGGTGTTCCACGCGCTGGATGCGCAGCACATTGCGTCCATCGCCAAGATCCAGTTGCAGCTGCTGCAATCCCGGTTAGCCAAGATGGATTTGGAGCTGCAGGTGTCCGACGCCGCCTTGGCAGAATTGGCCAAGGTGGGGTTCGATCCCGTGTTCGGTGCGCGGCCGCTCAAGCGGGCGATCCAGCAGCGCATCGAGAATCCGCTGTCGAAGTTGCTGCTCGAAGGGCGATTCCCGCCCAAGAGCGTGATTCCGGTCACCGTCAATCCGGTGCTGGAGCCGGGCGTGTTCCAGTTCGGCGTGGCCGAGCGGGGATGAGCCCGGCGGGGAAGGGTGAGCTTTGCCCTTTCCCCAAGATGTGAAGGAGAGGTGTCGTTTGAATGAATTTGTTGCAGGCCTTGTGCGCCTGCTGCTGCGTGTTGTGGTCCTGGCCATGGGGCTGGTGCTGTTTGCCAGCCTGCTGGTGGCGGCCCTGGTGCTGGCGCTGGTGTGGATGCTGCGCGCAGGCTGGGCGCGCCTGACGGGCAAGCCTGTGACTCCTTGGGCCATGCGCATGGACCCCCGCACGGGTTTCAGCACCGTGTTCCGCTCTACCGAGCGTTGGTCGTCTGGCCGCCGTGGCGCAGGAGCGCCAGACGCGGGCGGCGATGCAGCGGCATCGCGCCGGGGCGGTATCCTGCCGGGATCTGCCGAAGTCACCGACGTCGAAGCGCGCGAAGTGCGCTGAGAGTGGCTGCCGGGACGCACCCTCAGGGCGTTTACCCTGTGGGTGCGTTCGTTTTTTCGTGACACGCCCTGATCCATGACACCTGCCGATATCCACGCCCATTTCGACTCACAACGCCAGGCTAGCCGCGCGCAGGTGGATGTGCCCCTGCTGGTGCGCCGCGAGCGCTTGCTGCGCCTGTCCAAGATGCTCGACGAGCATGGCCCCGTGCTGGCCGCAGCGGTGCAGGCCGACTTTGGCATGCGCTCGCCGCGCCTGACCGAGGTGGCCGACTTCTTTGTGCTGCGCGCACTGCTGTCGCACACGCTGCGCCACCTAGCGAAGTGGACCAAACCCCAGAAGGTGCGCACGCCGCTGTATCTGCAGCCCGCCCATGCCTTCATCCAGCGCCAGCCGCTGGGTGTGGTGGGCGTGATTGCGCCGTGGAACTACCCGGTGCAGCTGGCCCTGGCGCCCGCCATCACGGCGCTGGCAGCGGGCAATCGGGTGATGCTCAAGCCCAGCGAGCTCACGCCCCACACCTCGGCCCAGCTGGCGGCCCTGGTAGCCCAGTTTTTTACCCCTGACGAGTTCTGTGTGGTGCAGGGCGATGCCAACTTGTCGGCGCTGTTTGCCTCACTGCCGTTCGACCACCTGGTGTTCACCGGCTCCACAGCCGTGGGGCGCAAGGTGGCGCAGGCGGCGGCGCAGCACCTCACGCCCACCACGCTGGAGCTGGGCGGCAAGTCCCCTTGCATCATCGACGGCCACTGCAACATGCAGGACGCGGCGCTCAAGATCGCCCACGGCAAGTTGCTGAATGCCGGGCAGACCTGCATCGCACCCGACTACGTTTTGCTGCCTCGGGGGCGCGAGGGCGAATTTGCGCAGGCCTACCGCGCAGCGGTGGCCCGCCTGTTCCCCACCATCGAGGGCAACGCCGACTACGCCTCCATCATCACCCCGCGCCACCATGCGCGCCTGCGCACCATGCTGCAGCAGGCCCAGACCCAGGGGGCCGAGGTGCAGACCATCGACCCGGCCGCAGGCAAGCCCGTGATCCACACGGTGGGCACGCTGGGCGACGGCGCCAGCCGCCAGATGCTGCCCACGCTGGTGTTTGGCGCCACCTCCCAGATGCAGCTCATGCAGGAGGAAATTTTTGGCCCCATCCTGCCGGTGATCTCGTACGAGCGGCTGGATGACGCCATTGCCCACATCAACACCGGGCCGCGCCCGCTGGCGCTGTACTGGTTTGGCGACAGCGAGGCCGTGCGTGACGACGTGCTGCGCCGCACCGTGAGTGGCGGCGTGACGGTGAACGACACGTTGATGCACATTGCCCACGACAACCTGCCCTTTGGCGGCGTGGGCGACAGCGGCTGGGGCGCCTACCACGGTGAGCAGGGCTTTCTGCGCTTTTGTCACCAGAAGTCGGTGCTGGTGCAGTCGCGCTGGGCGATGGGCGCGCTGTTCTACCCGCCCTATGGCGCCCGGTTCGACCAGGTCATGGGTTTGTTGCGCCGCTGGCTGTAGCCGTCGTGGGGGGCTCGCTCTCTGGGCTCTCTTGCACTTGGGCGTTTGACGCTGCGGTCCCACCGTCCGGCGGGGCCGGGGGGCGGGTGATGAGCTGCACGATGGCATCGCGCAGCTGGCCGGTGGACACCGGTTTGTGCAGCAGCAGGGCCGAGGTGGACTGCGCATCGCGCAGGCGCTGAGGCGAGGTGTCTCCCGTCATGATGATGGCGGGCACAGGCGTGCCCAGGTAGGTGCGCAGCGCCTGCAGCACCTGCTTGCCGGTCTCTTCGTGGCGCAGGCGGAAGTCCGTGATGATGATGTCGGGGGTCACGTCTTCCAGCGCCTCCAGTGCATCGGCGCTGGACTCGGCCGTGAGGCACTGGCAGCCCCAGCTTTGCAGCAGTGATTGCATGCCCAGGCGCACCGCCTCGTCATCGTCGATGGCCAGCACCTTCAACCCCGCCAGGCTGCGGGCCGGGGGCGTGGGGCTGGCATCGTCCTCCAGCGCGCCCTGCCAGCGGTCCAGCCACAGCCGGAACACCGAGCCCCGGCCGGGGTGCGAACGCAGCTCCACCGAAGTCTTCATCTCGCGCGCCAGCCGCTGCACGATGGCCAGGCCCAGGCCCAGGCCCTTGCGCCGGTCGCGCTCGGGGTTGCCGAGCTGGTGGAACTCCTTGAAGATGTCTTCCCACTGGTGCACGGGGATGCCCGCCCCGGTGTCCCACACCTCCAGCGCCAGTCGCTTGCCGCGCGTGCGGCAGGCAATGAGCACACCGCCGCGCGCGGTGTAGCGCAGTGCGTTGGAGATGAAGTTGTGCATCACCAGCCCGACCAGCGAGCGGTCGGCAAAGGCGGCGGCCGAGGTCTCGCGGGTGCGGTACACCAGCCCCGCCGTGTCGGCCTGCACGCCGAATTCCTGCTCCAGCGCCGTGAGCAGCGGCTGCACGGCAAACGCCGCTGGCCGCACCTTCACCACACCCGCTTCCAGCCGCGAATAGTCCAGCAGCGTGGTGAGCATTTCGGCTGCCGCGCCCGAGGCGGCGTGCGCGTGCTGGAGCACCGTGCGCTGGTGGTCGTTGAGCGGGCTGCGCTGCAGCGATTCGAGGAAGAGCCCCATGGCATGCAGGGGCTGGCGCAGGTCATGGCTGGCGGCCGCCAGAAAACGCGATTTGTCGCGGTCGGCCTGCTCGGCGGCCCCTTGTGCCGCCAGGGCGCGCTGGGACTCGGCGCGCAGCTCGTTCACCAGGCGCTCGTTTTCGAGTTTGAGCGCGATGCTGCGCCGCGTGGCCCGGTCGGCGGTGCGGGCCTGCAGGCAGGTCAGCGCGTAGTACACGCCGCTCAGGAACAGCGCAGGCCACATCACGGGCCCGCCGGCCAGCGCCACGGCCGTCATCACCCCGCCGATGGCGCTGGTGAGGTAGGTGACATAGGCCCGGTACAGCGGCGCCCCCAGGCCCAGTGCGCCGGACGAGACCGTGCTGATGATGCCGATGGCATAGATCACGCTGTCGGAGGTGCCCCAGTACAGCACCACATAACCCAGGCTGCCCCAGCTCAGCCCCATGGCGGCCATGCAGGCAATCAGCTTGCGCGCGGCTTGGGGGGCCGGGTCGGAGAAGGGGGAGATGCTGCGCAGCGTGAGGTAGACACCCGCAACCACCAGCGCGTGGGTGGCCAGCCAGACGGTGGTGGCCTGCGTGTCGGCCACGCGGGCCATGACCCACAGGGTGCCCAGCGCGGTGGCCAGAGACGCCAGCAGCGTCATCGGGAAGTTTTGCCGCAGCAGGGCTACTTGCTCGCGCAGCACCTCGTCGCGTTCCCACACGGGCCAGCCCCAGCGGGTGGGGGGCTGGGCGCCTGGGGGCTCGGGCGCGGTGTCAGAGGGGGTCATGGAGCTGTGGTGTAGACAGGCCCAGGCGCTGCGCGGCCAGCAGCGCGGCGCTGCGGCTGTTTACGCCCAGCTGCGAAAAGATGGCGGCCACATGCACACGCACCGTGTTTTCGCTCAGGCCCAGGTCGCGGGCGATCACCTTGTTGGGTTTGCCGGTGCACAGCAGCGAGAGCACATCGAGTTGGCGCGCCGTGAGCGAGGGCGCATCGGGCCCGCGCGTGGTGGCGCTGTTGCCGCTGTTGATCGGGAAGCAGGGCTGGCCCGACAGCGCGCAGGTGATGGCCTCCAGGATGTCTTCGGCATTGGCCGATTTGGGCAGAAAACCGTCGGCGCCCCGGGCCCGCGCCTCGTGGACCGCATCGGGCGCCACGCTGGCGGACACCAGCACGATGCGGGCCTGGGGACAGGCCTGGCGCACCAGGCGCAGGCCGTCCAGGCCACTCATGCCGGGCAGCTGGATGTCGAGCAGCACCAGGTCGATGTCGGCCTGCTGCAGTGCACAGGCGTCGGCAATCGAGCCCGCCTCGGCAATCGTGCCCACGCTGGGATGGTCCTGCACGATCAGGCGCAGCCCGGTGCGGAACAGGGCGTGGTCGTCCACCAGCAGCAGGCGGGCATTCGTCCGGGCACTTTGGAGGGCACTCATTGGGCAAGTATTGCGCACAACCGGGTGTTGCGGGCTAGTCCATTTGTGCGATGGACGCAGGCTAGGTCACTTTCTAGACTTTCCGTCAAGCATTGAAAAGCACGTTGAACAGATTTCTGGAGTGCCCGCCGATGCGCAAACCTTCGTCTTCCACCTCGTTTTCAAAGGGCTTCCTATGACCACCAATGCGCTGATCCACGGTTCCACCCCTTCTGCAAGTGCCCATCGGGGGGGCGAGCGGCGACCGGCCGCCCCTGCGGGCGCCGGCCTCGGGGGCAATACGCTGGCACAGATCATGGAAGAAAACTGCCCCGACATGCTGGCCGCCGCAGGGGTGGTGATCGAGCACCTGGATGCCCAGGCCGGAGCCTGGCAGTTTTCTGCCGACCAGGGGCAGACCTGGCGCGCCATCCGCACCGACCTCATCAACCGCCCAGGCAACCTGGGCCTGGCACTGGACCGCGATGCGCGTCTGCGGGTGCTGCCCTTTGGCGGCCACCGGGTGACGGGCGCACGGGTGGCTTTCCATGCCGTGCAGCGCAGCCACGGGCAAGGCAACGGCAGCTACCGCGCCTATGCCCCGGACGAGCGGGACGGCGGCTCGCGCACCGTGACGCTGGTGCTCAGCCTCGCGGCCATCAACGGCGCACCGCCCGTGGTGCATGTGCCGCGCCCGCGCAACAAGCGGGCCATGGTGCAGCGTGCGGCGGCCTCGGTGGGGGTGGGCGCTGCGCTGTCGGGCTCGATGGCCATGGCCTGAACCATGCGGCAGAGCGGGGCCGGGTGCCCGGCCGTGCATGCCACAAACACCGCATTTTGGGGAGCGAAGCCGAACGTTTGACGAGGACAAAACAGGGGCCTCTGGAGGGCAAAAAACCGTTTGCGGCGACAATGCCGACCTTTCGCATTTTCATTCCCTGTTTTCGTTCGGTTTTTTCATGTCCAGTATCCAGGTTCGTCCCGCCACGCTTCGCGATGCAAAAGCCATCGCCCAGATCCACACCGTCTCCGCCCAAGAGGCTTACAAAGGGCTGGTGCCAGACGAGCAGTTGAAATCCATGTCGTCGGTCGAAAAGCGCCAGGCCTACTGGCGCGAGGCCATTGAGTATTGCGAGCCCCAGGTGCAGGTGGCGGTGGACGGCGAGAAGATCGTCGGCTTTGTCGGCTACGACCGCTCGCGCGATGAGAAGTCCCGCCCCACCACGGGTGAAATCTGGGCCATCTACGCTGCGCCCACCCACTGGAACCAAGGCGTTGGCCTGGCGCTGTGGGACGCCGCCCGCGACGGCCTGCACGAAGAAGGCTGCACCAACGTCACAGCATGGGTGCCGCTGCGCAACGAGCGCGCCATTCGTTTCCACGAAATGGCGGGCTTCAAGCAAGAACTCTCTACCGCCAAGACCAATGTGATTGGCGGCGTGAAGATCGAAGAAGTGCGCCTGAAACGGCCCATCAACGCATAGGCCACACGATGATTGAATGGAGCCGCCAGGGCCAGACACAACAAGCCCAGTGGCGCTCCGAAGCTGGCGCCCCGGCGCCGCGCCGGGTGGTCACCGCCGACGACACCTTGCCCGCCGACACGGCCTACCGCATGGCCTGTGAAGGCACAGGCCTGCTGTGGCAGGGCGATTTCCAGAACGCCCGGCACCTGCTGCAGGCGCTCATGCGGCGTGCGGATTCCAAGACCGGCAAACACCGCCGCTCGGCTGCCAAGGCCGCCCAGAAGGCTGCAGTGGCCACGCCTTCCGAGGCTTTTCACCTGCACCGCCAGGCCCAGGCGCAGCGTGCGCGGGTGCTGGCGTCCATCCTGATCCCGCTGGAAGGCGACTACAGCATCGCGCTGCGCCGCGCGCCCGACTGGCGCGAGGCCTGCACCCAGGCCTGGGGGCCTGCCACCGGTGAGCGCTGCGTGGCCACGCTGCGCGAGCTGCTGGGCCTGGTGGGTGCCTACGAATGGCGTAAGAAGGGGGTGGAGGTGCCCGCGCTGGGCGCAGCGCCCCGCGACCGGATCCATCCGCACTACGGCGTTTTCTCGCCCGTGCGGGGCGAGTATGTGGACCTGGTGGCCAGCACCCCGCTGCCCAGCCAGGCGTTGGCCTTTGACATTGGCGTGGGCACGGGCGTGTTGTCTGCCGTGCTGGTGCGCCGGGGTGTCCAGCGGGTGGTTGCGACCGACCAGGACCCCCGGGCCCTGGCCTGCGCACGCGACAACCTGCAGCGCCTGGGGGTGCTGCCCCAGGTTGAACTGCTGCAGACCCATCTGTTTCCGCCCGGCCGTGCGCCGCTGGTGGTGTGCAACCCTCCCTGGGTGCCAGCGCGCGCCAGCTCGCCCATCGAACACGCCGTGTACGACGAAGGCAGCCGCATGCTGCGGGGTTTTCTGGCGGGGCTGCCCGAGCACCTGGAGTCTGGCGGCGAGGGCTGGCTGATCCTGTCGGACCTGGCCGAACATCTGGGCCTGCGCCCGCGCGAACAACTGCTGGGCTGGATTGCCGAAGCAGGCCTGGTGGTCCGGGGGCGGCACGATGTCAAGCCGGTCCACGCCAAGGCGGCCGATGCGGGGGATGCCCTGCATGTGGCGCGGGCGGCGGAGGTGACTTCGCTCTGGCGGCTGGCTGCAGCCGCCTGAGGCTGGAGTTTCAGAGCTTCAGCCCTCCAGCAGTGCGGGCTGCGTGGCGGCATAGACGCCGGGCGCGGCCCCGGGGGCACGTGGCAGCAGTTGCTCCAGCCGCTCGCGCAGGCTGGCGGCGCGTTCAGTGCCTGCGGCCAGGGCCACTTCCTCGAACATGGCATCTCCCACGTCCAGCATGCTGGTGCGGTCCCGCGCGGTGCGCAGGGCCTCGCGAAAATGCTGTGCCAGCACCGGGTCGCGGCGGGCAAACAGCCGCTCGCAGGTGTCGAACAGGTACATGCGCGCACCGGCGAGCGAGCGCAGGGATTCACCCGGCTCCGGCCGCTCGATGGACGGGGCTTGGCTGGTGGCCTCCGCCTCAGCGGGTGAGGGGAGGGGGGCTGTGGAGGGCGTGGGCAGCTCGGCCGGGCCCGTCAGGTAGCCCTGGCGCATGAGGTTGTCCACAATCTGCGCGCCGATGCCGTTGTACATAGCCTGCAGGTCGGACAGCGGTTTGCCGTCGGCCAGCAGCAGCAGCGAGCGTTCGCGCAGGCTCAGGGTGCGTACGCCGGGCGATAGCTCCTGGCGGGCTTTGTCGGTCTTTTGTAGCAGCATGGGGGGCTCCGTTCGGGCACGAATGCCCGCCATTGCAGCCGCCCCCCATGACGCCGTGATGACCCTTTGCCGCACAATCCGGGGGCTTTGCCCTGTGGCGTTTGGCCGAAGACTGAGATTTGCTCACTTTTTGATAGCTATAAAAGCATATCCATCAGGCGAAAGCGCTTGTTTTTATTCATATTCTTAGGGCTGTGCCGTGTGTGCGCGGCCCTGCACCGCCCCCGACCGCGATGACCCTGCTGCTTGCCCCCATGGAGGGGCTTCTGGATTTTGTGCTGCGCGACGTGCTCACGCGCGTGGGCGGGGTGGACCGCTGCGTGTCGGAGTTCATCCGCATCACCGGCACGCTGCTGCCCGACAAGGTGTTCCTGCGCTACCTGCCCGAGCTGCGCAACGGCAGCCGCACGCTGGCGGGTGTGCCCGTGCGGGCGCAACTGCTGGGCTCCGACCCGGTCAGCATGGCCGAGAACGCCGCACGCCTGGCCGCGCTGGGGCCGGAGGGCATCGACCTGAACTTTGGCTGCCCGGCCAAGGTGGTCAACCGCCATGGTGGCGGGGCTGCGCTGCTGCAGGAGCCCGAGCGCATTGCCGCCGTGGTGGGGGCTGTGCGCCGCGCCGTGCCAGTGCACCTGCCGGTGTCGGCCAAGATGCGCCTGGGCTTCAACGACACGGGGTTGATGCGCGAATGCGCCCAGGCCATGCAGGCCGGGGGCGCGGCCGAGCTGGTTGTGCATGCCCGCACCAAGGCCGATGGCTACCGCCCACCTGCGTACTGGGAGCACATCCCCACCATCCGCGCTGCCGTGGCCATCCCGGTGGTGGCCAATGGCGAGATCTGGACGGTGGCCGACGCGCAGCGCTGCCGCGATGTCTCGGGCTGCGATGCCCTCATGCTGGGGCGCGGCATGGTGGCCGACCCGGGGCTGGCCCGCGCCATCCGTGCCTTCGACGCCGGGCAGCCGGGGGCGGACCCTGTGGTCTGGGCCGATTTGATTCCCCACATCGCAGCCTTCTGGCAGCTGGTGTGCGACGACCTGGAACCCCGCCAGCGCGCGGGGCGCCTCAAGCAGTGGCTCAACCTGCTGCGCAGGCGGTTTGTGGAGGCCGAGGTGGCGTACCAGCATGTGCGCACCATGACGGACCAGCGCGCCATCACCGCCTGGGTGGTGGCGCAACAGGCCCAGGCGCAAAGCGGCGCCTGATCCGCCCCGGACCGCAGGGGCGCGGGTGCTTGGCTACAGCAGGTGGTCGGGCGCGAGGGGGCCCAGCAGTTGCAGCATCAGGCGCAGGGGCAGGCTGGCATCGGGCTCGGTGGTGGCGTCGGGCAGGCCGCTGTCCTTGGGCGCGCGCCATACCAGGCCCTGGTCGGTCTGCTGCACCTGCCAAGCGGCGTCTTGCAGGGCGGTGTCGATCTGTGCCGTGGCACGGCGTGACAGCTCGCCACTGCGGATCAGCAGCGCCACCTCGGTGTTCTGCCGCTGCGAGCGCAGGTCCAGGTTCATCGAGCCGATGACGAGCAGGCGGCCGTCCACGATCATGAGCTTGGAGTGCAGCATGGCGCGCGAGCTGCCGCCGGCTCCGCTGCCGCCCGTGCCCCCCATGCTGCCGGTGCTGCCGAAGGCCCCGCGCAGCACCCCGGTGAGTTCGCTGCGCATTTCGTACAGCTCCACCCCCATGGCCAGCAGCGTGGGCCGGTGGCGCGCGTAGCCCGCGTGGGCAATGGGTGCATCGTTGGACGCCAGCGAGTTGGTGAGCACCCGCACACGCACGCCCCGTGCCCGTGCGGCGGCAAAGGCACGCTCCATGTCGGGCCCGGGCACGAAGTAGGGCGAGATGATCAGCAGGTCGCGCCGCGCCTGGCCCATGAGCTGCAGCAGGCCGTCCACCACGGTGTCGGTCTGGGCTTCGGCGGTGGTTTCGCCGTCGGGCGGGAGCGAGGGGGCGGTGTTGCCATTGCCATTGCCATTGCCATTGCTCAGGGCGGGATTGGCTGACAAGGCAGGTGGCGCCACGGGCTGGGCGACTGTCTGGGAAGCCGTGGGCGCATCCGCCGAAGCGGATGTGGTTGTGATTGCAGTGCCCCGAGGGCGGACCAGCGCCGCGATGTTGGCGGGCGTGGCGCGCGGCGGGTTCTGGTCGGGCAGGGGGGTGGCGGAGGTGCCATCGGGCGGGATCTTGGCGGGCCGGTCCGCCAGCACGGCGGCGGGTGCCCAGACAAACTGCACCTGCTTCAGGTCCATGGGCTCCTGGTTCCAGATGCGTGCACGCCGCGTGTCCGTTGTGTTGCGCCCGGTGGGGGCGGGCGGGGCCCCGGGTGCGGTTGCGCTGGTGCTTGCGCTTTCCACGCGCTCTTGCTGCGTGGCCTCGGCGGCGCGGATGCTCTCGCGCAAGCGGTCCAGCTCTTCACGGGTGATGAGCGACTGTACCGGGTAGGCGCGCTCGTTGTTCCAGTAGCTGTCGAAGCTGCGCGAAAGATCCTGCACGACGCTGCCCGCAGCCAGCACGTCCAGGTCCACAAAGTTGCCCGATTCGGAGTTGCCGAAGTAGGCATCCCCCAGGTTGCGCCCGCCCGTCACGCCGAGTGCGTTGTCAGCGATGAAGAGCTTGTTGTGCATGCGCTGCTGCACCCGCGAAAAATCGCCCAGCAGGCTGAACATGCGGCCCACGGGCGACCCGCGCGCGCCTGTGAGCGGGTTGAACATGCGCATCTCGACATTGGGCACAAAGGCCAGCCGCATCACCAGCGCATCACGCCCGGTGCTGTGAAAGTCGTCCAGCAGCAGCCGCACGCGCACACCGCGCCGGGCGGCGGCTGCCACGCTGAGCAGCAGGCGCTCGCTGCTGGCGTCGGCGTGGATCGCGTAGTACTGCAGGTCCAGCGTTTTCTGGGCGGCATCCACCAGGGCCAGGCGGCTGCTGTAGGCCGCCTGGGGGCCGCTGAGCAATACAAAGCCCGAGGGATGGCGGGCCTTTTGGGTCATGCGGCGAGCCTCTACCCATTGGCCCAGTGGGGTGTCGCTGGGGTTTTGCAAAGCGGTGGACACAGGCCGCTCCACATCCTTGGGCAGGCCCGCGCAGCCCATGAGGGCTACGGTGGCCAGCAGCGCAAGGCCCCATCGGCCATGGCGGGCCAGGGAGGTCAGGAAGAGGGGGGAGGGCAGCAACGGGGCCATGGTGGGATGAGAGGATGGGGGATTGTGACCTTGGAGCCACAGGGGCGTTGCTCCAAGGTGTATCCCGCCATCAGGCCCGGGCCTGTCGGACGAGGCCCCCATTTGCCCTACTGTCCTACGGATGCACCAATCCCAGGCCTCTCACGTCCGGCCCGGCGCTGACGGCTTACCAGCTCACTTCGCGGTCGGGTGTGGCACTGATCTTGTGGATGGACAGGTCGGCGCCGTCGAACTCTTCTTCCTGCGTGAGGCGCAGGCCGACTGTGTGTTTGAGCAGGCCATAGACGATGAAGCCCCCCAGCAGCGCCCAGACCACCCCCAGGCCCGTGCCGATCAGCTGTGCCGGCAGGCTGACGCCGCCCAAGCCCCCCAGCGCCTTGCTGCCGAAGATCCCCGCCGCCAGCCCGCCCCAGGTGCCACACAGGCCATGCAGAGGCCAGACGCCCAGAACGTCGTCAATCTTCCATTTGTTCTGGGTAAGGGTGAACATCAGCACAAAGATGGCGCCCGCCACAGCGCCCACCACCAGCGCCCCCAGGGGATGCATCAGGTCCGAGCCTGCACACACGGCCACCAGCCCGGCCAGCGGGCCGTTGTGCACAAAGCCCGGGTCGTTTTTGCCCAGCACCAGCGCTGCAAGCGTTCCGCCCACCATGGCCATGAGCGAGTTGACCGCTACCAGGCCGGAGATTTTGTCCAGGGTCTGGGCGCTCATCACGTTGAAGCCAAACCAGCCCACCACGAGCACCCAGGCGCCCAGCGCCAGGAAGGGGATGTTGGAAGGTGGGTGGGCCGAGATCGCGCCATCCTTGCGGTAGCGGTTGGCGCGCGAGCCCAGCAGGATCACGGCGGGCAGGGCAATCCAGCCGCCCATGGCATGCACCACCACCGAGCCCGCAAAGTCATGAAACTCTTCGCCCGTGACGGCCTTGATCCAGGCCTGCACGCCGAAATGCTGGTTCCAGGCAATGCCCTCAAAGAAGGGATACACAAAACCCACAATGACCGCCGTGGCCATGAGCTGGGGCCAGAACTTGGCCCGCTCGGCAATCCCCCCGGACACGATGGCCGGAATGGCGGCCGCAAACGTGAGCAGGAAGAAGAACTTGACCAGCGCGTAGCCGCTTTGCTGCGCCAGCGCTTCTGCCCCCATGAAGAAATGCGTGCCGTAGGCCACGCTGTACCCCACCACAAAGTAGACGACGGTGGACACAGAGAAGTCCACCAGGATCTTCACCAGCGCATTCACCTGGTTCTTCTTGCGGACCGTGCCCAGCTCCAGAAAGGCAAAACCGGCGTGCATGGCCAACACCATGATCGCCCCGAGCAGAATGAACAGAGCATCCGTGCCCTGTTTGAGTGCTTCCATAACGTCCTCGCGCTAGTGATTGATCGACTCTGGTGCATTTTGAGTGTCTGCAGCAGATTTGCACCAGATTGATGCAAAAGTCGTGCCAGATATTGGTGCGAGTATCTGCACTGAGATGGGGCGGCGTGGCAATGGGTGGCGGGGTGCCCTGCGGGCACGGTTCGTTGGACCAGGGGCTGTGGTCAATCCACCGAGGTGCTTGGGGAGCTTTCTTGCAGATCACCGCGCATCACTGCGATGGTGGCGTCTGCGGGCGCTGGCGGCCTGCGGCATTTCAATGCTCTTGGGGGGCCAACTGCTGAGCATGCCCTGGGACTCCCAGCAGCCCGTCCCAATCTGCTCTGGACTCATTGCCCCCTGCCTGGTTCGCGAAACATTTCCCCGTAAGCGCTTGTCCGGCGCCGCTGGAGAGGGCTTGATGCCTGGAGTCCTCTGAATAGGCCTATGGCCGCGCGTGTAGCAGAAAGAGTATTGAGAAGAGTGGTTGCTACTGGGGCCTGCTGAACCCAAGCTGTGGCGGCATGCGGCCTATGGAGGTGGGCGCCTGCCGGGTTGCGATTCCACCGGGGCGGGCGCCGGTCGCGCGGTGCAAAACCTTGACGCAGTGAAAGACAGGGGATGCCTGCTGCGTCAAAAAGCTTCGCGCCCAGGCACCCGGGCCACGATGCGCAGGTCCGGTCCCAGTGCTTCCACCGACCTGAAGTTCAGCTGCAGCCCCTGCGACAGCACTTCGAAAGGCCCCAGCTGGGCCAGTCCGAACCCAGAGCCCAGCAGCATGGGGGCCAGATATACCAGCATCTCATCCACCAGCCCCTCGCGCACCAGCGAACCATTGAGCTTGTGGCCGGCTTCGACGTGCAGCTCATTCACCCCACGAGAGGCCAGGTCGCGCAGCATTGCAGGCAAATCCACTTTGCCCTGCGCGGTGGGCAAGCAGACCACGGTGGCACCACGTGCCTCCAGGGCGACCCTCTTTTCATCGTTCTGGATGGCCGCGTAAATGTAGGTGGCGCGGCCCTCCAAAAAGAGGCGGGCGTCCGGTGGGGTCTGCAACTGGCTGTCCACCACCACCACATGGGGTTGGCGCGGGGTGGACACCTCGCGCACATCCAGGCGTGGGTTGTCGTCCAGCACAGTGCCAATGCCTGTGAGCACTGCACAGGCGCGCGCGCGCCAGGCATGGCCATCGGCACGGGCTGAAGGCGACGTGATCCACTGGCTGGCTCCGTTGGGGAGCGCGGTGGTGCCATCCAGCGAAGCCGCAGTCTTCAGGCGCACCCAGGGCGTACCCCGCACCATCCGGCTGAAGAATCCGATATTGAGTTCGCGTGATTCATCCGCCCCGGGGCCGACCTCCACCTCCACCCCTGCCGCACGCAACCGGGCAAATCCCTGCCCGGCGACCAAGGGGTTCGGGTCGGTGAGGGACGCCACCACCTTGCCAATCCCGGCCGCCACCAAGGCGTCGCTGCACGGCCCTGTACGCCCCTGGTGCGCGCAGGGCTCCAAAGTCACATAGGCAGTCGCCCCTCGGGTGCTGTGCCCTGCTTCTTGCGCGGATCGCAGCGCCACAACTTCCGCATGGGGGCCTCCTGCCTGCTGTGTATGACCACTGCCTATTTCCCGCCCGTCTGGCGCCACCAGCACACAGCCAACGCGCGGGTTGGGGTTGGAAACAAAAAGCGCCTGGGCGGCAAGCCCAAGCGCTTTGTTCATCATGGTCGTCAACTCGTCAGTGCGGTGCATGGGCGGATGCTAATGCATAGGCAAGGGCCAATAGCGGGCTAGTAAGGGGGGGCCTACCTGTTCCAGCATTCATTCATCAAGGGTTGCACTCCAGAGGCTGCGCCTCGGACGCCAGTATGCGTCAACGTGTAGTTGCCGCATTTGTCACCAAGTTGCCCGCCTGCAGGAGTTGCTGTCAGTGTGTATGCGGTTCCTGATGCTGCACCTCCTGGTGGTGATGCCACTGCAATGGTGTAGCGGCCAGAATTAATCGTAGTGAGTGTCGTCGGAAACGATGCTGTCAACGGGTAAGTGCCGGTAGCTGTGGCCGCACGCTCCATCCATTGCGACGCTTGAAGCAAGGCGGCGCGGGCTTCTGCGCGGTACCCGCGGCGAACATACTCCGAGTAACTAGGCAATGCAATGGCTGCAAGAACGGCCACGATGGCGACCACAATCATGACTTCAATCAAAGTGAAGCCTCTTTGTTGCTGATTCATCTGAAATCCACCTCCGATACCTAAGTTACTGCAATTGCCGCCAATTGACTGTCGATGCTGGCTTGGCTAGCTGTAGTTGTGGTGGTTCTGTACCGGGGGGGAGGGGGCCACTACCGCCACCGCCACCGCCACCGCCACCGCTGCCGCCGCCAATTTTGATAATAATCCCTTTTCCTCTCAAGGAAATGCCTTTGGGAGATGTGGTTGTACGATTCGTGTCATTGTCCTGTGCGGCGGCCGCCTGATAAAGACCGTCGCCGTTAGCATCCAGGATTTGCTGCGTAGGTTTCAAACCATACTGAACACCTAGAAACGTTCTGTAGCCCCGGGCAGGCGAAGAGGTGGGTTGGCAGGTTTCTCCAGTTGTGTTGCCTCCGGATGCAGGAACTATACTGAGGAGATCAATGACGTCGCTGCCATCAAAGAAAGTGGGCATGCTCAAAACCCGTTCCCCAGCAATCGGTAATTCAAAATACCAACCCTTTTGAGTGCCAGCGAGGGAGTAAGCCAGTGCTGTCTGGGTAGCGGGCATGCGCCAGAAGCTTGAATTGCTACTGGTTCCCTGTCCGGCAATGACTGGTGCGCTAAACACGCGTTCTGCAAGTTTTGTATCTCGTCCGTTGGTTCCGACGGCTGTTGGTGTTACTGTGGATGTATCCTCAAGCACCTTGCCTAAATTGGGGCCAGCGGCTGTATCCAGCTTGTAGCGTGTATTGTCCAATATCGAGTAAAGTGTTTGAACCGTTACGTCCGTTCGGTCGCCTTCGGTTAAATTTCTACCTGTCCCAAAAACAACCATCATGCCACCGACAGTAACGTTAGGCCTCAGATTAACGGCTGCAGTAATTGGTTGGCGATTTGCAGTATTTGCCTTTTCCACCGCAGTGTAGAAGGGGGTGCATGCCGTGCATCCTGCCGAGGAGAATGCTACTTTCCAGTTGCTTGCATCTGCGTTAGATACATCAAACTTCCAAATATTACCGCGCAAATCTCCTGCATAAATAATATCCACGGTGCCATCGCCATTCACATCCAGCAAGCGTGGCGTAGAAAGTCCATTTGCTGCAGATTCCGCTCCTGTACTCGCAGCATTGATCTTTTTGATGGATTTGTCTCCATCGAGATATTGAATCAAAAGAACGGGATCTTCACTGCCGCTGTTATAACCATTGCCCAATACAACAGCCCAACGGCCATTATTCATGCGCGTAATCTGGGTAGCAATCTGTGAGTTGTTCTCTGAAGTAACAGGGTCTCCAAAAATATAACCAATATCGCTATCCACTCCATCGGTCTTGTCCATCACGACGAGCGAAGATGCGTTGGCTGCTGAGAGGTTGGAGGTTTCTGTCCCTCCCGTGTATCCAGGGCGGGTGACATCCAGAACATAATAGCCTTTGCCGCCAGCGCCCAATGTTCCCACCAACATTGTTTTCCATGACGGAAGCGCACTGGTTCCTGTATTGACATCACCCGTGAAAGGTGATCCATCAACAAAATAGCGGTGGCTGTAATCTTGTTTCGACAGCTGGGAAAGATTTTTTATGACCCCCTGAGGAACATATGCAATCTTCTCCGCACCATCTGCAGCTGAAAAACCATGCAGCATGCCATCGTTACCGCCAACATAAAGCATAGGCATACGATAACGCTGTGCATTTGCAAAGGTGCGATACCCATCTACAGTCAGACCATTATTGGGAGGGCCGACGTACCACAATGTGGAGTTTGCAATATCACCCTGCCGAGAACGACGAACCCGGAATGGCTCCGTAACGGTTGTCCCTTCTTTGGTTCTGTCGCCTCGAATGTAGTTCAGTCGGTCTTCTCCAAGGGCATCGGTCACTGTATCAACAGTGTTTAACAGAATTTTTTGAGCTGCACTAAGGTTCGTCCAAGTAAATGTTGTGCCAGCGGTCGTCGTGTCGTTGTATGTGAAAATTAATCTGGAAGATACGTCGGCAGTCGACAGTTCATCCAGCTTATCTCCTGTTGTCTTTCCTCTTATTGGCAGGGTTGAGGTCATTCCCCACGCTGTGTTGTCGGAGAGTGTCCCAGTCGCAACAGCAACTGTTTTCGATCCAATCCCACCAATCCAACCATCTGCTTCGTAGGTGGAGAAGAAAGCCGTAGTTCCTTGATTGCTGATGGAGCTGGAAGCGCTTGAAAATCCAGTTATCGGCCTAGTGGAGTCGGCAATAATTGTGCCAACAATATCTTTAAAAGCATTAACCAAATCTTGTGACGTCTGCGCTGGATAAAACTTGCCTCGGCTATTTATGGCAGTGTGCCAGAGTTCTTCTTGCCGGCCAGTTTCATTGGTGGTCAGGGGATCTCGCCACAGTCTGGTCCCAACAATAGCGCGCGAAAAATCCCCGCCATACATGCCTTGTGCAATGTTGAACATGGGATTGGTACCAATATTGGTCCAGTTTGCCGCTGCGTTGTATCCAATCGTATACGTGACCATGTGCTGCCAGTTGGCAGGATTGTTCTTTGGATTCCAGTACTGTGGGATGGTTGCCGTGGTGGCTCCGTCGGCAAATGTTTCAGAACCTGATTTTTTTATGAGTGGAACAACTTGATTGTTGATCCCTGATTGGAGATCATGCCTCCAGTAATAAAATGCCATATCAGATAGTGTGGATACGGCATTCGTTCCCCAGTTATCTCTGTATATACGTGTTTCAGGTGCTGTAATATCGTAGGACGTTCCGTCCGGCAAAGTGTGGTTGGTGCCGTCGTCGTTGTTGATGGTATTGGCTGGGTTGTTATTCCAACCGCCATCGGTCATCAAAATGTTATACGAGCGGCGGCATGCATGTACGGGAGCCTCAGTGGTGCCGGGGTCAAAATTATATGGATTGTTGATTCCTGTGGTTTTCAGGTATTCACCTGCAATCCCTTGCATGCGGTGAGTTGGGGTGTTTCCTCCTGCGGCCAGTGTATTCACCCATTTGATGAAATTTCCGCGATGACTATCGTCCGTGGGGTCCTCTAGTCCTCGCAGGACTTTCATTGAGTTTTTGCTATTGCAACTCGCGTCGGTGCTGGGTATGGTATTGCAACCCCAAAGGGACTGATAGGCAAGTCGTATGGAATCATCCGGCACGTTAGTGGGTTTGAAGGTTTCTTTCAGCGCATCTTTCAGTGCAGTAATGCCGGCTGCGCCCATACTGCCAGAATTGTCAACTGATACGATGATATTTGGCGCCGGCTCTCTGCTTGCTGAACCGGCTGGGTATTGGACTAGGCTCAAGAAGTCGCCCGCCAGAACCATTTGGGGACAGCCAATGGTGCTGATGATTAGCGCTATGGCATTTTTCCGAAAGTTATGATTTGTTTTCATATAATTTCCTGATGTCGCCGTGAATTACTTGGTTTCGCCAGATATGGATGGGAACGCTACGATGTTTTGTAAAACAACTTGTGTGCTCGGCTTGAGTCCGCGAGCAATAGCTGTAATGCGAAAGAAGATCTTGGCATTTACTACTTCAGGCTCTGCCCCAGCTAACACACCTGGACCGGTTTCTTTGGGTTCATACTTAATGACTTCTACCCAGTACCAAGCCCCTCTGCCTGCCGTAGTGTCTGCCAAGATGGAGTTACTGGAAGTTCCAGCGCTTCCCCCTGTGTACTGGCCGTATCTAGCTCCAATATTGGCAGCAATCATGGCGCTCATCGTGATAGAGTTATTCCAAAAGTCCTGCGCACCAGTGCGAAACTGGCAAATGCCGTTGAAGCATTTTGTGGTCTGAGCATCGAGGGCGTAAGTCAGTGCATCGAGCTCGTCATGAGCAGTTGGATAAAAAGTTGAACTGACGACTGCTCGCTGGTTTGTTCCCAATTCTATGCCCTGGCGAATATCCAGTTCGGCGTCTTGCAGCATCACTTGTGCTGCCTCAAACGCCCTCTGGTAATCTGTATCGTTTCCCACGATGAGTTCGTTAAAAAACGCTGTTCTTGATGCCCACAAGGCCAGCAGCATTGACATCAAAACCAATACGATGACAATGAAAAGCGAGATGCCTTGTTGATTTTTATATTTTTTCATGACTAACTCACGATATGGCTTTGGGCCATGCATGGTTACGAATGTGGAATATGTTCTTGAATACCATTCGTAATCTGTTTCCTCGGGTTGCAGTGGTTCCGTCGCATTTTGTATAGCTTGCACCGACGGTATCTATGATTTGCTCACCCTCTAGCTCAAGGCATACTTCAATGCCATATACCTCAGGCCAGTCGGTGGGGCTCAGGTTGGCTGCAGATGCATAGCGAAATTGTGGCTGGTTATCTGCTACGTTCAATTTTTGTTGTAGATAGCGAATCCTTATGTCTACCAAGTTGCTAATGATTGGTTGAATATTGCCAATACTGTTAGAGCATTCAAGGTCGGTGCCATTTTTCCGAAATTGATTGAGAATGATTGGAGCTGAAGCAACTCCATTGTTTTCTCCTAAGCAATCACTGACAAGATATCCCTCGATTGGCGTGGAAGAAGGTGGGGATGGATAAATGGAATCGCTCGCATTGACATATCGCAACGAGATTATGAACTGGCTAGCTGTCGGTGCGTCCAGTCCTGCAATGGGTGGGAGGCCAGATAACGTAACAGCAGTCGGTTGAACAAATGTCGCTGCATCACGCGGATCCGCTGCTGTATTGAGTGGTCTTCCTCCAGCTTGGCGTAGTTGTTGTCCAATTACTCTGAAAGCATAAGATGCCTGTTGTTGCAGAGTGGTGGTGTCACTAATCGTGGTGGTTACCCCCCGCGATACCATAATCGCACCTAGGCCAACACTAATTGTGAGCAGGCCGATTGTCAAACCAACCAATAATTCTATAAGTGTGGCTCCGCGTTCTTTGTTCTGCATGCGGGAGGAAATATATGAATTGAAGGTGCTATGCGCTGTTGGGCTTGTGTGCATCATAGGCTTTATTCAAATGTCAGAACAAAAAACCAGCGGGCCGCTGGGTATGCAGCGTTGAGTAAGGTTGATATATTGCAAGTGGCAAATTTTCCCCGCTGGGCAGGTTACAGATCCAGAGGATGAAGTTCCAGTCACTGAAAAAATGGCCTTGTATGCGGAGGTATCTGCCAATGAATCACCTTCACGGGCGCGTTCATTTTCTCGCCAGGAGAGCATCACCCCCAACTGCCTGGCATCGCTTCCAGAAACAAAGACAGTTGCATCACCAACGGGTAAATTTGCCCTCACACTGCGCAACCAGCGATCCACGTCGTAAGCGGCCAATTGGGCTGCTGTGCAGTTTGAGGTGGGAAATCCTGAGTCGATCGCACAAGCCGGGGGGGAGCCCAATGTCGATGCCCACGCAACGGCATAGCTGGCGGCGTTTCCAATTGCGTTTGGGTTAGCTCTGACCCGCTCACTAAGGTCCTCAATCAGCTTGACGGCTTGAGCGCGCCTGACGCCGGTTTGGGTGTCGGCTAGTGTTCGCATCTGAATGCCCACTACGCCGAGTAATCCAAGCGCCATTACTACGATTGCAACCAATGATTCGAGGAGCGTAATCCCTTTTTGAGAGGCCTTGCGATTGCGGGAGGGATCATAAACTAGCATGTCACGCTTTCTTTAACAACACGGACTCGCCCGCCAGATGAAAAGCAAACCGCAGTCGCGGCGGGTGATGTCACGCCACCTGCTCGTGGGACAATGGCGAAGCTGGCTGCATTAATATTATTGGTCCGCCCCCATCGATCGAAGCGAAATGATGCTGCGCTATTGTTGTTCATAACATTTACACTCGTGGGCATTTGAAAAGATTGCAGGACTTCTTCTCCCGCATCTAGATTCCCGTCCTCATCTGTGTCCGCAAAAATAATCCATCCGCAGCTCCATTCTTGATTGGTCGAAGCGAATGTGCAGCCATCCGTGCCATTTGCAATTTTTCTAACACTAACCTTGCCGCCTCGCTTGATTGCCTCCGATCGTGCCACATAAATTGTGCTGGTTATGTTGCTTACCGTTTGGTTTGTGCGCCAGCGCTCAATCATGGGACCAAAGCTTGGGAGTGCCATGGCTGTAAGCACGGCCAGAATTGTGATGACAATCAGCAGCTCAAGGGCGGTGAAGCCTAGAGCGTGCCGCGACGTCTGGGCTAGTCGCCTTGCTGGGTCAGTGTGGGGTGCGTGCATGCTTCGCATCATATGTCTCTGGAGTTTGTCCGGAGGTGCGGGTTGGATGGGTGGCTTCGACGGAGTGATGAGCGGTGTTCGCTATCGTGTGTAGCCGAGGCATGCACCTGCATTGTTGCGGCCTCGGCACTCGCGTTTCAATCGACGGTCTCTCTCGGCACTTGACTCTTCCGAGCTGCTCTTTGGCTGCTTGGCGCGAGTCTGTTTGTTTGTGGGGCCACTGGTACTTTGTGCTGTGTTGGGATCCTTTTTTGTGTGGGTTTTTAAGTGGGCTGCATTTGGAGTGCTGAGGGTCGCAAGAAAAATAAGCGCGTAAATTAATTGAAAAGTTGTTGATCGCATTTTTGGATTGATCGAGTTTAAAATTTCAGTAATGTTGGATGGCGGCTATGTGTTTTAGGTAATTCCGGTGATGTTTGAAAAAATGGCATGAGGGCTGATCTTATTAAGATATTTCATTCTCATATTTCGAATTTTTGATATTTAATTGATTTATCCTTTTTGAAGCGAGTCCAGGCGCTGGGGGGCATTTTTTCGCCCATTGTCTATTATAAAAATTATCGATCCCCTTTGTTTTTTGCCTGCTATTTGCGCTGTTCTGCTAAAATTAAAGAAGGTCTCATCTGTGGAGTTATTGGAAAAGGCGTGGTGTGTCGTGATGATGAGGCTCCTTCGGGTGGCGATGAGCTGGGGGGCAAACTTTGGGTATCTTTCTTTCCTCTTCGTGAAAACCTGCTGGCTGCCCTCTCGGCAACTTAGTTGAGGACCTCGAATGGCTTTGCAGATTGAGTCCTGTCAGGCCGTGCGTCATTCTTGCCCACTGTTCGGAAACTGGCACATAAATTCTGGTGGATTTGGCATGTGGATGCTTTTGATATCCGGGCTTCCCCCCCCCTCGGGGGGCAAGATTTTTGGATTCGGCGGAGTCTGAATGGCTCATGATTTTGGTGCGCAGTTTTCCAGGTGCTTTCTGAAGGGGGCTGGGTGGATGGTCGCGCCCACGTTTGTGGCCCTTGCTTCAATGCGTTTGTGCTGCGCGCCTCGCTGGCAATGATTGCGCGCGCGAAAGACGTGCAGGTATGGGTGTTTGCGCATCTGGGTTGCATCCGTCGCGCCATGGCGCTGATTGGGGGGGGGGCACCTAGTGCGCTTAAAGCAGCCGCTCAGGTTGGGCTGTATTTTTTCTCGTATTTCGGGGTGGGGCGACTCTTTCGATGTGGCCAAGCGGTTGGCAGCGGCGTTGCGGGGTCTTGGGCAGTGAGCTTGGCGCAGTTGGGTCGAATGGTTGCGTTGGACTTTGTTTTCTAGCAGTTCCCAACGGCTTGCCCACGAGGTTGGGTGGTCAAAAACCTGTCTCGGGGTATAATCCAAAGGTTTTGCATGGTGCAAGACGCACGCCAGCGGCCGTTCCAGCTGCTGGCGCAAGTAAAAACCATGGCCTGCTTCGCGCTAGGCCACATCCAAGGAAAAACATGATCGCATCCTCCATCAAGGCCGAAGTCGTCAAGGCGAACGCCCGTGCTGCCAATGACACTGGCAGCCCAGAAGTGCAAGTGGCCCTGCTGACCGCCCGCATCAACGAACTGACCCCCCACTTCAAGACGCATGCCAAGGACCACCACGGTCGTCGCGGCCTGCTGCGCATGGTGAGCCGTCGTCGCAAGCTGCTGGACTATCTGAAGGCCAAGGACGCTGACCGTTACACCGCGCTGATCGCCAAGTTGGGTCTGCGCAAGTAATTTTCATTGCATGCGAAAACGCCTGGGTTAGTCCGCTAGCTCAGGCGTTTTTTACTTCGGAGTCGCAAAACAGAGCGAAGCTGTGTCATTCCAATGAAGTTGCCGCCATGGCTTGGTGGGCAGGTTCCCTGGAATGGCATCGTGTTCTGAATTGCCCTCCATGACAATCTGGCAGCCAGCTGCCAGCTATTAAAACAGGAGCTGAACATGAGCATTTTCAACAAAGTCACCAAGTCCTTCCAGTGGGGCGACAAGACCGTCGTCATGGAAACGGGTGAAATCGCCCGCCAGGCCTCCGGCGCCGTGCTGGTCAACATCGACGATACCGTGGTGCTGGCCACCGTGGTCGGTTCCAAGATCGCCAAGGCTGGGCAGGATTTCTTCCCGTTGACCGTGGACTACATTGAGAAGACCTACGCCGCCGGCAAGATCCCCGGCAGCTTCTTCAAGCGCGAAGCCAAGCCCAGCGAACTCGAAACCCTGACCAGCCGCCTGATCGACCGCCCGATTCGCCCGCTGTTCCCGGAGGGTTTCTACAACGACGTGCACGTGGTCATCCACACCATCTCGTTGAACCCCGAAGTAGACGCTGACATCGCCGCCATGATCGCCGTGAGCGCCGCTCTGTCGATCTCCGGCATCCCGTTCAACGGCCCCATCGGCGCCGCACGCGTGGGCTACATCAACGGTGAATACGTGCTGAACCCCGGCCAGACCCTGCGCAAGAACTCGCAGATGGATCTGGTGGTGGCCGGTACCGAAGCCGCCGTGCTGATGGTTGAGTCCGAAGCGCAGCAACTGCCTGAGGACATCATGCTGGGCGCCGTGGTGTTCGGTCACGAACAAGGCAAGATCGCGATCAACGCCATTCACGAACTGGTACGCGAAGCCGGCAAGCCCGTATGGGATTGGCAAGCTCCTGCCAAAGACGAGCCATTCATCGCCAAAGTCGCTGGCCTGGCCGAAGAAAAGCTGCGCGCTGCCTACCAGATCCGCAGCAAGCAAGCCCGCACGCACGCCCTGCGCGAAGCCACGGCCTCCGTGTTCGCGTCGCTCAAGGCCGAAGGCGTCGAGTTCGACTCCGTAAAGGTCGAGGGCCTGCTGTTCGACATCGAAGCCAAGATCGTGCGCAGCCAGATCCTGGCCGGCGAGCCCCGCATCGACGGCCGTGACACGCGCACCGTGCGCCCGATCGAAATCCGCAACTCTGTGCTGCCCCGCACCCACGGCTCCGCCCTGTTCACGCGCGGTGAAACCCAGGCGCTGGTGATCTCCACGCTGGGCACCGAGCGCGATGCGCAGCGCATCGATGCGCTGGCCGGCGAGTTCGAAGATCGCTTCATGTTCCACTACAACATGCCTCCCTTCGCCACCGGTGAAGTGGGCCGCATGGGCTCCACCAAGCGCCGCGAAATCGGCCACGGCCGCCTGGCCAAGCGAGCCCTGGTCGCCGTGCTGCCGACCAAGGAAGAATTCCCCTACACCATCCGCGTGGTGTCCGAGATCACCGAGTCCAACGGCTCGTCGTCGATGGCGTCGGTTTGCGGCGGCTGCCTGTCCATGATGGACGCCGGCGTGCCCATGAAGGCCCACGTGGCCGGCATCGCCATGGGCCTGATCAAGGAAGACAACCGCTTTGCCGTGCTGACCGACATCCTGGGTGACGAAGATCATCTGGGCGACATGGACTTCAAGGTGGCCGGGACCACCAGCGGCATCACCGCCCTGCAGATGGACATCAAGATCCAGGGCATCACCAAGGAAATCATGCAGGTCGCCCTGGCACAGGCCAAGGAAGCGCGCATGCACATCCTGGGCAAGATGCAGGACGCCATGGGCGAAGCCAAGACCGAAGTGTCCAACTTCGCGCCCAAGCTCTACACGATGAAGATCAACCCCGAGAAGATCCGCGACGTGATCGGCAAGGGTGGTGCGGTGATCCGTGCGCTGACCGAGGAAACCGGCTGCCAGATCAACATCGAGGAAGACGGCACCATCACCATCGCCGCCACCGATGCTGCGAAGGCCGACGAGGCCAAGAAGCGCATCGAGCAGATCACGGCCGAAGTTGAGATCGGCAAGATCTACGAAGGCCCTGTGACCAAGATCCTGGACTTCGGTGCACTGATCAACCTGCTGCCCGGCAAGGACGGCCTGCTGCACATCAGCCAGATCGCGCACGAGCGCGTCGAGAAGGTGTCCGACTACCTGACCGAAGGCCAGATCGTGAAGGTCAAGGTCATGGAAACCGACGAGAAGGGCCGCATCAAGCTGTCGATGAAGGTGCTGGCCGAGCGCCCAGCCGGTGGCAGTGATCGTCCCGCGCCCGCTGAGCGTGGCGACCGCGAGCCCCGCCGCGACCACGGTCGTGACGGTGGCCGCCAGCCTGCTGAGCAGCAACAACAGCAGCAATCCTTGCTGTCGGACGGTGCGTCCGAGCAGGTGGTTGGCTAAAAGCTTGATTGCTATTGATTTTGTAGCTTGAAGCGCTTATCCATAGCGCGCAAGCTGCCAAAATCTTTTGAACCCTATCCTTTATGGATCGCAATATGCGTGCAGTTGAGATCACGTCTTTTGGCGGGCCTCAGGTGTTGGCTTTGGGGCAGCGCCCCATGCCGCAGCCTGGTGTGGGTGAGCTGTTGATCCGTGTGGCCGCCAGCGGCATCAATCGCCCCGATGTGCTTCAGCGCATGGGGCACTATGCGCCGCCGCCGGGGGCATCGGACCTTCCAGGTCTGGAGGTTGCGGGTGTGGTGGAGTCTGGTGACGCTGCCGCGTTGGCCGAGGCGGGGCTGCAGGTGGGTGACCGCGTGTGTGCACTGGTGGCTGGTGGTGGTTATGCCGAATGGTGTGTTGCTCCGGTGGCGCAGTGCTTGCCCGTGCCAGAGGGGTTGAGTGATGTGGAGGCTGCATCGCTTCCCGAAACCTTCTTCACGGTGTGGAGCAATGTCTTTGACCGTGGCCGCCTGCAGGCGGGTGAGACCCTGCTGGTGCAGGGGGGCACAAGCGGCATTGGTGTCACGGCGATCCAGCTGGCCCGGGCGCTCGGTGCGGTGGTCATTGCCACCGCGGGCAGTGACGACAAATGCGCAGCGTGCCTCGCGCTGGGTGCGCACCATGCCGTCAACTACAAGTCGCAGGACTTTGTGGCTGAGGCTCGGCGCATCACCGAGGGGCGGGGCGTGGATGTGGTGCTCGACATGGTTGCGGGCGACTATGTTGCGCGGGAGGTGGAGTGCCTTGCGGAGGATGGCCGCCTGGTCATCATCGCCGTGCAGGGTGGTGTCAAGAGTGACTTCAATGCGGGGCTGGTGTTGCGGCGCCGTCTGACCATCACTGGTTCTACGTTGCGTCCGCGCCCTGTCGGCTTCAAAGGGGCCATTGCCCGGGCGCTGCGCGAGCAGGTGTGGCCTTTGCTGGCGGTTGGCAAGGTGCGCCCGGTCATCCACAGCACATTTGCGGCGGCAGACGCTTCGCAGGCCCATGCCTTGATGGAGTCGAATCAGCACATCGGCAAGATTGTTTTGACGTGGTAACCATGAACAACAAGAAAAAACTCATCGCAGGCAACTGGAAGATGAACGGCGGTTTGGCCGCCAACGAGGCTTTGCTGAAGGCGCTTGCTGCTGGCCTTGGTGATGTGGCGTGCGACGTGGCGGTCGCTGTGCCCACTCCTTATCTGGCGCAGGTGCAAATGCTCACCGCTGGAACGGTGGTTGCAGTCGCGGCGCAGGATGTATCCCCTCATGAATCGGGTGCCTATACCGGCGAAGTCTCCGTGGCCATGCTCAAGGAGTTTGGTGTGCGCTATGCCTTGGTCGGGCACTCGGAGCGCCGACAGTACCACGGCGAAACCGACGTGGTGGTGGCGGAGAAGGCGCAGCGTGCCCTGGCGGCCGGAGTCACGCCCGTCGTTTGTGTGGGGGAAACCTTGCAAGAGCGCGAGGCGGGCCAGACCGAAGCAGTCGTCAAGCGCCAGCTCGCTGCTGTGATCCACCTCAATGGCCATTGCATTAGCGAGATCGTGGTGGCGTACGAGCCAGTCTGGGCCATTGGCACGGGCCGCACGGCATCGCCAGAGCAGGCGCAGGCTGTCCATGCCGTGCTGCGTGCGCAGCTCTCGGCGGCCAGCGAACATTCCGACCGCATCCGTCTGCTCTATGGCGGCAGCATGAATGCCGCCAATGCGGCGCAACTGCTGGCTCAGTCGGACATCGATGGTGGATTGGTGGGTGGCGCCTCGTTGAAGGCGGCCGACTTTTTGCAAATCATTGCGGCAGCCCGTTGAGGCTGCCGAAGTTATTCAATCAGGAGTGAACAGAGAATGAACGTGATCGTGAATGTGATTTTGGCGGTGCAGATGTTGGCAGCCCTGGTGATGATTGGTCTGATCCTCATCCAGCATGGCAAGGGGGCCGACATGGGGGCTGCATTCGGCAGTGGCAGTTCTGGCAGCCTGTTCGGTGCCAGCGGCAGCGCCAACTTTCTGTCCCGTACGACGGGTGTGCTGGCGGCGGTCTTTTTTGTGTCTACTTTGGCTCTGGCCTACTTTGGCAACGCCCGTCCTGCCAGCTCGGGCAGTGTGCTTGAAGCCCCTGCGGCTGTGGTGCCTGCAGCCGCTCCGGATGCCGCAGTGGCACCTGCCGTGCCTGCATCGGGTGCTGCGCAGATTCCGACCAAATAATCTGCACTAATTTGGGTCCTGCAAGCTGAAGCAGGGTTTTTCCGGAGTAGAATTCCGGATTGTCTGGAAAGCCAAAACCGCAAGGTTCCTCATGCCATCCAGACGCAGCAACCAGCCGTCGTGGTGAAATTGGTAGACACGCTATCTTGAGGGGGTAGTGGCGAAAGCTGTGCGAGTTCGAGTCTCGCCGACGGCACCAAAACAAAGGCCTCCCCGCATGACCCATCCGGGCTCATGTCGGGCAAGGCCACAGCGGTGAGCACATCCTCAAGATGAACCTCGATCAGTACCTCCCCGTCCTTTTGTTCATCTTGGTTGGCATCGCCGTCGGCGTTGTCCCCCTCGTACTCGGCTACATACTGGGCCCCAATCGCCCGGATGCCGCAAAGAACTCCCCCTACGAATGTGGCTTTGAAGCCTTCGAGGATGCGCGCATGAAGTTCGACGTGCGCTACTACCTCGTGGCCATTCTCTTCATTCTGTTCGACCTCGAAATCGCATTCCTCTTCCCTTGGGCGGTGACGCTGCATGAAGTGGGCATGGCCGGTTTTGTGGCTGTTGTGATCTTCTTGGCCATCCTGGTCGTGGGTTTTGCCTACGAGTGGAAAAAGGGTGCCCTGGACTGGGAATGAGCGGGCTTCAACAAGGATCGATGCAATGATTGAAGGCGTGATGAAGGAAGGCTTCATCACCACGAGTTACGACTCTGTGGTGAATTGGGCCAAGACCGGTTCCCTGTGGCCGATGACTTTTGGTTTGGCCTGTTGTGCTGTGGAGATGATGCACGCGGCGGCTGCTCGCTATGACATCGGCCGTTTCGGCGCCGAGGTTTTCCGCGCCAGCCCTCGCCAGTCCGATCTGATGATTGTGGCGGGCACGCTGTGCAACAAAATGGCGCCTGCGCTGCGTAAGGTGTACGACCAGATGTCGGAGCCTCGGTGGGTGCTGTCGATGGGCTCGTGTGCCAACGGCGGTGGCTACTACCACTACAGTTATTCTGTGGTGCGTGGGTGCGATCGCATCGTGCCTGTGGATGTATATGTGCCTGGTTGCCCCCCTACAGCAGAAGCGCTGATCTACGGGATCATCCAGTTGCAGCAGAAGATTCGCCGCACCAACACCATTGCTCGTGTCTGAAGGGTTGATGATGACTGCTGTTGCCATTCGGCCTGAGAAACTCAAAGACAACATTGCTGCCGCGCTGGGCGCCAAGGTGCGTCAGATCACAGTGGCCCTGGACGAGGTCACGGTGGTGGTGTCTGCTGCAGACTACCTGGATGCCATGCGTCTGTTGCGCGACGCCGAGGGCTGCCGCTTTGAGCAATTGGTGGATCTGTGCGGCGTGGATTACTCCGCTTACGGCGATGCGGTGAATGAAGGTGCTCGCTACTGCGTGGTGTCGCACCTTTTGTCGGTGAGCCTCAATCAGCGCGTGCGGGTGAAGGTGTTCTGCGCTGACGATGATTTTCCGGTGGTGGCATCGGTGTCTGATCTGTGGAATTCAGCCAATTGGTACGAGCGTGAGGCGTTTGATCTGTTCGGCATCGTGTTCGATGGTCACAACGACTTGCGTCGCATCCTGACTGACTACGGTTTCATTGGTCACCCGTTCCGCAAAGACTTCCCACTCTCGGGTCATGTCGAGATGCGCTACGACGCCGAGCAGCGCCGCGTGGTCTATGAGCCTGTGTCGATCGAGCCGCGCGAAATCACGCCGCGCATCATCCGCGAAGACAAGTACGGAGGCCTGCACTAAGGCGCTTGTCGCCCCACGTGAACCATCATGGCTGAAATCAAGAACTATTCCCTGAACTTTGGTCCTCAGCACCCTGCAGCGCACGGCGTGCTGCGCTTGGTGCTCGAGCTCGACGGCGAAGTCGTCCAGCGTGCCGACCCGCACATCGGCCTGCTGCACCGCGCCACTGAAAAGCTGGCCGAGCACAAGACCTACATCCAGTCGCTGCCCTACATGGACCGTCTGGACTATGTGTCGATGATGTCCAACGAGCACGCTTACTGCTTGGCCATCGAAAAACTGCTCGGCCTGGAAGTGCCCGTGCGTGCGCAATACATCCGTGTGATGTTCTCTGAGATCACGCGCCTGCTAAACCACCTGATGTGGCTGGGTTCGCACGGCAACGACTGTGGCAGCTCCACGATCCTGATCTACACCTTCCGCGAGCGTGAAGACCTGTTTGACATGTACGAGGCCGTTTCGGGCGCGCGCATGCACGCGGCGTACTTCCGTCCCGGCGGTGTGTACCGCGATTTGCCGGACTCGATGCCGCAGTACAAGGTCAGCAAGATCAAGAACGCCAAGGCACTGGAGGCCCTGAACCAGAACCGCCAAGGCTCGCTGCTCGATTTCATCGATGACTTCACCAAGCGCTTCCCAGGCTGCGTGGATGAGTATGAGACGCTGCTCACCGACAACCGCATCTGGAAGCAGCGTACCGTGGGCATCGGCGTGGTGCCGCCCGAGCGTGCGTTGAACCTGGGCATGACCGGCCCCATGATCCGCGGCTCTGGTATCGCCTGGGATCTGCGCAAGACGCAGCCCTACGATGTGTACGACCGTATGGACTTCGATGTGCCTGTGGGCAAGACGGGTGACTGCTACGACCGCTATTTGGTGCGTGTGCAGGAAATGCGCGAGTCCAACCGCATCATCAAGCAGTGCGTGGACTGGCTACGCGCCAACCCCGGCCCCGTGATCACAGACAACCACAAGGTGGCAGCGCCAGCGCGTGAATCCATGAAGTCCAACATGGAAGAGCTGATCCACCACTTCAAGCTGTTTACCGAAGGCTTCCACGTGCCCGAAGGCGAAGCCTACGCGGCCGTTGAGCACCCTAAGGGCGAGTTCGGCATCTACCTGGTGAGCGATGGCGCCAACAAGCCCTATCGCTTGAAGATTCGTGCGCCCGGCTTTGCACATCTGGCCACATTGGATGAAATGGCCCGGGGTCACATGATTGCCGACGCGGTAGCCATCATCGGCACCATGGATATCGTGTTCGGAGAGATCGACCGATGAGCAACAACAGCAATACCAAGATCACTGAAGCCACGCTCGCCCGTTTTGCGCGCGAAGTGGCCAAGTACCCGCCCGAGCAGGCGCAGTCCGCCGTGATGGCCTGCCTGTCCATCGTGCAGCAGGAGCAGGGCTGGGTCAGTGTCGAGAGCGAGGCTGTGATCGCCGACTACCTGGGCATGGCCCAGATTGCGGTGCACGAAGTCACCACGTTCTACAACATGTACAACCAGCAGCCGACGGGCAAGTACAAGCTCAACGTCTGCACCAACCTGCCTTGCCAGCTGCGCGACGGCCAGAAGGCGCTGCACCACCTTGAGAAGAAGCTCGGCGTGACCATGGGCGAGACCACGCCAGATGGCCTTTTCACACTGCAGCAGTGTGAATGCCTGGGCGCCTGCGCCGACGCACCCGTGATGCTGGTCAACGACCGCACCATGTGCAGTTTCATGGACAACGACAAGCTCGACCAGCTCGTCGATGGCCTCAAGGCAGCGGAAGGGCAAGCATGACCACCGCCGCACAAATCCTCTCGCAGTTCCAGGCCACGGGCGTCCAGACCTGCTTCCATGATCGCCACATCAATCCGCAGATCGTTGCGGGCCTGGATGGTACGAACTGGAGCATCAAGGACTACGAAGCGCGTGGCGGCTATGCTGCGCTGCGCAAGATCCTGGGTACCGACGGCGGAGAGCCGCTCACGCAAGACCAGGTCATCGCCACCGTCAAGGAATCAGGCCTGCGCGGCCGTGGCGGTGCGGGCTTTCCCACCGGTCTCAAGTGGAGCTTCATGCCCCGCTCGTTCCCTGGTCAGAAGTACCTCGTCTGCAATTCCGACGAGGGTGAGCCGGGCACCTGCAAGGACCGCGACATCCTGCAGTTCAACCCGCACATCGTCATCGAAGGCATGATCATTGCGGCCTACGCGATGGGCATTTCCGTAGGTTACAACTACATCCACGGCGAAATCTTCCAGACCTACGACCGCTTCGAAGAAGCGCTCGAAGAAGCACGTGCGGCGGGCTATCTGGGCGACAATATCCTGGGCAGCAACTTCAGCTTCCAGCTGCATGCCGCACACGGTTTCGGTGCGTACATCTGCGGTGAAGAGACCGCGCTGCTTGAATCGCTGGAAGGCAAGAAGGGCCAGCCACGTTTCAAGCCGCCATTTCCGGCCAGCTTCGGTCTGTACGGCAAGCCCACCACCATCAACAACACCGAGACCTTCGCGGCCGTACCGTGGATCATCCGCAACGGTGGTGCAGCCTATCTTGAATGCGGCAAGCCCAACAACGGCGGCACCAAGATCTTCTCGGTCTCGGGCGATGTGGAAAAGCCAGGCAACTATGAAGTGCCCCTGGGGACGCCGTTTGCCAAGCTGCTCGAGCTCGCCGGTGGCGTGCGCAAGGGCCGCCAACTCAAGGCCGTGATCCCGGGCGGCTCGTCTGCCCCGGTGCTGCCAGCGTCCATCATCATGGAATGCACGATGGACTACGACTCCATCGCCAAGGCAGGTTCCATGCTGGGTTCGGGCGCCGTCATCGTGATGGACGATTCCCGCAGCATGGTCGAAAGCCTGTTGCGCCTGTCGTACTTCTACTCGCACGAATCCTGCGGGCAATGCACGCCGTGCCGCGAAGGCACGGGCTGGATGTGGCGTGTGATCGACCGCATTCAGCATGGTCAGGGGCGCGATGGCGACCTGAACCTGCTCAATTCGGTGGCAGACAACATCCAGGGGCGCACCATTTGTGCGCTGGGTGACGCAGCGGCCATGCCGGTGCGCGCCATGATCAAGCACTTCCGTCCGGAATTCGAAGCGCTGATCCGCCAAGAGAAGACCTCTCAGGCCTCCACCTCCGCCTGATCGCGAGAAACGCATATGGTTGAAATCGAACTCGACGGGCAGAAAGTAGAAGTTGCCGAAGGTTGCATGGTGATGCATGCAGCCGAAAAGGCCGGCACCTACATTCCCCATTTCTGCTACCACAAGAAACTCTCAATCGCTGCCAACTGCCGCATGTGCTTGGTGGACGTGGAGAAGGCTCCCAAGCCTATGCCTGCCTGCGCTACGCCGGTGACGCAGGGCATGATTGTGCGCACCAAGAGCGACAAGGCCATCAAGGCCCAGCAGTCGGTCATGGAGTTTCTGCTGATCAATCACCCGCTGGATTGCCCCATCTGTGACCAGGGTGGCGAATGCCAGTTGCAGGATCTGGCCGTGGGCTATGGCGGCTCTTCTTCGCGCTATGAAGAAGAAAAGCGTGTGGTGCCCGTCAAGGACGTTGGTCCGCTGATTTCCATGCAGGAAATGAGCCGCTGCATCCATTGCACCCGCTGCGTGCGCTTCGGCCAGGAAGTGGCCGGCGTGATGGAGCTGGGCATGATCCATCGCGGCGAGCATTCCGAGATCACCACCGTCACGGGCGATACCGTGGACTCCGAGCTGTCGGGCAACATGATCGACATCTGCCCCGTGGGTGCCCTGACCAGCAAGCCGTTCCGCTACAGTGCCCGCACCTGGGAGTTGTCGCGCCGCCGCTCGGTGAGCCCGCACGACTCGACTGGCGCCAACCTGATTGTTCAGGTCAAGAACCACAAGGTCATGCGCGTGGTGCCTTTGGAAAACGAAGCCGTCAACGAATGCTGGATTGCCGACCGCGATCGTTTCTCCTATGAAGCGCTCAATGGCGAAGACCGTCTGACCCAGCCCATGCTCAAGCAGGGCGGGGTGTGGAAGGAAGTGGACTGGCAGACCGCGCTGGAATACGTGGCCAACGGTCTGAAGAACATCAAGAATGATCATGGCGCCAAGAGCATTGGTGCCTTGGTCAGCCCGCACAGCACGCTCGAAGAGCTGTACCTGGCCTCTGCGCTGGTGCGCGGCATCGGCAGCGACAACATCGACTACCGGTTGCGCAATGCTGAGTTCGCGGCGCCTGAAGGTATCCGCTGGCTCGGTACGTCCATCGCTTCCCTCTCCATGCTGCAGCGCGTGCTGGTGGTGGGCTCCAATCTGCGCAAGGACCACCCGCTGTTTGCCCTGCGCATCCGCGAGGCTGCACGCCATGGTTGCCAGGTCAGCGCCATCGGTTCGACGGCCCAGGATTGGGCAATGCCTGTGCAGCCGTTTGTTGCACAAAGCGCTGCGGAATGGGTCACGACGCTGGGGGGCATCGCTTCCGCAGTGGCCCAGGAAAAAGACATTGGCGCCCCCGAAGGTGCGGCCGCTGCCAGCGAGGCTGCCCAAGCCATCGCCCGCTCGCTGCTGAGTGGTGAGCGCAAGGCTGTGTTGCTGGGCAATGCCGCTGCGCACCACGCGCAGGCCACTCAGCTGCTTGCCCTCGCCAACTGGATTGCAGAAAACACAGGCGCGACCGTCGGTTACCTGACGGAAGCAGCCAACACGGTGGGCGCGCAGTTTGCGGGGGCTCACCCTGTCAACGGTGGTTTGAATGCGGCCCATATGGTCTCCGGTGGTTTGAAGGCGGCACTGCTTCTGAATACTGAGCCAGTGCAGGATTCCGCAGCAGGTTCTCAAGCAGCTACTGCCTTGGCTGCTGCAGAGATGGTGGTTACCTTGAGCCCCTTCAAGGCCAACATGGAGTTCAGTGACGTTCTGTTGCCAATTGCTCCGTTCACCGAAACTTCGGGCAGCTTTGTCAATGCCGAAGGTCGCCTGCAAAGCTTCCACGCCGTGGTCCGCCCCCTGGGGGACACCCGCCCCGCCTGGAAGGTCCTGCGAGTGCTGGCCAACCTGCTGGGCGTGTCTGGCTTCGATTTCGAAACCTCGCAGGACGTGCTGGCCCGCGCTACGAATGCCCCGGCGGGTTCGGTCACGCAATTGCCGGCTGCACAGCTGTCGAATGCAGTGAAGGCGGTGCCCGCAGCGGTAGCCGCAGCAGGCGAGCCCGTGGTGGCTTCCATCTATCAACTGGACGGCCTGGTGCGCCGTTCCACGTCGCTGCAGCTCACTGCCGACGCGCGCATGGCACGTGAAGGAGTGGCCGCATGATCGACGCGATCTACAACGCGGGCCTGAACCTGCTCTCCTTTGGCTGGTGGACTGGTGTGGTCTGGCCGGTGCTCTGGATCCTGATCAAGATCGTCTGCATCCTGGCGCCCCTGATGGGCGCAGTGGCTTACCTCACCTTGTGGGAGCGCAAGCTGCTGGGTTTCATGCAAGTGCGCCATGGCCCCAACCGCGTGGGCCCCATGGGTCTGCTGCAGCCGATTGCCGATGCGCTCAAGCTGCTGACCAAGGAAATCATTCAGCCCACCGCTGCCAGCAAGGGCCTGTTTGTGCTGGGGCCGGTTATGGCCATCATGCCGGCCTTGGCTGCCTGGGTAGCGATCCCTTTCGGCCCCGATGTCGCGCTGGCCAACGTGAACGCCGGCTTGCTGCTCGTGATGGCTATCACCTCCATCGAGGTGTACGGCGTGATCATCGCTGGCTGGGCATCGAACTCGAAGTACGCCTTTTTGGGTGCACTGCGTGCTTCGGCACAGATGGTGAGCTACGAAATCGCCATGGGCTTCTGCTTCCTGGTGGTGATCATGGTGTCGGGCAGCATGAATCTGACCGAAATCGTGATGTCGCAGGGCAAGGGCATGGCTGCCGACAAGGGCCTGGTGTTCCTGTCGTGGAACTGGTTGCCCCTGCTGCCCATCTTCTTGGTGTACCTGATCTCCGGCGTTGCTGAAACCAACCGCCATCCCTTCGACGTAGTCGAAGGGGAAGCCGAAATCGTGGCCGGTCACATGGTCGAGTACTCGGGCATGGGCTTTGCCATCTTCTTCCTGGCGGAATACGCCAGCATGTGGCTCGTGTCCATCCTGGCCGCGCTCATGTTCCTGGGCGGTTGGCTGTCGCCCATCGACAGCGCGCTGTTCAACTGGATCCCTGGCTGGATCTGGCTGGGGCTCAAGACCTTCCTCGTGGTGTCCATGTTCATCTGGATCCGCGCCACCTTCCCGCGCTTCCGCTATGACCAGATCATGCGTCTGGGCTGGAAGATATTCATCCCGGTGACGCTGGTCTACCTGCTCTTCGTGGGCGGGTGGCTGCTCTCGCCCTGGAACATCTGGAAATAAGCGGGGACACACAAATGACTGCCGTTGTTGCTGCTGCACCTTTTTCGTTCAAAGATTTCTTCAAGAGCTTCATGCTCGTGGAGCTGGTCAAGGGCATGGCCCTGACCGGTCGGTACGCCTTCCGCCGCAAGGTGACCGTCCAGTTCCCGGAAGAAAAAACACCTCTGTCGCCTCGTTTCCGCGGCCTGCATGCACTGCGCCGCTATGAAAACGGTGAAGAGCGCTGCATTGCCTGCAAGCTGTGCGAGGCCGTGTGCCCCGCCATGGCCATCACCATTGAATCGGACGTGCGTGAAGATGGTTCGCGCCGCACCACGCGCTACGACATCGACCTGACCAAGTGCATCTTCTGCGGCTTTTGCGAAGAGAGTTGCCCGGTGGATTCGATTGTCGAGACGCACATCTTCGAATACCACGGTGAAAAGCGTGGCGATCTGTATTTCACGAAAGACATGCTCCTGGCCGTGGGCGACCGGTACGAAGGTGAAATCGCGGCGGCCAAGGCTGCGGATGCCAAGTACCGCTGAGCGGTGCTGAGCGCAGCTTTTTTGCCAGACTTTCTATAAAGACCCGATTCATGGACGCCAAGACTGGTTTCTTCTACCTCTTCTCGGTTGTGCTGCTGTTTGCGGCCTTCCGGGTGATCACTGCGCGCAATCCCGTGCATGCAGTGCTCTATCTCATCCTTGCTTTCTCTCAGGCAGCGGCCGTTTGGTTGCTGCTCAAGGCGGAGTTCCTGGCCATCGCCCTGGTACTGGTGTATCTGGGTGCTGTGATGGTGCTGTTCCTGTTCGTGGTGATGATGCTGGACATCCATATCGATACCGTGCGCAAAGGCTTCTGGAAGCACTTTCCCTTGGCCGCGACGGTGGGTGCACTGATCGCCCTTGAAATGGCGGCTGTGTTGATGGGCGGTTTCCGCAGCATGGATGAACCCAAGGCAGTTGCGGCCGCTGTGGATGCCGCTGGCCAGGTGGTTCAGTACTCCAACACCAAGGCGCTGGGCAAGCTGCTCTATACCGAATACCTGTACCCCGTTGAGATTGCGGCCGTGATTCTGCTGGTCGCCATGATCGCGGCCATTGCGCTGACGCTGCGCCAGCGCAAGGACAGCAAGGCCATCAATCCTTCGCTGCAGGTTCGGGTGCGTGCGAGCGATCGTCTGGAGGTTGTGAAGGTGGCAGCAACCCAGAAGGCTGGGCCAGAAGCGCCTGCCGAACCTGTTGCCGAGGAGAAAAAAGCATGACGCTGACTTTGGGCCATTTCCTCTCTCTGGGGGCCATGTTGTTCGCGCTGGCCGTGATCGGCATTTTCCTGAACCGCAAGAACCTGATCGTGCTGCTTATGGCGATCGAGCTGATGCTGCTCGCCGTGAACATGAACTTCGTGGCGTTCTCGCACTACCTGGGTGACATGCACGGACAGGTGTTCGTGTTTTTCATCCTGACGGTGGCGGCGGCCGAGTCGGCCATTGGCCTGGCCATCCTGGTGCTGCTGTTCCGCAACAAGTCCAGCATCAACGCGGAAGACCTCAACACCCTCAAGGGTTGATGAGCCACCCGTATTCGCAAGGTTCTCAAGAATGAGTCAAACCCTCTCTGCTTCAACGCTCCTGGCCGTGCCGCTGGCCCCGCTGGCGGGCGCTTTGCTGGCCGGCATCTTCGGCACAACCTTTGGCGGCAACTGGATCGGCCGCCGCCTGAGCCACACGCTGACGATTCTGGGCGTGCTCGTCGCTTTCATCCTTTCGGCCATGACGCTCAAGAGCGTTGCCGTGGATGGCGCTCGCTTCAATGAGACGCTCTACACCTGGATGGTGGTGGGTGGCCTGAAGATGGAAGTGGGTTTCCTGATCGACAGCCTCACAGCCATGATGATGGTGGTGGTGACTTTCGTCTCGCTGATGGTGCACATCTACACCATTGGCTACATGGAAGAAGACGACGGCTATAACCGCTTCTTTGCCTACATCTCGCTGTTCACCTTCTCCATGCTCATGCTGGTCATGAGCAACAACCTGCTGCAGCTGTTTTTCGGCTGGGAAGCTGTGGGCCTGGTGTCCTACCTGCTGATCGGCTTCTGGTTCAACAAGCCCACGGCGATCTTCGCCAACATGAAGGCATTCCTGGTCAACCGCGTGGGGGACTTCGGCTTCATTCTGGGCATCGGTCTGATTGCCGCCTACACCGGCACGTTGAATTACAGCGAAATCTTTGCCAAGGCTGGTGAACTCGGTGCTCTGTCGTTCCCTGGCACCAGCTGGATGCTGATCACCGTGATCTGCATCTGCCTGTTCATCGGCGCGATGGGCAAGTCCGCTCAGTTCCCGTTGCACGTCTGGCTGCCTGATTCGATGGAAGGTCCAACCCCCATCTCGGCGCTGATCCACGCGGCCACCATGGTGACCGCAGGCATCTTCATGGTGTCGCGCATGTCGCCGCTGTTCGAGCTGTCGGACACCGCGCTCAATTTCATCCTGGTGATTGGTGCCATCACGGCGCTGTTCATGGGCTTCCTGGGCATCATCCAGAACGACATCAAACGCGTGGTGGCCTACTCCACGCTGTCGCAGCTGGGTTACATGACCGTGGCGCTGGGTGCCTCGGCCTACTCGGTGGCCGTGTTTCACCTGATGACCCACGCGTTCTTTAAGGCGCTGCTGTTCCTCGGTGCTGGCTCGGTCATCATGGGCATGCACCACAACCAGGACATCCGCTGGATGGGGGGCGTGCGCAAGTACATGCCCATCACCTGGATCACCTCGCTATTGGGTTCGCTGGCACTGATCGGCACACCGTTGTTCTCGGGCTTCTATTCCAAGGACAGCATCATTGAGGCGGTGCACTTCAGCCACCTGCCTGCAGCGGGCTTCGCGCACTTTGCCGTGCTTGCGGGTGTGTTCATCACGGCGTTCTACTCGTTCCGCATGTACTTCCTGGTCTTCCACGGCAAGGAGCGTTACGACCAGAATCCTGATGCGCATCACGACGATCACCATGACGACCACCACGGTCATGATGCCAAGCCACACGAGTCGCCCTGGGTGGTGACGGTCCCCTTGGTGCTGCTGGCCATCCCTTCGGTGGTGGTGGGCTTCATGTTCATCCAGCCCATGCTGTTCGGTGACTTCTTCAAGGATGTGATCTTTGTGGATGCGGCCAAGCACCCTGCGATGGCCAAGCTGGCAGAAATCTTCCACGGCCCCGTGGCCATGGCGGTACACGGTCTGCAGACGGCCCCGTTCTGGTTGGCTGTGGCTGGTGTGGCGCTGTCGTACTACATGTACATGGTGAATCCGGCACTGCCCGCTGCGATCAAGCGCATCTGCATGCCCATCTACACGTTGTTCGAGAACAAGTACTACCTGGACTGGATCAACGAGAACATCCTGGCCCGTGGTGCACGGGCGTTGGGTGTCGGCCTCTGGAAGGGGGGCGACCAGGCCATTATTGACGGCGCCCTGGTGAACGGCTCCTGGAAGCTTGTGCGCGGAGTCTCCGGCGTTGTCCGCTGGGTGCAGTCCGGCTTTGTCTTCCACTACGCGCTGGTGATGATTCTGGGTGTCTTTGCACTGATGACCTGGTTCGTCTGGGGCGACACGTTCCTGCAGCTCATCAAATAAGGAAAACAACAAATGGGTCTGTTGAGTCTTGCAATCTGGACACCGATTGCCTTCGGTGTGCTGCTGCTGGCCATTGGTCGGGATGAGCACGCACGCGCCGTGCGCTGGCTGGCGTTGCTGGGGGCGCTGCTGGGTTTCCTGGTCACGCTGCCTTTGTACGACGGCTTCAAGCTGGGCACTGCAGCCATGCAGTTTGTCGAGAAGGCCTCCTGGATCGAGCGCTTCAATGTGCACTACCACCTGGGGGTGGACGGCATTTCGTTCTGGTTTGTACCGCTCACCGCGTTCATCACGGTGATCGTGGTGATCGCCTCGTGGGAGGCCATCACCGAGCGCGTGAACCAGTACATGGGCGCGTTCCTGATCCTCTCGGGTCTGATGATTGGCGTGTTCAGCGCGCTCGACGGCATCCTGTTCTACGTTTTCTTCGAAGCCACGCTGATCCCGATGTACCTGATCATCGGTATCTGGGGCGGCCCTAACAAGATCTACGCGGCGTTCAAGTTCTTCCTGTACACGCTGCTCGGCTCGCTGCTGATGCTGATCGCGCTGATCTACCTGTACAACCAGTCGGGCGGCAGCTTTGACATCGCGACCTGGCACCAGTTGCCTCTGAGCCGCCGCGCACAGACCATGCTGTTCTTCGCGTTCTTCGCCGCGTTTGCTGTGAAGGTCCCCATGTGGCCGGTGCACACCTGGCTGCCCGACGTGCACGTGGAAGCGCCTACCGGCGGCTCTGCCGTGCTGGCGGCGATCATGCTGAAGCTGGGTGCTTACGGCTTCCTGCGCTTGTCGATGCCTATCGCCCCTGATGCCGCCCGTGAGTGGGCCTGGCTGATGATCGCGCTGTCGCTGATCGCGGTGATCTACGTGGGCCTGGTGGCCATGGTCCAGAAGGACATGAAGAAGCTGGTGGCCTATTCGTCCGTCGCGCACATGGGCTTTGTGACCCTGGGCTTCTTTATCTTCAACGACCTGGGCGTCTCCGGCGGCCTGGTGCAGATGATTGCCCACGGCTTCGTGTCGGGCGCGATGTTCCTGTCCATCGGTGTGCTCTACGACCGCGTGCATTCGCGTGAGATCGCTGCCTACGGTGGCGTGGTCAACACCATGCCCAACTTCACGGCCTTCGCGCTGCTGTTCGCCATGGCCAACTGTGGCCTGCCGGGCACGGCCGGTTTTGTGGGCGAGTGGATGGTGATCCTGGGCGCGACCAAGGCCAACTTCTGGATCGGTCTGGCTTCGGCCACGGCACTGATCTTCGGCGCCGCCTACACGCTGTGGATGTTCAAGCGCGTGTACCTGGGCCCGGTGGCCAACGACCACGTCAAGGAACTCACCGACATCAACAGCCGCGAATTCCTGGTGATGTCGCTGCTGGCGATTGCCGTGCTGGCCATGGGCCTGTACCCACGCCCCTTCACGGACGTGATGGACACCTCGGTCGCGGAACTGCTCAAGCATGTCGCACTGACGAAGCTGAACTGACCAGACTGAACTGAGAGATTCGAGATGATTGACAACATCAGCTGGCTCGCGATTTACCCCGAAATCGTGCTGTTGACCATGGCCTGCGTGATCGCGCTGGTCGATCTGGGTGTTCACAGCGCACGCCGCACCGGCACTTATGTGCTGACCATGCTCACGCTGGCCGTGGTGGCTGCCCTGCAGGCCATGTACGCCAGCAGCGGCAACACCTTCTACGGTTTTGGCAACATGGTGGTGAGTGACGCCATGGGCAACTGGCTCAAGTGCTTTGCCACCGTGGCCATGATGATCACGCTGGTCTATGGCCGTCCCTACGCGGCGGACCGCGACATGATGCGCGGCGGCGAGATGTTCACGCTGTCGATGTTTGCGCTGCTGGGCATGTTCATCATGATCTCTGGCAACAACTTCCTGGTGATCTACCTGGGCTTGGAACTGCTCACGCTGTCGAGCTACGCACTCGTGGCTCTGCGCCGCGACAACGCCACAGCCACCGAAGCGGCCATGAAGTATTTCGTGCTTGGTGCCATGGCCAGCGGTTTCCTGTTGTATGGCCTGTCCATGGTCTACGGCGCCACGGGTTCGCTCGATATCGGTCAGGTGTTCAAGGCCGTCAACTCCGGTCAGATCAAGCACCAGGTGCTGGTGTTTGGCCTCGTGTTTGTGGTGGCGGGTCTGGCGTTCAAGCTTGGCGTGGTGCCTTTCCACATGTGGATTCCCGACGTGTACCAGGGCGCTCCCACAGCCATCACGCTGATGATCGGTGGCGCGCCCAAGCTGGCGGCATTCGCGATCACCATCCGCCTGCTGGTCGATGGCCTGCTGCCCCTGGCGATCGACTGGCAGCAGATGCTGGCGGTGTTGGCGATCGGTTCGCTGCTGGTGGGTAACCTGGCCGCCATTGCGCAGACCAACCTCAAGCGCATGCTGGCGTACTCCACCATTTCGCAGATGGGTTTTGTGCTGCTGGGCCTGATGTCGGGTGTGGTCAATGGCAATGTCGATGCCACGGCGGTCGAGAACGCCTATAGCGCGTCCATGTTCTACGTGGTGACCTATGTGCTGACCACGCTGGCCGCCTTCGGCGTGATCCTGCTGCTGGCGCGTGAAGGCTTCGAGAGCGAAGAAATCTCCGACTTCGCCGGCCTGAACCAGCGCAGCCCGCTGTACGCCGGCGTGATGGCCGTGTGCCTGTTCTCGATGGCCGGTATCCCACCGATGGTGGGCTTCTACGCCAAGCTGTCGGTGCTGCAGGCCTTGGTGGCCTCCGGCCAGAGCCTGTACATCGCCATGGCTGTGTTCGCCGTCATCATGTCGCTGATCGGCGCCTTCTACTACCTGCGTGTGGTCAAGGTCATGTACTTTGATGCTCCGCTGACGGCCACTAACGTGTCTGCCCCGGTGGATGTGCGTGTGGTGTTGACCATCAATGGTGCCCTGGTCCTGGTGCTGGGCCTGTTGCCTGGCGGCCTGATGGCGCTGTGTGCAGACGCCGTGGTGCGCGCGCTGGCAACCTGATCTGGATGCGGCCGAGATGCTGATGATGCTGCAGCAGCACGCTGCTTCTGTTTCCGTCGGTCGCTGACCGGTCACCGGCTCGTTCTTCCGTGTCGCTCACCGGATCCGTCTGGCTCATCATCGTGGCGGCCTTTGTGGCTGCCAACCTGCCCTTTGTGAACCAGCGCTGGCTGGTGGCGGGGCCGGTAGCTGCGCCCGCCAAGCCACTGGTGGGGCGGTTGTTGGAGCTGATCGCGCTCTACTTTGTGGTCGGTGCGCTGGCCCTGCTGCTGGAGCGCCGGGCCGGTCAGATTGCTCCCCAGGGTTGGGAGTTCTATGCCATCACCGGCACCATGTTCTTGACCTTTGCGTTTCCCGGTTTTGTGTACCGCTACCTGCTGCGGCGCCACCACGGTTGAGCCGAGCGGAACGGCCTGTACACGCTAGTTGCCATGAAGGTGCTGGACCTCCAATGTCGGCAAGGCCATGTCTTCGAGGGCTGGTTTGGTTCCGAGGACGACTTTCAGGGCCAGAAGCAGCGGGGCCTGGTGCAATGCCCCCTGTGTGGTGACGACCACATCGAAAAAAGGCTCAGCGCCCCGCGCTTGAACCTGGGCGCCCGGGCACCTGCAGCCCCCGAAGCCGCCACTACCCCCTCCGCGCTCCAAGGTACCCATAGCGTTGCCGCGTCGGAGGCCGCCATGCTGCCCCCGGCCTTGCAGGCTGCGTGGCTGGAACTGGCTCGCAAGGTGGTGGCCAACACGGAAGATGTGGGTTCGCGTTTTGCGCAGGAAGCCCGGCGCATGCACCATGGCGAGGTGGAAGAGCGCGCCATCCGGGGCCAGGCCACCCCCGACGAGGCGGTACAGCTGCTGGAAGAGGGCATTGCCGTGATGCCCTTGCCGCTGCCTGCGGCTGCCAAAGAAACCCTGCAGTAGCTTGCATGGGTTGGGGCGGGGCAGGAGGGGCCTGGATTTCTGCCTTTTTTGCCCTTCTGCGCGCGACCTGTATGTCTTTAATGCTATTATTTTTGTAATATTTGGACGTTGCTCCACGCCGCTCTGCCCGCCTCACGCTGCGAATTGCAGCGCCGCAAGCCGGGCATAGACGCCGCCCAGCGCCAGCAGGCTGGCGTGGGTGCCTTGTTCCACGATGCACCCATGGTCCAGCACCACGATGCGGTCTGCGTTCTGCACCGTGGCCAGCCGGTGCGCAATGACCAGTGTGGTGCGGCGCCCGGTGTGGCGTTGCATGGCGGTGTCGAGGGCCGCCTGCACCATGCGCTCGCTCTCGGCATCGAGGGCGCTGGTGGCTTCGTCAAGCAGCAGCAGCGGCGGGTTCTTGAGCATGGCGCGTGCAATCGCGATGCGCTGGCGCTGTCCGCCTGACAGCCGCACGCCACGTTCGCCCAGGAAGGTGGCATAACCTTCGGGCAGGGCCGTGATGAAGTCATGCGCAAACGCGGCACGGGCGGCGGCCAGCACTTCGTCGTCCGTGGCTTCGGGGCGCCCATAGCGGATGTTGTCCATGGCCGAGGTCGAAAAGATCACGGCGTCCTGCGGCACCGTCCCGGTGTGGGCGCGAAGGGTGTCGAGCGCGATGTCGCGGATGTCCACTCCGTTGAGCAGGATGCGCCCGCGCCTGGGCTCCGGTGCACCGATAAGGCTGGGTGGGGTCGTGGCATCCACGTCATAAAACCGCTGCAGCAACTGGAACACTGTGGTCTTGCCCGCACCGCTGGAGCCCACCAGGGCCACGGTTTCCCCGGGGGCCAGGTGCAGTGAAAAGCCATGCAGCGCGGCCTGCTCCGGGCGCGATGGATAGTGAAACCACACATCGTCAAACTGCACCTCCAGGCCCTGGCCCGACGTGGGCAAGGGCCGGGGCGTTGCGGGGTCTGCCACGGGGGAGCGGCTTCCCAGCAGCTCCATCAGCCGTTCGGTGGCGCCCGCAGCGCGCAGCAGGTCTCCGTACACCTCTCCCAGCACCGCCACGGCACCCGCCAGCAGGATCACATAGACCACGGTTTGCCCCAGGTGGCCTGCACTCATCTGGCCTGCCAGCACGGCTTCTGTGCCACGGTACAGCCCCCACAGCAGCAGGGCGGCATTGGCAATGATGATGAAGGCGACCAGCACGGCCCGTGCGCGGGTGCGCTGGATGGCGGCCTGGAAGGCGTTCTCGGTGGCACGCATGAAGCGGGCCGTCTCGCGGGGTTCGGCGGCGTGGCTTTGCACCACCGGCACGGCATTCAGCACCTCGGCTGCGATGGCGCTGGAGTCGGCCACACGGTCCTGGCTGTCGCGCGACAAACTCCGCACGCGCCGACCGATCCACATGGTGGGCAAGACCACCAACACCACCGCCAACAGCACGACCGACATGACATAGGGGTTGGTCCACACCAGCATGGCCAGCGCACCGATGCCCATCACCGCATTGCGCAGGCCCATCGACAGCGAGGACCCGACCACAGCCTGCACCAGGGTCGTGTCAGCTGTGAGGCGGGACAACACCTCCCCGGTCTGCGTGGTTTCAAAAAACTGCGGGCTTTGCCGCAGCACATGGCTGTACACGGCATTGCGCAGGTCGGCGGTCACCCGCTCGCCCAGCCAGCTCACCATGTAAAAGCGTGCCGCAGAAAACACCCCCAAGGCAACGGCAACGGCGAACAGCGCCTCAAAATGGCCCCGCAACGCCATGGCCTGAGCGCCCTTGTCAGCGGCTGCGCCCCCCACCAGACCCCCATCGACCAGGCCGCGCAGCGCCACAGGAAACGCCAGCGTGGCCAGAGCCGCCAGCACCAGGAAGACCCCTGACAGCATGATGCGTATGCGGTAGGGGCGCAAAAACGGGAGCAGGCCGGTTAACGAGCGGGGTGCCCCGCGTGCCGGGGTGGAGGAGGGGGTGGATGCCATGGCGGCAGTGTAGGCCCGGCCAGAGCAGGTGCCATCGGGGCAAGGATTTGCCGAGCCCCGGGGCGCTGTCAGCAAAAAGTCAGTGATGCATCGCCCGCACGGGCCGCAGCACCAGCATCGCCAGCCCGCCGTGTGAGCCGCTGGATTGAGCGCTGGCCTGCGGTGCAGGCTTGTCGCCGGTGGCGAGCCTGCACGGCCGGCGACCGCTACGTAGGCATTTATACATAGGCATTAGTCCCAGTATCTACCGCAGGGTAGGGGGACATACGATGCGCCGAGACCCACACACGTGGAGACCTTGTCGCAAGGCTCCCTTTCTCAGCACCCTACGGAGCGGCCAAGGCGCAATGAGCGACGTCATTCTTGAAACCAAAAGCCTGACCAAAGAGTTCAAGGGCTTCACTGCCGTGAGCGATGTGAACCTGGCGGTGCGCCGGGGCTCCATCCATGCGCTGATCGGCCCCAATGGCGCAGGCAAGACCACCTGCTTCAACCTGCTGACCAAGTTCCTGGAGCCCACCTCGGGGCTCATCCGCTTCAACGGGCACGACATCACGCGGGAGCAGCCCGCGCAGATTGCCCGGCGCGGCGTGATTCGTTCGTTCCAGATCTCGGCGGTGTTTCCCCACCTCACGCTGATGGAGAACGTGCGCCTGGGCCTGCAGCGCAAGCTCGGCACCTCGTTCCACTTCTGGCGCAGCGAACGCACCCTGAGCCAACTGGATGACCGCGCCATGCAACTGCTGACCGAGGTGGGCCTGGAAGACCTGGCCGACGAGGTCACGGTGAACCTGCCCTATGGCCGCAAGCGTGCGCTGGAGATCGCCACCACGCTGTCGATGGAGCCCGAGCTGATGCTGCTGGACGAACCCACCCAGGGCATGGGCCACGAAGACGTGGACCGCGTCACCCAGCTCATCAAGAAAGTGTCGGCGGGCCGCACCATCCTGATGGTGGAGCACAACATGAAAGTGGTTTCCACCATTGCCGACCGCATCACCGTGCTGCAGCGCGGCGCCGTGCTGGCCGAAGGGCCTTACGCCGAAGTCTCGAACAACCCCCAAGTCATGGAAGCCTACATGGGCACGACCGACGGCCAACTGCAGGGAGCGCACTGATGGCTGGCGTTCCCGCACTCGAAATCAAGAACCTCGAAGCCTGGTATGGCGAGTCGCATGTGCTGCATGGCGTGGACATCGTGGTGCAGCCCGGCGAGGTGGTCACGCTGCTGGGCCGCAACGGCGCAGGGCGCACCACCACCATGCGCGCCATCATGGGCCTCACCGGTGCGCGCAAGGGCTCGGTCAAGATCAACGGCGTGGAAACCGTGAACATGCCCACGCACCGCATCGCCCACCTGGGCGTGGGCTACTGCCCCGAAGAGCGCGGCATTTTCTCCAGCCTGTCGTGTGAAGAGAACCTGCTGCTGCCACCGGCGCTCAAGACCGGAAAAGCCGGTATGTCGGTGCAGGAGATTTACGCCATGTTTCCCAACCTGGCCGAGCGCAAGAACAGCCAGGGCACACGCCTGTCGGGCGGCGAGCAGCAGATGCTGGCCGTGGCCCGCATCCTGCGCACGGGCGCCAACCTGCTGCTGCTCGACGAAATCTCCGAGGGCCTGGCGCCCGTCATCGTGCAGGCCCTGGCCCGCATGATCAAGATGCTGCGCGAAAAGGGCTACACCGTGGTCATGGTCGAGCAGAACTTCCGCTTTGCCGCGCCGCTGGCCGACCGCTTCTACGTGATGGAACACGGGCGCATCGTGGAGAAGTTCGGGGCTGCCGAGCTGGAAGCCAAGATGCCTGTGCTCAACGAACTGCTGGGCGTCTGAGACACGCCCACACTCTTTCCCCACCGTTTTCTTCCACCACACCTATAGGAGACAAATCCATGAAGAAACAACTCAAAGTGCTGGCACTGATGCTGGGCGTTGCTGGCTTGGCCACCTCGGCTGCGCACGCGCAGGACAAGGTCAAGATCGGTTTCATCACCGACATGTCCAGCCTGTACGCGGACGTGGAAGGCAAGAACGGCGCGGTCGCCATCCAGATGGCGATTGATGACTTTGGTGGCAAGGTGCTGGGCATGCCCATCGAATTGATGAGCGCCGACCACCAGAACAAGGCCGACATCGCCGCCTCCAAGGCGCGCGAATGGATCGACACCCAGGGCCTCACCATGGTGTTTGGTGGCACCAACTCGGGCACCGCACTGGCCATCGCCAAGGTGGCGCAGGAGAAGAAGCGTGTCTACATCAACAACGGCGCCGCCAGCTCCGCCCTGACCAACGAACAGTGCTCGCCTTACACCGTGCACTATGCGTATGACACCGTGGCTCTGGCCAAGGGCACGGGCTCGGCCATTGTGGATGGCGGCGGCAAGAGCTGGTACTTCCTGACGGCTGACTACGCTTTCGGCCACGCGCTTGAAGCCGACACCACCGCCGTGGTCAAGGCCAAGGGCGGCACTGTGGTGGGTGCTGTGCGCCACCCACTGAACGCATCGGACTTCTCGTCCTTCCTGCTGCAGGCGCAGAACTCCAAGGCCCAGATCCTGGGCCTGGCCAATGCGGGCGGCGACACCATCAACTCCATCAAGGCCGCCAAGGAGTTTGGCATCGGCAAGAGCATGAAGCTTGCTGGCCTGCTGATCTTCATCTCTGACGTGCACAGCCTGGGCCTGCGCAACACCGAAGGCCTGCAGTTCACCACCAGCTGGTACTGGGACCTGAACGACGAGACCCGCAAGTTCTCGGCCCGCTTCTTCGAGAAGACCAAGCGCATGCCCGGTGAGATCCAAGCGGCCGACTACTCGGCCACCATGAACTACCTCAAGGCCGTGGAAGCCGCCAAGACGGTGGATGCCGACAAGGTCATGGAAACCTGGCGCAAGATGAAGATGAACGACTTCTTTGCCTCGGGACAGATTCGTCCTGATGGCCGGTATGTGCACGACATGTACCTGATGGAAGTGAAGAAGCCTGCAGAGTCCACCAAGCCCTGGGACTACTACAAGCTGATCAAGAAGCTGCCTGGTGACTCCGTGTTCACCACCAAGGCCGAGAGCAAGTGCGCGCTCTGGAAGTAAACCCCTGAGAGTACGCACCCGGGCCCAACCCTGCCGCTGCGGGCGGGGCCCGGCCTGCGGGCGCCCTCTGACCTGAACCCCTCCACCTGCTGCTGCCTCCCATGGAAATCTTTGGTGTCTCATTGCCCGGCCTGTTGAGCCAGCTCCTTCTGGGGCTGGTCAACGGATCGTTTTACGCAATCCTCAGCCTGGGGCTGGCCGTGATCTTCGGCCTGCTCAACGTCATCAACTTTGCGCACGGTGCGCTGTTCATGACCGGGGCGTTGCTGACATGGATGGCCATGAACTACTTCGGCATTAACTACTGGTTGATGCTGGTGCTGGCGCCGCTCGTGGTGGGGCTGTTCGGAGTGCTGATCGAGCGCCTGCTGCTGCGCTGGATCTACAAGCTCGATCATCTGTACGGCCTGTTGCTCACGCTGGGCCTCACGCTGCTGATCGAAGGCGTGTTCCGCTCCATCTACGGTGTGTCGGGCCTGGGCTATGACACGCCCGAGCTGCTCGAAGGCGCGACCAACCTCGGCTTCATGATCATGCCCAACTACCGCGCCTGGGTCGTTGTGGCATCGGTGGTCGTGTGCCTGGCCACTTGGTATGTGATCGAAAAAACCAAGCTTGGCGCCTACCTGCGCGCCGGCACTGAAAACCCGCGTCTGGTAGAGGCCTTCGGCATCAACGTGCCGGTGATGGTGACATTGACCTACGCCTTTGGCGCAGCGCTGGCCGCGTTTGCCGGGGTGCTCGCAGCCCCTGTGTACCAGGTCACACCGCTCATGGGCCAGAACCTCATCATCGTGGTGTTTGCCGTGGTGGTGATTGGTGGCATGGGCTCCATCATGGGCTCCATCCTCACCGGGCTGGGCCTGGGCATCATCGAAGGCTTCACCAAGGTGTTCTACCCTGAAGCATCTTCCACCGTGGTGTTTGTCATCATGGTCATCGTTCTTCTCATTCGCCCCGCCGGCCTGTTCGGCAAAGAAAAATAAGGGGCCGCCAGCATGAACTTCAAGAACATTGCCCCCATCGGATACGGCCTGCTGCTGCTGGGCCTGGTTGCCGCGCCGTTCCTCGGTGCCTACCCTGTTTTCGTGATGAAGCTCATGTGCTTTGCACTGTTTGCTTCGGCCTTCAACCTGCTGCTGGGCTACACAGGGCTGCTGTCGTTTGGCCACGCGGCCTTTCTGGGGGGCGCTGCCTACGTGGCGGGCCACGCAATCAAGGTCTGGGGCCTCACGCCCGAGGTGGGCCTGCTTCTGGGCACGGCAGGCGGCGCGCTGCTGGGCCTGCTCTTTGGCTGGCTCGCCATCCGCCGCCAGGGCATCTACTTCTCGATGATCACACTGGCGCTGGCGCAGATGCTTTTCTTCGCCTGCCTGCAGGCCAAGTTCACCGGCGGCGAAGACGGCCTGCAAGGCGTGCCACGCGGCAAGCTGTTTGGCGTGATCGACCTGCAGAGTGATCTGGTCATGTACTACGTGGCGCTGGTAATCGTGGCGCTGGCGTTTTTGCTCATCGTTCGCACCATCCATTCACCGTTTGGCCAGGTGCTCAAGGGCATCAAGGAGAACGAGCCCCGCGCCATTTCGCTGGGCTACGACACGCACCGCTTCAAGCTGCTGGCCTTTGTGCTGTCAGCCGCGCTGGCAGGCCTGGCGGGTTCGCTCAAGACCCTGGTGCTGGGCTTTGCCACGCTGTCGGACGTGCATTGGACCGCATCGGGCCAGGTCATTTTGATGACGCTGGTGGGCGGCCTCGGCACGCTGTCGGGCCCGCTCATCGGCTCGGCCGTGGTGGTGCTGCTCGAAAACAAGATTGGCGAATTTGGCAACCTGCTGGCCGCATTGACCAGCGTGGAATGGTTCAAGACCTTGGGCGAATCCGTCACCATGGTCACGGGCCTGATCTTCGTGATCTGCGTGCTGGCCTTCCGCCGGGGCATCATGGGCGAAATTATTGCCTGGCTGGCACAGCGCCGAGCCGGCAGCTCCACCAAACATTGAGGATGTGACGCCGCCGGCTCTGACGGCATCTTTCGATAAAAAAGCCGCTGCAGCCCTTACAGGCGCAGCGGCTTTGCATATCCGGTCATCTCCAGATAGCCCCGGCCCACGGGCTGCCCGTTGCCGTCCAGCAGATCGGACAGCCCCTCCCAATAAATCGCGCCGCTGGACCCGCTGCTGTCCAGCTCCTGGTTGTCCAGCAGCGCGCGCACTTCAAACTCGCCCACGGGCGTAAACACCCGCCACTGCACCGGGTAGCGTGCACCGCTGTGCGGACTGGCCCAGGTGCGCAGCGGGGTGAACACCACGGCCTGCGCGCCAAACACCTGCATGGGCTGCCCAGGTGCCCGCCATGACCCGCCCGCCCACAGCGCTGACCCATCTGAGCGCCGCAGTCGGAAGGCCGTGAGCGCGCTGCCATCGGCCAGGTTCATGCCAATCCAGTCCCAGCCCTGGGCCTCGGGGTGCATCAGCGCCTCGCTCCACTCGTGGTCCATCCACGCGCGGCCGGTGCCTGGCTCCACTGCCATGCGGCGGCCCGCCACCGTCAGGTGCCCGCTCACGGCCAGCTGCGGCTGGCTGTAGTAGTAGCTGGCCTGCGCCGCATCCGGCCCCTTGCGCGAAAGGCCTTGCTGGCCCTGCAGCAGCACCGGCTGTGTGCTGTCGAACTGCAGTTCCAGCCCCAGCTCGCTGCCAGTGATGCGCGTGGTGTATCGACTGGTCATGAAATCTGGCTTTTCACGCGCCGTGTCGCTGCGTTCCAGCGTCCAGTCCTGCAGGCGGATGTGCGTGTCCGCCTCACTGGCCTGCGCCACGCCAAAGCCCGCACGCGCAATGCGCTGGTCGTGCCGCAGGCGCTGGCCCTTCACATCGGTGATGGCAGCATGCGCAAACAGCAGCTGCTTGGCCGCAAAAGCCGATTGCAGGCTTTGCGTCGCGTCCACCCGTGACCGGAAAAACGTGAGCTGAAAGCCCCACGGCTGCCCCTGCGCTTGCACATGGCCGGTGATGTACCACCACTCGGTGCGCAGCTCCGGGTGGCTGCCATGGTCGCGCGGGAAGGCCAGCGTCCGCGCAGGCAGTGCTTGCGCCGCCCCCGGCCAAAGCAGCGTGCCCAGCCCGGCTGCCTGCAGGCTGGCCCCCATCAGCCAGTGGCGGCGTGTGGAGCTGTGCATGGTGTGGGCATCGAGGTACGGGATGGAATTGCGGAATGTGAATGGCGGGGTGGGGCAGGGCCCTCAGCCCATCAACGCATCCACCTTCTGCTGCGCGGCCGAGCAATCGCCAAACGTGCGGTCCACCCACTCGGTGTCGAAATACGTGGGCAAGTAGCGCTCGCCCGCATCACACAGCAGCGACAGGATGGAGCCGCGCTCGCCCCGCTCGCGCATCTCGCTGGCCAGCGTCAGCATGGCCACAAAGTTGGTGCCGGTGGACGGCCCCACGCGCCGCCCCAGCAGCTGCGACAGCGCACGCATGGCGGCAATGGATTCGCAGTCCACCACATCCACCATGCGGTCCACCAGCGTGCGGATAAAGCTCGGCTCCACACGCGGGCGCCCAATGCCCTCGATGCGCGAGCCCGGCGCTGTGAGCAGCTCATCGCCCGTGCGGTGGTAGGCGCTGAACACCGACCCCACCGGGTCGGCCACACACACCTGCGTGGCATGCCGCTGGTAGCGCACATAACGGCCAATCGTGGCGCTGGTGCCACCCGTGCCCGCACCCACCACAATCCAGCGCGGCACCGGGTGCGGCTCGCGTGCCATCTGCGTGAACATGCTCTCGGCAATGTTGTTGTTGCCGCGCCAGTCGGTCGCGCGCTCGGCATAGGTGAACTGGTCCATGTAGTGGCCGCCCGTCTCCTCGGCAATCGCTCGTGCCGCGTCATACACCGCGCCCGCGCTGTCCACAAAGTGGCAGCGCCCGCCATGGAACTCGATCTGCGCGACCTTCTCGGGCGACGTGCTGCGCGGCATCACCGCCACAAACGGCAACCCCAGCAGGCGGGCAAAGTAGGCCTCACTCACTGCCGTGGAGCCGCTGGACGATTCCACGATGGTTGAGCCCTCATGCACCCAGCCGTTGCACAGCGCATACAAGAACAGCGACCGCGCCAGCCTGTGCTTCAGGCTGCCCGTGGGGTGGGTGGATTCGTCCTTGAGGTACAGGTCAATGCCATGCGCAGCAAACGCGGGCAGCCGCAGCGGGATCAGGTGCGTGTCGGCACTGCGCTGGTAGTCGGCTTCGATGCGGGCGATGGCTTCGTGGAGCCAGGGGGAGGGGAGGGTCATGGGGGGATTGTCGGGGAGGTTGGATTGGCCGTTGGTACTGTGGCCGCGAGTCGCAGGGGCAGCAGTACCGCGCGACACGATAGGCGTGGGCATTCGTCTTTTAAGCGGTTGTCTTGGCTAGACGCATGTGAAGTTGAACGAGATCCCCAAGTTCAGCTCTCTCAGCAATCGCAAGGAATCAGGTTGTACTGTCAGGTAAGGGTATGGGCTTTCAGAAAAACACCCTAGAACTACGTGAGCAGACGATGACTGTGAAATCAGCTGTTGAAAATAGTCTCGATGGGGAGCAACGGCGTGCCAAAGCCATTCGATGTGCTCATCCAGTGAGGCCGATGCCCCTCGAGGTGATTCGAGTATCCAGATATCTTCTAGCCACTTTTTCTGGGCAAATCGCGTCTCGCCTTCACGATGCGCGCGCGTAGGTGCAATGCCTGTCCGTTCCGAAATTGCTTTGTGGTGTTCACCAATTCCGGCGATTCGCAGCGATGCATCAAAGTGATAGAGGCGGTGTTTGCCGACATGCGAAGGTTTGACAAGAATTTTTTCTCGGCGTCGCATGCCGCGCTTCAAGCGTTTTCGGACCGCTGTTGAGATTTGGGCCATTGATTTCTTTCAAATATTGACGTCCCGATCGACCTTCGGATGGCTTTGGGTTGATGGTGTCCTTAGACAAAAATGTTACGGAAACCGGGCGGCTGGTAGTGCTGACAGAGCCTCTCAATGCGGCATCACCAATCCTCCTTCACCGCCATAACCGCATCCCTCCCCGCCGCCGCTCGCCCCGCCAGCCACGCGGTGACCGTGCCTGACACCACAACGGCAGCACATAGCGTGAGCAATCTCCATCCAGGCACCGCCAAGTCCATCGTCCAGTGAAAACTCTGCGGGTTGACCACGTGCACCAGCACCACCGACACGGCCAGCCCCAGCAGCACGCCTGCCGCCGCGCCCACGGCCGTCCACGCAGCGCCTTCGCCTGCCACCACGGTCAGGATCTGCCGCCGCGTGAGGCCCAGGTGGGCGAGCAGGCCGAACTCTTTGCGGCGTGCCAGCACCTGGGCGCTGAAGCTGGCGGCCACGCCGAAGAGGCCGATGGCGATGGCGACGGCCTGCAGCCAGTAGGTGACGGCAAAGCTGCGGTCGAAGATGCGCAGGGAGCGGTCGCGGATGGCGCCGGAGGAGGCGAATTCGACCAGGGCGTCGCCGTTGTCGCCCGCGCCTGCTGTGCGGCCTGCGTGGGTGGCGGCCAGGGTGCGGATGGCTGCCTGCAATGCGGCGGTGTCGGTGCCTTCGCGGGGCCACAGGGCCAGGTCGCTGGCGCGGGCGTCGCCGGTCAGGTGCAGCCAGGCGGCGCGGTCCAGGGCCACGGCGCCGGACTGGCGGGCGTAGTCGCGCCACACGCCTGCTATGTAAAAGATAGCTGCTTGGGCATATCCATCGGGCGCAAGCGGCCTAAAAGACTCTGAAAGTGCGGGCCACTCCATGCCAGGGCGCACGCCATACAGGTCCACCACCGCTTCGCTGATGTAGACGGCCACGCGGCCTGCAGGCACGCTGAGGGGCTCGCCCACCAGGGGCAGGCTTTGGGCGGGGTTGTCGCCCAGGGGGCGGCTCAGCATGGCCAGGGGGGGCAGGGTGGGGGAGAGCTGCACGGGGCTGGCGCGCAGGGCCTGCACGCGTTCCACGCCGGGCAGCTGGGCCACGGCTTCGGCAAAACCGGCGGGCAGCAGCGCGGCCTCGGTGCCGGTGGTGCCACTGGTGCTGAGGGCCGAGCGCACATACAGCGGCGAGGGCAGCACGGCGTCCAGCCACTGGGTGACCGAGCCGCGAAAGCTGGCCACCATCACCGTCAGCGCCACGGCCAGGCTGAGCGATGCCACCACGCCGCCCACCGCAATGGCGGCGCTGCCGCGCATGCGCCGCGCGCGCTCCAGCGCCAGCAGCGGCAGCGTGTGGCGCGCGGCCAGTGGCTGCAATGCGGCCAGCAGCTGCGCCATGCCCCAGGGCAGCAGCGCGATGCCGCCCACCAGCAAGAGGCCAATGGCCACATACGCCGCCAGCGGCACGCCGCCCACCGGGGGCGCCAGGGCCAGCAGCCCGCCGCCTGCCAGCAGCACCAAGCCCAGGGTGCCCCGGTCGGCCTGGCTGGCAGCGGTGCCCAGGCCCTTCAGCGTCTGGGCCGGGGGCAGTTGCTGCGCGGCGCGTGCGGGCCACCAGCCGCCTGCAAGGGCTGCGGCCACGCCCAGCGCGCCGTACACCAGCGCGGCGGGGGCGCTCCACTGCAGCGCGGGCTGCACGCCCGCAAAGTAGCCGCCGCCCAGGTCGCCGCCCAGCAGCTGCAGGGCGGTGGCAGCCAGGGCGGTGCCCAGCGCAATGCCCAGCACGCTGCCCAGCAGCCCCAGCGCGGCCGATTCGGCCAGCACCAGCAGCAGGCGCTGGCGCGGCGTGGCGCCCAGCACGGCCAGCAGCGCAAACTGCGGCCCGCGCTGCGCCACGCTGAGCGCCAGCACCGAGAACACCAAAAAGGCCCCGGTGAACAGCGCCACCAGCGCCAGCACCGTGAGGTTGACGCGGTACGCGCGCGAGAGGTTGCTGATGCGCTGGGCTGCGTCGCCGGGCTGCGCCAACACGGCATTGGCGGGCCAGCCGGGCTCGGCGCGCAGCGTGCGCTGCCAGGCGGTGGCGTCGGTGCCGGGCTGCAATTGCAGGTCGATGCGCGTGAGCGCACCCTGGCGGCCAAACAGGTCTTGCGCGGCGCCAATGTCCATCACCGCCAGTGGCGCGCCACCGGCGGCCACGGTGCCTGCCACCTGCACCGGCACACGTTGCTGCAGGCCGGTGATCAGCTGCACGGTGGGCGGCGGGGCGCCATTGTGCGGGCCGCTGGTGGGCAGGCCCAGCGCCTGCAGCGCGGCGGTGTTGAGGAACACGGTGGCGGGGGCGAACAGGGCAAAGCGGTCGGCACCACCCCACGGGCGCGGCATGAGCGCGGGCGCCATGGGTGGCAGCAGCAGGGCGTCGGCGCCCAGCACGCGCAGCGGGGTGCGGGCGGTCTGGGGGGGGGCAGCGGCATCCACGGCCTGCGCCACGGCCGACAGCTCCAGCAGCGGGCTGGCGCGGGCCACCTGCGGGTCGGTGGCCAGGCGTTCGTACAGCGCCTCGGGCAGGGGGCCCTGCATGGCGCGCAGCTCCAGGTCGGGCTGTCCGTTGACGGCGCGCACGGCCTGCGAAAACTCGTCCAGCGCCGAGGCATTGATCACATGCACCGCAAACGCCAGCGCCACGCCCAGCATCACGGCCGCCACCGCTGCGGCACTGCGCCAGGGGTGGTGGCGCAGGTCTTGCCAGGAGAAGGTGCGAAGCAGGGCGAGCATGGCCTGCATTGTGGCCGCAGGCGTTGGGAGCCTGGGTTTTTGATGCACATCAACCTTGCATTTCAACCCCCTTGAAGACGCGATACCGCAGGCCTATCTTGGAGCCAGGGCCCGCCCTCCTGCGCAGGCTCAGTTGTCCGTTTCAACCCCTTTTCAGGAGCAAAACCATGAACTCTCTCGTGACCCGTGGCAGTCTGTTTGACGACTTCTTCAAGGACATTGCCCCCGGCTTTTACGTGCGCCCGCTGCATGGCGACAACCTGCCTTCGCCCAGCCAGATCAAGGTGGACGTGAAGGAGACCGAAGGCGGCTATACGGTGCAGGCCGAAGTGCCCGGTGTGGCCAAGGAGGACATCCATGTTTCGCTCGAAGGCAATGTGGTGAGCCTTCGCGCCGAGGTGCGCCAGCACGACGAAAAGCGCGAAGGCGAAAAGCTGCTGCGCAGCGAGCGCTATTTCGGTGCCGTGGCCCGCAGCTTCCAGCTGCCCGCCGATGTGGATGCCGCACAGGCCAAGGCCAAGTACGACAACGGTGTGCTCACGCTGAACCTGCCCAAGAAGGTGAACAAGGCCGCACAGCGGCTGAACATCGAGTGATGGGCCGTTTCCCGCTCTGACCCCGGCTTTGCTCGCGTGTCAGGGCGTGGTCCGCGTCCCCACGGCCCGCTGCAGCATCGCAGGGCCGGTGAGCACGGCGCGCACAAAATCGGTCTGGCGCCCCACACCTGCCTTGGTGGCGATGGTGCGGAACTGGCTGCGCACGGTGTGGATGGACACCGACTGTTGGTCGGCATATTCCTGCAGCGACAAGCCATTGACCAGCGCCTGGGCCAGGCGGGCTTCGGCGGGCGTGAGGCCGTACAGGCTGCGCAGCACCCCTTCGAGCGACTGCAGTGCGCTGGCCGGGTTGCTGATGAAGACGGCCCCACAGGCATGGGCGCCAAAGGGCTCGGACCAATGCGGCAGCGGTGCCACCATCACATGCAGCTCGTTGCCTGTGAGGCCGCGCAGCCGCAGGCCGGTGCCCGCGTGCATGGGGGCGCCGGTCGGTGTGGAGACCACCGCCCGCATGGCGGCCTGCAGGCGCTGGTCGTCTGCGTGCTGCGTGGCGTGCAGGCCCTCGCGTTCGTTGATGCCCAGCAGCCCGCTGGACTGGGCCAGCGTGTGCGCGCGGCCGTTGGCGTGCAGCAGGCAGGCGCCTTCGCCCAGCAGCACCACGCCCATGGGCAGGCTTTCCATCACCGAGAGCGATGCATGCGCCAGGGCCTCGGCGCGGTGCAGGCGGCGGTGTAGCGCAAAGGCGGTTTGCAGGTGCGGCACCAGCGACTGCAGCCGCAGCTCTTCATCGGCCGTGTAGGGGCCGCAGCGCTTGCTGCGCACGGCCGTGACGTTGAAGGAGCGGTGCCTGCGTTTTTCGACCACCGCCGCCAGTGTGTAGAACAGGTCGAGCGGGCGCAGCCAATCGCAATGCCATTCGGTGCGTGGCAGATGTTCGTCGGGATAGAACTTGGACCCGTTGACGATGCAGCCCTCGTGGTGCATGCGCTCGTCCTGCGTCCAGACATTGGTGCGGCAGTAGTGGGCCGCAAAGCTGGCCATGGACTCTTCATCCACCCCATGGTGGGCGGCGAGCGAGGTCATCCCACCCGTCACCTCCACCGATCCGTCAGAGAAATCCTGCCCAAAGATCATCGTGGTCTGCGACGAGAACTCGGCCGCAAAGCGCGCCAAAAATTCCTGCCACCGGCTCGCGTCCAGCGCGGCGTCGTAGACGCTCCTGATCAGGCCTGGCATTCCGATGTCGTTGTGGGCGTAGGTCGGCAGCGTGGTCATGGGTCCTCGTTCCGGGGGGCGATCGGGCCGTGCAGTCTGCCAAATCATACGTTTGGGGGATGCCGAGGACAACACGAATGGATACAAAGGCGCATGTGCCGGGCGCCTGCGGCGATGCGCGTGGGCTGGAATGCAAGGCACAGCGTTCCTGGTGGGGCTGCCGCATCCGGGGTGCGCGGGGCAACCCGTGTACCCCGGATGTTGTGCTGCTGCAGGCCTTGCGCGCGGTTTCAGTGGGGGGCGATGCCGTCTGCAGTGAGGCGCAGCACCCGGTCCGCCCGCGCCGCCGCTGCATCCGAATGCGTGACCAGCACCAGCGATGCGCCATGCTCGCGCGTCTGCGCCAGCAGCAGGTCCATCACGCGGGTGGCGGTGGTGGGGTCGAGGTTGCCGGTGGGCTCGTCGGCCAGCAGCAGGGCGGGGCGGTGCACCAGGGCGCGGGCGATGGCCACGCGCTGCAGTTGGCCGCCGCTGAGCTGCTGCGGCAGGCGGGCGCCCAGGCCTTCAAGCCCTACGGCATCGAGCATGTGCTGCACGCGTTCGGGCTCGGTCCCGGTCTTGCCCAGCAGCATCAGCGGCAGGGCCACGTTCTGCGCCACGTCCAGGTGCGGCAGCACGTGGAAGGCCTGGAACACAAAGCCCACATGGGCGCGCCGCCACAGCGCGCGCTGGGTGTCGTCCAGCTGGCCCAGGTCGGTGTTGCCGTGGGTGATGCTGCCGGTGTCCCAGCTATCGAGGCCCGCCAGGCAGTTGAGCAGGGTGGACTTGCCCACGCCCGAGTCACCCACGATGGCCACAAACTCGCCGGGCGCCACGCTGAAGTGCACGTTGGCAAACACCGGCGTGCCGCCATAGTGTTTGCCCAGGCCGTCCACGCGCAGCAGGGTCATGATGGGGCGCGCTGCGCCAGCCGCTGCAGCACGGCCTGCACCAGCTGGGCCACGGCGTGGGGGTGGTCGCAGGCGATGGCGTGGCGTGTGGGCATGCTGCGCAGCCAGGTGATCTGGCGCTTGGCCAGCTGGCGCGTGGCGGCAATGCCGCGCTCGCGCAGCAGGCCCATGTTGATGGGGCGGCCGGGCGCCTGCGCGGCCAGAAAGTCCAGCTCGTCCCACACCTGGCGGTAGCCCACGCAGCGCATGGAGGGCAGGTCCGGGTGCAGGTCGCCGCGCGCGTGCAGGGCCTTCACCTCGTCGATGAAGCCACCGGCCAGCATGGTGTCAAAACGCTGGGCAATGCGCCCGTGCAGCCAGGCCCGGTCGTCAGGTTCCAAGGAAAAAAGGGCGCTTGCGCCCGCTGGTAAAGCGCTGTTAGCTCCTTTTTTTGTAGTGTGAAAGCTCGACAGCGGCTGGCCGGACACCTGCCACACCTCCAGCGCGCGCTGGATGCGCTGGCTGTCGCCGGGCGCCAGGCGGGCGGCCGTCACCGGGTCCACCCGCGCCAGCTCGGCGTGCAGGGCGGGCCAGCCCTGCTCGGCGGCCTGGGCCTCGATCTTTGCGCGCACCTCGGGGTCGGCGGCGGGCATGTCGTCAATGCCGTCGAACAGTGCCTTGAAGTACAGCATGGTGCCGCCCACCAGCAGTGGCAGGGCGCCACGGGCGCGGATCTCGGCCATCAACTGGGTGGCGTCCTGCACAAACTCGGCGGCACTGTAGGCCTGCAACGGGTCGCGGATATCGATGAGGTGGTGCGGCACGGCAGCGCGCTCCTCCGGCGTGGGCTTGGCGGTGCCAATGTCCATGCCCCGGTACACCAGGGCCGAATCCACGCTGATGATCTCGACGGGCTGGCCCTGCTTGCCCAGCACGGCGGCCAGGGCCAGGGCCCCGGCGGTTTTGCCCGATGCGGTGGGGCCTGCCAGGGCGATGGCCGGGAGGTGGTCTGGCAGGCTATCTTGGGTCTCAGGCACGGTCACGGGCGGCTCCAAACTTCTGCACCAGCGTCCACGAGATGATGGCCAGCACCACCGACCAGAACCAGATGCCGTTGACCAGCGGCCACACCGTGCCGTCCAGCCGCAGGCCCAGCCAGCCGCCAATCGCAAAGGCCGCCAGCATCATCATGAAACCGTTCAGGGCCGACGCCACGCCCGCTGCCTGCGGAAACGGCCCCACAGCCCCGCTTTGCCCGCAGGGCTGGTGGATGCCATGGCCCAGCATGAACAGGTAGAACGGCAGCAGCAAGGCCCAGGGGTGGTGCCAGCCCATCCAGGCCACCAGCGCCATCAGCGTGCCACCGGCCACGCTCAGGCCCCCGGCAATGGCCACCGTGCGCTGCAGCCCGTGGCGGGCCAGCAGGCGGCGGCACAGGAAGGTGCCGCCCAGGTAGGCCGCGCAGGCCGAGGCCATGGTCCAGCCGTACTGCGTGCGGGTGAGGCCCAGCACGTCGATATACACAAACGACGACGCCGCCAGAAAGGTGAACAGCCCGCCATAGGTGGCCGTGGTCTGCAGCGAGAACGCCCAGAAGGTGGGGCTCTTCAGCACATGCAGCCAGGTGCCGACCAGCGCACGCGGCTGCAGGGCCAGCGGGTTGCGCTGCGCCAGCGTCTCTGGCATGCGCAGGGCCACCAGGGCCAGGGTGACGATCGCATACACCGTCAAGGCAGACAGCGCAGCGCGCCAGCCCAGCCACTCGCTCAGCAGCCCGCCCAGCGGCGCGCAGATGCAGGCCACGATGCCCAGGCCGGTGAGCGCCTTGGACATGGCGCGCGCGCCTTCGAGCGGCGTGTACAGGTCGCGCACGATGGCGCGTGCGCACATCACCACCGCGCCCATGGCCGCGCCCTGGGCAATGCGCCACACGATGAGCAGCGCCATGCTGGGCGCCAGCGCGCTGCCCACCGAGGCCACGGTGTAGATGGCCAGGCCTGCCAGCAGCACGGGGCGGCGGCCAAAGCGGTCGGACAGCGGGCCCCACACCATTTGTGAGCAGCCAAACGCCAGCAGCAGGCCGCTCAGGGTGAGCTGCGCCGCCGACAGCGGCGCGCCCAGGCTGCGGGTGAGGGCAGGCAGGGCAGGCAGGTAGAGGTCAGTGGTGACGGGCTGGATGGACAGCAGCAGGGCCAGCACCAGGATGGCCAGGCCGGGATGGATCGAGACAGGGGCGTGCGCCGCAGGCACAGCGGTGGCGGAGGGGGCAGACATATCTGTCTGAGGGTACCAGAAGGGGCGCCCGCGCCCGGCGGGCCGGGGCTGGTGAGAGGCTGTGAGAAATGGTGTGTGATGTGCGTCGCGCGGGCGACAGTAGGCGGGGCAGGTGGCGCAGCACCATGGTGGTGCGGCTGGCCGGGCCCAGGCTGCCGCACAACAACACACAACACAACAAACCAGGAGACAACTTCCCATGCACAAGATCACAACCCCCCGGGAGCCCCAGGGCTGGCGCCCTGCCGTGGCCACCAAGCTGCGCAACTCGCTGGCGCTGGCTGCCCTGGGCACGGCCCTGGCCGCCCAGGCCCAGGCACCGGCCTTGCCCGCACCCGAGAGCGTGACACTCGACAAGCTGGGCTACATGACCACCTTCCCGCCCGAGGGCGCGCAGCGGGTGGACCTGAGCAATTCCTTCAAATACCCCCAGATGCGCTGGGCGCTGCAGCACCTGCGCGAGCTGCAGCCCACGCACAACATCCGCCGGGGCGGGGCGGCTGCATCGGCCTTGCCTGCAGACCCCAAACCCCTGGGCGGCGTGGTGTTTGACGACGACAAGGGCCAGTCCATCACGGTGGACCAGTGGCTCACCCGCACCTACACCGATGCGCTGGTGGTGATGCACAAAGGCCGCGTGGTGTACGAGCGCTACGACAACCAGATGAAGCCGCATACGCCGCACCTGCTGTTCTCGGTCACCAAGTCGTTCACCGGGCTCATGGCTGCGCAACTGGCGCACGAGGGCAAGATCGACCCCAACGCGCTGGTCACCAAATATGTGCCCGAGCTGGCCGACTCGGCCTGGGGCGACATGAAGGTGCGCGAGGTGATGGACATGACAGGCGCCGTGCGCTTCCGCGAGGTCTACACCGACCCCACCACCGAGATCTTTGGCTACAGCTGGTCCAGCGGCATGCTGCCGCGCCCGCCTGGCTACCAGGGGCCGACCAATGTGTATGACTTCCTCAGGACGCTCAAGAAGGAAGGCGAACACGGCGCGGGTTTTGTGTACCGCACCGTGCATTCCGAAGTGCTGGGCTGGATCGTCTCGCGCGCCACCGGCAAGCACTGGGCCGAGCTGATGAGCGACAACATCTGGCAGAAGCTGGGCATGGAGGAGGACGCCCACGTGATGGTGGACAGCGTGGGCACGCCGCTGCAGGGCGCGGGGCTCAATGCCACGGCGCGTGACCTGGCGCGGTTTGGCGAAATGCTGCGCCTGGGCGGCAGCTACAACGGCCAGAAGGTGTTTGACAAGGCCGTGATCGACGACACCGCCAAGGGCGGCGACCGCGAGAAGTTCAAGATGGGTGGCATGGCGTTTCGCCCCGGCTACAGCTACCGCAACCAGTGGTGGGTGCTGCACAACGCCGATGGCGCCTACGAAGCCGCAGGCATCCACGGTCAGTTCATCCACGTGAACCCGGCTGCCGAGATGGTGGTGATCAAGCTCTCGTCGCACCCTGTGGCGGGCGCGGCCTTCACCCACCCGCTCACGCTCAAGGCATGGGCGGCACTGGCGCAGGCGGTGCGGCGCTGAGGTGGCAGCGCCTGGGCTTCGGCCTTGGCGCTTACTTCAGCTTGAAGAGGGTCACCATGGCCTCGCGGTAGAGGCCCTGGCCCACGGCGTTGGTGTTGTGGTGCGAGCCACCCTCCACCAGCACAAACCGCTTGGGCTCTGCCGCCGCCTCGTACAGCTTGCGGCCCAGGCTGGGCAGGATGAGGCTGTCTTCGCTGCCATGCACCACCAGCAGGGGCGAGCCGATCTCAGCCACCTTGCGCACCGATTCAAACCGCTGGGTGATCAGGCCCGACACCGGCAGCCAGCCCCACTTGAAGGTACTGACCACCTCGGGGATGCTGGTGAAGGTGCCTTCGACGATGGTGCCCTGCTCGTCCTGCACCTGGCGCGCCAGGTCGATGGCAATGGCGCCGCCGAGCGAGTGGCCAAAGATGTAGCGGGGCTTGTCTGGTTTTTGCTGCGCCAGCCAGGCCCAGGCGGCGCGCGCATCTTCGGCGGCGGTGGCTTCAGACGGCAGGCCCGCGCTGCTGCGGCCAAACCCCCGGTAGTCGATGGCCAGCACCGAAAAACCTAGCTCCTGCATGCGCCGGATGCGGTTGGACGAGCCCGCCACGTTCCAGCGCGCGCCATGCAGGTAGAGCAGCACGGGCGCATCCTTGCGCTCGTGGGGCAGCCACAGGCCATGCAGGCGCTCGGCCTTGCCGCTGGTGTCGGACTGGAAGTCGATCCACACATCCTCCATGCCATCGGTAGAGGGCGCGCCGCCCCAGCTGCGGTCGCTGGGCTGGAAGATCCATTCGCGCTGCTTGGCGTCGAGGGTGGCGCAGCCCGCCAGGACGGCAACGGCCAGCGCCAGGGAGATCAGGACAGGGGTGCGTTTCATGAGGAGGACAGATCGGCGCCATGCCGGAAAGTTCTGTCCTTCCTCCATGCACGCTCTGTGCCCATTGTGCGAAGAACGCCGCCCAATAGTGGTTTATCCCCTGTCTTTTCCCCTCATTTGCGGGGTATTTGCAGGCGTTGGCTCAGACCACGCCCTGCGCCAGCATCGCGTCGGCCACCTTCACAAAGCCCGCGATGTTGGCGCCGTCCACGTAGCTCACGCGGCCATCGGCGTGCTTGCCATAGCGCAGGCAGGCGGCGTGAATGCCTTGCATGATCTGCAGCAAGCGCGCATCGACCTCCTCGCGCGGCCAGGCCAGGCGGGCGGCGTTCTGGCTCATCTCCAGGCCTGAAGTGGCCACGCCCCCTGCATTGCTGGCCTTGCCGGGCGCATACAGCACACCAGCGGCTTCAAAGGCCTTGGCGGCCTCGATGGTCGAGGGCATGTTGGCCCCCTCGGCCACGCAGACCACGCCGTTCTTGATCAGGGTGGCGGCGTCGCGCGCGTCCAGCTCGTTCTGGGTGGCACAGGGTAGGGCCACGTCCACCGGCACATGCCAGGGGCGCACGCCGGCCTCGAACTTCACACCGGTGCGCTCGGCGTAGTCGCTCACGCGGCCGTAGTGGTGGTTCTTCACATCCATGAGGATGGCGAGCTTTTCGGGGGTGAAGCCGTCCTCGTCCACGATGGTGCCGCTCGAATCCGACACGGTGACCACCTTGGCGCCCAGCTGCAGGGCCTTTTCCACCGCGTACTGCGCCACGTTGCCCGAGCCCGATACCGACACGCGCAGGCCGTCCAGCGAGCGGCCGTTGGCCCGCAGCATCTCTTGCGCAAAGTAGACCGTGCCGTAGCCCGTAGCCTCGGGGCGGATCAGCGAGCCGCCGAACGACAGGCCCTTGCCGGTGAACACGCAGTCCGCCCGGTTGCTGAGCTTCTTCATCATGCCGGCCATGTAGCCCACCTCGCGGCCGCCCACGCCGATGTCGCCTGCGGGCACATCGGTGTCTGCGCCCACATGGCGGAACAGCTCGGACACAAAGGCCTGGCAAAAGCGCATCACTTCACCAGGGCTGCGGCCCTTGGGGTCGAAGTCGCTGCCGCCCTTGCCGCCGCCCATGGGCAGCGTGGTCAGCGCATTCTTGAAGGTCTGCTCGAACGCCAGAAACTTGAGCACCGACAGGTTCACCGAGGGGTGGAAGCGGATGCCGCCCTTGAACGGGCCGATCGCCATGCTGTGCTGGATGCGGTAGCCCCGGTTGACCTGCACCGTGCCGTGGTCGTCCACCCACGATACGCGAAACATCACGATGCGCTCGGGCTCCACCAGCCGCTCCAGCAGCCCATGTTCGGCATAGCGGGGGTGCTCGGCAATGAACGGCCACAGGCTCTCCATGACTTCGGTGACGGCCTGCAGGAATTCGGGCTGGCCCGGATTGCGGAGGGCGACATGGGAAAGGAAGCTGCCTGCGGACGCGTGTTTCATGTTTCAAAAGACTTTCAGAAGATCAAGGGCGTGTGCAGGCCATGGCGCGCTGCAACATCGAATTATGTTCAAAAGTTATACGTTTATGCACATGTCTGCGCACAACGGTGGGGAATGTGGCAGGTGACTTGCCACATGTTGGTGCATCTGGTGGGCGGTACAAAGCCGTCACCGGTTGGCAAAAAGGGCGTCACGGCCTTGTCACAAGGCGGGCCCACAGTTCGGCGGTTCTAAACACAACGAGGAGAAGAGCATGCACATTTCTGGTGCGAAGTGGGGAGTTCTGGCCGTGGCGGCCATGCTGGCAGCCTGCGGCGGCAGCGACGACAGCCCCTATCCCACATTGAACGGCGATAAGCCCCTGGTCATCGGCCACCGTGGTGCCAGCGGCTATCTGCCCGAGCACACCCTGGAGAGCTACAGGCGCGCCGTCGAACTGGGCGCCGACTTCATCGAGCCCGACCTGGTGGCCACCAAGGACGGCGTGCTGATCGCCCGCCATGAGCCCAACATCACTGGCACCACCGATGTGTCCACCCGCGCTGAATTCGCCAGCCGCAAGACCAAGAAGATGGTGGACGGCGTGGAAGAAGAAGGCTGGTTCGCCTCGGACTTCACCCTGGCCGAAATCAAGACCCTGCGCGCCATCCAGCCCATGGCCGAGCGCGACCAGTCGCACAACGGCAAGTACCAGATCCCCACGCTGCAGGAAGTGCTGGACCTGGCCAAGAGCGAAGGCACCAAGGCCGGCCGCACCGTGGGCGTGTACCCTGAAACCAAGCACCCCACCTACCACGTCAACCTGGGCCTGAAGCTGGAAGACCGCCTGCTGGACGTGCTGGCCCAGTACGGCTACACCAGCAAGACCTCGCCCGTCATCGTGCAGTCGTTCGAGGTGTCCAACCTCAAATACCTGCGCACCAAGACGCAGATCCGCCTGGTGCAGCTGGTGGACGCCAACGACGTGAACGCCGACGGCAGCATGGACCTCACGGCCCCCTACGACAAGCCCTACGACTTTGCCGTGGCCGGTGACAAGCGCACCTTTGCCAGCCTGCTCACCCCCGCAGGCCTGAAGGAAGTCAAGACCTACGCCGACGGCATCGGCCCCTGGAAGCCGTACCTCATCCCCTCCAAGCAGGTGGACGCCAACAAGGACGGCAAGCCCGACGACCTCAACGGCGACGGCAAGATCGACGACCGCGACCGCGTGATGATGCCCGCCACCGACGTGGTGAAAAACGCCCACGCCGAGGGCCTGATGGTGCACCCCTACACCTTCCGCAACGAAGCCCGGCGCCTGGCCTCGGACTTCAAGGGCGACCCCAAGGCTGAATACAAGCTGTTCTACAACCTGGGTGTGGATGGTTTGTTCAGCGACTTCCCGGACACGGCCAAGGCGGCACGGGATAACTGACTCTGTCCCGCTTTGGGGGACGAACGGCAGCGAAAGCGATTTAACAAAGCCCGCCTCGGCGGGCTTTGTTATTTGCGGGAAATGCGTTGTACTCTTCCGGCTTGAGCACAATTTGTTGCCAAACGTTTAATTCGACGGCTACATATCCGTCGTTGCGGTAACCCGCCGCGCTTGGTGCAGGCCCCTCACTTTTGTTACATCCCATGCAAAGACTCAGTTGTTACACCGCCTGTGCATTTGGGCCTTCTCAGCGGCTCGCAGAAAGCTTGCACGGGGCGCACGCCCCGGGTTTTTGGTGGTTGTTGCGGCTGATGTCTACCGCATTGCTCATGCTCCTGCTGTCGCGACATGCCATAGCGCAGGGCACCGTTGATGCAGGATTTGACCCTCAAGCCGATAACGCAGTCGCCCAGGTTGTCATCCAAGCCGATGGAAAGGCCATCATCGTGGGTACCTTCTCCGTCGTCGCGGGGCAACCGCGCAACTCCATTGCCAGGATCAATACCGATGGTTCTCTGGACATGGGTTTCAACCCCAATGCCAATGGCACGATCAGCAGTGTTGCCATTGCGGGCAGCACTATTTACGTAGGCGGGGCTTTCACCAACATTGGTGGACAAACTCGCAACCGCATAGCGGCGCTGGATGCCGCAACAGGTTTGGCGACCAGTTGGAACCCCAACGCAAACAGCGTGGTGAACACCATTGCGGTGGCGGGCGGTACGGTGTATGCGGGCGGTGCTTTCACCAGCATCGGTGGCCAAGCCCGCAATCGCATAGCAGCGCTGGATGCCGCGACAGGTTTGTCCAGCGCGTGGAACCCCAATGCCAACAACTTGGTGAGCAGCATTGCGGTTGTGGGCAGCACGGTTTATGTGGGTGGAACTTTCACCAGCATTGGTGGGCAATCCCGCAATCGCATAGCAGCGCTGGATGCCGCGACAGGTTTGTCCAGCGCGTGGGACCCCAATGCCAGCAGTTCGGTGAGCAGCATTGCGGTTGCCGGTAGTACGGTATACGTGGGTGGAGCTTTCGCCAGCATTGGGGGGCAATCCCGCAATCGCATAGCGGCGCTGGATGCCGCGACGGGTTTGGCCAGCGCGTGGGATCCCAATGCCAGCAGTTCGGTGAGCAGCATTGCGGTTGCCGGTAGCACGGTATACGTGGGTGGAGCTTTCACCAGCATTGGGGGGCAATCCCGCAATCGCATTGCGGCGCTGGATGTCGCGACGGGTGCGGCTACCAGTTGGGACCCCGATGCCGACGGTGCCGTGTCCAGCATTGCGGTGGACGGCAGCAGGGTGTACGTGGGCGGAGCCTTCACGACCATTGGCGGGCAAGCGCGAAGCCGCATTGCACGGTTTGCTCCCGCAGTGGTGCCGTCGAGCACCGCGGCATCTATCCCCACGCTCAGCGAATGGTGCCTTGTCGTGCTGGCGGGGTTGTTGGCTGCTTTTGCAGCAGTGGTGACTCGGAAGACCAGAAGGGCTTAGCGAATTTGGACTGGCTTCGCTAGCGGATGCTGCATTGGGGCAGGGGGGTTATCGCCCCCGTAAGAAGAGTGCATCCAGTTCCTTCATCGACAACTGCCGCCACGTCGGCCGCCCGTGGTTGCACTGGTCCGACCGGTCGGTGGTTTCCATCTGCCGCAGCAGAGCGTTCATCTCATCGATGGTCAGCTTGCGGTTGGCGCGTACGGCGCCGTGGCAGGCCATGGTGCCCAGGATTTCATTGCGGGCGCGTTGCACCACGGTGGTGGCGTCGTGCTGGGCCAGTTCGGCCAGCACGCTTCGGGCCAGTTCGACCGGGTCGCCTTGCGCCAGCGTGGTGGGTACGGCGCGCACGGCCAGGGTTTTGGGGGAGAAGGGCACGACCTCTAGGCCCAGCATGGCCAGCACTTCGGTGGACTCTTCGGCGGTGGCGACTTCTTGCGGGGTGGCGGCGAAGGTGGCGGGGATCAGCAGGGGCTGGCTGGCAATGCGGGCGCCGCTGTCCACTTGGGCCTTGAGGCGTTCGTACACGATGCGTTCGTGGGCGGCGTGCATGTCCACGATGACCATGCCCTGGGCGTTTTCGGCCAGGATGTAGACGCCGTGCAGCTGTGCCACGGCGCGGCCCAGGGGCCAGGCCGAGGGGGCGTCGCGCCCGGTGGGCCAGGCCGTGGTGTCGGCAGTGCCCGGGGCGTTGGCTGTAGCAGCTTCGGCGGGTTGTTCTGCTGTGGTGGCGGTTGCCTGTGGCTGGCCGGTGGGCGGCACCGGGTAGGTGGCAGGTGGGGCCGTGGGCTGGGTGGAAGGCGCCCAGAGGCCGCCAATGGCGGCGGGCGGGGCTTGTGGGGCATCGCCGCTGCGCGGCGCCCACAGCGCCTGCAGGTCTTGCACGCGGTGGCCACGTTCTTCAAATTTGATAGCTGCTTGGGCTTGCCAGACAGGCGGTAGGGGCTGTTTTTTCTCTGAATCTGTCGCTGCGGTGGGCGTGTTGCCAGCCGCGTTGGCGGCCGCCAGCGCAGCGGCGCGGGGGGCGGCCAGTGCGTTTTCCACCGCGTGGCGCACGGCCTGGTGCACCTCGCGGCTGTCCCGGAAGCGCACCTCGATCTTGGTGGGGTGCACGTTCACGTCCACACGCGCCGGGTCGATCTCCACATACAGCGCATAGATAGGCTGCTTGTGACCGTGCAGCACGTCCTCGTAGGCGCTACGGGCGGCGTGGGTCAGCACCTTGTCGCGTACAAAGCGGCCGTTGACGTAGCAGTACTGGTGGTCGGGGCGCGAGCGGGCGGCGTCGGGCAGGCCCGCGCGGCCGGTGACGGTGACGGGGCCCACGCGGTGCTGCACGGCGACGGATTGGGTCACGAAGTCTTCGCCCAGCACGTCCGACAGGCGGCGGGCCAGGGCGTCTTGTGCATCCCCTTGCCCGGGGACGAAGGTGGCGCGCCACTGCTCCACCAGCTTGCCTTCGTGCCAGATGGCAAAACCCACGTCGGGCCGCGCCAGTGCATGGCGGCGCACGGATTCAATGCAGTGCGCCAGCTCGGTGGCATCGGTTTTCAAAAACTTGCGGCGCGCGGGAGTGGAGAAGAACAGTTCCTTCACCTCCACCGTGGTGCCGGTGCTGCGCGCAGCGGGGCGCAGCTCGCCGCTGCGGGCGTCCAGCAAGAAGGCGCTGGCCTGGTGTGCGGGGCGCGAGAGCAGCGACATCTCTGACACCGAGGCAATGGCCGCCAGCGCCTCGCCCCGAAAGCCCATGGTGGCCACGGTTTCCAGGTCGTCCAGGTTGGTGATCTTGCTGGTGGCGTGGCGGCGCAGTGCCACGGGGAGCTCTTCTTGCGGAATGCCGCCGCCGTCGTCTTCCACCGTGATCAGGCGCACGCCCCCGGCCGACAGGCGCAGGGTGATTTGCGTGGCGCCAGCATCCAGCGCGTTGTCCACCAGCTCGCGCACCACCGAGGCGGGGCGCTCCACCACCTCACCGGCGGCAATCTGGCTGATCAGCTCGTCGGGCAGGTCGCGGATGGGGCGGCGGTGGGCGGCTGGTGCGGGCTGTGCCGCTGCGAGGGGGGATGGTGCGTCGTTCACCCGGGGCATTTTAGGGTGGAGGGGTATCGGTGCGTGCGCAACGGGCCGATGGGGATAATGCCCGCTGTTTTTTTACTGCCCAGTGGTATCCCCACCGGCCTCCCCATGGAACTGGTCACCTTCCTCATCGACTTCATCCTGCATGTCGATAAGTACCTTGAAATGTTTGTGCAAACCTACGGCGCGTGGGTGTATGCGCTTTTGTTCCTGATCGTGTTTGTGGAGACGGGCCTGGTGGTGATGCCGTTTCTGCCCGGCGACTCGCTGCTGTTCATCGTGGGCGCGTTGTGCGGCGCGGGCATGATGAGTTTTCCGCTGGCCTGCGTGGTCCTGGTGGTGGCGGCCATCCTCGGGGATCAGTGCAACTATTCGATCGGCCGCTTTTTTGGCCCGAAGGTGTTCCAGTGGGAGGACTCGCGCTGGTTCAACCGCCGTGCGTTCGACCAGGCACACAACTTCTATGAAAAGTACGGCGGCATCACCATCGTGCTCGCGCGTTTCATGCCGTTCATCCGCACCTTTGCGCCCTTTGTGGCGGGTGTGGCCGAGATGAATCGCGCCAAGTTCACCGCCTACAACGTGGGTGGCGCGCTGGTGTGGGTGCTGGGCATTTGCACGGCCGGGTTCTTCTTTGGCAACCTGCCGTTTGTGCGGGAGCACCTGGACAAGATCATCTGGGCGCTGATTTTTGTGCCGGGCCTGATCGCCATCTTTGGCGCATGGCGGGCGGGGCGCCAGGCCAAGACGGCCTGATAGGTTTTTTTGCTACAAAAAATAGAGCTGCTTGCGCATGCTGAATGCGCGCAAGCAGCCTTTTTTATGCCTATTTTGGGTTGAGTCCGGGTCAGCGGCGGCGGTAGCGGCGCTGGTCCCGGTCTTCGCCGATCTCGTGGCCGATGAGCGCACCGGCCGCTGCGCCGCCGATGGTGCCCACCGGGCCGCCAAAAATCGCGTTGCCGGCCACGCCGCCAACGACAGCGCCCACACCAGTGCCCACCTGGGCGCGTGACGGGTTGGATGCACAACCCCCCAGCGCGAGGGCGGCGGTGCAGGTGCTTGCAAGAAGGATGTGGCGGAGTTTCATGGCGTAGTCCTTGTCGGTCTTGAAAGAAGGGGGCGGGCGGCTTGCCCGCCGGGGCTGGCCCGTCATGCCGGGCCTGTGCCTCGACTATGAGTGTTGGAGTGGGCGGTGGGTGTAGGTCACCCGGGGCGCCTCATGTAGGACAGATGGCTTTTCCCCCAGGGGCTGAGGGCGCTTTTCTAAGGGTTTACGTGGCTCCGGCGGCTGTTGCCAACCGCGTGGCGCAGGCAGATCATTTCCTGTGCACACATTCTTACAAGGAGGCACCCCATGGACCCACAAGCACAGCAGGCGAGCCGGGGAGGGCTGGGCACCCAGCTCACGGTGGCGCAGCAGATCGGGCTGATCGTGGGGGTGGCCATTCTGGCGCTGGTGGTGGTGCTGGGGCTGAGCCTGGTGCGGGTGCAGCACCTGGGCGCCACGGTGGACCGGCTGGCCAACGAACAGGTCGAACGGCTGCAGCTGGCACTGCGCTGGCGCAGCAACATTGCCGTCAACTCCACGCGCGTGTTCTCCATCGTCCAGTCCGAAGGCGACGATTTGCAGAACTACTTCAAGGACATGGTGGCGGCCACCACGGCGGACACCAGCAAGGTGCAAAAACGCTACACCGAGCTGGAGAACAGCCCGGAGGGCCTGCGCATCCAGGAGGAGCTGGGGGCGGTGCGCAAGCCCTACCTGGAGGTGCGCGACAAGGCGTTGGCACTGAAAAAGGCAGGCGACATGGCGCAGGCCAAGAGCTTTGCGCTGGGCAGCTTTGCCCCGGTGGTGGACCAGTACAACGCGGTGGCCGACAAGATGGTGGCCTACCAGGTGCGGCGCTCGGCCGAGCAGGCAGGCGAGGCGGCGGGGCTGATCCAGTCCTACCGCACCACGGTGCTGGTGGCGGGGGGTGCGGGCCTGGCGCTGCTGGTGCTGCTGTCGTGGGTGGTGGTGCAGCGCATCCGCCGGTCGCTGGCCGAAGTGGCCCAGGTGGCGCAGCGCATTGGCGAGGGCGACCTGTCGCAACCCATCCACGCGCAGGGGCGTGGCGAGGTGACGCAGATGATGCGCGCCATGGAAGGCATGCAGACCTCGCTGGTGCGCATCGTGGGTGATGTGCGCCAGAGCAGCGACAGCATTGCCACCGGCTCCAGCGAGATCGCCACGGGCAATGCCGACCTGAGCCAGCGCACGGAGGAGCAGGCCAGCAACCTGCAGCAGACGGCGGCGTCGATGGAGCAGATCACCAGCACCGTCAAGAACAACTCCGACACGGCCCAGCGCGCGGCGGTGCTGGCGGGCTCGGCATCGGCGGCAGCAGTGAAGGGCGGCGAGGTGGTGGGCCAGGTGGTGGCCACCATGCAAGACATTGCGGCAGCCTCCAAAAAGATCACCGACATCATTGCGGTGATTGACGGCATTGCGTTTCAGACCAACATCCTCGCGCTGAACGCGGCGGTGGAAGCCGCCCGTGCAGGCGAGCAGGGCCGGGGTTTTGCGGTGGTGGCCAGCGAGGTGCGCAGCCTGGCGCAGCGCAGCGCAGAGGCTGCCAAGGAGATCAAGACGCTGATCGGCGCGAGCGTGGAGAAGGTGGACAACGGTGCCCAGCTGGTAAGCAATGCGGGCCAGAGCATGGAAGACATCGTCACCCAGGTCAAACGCGTGAGCGACCTGATCGGCGAGATCTCCAGCGCCACGGGCGAGCAGACCATCGGCATCAGCCAGGTGGGCGAGGCCGTGACACAGCTCGATCAGGTCACCCAGCAGAACGCTGCGTTGGTGGAGGAGAGCGCGGCGGCGGCCGACAGCCTCAAGCACCAGGCGGCCAAGCTGGCCCAGATCGTGAGCGTGTTTCGCCTGGGGCAGTGAACGGGCTGCGCCCGATGAGCGTGGAGCGCGGTGGCTGCCGCGTCACCCCGGCTGCAGGCACAGCGTGACCAGCAGCGAGGCGGGCTGCACCGCCTTGAGGGCATGCAGTGCACGCGGCGCGAGGTGCACAAAGTCGCCAGGGTGCAGCTGCTGCACGGCGCCGTCGCTGGCGAACTCGACCACGCCTTCGATGCACTGCACGGTGGCCTCGCCGGGTGTCTGGTGTTCTTTCATGGATTTCCCCACCGGCAGGACCACGCGCATGACTTCAAGCTGGCCGGCCTTGAGGATGGCGGTGGTGAGGGTGTCGGGCAGGCGCTCGCCCAGGGGGCGCACGCTGACGATCTGGCCAGATTGGGCGTGGGGCAGGGCCATGGCGGTTCTCCTTCCTGTCTTGCCTTGGCGCATCGGCGGCACGGTGCGGGAGCAGGGCGAAATGCCGGTGCGAAGGCGGGGCTGTGAACCTACTTTGCCCGCTCTTGGCAGGGGGCGCAAGGCCGGGGAATCACCGGGTTGGCCGGTGCTGTACCACCTGCTGGCACCCCATCCCCACGCACCTGCAACAGGGTCTGCACCCAGTTAGACGCCGAGGCCTACACCGACCGGCTGCGCGCCAGCGGCGGGTTCTTTGCGAAGTAGCGCGTGATGCCGCGCATCAGCGCATCGGCCAGCTGCTCCTGGTAGGCGCTGCTGCGCAGGCGTCTCTCTTCCTCGGGGTTGCTGATGAAGGCGGTTTCCACCAGCACGCTGGGGATGTCTGGCGCCTTCAGAACCGCAAAACCGGCCTGCTCCACACGCGGCTTGTGCAGCTTGGCCATGCCGCCGATCTCGCCCAGCAGCACGGAGCCGAGCTTGAGGCTGTCGTTGATCTGCGCCGTGGTGCTCATGTCCAGCAGCGCGCGCTGCACATGCTGGTCTTTGGATTGCACGTTGATGCCGCCCACTAGGTCGGCCTGGTTTTCTTTGTTGGCCAGCCAGCGCGCAGCGGTGCTGGAGGCGCCGCCCTGGCTCAGCGCGAACACGCTGGCGCCCCGGGCTTCGGGGGTGGTGAAGGCGTCGGCGTGGATGGAAACGAACAGGTCGGCCTGCACGCGCCGGGCTTTCTGCACGCGTGTGCCTAGCGGCACAAAGTAGTCGCCGTCGCGCGTGAGGTAGGCTCGCATGGGGTTGCCGCCCACGGTGGTGGCGTTGATGCGGTCGCGCAGCAGGTAGGCCACGCGCAGCACCACGTCTTTTTCGCGCGTGCCTGCGGGGCCGATGGCGCCGGGGTCTTCGCCGCCGTGGCCCGGGTCCAGCGCCACGATGATGAGGCGGTCGGTCTGGGTGGCGGTGGCGCGGTTGCCGGTGCGGGGCGGCTCGGCCGGTGCGGGCGCTGCCGCCACGGCGGGCGGCGGGGCTTCTGCAGGGGCAGGGCGTTGGGCCCGCTGGGCGATCAGGTCACCCAGCGGGTCATGTTCGGCAGGAGTGCTCGGGCGCGTGGCCACGGTGGGCGTGGGCGCCGGGGGGGCGGCTTTGTCGGCGGAAGGTGTCTCGCGCAGGCGCTCGGCGATCAGTGCCTCCAGCGGGTCCACCGGCGCGGCGGGGTACAGGTCGAACACCAGCCGGTGCTGGTAGGCGGCCACGGGCGGCAGGGTGAAGACCTGGGGCAGGGCTGCCTGCTTCAGGTCCACCACCAGGCGCACCACGCCGGGCGCGTTCTGGCCCACGCGGATGCCTGCGATGTTGGGGTCGTCGGGCTTGACCTTGGCCACCAGCTCGCGCAGCGCGGGGCTGAGGTCGATGCCTTCGATGTCCACCGCCAGGCGCGGTGGTGTGGTCACGAAGAACTGTTTGGCCACCAGCGCGCCATCGGATTCGATGGTCACCCGCGAATACTCAGGGGCGGGCCACACGCGCACGGCCAGGATGGTGGCGCCACGCGCAATCTGCTGCGTGCCCAGCAGCAACACCAGGGAGCCCATCTGCAGCACAGCGCGGCGCGAGGGCGGCTTTGTGGAGGGGGTGGGCATGTGGGGCTGGTTCACGGTGTATCAGAGTCCTTGCAGCAGTGCGCGCCCTGCGGGGGTGTGGGCGTGCAGTGTGACCTTCCTTTCGGTGTCATCGATTGCTTCAATGTGGATAGCAAGGTCCGCAGGCGGGGTAAGCGCTGCAGCCTTTTCCGGCCATTCTGCCACCTTGAGGCCCGGGTTGGCAAAAATGTCCCTGAAACCCGCGTCCTCCCACTCGCGCGGGTCGTCGAAGCGGTAGAAGTCGAAGTGCCAGATCGAGAGGTTGGGCGCCTCGTGGGGCTCCACCACGGCATAGGTGGGGCTCTTGATGCGGCCCTGCACGCCCAGGGCGCGCAGCAGGTGGCGCACCAGCGTGGTTTTTCCTGCGCCCAGGTCGCCATGCAGGGTGAGGTAGGCGTTGGCCAGCAGCGGCTGCGCTGCCAGCTGGCGCGCGAAGGCGTCGGTGTCGGCTTCGCTGTGCCAGGTGAAATGGCGTGTAGCTTCGGCAAGGGCATCGGTGCCGCTTTCTACAATCTGGCCGGTATGTGGTGCAACAGTCAACTCGTTCCTCAAATGCAGGAGTGGGCCCGCGAGCTGGGATTTTCCCAAATCGGCGTGGCGGGGGTGGACTTGTCTGCGGCAGAACCCGGGCTTTCGGCCTGGCTGGCGCAGGGTTTTCATGGCGAGATGCATTACATGGCATCCCATGGCATGAAGCGCGCGCGCCCTGCCGAGCTGGTGCCCGGTACCGTGAGCGTGATCACGGCGCGCATGGATTATTTGCCGCGCGATACGGCCATGGACGCGCCCGAAGGCTGGCAAACGGTGGAGCTTTCGCGCCTGACCCGCCCCCAGGAGGGCATCGTCTCCGTCTACGCCCGTGGCAGGGACTACCACAAGGTGCTGCGCGCCCGGCTGCAAAAGCTCAGCGACCGCATCGCCGAGGCCATCGGCCCGTTTGGCCACCGCGTGTTCACCGACTCCGCCCCGGTGCTGGAGGCCGAGCTGGCCGCGCGCAGCGGCCAGGGCTGGCGCGGCAAGCACACGCTGGTGCTCAACCGCGAGGCGGGGTCCATGTTCTTCCTGGGCGAAATTTATGTGGACATGGCGCTGCCACCGAGCGCGCCCGTCACGGCCCACTGCGGCAGCTGCAGCGCGTGCATCGATGTGTGCCCCACGCAGGCGATCATTGCGCCCCACCGAATCGATGCGCGCCGCTGCATCTCGTACCTCACCATCGAGCATGCGGGGCCCATCCCGCTGGAGCTGCGGCCCTTGCTGGGCAACCGCATCTATGGCTGCGACGACTGCCAGCTCATCTGCCCCTGGAACAAGTTTGCCCAGGTCAGCCGCCTGCCCGACTTTGACGAGCGCAAGGGCCTGTCGGGACAGCAGCTGGTGCACCTGTTTGCGTGGGACGAAGCCACCTTTTTGCGCATGACAGAGGGCGGCCCCATCCGCCGCATCGGTCACGAGCGCTGGCTGCGCAACGTGGCTGTGGCGCTGGGCAATGCGCTGCGGGCGACGGGCGATGGCGCAGTGCGCGCCGCATTGCAGACCCGCGCTGAAGACCCGAGCGATCTGGTGCGCGAGCATGTGGCCTGGGCGCTGGAAATTTGAATAAAAAGCGGCCTCTCCGCGCGATGGGTAAGCGTTTTAAGCTATCAAAATAATATTTTTTGGGTTGTGGGGCCCTGCGGTGTTACTGCACCAGCAATCCGGTGGTTTTGAGGGTCTCCACCAGCCCCTGCGCAAACTGTTCGTAACCCGCTGCATTCGCATGGATCTGGTCGGACCGCAGCCGGTCTTGCGCCAGCACACCCGACCAGCCTTTGCTGTGCAGGGGGATCTTCAACGCGTCGGCCACCTCTTCGTACAGTGCATGGTCGCTGAGCCTGCCTGCAGCGGCCATCAGCGAAAGCTCGGGCACGGCCACCAGCAACACCTGGGCGCCGCTGGCGCGCGCGTCGGCGCAGATGCGCTCCAGGTTGGTGCGGGTGGTGGCGCTGCTCTGGCGGCGCAAAAAGTCGTTGCCGCCGATGCTCACGATCACCAGCGCAGGATTGTGCTGTTGCAGCAGGCTCGGCAGGCGCGCCAATGCCTGGGCCGAGGTGTCACCCGACACACCGCCGTTGACCACCTTCCAGCCCGTCAGGCGCTGCAGCACGGCGGGGTAGGCGGTGTCGGCCGATGCGCCCACGCCCGAGGTCAGCGAGTCGCCCAGCGCCAGCACCGTGGCCCCAGCGGGCAGCGCCTGCGACCGTGGAGGCTTGCGCCCGCAGGCGGCCAGCGGCGCAGCGAGGGCCACCACGGCCAGGCGGGCCAGCAGGGTGCGGCGCCGTACCGTGCCCGGTGCAGTGGCGTGCAGGTCAGGGTGCAGAAAATTCGTCATCGCAGAAACCCCAGGGCAAAAGGCAGGCTCACCACGCCCAGCAGGGTGGACAGCGTCACCAGCCCCGCCACATAGGGCCCGTTGTAGCCCATGCGGGCTGCGAGCACATAGCAGGTTGACGCCGTAGGCAGGGCCGAGAAGGCCAGCAGCACGGTGGTCTGCACCGGGTCCAGCCCAAACAGCCGCGCCAGCGCAAAGGCCAGCAGGGGCTGCACCAGGTGGCGGATGGACAGCACCGCCACGCTCAGCGCCTTGCCGCGTGTGAGCAGGCCAAACTGCAGGCCGGCGCCGGCGGCCATCAGCCCCAGCGCCAGCGATGCGGCGCTGATGCGGCTGACGGTGGGCACGGCCCACTCCGGAATCTGAAAACCCAGCAGGTTGGCCGCCAGGCCCGACCCTGTGGCAATGATCAGCGGGTTGCGCACCAGCTCGCGCGCAAAACTGTGCTGGCCCTGCCGCGCCATGGGCCACACGGCGGCCACGTTGAACAGCGGCACACACACGCCGATCAGCACGGCAATCATCAAAAGGCCCTGCGTGCCCGCCAGCCGCTCGGCAATCGCCAGGCCAATGAAGGAGTTGAAGCGGAACGCCACCTGTGCGCTGGCCGCATGGTCCCGCGCATCGATGTGTTTGCCGAGCCAGGGCCAGTGCGGCAGGCTGTAGGCCAGCGCAATGCCGATCACGCCCGACAGCATGCCCGCGCCGATCAGCCCCGATGCGGCGCTGATGTCCACCGGGCTCTTGACGATGGACTGGAACAGCAGCACCGGAAAGAGCAGGTAGTACACCAGGCTTTCCACCGGCTGCCAGACCGAGCGGTTGAGGGCGGTGTAGCGGCAGATCAGGTAGCCGCACAGGATGAGGGAGAAGTCGGGGAGCAGGAGCTGGGCGTAGTTCACGCTGCCGAGAATACTTGATGCGCGGCAAGGCCTTGGGGTTAGCCCTTATGTGGAATCCGCAGGGCGCCAACGCGGTGGTTGCGCATACCATCGGCGCTGTTTGTTACCCGCACGAAGGAGAACTCCATGCATCGTCGTCAATGGCTTGCGCTGACCGTACTGGCTGCCGCAGCAGGCACCGCTGCCGCCCAAGGCTATCCCAACAAGGTGATCAAGCTGCAGGTGCCGTTTGCACCCGGTGGCACCACCGACATCATTGCGCGCGTGATCGCCGACCCCTTGGGCAAGGCCCTGGGCCAGAGCGTGATCGTGGAGAACAAGGCCGGTGGTGGCGGCATCGTGGGCGCGGCCGAAACGGCCCGCTCGGCGCCCGACGGCTACACGCTGGGCGTGGCCACCGTGTCCACCACGGCGGCCAACCCGGCCATCAACCCCAAGACGCCATACAACCCGCTGACGGACTTCACGCCCATCATCAACATCGCGGCCACCCCCAACATCATTGCGGTGCACCCCAGCTTCCCGGCCAAGGACTACAAGGCCTTTGTGGCCGAAGTCAAGAAGTCGCCAGGCAAGTATTCGTACTCGTCCTCCGGCACGGGCGGCATCGGTCACCTGCAGATGGAGCTGTACAAGAACCTCTCGGGCACCTTTGTGACCCACATCCCCTACCGTGGTGCGGGCCCCGCCCTCAACGACACGGTGGCGGGCCAGGTGCCCATGATTTTTGATAACCTGCCTTCTGCCCTGCCTTTCATCAAGGAAAACCGCCTGGTGCCCATCGTGGTGGCCGCCCCCCAGCGCGTGGCAGCCTTGCCCAACACGCCAACGTTCAAGGAACTGGGCCTGGAGCCCGTGAACCGCATGGCCTACTACGGCATCGTGGGCCCCAAGGGCCTGCCCAAGGACGTGGTGGACAAGATCAACGCCGCCGTGCGCACGGCATTGCAAGACCCGGCCGTGAAGAAGCGCATCGAAGACACCGGCTCCCTCGTGATCGGCAACACGCCCGAGCAGTTTGCCGAGCAGATCAAGGCCGAGTTCGCGGTCTACAAGGATGTGGTGGTCAAGCAGAAGCTGACGCTCGAATAAGCGCTGCACCTCGACACTCCAAAGCCGCCCCTTCGCCCGGGCGGCTTTTTTACGTGCTATCGTTTTTGTATGCTTGCTGCCAGCCTGAACGCCATCGATGCCTTTGTGGACGCCTTGTGGCTGGAGGACGGCCTCTCGCGCAACACGCTGGCGGCCTATCGGCGCGACCTTACGCTGTACGCCCAGTGGCTGGCGGCCCAGCAGCCCGCGCTGGCGCTGGACGACACGGCCGAGCTGCACCTCAACGCCTACTTTGCCGCCCGCCATGCGGAAACCCGCGCCACCTCGGCCAACCGGCGGCTCACGGTGCTGCGCCGCTATTTTCACTGGGCACTGCGCGAGCGGCGCATCACCGCCGACCCCACGCTGCGGCTGCAGGCCGCGCGCCAGCCCCTGCGGGTGCCCAAGACCTTGTCGCAGGCCCAGGTAGAGGCTTTGCTCAACGCGCCCGATCTGGGCAACCCCCTGGGCCTGCGCGACCGCACCATGCTGGAGCTGATGTACGCCAGCGGCCTGCGCGTGACCGAGCTGGTCACGCTTAAGACCTTCCAGCTCGGGCTGAACGAAGGCGTGCTGCGGGTGATGGGCAAGGGCTGCAAAGAGCGCCTGGTGCCGTTTGGCGATGAGGCACATGCCTGGCTGGAGCGCTACCTGCACGAGGCGCGCGGCGCCATCCTGGGCGGGCAGCAGACCGATGATCTGTTTGTGACCCAGCGCGGCAGCGGCATGACGCGGGCGATGTTCTGGGTCATCGTCAAAAAATGGGCGCAGGTGGCGGCCATCACCGTGCCGCTGTCCCCGCACACGCTGCGCCACGCGTTTGCCACCCACCTGCTCAACCATGGTGCCGACCTGCGCGTGGTGCAGCTGCTGCTGGGTCATGCCGACATCTCGACCACCACCATCTACACCCACGTGGCGCGCGAGCGGCTCAAATCGCTGCATGCCCAGCACCATCCGCGTGGATGAAGGGAGATGGAGGCCCGCTGGGTTGTCCAAGTCTGTATTCCTCACAACAACACAAGGAGACAAGAGCATGAAGAAACTGGTTGCAGGCACGTTGCTGCTGGGGTTGGCCACCCTGTCCATGGCCCAGGGCTGGCCTTCGGCCAAGCCCATCCGCCTCATCGTGGGGTACCCGCCGGGCGGCGGTATCGACTTTGCCGCCCGCACCGTGCAGGTGCCTTTGCAGGAGGTGCTCAAGCAGCAGATCGTGGTGGACTACAAGCCGGGCGCTGGCGGCATGCTGGCCGCCACCGAACTCACGCGCGCAGCGCCGGACGGGTACACCCTCCTGCTCGCCAACACCGGGCCGTTTGCCATCGCGCCCTACCTGCAGCGCAAGATGCCCTACGAGCCGCTCAAGCAGTTCACGTATGTCGGCCAGATCAGCCAGGGCAGCTACATCGCCGTGACACGCCTGGATCACCCGGCCAAGGACCTCAAGGACTGGGTGGCGTGGGCCAAGGCCAATGCGGGCAAGGTGAACTTTGCCTCGGGCGGCGCGGGCACGTCCACACACCTCAACGGCGAACTCATGAACCAGGCCACGGGCCTCGATGTGACACATGTGCCGTACAAAGGCAGCGCGCCCGCGGTGCAGGATTTGATTGGCGGCCAGACGCAGCTGCTCATTGATGCGGGGCCGGTGCTGCTGCCGCAGATCAAGGGCGGCAAGCTCAAGGCGCTGGCCGTGACCGGGCCCCGGCGCGACCCGCAACTGCCCGATGTGCCCACGGTGGGCGAGCTGGGCTTTGCCGCCATGGAGTCGGTGGGCTTCCAGGGCCTGGTCGGCCCGGCCGGCCTGCCCAAGGAGGTGGTGGACAAGCTGGCCGCCGAGCTGGCCAAGGTGCTGGCGCAGGCGGATGTGAAGGCCAAGTTCGCATCCACGGGTTCCGAAGTACATTCGCTGGGCCCTGTGGAGTTCTTCAGCTTCGTGAAGGGCGAGAATGAGAAATGGGCCCGGCTCATCCGCGAGCGCAAGCTCGAACTCGATTGATAGATTCACCGACCGCCTGATGGCGGCTTCTTTTCGATGACCCACTTACCCCCGCTGTCCCGCCGCGTCCTCCTTGCCACCGCCGCGCTGGCCCTTGCACCAGCCATGGCTTTGGCGCAGTCCTGGCCCACGGCCAAGCCGATCCGCATTGTGGTGGCCTACCCGGCGGGCGGTGTGAGCGACAACGTGGCGCGTGCCCTGGCAGACAAGCTGGCCGTGCAACTGGGCACGCCGGTGGTCATCGAGAACAAGGCCGGTGCCAGTGGCAGCCTGGGCGTGGATGCCGTCGCCAAGGCGGCGCCAGATGGCTACACCCTGGGCTTTGCGGCGGTGAGCCCGCTGGCGCTCAACCCGCACCTGGGCAAGTCGCCGTTCGACCCGCAAAAAGACATTGCCCCGGTGGTGAGCGTGATGTATTCGCCCGTGCTGCTGCTGGGCACATCCGCCAGCAAGGCGGCAGATTTCAAGGACTTGCTGGCCACCGCGCAGGCGAAGCCTGGGGCCGTGCGCTGGGCGACTTCGGGGCAGGCGTCGCTGGGCCACATCATGCTGGAGCAGATCGCGGGCAAGAGCCAGGTGCAGATCACCCACGTGCCCTACAAGGGCGGTGGCCAGCAGATGAACGACGCGCTGGGCGGGCAGTACGAAGTGCTGTCCACCAACGCGGGGCCAGCCGTGCTGCAGCACATCAAGGCGGGCAAGCTCAAGCCGCTGGCGGTGGGGGCGCCTGCGCGGCTTGATTCACTGCCGCAGGTGCCCACGCTGGCCGAGCTGGGCCAGCCCGCTGCCAACCTGTCGTCGCTGTTCGGCTTCTATGCGCCCGCGCAGACGCCCGCGGCCATGCTCGACCGTATCAATGCCGAGGTGAACAAGGCGCTCGCCCAGCCAGATATCCGCAGCAAGCTGGAAGCCACCGACAACGTGCCCACAGGCGGTACGGCGGCCGAGTTTGCGCGCCAGATTGCGCAAGAGTCGGAGAACAACGCGCGCATCATCCGCGCGGCGGGCATCCAGGCCAGCAACTGAGAGTTTGTGCTTTCTCCATAACCAAACAAAAAGGGCCCTGGATGACCAGGGCCCTTTGACTTTGGGCGGCTGCGGCGGCCATGCGCGCCACAGGCCGGTGCGTCACTCCTCGTTGAGGCTTTCGGCCCAGGTCAGCGCCTGAAGGTGGGCCCAGTTGACCTGGCGGTTGGACAGGTGCAGCGCGTCAGCGTTCTTGGCAAAGGCCACTTCATCACCACTCTCACAAGCCTTGGTCAGCTCCAGGAAGGGCGCAAACACACCGGTGCCGCGCAGCAGGGCGTCCATCACGGGCTCGGGCAGGGCCACTGACTCCAGTGCCTTCTCCAGTGGCACGTTCAGCATGGTATCGAGCAATGAGAACACGCCCACCACAAAGGCGTTGTCGCAGTCTTCAGGCGGCAGCAACTCGGCGGCCAGCAGCTCCATCAGGCGGCCACGGACCACGGCGGTCTGGCCCACAGCCGGTGGCGCACCACCAGCGCGCGAGGTGGTCATCAAAAGTGCCGCCCAGCGGAACAGTTTTTTCAGGCCCAGGATCATCACCGCGTGGCGGAACGAGGTGATCTCGCACGACAGGCCAAAACCCGACGAGTTGATGAAACGCAGCAGGTTGAAAGACAGGGTGGGGTCTTTCTTGAGCAGGTCTTCGATCTCGGCCGTGCTGGCCTGTTTGCGCACCAGGTTGATGAGCTGGATGATCGTGGCCTGCGAGGGGCGGATGGTGGTGGCCTTGACCAGCGAGGGCAGGGCGAACCAGTAGCCCTGGAACAGCTTCACGCCCAGGCCCTTCATCAGCTCGTACTGCTCGGCCGTTTCCACCTTTTCGGCCACCAGGGTGGCTTTGCTGTGGGTGGTGGCAAACTTGACCAGCGGCGCGGCCAGCTCAGGTTTGAAGGCCTGCATGTCCAGCTTGATGAAGGCTGCCAGGGGCAGCCAGCTGGTGTAGGCACGCTTGAGGGCCTGCTGGTCAAACGCCAGGCGGAAGCCTCGGGTGCGCAGGGCCTCCAGCGTGGGCAGGCGACCTTCGATTTCCTCGGGCGTGGCGCCATCGGGCAAGGGCGGGACTTCAAGCACCACCTTTTCGGGGTGGATCAGCTCCAGGTGGCCGCCCGAGAGGCTGTCGTGCGTGCAGTTGATGAACACCGTCTTCTTGCCCACCAGGGCCTCGGTGCCCGCGTAGGACAGGGCGTTGAACAGCAGGGCGGCGTCGCTGGCGGCGGTGTGCGAGTCGGAGGCCGTGGAGCGGTCAAACAGTTCGTAGCCATAAACCGCTCTGCTTTCGTCCACGATGGCCTGGCGGGCAATGATGGCGAGGTTCTCGTCCACCGGCTCCACCGCTGGGGATGCAGCGTCCGGGGTGTCTTGTTCAGGTGTGCTCGACATGGGGTCTGCTGTAGTGAAAGGCTAGTTCTTGGCGATTCTAGACCCCCGTGGCCTTGCCGCGAACCAATAGATGGCAGCAGGCCGCGCTGCTGCGCTGGCAGGGGCCGGATCAGTCGCCCAGGTGGTCTGCCCAGGCCAGCGCCTGCAGGTGGGCAAAGTTGATTTGCTGGCTGGTGAGGTGCAGCAGCCCGGCTGTGCGGTCGAAAACGGCATCGTCGCTTGACTCACAAGCTTCGGCCAGCGTGAGCAGGTCGCCCAGGAAGCCTTCGCGGCGCAGCAGCGCTGCTGCCACGGGTTCGGGCACGTTCAGCAGGCCCAGGGCGGACTCCATGGGCATTGACAGCATCACGTCCAGCAGCGAGAAGATACCGACCACAAAGGCCTGATCGGCTTCTTCGGGGGGGAGGGTCTCCAGCGCCAGCAGTTCCATGAGGCGGCCCCGCACCACGGCCGTCTGGCCAACTGACGAAGGCGTGCCCCCGGCGCGCGAGGCCGTGAGCAGCAGCGCCGCCCAGCGGAACAGTTTTTTTAGGCCCATGAGCATCACGGCCTGGCGGAAGGAGGTGATCTCGCGCGACAGGCCGAAACCTGCTGAGTTGATCAGGCGCATGAGGTTGAAGGCCAGGCCTGCATCCTTCTTGAGGGTTTCCTCGATGTCGTCGGTACTCGCCTGTTTGCGCACCTGGTTGATGAGTTCGATGATGCTGGCCTGCGAGGGCGCGAGCAGTTTGGCTTCCACCAGAGAGGGCCGCGCAAACCAGTAGCCCTGGAACATCTGCACGCCCTGGCTGGACACCATGTCGTACTGCTGTGCGGTTTCGACCTTTTCAGCGATCAGCTCGGCCTGAGAGTTGCGCCCCGCATAGCTGATGAGCACTGCCAGCTGGTCCGGCGCCAGCACGGAGAGGTCGAGCTTGATGTAGTCGGCCAGTGGCAACCAGGGCGCGTAGGCCGATTGCAGCACCGTGTGGTTGAACGCCAGGTGAAAGCCGCGGTCGCGCAGCCCGGCCAGGATGGGCATGCGGGTGGCGACTTCTTCGGCGGCAGCATGGCCCAGGGGTGGGATCTCCAGCACCACCTTGTCGGGGTCCACCAGCTCCAGGTGGCCGCCCGAGAGGCTTTCGTGCGTGCAGTTCACAAAGATGAGCTTCTTGCCCACCAGCTCTTCGGTGCCCGCATGCGAGAGCGCCGTGAAGACCAGGATCACATCGGTGGCCGCCGTGTGCGCCGCGCCGCTGCGCGAGCGGTTGAACAGCTCGTAGCCCACCACCACCTGCTGTGCGTTCACGATGGCTTGCCGCGCAATCATGGCGACCGAGGACTGGTTGCCAGGAGGCGGGGGCGTGAGGGAGAGCCCGGGGGAGGTGGGTGAAGTCATGGGGGGAGTATGGAAGAAAGAGGGGCCGGTGTCTGCGGCGACCTGTGGCGGCCTGCACAGCGAATTTTAAAAGCCCGAGCCAGTTCGGCTGTAACCAGAAGATCAGAGCTGCTGCAGCCAGCGCAGTTCGTTGTCGGTAAAACCTGCCTTGCGGCGGGCGGTTTCGTTGAATGGCGGCTTCAGGCGCGGGGCCTCGTATTGTGCGACCAGGGTGCCGTAGTGGGTTTCGGGGTCGTGCCCCGCACGCTCGCACAGCCAGCGGTACCAGTGGTTGCCGATGGCCACGTGGCCGACTTCGTCGCGCAGGATGATGTCCAGGATGGCCACCGCCGCCAGCGCATCGGGTGCGCCCACCTGGCGCAGCTTGGCCTGAATCTGGGGCGTGGCGTCCAGCCCGCGAGCCTCCAGCGTGCGCGGCACCAGGGCCATGCGGGCCAGGATGTCGTGGCTGGTCTTCTCGCACATGGTCCACAAGCCCTGGTGGGCTGGGAAGTCGCCGTAGTCATGCCCCAGGCTGCGCAGGTGGTCGCGCAGCAGCCTGAAATGCCGTGCCTCCTCGGCCGCGACCAGCACCCAGTCAAGGTAATAGGCCTGTGGCATGCCGCCGAAGCGCCACACGGCGTCCAGCGCCAGGTTGATGGCGTTGAATTCGATGTGGGCAATTGCGTGGATCAGCACTGCGCGGCCTTCGGGGGTAGCAGGCGAGCGCCGGGCCACATCCGTATGGCGCCGCAATTCCGGCCGCGCGGGGCGGCCGGGCAGGTCGTGCGCGTTGCTGGGCGGGGTGGGGGTATTGTCTGCTATCGAAAGCGTAGCTGCTTGGGTATACAGGTCCAGCGCAGCGGCCGCTTTTTGTTCAGGGTCTGCAAGGCACAAGACCTGCAGTGCACGTTGGCGAAGCTCCATCCTTACAATTCTAGGCCGTTGCCAACGGTGCCCACAGACGCGTGGCGCCACTGGCTGGCGCTTCCCCCATTCCAAAACGCAGGCCCGGATGCCTGCCCCCACGGAGACTTTTGCATGGCGATTTACGAACTCGATGGTGTGGCGCCCCAGGTGCCGACATCAGCCTGGGTGGCTGACAGCGCCCAGGTGATGGGCAATGTGGTGCTGGGCGAAGACGCCAGCGTGTGGTTTGGCACCGTGGTCCGGGGCGATACCGAGACCATCACCATCGGCGCGGGCTCCAACATCCAGGACGCCAGCGTGCTGCACGCCGACATCGGCAAGCCCCTGGTGGTGGGCGAGCGCGTGACGGTGGGCCACCAGGTCATGCTGCACGGCTGCACGATTGGCGACGAATCCTTGATCGGCATTGGCGCCGTGGTGCTCAATGGCGCCAAGATCGGCAAAAACTGCCTGGTGGGCGCGGGCGCGCTGGTCACCGAAGGCAAGGAGTTTCCCGATGGTTCCATGATCATCGGCAGCCCTGCCAAGGCCGTACGCGAACTCACGCCCGAGCAGATCGAGGGCCTGCGCCAAAGCGCCCAACACTACATCGACAATGCGCGCCGTTTCCGAAGCGGCCTGCGCAAGATCGGCTGAGCGGGCATCGCCGCCGCCTGCCACCTCATTTTTTCTGGAACCCCTGCGTGTCTGAACTCCACAAGTTTCTTTTTGATGGCCTGCCTGTGCGCGGCATGATCGTGCGCCTGACCGATGCCTGGACCGAAATCTTGCGCCGCCGCGCCAGCAACACCAGCACGGGCGCCTACCCCGCGCCCGTGAGTGAGCTGCTGGGCGAGATGGCGGCAGCCGGGGTGCTCATGCAGTCCAACATCAAGTTCAACGGTGCGCTGGTGCTGCAGGTGTTTGGTGATGGCCCCGTCAAGCTGGCCGTGACCGAGGTGCAGTCGGACCTGAGCCTGCGCGCCACGGCCACGGTGAATGGCGAGGTGCTGCCGGATGCGAAGCTGAGCCAGATGGTCAATGTGGGCGGCGGTGGCCGCTGCGCCATCACGCTGGACCCCAAGGACCGCCACCCCGGCCAGCAGCCCTACCAGGGTGTGGTTCCGCTGCATGGCGACCACCATGAAAAGCTGGAGCGGCTGTCGGATGTGCTGCAGCACTACATGCTGCAGTCCGAGCAGCTCGACACCATTCTGGTGCTGGGCGCCAACGAGCAGGTGGCGGCAGGCCTTTTGATCCAGCGCATGCCCATCAAGGGCGAAGGCAACCTGGCTGCGGGCCTCTCGCACCGCGAGAACGAAGACCAGATCGGCCACAACGAGGATTACAACCGCATCGCCCATCTGGCCGCGAGCCTCACGCGCGAAGAGCTGCTGACGCTGGACGTGGACACCATCCTGCGCCGCCTGTTCTGGGAAGAGAAGCTGCTGCGCTTCGAGCCGCAGCAGGGCGCCAGCGGCCCGCGTTTTGCCTGCACCTGCAGCCGTGAACGCGTCAGCAACATGCTGCGCAACCTGGGTGTGGAAGAGGCCGAGAGCATCCTTGCCGAGCGCGACGACATCGAGGTCGGGTGCGAGTTTTGCGGCCAGCAGTACCGATTCGATGCCGTGGATGCGGCGCAGATTTTTGTCTCGCCCGCAGCCAGCCAGCCACCCGGGCCCACGGGCATCCAGTAGGGCCCTCCTGGTCAGCAACAACCCGTCTGGGGTCCGCCCGGTGCAGGGCGGCAGTCCCGTGGCCGTGCCTTGCATGGCTGACCATCGTTGACATTCAATTTTTCCATCCCCGCTTAGGATTCATGGGCCATCGCGCGGCTGCCGTTCCGGCCGCAGCGCGGGGCAGGGGCGCTGCTAGCGCCGTGGTGGCGGCATGCGGCCGCTGATGGATCTGAGAGAACCTGTTCTGAGGGTGTCATGGAGTTACTACGTCGCGTTCTGGGTGTCCGCCGTGCCGGTCCGGCGGTTGCAGCGCCCGCGCAGCTGCTGTTCGACAGCGCCGCAGTGCCTGACTCGCGCCGTGGCGACAGCCTGCTGGCGGCCCTGGACATCGACGCCGCCATCAACGCCCATGAACGCTGGAAAGCCCGCCTGATGGACTACCTGGAGGGCCGCACGGCCGTAGGGCTGGACCCGGCCCTGGTGCGCCGCGCAGACCACAGCGTGCTGGGCCGTTGGCTGCATGGCGTGGGGGGCGAGGTGCTGGGTGAGCAGCCGGCGTTTCCCCTGCTGGTGGCGCGTTACCAGTATTTCCACGAGCAGGCCGCCACCCTGGTCGAGCTGGCCCAACAAGGCGAGTGGGACAAGGCAGTGCAGGTGCTCAATGGCGGCTACCGCTATGGCTCCAGCCAGGTGGTGCTGCTGCTCAAGGAGCTGCAGCGCGGGCTGGTGCGGTCGTTGGCCGAGTAAGGGCCGAAGGCCCTGCGAGACTGGGAGCTGGCCCAGGCTCAATCCGGGCGCGTCTGCCGACTGCCTACCAGGCTGGTGAACAGGCGGTGCTCGCAGACTGGGTCACTGCATTTTTCGCAGTTCCAGGCGCGCAGCCGCTGGGTGTGTATGCTGCTTTCGGCATCAAATACCCCGTTTCCGCATGTTGGGTGTGTCTTTGTAGCTATTGATTTAATAGCATTGAGTGCGTGTTCTGTACGCTTCTCCCCCTGGCCATAAATCACCCGGTATGGGACCCCCGCCTGCTGCAGTGTCGAGCGCAGCTGCGCATCGACGGCTTCCTGGATGGCGCGGTCTTCGGGCGGGCATGGGGTGTCCAGCCCCATCAGCAGCACCAGCGTGGCGGTGCGGGCTCTGGGCAGAGGGTCGTGTTGTGCCACTGGCAGGGTGGGCGACATCTCAGGTGCGGCCACGATGTGCGCTGCAGCCGGCGCAATGTGCTGCCGCAGCGCACCGGCCAGTGCCTCGGCACCTGTGTGTGGGGCGCCCAGCAGAACCACCACGGGCAGGGGGGTGGCAGGGGGAGGCTGAAGCACGGAGAAAAGAGGGGCAGGTTGCTGGTGGGCAGCGGCCAGGGCCGTACCGGGCGGCGGCTGGCTCCGCCGTTCAGCGGGGCGTGAACTGCACGTAGACCTCGTTGGGCCTGACCATGCCCAACTCGCTCCGCGCCTTTTCTTCCACCATGTCCAGACCCTCCTTGAGGTCGTGCACCTCGGAGGTCAGGCGCGCATTGATCTGGCGGGCATGGTCATTGGCCGCCTTCTGTGCATCGATCTGCCGCTGCATTTCGTTGACACGCGGCACACTGCCCCGCCCCAGCCACAGCTGGGCGTGCAGCGCCCCCAGCAAGGCCAGCAGGATGACGGGGACGATGCGGGAGACCATGGCGACGGTTCAACCCCTTGCACGATGTTGAGTCACTAGGCCGACGGCACTGGGCCATGCCTGTGCTCTGGGCGCGCTGCACGCCAGTGCACCCGTGGAGCCGGCTTGGCCGGGCCACTGGGTGCGTCCCCCTTCCGCAGGAGAGGGGGAAGACGCGAAGCGGCTCAGGGGGTGCTTCATTTCAAGTTGTAGAACGCAGCGCGGCCGGGGTACTGTGCGATTTCGCCCAGGTCTTCCTCGATGCGCAGCAGCTGGTTGTACTTGGCGATGCGGTCCGAGCGCGACAGCGAGCCGGTCTTGATCTGGCCGGCGTTGGTGCCCACCGAGATGTCAGCGATGGTGCTGTCCTCGGTCTCGCCCGAGCGGTGCGAGATCACGGCGGTGTAGCCCGCGCGCTTGGCCATCTCGATGGCGGCGAAGGTTTCGGTCAGCGTGCCGATCTGGTTGATCTTGATCAGGATCGAGTTGCCGATGCCCTTGTCGATGCCTTCCTTGAGGATCTTGGTGTTGGTCACGAACAGGTCGTCGCCCACCAGTTGCACCTTGTCGCCCAGGCGTTCGGTCAGGTGCTTCCAGCCGTCCCAGTCGCCTTCGTGCATGCCGTCTTCGATGCTGATGATCGGGTACTTGTCCACCCAGGCGGCCAGCATGTCCGTCCACTGCTGGGCGGTGAGCTTGAGGCCGCCTTCGCCTTCCAGCACATACATGCCGTCCTTGTAGAACTCGCTGGCTGCGCAATCGAGGCCCAGGGCGATTTGTTCGCCGGCCGTGTAGCCCGCTGCTTCGATGGCCTGCAGGATCAGGCGGATGGCTGCTTCGTGGTTCTCAACGCTGGGGGCAAAGCCGCCTTCGTCGCCCACGGCGGTGCTCATGCCCTTGTCGTGGATGATCTTCTTGAGCGCGTGGAACACTTCGGCGCCCCAGCGCACGGCTTCGCGGAACGTGGGCGCGCCCACGGGGATGATCATGAACTCCTGCAGGTCCAGGCTGTTGTTGGCGTGTGCGCCGCCGTTGATCACATTCATCATGGGCACGGGCAGTTGCACGCTGCCCATGCCGCCCAGGTAGCGGTACAGGGGCAGGCCAGACTCTTCGGCGGCAGCACGGGCCACGGCCATCGACACAGCCAACATGGCGTTGGCGCCCAGGCGGCTCTTGTTCTCGGTGCCGTCGAGGTCGATCAGGGTCTTGTCCAGGAAAGCCTGCTCGGATGCATCCAGGCCCAGCACGGCTTCGGAGATCTCGGTGTTGATGTGCTCCACGGCCTTGAGCACACCCTTGCCCAGGTAGCGGCTCTTGTCGCCATCGCGCATTTCAATGGCTTCGCGGCTGCCGGTGGAGGCACCCGAAGGCACGGCGGCGCGGCCCATCACGCCCGATTCCAGCAACACGTCGCATTCGACGGTGGGGTTGCCGCGGCTGTCCAGCACTTCGCGGCCTACGATGTCAACAATGGCACTCATGATTTTCCTTGAGGTTTTTGAAATTCATTCAGACGGGCGGGACGGGCTTGGCTTGTTCAGGCCAAATGGCAAAATGGCCGCTTGGGCGCGTCTGTAGTCATTTTATGCTACTGATTTGATAGTGAATCAGTCTGCAGGTACGAACCGGGTACAACCCGACCAGCGTGAGCTGGCCACCTTGTTCTCAGACGCCCTCGACGCACACCATGCGCATGATGGCCGCGCCTTCGCGGGCGGCCTTGGCTTTTTGGTACTCGGGCGTGTCGTAGAAGGCGCGGGCAGCCTCAAAGCTCGGGAACTTGAGCAGCACGGTGCGGCCGGGGTTCCAGTCGCCTTCCAGCACTTCCACCTTGCCGCCGCGAATGCACACCTCGGCGCCATGCGCCTGCATCGCCAGCGTGCTCCACTTTTTGTACTCTTCGTACTGCTCAGGGTTGGTGACGGTGACGGATGCGATGACGTAACCACTGCTCATGTCTCAAGCTCCAAAGTTGTTTTCGAGGAATCCGCTTTTCTTGGTGACGTCGTCGAGCGCCACCAAGGTTTCCAGCAAGGCTTTCATGTGCTTGAGCGGCACGGCGTTGGGGCCGTCCGACCAGGCCTCGGCGGGGTGGGGGTGGGTTTCCATGAACAGGCCCGCTACGCCCACGGCCACACCGGCACGCGCCAGCACGGGCACCATGTCGCGCGCGCCGCCACTCACGGCGCCCAGGCCGCCAGGCTTTTGCACCGAGTGGGTCACGTCAAACACCACGGGCGCGCCAGAGTTGCGCATCTCGGCCAGGCTGGTCATGTCGGCCACGAGGTTGTTGTAGCCAAAGCTCACACCACGCTCGCAGGCCAGGAAGCGGTCTTCCGACAGGCCGACTTCGGCCGCTGCAGACCGGGCCTTGTCGATAACGTTCTTCATGTCCCAGGGCGCGAGGAACTGGCCCTTCTTGATGTTCACCGGCTTGCCGGACTGCGCCACGGCGCGGATGAAATCCGTCTGGCGGCACAGGAAGGCGGGCGTTTGCAGCACATCCACCACGCTGGCCACCTCGGCCACGTGGGAGGTGTCGTGCACATCGGTCAGGATGGGCAGCTGCAGCTGGCGGCGCACCTCATCAAGGATCTTCAAACCGGCGTCGAGGCCGACGCCGCGCTTGCTGGTGCCGGATGAGCGGTTGGCCTTGTCGAAGGAGCCCTTGTAGATCAGCGGAATGCCCAGCGGGGCGCAGGCTTCCTTGAGCTGGCCCGCGACGTCGAGCGACATCTCCAGGCCCTCGATGGAGCAGGTGCCCGCAATCAGAAAAAAGCGATGTTGAAGGCCAACATTGAATCCGCACAGCTGCATGGTGAGGTCCCCTTAGGCTTTTTTCGCGGCTTGCTGGTGGTCCACGGCGGCCTTGATGAAGGCATTGAACAGCGGGTGGCCGTTCCAGGGCGTGGACTTGAACTCGGGGTGGAACTGCACGCCGATGAACCAGGGGTGGACGTTTTGGGGCAGCTCCACGATCTCGGTGAGCTGCTCGCGCTGCGTGAGAGCGGAGATCACGAGGCCCGCCTTGCGCAGCTGGTCCAGATAGTTCACGTTGGCTTCGTAGCGGTGGCGATGGCGCTCGGTGACAACGTCGCCGTAGATGCTGTGGGCCAGCGTGTCCTTGGATACGTCCGAGCTTTGCGCGCCCAGGCGCATGGTGCCCCCCAGGTCGGAGTTCTCGTCGCGGGTCTTGATGGTGCCGTCGGCGTCCTTCCACTCGGTGATCAGCGCGATCACGGGATGGGGCGTGGCGGGGTCGAACTCGGTGCTGTTGGCATGGGCCAGGCCCGCCACATGGCGCGCGTATTCAATCGTAGCCACCTGCATACCCAGGCAGATGCCCAGGTAAGGCACCTTGCGCTCGCGGGCAAACTGGGCCGTGGCGATCTTGCCTTCCACACCACGCTGGCCGAAGCCGCCGGGCACCAGGATGGCGTCGTACTTGGCGAGCTTGGCCACTGCATCGGCGCTGTCGATGGTTTCGGAATCGACATGGTCGATCTTCACGCGCACATGGTTGCGCATGCCGGCGTGGCGCAGGGCTTCATTGACGGACTTGTAGCTGTCCGACAGGTCCACGTACTTGCCGACCATGGCGATGGTGACTTCGCCTTGGGGGTGTTCGGTTTCATACACCAGGTCGTCCCAGCGCTTGAGGCTGGTGGGCGGTGTGTTCAGGCGCAGCTTGTCGCAGATGAGGCCGTCCAGGCCCTGCTCGTGCAGCATGCGGGGCACCTTGTAGATGGTGTCCACGTCCCACATGCTGATCACGCCCCATTCGGGCACATTGGTGAACAGCGAAATCTTGGCGCGTTCTTCTTCAGGAATGCGGCGGTCGGCGCGGCACAGCAGGGCGTCGGCCTGGATGCCGATCTCGCGCAGTTTCTGCACCGTGTGCTGGGTGGGCTTGGTCTTGAGTTCGCCCGCTGCCGCAATCCAGGGCAGGTAGGTCAGGTGCACGAAGGCCGCGTTGTTGGGGCCCATGCGCAGGCTCATCTGGCGCACGGCTTCGAGGAAGGGCAGCGATTCGATGTCACCCACGGTGCCGCCGATCTCGACGATGGCCACATCCACGGCATCGGGTGTGCCGATTCCGGCGCCGCGCTTGATGAATTCCTGGATCTCGTTGGTGACATGCGGGATGACCTGTACGGTCTTGCCCAGGTAGTCGCCGCGGCGTTCCTTCTCCAGCACGGACTGGTAAATCTTGCCCGTGGTGAAGTTGTTGGTTTTCTTCATGCGCGTTTCGATGAAACGCTCGTAGTGGCCCAGATCCAGGTCGGTTTCTGCGCCGTCATCGGTCACGAACACCTCGCCGTGCTGGAACGGCGACATGGTGCCCGGGTCTACGTTGATGTAGGGGTCAAGCTTGATGAGGGTGACTTTGAGTCCCCGCGATTCGAGGATCGCGGCAAGGGAGGCTGAGGCGATTCCCTTACCGAGGGAAGACACCACACCGCCGGTGACGAAGACAAATTTGGTCATGTCTTTTTTGGTGGTGGGAAATTGGGATTATAGATGGCGCCCCGGAGACACCCCCGCCGGAGGGCTCTGGCCTGTCTGCTAAATTCAGCCCATGAATGAGCTTGCTGGCAAACACATTGTTCTGGGTCTGAGTGGGGGCGTGGCTTGCTACAAGGCAGCCGATCTGTGCCGCCAGCTCATCAAGGAGGGCGCCACTGTCCAGGTGGTGATGACCGAGGCGGCTGAACGTTTCATCACCCCGGTCACGATGCAGGCCCTGTCTGGCCGCACGGTGTATGGCTCGCAATGGGATGCACGCGAGCCCAACAACATGCCGCACATCAACCTCAGTCGCGAGGCCGATGCGATCCTGATCGCGCCTTGCAGCGCTGATTTCATCGCACGGCTGGTGCAGGGGCGGGCGGATGAATTGCTCAGCCTGCTGTGCCTGGCCCGTCCTGTGCAACAGGTGCCCCTGTTGCTGGCCCCGGCCATGAACCGCGAGATGTGGGCGCATCCCGCCACCCAGCGCAACCTGGCCCAGGTGTCGCAGGATGGCGCGGTGGTTTTGGGCGTAGGCAATGGTGACCAGGCCTGTGGCGAGACGGGTGATGGCCGCATGCTCGAACCCGAAGAGCTGCTGGAGGAGTTGATTGCCTTCTTTGCCCCCAAAGCGCTGGCAGGGCGCCGGGTGCTGGTGACGGCGGGCCCCACGTTCGAGGCGATCGACCCGGTGCGGGGCATCACCAATCTGTCGAGCGGGAAGATGGGTTTTGCGATTGCGCGTGCCGCCCGAGAAGCCGGTGCCGATGTCACGGTGGTGGCGGGGCCGGTGCATGTGCCTACGCCGCGCGGGGTGCGCCGGGTGAACGTGCAGTCCGCCCAGGAGATGCTGACCGCTGTGGAGCGCCATGTGCAGGCCGCTTCGGTATTCATTGCCACTGCAGCCGTGGCGGACTGGCGGCCTGCCAACCAGTCTTCAGAGAAGATCAAAAAAGACGGCTCGGGCCAGACGCCAAGCTTGGAGTTTGTGGAGAACCCGGACATCCTGGCTGCGGTGGCCCGGTCGCCCCACGCCCTGCAGGGGGATTTGTTCTGTGTGGGGTTTGCCGCCGAAAGCCACGATTTGCTCGCCCATGCCACAGCCAAGCGCCTGCGCAAGGGCGTGCCGCTGTTGGTGGGAAACATCGGCCCGGCCACCTTCGGGCAGGATGACAATGCATTGCTGCTGGTGGACGCCCAGGGGCACCGCGAGTTGCCCCGAGCCTCCAAACGGGTGCTGGCCCGGCAACTGATCGAGGACATTGCGGCGCGGTTGCCGCCTGTGGGGTCGTAGGGGTCTTTGCCGGGAGGCTGTATGAAGACTGGTGCCACCAAGCCTGAATGGGACACGCCACCCGACGGCGACTTTGCGCGTTATGTGGAGCGGCTTACGGCGCCAGCACCTGCCCGGGCCGCACAGGCGCCATCACCTGGCGCCACGGCGTCGCCAAAGCCTGTTGCGGCGGCTGGAGGGCGCTCGGTGCCCCCGTCCGCTCCGCCCGATCTCGCGCTGGTTTTTGCGCCTTTGTTTGGCGTTGTGCGTGCGGTCCGCGCCATGCTCCTGGTGTTGACGGCACTGCATGGAGTCGCTCTGTTCATGTTCGGCCAAGGGTCTTTGCCCGGGCTGGTGGCCATGGCGGCCGTTTGGTGGGGTCTGGGGCGTTTGATGGAGGTTGCTCCTAAGGCCCTATCATCCGCAGCCTCCGGGGCTACGTCAGGCGTAGGGCCCTTGCAGGAGCGGCTGCGGCAAGTGGCCCAGCAGCGCACAACTGGAAAGAAGAAACAACCGTGAAGATTGACGTGAAGATTCTGGATCCGCGCATGGCGGACCAACTGCCTACCTATGCCACCCCCGGCAGTGCCGGGCTGGACCTGAGGGCCTGCCTGGATGCACCCCTCACCCTGCAGCCCAATGCATGGCAGCTGGTGCCCACCGGCATTTCCGTCTACATCAAGGACCCGGGGTACGCCGCCCTGATCCTTCCGCGTTCGGGCCTAGGCCACAAGCATGGCATCGTGCTGGGCAACCTCGTGGGTTTGATCGATAGCGACTACCAAGGGCAGCTCATGGTGAGTGCCTGGAACCGCAGCAGTGTGGCCTTTACGCTGGAGCCCATGGAACGCCTGGCCCAGTTGGTCATCGTGCCGGTGGTGCAGGCGCAGTTCAATGTTGTTACGGAGTTTGAAGCCACTGAGCGTGGCGAAGGCGGCTACGGCTCGACGGGCAAGGCCTGACATTTGCGGCAGCAGTGGGTGGGTGCTGCATTTGTAAGACGGCGCTTACTTTTTTGCGTGTCTGTTACCGACAAGTCGGGGGGCTCTCTGTCTACGCGGCAGAACCCCTGAGCGTTGTTCCAATCAACCATGTGTCCAAGACGCCATGCAATGCGCCATGGCCTCGGACTGGTCCTCAAGACTTCAGGAGATTGAAATGCTGCAATTCACCCGCCCTCTCGCCATTGTTGGCGTGGTTGTTCTGGCCGGCTCTTTGGCGGCCTGTGGCCACAACCGCCCGGCACCGGCGCCCCAGTATTCGGGGGGCTATTCCAACGGCTACCAGACCGCACCCGCCTATCCCAGCAACCCTGCGGGCACTGAGTATGGCCGCGTGTCTAACATCGAGGTGATGCAGGGCCGCTCCCAAGGCCAGACTTCCGGCGCGGGGGCTGTGCTGGGCGCGGTGGTGGGCGGTGTCCTGGGCAACCAGGTGGGCAAGGGCTCTGGCCGTGCTGCGGCCACGGCGGTAGGGGTTCTGGGCGGCGCGGTAGCGGGCAACGCCATCGAGGGGCGCAACAACCAAGAGTACGTGCAAGGTTACCGCCTGTCCGTGCATCTGGACCAGGGCGGTTACCGCGTGTATGACGTGAGCAGCCCGGGTGACCTGCGTATTGGCGACCGCGTGCGTCTGTACAACGGCCAGATTTCGCGCATGTGATTTAGCTGACTACTGACAAAAAAAAACGGGCGCCCCGAGTTTGTTCGGGGCGCCCGTTGTGCTTTGGAGGGGCTTAGTGCAGCAACGAGTTGCCGGGCGCCTGGGGCTGGACGCGGAAGAAGCCTGTACCGGCGGTTCCGCGTCCGATTTCCTCTTCGGTGGCTTCGCGCACGGCCTGCACGGTCAGTTGCAGGCGCAAGGCAATGCCCGCCAGCGGGTGGTTGCCGTCGAGCACGATATGGTCGGGATAGATCTCGGCCACGGTGTAAAGGGCGGTGCGGGGGGCATCGGGGTTGCAGCCTTCTGGCAGGGCCATGCCGTCAAACGTCATGCCTTCTTCGATCTCTGCGGGGAACAGCGCGCGGGGCTCCAGAAACAGCAACTGGTCGTTGAAGTCGCCGAAGGCATCTTCGGGTTCTAGGTGCAACGCCAAGGTGGCGCCGGGGCCGTGGCCTTGCAGGGCCTCTTCGATGCGGGGCAGAAGATCATCGCCGCCGACCAGAAACTCCACGGGCTCATCGAGCACGTCCAGTTCTTCGCCCAGCGTGTCCTTGAGCGTCCAGGTCAGTGCGACCACACATTGTTGGGTAATTTCCATAGGAGAATTGTCGCAGTTTGACCAACCGCCCCGCCAAGGGGCCCTGTTTTCCCATGGATATCCAGCAACCCCTTTCCCTGCTCGGGGGGCTCAGCCCCGCGCAATTCATGCGCCGCCACTGGCAGAAGAAGCCCTTGCTGGTGCGCCAGGCCATTCCCCAGTTTGTGCCGCCCGTGCTGCGGTCCGAGCTGTTTGCGCTGGCCGCGCAGGAAGGGGTGGAATCACGCTTGGTGCAGTTGGTCAAGGGTGCCTGGAAGCTGCGCCATGGCCCCTTCAGCCGCCGTGCATTGCCCGCGCTGCAGCAGCCTGACTGGACCTTGCTGGTGCAAGGGGTGGATCTGCACAACGATGCGGTCCATGCGCTGATGCAGCAGTTCCGTTTTGTGCCCGAGGCGCGGCTGGACGATCTCATGATCAGCTACGCCAGCAACGGCGGTGGTGTGGGGCCGCACTTCGATAGCTACGATGTCTTTTTGCTCCAGGCCCATGGCAAGCGCCGCTGGCGCATTGGCCGGCAGAAAGACCTGGCGCTGCGAGACGATATTCCTTTGAAGGTGTTGGCGCAGTTTGAGCCCGAAGAAGAGTTTGTGCTGGAGCCGGGCGACATGTTGTACCTGCCGCCGCGCTACGCCCACGATGGCATTGCCGAGGGCGAGTGCATGACCTACTCCATCGGTTTCCGTGCCCCGGCGCGTGCAGAACTGGCCCAGGAGCTGCTGGTGCGCCTGGCGGAAGACGCCGGGGATGCAGACGAGGACAAGCCGCTGCTCTATCGGGATGCGGGTCAGGAGGCTGTGGCGCAGCCTGCTCACATTCCTGCCGGCTTGCATGAATTTGCGCGCGAAGCGCTGGCCCGCGCGTTGGCGCAGCCCCTGGTGCTGGAGCGCGCGCTGGGCGAATACCTGACCGAGCCCAAACCCAGCGTGTGGTTCGAGCCCGGGGATGCGAGGGTGATGCTGGAGGGGGTACGCCTGGACCGCAAGAGCCGCATGATGTATGACGCGCAGCACATCTTCATCAATGGAGAGAGTTACCGCGCCGCCGGGCGTGATGCCACGCTGATGCGGCGCCTGGCCGACGAGCGCCAGCTGACGGCGCGCGATCTGGCCCGCGCCAGCGACGACGCGCTGGAGCTGCTCTCCTCGTGGTGCGACGCGGGCTGGGTCCACGTCTGGGCGGGCAGCCACTGACCAGGAGACCATGATGACCGATGTGGCGGCCCCTTCGCCCGAACCTTTGCGTGACCTGCCCGCAGGGCGGTTCAGTGGGCGGGAAACGTTCCAGCAGCTGGTGCGCGATGCCTTTGCCACCGCAGCCCGGGACGGATGGCAGGAGATCGTGATCAGTGACGCCCATTTCCACGACTGGCCGTTGGGCGAGCGCGCGGTGGTCGAATCCCTGCAGGCCTGGGCCCACAGCGGGCGGCGTTTCACCATGCTGGCCTGCAGCTATGACGACGTGATCCGGCGCCATGCCCGGTTCGTGCGCTGGCGTGGCACCTGGGACCACATCATCACCTGCCGCCGCAGCCCGGCGGCCGACCCTCTGGACCTGCCCAGTGCCTTGTGGTCGCCCCAGTGGGTCATGCATCGCCTGGATCCGGAGCGCTGCGTGGGGGTGACGGGCAGCGAGCCCGATCGCCGGGTGCTGCTGCGGGAGTCGCTCAACGAATGGGTGCGCAGCAAAAGCACCCCCGGTTTTCCTTCCACCACGCTTGGCCTGTAGCCTCTGCATGGGGGTGCGCGGAGCTTGTGTGGCAAGACCAACATGGCGGCGACCGCACTGCGTGAAGTCAAGCGGGTGTAAAGCTTTCGTCAGTGTTAGTCAGTATTGACTAAAAATCAATATAATCGGTGGTTGCGCCAAAAAGGTGCAAATCAAACGCTTTGTGCCAATGCGTACCAGGGCTTCAGTGGGCCTGACGCTGTGGCTTTTCAAGATTCTGTCTGTCCAACTAGGAAAATCGAAATGAAGAACTCTCTCGTTCTGGCCGCCCTGATCGCTGCTGCTGCACTCGCCGCTTGTGGCAAGAAGGAAGAGCCCGCTCCAGCACCTGCTCCCGCTCCCGTGGAAGCTCCTGCCGCTGCACCCGCTCCTGCCGCCGAACCCGCAGCTCCTGCTGCTTCCGACGCAGCTGCTGCCCCGGCCGCCGCTCCTGCTGCTGACGCTGCTCCTGCTGCCGACGCTGCCAAGGCTGCCGCTGACGCTGCTGCCACCGCTGCTACTGGCGCTTCCGCAGCCAAGTAATTCGCTGCAGGTGCTGGGCCGGTTTGTACCGGCCCGTGCCCAGGCCCCGCACCGCAAGGTCGGGGCTTTTTTTATGCCTTGACGGCTCACCTGTATGTGGTGCGAAGTGGCGTGGCAGCTGCGGGGCGCGGTCAACCACCATGGCAGCGGGCGTCCACGCGCAGCCAGTCGGTGCCCTGGGTGGGGCTGGCCACGATGATGTCCTCGGCCATCCAGTCCAGTGCTGCGGCCAATGTCTCCTGGACGAGAGAGGGCACATTGTTCTGCGCGCTCAGGTGGGCGGCCACCACCTGCCCCAGGCCCGCGTGCTGCACGGCGCGCAGAATGTCGGCCGTGGCGGCATTGGCCAGATGGCCATAAGGGCCCCCCACACGGCGCTTCAGAAAGGGTGGGTAGCGCGAGGCCTGCAGCATGCCAGGGTCGTGGTTGGCTTCAATCATGAGGGCATGGCAGCCCTGGAGCTGCTCCAGCACATGGGCGCTGGCGTGCCCCAGGTCGGTGAGTACCGCCAGGTGGGCATCGCCGTCGGAGCAACGAAGCTGCAGCGGCTCCCGCGCGTCGTGGGGCACCGTGAAGGGCAGGGCCTGGAAGCTGCCCAGGTCCAAGGCGTGCATGTCGTGCGCCACATGCAGCATGCCGTCGAAATCCGGGAATCCCAGCGCTGCGTGGGTTCCTTCGCTCATCCACACCGGAATCCGGTAGCGCACGGCCAGCGCCTGGGCGCAACCGATGTGGTCGGAATGTTCGTGGGTGATGAAGACGGCGTCGAGGTCTTCGGGCTGCAACTGGGCCTGGGCCAGCCGGGCTTGCAGCTGCCGGATGCCAAAACCGCAGTCGATCAGCAGGCGGTGGATGAGTGCACCGCTGCCGCCTTCAACCACGGTGGCGTTGCCCGTGCTGCCGCTGCCCAGGTTCTTGAAGCGCAGCATGGAACGGTGGTGGTCGGTCGGATAGGGGGGGCTCAAAAAACACACCCTGCCAGGGGCCGGGAGCCCAGGGCAGGGTGGTGGTGTGGGTGCGCCCTTGGTTGTTACTTCAGGTCGTCGGTGATGACGCGCACGATGCGCTCGGCGTTGGCCGAGGTGTCGGGGGCGCCTGACTCGTTGAGCACGGAGACCGTGGTGGACTCACCCTGGCTGCGCACCGCGATGCGGTACTTGAGCGGTGGTGTGGCGGCCGAGGAGCTGCTGAACAGTTTGCCGAAGAAGCCGGGTTCCTTCTTGTCGGCATTGGGGGCCACGTAGCGCACGAAATACATGCCTTCGTTGCGGTTGCGGTCTTCCACCGTGAAGCCTGTGCGGTCGAGTGCCAGGCCCACGCGGCGCCATGCGCGGTCAAAGCCCTCATTCAGCTGCACCACGGGCTGGTTGTTGACGGTGGCCATGCGCGCAGCCTGTGCGCGGGGGGCGGGGGCCGCCACGATGGCTTTGGACTGCTCCTGGCTCACGCCCAGCTTGACCATCAGGCGGCGCAGGAATTCGGTTTCGAGTTCCGGGTCGGAGGGGCGGGGCTGCCACACCGTGTTGTCCTTGGTGGTGGTGCCATAGACCTCGATCATGCCGCGATGGGTGATGTAGATCTCGGTGCTGCCATTGGCGTTGCGCTCCAGGCGGGTGCGGAACTTATCGCGCTCGCCGGTGGAGTACAGCGAGTCCAGCATCTTGCCCAGCGTGGAGCGGATGAAGTCCTGCGGCAGCTTGGCGCGGTTCTCGGCCCAGTCGGTTTCCATGATGCCGACGTTGGGCTCGGCCTGGTCCAGGTTGAAGCCACTTTCCTGCCAGAAGTCGCGCACGGGCTCCCACAGCTTGTCGGCAGGGCGGTTGACCACCAGCCAGCGCTGGTTGCCGTCACGCTCGATGCGTACGTCACCCAGCTGCAGGGCGGCGGCGTTGGCAGCGGTGCCCGAGGGCTGCGCAGCCTGGCCCGCCTGCATGGCGGCGGCAGACACCGTGCCACCCGGGACGGCGTAGCGGGAGTCGCGCGACAGCTGGGTCAGGTCCGGGGGGACTTCCAGGGTCGAGCCTCTGGAGGCGCTTTTGTAGTCAATCTTGTCGCCTTCGAGGGCGGCGCAGGCGGACAGGGCCATGGCGAGGGCCAGCAGGCTCAGGCGGGTGGTAGCAGCTTTCACGCGGAAATCCTCGGGAAAAAGTGTCTCAGGGAGCCGGGCGCGGCCCGGCTTGGATCAGGCCAGCAGGCCGCTGGTGCGCAGTGCGGCTTCGACGACGGCCTCGTTGCCGCTGGACAGCGGCGTCATGGGCAGGCGCATGGTGCCACCACACAGGCCCATGCGGGCCATGGCCCACTTGACTGGGATGGGGTTGGCTTCGACGAACAGGTGCTTGTGCACGGGCATCAGCTTGAACTGGATTTCCATGGCGCGGCGCGTGTCGCCCGCGAGGGCCGCCACACACAGCTCGTGCATCAGGCGCGGGGCCACATTGGCCGTTACGCTGATGTTGCCATGGCCGCCGCACAGCATCAGGGCCACGGCGGTCGGGTCGTCGCCCGAGTACACGCCAAAGCCCTTGGGCACGTCACGGATGAGCCACTGCGCGCGCTCGATGTTGCCGGTGGCTTCCTTGATGCCGATCACGCCGGGCACCTGGGCCAGGCGCAGCACGGTGTCATGCTGCATATCGGCCACCGAGCGGCCGGGCACGTTGTAGAGCACGATGGGCAGGTCGCCCGTGGCTTCTGCAATCGCCTTGAAATGCTGGTACTGGCCCTCTTGCGTGGGCTTGTTGTAGTAGGGCACGACCTGCAGCTGGCTGTCGGCACCCACGCCGCGCGCGAACTTGGCCAGTTCGATGGCTTCGGCGGTGGAGTTGGCACCGCAGCCCGCCATGATGGGCACGCGCTTGGCCGATTGCTCCACGGCCACGCGGATGATCTCGCAGTGTTCTTCGACATTGACCGTGGGCGATTCGCCCGTGGTGCCCACCACGCCGATGCAGTCGGTGCCTTCGGCGATATGCCAGTCGATCAGTTTGCGCAAGGTGGGGTAGTCCACGCTGCCATCCTCGTGCATGGGGGTGACGAGGGCGACGATGCTGCCGGTGAGGGGCACGGAGGAAGAGGTCATGTCCGCAGTGAAAAACGGTAAAAGGGCATTCTAACTAGCCGCGATGGACAAAAGATGCCGTGGGGCCCCGCCAGGCTGCGGGAGTTCCCGCACGGCCGTGATGCGTTGCACGAAACGCGCGGGTTCATCCAGGAACCCGTCCTCGTAGGCCACCACGCGCAGCCCCTGGCTGGCGCCCAGCAGCTCGCCGGGTGCCAGCAGGAATTCAGGCCGTGCAGGGCGCCCCACGGTTTCGTTGCCCAGGGCAAAGGTTTCGTAGATCAGCACGCCACCCGGAGCGACGCTGTCCACAATGGCGGGCAGCAGGGGCCGCCACAGGTAGTTGGTGACCACCACGGCGCCAAACTGGCGGCCCGGCAGGGGCCAGGGCCCGTTTTCAATGTCTGCCAGGAGCAATTCGCCCAGCCCTTCGCAGGCGGCGAGGGCCTCGGCAGAGCGGTCCACCCCCACCACCGGGTGCCCCTGGCTGTGCAGCCAGCGCAGGTGGCGGCCCGCACCGCAGGCCAGGTCCAGGGCTGTGGCGCCCGGGGGGATCAGGTGGGTCCAGCGGCGGACCCATGCGGAGGGGGCTTCTGTGCCATGCATAATGCTATTAAATTTATAGCTTAAAGGGCTTTTCCAGCGCGCGCAGAAGCCCCAAAAAGCTTTGAATCTCTGACTGTGGCCGTCAGAAACACGCCCACATCTGGTCGGCCAGCATCACCATGAACTCGGGCACGGTGTACATGCCAAACACCAACAGGCATAACAGCACGGCCACGGCCCCACCCAGCCAGCGCAGGGCGCGCGACCGGGGTGTGGGGGGCGGGGGCGGTTGGTGCATGGTGGGTCAATCAGGCGGTCCGGTCAGGCGGGTTGGGGGGCTGAGCGCTGGATGGGGCTTTCCTTGACGGGCAGGTTCACCAGCCCGGCAAACACGCCCAGGCCGATGGCGATGTACCAGACGATATCGTAGTTACCCGTGGCGTCATACAGATAGCCACCCAGCCACACGCCCAGGAAGCTACCGATCTGGTGGCTGAAGAACACAAAGCCGCCCAGCATCGACAGGTGCTGCACGCCAAAAATCTGCGCAATGGTGGCGTTGGTGGGTGGCACGGTGGACAGCCACAGCGTGCCCATCACGGCCGAGAACACGTACACCGACAGTGGCGACAGCGGCACCAGCAAGAAGATGCTGATGGCCACCGCACGGGCAAAGTAAATGAAGGCGAGGATGTGGCGCTTGGGCATGCGCTGGCCCAGCGTGCCCGCAATGTAGGTGCCAAACACATTGAACAGCCCGATCAGCGCCAGCGCATAGCTGGCCACCTGGGGCGACAGGCCATGGTCCTTGAGGTAGCTGGGCATGTGCACGCCAATGAACACCACCTGAAAGCCGCACACAAAGTAGCCCGCCATCAGCAGGTTGAAGCTGGGGTAGCGGAACGCCTCGCCCAGTGCCTGTACGATGGTTTGCTCACGCTTGACCGGGGCCGCGCCCTTGAAGCCCGGCTCGCGCAGGCCAAAGGCCAGGGGCACGATGAGCAGCACCGCCATTGACAGCACCAGCAGCGCCTGCTGCCAGCCCAGGCCCGCAATGAGCCAGCCTTCCACCGGCACCATCAGGAACTGCCCGAACGAACCCGCCGCCGCCGCCACCCCCATGGCCCAGGAGCGTTTTTCGGGTGCAATCTGCCGCCCCAGCACGCCGTAGATCACGGCGTAGGTGGTGCCCGCCTGCGCCGCGCCAATCAGCACGCCCGCCGTCAGCGCAAACAGCGTGGGCGTGGGCGACAGCGCCATGCCCGCCAGGCCCAGGCCATACAGCACCGCGCCGCCCATCAGCACACGGAAGGCCCCAAACCGGTCGGCCACCATGCCCGCAAAAATCCCGATCAGGCCCCAGGACAGGTTCTGGATGGCGATGGCCAGCGCGAACGACTGGCGCGTCCAGCCCATCTCCTGGGTGATGGGCAGCAGCCACAGCCCGAACCCGTGGCGGATGCCCATGGACAGGGTCACGATGGCTGCACCGCAGGCCAGCACCTGGAACATGGACAGTTTGGGAGTATTCATATGCATGCGCAGGAATGTAGCCAGATTGTGTGAAACGTGCTGATACACCCGTGACCAATACAGTGCCCCATAGGGGTGGTGATGACTGGTTTTTTATCCAGCTACGCCCCGCCTGCCGCACTACAATCCGCCGCTATGTCTGCCAAACCGTCTTCTGCTTCCGCCAGCGAATACTCCGAAGGTTCGATCCGCGTGCTCAAGGGCCTGGAGCCCGTCAAACAGCGCCCGGGCATGTACACCCGCACCGACAACCCCCTGCACATCATCCAGGAGGTGCTGGACAACGCCGCCGACGAGGCGCTGGCCGGGTACGGCAAGAAGATCCGCGTCACCCTGCACGCCGACGGCTCTGTCAGTGTGGAAGACGACGGCCGGGGCATCCCCTTCGGCATGCACCCCGAAGAAAAGGCGCCGGTGATCGAGCTGGTCTTCACCCGTCTGCACGCGGGCGGCAAGTTCGACAAGGGCAAGGGCGGCGCCTACAGCTTCTCGGGCGGCCTGCACGGCGTGGGTGTGAGCGTGACCAACGCCCTGGCCACCCGGCTCGAAGCCACCAGCTACCGCGAGGGCAAGGTGGCGCGTCTGGTGTTTGCGGCCGGTGATGTGATCGAGCCCCTGGTGGCCCGGCCGCTGGAGGCGGGCGAGCGCAAGCAGGGCACCTCGGTGCGCGTCTGGCCCGACGCGAAATATTTCGAATCCAGCGCCTTGCCCATGGGCGAACTCACCCACCTGCTGCGCAGCAAGGCCGTGCTGATGCCGGGCGTGACGGTGCAGCTGGTCAACGAGAAAACCCGCGACACGCAAACCTGGCAGTACAAGGGCGGCCTGCGCGACTACCTGATGCAGACGCTGAACGGCGACCCGGTGATCCCGCTGTTTGAGGGCGAGGGTTTTGCCGACCGCAACAACGAAAGTTTTGCCGAAGGCGAGGGCGCATCCTGGGCCGTGGCCTTCACCGAAGACGGCCAGCCCATGCGCGAGAGCTACGTCAACCTGATCCCCACCAGCGCGGGTGGCACCCACGAAAGCGGCCTGCGCGACGGCCTGTTCAACGCCGTCAAGAGCTTCATCGAACTGCACAGCCTGCTGCCCAAGGGCGTGAAGCTGCTGCCCGAGGACGTGTTTGCGCGCGCCAGCTATGTGCTCAGTGCCAAGGTGCTCGACCCGCAGTTCCAGGGCCAGATCAAGGAGCGCCTGAATTCGCGCGACGCGGTGCGCCTGGTCAGCGGCTTTGTGCGCCCAGCGCTGGAGCTGTGGCTGAACCAGCATGTCGAATACGGCAAGAAGCTCGCCGAGCTGGCCATCAAGGCCGCGCAGACGCGCCAGAAGGCCGGCCAGAAAGTCGAAAAGCGCAAGGGCTCGGGCGTGGCCGTGCTGCCCGGCAAGCTCACCGATTGCGAAAGCAAGGACATCGCCCACAACGAGGTCTTCCTGGTCGAGGGCGACTCGGCCGGTGGCAGCGCCAAGATGGGCCGCGACAAGGAAAGCCAGGCCATCCTGCCGCTGCGTGGCAAGGTGCTCAACACCTGGGAGGTGGAGCGCGACCGCCTGTTTGCCAACAACGAAATCCACGACATTTCGGTGGCCATCGGCGTGGACCCGCATGGCCCCAATGACACGCCCGACCTGAGCGGCCTGCGCTATGGCAAGGTCTGCATCCTGTCAGACGCCGACGTGGATGGCTCGCACATCCAGGTGCTGCTGCTCACGCTGTTCTTCCGCCATTTCCCCAAGCTCATCGAGACCGGCCATATCTACGTGGCGCGCCCGCCGCTGTTCCGCGTGGACGTGCCCGCCCGTGGCAAGAAGCCCGCGGCCAAGATGTATGCACTGGATGACGGCGAGCTGGCCGCCATCCTGGACAAGGCCGAAAAAGACGGCGTGCCGCGCGAGAAGTGCCAGATCAGCCGCTTTAAGGGCCTGGGCGAGATGAACGCCGAGCAGCTGTGGGAAACCACGCTCAACCCCGACACCCGCCGCCTGCTGCCCGTGCAGCTGGGCGACATGGACTTTGCCGCCACCGAAGGACTGATCACCAAGCTCATGGGCAAGGGCGAGGCCGCCGCGCGCCGCGAGCTGATGGAGCTGCATGGCGACGCGGTGGAGATCGACATCTAGGAAGGTGTGAAAGAACCGACGCCCGCCGCTGGGTGTTAGTGGCAAAAAGTATGAATAAAAACAGTGCTTTCCGCGCATCTGTATTGGGTTTGTTGCTATGTTTTGTGCAGCAATTCGCCCATGCAGACCTGTGGGCGCATGTGGACGAGCGCGGCGTGACGCACTTTGCGTCCGAGCAGGTCGATGCGCGCTACCAGCTGTTTTTTCGCGGCAACGACTTTGACTCAACGCGGGACGCACCGGCCAATGCTTCGCCCATGCCCTACGCGCTGCCCGCAGCGGGCGCGCGCCTGCTGGCGTTTTTTGACATTGCGCCGGACTACAAACGCGTCAAGCACCACCTGCGCGCCGCGTCCAGCCAACATGGCGTGGATTACGAATTGCTGCAGGCCGTGATCGCCGCCGAATCCGGCTTTGACGCCACCGCCGTATCGCCTAAGGGCGCCGTGGGCCTGATGCAGGTGATGCCCGCCACGGCCAGCCGATTTGGCGTGAGTGCGGACAAGAAGCGCACGGTGGAGCAAAAACTGGCCGACCCCGCCGTGAACGTGCTCACCGGCACCCGCTATTTGCGGCATCTGCTGGACCTGTTCCCCGGCCGCATGGACCTCGCGGTGGCCGCCTACAACGCGGGCGAAGGCGCCGTGCAAAAGGCGGGCAACCAGGTCCCCGCCTTCAAGGAAACGCAGAACTATGTGCGCACTGTGCTGGGCCTGTATGCCCAGCTCAAACCGCCAGCGCCCGTGCTGACACAGCGCGCCCTGCCGGGCCGTGTGCGCATGGAGCTGACAGGCGGCGCGCAGAACCGGGGCAACCTGCCGCCCACCCAGGTGGCTCAGACCCGCAACGCGCCGCAGACGGCGTTTGAACCCCTACCGACGATTCCGAACGAATGAGCGCTAACGAATGAGCGACCAACCCACTTTAGATTTCACCACCGCAGGCGATGACGGGGGCGACTCCCTGGGCCTGGCGGGCTACGCCCAGCGCGCTTACCTGGAATACGCGCTCTCGGTCGTCAAGGGCCGTGCACTGCCCGATGTGTGCGACGGCCTCAAGCCCGTGCAGCGGCGCATTTTGTATTCGATGGACCGCATGGGCCTGGGCTACAGCGGCCCCACCCGCAGCGCGGCGGCCAAGCCCGTCAAAAGCGCCCGCGTGGTGGGCGATGTGCTGGGCCGCTTCCACCCCCACGGCGACCAGTCGGCCTACGACGCACTGGTGCGCATGGCGCAAGACTTTGCCCAGCGCTACCCGCTGATCGACGGCCAGGGCAACTTCGGCAGCCGCGACGGCGACGGTGCCGCCGCCATGCGCTACACCGAGGCGCGCCTGTCGCGCATTACCAGCCTGCTGCTCGACGAAATCGACGAAGGCACCGTGGATTTCATGCCCAACTACGACGGCAGCACCGAGGAGCCGCGCCAGTTACCCGCCCGCCTGCCGTTTGCGCTGCTCAACGGCGCCAGCGGCATTGCCGTGGGCCTGGCCACCGAGATCCCCAGCCACAACCTGCGCGAGATTGCCGATGCGTGTGTGGCGCTCATCAAGACGCCCTCGCTGAGCCAGGACGAGCTGCTGGCCATCGTGCCCGGCCCTGACTACCCCGGCGGCGGTCAGATCATCAGCAGCCCCGGCGACATTGCCGACGCTTACCGCACGGGCCGAGGCAGCCTCAAGGTGCGCGCGCGCTGGAAGATCGAGGACATGGCGCGCGGCCAGTGGCAGCTGGTGGTCAACGAACTGCCGCCCGGCGTGAGCACGCAGAAGGTGCTCGAAGAAATCGAAGAGATCACCAACCCCAAGGTCAAGGCCGGCAAGAAGGCGCTGACGCAAGAGCAGACGCAACTGAAGGCCAGCATGCTGGCCGTGCTGGACGTGGTGCGCGACGAGTCGAGCAAAGACGCGCCCGTGCGCCTGGTGTTCGAGCCCAAGACGGGCAAGACCCCGCAGCAGGAGCTGATCACCGCGCTGCTGGCCCACACCAGCCTGGAAACCTCGGCGCCCATCAACCTGACCATGGTGGGGCTCGATGGCAAGCCCGTGCAGAAGTCGCTGCGCCAGATGCTGGAAGAGTGGATTGCCTTCCGCCAGACCACCATCACCCGCCGCAGCCAGCACCGGCTCAACAAGGTGCTGGACCGCATCCACATCCTCGAAGGGCGGCAGCTGGTGCTGCTCAACATCGACGAGGTGATTGCCATCATCCGCCAGGCCGAAGACCCCAAGGCCGCGCTGATTGCTCGCTTTAACCTCAGCGACCGGCAGGCCGAGGATATCCTCGAAATCCGCCTGCGCCAGCTCGCGCGGCTCGAAGCCATCAAGATCGAGCAAGAGCTGAAAGAACTGCGCGAAAGCCAGGGCAAGCTCGAAGACATCCTGAACAACCCCGGCTCGCTGCGCCGCACCATGGTGAAAGAGATCGAGGCCGACGCCAAGACCTTTGCCGACGCTCGCCGCACGCTGATCCAGGCCGAGAAGAAGGCCGTGGCCGAAGTGAAGGTGGTGGACGAGCCCGTCACCGTTGTCGTCTCGGAAAAAGGCTGGGTGCGTGCCCGCACCGGCCATGGCCACGAGGCCGCCAGCTTTGCCTTCAAGGCGGGTGACGGGCTGTATGGCACGTTCGAGTGCCGCACGGTTGATACCTTGCTGGCCTTTGGCAGTAATGGCCGCGTTTACTCGGTGGCCGTATCGCTGCTGCCCGGCGCGCGGGGTGATGGCCAGCCGGTGACCACGCTGATTGAGCTGGAAGCCGGCACGCAGCTGCTGCACTACTTTGCGGGGCCCGCCAACGCCACGCTGCTGCTGTCCAACTCGGGCGGCTACGGCTTCTTGGCGGCGGTCGAGAACATGGTCTCGCGCCAGAAGGGCGGCAAGGCCTTCATCACCCTGGGTGAAGGCGAAACCGTGTGTGTGCCCTCCCACGCCGCAGGCAGCACGGGCAGCAAACCGGTGGTGCCCGCCACGCATGTGGCCTGCGCGTCCACGGGCGGGCGCATCCTCACGTTCGAGATCACCGAGCTGAAAACCATGGCCAACGGCGGCCGGGGCCTGATGCTGATTGACCTGGAAGACAAGGACCAGCTTGCAGGCGCTGCGGCCTACACGCGCAGTATCCGCCTCGATGGCATCGGCCGGGGCGGCAAGCAGCGTGACGAAACGCTGGAGATCCGCAGTCTGAACAACGCCCGCGCCGCACGCGGCCGCAAGGGCAAGGCGGCGGACCTGGGCTTCAAGCCCACAGCGGTGACGCGGGTGGAGTAAGCCCCCGTTCCAGACGAAGAAGCCGCCTCCGGGTGGCTTTTTTCATGGCCGCAGCAGTTTTCCACGGGTTGCTACGGATTGGACGAAATGCGCGAACGGGCGCACCATATGTAAGTGAATGTCTGTGCTGGCCTGCGCCCCAGGCCGTCAGCATGCATGCCAGCAGTACCGGGGCCGCCCCATAACCAGAGGAGACCATGATGTTCAAACGCATCCGTATTGCTCAGAAGCTGTGGCTCGCCGTCATTTTTATCGTGGTCATGCTTGCTGGTGTGGTGGGGTTTTCGGCCTACCGTTCTACCAAGGTGCAGGCCGAGGCCGACGCCGTGTCGCGTGAGATGCAGACCCGCGTGAGCACCGCCATCCGCTGGGCGGGCCTGACGGAGACCAATGCGGCCCGCACCCAGGCGCTGATCGTGAGCAGCGATCCGGCGGTCGAGGCCGAGTTCAAGGACGTGATTGCCGCCACCTCGGCGCAGATCACCGAGGTGCAGAAGTCGCTGGAGGGCATGGCGCTGTCCGATGCCGACAAGGCGCAGATGGCCAAGGTTGCCGACGCGCGCAAGACCATGATCGACCTGCGCGGCAAGGCCCGCCAGCTCAAGGCCGGTGGCAAGGCCGACGAGGCCGTCACCCTGGTCAAGCAGACCTACAACCCGGCCGTGGCGGCTTACCTCAAAACCCTGCGCGACTTCGTGGAGCTGCAGCAGAGCACGGCGCAGACCCGCCTGGCCGAGATGGCAGCATCGCGCATGCTGACGGTGAAGATTGCGGCCGTCGCGGTGGCGGCGTTGCTGCTGGCCATCATTGCCGGGGCCTACTACCTGATTGGCAGCATCCAGCGGCCGCTGGCGCAGGCCAATGACCTGGCGGCCAAGATTGCGGCGGGCGATTTGAGCGAACAAGGTGCTGTCACGCGCGGCGACGAGTTTGGCGACCTGCTGCGCTCGCAGTACGCGATGAGCGATTCGCTCGGGCGCATGGTCCACCAGGTGCGCCAGAGCACCGACAGCATCGCCATCGCCAGTGCCGAGATCGCCACCGGCAACCACGACCTGTCGGCGCGCACCGAGCAGACGTCGAGCAACCTGCAGCAGACGGCGGCGGCCATGGAGGAGTTCACCAGCACCATTGCGCAAAGCGCCAGCAGCGCACGCCAGGCCAGCACCCTGGCTGCGAGCGCCACAGGTGTTGCCGAGCGGGGAGGCACGGTGGTGACGCAGGTGGTCTCGACCATGGAAGACATCAACCACAGCAGCAAGAAGATCAACGACATCATCGGCGTGATCGACTCGATTGCGTTCCAGACCAACATCCTCGCGTTGAATGCGGCGGTGGAGGCTGCGCGTGCGGGTGAGCAGGGCCGGGGCTTTGCGGTGGTGGCCAGCGAGGTGCGCAACCTGGCGCAGCGCTCTGCCTCTGCCGCCAAGGAGATCAAGGCGCTGATCAGTGCGTCGGTGGAGAAGGTGGAAACCGGCACCCGCCTGGTGGCCGATGCTGGCACGACCATGACCGACATCGTGCGCTCGGTGCAAAGCGTGACGGACATGATCGGTGAGATCACGGCGGCCTCGTCCGAGCAGAGCGCGGGCATCTCGCAGGTCAATCAGGCCGTGGGCAACCTCGACCAGATGACCCAGCAAAACGCTGCCCTGGTGGAAGAAAGTGCCGCCGCCGCGCAAAGCCTGCGCGAACAGGCCGAACACCTGGCGCAGGTGGTGGCAGTGTTCAAGGTCAACGGGGCAGCCTATGGCGGCGTGGCGCCGCCAGCGCGTGCGTCACACGCCCCAGCACCTCAGGCCCCGCGTGTGCCCTCAACGCCCGCCAAGGCCGCCGTGGCAAGCAAGCCGGGCGCCCAGCGCATCACCCAGGCTGCCCCAGCGGGCAGCAAACCCGCGCCTGCCAAGACCAAAGCCCCGGCCCCCGCGTTGGCCCAGGGCGCGGATGAGGACTGGGAGTCCTTCTAAACCGCAGCACACCTGTCGAAACTGGCACGCCCTAAGCCAGCGCTCCCGCGCAAGGGCCGCCAAGCTGCGGATGCGGCGCTTCGCTTGCGTGCGCTGGGAGCGTCCCCTTCCCGAATTGCGCAGCAAGGCGGGAGAGGGGGCTGAGGGCCGCGGCTCCAAGCCTGCCTGCGCAGGCTTGGGAAGTGCCCGAAGGGCGGCCGCCTCTGGCGGACGCACCGAGGCGCGCAGCGACTCAGGGGGTTATCCGAGTTCAGCGATCAGCTCAATCTCCACACAGGCGCCCATGGGCACCTGGGCCACGCCAAAGGCGCTGCGCGCGTGCACACCTTTGTCGCCAAACACCTGGCCCAGCAGCTCGCTGGCGCCGTTGGTCACCAGGTGCTGCTCGGTGAAGTCGCCGGTGGAGTTGACCAGGCTCATCACCTTCACGATGCGCTGCACGCGGTTCAGATCGCCGCCGGTGGCGGCATGCAGTGTGCCCATGAGGTCGATGGCCACGGCGCGTGCGGCGGCCTTGCCTTCTTCGGTGCCGATGTCGCGGCCGAACTGCGCGGCCCAGGGCTTGCCGTCCTTGCGGGCGATGTGGCCGCTCAGAAACACCAGGTTGCCGGTCTGCACATAGGGCACGTAGGCGGCTGCGGGCACCGACACAGGGGGCAGGGTGATGTTGAGTTCTTTCAGCTTGTCGTAAACGCTCATGGTGCTTCCTCGGGTTGAAGTGAAGGGTGGGGTAGAGGGGAGTGGCGCGGGCGGCAAGGGCCCCGGCGCCGGGTGGGGACGAGTGTTACACAGCCGCGCGCACCGAATCCCGCCGCCCCGGTGCCGGGGCGGCAGTAGCATCAGCCCATGCCCGCCATAAGCGCCCCTAATGCCTCCACCTGGTCCGGCTCCGAGGTCCCGCCCGGTGTGGCGGAGTCGGCGCAGCCCGTGGTGCCCTGGCGGCTGCCAACCCTGCTGCTGGGGGTGGTGGCGGGGGCGGCGTTGCAGTTGCAGCAACCGGGCTTGTGGGGCATGGGCGCTTATGCCGCGCTGTTGTGTGCTGCACTGGTGGCCGGTTGGGTGGGGGCCGCAGTGCACAGCACCGGCAGGCCCGGGACCGTGCACCCGGCCCGGTGGCGTGCAGTGGCGTCTGTGGCGCTGGCGCTGTGCGCGGGCGCGCTGGCCATGGCTGGGGTCAGTGGTTTGCGGGCCACGGCCTACCTGCAGCAGGGCCTGGCCCCGGCGCTGGAGGGCCAGGACATCCGCGTGACCGGGGTGGTGGCGGCCATGCCGCAGGCCAACGAGGCGGGCACCCGGTTGCGGCTGGAGGTGGAATCTGCGCTGCTCCAAGGCACCCCCGTGCAGTTGCCGCCCCGGATCGAGGTCGCCTGGTACGGCGGCGCCTTTTTGCGCGAGGCGGGCGATGCCGTGGACCTGCAGCGCCAGCCCGCCCCGGTGCGTGCGGGCGAGCGCTGGGAGATGACGGTGCGGCTGAAAGCGCCCCACGGCCTGCGCAACCCCCACGGGTTCGACTTTGAACTGTGGATGTGGGAGCAGGGCGTGCAGGCCACCGGCTATGTGCGCGCAGGCCCCAAGGACGAACCGCCGCGCCGCCAGGCCTCCACCTGGCAGCACCCGGTAGAGCAGGCGCGCCAAAGTGTGCGCGATGCCATCCTGGACCGGCTTGGGCGCGGCGCGGAGGATGCCGGCGACCCCGGCCGAGCACGCATCGCAGGCGTGGTGGCAGCCCTGGTCACGGGCGACCAGCGCGCCATCGACCGGGCGGACTGGGACATGTTCCGCGCCACGGGGGTGGCGCACCTCATGAGCATTTCAGGCTTGCACATCACGTTGTTTGCCTGGCTGGCGGCGGCCGTGGTGGGGGCGCTGTGGCGGCGGTCCACGCGGCTGTGCCTGTGGGCACCCGCGCCAACGGCGGCGCTGCTGGCCGGGGTGGTGCTGGCCAGCGCCTATGCGCTTTTCAGTGGCTGGGGTGTGCCAGCGCAGCGCACCGTCACCATGCTGGGCATCGTGGCGCTGCTGCGGTGGAGCGGGCGCAGCTGGCCCTGGCCCCAGGTGTGGCTGCTGGCCTGCGCGGCCGTGGTGGTGGCAGACCCCTGGGCGCTGGCGCAGCCGGGCTTCTGGCTGAGTTTTGTGGCGGTAGGGGTGCTATTTGCTACTAATCCGATAGCTAAAAAAGCATATGGATCAGGCGCAAAAGGCCATTTTTATGCACTTTTTCGGGAGCAATGGGTGGTCACGCTGGCCCTCACGCCCCTGAGCCTGTTGCTGTTTGGCCAGGTGTCGGTGGTGGGCCTGGTGGCCAATCTGGTGGCGATTCCGTGGGTCACGCTGGTGGTGACGCCGCTGGCATTGGGTGGCGTGGTGTGGGGGCCGCTGTGGAGTCTGGCGGCCTGGAGCCTTCAGCCCCTCACGGTGCTGCTGCAGTGGCTGGCGCAGTGGCCCGGGGCGGTGCTGTTCCTGCCCGCTGCGCCCTTGTGGGCGGGCATGGCCGCCGTGGCGGGTGGTGCACTGCTGGCCATGCGCCTGCCGTGGCGGTTGCGTCTGCTGGCGCTGCCCCTGTTGCTGCCCGTATTCTGGTGGCAGCCCGCGCGGCCAGCGGTGGGGCAGTTCGAGCTGCTGGCGGCCGACATCGGCCAGGGCAACGCGGTGCTGGTGCGCACGGCCACGCACACGCTGCTGTATGACGCGGGCCCGCGCTTCAGCCGCGAAAGCGACGCAGGCCACCGGGTGCTGGTGCCGCTGCTGCGCGCGTTGGGCGAGCGGGTGGATGTGCTGATGCTCAGCCACCGCGATGCCGACCACACGGGCGGCGCTGCGGCGGTGCTGGCGCAGCAGCCCCGGGCCGAACTCACCGGCTCCATCGAGGCCGACCATGTGCTGCAGGCCCAGCGCCCTGCCAAGCCCTGCCTTGCGGGCCAGCGCTGGGAGTGGGACGGGGTCACCTTTGAGGTGCTGCACCCGCTGGCCGGGGACGATGCCCCCGCGCCCCGCGCGCCGCGGCCCAACACCTTGAGCTGTGTGCTGCGCGTGGCGGCCGCCGGGGGCTCGGGGCCATCGGTCTTGCTGGTGGGAGACATCGAGGCCGCGCAGGAGCAGGCCCTGGTGGCACGGGGTGCCGCGCTGCAGGCCGATGTGCTGCTGGTGCCCCACCACGGCAGCAAGACCTCGTCGTCGCCCGTCTTTCTGGAGGCTGTGCGACCGCGCACCGCTTTGGTGCAGGCTGGTTACCGCAACCGCTTCGGGCACCCGGCACCCGATGTGCTGCAGCGCTACCGCGAGCGCAACATCCACGTGGTGGAATCGGCACGCTGCGGGGCGGCCACCTGGGTGTCCAGCGCCCCGGGCGGTGTGGCGTGTGAACGCGACACCGGCCACCGGTATTGGCAGCACAGCATGGTGCCACGGAGCGAATGATTGCGAAAGCATGGCGCAGCGCGCTCAGGGGCTGTTGCCCAATGGGTGGGCGCGCAACTTGCTATCCTGTTCACAGGAGGCCCGTTCATGCAGAAATTTGACGAGATGTACGCCATGCTGCCGTTTGATGGCAGCGACGTGCGGGAACACTACAAGCGCTATGCACAGTGGTTGAGCAAACAGCCCCCTGACGTGATGCAGGCCCGCCGGGCCGAAGCCGAGATGATCTTCCGGCGCGTGGGCATCACCTTCGCCGTCTATGGCGCCAAGGACGAGGGCGGCGCAGGCAACGAGCGGCTGATTCCGTTTGACCTCATCCCCCGCATCATCCCCGCCCACGAGTGGGCCAGCATGCAGCAGGGGCTGGTGCAGCGGGTCACCGCCCTCAACCGCTTCATTCACGACGTGTACCACGGCCAGGACATCATTCGCGCCGGCATTGTGCCTGCCGACCTGATCCTGAACAACGCCCAGTACCGGCCCGAGATGGCCGGGCTGCATGTGCCGCAGAACATCTACGCGCACATTGCAGGCATCGACATCGTGCGCGCGCCGGACGCCCAGGGCAACGGCGAGTACTACGTGCTCGAAGACAACCTGCGCGTGCCCAGCGGCGTGAGCTACATGCTCGAAAACCGCAAGATGATGATGCGGCTTTTCCCCGAGCTGTTCAGCCTGCACAAGGTGGCGCCGGTGGCGCATTACCCCGACATGCTGCTCGAAACCCTGCGCGCCAGTGCCCCGGCTGCAGCCGATGAGCCCACGGTGGTGGTGCTCACGCCCGGCATGCACAACAGTGCGTACTTCGAGCACGCCTTCCTGGCCCAGCAGATGGGGGTGGAGCTGGTCGAAGGCCAGGACCTCGTGGTCAAGGACAAGTTCGTGTACATGCGCACCACGCGCGGCCTGCAGCGGGTGGACGTGATCTACCGCCGCGTGGATGACGACTTCCTCGACCCGCAGGTGTTCCGCCCCAATTCCACATTGGGTTGCTACGGCCTCATGGAGGCCTACCGCGCAGGCAATGTGGGCATCTGCAATGCTGTGGGCACGGGCGTGGCGGACGACAAGTCGGTCTACCCCTATGTGCCCGAGATGATCCGCTTCTACCTGGGCGAAGAGCCCATCCTCAAGAACGTGCCCACCTGGATGTGCCGCAAGCCGGACGACCTGCAGCATGTGCTGGCCAACCTCAAGGACCTCGTGGTCAAGGAAGTGCACGGCGCGGGTGGCTACGGCATGCTGATCGGTCCTGCCGCCACGCAGGCCGAGATCGAGGACTTCCGCCGTGCGTTGATTGCCAACCCGTCGGGCTACATCGCCCAGCCCACGCTCAGCCTGTCCAGCTGCCCCACCTATGTGGAAAGCGGCATCGCCCCGCGCCACATCGACCTGCGCCCCTTTGTCCTCAGCGGGCGCGAGGTGCAGATGGCAGCAGGCGGCCTCACGCGTGTGGCGCTGCAGGAAGGGTCGTTGGTGGTGAATTCGTCGCAGGGCGGTGGCACCAAGGACACCTGGGTGCTGGGCGAGGGTACGCCCGCAGCGCAGCCCAAGGCCGTGCAGTCGCAGTCCCAGGGCCAGTCGCAAAGTCAATCGCAAGGGAGCTTCTGAACATGCTGAGCCGCACCGCAGACCACCTGTTCTGGATGTCCCGCTACACCGAGCGGGCGGAGAACACGGCAAGAATGCTGAATGTCAGCTACGAGACCTCCCTGCTGCCCCAGGCCGCCGATGTGGCGCAAAAAGGCTGGGAGGGGCTGCTGTCCATCAGCGAGCTGATCCCTGCCTACACCGCCAGGCACGGCGAGGTGACCCCCGCGCGGGTCCTGGAGTTCATGGTGCGCGACGGCAACAACCCGTCGTCCATCCTGTCATGCCTGCGTGCCGCCCGCGAGAACGCGCGCGCTGTGCGTGGGGCGCTCACCACCGAGGTCTGGGAGACACAGAACCAGACCTGGCTGGAATTGCACCGGCAGCTGGAGGGCGGCGCCTTCGAGCGCGACCCAGGCCAGTTTTTTGAGTGGGTGAAGTACCGCTCGCACCTGTCGCGCGGTGTGGTGCTGGGCACCATGCTGCAGGACGAGGCGTTTCACTTCCTGCGCATGGGCACGTTCCTGGAGCGTGCCGACAACACGGCGCGCCTGCTGGATGTGAAGTTCCACGCCGTCAAGAACGACTTTTTTGGCCGCGCCAGCGAGCGCAACCAGGAGAGCGACTTCTACCACTGGAGCGCCATCCTGCGCAGCGTCTCGGCGTTCGAGGTGTACCGCAAGGTCTACCGCGACGTGATCACGCCGGGCCGTGTGGCCGACCTGCTGATCCTGCGCCGCGACATGCCGCGCTCGCTGCATGCCTGCATGCGCGAGGTGGTGGACAACCTGGCCGTGCTGGCCAACGGCCAGTCCGTCGAAACAAGCCGCCGCGCTGGGCGCCTGCTGGCCGACCTGCAATACGGCCGCATCGACGAGATCCTGGCCACGGGCCTGCATGCGTTCCTCACGCAGTTTCTGGACCGGGTGAACGACCTGGGTGGCGGCATCAGCCGCGATTTTCTGGTGACCTCGGGCGACTGAAAGGCCCGATGAACTGGGCGCAGTGCAGGGGGGCTGCTGCTCACTCCTGCGCGTTGCGCCGCTGGTCCCGCAGCATGAAGAGGTAGAGGCTTTCGACCTTCTCGCGCGCCCAGGGGGTCTTGCGCAGGAACTTGAGGCTGGAGCCCACGCTGGGGTCGATCTGGAAGCAGCGGATGGGAATCTGGCGCCCCAGTTCATCCCAGCCAAAGTAATCGGCCAGGCCCACCACCATGGCTTCGAGGGTGACGCCGTGCAGGGGGTTGCGGGGCTGAGTGGGCTTGCTGGCGGGTGGGGCTGGCGGCGGGGTGTCTGGGGTGCTCATGGCGCCAAGCATACAGACTGAAACCGTGCCCACTTCATCCAGGCTACCCTGTCCTGCGCAACGGGCGTGAATCCCACCAGAGCCCCCATGGAGCTCGCTTGGCCAGGCCAGGGGGGCATCCTCCGAGAGATAACGCGACGCAGCACAGGGGCAATCAGGCTTTGCGTTGCAGATGGTCCTCGCGCTGGAACAGTTCGGCCGCCCAGTCCACAAACGCGCGCACCTTGGCGCTCAGGTGGCGATTGGGCGGGTACACCACATACACCGGCAGCAGGGGCTGGGTCCATTCGGGCAGCAGACGCACCAGGGATCCGCCGTCGAAATGCCGCTGCGCCTGCCAGCTGGTGATCTGGCCGATGCCCAGTCCTGCCACGATGGAGGTGACGTAGGCGTTGCTCTCGTTCACGCTCAGCTGGTAAGGGCCGGTGACGTCGATGGATTCATCGCCCCGGCGAAACTCCAGCGGGTAGTGCCGCCCGCTTTGGGGCGAAAAGTAAATCACGCTGGCGTGTTTTTCCTCGATCTCCAGCGGGTGCATGGGTGTGCCCTTGCGCTCCAGGTAGGCGGGCGCGGCGACAGTGATGAACTCCAGGCTGCCAATGCGGCGTGCCACCAGCGACTGGTCGCTCAGCTCGCCCCCCCGGATCACGCAGTCCACGTTGTCGCCGATCAGGTCCACCGTGCGGTCACTCACGCCCAGGTCCACCTGGATGTCCGGGTAGCGGGCATGGAACTCCGCCAGGTGCGGAATGATGAGCAACTGCGCCACCGATGTGCCCACGTCGATGCGCAGCCGCCCGCGCGGGTTGGCGCGCGCGTTGGTCATGCTGGCCTCGATGTCGTCCAGGTCGGTCAGCAGCCGCACCGTGCGGTCGTAGTAGGCCGCACCGTCGGGCGTCACGGTCACGCGGCGGGTGGTGCGGTTGAGCAGTTTCACGCGCAGCCGCTCCTCCAGCGCCTGCACATGCTTGGTCACTGTGGCTTTGGGCAGGTTCAGCGAATCCGCTGCCCGTGTAAACGTGCCGGCCTCCACCACCCGCACGAATATGCGCATGGCCTGTATCTGGTCCATGGCTTCTCCTTGAATCTGGAACTGCAGCACCCACCAGTGGGTGCTGAGGAATTCTCACACGCGAGCAAGCGTTTGATTGTTGAGCTTTTGGAAACAGTGCGGTGGTGTTTGACCTGTTTATCAGAAAGGCCCAAGCCACTACATTTCATCCATCGTCAACCGACCCTCCACCTACTAACTTGGGTACCTGCCATGCAGCCCGACCACCCGTCTTCGTCATCCTCGCCATCGCAGCCTGCCGCCGCGCCCGCCAAGGCGGCGGGGGCGGCCAAGTCCGTGTGCGCCGATTCCACCATTGAGGTGGCCAAGGGCCAGCAGGTGGCCGTACGCATGTATGGCCGCAAGAAGTCAGGTCAAGCCTCCCCGGTGGTGGTCCATTTTCATGGGGGCGCGTTTGTGTCTGGGGATCTGGACAACGGCTGCACCGTGGCCTCGCTGCTCGAAGGTGCGGGCGCGGTGGTGGTTTCGGTGGCGTATCCGCTCACACCATTTCCGCAGCCCGTGGACACGGGGTATGACGTGCTCAAGTGGGTGCACCGCAACCGCAACAAGCTCGGCGGTCAGGGGGCCCTGGTGTACCTGGCGGGTGAAGAAGCGGGTGGCAACCTCGCTGCTGCCGTGAGCCTGGTGGCGCGCGACCAGTCGCACCCCCCGCTGGCCGGGCAGATCCTGCTGTCGCCCATGCTCGACCCCTGTGTTGGCACGGCCTCACTGCGCGAAGCCACGGGCGATGCCACTGGTTGCAAATGGACCGAAGGCTGGCGCAATTTTCTGCGCTGCCCGCGTGATGCCGAACATCCCTACGCCGTGCCTGCGGGGGCCCACCGTCTGGCCGGTTTGCCTCCCACACTGGTGCTGGTGGGCGACACCGACCCCATGCACGACGAGGCCTTGGCCTATGCCGCGCGCCTGGATGCCGCAGGCCTGCAGGTGACATGCCATGTGTTCGCCAAGGCTGCGCAGTGGCCCGACACCCTGCTGCAGGCGGGCGAGCATGAGTGCCCTTGTGCCGCTGCGGCGCAGGACCAGTTTCGCCAGTTCTTCGAAGCCACCCGATGTCCGGTGCCTTCCTGAGAAAACCCTGGTCGTAAAAAGTCATTGACCTCAACTTAGGTTGAGGTTCGATACTGCGGCCTTCCCACCAGCCACCTGGTTTCCCACGCTGATTTTTCCGGCTCGCCATGCCGGAGGGAGAAGCTTTGCCCGCGCATTTCTGCAAGCCGTGCCCTCCAGGGCAGGACGGCTGGCGGAGCCATTGATGTCAACGATACGGAGGAAATAACAGCATGAAAAACAGACTGCACTTCTCGCGGGCCCACAGCCACGGCTGTCACAGCGCAGGGCACGGCCGCGTCTTTGTCTGACGCCAACCAGCGCCCGCCAGCGGCACATGGCTGGGCTGCTTGACTCTCTCACTGTGTCAATGCCGAGACTGCCTTTTCCGCTCACTGCCTGGGCCCCTGCCACTCCCGCTGCAGGGACGCAGGTGGTGCCGCAGAACCCCTTCATTGGCTTGCCCTGCCAGGCAGGCCCCAACGATTGATTGAAATGACCATGAACTCCAACCCGCTCTCCAAGAACCGCCCCCTGGGCCTAGCCACCATCGCCACCGCCGTGACGGCCGCTGTGGCTGCCCTGGTCCTTGTCTTCCAGGCGCCCACAGCCAAGGCCAATGGCGAAGGCGCCATGCCCCCCGCCATGCCGGTGTCGGTTGCTGCTGTGGTGCAAAAAGACATCTCGCTGTGGGACGAGTTTTCCGGCCGCCTCGAAGCCGTGCAGCGCGTGGATGTGCGCCCGCGCGTCTCGGGCGCCGTGCAGGCCGTGCATTTCCGCGAAGGCTCGCTGGTCAAGCAGGGCGACCTGCTGGTCACGGTGGACCCCGCCCCCTACGCCGCCGAGGTGGACCGCGCCGAAGCCCAGGTGGTCGCTGCACAGGCCCGCGTGTCGTACACCCGCAGCGAGCTGGAGCGCGCCACGCGCCTGCTCGAAGAAAAGGCCATTGCCCAGCGCGAGCACGACGAGCGTCTGAACGCTCAGCGCGAGGCCGATGCCAACCTGCGCGCGGCCCAGGCTGCGCTGCAGACCGCGAAGCTGAACCTCTCGTACACCCAGGTGCGCGCGCCCGTGGCGGGCCGCGTGGGCCGCATCGAAGTCACCGTGGGTAACCTGGTGGCGGCCGGTGCGGGCGCCCCCGTGCTGACCACGCTGGTGTCGGTCAGCCCCATCTACGCCAGTTTTGACACCGACGAGCAGATCGTGGTGAAGGCGCTGGCGGACCTGCAAAGCGGCTCCAAGGGCCAGAGCGCCCGCCAGCTCATCGAGCGCATCCCCGTGCAGATGGGCACGGGCACCACGGGCGGCACGCCCTACGCCGGGCGCCTGCAGCTCATCGACAACCAGGTCGATGCCAAAAGCGGCACCGTGCGCGTGCGCGCCGTGTTCGACAACGAAGACGGCTCGCTGATCCCCGGCCAGTTCGCCCGCATCCGCATGGGCCAGGCCCGCAACACCCAGGCGCTGCTGATCAACGAGCGTGCCGTGGGCACCGACCAGAACAAGAAGTTCGTGATGGTGGTGGGGGAGGGCAACAAGGCCGAGTACCGCGAGGTCACCCTGGGCGCGCCGATTGACGGCCTGCGCGTGGTCACCTCGGGCCTCAAGGCGGGCGAGAACATCGTCGTCAACGGCCTGCAGCGCGTGCGCCCCGGTGCCGTGGTCGCACCCCAGCCCGTGCCCATGACCGCCAAGGCCGAGATTGCGGGTGATCGCAAGGAAGCCAAGAACAACAGCAAGTCGCCCGCCGCCTGAGCGTGCGAAACAGCGACGCAAGGAATTTGCATCCATGAACCTGTCCCGCTTTTTCATCGACCGCCCCATCTTCGCCGGGGTGCTGTCGGTGCTCATCTTCCTGGGGGGGCTGATTGCATTGCGCGGTCTGCCCATCTCCGAATACCCTGAAGTCGCGCCACCCTCCGTGGTGGTGCGCGCCCAGTACCCCGGCGCCAATCCCAAGGTGATCGCCGAGACCGTGGCCACGCCGCTGGAGGAATCCATCAACGGTGTGGAAGGCATGCTCTACATGGGCAGCCAGGCCACTACCGACGGCGTGATGACGCTCACGGTGACGTTTGCCCTTGGCACCGACCCCGACAAGGCCCAGCAGTTGGTGCAAAACCGCGTCTCGCAGGCCGAGCCGCGCCTGCCGGAGGAAGTGCGCCGCCTGGGCGTCACCACCGTCAAGAGCGCGCCGGACCTGACCATGGTGGTCCACTTGGTCTCGCCCAACAACCGCTACGACATCGATTACCTGCGCAACTACGCTGTGCTCAACGTGAAGGACCGCCTCGCGCGCATCCAGGGCGTGGGCCAGGTGCAGATCTTCGGCGGCGGCGACTACTCCATGCGCGTGTGGCTCGACCCGCAGAAGGTCGCGCAGCGCGGCCTCTCGGCCAGCGATGTGGTCACGGCCATCCGTGGCCAGAACGTGCAGGCCGCCGCCGGCGTGGTGGGCGCATCGCCCGGCCTGCCCGGCGTGGACCTGCAGCTGTCCATCAACGCCCAGGGCCGTTTGCAGACCGAAGAAGAGTTCGGCGACATCATCGTGAAGACCGGTGCCGACGGAGCGGTAACGCGCCTGCGCGACATCGCCCGCCTGGAGCTGGGCGCGGCCGACTACTCGCTGCGCTCGCTGCTCAACAACGACCCGGCCGTGGGCATGGGCGTGTTCCAGGCGCCGGGCTCCAACGCGCTCGACATCTCGGCCAACGTGCGCAAGACCATGGACGAGATCCAGAAGAACATGCCCGAAGGCGTGGAGTACCGCATTGCGTACGACCCCACGCAGTTCGTGCGGGCCTCGATCAAGTCCGTGATCCACACGCTGCTCGAAGCCATCGTTCTCGTGGTGCTGGTGGTGATTTTGTTCCTGCAGACCTGGCGCGCCTCCATCATCCCGTTGCTGGCCGTGCCGGTATCGGTGGTGGGTACGTTTGCCGTGCTGCACCTGCTGGGCTTCTCGATCAATGCCCTGAGCCTGTTCGGGCTGGTGCTGGCCATTGGCATCGTGGTGGACGACGCCATCGTGGTGGTGGAGAACGTCGAGCGCAACATCGAGGCGGGCCTGACCCCGCGCGAGGCGACTTACCGCGCCATGCGTGAAGTGTCTGGTCCCATCATCGCGATTGCTCTGGTGCTGGTGGCGGTGTTTGTACCGCTGGCGTTCATCAGTGGCCTCACAGGCCAGTTCTACAAGCAGTTCGCAGTCACGATTGCGATCTCCACGGTGATCTCGGCGATCAACTCGCTGACCCTGTCGCCTGCGCTGAGTGCGCTGCTGCTCAAGGGCCACGACGAGCCCAAGGACGCGCTCACGCGCGGCATGGACAAGGTGTTTGGCGGCTTGTTCCGTGGCTTCAATCGCATGTTCCATCGCGGCTCCGAGGCGTACAGCGGCGGGGTCAAGCGCGTCATCGGCCGCAAGGCGCTGATGTTCGTGATCTACCTCGCACTGGTGGGTGCCACCATGGGCCTGTTCAAGATCGTGCCCGGTGGCTTCGTGCCCGCGCAGGACAAGCAGTACCTGATCGGCTTTGCCCAACTGCCCGATGGCGCCACGCTGGACCGCACCGAGAACGTGATCCGCCGTATGGGCGAAATCATGAAGGAGAACCCGAACGTCGAGGACGCGATCGCCTTCCCCGGCCTGTCGATCAACGGCTTCACCAACAGCTCCAACTCCGGCATCGTGTTCGCCACGCTCAAGCCCTTTGCCGAGCGGACCCGCGCCGACCAGAGCGGCGGCGCCGTGGCGGGCCAGCTGAACCAGGCGTTCGGCAGCATCCAGGATGCGTTCATCGCCATGTTCCCGCCGCCCCCCGTGGCGGGCCTGGGCACTACGGGCGGCTTCAAGCTGCAGATCGAAGACCGCGCATCGCTGGGTTACGAAGCCATGGACAACGCCGTGAAGGCCTTCATGGGCAAGGCCTACCAGACGCCCGAACTGGCGGGCATGTTCACGAGCTGGCAGGTCAATGTGCCGCAGCTGTACGCCAACATCGACCGCACCAAGGCGCGTCAGCTGGGTGTGCCGGTGACGGACATCTTCGACACGCTGCAGATCTACCTGGGCAGCCTGTACGCCAACGACTTCAACCAGTTCGGCCGCACCTACAGCGTGCGCGTGCAGGCCGATGCGGCCTACCGTGCGCGGGCCGAAGATGTGGGCCTGCTCAAGGTGCGCTCTGCCACCGGCGAGATGGTGCCCCTGTCGGCCCTGATGAAGATGGAGCCGAGTTTCGGCCCCGAGCGTGCCATGCGCTACAACGGCTATCTGGCCGCGGACATCAATGGCGGCCCCGCGCCCGGCTACTCGTCGGGCCAGGCGCAGGCCGCCATCGAGCGCATCGCCAAGGAGACGCTGCCCCAGGGCATCACCTTCGAGTGGACCGAGCTGACCTACCAGGAAATCCTGGCCGGCAACTCCGCCGTGCTGGTGTTCCCGCTGGCCATCCTGCTCGTGTTCCTGGTGCTGGCCGCGCAGTATGAAAGCCTGACGCTGCCGATCGCCATCATCCTCATCGTGCCCATGGGCATCCTGGCCGCGATGACGGGCGTGTGGCTCACGAAGGGCGACAACAACGTGTTCACGCAGATCGGGCTCATCGTGCTGGTGGGACTGTCGGCCAAGAACGCGATCCTGATCGTGGAGTTTGCGCGCGAGCTGGAGTTTGCCGGGCGCACCCCCGTGCAGGCCGCTATCGAGGCCAGCCGCCTGCGTCTGCGCCCCATCCTGATGACCTCGCTGGCCTTTGTGATGGGCGTGCTGCCCCTGGTGCTGTCCACTGGCGCGGGCGCAGAAATGCGCAGCGCCATGGGTGTGGCGGTGTTCGCCGGGATGATTGGGGTGACGGCCTTCGGCCTGTTCCTCACGCCCGTGTTCTACGTGTTGCTGCGCAAGCTGGCTGGCAACCGCCCACTGGTGGAGCATGGCGCGCATGTGGCGCCCATCTCGCACGCCCCAGGCACCGGTGGCACCGCCCACCCCGTGCTGGCCGCGCCGCGCAAGGAGCACGAGTGATGCTTCTACCACGGTGACAACAAACATCTTTGTGGCCCCCACCACGTGCTCCGTGCCGCCGAACGCAGCGGGCGCAGTGGCCGGGGCAGGAGAACAACCATGACCGATTTGCTTTTGACAAAAAACTCCACCGACGGAGCCCTGGCAGTGCGCAAGCGCAGCCTGCTGGCACCCCTGGCCGCCGCCCTGGTGCTGGCCGGTTGCATGACCCAACCCGTGGCCCCCGCACCCCATGCGGGCGTGCCTGTGCCCGCCAGCTTTACCGCAGGCGGCGACACGCTACCCACCGCCCCCTGGACGGTGGCCGCCCCCGCCGAGGCGCAGCCGCGCGGCGAGTGGTGGCTGGGCTTTCAAGACCCGGTGCTGGCCGACCTGGTGCAGCGCGCGGGCATGGCCAACACCAGCATCCAGCAGGCGGCAGCGCGGCTGGCCGAGGCACGCACGCTGCTGCGCTCTGCCGACGCCGCGCGCTCGGTGCAAGTGGGCGCCTCGGCGGGCGTAACGCGCCAGGCAGGCGCTGCCACCACCGGCCGCGCAGCCCCGGCCACGCTGGGTACGGCGGGGCTCAACGCCTCGTACGAGCTGGACCTGTTTGGCCGTCTGTCGCAGACCAGCGACGCTGCGCGGCTGGACGCCGATGTGCGCGAAGCCCTGTTGCAAAGCACGCGCCTCATGGTGCAAGCCGACGTGGCGCAAACGTACCTGCAGCTGCGCGCGGTACAAGCCGAGCAGGTGCTGGTGCAAGAGAGCCTGGCCGCGTACCAGGACACGCTGCGCCTGACGCAGCGCCGCCTGCAGGCAGGAGACGTGGCCGAGCTGGACGTGGCCCGTGTGCAGACCGAGGTGGCGGCCACCGAGTCCGATGCCCTGGCCTTGCAGCGCCAGCAGGCCCTGCTGACCAACGCGCTGGCCGTGCTGGCTGGCGAGGTGGCCAGCGGCTTTGTGCTGCCGCCCGCGACGGGCGATGCCGCGTTGCCGGTGATCCCGCCCGGCGTGCCCGGCACGGTGCTGGCGCGTCGTCCCGATGTATCGGCCGCGCAAACTGCCGTGCTGGCCGCGCAAGCGCGCGTGGGCGTGGCGCAGAAGGCGTGGTTCCCGGCCGTCACGCTCACCGGCAATGCGGGGCATGCGTCGCCCGAGCTGGGCGATCTGTTCAAGTGGTCAGCGCGTGCCTGGGGTGTGAGTGCGCTGCTGTCGCTGCCGATCTTTGACGGCGGCCAGCGCGATGCGCAGATCGAGGGCGCGAAGGCGCGCCTGGAGGCTGCGCTGGCGGACCACCGGGGGCAGGTGCTCAATGCGTTTCGTGACGTGGAGGATCAGCTGACTTCGCTGCGTTTGTTGTCTGGCCAGGCCGAGGCGCAGGGGCGGGCAGTGACGGCTGCGCGGCGGGCTACGCAGTTGTCGGATGTGCGGTATCGCAATGGGCTGGTGAGCCAGCTGGAGTTGCTGGACGCGCGGCGCAGCGAGTTGCGTAATCGGCGGCAGGCGTTGCAGGTGCGGACGGCGCAGTATGTGGCGACGGTGGGGTTGATTCGTGCGCTCGGGGGAGGGTGGGGGGATCAGCCTGCGGTGAAGTTGGCGCAGGTGACCCAGTAGTTTTGGATGATTTTGATTGCTGGCGCTTATCTATCAAGCGGTAAAGCTATTATTTTTGTAGCTGCTGAGGTTGATTTGGGCCTTTCGGGCTGTGCCTGTCGAAGCTGGGGCGTGCTGGTTTCAAAAGCATGCTTGTGTTGAGTGCGGAAGCCGGGAGTCGCCCCGGCGGGCGAGGTACTTTTCTTTGCTTCGCCAAAGAAAAGTACCCAAAAGAAAGGCGACCCCCAGTCTGCGACCCCTTCGCGGTGCGAAGGGGTAAACCTGCGCCGGGTCGGTTGCGGGGTGCGCCGTGGAACTCGCTCTGCGCTGCGCGCGCCGCTCGGACAGCCACGGCGAGTCAGTTCACGAAGCATGGGCGCTTCGACGCCCATGCGCACCCCACAACCGCCCCGCCGCAGGCGCAGCCAGCAGGGGGTTGGGCAGCCGAACATCCAACAGCCGAATAACCACTCAGGCCATTGCTTCGCTCGGCCCCACCTCGCGGGCGCAAGCGCCACGCGCTGCGCAGGCCGTGCCGAGCGAAGCAAAGGCCCGTGTGGATGTCCGCACCCCGGGTTCCCTTCAGGATGCGCCGAGGAGCGCAGCGGCCAGCGGATCAGGGCTCGCGATTGTCTGAGCGCAGTGAAACGAAGCGAGTTGGAGCGAGACCCCGCTGGACGCGAGCACCGCAGGTTGCCCGCAGCGAAGCGAAGGGACGCAGCCTGTAGGGTCGCCTTTTCTTTGGTGACTTTCTCTTGCCTCGCCTGTACGGACCGGACACATGGGAAACAGGTGTGCGGGGACATGGGAAACACTTCTCCTTGGCAGAACCTGCCCAGGAGAAACCTATGCCCTGGCAACCGAGATCTCTCATGAGTACCAAACAAGAGTTCGTTCAACTGGCAATGCACGATGGCGCCAACC
>NZ_BJHU01000014.1 GCF_005405905.1 Acidovorax sp. NB1
CTAGTTCCAAAGAACTTGGCACTCGCCATCAAACGCCCACGCTTATCGGCTGTATATTTTTAAGGATCCCTGCAGAAACCAGATCAGAACCGAAGCTCTTTTCTCTCTTTTCTACCGACTTAGCTGCGATCAGCTGAGCCTTGAATTCTAGCACAGTTTTTTAAGAACTGTCAAACTCGTGTTTTCTTTTGAGGCATGAAGTAAATGCCTCAAAAGAAAACACCCAGTAAAAAGACTGGGTGTCTCTTGCTGTAAGAGCCTGACGATGACCTACTTTCACACGGGAACCCGCACTATCATCGGCGCAAAGTCGTTTCACTGTCCTGTTCGGGATGGGAAGGAGTGGTACCAACTTGCTATGGTCATCAGGCATAACTTGGTGCTGGGCTGTTCGTGTGAACAGCCTGGCGAATTCATAGAGTCTG
>NZ_BJHU01000015.1 GCF_005405905.1 Acidovorax sp. NB1
GCCAAATGCATCGATAACTGGCACCAATGGATGAAACCGACCACGGTTTGACGCCACGAATCGCAGATTTGAAAGTGAACAGGAAAGTCAATGAAATCAACGATCTACCAACACCACCTCCGCGCCAGTGCTAGCTTTTCGTACCGTCACTTATTGCACTGAAAACGAGGAGACCCCAACAAGTCCGGGCAGTTGGCACACCGGCTGATGTACGTCGATCTGGTGATCCTGGATGAACTGGGCTACCTGCCGTTCACGCAGTCGGGCGGTGCGATGCTGTTCCACCTGCTCTCCAAGCTCTACGAGCGAACGAGCGTGGTGATCACCACCAACCTCACCTTCTCGGAATGGAGCAGCGTCTTCGGCGACGCCAAGATGACAACCGCCTTGCTCGACCGCCTCACGCACCACTGCCACATCGTGGAGACAGGCAATGAGAGCTGGCGATTCAAGCACTCCAGTGCCGCTGGCGCGGCACCGTCCAAGCCACGTGCAAAAGCTCAGAAAGGAGATCGAAAAGCAGCAGACCCGATAGACTTATCCACAACCGAGTAGCCAGAACATCCATCAACCCAGTGGCTCAGTATTCGACGTGATCACTGGCTCAGTTGTGCTGATGAATCAACAGGCACGTATCGTTTTTCCTAACAGCGCACCCGTCCTTGATGGACGGCTCCGAAGATACATCTCAAACAGTCCACAAACCGTCTACTAAAGCCATTTGAACCAGCGAAAGACCGCTACCAACCCAACACTCATTAGTAAGCAAAGACCTACCAACACCCAGAAGCCATTGGTGGCATCTGCGAACGGCAGTCCCAGAAGATTGGCGCCAAACAGGCCAGTGACAAAGTTCAAGGGCAAGAAGATTGTGGATACCACGGCAAAAACATAAGAGCTTTGATTCAGCTGTCGCTCCTGAATGCGGTTTGCCTGGTCACTGAGGATATCGATACGGTCACGCAAATTCTCCAGCGTTTCGAGCAACCGCAACAGCTGGTTCAGGTGCTCCTCCAGTCGGCCTCGGTGATTTATATTCAGCGGCGGGACGACGAGAGTTGTCAACGTTTGAAGAACGGCTCGCTGGGGGCCAAGATGACGAAGAAAGCCAGAGATCGCGGTCTGGGTATTGGCCATGCTCGGGCATGCCGCTTCCGTCTGGTGCTGAACCAGAAGGCCGCCGATCAGATCCACCCCATCCTCCAGCATCTCGACCTGCTCGGAAACTTCCGCGAGGTGCTCTTCGATGAGATCGCAAAGGAAGTCACCTGGCGTTGCAGGGCCGCGCCCCTGAGAGATGTCTTCTGCAAGTTCGAGGATGGGATCCACATCCTCCTCGCGGGTCGTGATAACCCGACGCTCATCAATCCAGATTCGCATGGACACCATGTCCTCTGGATGCCCCACTCCATCAGCTCTCAGATGCATCGCTTTGAGCAGAACCATCACACCCTGCCCGTGGACGCGCAACCGCGACCGGGTATCTTCAGAGACCATCGCTGCGGCGATCAGCTTGTCCAGGCCGGTCGCGCTCGAGAGAAAACCTTCCGTCTCGCGGTGGTGGATGCACATGTGCAACCACGACGCACCGCCGGTCATCTGGAGAAGATGGAGGAACCCAGGCGTACGCTCTGCTTCGATCATGGCTCTCAGCCCACGGTGGATTCAACGTCAAGGTTAACGGTATCTCCAACCCGTAGCACGCCACCTACGACGATCCGTGCCGTGGCGCCCCCGTGACCACGCAGCGCGGCGTAACCGCCTTCACCGAGCTCGTCCTCCATGCGTGAACAAGGAGGACATGGCCCCGTGATTTCAATGCGGACCGAACCGCCAATTCGCCAGACAAAGCGCTCTTCCCGGAAAGGTGAATGCATCGCGGCGATGTTGATCCCCGAGATCACGAGGTTGCGCCGCAAACGCTCCGGGGCAATTGGGGCTTGCCCCGTCCAGACCCCGAGCAAGCTGAGGTGCTCAGCCTGGATCAGACTCAGCTCGCGATGGCGTTGCGCATCCGACTGACGAAGCCGCAGGGAGCGGTGATCGCCAATCAGCCCGAGACCCGGTTCGGCCCTGGCCTCCTGCACGGACACAGCGTCCTTGAGGCGATCCGGGCGCAGAACGATGGCACCAAGTCGACCTGTGCCATGAAAGCGCCGGACCAAGTCGCGCAGCGTGCCGCCCATCGTTCAGACTCGAATGAGGTGCATCACAAGACTTCCTCTATGTGCAGTTCGCGTTGCCGGAAGCTGACAACATCACCGGCTCGGGCATCTGCGATCGCTGCGTAGATGGGCGCCTGGGTGGAAATTCCCATGTAGGTGTTGCCGTCGCACTGGAAGGCATCGCTAGCAACCGCAATCACGAACCAACGCCCGTCGATGCGAACCACGGCGCCTGTCTCCACCGAATCCCGGGGACCGAAATCGATCTGACGTAAGACTTCCAGGGCCTCCTGATGATCGTGAATGGGGCATTCGAACGCCTGCGCCAGAGCGGCATTGTTGACGGCCCGCGACGCCGCATCGCTTTCACTGGGTTCATCTCCGCGGCCCGCCGCACCGACCAGGTATTGCGCATAGGTCTGTTCAGCAAACCGCAGGCGCCCTTCGGCAAGGTCCAGCATGGTCTGGCGCAGATGGGTCTTGTTGCTCATTAGGACTCCTTTTTCAGGTCGACGTTTGTTGCGTTGGGGTGAACGGTAGCCGGTGCCAGACGGTGATGGCGTACCAGCCTCGGGGGTCGGTCAGGGTGCAGGTGTTGTCAAACCCGCTTCGGCGTGCGAGGTGTTCGATTGAAGCCAGGGAGTATTTCTGGGATTGCTCTGTATAGATGGTCTCCCCGGCATGGAATACAAACCCTCGGTCAAGGGTTCTGCTGTGGACCACCTGGTCAACTTGGCTCACCAGAAAGCTTCTGGCCACGTGTTCCAGCGGACAGTAGCTGGCGTAGTGCCGAAATTTCGTCAGATCGAAGTCCATGCCCAACTCGCGATTCAACCGCGTCAGCAGATTCAAATTGAACGCAGCGGTCACGCCCTGTGAATCGTCGTATGCTGCGCGCAACATGGCCGGGTCCTTGACCAGATCCAGACCAAGCAGCACAAGGTCACCCGGGCGCAAATGCGAATGCACCCGCTGCAGCAGCTTGACGGCACCGTGTTCGTCGAGGTTGCCCAGATTGCTGCCCAGCAACATTGCAACCTGGCGTCGCCCTTCGGCAATCTGAGGCCAATGCTCGAAATAGTCTCCCAGCACCGGTTCGATGGCCATGCGGGGGAGGTACGTGTCAAAGCGGCGGCTCAGATCCGCTAGGGCGTGTGCGGACACATCCATAGGCCTGTAGATGCAATCCACTTCACGTTGCGCCAGTGCCTGGCACAGCGACAGCGTTTTGGCCCCGTCGCCGCTGCCCAGTTCAATCAGATCGATCGGGCTGCACCGAGGATCTATCCACCGGGAAAGCTCATCCGCGCGTGAGCGCAGCAGCTCGTGCTCAAGGCGTGTGAGGTAGTACTCGGGCAGCGCCATGATCTGCTGAAACAGGCGCGAGCCCTCATCGTCGTAGAACCAAGCGGATGAGAGCGCCTTCTGTGGTCGCGTCAACCCTTGCAGAACATGCTCCGTCAGTCTGTCCCGATCAGTCATGCGGACTCCCGCGAGCGAACAGGACGGATGCCCGTGAACTGCCAACGCAACGGAGCGTGAAAGAAGTTCCGGTATGTCAAACGGGCGTGGCCCGGCGATGTGGCCCAGGACGCTCCGCGCAAGACCTGCTGGTTCACCATGAACTTCCCGTTGTATTCGCCCACTGCGCCCTCGCTGCGGGCAAAACCGGGATAGGGCTGATAGGCACTGCGCGTCCATTCCCATCGACGCCCCCAGTCGAACCGGCTTGCCGCTGCTTCCCACTCGAACTCGGTGGGCAATCGCCACCCCGCCCAATCGCAGAAAGCGTGTGCCTCGTAGTAACTGACATGCGTGACTGGTGCCTGACTGGTCAGCGGCATCACCCCCTGGAGCGTGTAATGACCCCATCCGTCAGGCTGGTTAGGGTCGGGCTGCCAGTACATCGGCGCACGGAATTTAAGCGTTTGCACCCAGTCCCAGCCTTCCGCATGCCAGAGCGAATGGCGCTGATATCCTCCGTCGCGCATGAACTGAAGGTATTCATCATTGGTGACTAGCGCCACACGGATGTCTACTCCTTGAATGAGCGCCAAATGCGATGGCGACTCGTTGTCGAAGGCGAACCCTGGCCCCTGGTGGCCCATGCGAATCGTCTGCCCTTCGACGCTAAGCCAATCGTCCAGTGGTGGGCAGGTTCCATCATGTTCGGCCGTCACATCTTGGGGACCGATGCCCAGAGGGTCATACGCCGGATGCAATGGGTTGTGGCCCAGGATGTACTTGATGTCTGTGATCAGCAACTCCTGATGCTGTTGTTCATGCTGCATGCCCAGCTCTACCAAGGCCGCGACCGCGGGCTCCAGTGGTTCCTTCAGCATACGGCGCATGGACTCGTCCACATGCGCGCGATACGCCATCACCTCAGCCACCGTCGGGCGACTCAAGCTCCCTCGCTGCGGGCGTGCCAGGTGAGCGCCCTCCGATTCGTAGTAGCTGTTGAACAGGTAGCCATACAGAGGATGGAACAGTCGATAGTCCGGCTGTTGTTTCGCGAGGACAAAAGTCTCGAAGAACCACGTGGTGTGGGCCAAGTGCCACTTCGGCGGACTGACGTCGGAAACCGGTTGGGGAACATGGTCCTCGGCACTCAGAGGGGCACACAGACGTTCGCTGCGCGAACGGACAGAGACGTATCGGGTTAGGCGGATGTCTTCAGGTGTCACGGCAGATGAGAAAAAAGAGAGTCAACTTCCGAAGCGCTCGGTGCGGATGGAGACCTCGGGCACATTTAGCCCGGTGACCATATGAACGATGGACTCGACAAAGTCATTACGCCCGCAGATGAAAACCTGCGCAGATTCGGTCGCCACATCACCCAATTGCTGCAATGCCCAAGCAACATCGGCTCCATCAATGCGGCCAACGTGGTCCTGTGCGCGCGGGGCACAGGTATCCCGCGAGAGCGCCAGTCGGCTGCGAAACCGCGGCGTAAACGCTTCCCATCGCTGCAGGGTGGGCCAGAGCAACACTTCGTCAAGATGGCGTGCGGCAACCAACAGCGTTGTATGCGCTTGGCTGTATGCACCCACGCGTTGCGCTGCCATGGACAAAAGGGGAACGACGCCAGATCCTCCCCCAATCAGCAAGGCTGGTCGTGTGTTCGACTCGTCAAGCACAAAATGACCTCCAACCGGTCCGAGGACTTCAATCGTTTCGCCGTGCTGGGCCTTGTCGTGAAACCAGGTGGATACTTCGCCATCGTCCAAACGCTCAATGCCAAGCTCATAGAGCCCGGTACGTTGAGGAGGTGAGAGGAGTGAATAGCTCCGTTGTGCCTGATAGCCGTCTTCCGCTGTCAGTCGGACATCCAAATGCTGGCCCGGCCTCGGGCGAACCCATCTGTCAGGACGCAGCACCACCCGCATGACGCGTGGAGTCAGTGCCTGCAACGCATCGATGCGTGCGGTCTGCCAGCTCAGCCGGTGTTGACCAACAGCCTCATCCATAGCGCTCTTCCTTGAAAGGGTCGCCTCGCATGTGATAGCCCCGCAGTTCCCAGAACCCGGCCTCGTCGCGCTCGTTGAACTGCAGCGCATTGACCCACTTGGCCGACTTCCAGAAGTAGAGATGCGGCACCAACAGGCGTGCCGGTCCCCCGTGCTCGGGCGCGAGCGGTCGGTCGTCGTAGTGCGTTGCGATCATTGCGCGCCCTTGTGTCAGATCGGCCAACGGCACGTTGGTGGAGTAGCCGTCCTGAGAATGCGCCAACACCCAAGGCGTGGGCGCTTCCAGTCCGGCCGCCTGCAACAAGGTGTCCAACGTCACACCGCGCCAGCGGGTGTCGAATTTCGACCAGGTGGTAACGCAATGGATATCGACCACCTGCTCGGTCTGGGGCAGGGCCTGGAATTCGCTCCAGGTCCAAACGCGAACCGGCCGCACACCGACCTTCAAGGTCAAGCGCCAATCGCCAAGCGCCAAGGCTTTTGGGGTGGGGCCCGCAGTCAGCACGGGAAAACCTTCCGTCAGGGACTGTCCTGGCGGAAGTCGACCGCCGTGGTTGTGGACATCGCGATTGCGGCCGCTGAATGAGCGGTTGATGGGCATGGTGTGGGTCCTCCGGCTCACCCAGAACTTGCGGTCAAGGGCTTGCGTCGATCAATGATGGTGGGCAGGAACTCGGTGACCGTCGGGTGAACGGGCAATGCATCCCGGACCAACTTCCAGGTGCCGCCACTGGCCATCACCAGACCGATCGCCTGAATGATCTCGTCCGACTGGATCCCGAGCATGGTCGCTCCGAGGAAATGACCACTGTCCTCATCGATGAGGAGCTTGATCTTGCCCACGGTTTCGCCTTCTTCCTTCGCGCGACTGACGTCCTTCATGGCGTGAACCGCCTGGGAAATGCGTCGCCCTTCGGTCACGAGTTTTCGCGCGTCGGCCTCATAAAGACCGACGTGGGCCAGCGGAGGATCGGTAAACATGGCATAAATGCCGACGCGCGCGGCGGCGCTGCGTTGCCCTCCGGCCAGGTTCTCCGCCACGATGTCCTGATCGTGGTAGCTGGTGTGGGTAAAGGCCCCGCGCTGATTGATGTCACCCAGCGCCCAGATGCCGGGAACCGCGGTTTCGAGCCGGTCGTTGGTGACCAGGTAGCCTCGCGCACTGACCTCCAGGCCCACCGTTTCCAGGCCCAGACAGTCGGTGTTCGGTATTCGCCCGGTGGCCACCAGCAGGTGGCTGCCATCCACGCTGCGGCCACCAGCCAACTGCACCCGCACGCCAGCGTCGTTGTCCGCCTTGCCGACCCGCTCAATGCGCACGCCGGTGTTCACTTCGATGCCTTCCGCTGTCAGCATTCCGGTCACAGCGGCTGCAATGTCCTCGTCCTCGCGGGCCGTGAGGCGGGGCCCTGTTTCCAGAATGGCAACCTCACTTCCCAGCCGCCGAAAGATCTGAGCCATCTCCAGGCTGATGTATCCACCGCCGATGATCACCAGCCTGGACGGTAATTCACGCAGCGCCAACAGCCGTTCGTTGTCCAGGAACGGCAGCTCGTCCAGCCCAGGCACCGGCGGAACAAAGGGACGTGTGCCGGTGTTCAGCACCACCTTGGGCGCCACCAGCTGATGCTCGCCGGCCAGCACCACGAACTGTTCGCCTTCACGGCCCGCCAGGCGACCGCGCGCCTTGATGATGGTGAGTCCTTCCAACTGGCCCAGCCAGGCCTGCAGGCCAGAGCGAGCCTCCTCCACCCGGCGTTGCATGCGCTCCATCGCTGCCCTGAAGTTGACCTGGACCGACCCGGTTTGCACACCGAATTCGCTGGCCCGGCGCGCCATGTGAGCCACACGAGCCGACTTGCGTAGGGTCTTGGTTGGGGTGCAGCCCCGATTGACACAGGTACCACCCAGGTCACGCTCCTCGATGAGCGCCACCTTCATACCCCGGGCAACGAGTGTCGCGCCCAGAAAGGGACCGGCCTGACCGGCTCCGATCACGATCGCGTCGAACCTCTGTTCCCCGCTCATGGCCGCACCTCGACACCGCGCCAGAACGCCACCCTGCCGGTCACCGCCTCCGCACCAGCCTTGGGCGACGGGTAGTACCACGCCGCGTCAGCGTTCACGTCTTCGCCGACCACGACGTCGTAGTAGCTGGCCCGCCCCTTCCATGGACAGGTGGTGTGCGTATCGCTTGGTTTGAAATGTTCCGGGCGCAACGCGTCGTGTGGGAAATAGGCGTTGCCTTCAACTTCCACGATGTCATCGCTCTCAGCGATGGTGGTGCCTTTCCAGATGGCTCTCATGCTCCGTCTCCTTCGTTTGTGTGTGGTTGGGATCAGTCCCGAATCAGTGTGGTGGTGATCACCGGATGGTTCTCCAGCGTTCGATGCACGGGGCAACGATCGGCGATGCGCAACAGGTCCTGTCGCTGGCTTTCACTCAACGGTCCGCTCAGCAGGAGCTGCCGCGTGACGTGGTCAACCTGTCCCGAGCGATCCCCGCACTCCTGGCAATCGGTCGCGTGCGCGCGCTCATGACGCAACCTGACCTGGACATCCTTGAGCGCATAGCCTTTTCGCTTGGCGTACTGGCGCAATGTCATGGACGTGCAGGCGCCCAGCGACATCAGCAGAAGTTCATAAGGATCGGGCCCGCGTTCGCCACCACCCACTTCCTTGGGCTCATCGGCGTCGAGGTGGTGCGGACCTGCTCGCATCGATCGCCAGAAGGCGTGATCGTGCTCCCCCACCCACACCTCGCCCGCACGAAGGTCCGACGGCGCATCGTTTCGCTCGGCTCGCATCGGCAGAAACCGCGAGGCCCAGGCGCCAATCAGGTCAGCCGCATACTGCGCATCGGCCGGGCGCGTGAGCAGATGGTCCGCATCGTCCAGGCTGATGAAACTCTTAGGATGTCTGGCCGCCTTGAACAGGTCCTGTGCCTCGCCGATGTCCACCACCGCGTCACTTGGCGCGTGCATAACCAGCAAGGCCGCGCGAAGCCCCTTGACCGGGTTCTCGTGGGCTTGGGCCTGGAGCTCTTCAATGAAGGCCGGCGCGATCCTGAACGCCCGGCCGCCCAGGTCGACCTGGATCTGCCCATCCTCTTCGGACTTGGTCGGACCGAAGTGACGAAGCACATGGTCGGCCGTCGCGGGTGCGCCCAGCGTGCAAACCGCCCGTATGCCGTCGAGGCGGGCAGCCGCCGCGATGGCCGCCGTCCCCCCCAGGCTGTGTCCGACCAACAGTGCAGGCATGCCGATCGTGCTCTGCATCCAGTGCACCGCCGCCACAATGTCCGCCACGCTGGACGAAAAGCCACCGCGCCCGAAGTCGCCTTCGCTCTCGCCCAGACCGGTGAAATCAAAGCGCAGCGTGGCGATGCCCTGCTGAGCCAGCGCCCGGCTGATGCGGGTCGCGGCGAGAGAGTTCTTTCCGCAGGTAAAGCAGTGGGCAAACACCGCCAGGGCTTGTAACGGTGCATGGTCCGGGCGTTCCAAGACACCCACCAGCAGACCCTGGCTGCTGCCAGCGAAGCCTACCTTTTCGCTGCTCATGCTTTCTCCAGTGCCAGGGCGTTGATGCAGTAGCGCAGACCGCTGGGCTTGGGTCCGTCGGGAAACACGTGACCCAGGTGGGCGTCGCAGACGTTGCACGTCGTCTCCACCCGCACCATGCCGTGGCTGTTGTCTCCGTGATAGCCCACCAGACCCGGGGCAATGGCCTGCGTGAAGCTGGGCCAGCCGCTGCGGCTGTCATATTTGGTCGACGCATCGAATAGTTCAGTGCCGCAGCACACGCACCGGTAGATCCCGGGCGAAAACAGCGTACACATCGAGGAGCTGTGCGCCCGTTCGGTGCCCTTGAGCCGCGTGATTCGGAACTGCTCGGGCGTCAGCTGTTGGGCCCACTCGGCTTCGCTGCGCTCAACTCGGCGCGGTGGCGTCGGGTTGCCCGTTTCCACCAGTTGAATCACTCCTTTCCAAGTCAACATGTCGGGCCCAGGCTCCGGTGCCGCCGGTTCGTTTTCCAGCCGCTTGAGAAAGGTGACGAGCTTGTCGGCGTCGATTCGGAAATGGTTGTAGACCACTCTGCCATCGGGATCGATCAGGATGAACCAGGGTGTGCCGCCGTTGCGGTAGCGGCGCATCAGCTCCGAACCCGCGCCGTCCTGTTCGTCACCGGCGTCGTGCCCGAAGGGAATGCCCAGCGCGTAGCGGGAGTGATTGGCCAGCATGCGCTCCCAGGTGTTCGAACCGAAGTCCTCGAACACGGTCTGGACTGCGGCGAACCCGACGAAGTCGCTCCCCCGAAACGCGTCGACCACCCGGGCAAGCGCCGGAAAGCCGGTCGCATGGCACCCCGGGCAGGCGTCCTGAAAACAGAAGATGAGCTTGAACCGGCCGGGCATGCGGTCCAGGTCGAAGTGTTCCAGCGCCTGGCCCGACGCGTCCACCCACCGGGTCACACCCAGGGGAGCGGCCGCTTCGCCAAGGACACCGGGTTCCTGTTTCGTTGTGGTCATGCGAAGTCTCCTTTCAGAAATCGTTGGGTACCCCAATCAGGTGCCGCAGAAGGTGCGGTGGGCTGCGGCCACTTCGGGCGAGGCCGGCAGCGTGAATGGCCGCGCGGACTCCACCGTCTCGTACGGCCGCCCCAGCACCGCCAGCAGGCGCTCGAACGGACCGAGGTCGGCCTCGTCCACGGCACTCGACAGCGCCGCCTCCACCTGGTGATTGCGCGGGATCACGAAGGGATTGACCGACCACGCCGTTGCGGCGCAGTCCTGCAAGGTCCTTCCCTCCCGGGCCATGCGCTGGCGCCAGCGCGCCAGCCAGTCCGAGAGCGCCGGGCGCTCCCGTCCGAACAGGTCGTGCAGTGCGGCATCCGGCCCCGTGATGGCGTCGGACAGGAGGCGGAACGCCAGCGTGAAGTCCACCTTTTCCCGCTGCAGCAGCTGCAGGAAGTCGTCCGCCAGGGCGCGGTCGTCCGGCTCTTCAGCGGCCAAGCCCAGCTTGGCGCGCAGCTGCCCGGTCCAATGCCGGTCAAAGCGCACGGCAAACCCGGCCACCACCTGTTCCACCCGTTCCACGACGTCGATATCGCGGGCGTCCAGAACCGGCAGCAACGCTTCGGCCAGACGGGCCAGGTTCCATTGCGCCATGGCCGGCTGCTGGCCGTAGGCATATCGCCCCTGACGGTCGATCGAGCTGAACACCGTGGCCGGATCGAAACCCTCCATGAACGCACACGGACCATAGTCGATGGTCTCGCCCGAAATGCTCATGTTGTCGGTGTTCATCACCCCGTGGATGAAGCCCACGCCCATCCAGCGTGCAATCAGCTGCGCCTGCCGCTCACAGACGGCCTCCAGCATCGGAATGGGCTTGTCGGAAAGCTTGGCGAGGGCGGGGTCATGCCGCGCCACGGCATAGTCGAGCAGCCGCCGAAGCATCACCTCCTCCTCCCGCGCCGCGAAGAACTCAAAAGTGCCCACCCGCAAGTGGCTGGCCGCCACGCGCACCAAGATCGCCCCGGGGGGCGAGCCCTCGCGGTTCACCCGCTCACCGGTCCGGATCACCGCCAGCGCACGCGTCGTGGGAATGCCCAACGCGTGCATGGCCTCGCCCATGAGGTACTCGCGCAGCGCCGGGCCCAGTGCCGCCTTGCCATCGCCACGGCGCGAAAACGGCGTACGGCCCGACCCCTTGAGGGCCAGGTCCCGACGCTGTCCTGCCGTGTCGATGAGTTCCCCGAGCAGCAAGGCGCGGCCATCCCCCAAGTGTGGCGAGAACTGGCCGAACTGGTGTCCCGCGTAGGCCTGCGCCAGCGGCGCCGCCTCAGCCGGCATTTCCACGCCGGACAGCCACGCCAGACCGGTCGCAGACTTCAGCGTCGCCGGCTCCAGCCCCAGCTCCAGCGCCAGGGCGTCGTTGAACTGCACCCAGGCCGGGGCCGGGGACGGCTCGGGCTTCCAAGGCACATAGAACCCCTGCATGTCCCGGAAGAAGCTGTTGTCAAACGGCAGCCGAAACGCCGGGCCCGTCCCCGGCGTCTTCGGCTCCGACACGGCCTTTGGTGTGGACGCACGCATGACTTCAGGCCGCCTTGAGACCATCGTTCGAAGCGCCGAACGCCCCGATCAGCTGCCGCTCGTCGAGCTCGAAGTCGCTGTAGAGCACCTCGTCCAGCGGATCGATCACCAAAAACCACGGCGTGCCGCGCGTCCCGTAGTCCGCCATGAGCGACGACGCGCGTCCGATCGCAGGGTCGTGTCCGAACGGAATGTTCAAGCCGTAGCGCAACTGCGTCTCGCGCAGGCGCTCGAAGGTGTTGGACTCGGCGCCCTCGAACACGGTCTGCACCGCGGCAAACGCGAAGCCGCGATCGCCCAACGCCTTGATCAGCTTCTCCAGGGTCGGAAAGCCATGGCTGTGGCAGCCCGGACACCAGTGCTGGAAGCAGAAGATCACTTTGAACCCGTCGCCCAGATCGGACAGCTTCAGCGGTGCCATGCTGCGCCCTTCGCCGTCGATCCACCACGGCACCCGCAGCTCGGGCGCCTGTTGAATGCACCGGGATTGCATCACCATCTCCTCAGGAAAAAAACAGACACACCGGGTCGGCCCGCCCACTGGCGCGCCGACCCCCACCGTTCTTGAGCGTTGGCCGTCAGCCGATCTCGCGTCGCGGCAGCTTCCAGCCCGCACGGGGGTAGTGGCAGGTGTAGCCGTTGGGGTGCTTGACCAGGTAGTCCTGATGCTCGGGCTCGGCCTCCCAGAACGGCCCCGCGGGCGCGAGCTCGGTGACCACCTTGCCCGGCCACAAACCCGAGGCATTCACATCGGCAATGGTCTGCTGCGCCGTGGCCAGCTGCTCGTCCGAGGTGTAGAAAATGGCCGACCGGTAGGAACTGCCGCGGTCATTGCCCTGGCGCCCCGGGGTGCTCGGATCGTGGATCTGGAAGAAGAACTCCAGCAGGTCGCGAAAGCTCGTCTGCGTGGGGTCGAACTCCACCTCCAACGCCTCGGCGTGGGTGCCGTGGTTGCGGTAGGTGGCGTTGGGCACATCGCCGCCGCTGTAGCCCACACGGGTGCGCAACACGCCAGGCAGCTTGCGCACCAGGTCCTGCATGCCCCAGAAACAACCGCCGGCCAGGACTGCTTTTTCGCTCGGGTTCATCGTGATCTCCTTCAAAGTTCTGCCTCAAGGCATTGAACCTGAAGTCGGGTCCGTTCGGCACAGCACAACGGCATTCGGCGTCCGCATCACGCCACCGATCGTCCAGAACCAGGGCGCGATGGACCTACGGCTGACTCAGATGCTCCATCTGCCAAGCGCTGGGCGATTGCCCCGAGGCCCGTTGAAACGCTCGCGCGAATGCGGTGGCATTACCGTAGCCCACCTGAGAGGCCACCGCCTTCACTGCCTGCCCTTGCGCGAGTAGGTTGCGGGCAACCGCCATGCGCCAGTGGGTCAAGTAGGTCAACGGCGGTATGCCCACCACCTGGACAAAGCGCAGGGCAAAGGCAGACCGGGACAGGTGCGCCAGCTCCGCCATGCTGTCAAGCGTCCAGTCGTGCTCTGGCGATTCGTGCAGCATGGACAGCACCACACCCAGACGGCTGTCGACCATGGCCTCCAGCACACCGCCGGACAGCAGTTGCCGATCAATCAGGTGACGCACAAGCACCACGAAGGTGTATTGCAGCAGGCGGTCGATCGCTGCCCGATAACCAAAAGCACGTGCCTCGGCCTCCTCGAACAGCAGCTCTACCGGTCGCTGCAGCGATGACGTGGCGGTCAAGTCAATCACCGTGACGTCCGGCAAGATCATGTCCAGCGGCGGCGCCAATTCACTGAGGGTGGCGCACATCAGGTCCACCCCCTGCGGCCCTGAGCCCTGAACCCAGTGCTCCAACGCGCGGGGAAGCAACAGCACGCTGGGCGCCCGCACGTTCAGCGGCGCAAAGCCCTTGCGCGTCAGTTGCAGCTCGCCGCGACTCAGCAGGTGCATCGTCCCCTGCTTGAGGCCGTCAGCCTCGGATCCCTGCGTCAGGGTACAGAGATTTCCCGAGAAAAACATGCGCGCCGTGGGGGTGAACCGTAACAGCTGGTTCAGCAGAGAGGCGTTCGGCAAGGGAGTGCTTTGGTTCAAGCGCGTGACACCTGTTGTGGGTTAGACCTTGATTATCTTGGAGCTTCCGCCTCTCCTTAGAATGACTGCATGCCCCCCCCGTCCCTTTCGTCCAGCATCTCTCGACACCACCAAGCTCCCGCAGAAATTGAGGGCCAGGCGCTCAGGACGTCAAACTTCCTGCGCCAGGTCATTGAAAAAGACCTCGCCACCGGCACCTACGCCCAGCGCCAATGGGGCGGCGGCCCGGGTGATGCCGCCTTCCACGACGCCGGCCAGCCCGACCCGGCCAAGATCCGCACCCGCTTCCCGCCCGAACCCAACGGCTACCTGCACGTGGGCCACGCCAAGAGCATCTGCCTGAACTTCGGCCTGGCGCGCGACTACGGCGGCGTCTGCCACATGCGCTTTGACGACACCAACCCCGAGAAGGAAGAAAAGGAGTACGTGGACTCCATCCTCGACGCGGTGCAGTGGCTGGGTTTCAACTGGGAATCCAACTTCAACGGCAAGCAGGAAAGCCACCTGTACTACGCGTCGAACTACTTCGACTTCATGTACCGCGCGGCCGAATACCTTATCACCGCCGGCCACGCCTATGTGGACGAGCAGACAGCCGAAGACATGCGCATCAACCGCGGCGACTTCGGCAAGCCCGGCGTGGACAGCCCCTTCCGCAGCCGCAGCCCGGAAGAGAACCTGGCCCGCTTCCGCGAGATGCGCGACGGCAAACTGGCCGACGGCGCCGCCGTGCTGCGCGCCAAGATCGACATGGCCTCGCCCAACATCAACCTGCGCGACCCGGCCATCTACCGCATCCGCCGCGCCACGCACCACAACACGGGCGACGCCTGGTGCATCTACCCCATGTACACCTTCGCGCACCCCATCGAGGACGCGCTGGAGCAGATCACCCACAGCATCGCCACGCTGGAATTTGAAGACCAGCGCCCGTTCTACGACTGGTTGCTGGAGCGTTTGTGCGAAGGCGGCCTGCTCAAGGCCCCACCGCCGCGGCAGTACGAATTTGCGCGCCTGAACCTGACCTACGTGATCACCAGCAAGCGCAAGCTGGCGCAGCTGGTGAACGAGAAGAAAGTCAGCGGCTGGGACGACCCGCGCATGCCCACCATCGTCGGCCTGCGCCGCCGCGGCTACACGCCCGAGGCCATCCAGCTGTTTGCCGAACGCATCGGCGTGACCAAGAGCGACTCCTGGATCGACTACAGCACGCTCGACGGCTGCCTGCGCGAAGACCTGGAAAACAAGGCCCACCGCGGCATGGCCGTGCTTGACCCCGTCAAGCTGGTGCTCACCAACTGGGCCGAAGTGTTCGGCTCTGACGGCTACACCGAAGACTGCACCCAGCCCGCCCTGCCCCACAGCACCATTGCCGAAGGCCAGACGCCGCCGCCTGACCGCGTCTTCAAGATCGGCAAGGACGTGTGGATCGAACGCGAAGACTTTGAAGAAGTGCCGCCCAAGGGCTACAAGCGCCTGTTCCCAGGCAACGTGGTGCGCCTCAAAGGCGGCTACGTCATCGAATGCACGGGTTGCGCCAAAGACGCCGAAGGCAAAGTGACCGAAGTGCACGCCAAGGTCATCCCCGGCACCAAGAGCGGCACCCCCGGCGCCGACAGCGTCAAGGCCAAAGCCGCCATCACCTGGGTGGGCAACGCCGACGGGGTGAGCGCCGAAGTGCGCCTGTACGACCGCCTGTTCACCGACCCGCAACCCGACGCGGGCGGCAAGAACTTCCTGGACGCGCTGAACCCCGACAGCCTGAAGGTGGTGACGGCGGTTGTGGAGCCTTCACTGGCTGCAGCGAAGCCAGACCAGAAATTCCAGTTTGAGCGCCACGGCTACTTCGTGGCCGACCGTGCGGACCACGGGGTGGGCGGGAAAGTGGTGTTCAACCGGGTGACGGGGTTGAAGGATCGTTGGAATTGATCGCTATTCCCACTCTGTGCTTGCTTAATGCCTCGTACAAATCGTCTTTGTTGAAGACATCGCCTTGCACCACTTCACTCTCAGAATCTGGGGGTAGCTATCTACTCCGTTTTGGCGAGTAGGTGAACAGATCCGGAACAACGCGCGGTTGACACGGCCACATAGGAGTTGCGGAGCGTTTGCCCGGTAAACCTGTCTTGAATCGTCCCGAGGAGATTCGAACGCGCTGCCTAAAGCAACCACGCAAGCAACGTGAGCCGTTTTTCGACACCGACGAATCTGTGCATGCGCTGGTTATGGTCGAAAAGTGAGGCGCTCTACCAAATCGCAAAAACGGCAGGAAGTACATGGGTGTGTGGCATACCTCCCCCGACAACAGGGCGCACGCTTTACGACAAGTTGATGCGGTGTCTGGGCGAGATTGCCCATACGCACGATACCGACTGAAGTACCCGCCACCAACTTCGGCGACTAGGATGGCCATAATGAGCCAAATCCAACGGGGTCTACGGTTCCAGCAATTGCACACTGCCGAGGCCATCTTTCTGATGCCCAACGCTTGGGACGTTGGTAGTGCGCTGATGCTCGCGTCCTGCGGCTTTCCCGCTATCGCCACTACGAGTGCAGGCGTGGCTTTCTCGCTGGGATTCCCTGATCAAGAAGCTGCTGTGAGCAGGGAGACCATGCTGGATCGCGTGGGGTCCATTGCTGCGGCAAGTCCACTTCCTGTCTCCGCCGATCTCCAGTCGGGCTACGGTGCGAGCCCTGAAGAGGTTGGAGAAACCATCGCGGCTGCGATTCGTGCTGGTGTGGTGGGCGCGAACATCGAGGACTACAGCGGCAATCCTGCGCAAGCCCTGTTCGACAGAGAGCACGCTGTCGCGCGCGTTCGGGCAGCAAGACGCGCCGCGGACGCGTCGGGAGTTCCTTTTGTTCTGACGGCCCGATCCGATGTCTACCTGACTGGTGCGAGCAATGTTTTTGCAGAGGCCGTCGAGCGATGCAATGCGTACCGAGAGGCGGGTGCGGATTGCCTCTTTGTGCCGGGGGCTTCCGACCCCAAGACCATCGAAGCGCTCGTCCGGGAGATCAATGCCCCCCTCACCGTGGTCATGGGCCTGACAGGTTCACCTCTCACCGTGCCCCAACTCGGATCTTTGGGGTCTCCTCGTTTTCAGTGCAATAAGTGACGGTACGCAAAGCTAGCACTGGCGCGGGGGTGGTCTGGGTAGACCGTTGATTTCATTGACTTTCCTGTTCGCTTTGTAAACGGGTATGGTGGCCTCCCACTTTTGAGGTTCACGATGCAGGGTTGGCACACAACGTTTTTGGGGATGCGTTGGCTCCCCCGCGATATCAGCGACTTCGAGATGAAGGCATTTT
>NZ_BJHU01000016.1:0-145144 GCF_005405905.1 Acidovorax sp. NB1
CGCAGGAGGGGGCCTCGCCTGACGGCTCGGGAATACCAACTACCAGTTCAAAAAAAGGAGGTGCTACCGAACCATCCAACCTATAGTTATCCACAGCTGGCTTCTAATGGAACCAGCTTCAGCCCCTGGTCAATGTTCGACTGGCACTGCTGATCACGATTGCACTGGCGCTAACAGCATCAGTGCCGATGGAGAAATGCCCTCACTTCTGAGCGTATGGCTATCAGCTACTGACCAATTTGCGGACTGGATCGAGCAGCCATACGCCTCGGACTCTGATCTGCTGACCGCGCTTTGCCAAGCGCAAGTTTCGTTGATGGCCTCTCGCTGAGACCCTGTCTCTCGTCGGCTGCTTTTCTGCGACCGCACTGATTTCTCTCTCGCTTGCCTTCCATCCGCCATTCGTTCGCGGAGGACTACGCACGCTCGTTTGTTTTCGCCGCTTTGTTTCGTTCCCTACCTATGGAGATTCCCATGACCACAACACCCGAATCCACATTAAGTCTGGCGTCATCTTCACCTACCGTCGCCACCGTCATCTACTCCAACACTGCCAAGTTTCCGCTGGGCCAAATCGTCGCCACGCCAGGCGCTTTGGAACTGCTGCAAGAAACTGGCTTCAGCGCGGCAGCCCTGATCAGCCGTCACGTGCATGGCGATTGGGGCGATCTGTGCGACGAAGACCGCGCAGAAAACGACTTCGCCATCTCCCGCAGGTTGCGGATTCTGAGTTGCTATCGGCTGGTCGATGCAGAGCGACTGGCTGCGACACCCAGAGACAAACGTTCGTCGCTTCCAACACTATGGATCATCACTGAAGCCGACCGTAGCGTGACTACGCTGTTGTGTCCAGATGAGTATTGATATGTCCAATGCCGTCTCATCGAAGCGCGCTGAGCCGTCCTACACGTTTCAGCGCGTCCATGCGGCGCTGCAGACTGGCCATGCACTAACTGTTCAACAAAAGCGCGAAGAGCCGGTGCCAGTCTTTATGCAGCAATCGGTTTTGGACGCATCTTGTGGGACTCACATGCTGGCGATGCTGTTGATCACCCTTGGACAGGCTAAGGCGTCGGCACTGCACGACATGTCACGGCGCAAGCATGGTGTAGCAGCTGCAGTTTGGACCGCAATGTCCCCGTACTACTTCACCGGCATCAATCCGAAAGATTGGGTGGATGCAGTGAACAGCCTTGGACTGCCACTTGAACTCACCGCTCGCTACTGCATTGAGCACGAAGTGGATGCCCCCGCCGTCAAATGGCTCATGCAAGGCGATCTGGTTGCCATTGCATTTGCCTCGGTGAAGCATCACCGCACCAAGCATTGGGCTCTCGCGGTAGGTGTGGAGGGTTTGGTGGTCGGGAAAAGCCACTTTCCGCAGCGCATCCTGCTACTGGACAGTGGTGGCGCAGAACCATGTTTCTACGCCCATAACGCACGGCTGCGTTTGCCAGATGCTGGCCCTGGTAGCCGTCGTGCCAAGCCTGGTTGGCATAAAGAGCCCAAGCAGAAGATGATTATCTGGATGCACGAGTCGGAGTCTTGGCAACCTGAGGCGGTTCGGTTGCTAGCGGCCATACGGGTTCGGAGAACGTCATGACACTAAACCGGCGCGAATGTTTGCGGACGCTGGCTCTGGTGTGCATGCCAACTCCTTCTGTCGTGTACTCGGAAAGGGTTCTTGACGATCTGTGGGCGGCGACAGAGCTAGACGCGATGCCAGCATTGGACTGGGGCGATTTGAGCGCGGTGATGGCGTGTTGGGGGCGGTCCACCTGGAACCATGCCGTTACCGGCCATCACTGCGACCTGCAAACCATGCTCCACGACAGCATCACGGCCACCGCACAGCAGGTGTCAGCAGAACACCCATCGACTGTCATCGTGGTGCTACGCGGCGGCTGCGGCTTGCATCTGGATCAGTGCAGGGCGGTATCCAGCGCGTTCCATAGCGCGGTGGCAGCTCGTTCTGAACTGTGGTTTGCAGCAGCGCCTGCCCCGGCATTGGTGGACAAGCTGCGACTGACAGTGGTCGTGAGCGGCTGAACCGAACTGATCAGCACCTACTCAGCGGCAGCTTTACCCGGCACTTTGGCGCGCTTGGCTGCTGGCTTCTTGTCGAGCACCGCTTGATTGGCGCGACGCAGTGGCCCACCCTCGGTGGTGGGTGGATGTGCCAGCCGAATGCCACCGAACAAGTCGGCCAGGGTGATGTTCAGCACGTGGCAGATGGTGGCGAGTGTCAAAACACTCGGGTTCACCAGACCCAGCTCCAGTTTGGACACCCGAGTGCGCTCCACCTCGGCACTCATTGCCAATTCCAACTGCGTCATGCCGTTTTGCTCGCGGAAGTGCCGCAGGTTCTGACCGACCGCCAACGTGATGGCATTCGGTATGAGTCGCACCTTGCGGCGGCGCTGAACCGGCGTCTCGCTGGCAGTGCTTTGTTTCTGTGGGGCAGTCCGTGACATGCTCCACAGGCTCTCGAAATGTGCCTACTGAGGAAACGTCTTATAAGGAACATTACATGCCAGAATGTTCCTTGAGAGGCACAAATTTTTACAATCAACAGGAAGAAAAAATGAACCCCAAAAGAGCTACCGCCGTGACCTTGGCGGCAACGTCCGTGGTCTTGCTGGCTGCATGCGGTGACAAAGCGCCGTCCTGCGCTGATCCGGCCACGGTGTCGCTGGTCCAGCAGATTTACCAGCAGAGCTTTGACAAAGAGCATGCCAGCATGAGCCCTGAGCGCCAGCGCAGCGTGCAGATCACCAGCAAGAACACCAAAGTCACGGTGGAGTCCATCACCACCGCTCGCAGCGACGAATCGACAGGGAAGAAAACCTGCTCAGCGGTCCTGACGGCGGTGATGCCGCAAGACGCCATTCCCACCGATCAACGGATGCTCAATCATCTACGCGGCACGTATGAGCCTCAAGGCGCAGCGTTGGATGGCAATACGGTCAAGGGCAATGTGACCTACACCGTCCAGCGCACCGAAGACAGCAAGGAGGTTCTGGTCAAGCTCACGGGACACTTGGCATTCATGGGGTTGTTCCACGATCTGGCGATGCTCCGGGTGTTCGACAAGAGCGAAGCGGAGATTGCCAAGATCGCTGGAGAAGCTCCACCAGCAGCCGAGGCTAAGCCAGCGGAGCCAACTCCAGCGGAGGTATCGCCAGCCACCCAACCTGCGCCGGCCGTAGCTACGCCACCGCCAGTGAACATGACACCCGCTGCGGCGCCAGTCGCTCCGCCAGCCAACGTGACGGCTGCTGCTCCGGCTGTGGCTGTCCCTCACCTATGTACGGCCGCTGAGACCCCGATCTTTGCGTGTTCCACCGGAAAGAAGCGCGCCTCAGTGTGTATTGGTCGTGCTGGTGGCAATGAGCAGTTGGCGTATCGGATAGCACCGCAGGAAGGCGCAGTGGAGATGGAATATCCGAGTGGTGGCGCTGGTGCGGCTTCAGTTTTCCAGCGTGGCTCACAGGTCGCTCAAGACGGCACTACTGTGAGCTTCTTGTCCTTTGACAAAGGCAACTATCGCTATGTTGTTTATGCCGGTGACGGTGAAAATGGACGCAAGGGAGTGGTGGTGGAGCAGGGCGGCAAACGCATTGCTGATCTGCGTTGCCAAGGTGATGCTATGTCCCGTTTCGACCCCGCGCAGCTTCAAAAGATGGGGCTGAGCATAGACAGCCGGACGCTGCCACTGCAGTGAGCACCTATGTTGGAGTCAAAACAAAAAATGAAAAATCAACCTCGCACCGCTTTTCGCTCGCTTCTTGGTGCCGCAGTGCTATTTGTGGCATCCACCTCATCCTGGGCCGCCTCAGACGATGTGATTCCCATCGAGAAGTACCAACCACCCATCGTGGAGCAGTATCCACCGGCATCGTCCCATGGCTGGAACATGGAGCGACCGCTGGTGAACAATGGGCTCAACCTGTTCGCCGCCAACGTCCCGTCTTATGACGGCAAGGGCATGCTGTTCTCTAGCTGGACAGCACAGAACGGTCGAGTGTTTGAGCGCCCCACCATCATCATCGTTCATGGTGGTCACGGTGTGGCACCCGGCAACCTGGACACCGCTGTGTGGGCCAAACGCAACCTCGACGCCAACATTCTGATTCTCGATTCGTATTGGTCACGGGGGCGCACGGAAAACTGGCTCAGTTGGACTCGCTTTGGTGCCAACATGCGTGTGCTTGATCTAATCGCCGCTGCACGGTTCACACAATCCGAAGGTGCTGATCCTAAGAAGACGTTCGTGATTGGCGACAGCCAAGGCGGATGGACTGTGTTGCGAGCTTTTACCAATCACAACCTCAGTGGCGAAGTGAAGTCACTGCTGGCTGGTGGCGTTTCGCTGTACCCCAACTGCTACGTGAAAGAGTCCATTTTTGGTCGTGCGCCCAGCGGCAGTACGGATCGTGAAGACGCTCCTCCGCTGGGCAACTATGTGGCACCTGTGATCGCTTTCACCGGAACTGCCGACACCGCCACGCCGCTGTCTCAGTGCAACGTGGACAAAGTGTTCAAGGGCGTCGAGAAGTGGACGAACTTTGAAGGCGCCACGCACGCATGGGACTCGCCAACCCGAGGTGTTGGTCGTCGGGCGGAAGACAACGTGTGCACGCGGGCGCTCAACAAGTACAACCCGTTCCCGATTTGCAGCAGCAACAAGTTCACGGACATTACGCGGAGCGACATTCTGGCGTTTGTTGAGAGGCACCTTCCAAAAGCACCGTGACCGATTAAGCGGCACTAGATCAAGCCGGACAGCATTCAATGTGCCAATTGCTCTCAAGACGAATGAGCCTTCGGTGCGATCAGAATTTGTACTGATCGTCCGAGGTGGTCTAGCGGAATCCTATTGAAGCCACCAATGAAAGATGGTTAGAAAAGTGGCTAGAAAACAAAAAAGCCACCTTGCGGTGGCTTTTTGCTTTCTAAATCAATAACTTAGAAAATTTTTGTGGCGGAGAGGGCGGGATTCGAACCCGCGGTGGGGATTAGCCCACACACGCTTTCCAGGCGTGCGACTTAAACCGCTCATCCACCTCTCCGAAGCCCTCGATTATAGCCACAGGTTCCCACCGATCTGAGAGAACGGCGGCATCGAAGGCAAAAAAACTGGTGCTTGTCCGTCCTCAGCCTGCTTTCTGCGACGTCTGTACCATCTTCATGGCCGAGCCGATCAAGGCCGACACCTCGGTCATGTTGCTGGGCACGATGAGGGTGGTGGTGGCGTCGGATGCCACCTGGCTGTAGGCGTCCACGGCCTTCTCTGCGACCTTGAGCTGCACGGCCTGTTCGCCGCCAGGCTGGCGGATGGCGGTGGCCACGCGCTCGATGGCCTCTGCGGTGGCCTGGGCCACGGCGCGAATGGATTCGGCCTCGCCCATGGCCTTGTTGATGACAGCCTGTTTTTCACCTTCGGAGCGGGCAATGAAGGCTTCGCGCTCGCCGGTGGCGATGTTGATCTGTTCCTGGCGGCGGCCTTCAGAAGCCGCAATCAGCGCGCGCTTTTCGCGCTCGGCAGTGATCTGGGCCTGCATGGCGTGCAGGATTTCCTTCGGCGGTGTGAGGTCCTTGATTTCGTAGCGCAGTACCTTCACGCCCCAGTTCAGCGCAGCCTCGTCGATGGCCTGCACGACCTGGGCGTTGATGATGTCGCGCTCCTCGAAGGTCTTGTCCAGCTCCAGCTTGCCGATCACGGACCGCAGCGAGGTCTGTGCCAGCTGCGTGACGGCCATGATGTAGTTGCTGGAACCGTAGCTGGCTCGCATGGGGTCGGTGACCTGGAAATACAGGATGCCGTCCACCTGCAGCTGCGTGTTGTCGCGCGTGATGCAGACCTGGCTGGGCACGTCGAGCGGAATTTCCTTGAGGCTGTGTTTGTAGGCCACCTTGTCCACAAACGGCACCAGGAAGTTCAGGCCCGGTGTGAGGGTGCCTGCATATTTGCCCAGCCGCTCTTTCACCCAGGCGTTTTGCTGGGGCACGACCTTGACGGAGCGTGCGATGAATATCACGGCAATGATGAGAATGACGATGGCGACTTCCATGGGAAACCTCTCTTTTTTTGTGAGCTGCAAAGCTAAAGTGATGGCCGGTCTCTAAAGTGGATCCACCAGAAGGCGATTGCCCACCAATTCCGCCACCCGGTGCATCCCGGTGGAGGGTGTGACGCCAGGGCGGTGAATGGCGATCCAGGACGCGCCCCGATATTTCACGGTGGTGGTTCCATCAGGGTTCCAGCCCTCGATCAGGATCGTTTCTCCCACATCCAGATTCACACTGCGGTCGGCGCGGGCAGAGGGCTCTCCAGGCTTTTTCTTCTTGAGGTAGTACCAGCCCACCACAGCACCGCCGCCTACCAAGGCTGCTGCCACCAGTTGAGCCGCAATGGGCAGTCCCAGATGGGCTGCCAAAGCTGCCGCCGCGAGACCTACGGCCACCATCAGCAGATAAAACGTCCCGGTAAGCAGCTCCGCAACGACCACTGCCCCCGCTGCCAGCCACCAGATGGTGGATGCCTCCATGCTGAACCTCCTTGGGTCGGTTGTGTTTAGTGCACCACATTCTGGGTCAAAAGAGTGGCAGTTCAAAGGCGCGTCAACGTTATTCCTTACACTTCGCGCCTATTTCGTTTTTTGGCCGGGCAGGGCACGTTTGCACGGAGGCTGCGCATGAAGTTTCGCTTTCCCATCATCATCATCGATGAAGACTATCGTTCCGAGAACACCTCGGGTCTGGGTATCCGCGCCCTGGCGCAGGCCATCGAGGCCGAGGGCTTTGAGGTAGTCGGGGTCACCAGCTATGGGGATTTGTCCCAATTTGCGCAGCAGCAAAGCCGCGCCAGCGCATTCATCTTGTCCATCGACGATGAAGAGTTCACTGTTGGCGAGGGGCTGGACCCCATCGTTCTGAGCCTGCGCAACTTCATCGGCGAAGTGCGTCGCAAGAACGCCGAAGTGCCTATTTACGTGCACGGCGAGACCAAGACCAGCCGCCACCTGCCCAATGACATCCTGCGCGAGCTGCACGGTTTCATCCACATGTTCGAGGACACCCCCGAATTCGTGGCGCGCCACATCATCCGCGAGGCCAAGAGCTACCTGGAAAGCGTGCAGCCGCCGTTCTTCAAGGCCTTGCTGGATTACGCCGAAGACGGCTCGTACAGCTGGCACTGCCCCGGCCACTCGGGCGGCGTGGCGTTTTTGAAGAGCCCCGTGGGCCAGATGTACCACCAGTTCTATGGTGAGAACATGCTGCGCGCCGACGTGTGCAACGCGGTGGAAGAGCTGGGCCAGCTGCTGGACCACAACGGCGCCATTGGTGAATCGGAGCGCAACGCCGCGCGCATCTTCAATGCCGACCACTGCTTCTTCGTGACCAACGGCACGTCCACATCGAACAAGATGGTGTGGCACCACACGGTGGCGCCGGGCGACGTGGTGGTGGTGGACCGCAACTGCCACAAGTCCATCCTGCACAGCATCATCATGACCGGGGCCATCCCCGTGTTCATGAAGCCCACGCGCAACCACTTCGGCATCATCGGGCCCATTCCGCAAAGCGAGTTTGAGCCTGCTGCCATCCAGGCCAAGATCAAGGCCAACCCGCTGCTCAAGGGCGTGGATGCGAAAAAGGTCAAGCCGCGCGTGCTCACGCTCACACAGAGCACCTACGACGGCGTGCTCTACAACACCGAGACCATCAAGGGCATGCTTGACGGTTACGTGGACAACCTGCACTTTGACGAGGCCTGGCTGCCGCACGCCGCCTTCCACCCGTTCTACGGCAGCTACCACGCCATGGGCAAGAAGCGCACGCGCCCCAAATATTCGGTGACGTACGCCACGCAGTCCATCCACAAGCTGCTGGCCGGCATCAGCCAGGCATCGCATGTGCTGGTGCAGGACTCGCAGACCGCCAAGCTCGACAGGCACCTCTTCAACGAGGCCTACCTGATGCACACGTCCACGTCGCCTCAATACAGCATCATCGCCAGCTGCGACGTGGCCGCAGCGATGATGGAGCCGCCCGGCGGCACCGCGCTGGTGGAGGAAAGCCTGCTCGAAGCCCTGGACTTCCGCCGCGCCATGCGCCAGGTGGAGGAAGACTTCGGCAAGAACGACTGGTGGTTCAAGGTCTGGGGCCCCGACAAGCTCGTGGACGAGGGCCTGGGCCGTGCCGAGGACTGGATCATCCGCAGCGATGGCAAGGGCAAGAAGAGCGGCAGCAAGTGGCACGGCTTTGGCCAGCTGGCCGATGGCTTCAACATGCTGGACCCGATCAAGTCCACCATCGTCACGCCGGGCCTCAACCTCGACGGCAAGTTCGACAAGACAGGCATCCCCGCGTCCATCGTGACCAAGTACCTCGCCGAGCACGGTGTGGTGGTGGAGAAGACGGGCCTGTACAGCTTCTTCATCATGTTCACCATCGGCATCACCAAGGGCCGCTGGAACACGCTGCTCACGGCGCTGCAGCAGTTCAAGGACGACTACGAGAAGAACCAGCCCATGTGGCGCATCCTTCCGGAGTTCTGCCAGCAGCACAAGCGCTATGAGCGCATGGGCCTGCGCGACCTGTGCCAGCATGTGCACGAGATGTACGCCAAGTACGACATCGCCCGCCTGACGACCGAGATGTACCTGTCGGACCTCACGCCCGCCATGAAGCCCTCGGACGCCTATGCACACATTGCGCACCGCACGACCGAGCGGGTCGAGATCGACCACCTCGAAGGCCGCATCACCGTGGGCCTGGTCACGCCGTACCCGCCGGGCATTCCGCTGCTAATCCCCGGCGAGGTGTTCAACAAGAAGATCGTGGACTACCTCAAGTTCGCCCGCGAGTTCGCCAAGCTGTGCCCGGGTTTCGAGACCGACATCCACGGCCTGGTGGAGGTGGAGGACGAGAATGGCCAAGTGCGCTTCTACGCCGACTGCGTGGCGTAGCCAACCATGCCAGACAAGGAGCCTGGGCCTTTGGCTCCTGTCAAGAATCTGGCGAAAGTAAACGAAGACGGGTGTTACGGGCGCAACCTGTAGTCACTGTCTTTGCGCGGGTGTATATACACCTGCCTCCCAAAAATCGCTCCCCCGGCATGGCTGGCGGAGCGATTTTTTTTGTGCACTTGAATCCGCTGAGGTGGCGCTGCCGTATTGACTCTTAGCCGCGTGGTTCGCATGCGGTGACGACTGTCTTCACCTACCTTTCAGGAGATTCTCATGACCTTCCGATTCAACGCCCGCCTCGCCACCATTGCCCTGGCTGCTGCAGTGACCGCTGCTGCAGTGCCCGCGATGGCACAGGTCATGGTGGGCGGTGCGCCCATGCTGGCCAGCAAGGACATCATCGACAACGCCGTGAATTCCAAGGACCACACCACGCTGGTGGCGGCAGTCAAGGCGGCTGGTCTGGTGGATACGCTCAAGGGCCCTGGTCCGTTCACCGTGTTTGCGCCCACCAATGCAGCATTTGCCGCATTGCCCGCAGGCACGGTGGACACGCTGCTCAAGCCCGAGAGCAAGCCCACTTTGACCAAGGTGCTCACCTACCACGTGGTGGCTGGCAAATACGACGCAGCAGCCTTGTCCAAGCTGATTGCCGATGGCAAAGGCATGGCCAGCCTCAAGACCGTGGCGGGCGGCGCACTCACTGCCAAAGCCAGCGGCAACGCCATCATGGTGATGGACGAAAAGGGCGGTACGGCCACGGTGTCGATTGCCGATGTGTACCAGTCCAACGGCGTGATCCACGTGGTGGACAAGGTGTTGTTGCCCAACTGATGGGTGATGATGGGCGAAAGGTAGGGTCGCCCGCAGCCTCCGCGCAGCCTTTAGCGAGGTGGCTGCATATCGCTCCGCACCCGCACAAAACTTGCAAAACGCGGCAGGCCGCCGTCGTGCGTGCCGCGAAAGCGGTAGGTCACCCAGCTGCCAATGGGCGGCGGATCGGCGCGGTCGGCATCGGTCAGCCCTGCGCCCAGCTTGAAGCGCTGGCCGGTGGGCATTTCCACCAGCAGTGCGCCCAGCCGCCCGGCGTGTTTGCCCTTGCCGGGCAGGTGGCCCACCACCAGGGCCTCGGTGTCTTCGTGGGTTTTGAGTTTGATGAGATCGTCGCTGCGGCCCGAGCGGTACAGCGAACTGCCCTTGTGCAGCATCAGCCCCTCGCCGCCAGCGCGCACCGTGCGCTGCAGAAGGGCCTGCAGGGCAGCATCGGTGGCCACACGCTGCTGCGGCACGGCCTGCACCCAAGGCTGGTGGATTTGCGCCACCAGCGCTTTCAAGGCGGTGAGGCGATCGTCAAACGGGCCGGCCTGGGCGGGCAGGTCAAACACCATGAAGCGCATCTGCCGCCAGGCCGCATCGTCAGGCTGTTGCTGGCGCGTGGTGGACTGGGCATGTGCAAAACGCCCGCGCCCGGCCCACAGCTCGCCGTCCATGGGGGTGGCAGGCCAGCTTGCGGTGAACCACGCGGGCGCCGCCACGGTTTCACCGCCGCGCGTGCGCAGCGTGTGGCCGTCCCAATAGCCGCGCACGCCGTCGTACTTCTCGCTCACCCAATAGTCGGCCAGCGGCATGCCGGGGCGGTACACGTTGGCCAGCAGCAGGGCAGGGGGCTCTGCCGCATGCACTGCCGTCGCCGTGGGCAGCAGGCCCAGCATCGCCAGGCCCAGGCAGTGCCTGCGGGTTAGATTGCTATTGAAAATATAGCTGCTTGCGCTTGATGGACGCGCGGTAGCAGCCATTTTTCTTTAGATTTTGATGTGATCCGACGCGTGGTGTGCTCAGACTTGGTCGGCAGACAGGCCCGCCGTCTGGCTGAAGCCGCCGTCCACGTAGGTGATCTCGGCCGTCATGCCGCTGGCCAGGTCGGACAGCAGGAAGGCTGCCACGTTGCCCACGTCTTCAATCGTCACATTGCGGCGCAGGGGCGAGGCATCGGCCACGCGGCTGAGCAGCTTGCCGAAGTCCTTGATGCCGCTGGCTGCCAGGGTCTTGATGGGGCCCGCGCTGATGCCGTTGGCGCGGATGCTGCGGCCGTCTTCGGTGCGGCCCACGGCTTCGGCCAGGTAGCGCACCGAGGCTTCGAGGCTGGCCTTGGCCAGGCCCATGGTGTTGTAGTTGGGGATGGAGCGCAGCGCGCCCAGGTAGCTCAGGGTGATCAGCGACGACTTGTCATTCAGGTAGGGCAGGGCCGCCTTGGCCATGGCCGGGAAGCTGTAGGCGCTGATGTCGTGCGCAATGCGGAAGCCTTCGCGGCTCAGGCCTTCGAGGAAGTTGCCCGCAATCGCCTCGCGCGGCGCAAAGCCGATGCTGTGCACAAAGCCGTCAAATTGGGGCCAGGTCTGCGACAGCTCGGTGAACATGCGCTCGATCTGCTCGTCGCTGGCCACGTCGCAGTCAAACACCAGCTTGGAGTTGAACTCGGCTGCGAAGTCGGTGATGCGGTCCTTGAAGCGCTCGCCCACGTAGCTGAATGCCAGCTCGGCACCTTGCTCGTGGCAGGCCTTGGCAATGCCGTAGGCGATGGAGCGGTTGGACAAAACACCTGTGATGAGCAGCTTCTTGCCGGTCAGAAAACCCATGTTCAATCTCCTTTTGGAATAGCGGAATGTGGGCCGGCGGGCGGGGGCATAGGGGTATGCGCTAAGTGCCACGGGGGCCGGCGAACGTAGTGCAGAATTGTCGCATGCGCCTTGTAGCAGTCTGTTCTCGCTGGGCCCGCGCGGCGTTGTGTGCTGTGTGTGGCATGGTTTTGGGTCCTACCTCCTGGGCCGCACATGCCTATGCCCAATTCGGCGATGTGAAGTACCCGCCTGGTTTCACGCATTTTGACTATGTCAATCCGAGTGCTCCCAAGGGGGGCGAGATTCGCCTGGTTCCGCCGATTGCAGTCACCAATTTCGACAAGTTCAATCCGTTCACGCTGAAGGGAACGCCGCCTGCGGGGATGCTGGAGCTGGTTTTCGAGTCCCTGTTGATCGGCAATTCAGAGGAGCCGTCCACAGGGTATGGCTTGCTCGCAGAAGATGTGGAAGTGGCGCCGGATGGTTTGTCGGCCACCTTTCGCATTCGCAAGGAAGCGCGATTCAGCGATGGGTCTGCAGTGATGGCCGCCGATGTGGTCCATTCTTTCAACACCCTGATGAGCAAGCAGGCATCGCCGCAGTTCAAGACGATCTTTGGGGATATCAAAGCGGTCCGGGCCCTGGCTGAGCGCTTGGTCAAATTTGAATTTGCCAGTTCCAATCGAGAACTGCCGCTTGTGGCTGGGAGTGTCCCGGTCTTCAGCCGGAAATGGGGGGCTGGAAAGCCCTTCGATGCAGTCATCACAGATGTGCCCATTGCCTCGGGGCCCTACCGGCCCTCCAGTGGGCAGCTGGGGCGCGACATCACCTACGTTCGCGACAAGAACTACTGGGGGGCTTCCTTGCCGGTGCGCAAGGGTCTCTATAACTTCGATCGCATCACCTACAAACTCTATCTCGATGACACCAGCCGGTTTGAGGGACTCAAAGCGGGTGAATATGACCTGAAGCGGGAGTTCGTTTCCAAAAACTGGGCGCGCCAATACAAGGGTAAGGCCTTTGACTCCGGAGCCGTCAAGAAGCAGGTGTTCGAGCACCGCAATCCTGGTGATTTCCAGGGCTACACATTCAACCTGCGCAACCCCAAGTTCAAGGACATTCGCGTTCGCAAGGCCATTGCGCTGACGATGGACTTCGAGTGGCTCAATCGCCAGATGTTTTATGGTTTGTACAAGCGGGTGGAGGGGTATTTCCCGAACAGTGACTTCCATGCGTCGGGGCTGCCAGGGCCTGCAGAAATGGCTTTGCTGGAGCCGCTGCGCGACAAGCTGAGTCCCGACGTGTTTGGCCCGGCCTTGCGATCACCGAGTACGCTGCCTCCATCCAGTTTGCGGGACAACCTGCGCCAGGCGAAACAGTTGCTGGCGGAGGCAGGCTGGGTCTACCGTGACGGAGCCCTGAGAAATGCCCAGGGCGATGCGTTTGAGATGGAGTACCTGAATGCACAGCCGTCCTCGGTGCGGCTGGTCAGCCCCATGCAGATTGCTTTGAAAAAGCTGGGGATCAATCTGAAGATACGCAATGTGGACGGAGCCCTCTACCAGCAGCGAATGGATGAGTTCGAATTCGAGCTGGGCAGCCTTCGCATACCAGGACGGACTTCCCCAGGCAGCGAACTTTTTGAATACTTTGGCTCCAAGGCCGCCGCGACACCCGGCTCGGCCAACATGTGGGGCATTGCCGATCCGGCAGTGGACAGCCTGATTCGTTCCGTGCTCAGTGCCCAGACCAAGGCGGATGTATCGGCTGCGATGCGCGCGCTGGATCGTGTTTTGTCCCACGGCTATTACTCGATTCCCCAGTGGTACAGCGATGAGTTTTTCGTGGGCTATCGGCCCGCTGGTTTTGTGTTGCCCTCGACAATTCCGCCCTATTACCAGCCGGATTCTTGGGCTGCCGCCACGTGGTGGGCTTCGCCAACCAACCGCTAGGGTCACACCGCATGCTCAGCTACATACTCAAACGCATCTTGTTGATGGTGCCCACGCTGCTGGGGGTGCTGCTGCTGACCTTTGTGGTCATCCAGTTTGTGCCCGGCGGGCCGGTGGAGCAACTGGTGTCGCAGTTGCAGGGGCGCTCCTCTGGTGGGGAGGGGGCTTCGCCGAGTTCAGGAGCAGGGGGGGACTACCGTGGCCGCCAAGGGTTGAGCCCGAAGCAACTGGAGGAAATCAAGGCGCTGTACGGGTTCGACAAGCCTGCGCATGAGCGCTTCGCGCAAATGCTTTGGTCGTTTGCACGGTTTGACCTCGGGCAGAGCTTCTATCAACGAAAGGCCGTCTCTGACCTTGTGCGTGAAAAGCTCCCCGTTTCAATAAGCCTGGGTCTGTGGACTTTTTTCATCAGCTATCTGGTGGCCGTGCCGCTGGGTGTGGCAAAGGCGGTGCGGGCCGGGTCACGGTTTGATCTGGTCACCACCTTGCTCATCCTGGTCGGCTACGCCATACCCGGCTTCGTGCTGGGTGTGGCGCTCTTGGTGATCTTCGGCGGGCAACTGCAGTGGTTTCCGCTTCGGGGGCTCACATCGGCCAACTGGGAGCAACTGTCCTGGGGCGCGCGCATCGTGGACTATTTGTGGCACATCACGCTTCCCGTCACGGCCATGGTGCTGGGCAGTTTTGCCGTCACGGCCATGTTGACCAAAAACGCGTTCCTCGAGGAAATCCGCAAGCAGTATGTGCTCACGGCCCGCGCCAAGGGCCTGAGCGAGCGCCAGGTGCTGTGGAAGCATGTGTTCCGCAATGCGCTGATTCCCATCATCACGGGCTTTCCCGCTGCCTTCATCGGCGCGTTCTTCGCAGGTTCGCTGCTCATCGAAACCCTGTTCTCGCTCGATGGCCTGGGTCTGCTCAGCTACGAGAGCGTGATCCGCCGCGACTACCCGGTGGTGCTGGGCACGCTGTATTTGTTCACGCTGATCGGGCTGTTGACCAAGCTCATCAGCGACCTTTGCTATGTGTGGGTGGACCCGCGCGTGAAGTTTGACTAGCCCGAACGCACCGATGGCCCCGATGAGTCCTGCCGCTACACCGCTTTCACTCTCCCCGTCCCGCCGCGCCTGGCTGCGCTTCAAGCGCAACCGTCTGGGGTACTGGAGCCTGCTCATTTTCTGCGCCCTGGTGCTGATCAGCCTGGGGGCTGAACTGGTCAGCAATGACAAGCCGCTCATCGTGCGTTACGAAGGGCAGACCTATTTCCCCATGCTCAAGGACTACCCCGAAAAGACTTTCGGGGGTGACTTCGAGACCCCCACGGATTACCTTGACCCTTTCATCAAGGAGCGGCTGAGCATGGGCAGCAATTGGGCGCTGTACACCCTGAACCCCTACGGCCCCAACACGCTCAACTACTTTGCCAAGGCGCCCAACCCCTCGGCCCCCACGGCCGACAACTGGCTGGGCACGGACGACCGGGGGCGTGACCTGCTCGCGCAGCTGCTGTACGGCTTTCGGGTGAGTGTGTTGTTTGGCCTGGCGCTCACCATGACCGGCGTGATTCTGGGGGTGGTCACTGGCGCCATCCAGGGGTTTTTTGGCGGCAAGACCGACCTTGCCTTTCAGCGGTTTATCGAGATCTGGGGCTCCATGCCCGAGCTGTATTTGCTGATCATCTTCAGCGCGGTGTTTGCGCCCAGTGTGTCGCTGCTGCTCATTTTGCTGAGCCTGTTCGGCTGGATGGGGCTGTCGGACTATGTGCGTGCCGAGTTCCTGCGCAACCGTCAGCTCGACTACGTGAAGGCGGCCCGCGCGCTGGGGGTGAGCAATACGCAAATCATCTGGCGGCACATCCTGCCCAACAGCCTCACGCCCGTGGTCACCTTTTTGCCGTTCCGCATGAGTGCGGCCATCCTGGCACTCACCTCGCTCGACTTTCTGGGCCTGGGGGTGCCGCCCGGCACGCCGTCGCTGGGCGAGTTGCTGAGTCAGGGCAAGAACAGCATTGATGCGTGGTGGATCTCGCTGTCTACCTTTGCCGTGCTGGTCACGACCCTGTTGCTGCTGACGTTCATGGGCGATGCGCTGCGCGATGCGCTCGACCCCAGAAAGGCCGACCTGTGATAGCGACCTCATCGGCCATGAATCTCGCCTTGCTGCAGGTACAGGACCTGCATGTGCGCTTTGGCCCTAAAGAGGTGGTGCGTGGCGTCAACCTCCACATTGCCGCAGGCGAAAAGCTTGCCCTCGTGGGCGAGTCCGGCTCGGGTAAGACCATCACCGCGCTCAGCCTGCTGCGCCTGGTGGGCGATGCCACCATCACCGGTCAGGCCCACCTGCAAGGGCGTGGCGACCTGCTGGCATTGACCGAGCGCGAGATGCGCGGTGTGCGCGGCGACGACATTGCCATGGTGTTCCAGGAGCCCATGACCGCGCTCAATCCATTGATGACGATTGGCGCGCAGATTGCCGAAATTTTGCAGCTCAAGCGCGGCCTCACAGGCGCCCAGTGCGCGCAGGCCACCATCGATCTGCTGGCACAAACGGGCATCCCCGAGCCCGCGCGCCGTGCCAACAGCTTTCCGCACCAGCTCAGCGGCGGCCAGCGCCAGCGCGCCATGATCGCCATGGCCCTGGCCAGCGCGCCCAAGCTGTTGCTGGCCGACGAGCCCACCACGGCGCTGGACGTGAGCCTGCGCGGGCAGATACTGGACTTGCTGAGCGACCTGCAACGTCAGACCGGCATGGCCGTGCTGCTCATCACGCACGACCTGAACCTGGTGCGCCGCTTTGCCGACCGCGTGGCCGTGATGGAGCAGGGCGTGCTGGTGGAGCAGGGCACCGTGGCCGATGTGTTTGGCGCCCCGCAGCATGCCTACACCCGCCGCCTGATCGCCAGCCAGCCGCGCCGCGATGTGGTCGAGGCCGACCCGCCTGCTGACACCGCGCCCGTGGTGCAGACGCAGGATCTGCGCGTGGCCTACCCCACGCCGCTGCCGGGCCTGAAGGGCTGGTTCCAAAAGGGCGAGTTTGTGGCGGTGCAGGGCGCCGCGCTGCAATTGCTGCCGGGGCAGACGCTGGGCGTGGTGGGCGAATCGGGCTCGGGCAAGTCCACGTTGGCCCAGGCCATCCTGGGGCTGTTGCCTGCCAAGGGGCAGTTGCAGGTGGGCGGCCAGGCGTGGCAGCAGCCCGCCATGCGCAACACGCCCACCAACCAGCAGTTGCGCCGCCGGGTGCAGGTGGTGTTTCAAGACCCGTTCTCGTCCCTGTCGCCGCGTCTCACGGTCGAGGAGATCGTGGGCGAAGGCCTGAAGGTGCACGAACCAACGTTGACCGTGGCCGAGCGCCGCAGCCGCGTGGAAGCCATGCTGGCCGAGGTGGGCCTGACCGAAGCGCAGTTCCCGCGCCTGCTGGCGCGCTATCCGCACGAATTCTCGGGCGGCCAGCGCCAGCGCCTGGCCATTGCGCGTGCCCTCATCGTGCAGCCGCAGGTGCTGGTGCTGGACGAACCCACCAGCGCCCTCGACGTGACCATCCAGCAGCAGGTGCTGGGCCTGTTGCAGCGCCTGCAAAAAGAAAAAGGCCTGAGCTACCTGCTCATCACCCACGATGTGGATGTGATCCGCGCCATGGCGCACGATGTGCTGGTGATGAAGGATGGCGCGGTGCTGGAAAGCGGCCCTGTGAATGTGGTGCTGGATGCGCCGCAACACCCCTACACGCAGCGCCTGGTGGCGGCTGCCAGCGCACCGGGCGTGGCGGGCTGATGGACTGACGGGCTGGGGTGGCCTGTCAGCGTGCCCGCCCGCAGCATGCGGTTGCGCATGCTGCCCGGCCGTGGAAAGATGCCTGCATCCCCCGCAACCCGCCAGCACATACCCGCCGCAGCCACCATGCCACCAACCACCCCTGACTCCATGCCAGATCAGCTCCCCACCCTGCCAGGCTGCGGCGACGTAGCGCCCCAGGTGGACCTGGGCGTGGTGTATCGCCAGGCCCACGCCCTGGTGGCTCCCGGTTCATGTGTGACCGCGCTGCACTTGGGCTCCGAGCACAGTGAGCTTGCAACGGGGCAGGAGCCCACGAAGCCTTCGGCCACGCTGACGCTGGCCCTGGGCCAGCAGAAAACGGTGCGTGATTTTTTTCGCAGTGCTGTGCCGACACCGCTGGAGCTGGAAACCGCCATCGCCTGGGTCGAAGACGAGGTCTATGCGGCCCATGTGCGCCACCGCCAATGGGTGCCCGAGGGGCACACAGCCTTGCTGTTATCCGTCGATCCGATGCTGCATGAGATCGCCACTTTGGCGGGCGTTGCGCCAGGGGCCGAGCGGGTGCTGACGCTGGAGGCCATGGAGCGGCTTTTCAACCGGCTCGCCGCAGTGGTGCAAGGCCGCCCTGCCGCGCATGAAGGGCTGCCCGCCAGCCCCGCTTTTGCGGCCAGCTTGCTGATCTTGCGCGAGCTGATGCACCACATGCCTTTTGCGCACATCACCTTGCTGGACAAACGGTAAGTGCCGTTAAAGGGGGCGCGGCGGGGGAGCGCCGGTGCGACACCCGCTGGAGTCGCCGCTGTGGGCTGCGGGCCCTTCAGGCAAAGGTATCGACGGACTCCCCCAGCCCTGGCGCGGGGCGGGTGCGGTGTGTGCCGCCGACAGACGCCTGCCGGTCTGCCCGGGCCCGCTGTTGGGCCTGTTGCTGCGCCTGCATTCTGTCCACCTGCTCCTGCTGCGTCTGGCGCTGGATGGCGGCAATCTGCTGCTGCACCATCTGGATCTGCGCCTGCAGCAGCTTCGCCTTCGCCTGCTTGGCCTTGGTCTCCATGTTCTGCCCGGCCAAGCTGCGCAGTTCGTTGGTCAGCTCGCGCAGCTGCTTTTGCAGTTTGTTGATGTCGCTGGCGGCGCTGGCGCTGGACGCGGCGCCCGAAGACGAGGTGGCACTGGATATCTGCATGCCGCTTTATCGGCAATTCGGCGGCAATCTCAAGGGTTGCGCTGGCGCATGGTGCTGGTCCTGGTGCCCCACCGTGTGCCCTGGGCGCGTCATGCCGGTCGCGGCGCCGCAAACCAGTCCCGCAGGAAGTCTGCCAGCGCCCGCGTCTTGGCCGACAGGTCGCTGCGCGTGGGGTACACCAGCGTCACGTCGGCCGCAGGCGGGGCCCACGCGGACAGCACGCGCACAAGGCGGCCTGCGGCCAGGTGGGCCGCCACGTCCCATTCGGAGCGCATGAGCACGCCGTGGCCCTCCAGGGCCCAGGTGGTGGCGGCGGCGCCGTCGTTGGTGCTGAGCATGCCGCGCACCTTCACGGTTTCCTGCCGCTCGCCCTGGTGCAGGTGCCAGGTGCCATAGGTCTCGTCGCTCTCGCGGATCACGATGCACTGGTGGGCCAGCAGGTCGGCCGGCTGGGCGGGCTCGCCGGCCTGGGCCAGGTAGGTGGGCGATGCGCAGAGCAGCCGCTGGTTGGCCATCAGCCGCCGTGCCGTGAGGCGCGAGTCCGGCAGGTCGCCAAAGCGCACGGCCGCGTCAAAGCCTTGCTCCACCAGGTTCACGGTGCGGTCCGTCAGGTGCAGCTGCACTTCCACCTCGGGGTAGGCGCGGGCAAAGGCCGACAGCGCGGGCGCGATGTGCACGCGGCCGAAACCCAGCGTGGAGGCCAGTTTGATCAGCCCCCGGGGCGAGCTGCGGGCGCCGGCCACCGTGCGCTCCAGCGCCTCCAGGTCGCCCAGGATGCGGGCGCCGTCGAGCAGGTAGGTCTCGCCCTCGGGCGTGAGGCGGATGCGTCGGGTCGTGCGGTGCAGCAGGCGCACGCCCAGGCGGTGCTCCAGCTGCGCCAGGCGCCGGCTCACCGCCGGCGGGGTGATGCCCATCTGCTGCGCGGCCGCCGCCAGGCTGCCTTCCTTCATGAGCAGCGCAAAAAAGCGCAGGTCAGAAAAGCCGTCCATGGGTGCTTGATTCGTGCGTTGAATTTATGAATGAAGTAATTTTGACGGTATTTATGGCTTTGGACATCACTCCTAAGATCCCAACCACAACACATACCGCAGGAGACAAGCCCCATGACGACACTTCCGACGCTCCGCCGCCGCCTGGCCAATGCCACTGTGGCTAGCGTGGCTGCTGTGGCAGCCGCCACGCTGGCCCTGCTGGCGGCCCCCGCCGCCCTGGCCCAAGGCGCGGCCTACCCCGGCAAGGCCATCAAGCTGGTCGTGCCCTACGCCCCGGGCGGCAGCGCGGACATCGCTGCGCGGATGGTGACGGACGAATGGGGCAAGGCCCTGGGCGGCTCGCTGTTCATCGAGAACAAGGGCGGTGCGGGCGGCAACATCGGCGTGGACATGGTCGCCAAGGCGCAGCCCGACGGCTACACCATCGGCCTGCAAACGGTGTCGCTGGCCATCAACCCCGCCCTCACGGCCCGGATGCCCTACGACACCCTGAAGGACCTCGTGCCCATCGGCATGGTGGCCAGCTCTCAGCACGTGCTGGTGGTCAACAACGCGGTGCCGGCCAAGAACCTCAAGGAGCTGCTTGCGCTGCTCAAGGCCAAGCCGGGCCATTACACCTACGGCTCGGCCGGGCCGGGCAGCACCTTTCACATGTCGGCCGAGCTGTTCAAGGCCGTGGCGGGCACGCCCATCGTCCATATTCCGTACCGTGGCGGCGGCCCGGCCATGATCGACACCATGTCGGGCCAGGTGGCGATGAGCTTCCCCGTGCTGTCGGCCGCGCAGCCGCATGTGCAGGCCGGCAAGCTGCGCGCCCTGGGCGTTACCGGCACGAAGCGCTCTGCGCTGATGCCCGATGTGCCCACCATTGCCGAGGCGGGCCTGCCGGGCTATGCGTTTGAAACCTGGTTCATCGTGTTCGCGCCGGCCGGCACGCCCAAGCCCATCATCGAGCGGCTCAACACCACGCTGAACCAGGCACTGGGCACCCCCGCGCTCAAGGAGCGCATGGCCAAGGACGGCTTCGACCCCATTCCCTCGACCCCCGAGCAGGCCCGCGTCCGGCTGGAGACGGAGATGCCGCAATGGGCCAAGCTCATCAAGGAGCGCGGCATCACGGCCGAATAGACCACTGCGACGACACCATGACCATGACCACGACCCCGCTCTTCCCCGGCTTCAATGCCCACCGCCTGCCCACGCCCGACGGCCAGCACATCCATGCACTGGTCGGCGGCACGGGCCCGGCCTTGCTGCTGCTGCACGGCCACCCGCAGACATCGGCCATCTGGCACAAGGTGGCGCCCTTGCTGGCGCAGCACTTCACGCTGGTGCTGGCGGATCTGCGGGGCTACGGCGACTCGGCCAAGCCCGCCGGCGATGCCGAACACCTGCTCTACAGCAAGCGCACCATGGCCGCCGACATGCTGGCCGCCATGCAGCACCTGGGCCATGCGCGCTTTGCCGTGCTGGCCCACGACCGCGGCGCCCGCGTGGCGCACCGCCTGGCGGCCGACCACCCCGAGGCGGTCTCGCGCATGGTGCTGCTGGACATCGCGCCCACCCTGGCCATGTACGAGCAGACCAGCCAGGCCTTCGCCCGCGCCTACTGGCACTGGTTCTTCCTGATCCAGCCCGCGCCGCTGCCCGAGCGCCTGATCGAGGCCGACCCCGCCGCCTACGTGCGCGACGTGATGGGCCGGCGCAGCGCCGGCCTGGCGCCGTTCGACCCACGGGCCCTGGCCGAGTACGTGCGCTGCCTGGGCCTGCCGGGCGCGGCCCACGGCGTCTGCGAGGACTACCGTGCCGCCGCCGGCATTGACCTGGTGCACGACAGGGCCGACCGCGATGCGGGCCGCCAGCTCGCCATGCCGCTCCTGGCCCTGTGGGGCGAGCAAGGCGTGGTGCACCAGTGCTTCAAGCCGCTTGCAGAGTGGCAGCGCGTGGCGGCCGACGTGCGCGGCCACCCGCTGCCCTGCGGCCACTACATCGCCGAAGAGGCGCCCGAGGCGCTGCTCGACGCCGCCTTGCCGTTCCTTCTTGCCGGCCGGTAACAGCACACAAAAACACACACCACGATGACCATGACCACCCCCTCCACGCTCTACCAGAAGCTGGTCGCGTCGCACACCGTCGCCGTTCTCGATGAACAGAACGTGCTGCTCTTTTGCGACCTGCACCTGATGAACGAATACACCAGCCCCCAGGCCTTCGCCGGCCTGCACGAGGCCGGGCGCGGCGTGCCCGTGCCGGGGCAGAACGTGGCGGTGGTGAGCCACATCATCCCCACCCACCCCGTGCGCTGGCGCACCATCCAGGACCCGCCCTCGGCCCTGCAGGCCAGCAACCTCAAGGCCAACTGCGACCGCCACCACATCCCGCTGTTCGACACCAACGACCCGCTGCAGGGCATCGAGCACGTGATCGCGCCCGAGCACGGCATGGTGCGCCCGGGCATGGTCATCATTTGCGGCGACAGCCACACCACCACCTACGGCGCGCTGGGGGCGCTGGGTTTCGGCATCGGCACGTCCGAGGTGGAGCATGTGCTGGCCACGCAAACCCTGGTCTATCGCCTGGCCAAGGACATGCGCATCCGCGTGGATGGCCGTCTGCCCACGGGCACCACGGCCAAGGACCTGATCCTTCTCATCATCAGCCGCATCGGTGCGCAGGGCGCGCGCGGCTTTGTCGTCGAATTCAGCGGCAGCGCCATCAGCGCGTTGTCGGTGGAGGCGCGCTTCACGCTGTGCAACATGGCGGTGGAAGCGGGTGCGCGCGGCGCGCTGATCGCCCCGGATGCCACCGCCATCGACTACGTGCTGGCCAAGGCCCCCGACATCACCGGCGGCGTGCGCGAGCAGGCCCTGGCCCACTGGGCCACGCTGCACTGCGACGAAGATGCCGTGTTCGACGTGGAGCACGTGTTCGACGCGGCCGAGGTGGCCCCCTTCGTCACCTGGGGCACCAGCCCCGACCAGGCCATGGCCGTCAACGCCACCGTGCCCCGGCCCGAGGACATCACCGACGCCGTGCAGCGCGGCAGCGCCGAGCAGGCCCTGCGCTACACGGCCCTGTCCGCCGGCCAGCCGCTGGCGGGCGTGGCGGTGCAGCACGTGTTCATCGGCTCGTGCACCAACGCCCGCATCGAAGACCTGCGCGAGGTGGACCGCATCGTCGGCAGCCGCCGCGTGGCCCCGGGCGTGCGCGCGATGGTCGTGCCCGGCTCGGGCGCGGTGAAGGCCCAGGCCGAGGCCGAAGGCATCGCCGCGCGCCTGGTGGCGGCCGGCTTCGAATGGCGCCGGCCCGGCTGCTCCATGTGCCTGGCCATGAACGACGACGTGCTGGCCCCGGGCCAGCGCTGCGCCTCCACCACCAACCGCAATTTCGAAGGCCGCCAGGGCAGGGGGGCGATCACGCACCTGATGAGCCCGGCCATGGCCGCCGCCGCGGCCGTCACCGGCTGCATCACCGACGTCAGAACCCTGGAGGTGACTGCATGAGCGCCGACAACACCAACACCACCTTGCGCGGCAGGGCCGCACTGCTCGACATCGCCAACCTGGACACCGACCAGATCATGCCCAAGCAGTTCCTGCGCGGCATCGACAAATCGGGCCTGGCGCCGGGCCTGCTGTACGACCTGCGCTTTGACGGCGCCGGGCAGCCGCGCGAAGACTTCGTGCTCAACCAGCCAGCGTTTGCCGGCACCGATGTGCTGCTGGCGGGCAGCAACTATGGCTGCGGCTCCAGCCGCGAGCATGCCGTGTGGGGCATGCAGCAGTACGGCTTCAAGGCCGTGGTGGCGTCGAGCTTTGGCGAGATCTTCTACTCCAACGCCATGAACAACCGCCTGCTGCTGGCGATGGTGAGCGAGGACGATGCCCAGGCCTTCATGCGCGAGGCCCGTGCCACCCAGGGGCCACTGGCGATGGAGATCGATGTGGAGCAGCGCCAGGTGCGCACGGCAGGGCACAGCGCACCGTTCACCATCTCCGAGCGGCACCGGCGCATGTTCATCGACGGCCTGGATGTGATCGGTGCCTCGTTGACCTACGGGGACCAGATCACGGCGTTTGCCCAGCGCCACTGGGAGGCCCAGCCCTGGGTGAAGGATGTCGCGCGGCGCACGCGTGAGCGCCTTGCTGCGGCGGCCGGCCCGGCTTGAGGGGACGAGGCGGCCGGGCCGCACGGCCCGCGTGCCTGGCTACCTGGCGGCAGACTTGGCCGCCTGCTGGCTACCTGGCGGCAGACTTGGCCGCCTGCTGGCTACCTGGCGGCAGACTTGGCCGCCTGCGCCGCCTTCTGGGTCTTGTTGTAGACCTCCATCACGGTGGAGAAGTCACGCTCGAAGTTGATGGGCAAGAAAGTGTCGTTGCCCGGCAGCAGCTGGCGCAGCTTGGGCGAGAAGCTGTAGCTGTACGAGCACTTCTTCACGCGCGCCTGCAGCTCGGGCGACACGTCCTTGCCCAGGGTCCAGGTCTCGGTCATGAAGGGCGGGCTCTCCCACAGCGTGCGGATGCTCGATCCCTTCACGTCGCCCTTGACCACCATGCGCTGGTACAGGTCGCTGGCCACGGCTGCGGCGGGGTAGAAGCCGTGCATCACGCCGGTCACCGAGCGCTCGTGTCCGTTGGAGAACACCACCTCGTAGTTCTGGTCCGGCACCAGCCCGATGGCCGGGAACAGTGCGCGCGGCGCCAGGTTGCCCGAGTTGGATGTGGGTGTGGAATGGGCAATCTTCTTGCCGATAAGGTCTTTGGGCTCCTTGAAAGGGCTGTCCACGCGCGAGATCAGGATCAGCGTGTAGGAATTGCGTTTGCCGCTGGCCTTGTTGCCGGGCACACCAAACGGGGCGGGTTGGCCAGCACCCACCAACTGGGGCACCAAGCCGGGGTTGACCTGCGCCAGCTGCGCCTTGCCGGTGAGTAGGCTGTCGATCAGTTCCTTTTCGCCCAGCACATCGATGTTGGTGCTCTTCTCCAGCGATTCGCCCTGCTGGTTCTGCAGATCGACGTTGCCGCAGCGTGCCAGGTGGTTGAAGTAGTCGCCCCACAGCAACATGGTCTCGGCCTTGGCATAGGTCTTGGGCATGGCTACCACCAGCTTTTCACGCGGGCTGTTGGTGAACTGGCTGGCGGCTTGTGCCGCAGCTGCGGGCCTGGCCGGTGCGGCGCGCTCAGTTTGCGCAGCCGCAGGGCCCAGCGTGAGCGCAGCGCCAGACAGCAAGGCATAGAAACGGGCGTTGAATCGCATGGTGGTGTCCTCTCCGGTGTTTTGGTTGTGTGATCGGGCCCAGCCCGCGCGCCCGGAGTATGCAGGAGCTTGATGCTCAGATCGGGCACGCAGGCGACTCTGCACAGGTGCTTTGAACACTGGACAATTTGTAAACTCGCTGCCTCGGCGCACTGGACAAGGCGGTAAGGGACAGAGGCAGGGCTGCTCCGCACAATCTCCACACTCCACCACTGCAGGCCTTCAACCCCGTTCGAGTCCCATGTCGCAGAACACACTCACGCTACAACTGTTCTTTGAAGATCCGATCAAGCTCAAGATCGGCCAGCTGGTCTACCAGTACATGTGCGCAGACAACACCGAGCAGGCCCAGCGCTGGGCCAACAAGCTGGGCGCCCCTAGCCTGGAGGCGCTGTGGGACATGGAATGGTTCAACCAGTCCGCGTCCGCCGCGCCGTCGCACCTGGTGCTGCAGTTCGACACCGGCACCAGCGGCGACCTGCCCTTGCTGCAGATCGAAACCCTGTTCAGGCACGGCCTGCAGGCTGCGGTGCTGGAGGTGTTCTACGACCAGGTCGGGGAAACCGAGCGCATGCACTTCGACCGGGGCCAGTGGGTGTCACGCCAGGCGTTCACGGACGCCAACCCGCAGTGGCGCGCTGAGGTGGAGCCCGCGCACCAGGACGGCGAAAGCCACGACGGGGAGGCCGAAAACCGCTACGCCTGTTCCAAAGACCCGGCCAAGCCGCTGGCCGTGGCCAAGCTGCGCCAGCAGGAAGAAAAGCGCAAGCGCGAGGCCCGGGAGGCGGCCGAGGCGTTTGTCGAAATGGCGCGGGCCATGGGCAAAAGCGGCAAGTCGCCCGTGCAGGGGCTGATGGCCGTGCTGCTGTTGCGGGCCGGGTTCAAAGGGCTGGTGCATGCGGTGGTCTTTACGGTGGTCACCGTGCTGCTGTTCAAGGGCTTCTGGCTGTGGATGGGCGTGGGGCTGGTGCTGGCCGTGGCGCTGCCGCTGTACTACATGGCCACTGAACACAAAGAGCTGCGCGGGGACGACGGGGACGATGGCCCCGCCACGGTGATGGCAGCGCAGTAAAAAGAGTCTCAGGAGAACAACAACATGCTGACGCAAATCGAATGGTGGGGCGGGGTGATTTTTGTGCTGGGGGCACTGACCTACCGCATGGTCATGGGGGCGCTGGAGCGGCCGGTGGAGGGCTTCCCCTGGTATCGGCTCATGATGCACGTGTTCTTTCTGGCCCCGGCCGCGCTGCTGGCGGGCTATTTCTATCCGCTCACGCAGCCCGCGCTGCAATACGGCTACCTGACGCTGCTGGCCATTTCGCTGCTGATCGTGGCCGTGATGCTGGTGCAGGAGATGACCGGCGATTCGGGTGAGGGCAAAGAAGAGGGGCGCAGCAAAGAGCCCTTGAAGGAGGGCGCAAAAGCCGAGGCCGAAGACTACGAAGAGCCCGGCTGGCTGATGTCGGTGGTCGGCGCCATCGTGCTGTACAGCCCGGTGCTCACGGCCTGTGGCTTGGCCTGCGCCAAGGCTTGGCCCATGGTGCAGCCGCTGCTCTAGCGCATCGGCAACGCCGATACCTTGCGGCGGGTGGCTGGGCACCGATGACAATGCCCGCCAGCCAACCGCCGCTTTTCTGCTGCCCGGGCCACCTTTTAGTTCTAGCGCGTCCATCCTCGCCACCGCCGCACCACCCATGTCTGCCGATTCTTTTGCCGATCTCCTGTCGATCTACATGCGCCGCATCCGCGCCAGCGCCTCGGGTGTGGCCACCGAGATCGGCCTGAGCCGTGAGGCCGTCAACAACTGGCGCAACGGCATCTCGGTGCCCAACCCGCGCTCGCGCGACAAGCTGGTGGCCTGCACCCGCTACCTGCGCCTGACCGAGAGCGAGGCCAATCGGCTGCTCAGCGCCGCAGGGTTCGCGCCCGAGTTTCCGCTGCAGGCCGAATCTACCGGCGCGCAGCCGTTTGCCGCGTTCCAGGACAAGGTGTTTGCGCAGCTGGCGCAGGCGGTGCCGTACCCCATCTCGCTGCTGCTGTCGCCTGCGCATTGGGGCCAGCCGCCGTTCCGGCACGAGCTGCTGCAGCGCGCCCGCGCGCAGTATGGCGAGGGTTCGGTCCTGCACATCCAGCCTCCCTACAGCGTGAGCACCGTGCCCGCCGAATACTTCGCCGCCATCGGCCGCCAGTGCGGGCTGGGCGATGTGGTGTCGGACTACGAATTCGAGTCCGCTCTGGAGCGCCGCTTGCTGGCGGGCGAGCGCATCTTCTGCCTGGTCAGCCGCTTTGAGCAGGGCACGCCCGCGCTGCGCGAAACCCTGGCGGGCATCCTGCGCAGCCTGAGCGAGATGCACAGCGGCCGCCTGCACCTGCTGCTGTGTGGCGGCGAGGCGCTGGCCGACCTCAAGTACCGCAGCGGCGACCTGTCGCTGCTCAACATCGCACAGGTCCACCACTGGCCCGACCCGACGCAGGACGACCTCCTGCAACTGGCCCACCACCGCTGGCCCGAGCACCGCTGGAGCCCCCCCGTGGTGGCCGCGCTGCAGGCGCTCAGCGGCGGCCACCCCGCGCTGTTTGAAGAAGGCCTGCAGTGGCTGGTGGACCACCCGGCGACGGACGAGGGCGTGAGCGAAGAGGCCGCATCGTCCAGCGCACTGCGCACCCACCTGGCCAGCAGCCCGCGCCTGTGGCAAACGTTTCTGCCGCTGGCGCAGGCGCCTGCGAGCCGGGCGCGCCTGCAGCAGTTGCTGAGCGCCGACGACCTCGGCCGCGCGCGGCCCTACCTGCAGGACGACGACCTGCGCAGCCTGTTCTGGGGCAACCTTATCCTGGCGCGTGGCACGGGCGATGCGGCGCGGCTGCACTGGCGCAGCCCCACGGTGCGCGAGGCGGGCTGGATGGTGCTGGATTCATGCTCGGCCGACTGATGCCCTGGCTGTCCCGGCCCGTGGTGCGCGCCGTGGTCATTGCGCTGGTCACGCTGTTTGTGGCCAGCGCCTTGTTTCTGCCCCAGCACAACCCGGCCACGCGCGGCAGCTTTCTGGCGTCGATGAACGCGGGGCCCGTGTGGGGCGAGCTGGTGCAGTGGCGTGTGGCCATGGTCAACGCGCGCAACGAGCTGGGTGCCTGGCCCACCGACATTCAGAAATACGCGCCCCCCATTGCCAACCCGCAGTTGCGCGTCACGTCCCCGCGCCCCAACGTGCTGCAGGCCGACATTGCCCACAACCCTGAATTGGGCAAGCTGGCGGGCGCGCAGGTGGTGGTGGAGCTGCAGCGTGGCGGCCACGACTGGACCTGCAGGCCGGGCACGCCGCCCATTCCTGTCGGCTACCTGCCCATCAACTGCCTTGAAGGCGCTGCCAACGACTTTGAGCCCGCCAAGCCTGCGCCGGACGCGGACCCCTTCGGCTGGGTGCGCTCGCTGATTGCCTGGTGCGCCGTGATCTTTGGCGTGGGTGCCGTGCTGTGGGTGGTGCGTCACCCACTCATCGGTGCGGGCCAGCTGCGCCCTGCGCGCCTGCGCCGCACGCCGTTGGCGCGACTGCCGCACATCGACCGGCTGCTGCGCTGGCTGCGGCGGCTGGAGCCCACACTGCTGGCTGCCGACATCCGCATGGTGGACTGGCGCCGCGCCGTGGCCTGCGCTCAGGCCACGGGCAGTGAACGCGCCGCAGCCCTGGCGCGTGCGCTGGCCGAACGTGTGTCCGCCCGCTGCCAGCCCAGCACCGATTGGGCACTGCCCGGTGCGGTGTTTGAATGGTCGTTCCCGCCCGACCTGCCCGTGTCGCTGGACCGCTGCCTCGTCTTTGTGCCCACGCCCGGCATCGACGAAGCCACCGTGCTGCGCCAACTGCGCGCCGTGCAGACCGGCAGCGACGTGCTGCTGATCCTGAGCGAGCACAGCGTGGACACACCCTGGCCGCTGCTGAACGCCCACACCCAAGACCGCGCCAACCTGCATGTGATGGCCGACAGCGCCAGCCAGACCGAATGGCTGATCGGCGGCGACGCCCTGCAAGTGTTGCTGCGCCTGCTGGCCGCGCAACTGCGCATCACGCGCATATCGCCCTACCAGACGCGCGGCGGCGTCACGCGCGAAGGCGCCTTCTTCGGCCGCGCCCAGTTGCTGGCCCGTGTCATCAACCGCGAGCCCGCCAACTACCTGGTGGTGGGCGGGCGCCAGTTGGGCAAAAGCAGCCTGCTCAAGGCCGTGCAGCGCCGTATGGCGGGCCACCCGCACACCGTGTGCCACTACGTCTCGCTGCGCGACCACCGGCTGGCACCGCGCATGGCGCTGCAGTTTGGCCTGGCGGCCGACACACCGCTCGAAGCCATCGTGGACCACCTGCAGGCGCAGTACCAGGGCAAACGCCTGGTGCTGCTCATCGACGAGGCCGACCTGTTCTTCCGTGACGAATCGGCCAACGGCTACGTGCAGCTCTCTACCCTGCGCGCACTCAGCGAAGAGGGACGCTGCTGGTTCATGCTCGCGGGCTTCTGGGACCTGTATGCCACGGCCGTGCTCGACTACCAAAGCCCGCTGCGCAACTTTGGCGAGGTGTTGACCATCGGCGGCTTGGAGCGCGATGCCTGCCGCGAGCTGGCCACCGAGCCGCTGCGCAAATTGCGCCTGGGCTTTGACAACGAGCGCCTGGTGGACCGCCTGGTGGACGCCAGCGGCCAGCGCGCCAACCTGGTCGCCATCCTGTGCCAGGAATGCCTGGAGGCGCTGGCGCCCGGCGAGCGCGTGATCGAAAAGCGCCATCTCGACCAGGCCCTGGCCTCGCAGGCCGTGCAAGACGCGTTGGCGGGCTGGGGCCGTCTGAGCCACGACGACGCCGCCTGCCGCCTCGACCGCATCGTGGTCTACCACACGGCCCAGGCGGGGCAGTCCAGCCTGGTCACGCTGGCCCAGCTGCTGCAAAGCCACGGCATCGCGGGCGACGCGCAGGCGCTGCGCCAGTCGCTGGCGCGCCTGCAACTGGCCTATGTGCTGCGCAAGCACGAGGCGGGCGAATACCGCTTTGCTATCCCGCTGCTACAGGACCAGTTCGAGCCGACCGAGGTGGAACTGCTGCTGCACCAGGAGCTGGCCGTGCTGGCGCGCAGTGACGCCAAAGTATGAGCAAAAAAGGCCGTTTCCGCGCTATGGATAAGCGCTTTTAGCTATTAATTTGATAGTAATCCGCTGCGCGCCTTGAGGCTCACGGCAGCGCCACCACCACGGCCCCGCGCTTGCGCCCGGTCTCCACATACGCGTGTGCGGCGGGCAGGTCGGTAAACGGATAAGCGCAGTCCAGCACCGGCCGCAGTGCGCCCGCCTGGGCCAAGTCCATCAAGGTGTGCAGGTCTTCGGGCCGCTCTGTGGCCGGGCCGCCGATGCTGCGGCGTGTGCCGCGCGGGCGGGCCAGCACCTGGGCCAGGCTGCCTGCCACGGCCAGGTAGCGGCCATGCTCCTTCAGGCGCGGCAGGCAGGCGGCAAAGCTGCTGGCGCCGACGGTGTCGGCCACCACGTCCCACTGCTGCGGGGCCTGGGTGAAGTCCTGCTCGGTGTAGTCGATCACCGCTTGCGCGCCCAGCGTTCGGGCCAGCGCGGCGTTGCCGCCGCTGCACACCGCCGTCACGTGCGCGCCCCGGTGCCGGGCCAGCTGCACCATCGCGCTGCCCACGGCGCCCGCCGCGCCAATCACCAGCACCGACTCGCCCGCGCGCAGGTTCGCCTTGTTCAAAAAGTGCAGTGCCGCCAGGCCGCCAAATGGCAGGCAGGCCGCGTCCACAAACGAAAAGCGCTCGGGCTTGTGCACCAGGGGCTTGTGACTGGGCAGCACACAGTATTCGGCATGGCCGCCCATGGTTACGCCAGTTGCGCCCACCACGGCGTCGCCGGGCGCAAAGCCGGTCACGTCGCGGCCCACGGCCTCCACCACGCCCGCCACATCGGTGCCCAGCACCGGCTGGCGTGGCCGCGTGATGCCAAACGCCAGCCGCCCCAGCAGGCCAAAGCCGCGCGGCAGTTTCTGCGTGCGCACGCGCACGTCGGCCGACGACACACTGGCCGCCAGCACCCGCACCAGCACATCGCGCGGGCCTGGCACCGGGCGGGGCAGGGTGCGCAGCCGCAGCACATCGGTGCCGCCATACTGGGTACAGACCCAGGCGAACATGGTGGTGGAGGTGGGCGGAGTGAGTGTGTGCATGGGCGGCAGGGTGGGGCGCACGAAGAGGGAGCGGCTTGCAGGGCGCGGCCTGGTGGTGCCAGCGGGCAGCTTAGGCGGCCGGGCAGGGCGCGCACAACCCGACCTTGGGTGGGGCGGCCGGTGGTGGCCATGCCCTGCTTGCGCGCTACCCTTGTGGGGTTGTTGAATGGATGGACTGATCGATTGCTCCAAAGGCCCCACCGTGCACCCCACGCTCTACACCGTTGCCTACCCCTCTTGTGCGCCCCAGGACATGTTGGCCATCGACACCTGGCGCGCCGCCAACGACCCCACCGGCCACGCGCTGGTGCGCCCGCATTTCACGCTGGTGTTTGCCAGCAACGCGGTGGACGAAGCCACCTACCTTGCCCATGTGGCGGCGGTGGCGGCGCGCACGGCGCCCATCACATTTCACTGCCGCTACGCCATGCTGGGGGCTGATGCCCACAGCCCGCGCGCCCATGCCTACCTGGTGCCCGACGAAGGCTATGCCGCGTTGTCTCTGCTGCACGACGCGCTCTACACCGGCGCGCTGGCCGATGCGCTGCGGCTGGATCTGCCCTACACGCCACACATCACCGTGGGCACCTTCGAGTCAGCGCCCATGGCGCGCGCATGGTGCGCCGAGCGCAACCAGGCGGGCGTGTCGGTGCCCGGCCAGGTGGCTGCGCTGTGGGTGGGGCAGGTGGTGGACGGGCGGTTTGAACACCGGGGCCAGTTCGATCTGATGGGCTAGTTTTCTGAAGCAAAAGCGGCCTTTGCCGCGCGTCCATCAAGCGCTTTAAGCTATCAAATATGTAGCTTTGCCGCTAGGCCCTTCAGGGCCGCTGCGCCATCACCAGCGCATACAGCGCCTGCGCCGCCACCGACAGGCTCTCGTCCCGCCGCCGCACCAGATAGATCTGCCGCGTCAGCCCCGGCAGCGACAGCGGCCGTGTGACCAGCCCCGGCTGGTCAAAGTGGAACAGCGTGAGCGCAGGCACCACGCTGATGCCCAGGCCCGCGCGCACCATGCCCATCACGGTGGCGAGCTGCTCCACCTCCATCAGCGTGTGCATGGCCTGCGGGTGCAGCGCGGCCTCCAGGTACTGGCGCACGCTGCTGGTGCGCGCCAGGTGGATGAAGGGCCAGGCCGCCAGGTCCTGCGCGGTGATGGCCTTGCGGCGGCGCGCCAGCGGGTGGTCGGCCGGACACACCAGGTAGAAGTCGTCGCTGCAAAACGGCTCGGCCTGCAGCGCGGGCGTGTCGGCGCGAATGGCCGCCAGCGCAAAGTCGGCATGGCCGCTGGCCACACGGTCGATACAGGGCTCGGACAGCACATCGGCAATGTCGATCTCGATGCCCGGGTGGGCCGCGCTGTACTGCGCCAGCACGCCCGGCAGCCAGCCTGCCGCGAGCGACGGCAGCAGCGCCACGGCCACACGCCCGCGCTGCAGCGTGGCGGCACTGCGCATGGCAGCCAGGGCGCTGGTGATTTCGGTGCGGATGCGGCGGGCCGACTCCAGAAAATTCTGCCCCTCGGGTGTGAGGTCCACATGCCGCGTGCTGCGGTCAAACAGGCGGAGGCCCAGGTCGTCCTCCAGCGCGCGGATCAGGGCGCTGAACGCGGGCTGCGACAGGTGGCACAAGGTGGCGGCGCGCGTGAAGCTGCGCTGCTCGGCCAGCGCGAGAAAGGCATCAAGCTGGCGGCTGGAGAGGTGAGGGGTGCTCATGCGGTGCTGGTGTGATTCATCTGATTTTCAGATGGATTCATCGTAGCAATCGATTTCACAGAATACAGCCATGTTCCTACAGTCACGCTCAGGAGACAACGGATTCATGCCGAACGACCAAAAAACCAAGCTGCTGGTGGGCTGCGCCGCCGGCTTTTCGGGCGACCGCACCGACGCGGCCCTGCCCGTGGTGCAGGCGCTCATCGCCAGCGGCCAGCCTGCGGTGCTCATCTTCGAGACGCTGGCCGAGCGCACGCTGGCCCTGGCCCAGCTGGCGCGCCGCACCGACCCCGACGCTGGGTATGAGCCGCTGCTGGTGGACCTGCTGCGCCCCGTGCTGGCGCAGTGCCTGGCCCACGGCGTGCGCATCGTCAGCAACTTTGGCGCGGCCAACCCCCACGGCGCCGCGCGCCGCATCCACGCCCTGGCGGCCGAACTGGGCCTGGCCCGCCCGCGCATTGCCGTGCTGCAGGGCGACGACCTGAGCGGCGCCGAACACCGCGCGCTGCTGCAGGGTGCACTGGGCAGCGCGATGCCCACCGAGCCCATCGTCAGCGCCAATGCCTACATCGGCGCGCAGGCCATTGCCGATGCGCTGAGCGCAGGCGCCGACATCGTGGTGTGCGGCCGCGTGGCCGACCCTTCGCTGGTGCTAGGTCCTGCGCTGGCGCACTACGGCTGGGCGCTGGACGACTGGGACCGGCTGGCCCGCGCCACCATGGCCGGGCACTTGCTGGAATGCGGCGCGCAGGTGTCGGGCGGCTACTTTGCCGACCCCGGCTACAAAGATGTGGCGGGCCTCGCCCAGCTGGGCTACCCGATTGCTGAGATTGACGCCGACGGCCACTGCACCATCACCAAGCCCCCTGGCACGGGCGGCTGCATCACCGAACGCACGGTGAAGGAGCAACTGCTGTACGAGCTGCACGACCCGGCCGCTTACCTCACGCCCGACGTGGTGGCCGACATCACCACTGCCCGCGTGACCACCGTGGGCCCCGACGCAGTGCGGCTGGAAGGCGTGCAGGGCCACGCGCGGCCCGCCACGCTCAAGGTCAACGTGTGTTTTGAATCCGGCTGGTTTGCCGAGGGCGAAATCTCCTACGCCGGCCCGCGCGCCGAAGCCCGCGCCCGCCTGGCGGGCGAGGTGCTGCGCGAGCGCCTGCAGGGCCTGGGCCCGCTGCGCATCGACCTGATTGGTGTGACCAGCATCTTTGGCGACGACACCAGCCGCTGGCTGGACGACCCCGCAGCAGGTGATGCTCGCAATGACCCCCGTGACGTGCGCCTGCGCGTGGCCCTGCAGCACCGCGACCACGCCAGCGCCCAGCGCCTGGTGCGCGAGGTGACCGCGCTCTACACCTGCGGCCCCGCAGGCGGTGGTGGCGTGCGCACGGCGATGCGGCCGCGCCTGGGTACCGTCTCGTGCCTGGTGCCGCGCGAGGCCGTGTCCGTTTACTTCGAGATGGTGGATTGAGGACTCAAGCCATGACCACTACAAACCTTACCGTCACTGTTCCCTTGTACCGCCTGGCCCACAGCCGCACGGGCGACAAAGGCAACCGCTCCAACATCAGCGTCATCGCCTGGCACCCCGTGCTGTGGGATGTGCTGGTCGATCAGGTCACCGAGGCCGCCGTGGCGCAGCAGTTTGCGCAGCGCCGCCCGCGCCAGGTCACGCGCTACCTGCTGCCGCAACTCCAGGCCATGAACATCGTGCTGGACGACGTGCTCGACGGTGGCGTGAACGACTCGCTCAACCTCGACAGCCACGGAAAGGCGCTGAGCTATCTGCTGCTCGATATGCCCGTCACTGTGCCCGTCCACCTGGCTGCGCACTTTGGCGGTCCCACGGCCTAGACCTCCCGTTTCGCTTTTCTATCCATACCAACACCAGGAGACAACATGACCCCTTCATCCCCCCGCCGCGCTCTGCTCGCCACCGCCGTCGCTCTGGCGCTCGGCGCATTGCACGCCCCAACAGCTCTGGCCCAGGCGGCCGGTGGCTACCCCGCCAAGGCCATCACCTTCGTCGTGCCCTTTGCCGCAGGCAGCGCCACCGACCAGCTGGCACGCGCGCTGGGCCAGTCCATCACCAACGACACCAAGCAGCCCGTGGTCATCGACAACAAGGCGGGTGCCAGCGGCATGATCGCCGCGTCGGCCGTGGCCAAGTCGGCGGCCGATGGCTACAGCGTGCTCATCACCACCAACACCACACACGCCGCCAACGAGCACTTGTACAAAAAACTCTCGTACGACCCCGTGAAGGACTTTGCGCCCGTCACCGGCCTGGGCAAGGGCGGGCAGGTGCTGGTGGTCAACGCCAGCGCGCCGTACAAAAACGTGGGCGAGCTGCTGGCCTTTGCCAAGAAGAACCCTGGCAAGCTCAGCTTTGGCAGCGGCAGCTCATCGAGCCGCATGGCGGGCGAGATGCTCAAGCAACTGGCGGGTGTGGACATCCTGCATGTGCCCTACAAGAGCAACCCGCTGGCCATCACCGACCTGCTGGGCGGGCAGATCGATTTGATGATCACCGACACCTCCACCGGCGTGCCGCAGGTCAAGGCGGGCAAGCTGAGTGCGCTGGGGTACTCCACGCAAAAGCGCAGCACCCAGCTGCCTGATGTGCCCACCATCGACGAAGCCGGTGTAAAGGGCTACGACATGGGCTACTGGTTTGCGGCCTACGTGCCAGCGGGCACGCCCGCGCCTGTGGTGGCGCGCCTCAACGAGCTGCTGACCGCCGCCACCAAGAGCGCTGCGGCGAAGAGCTTTTTTGACAATGCGGGCTCCGAAGCCTGGACGACCACACCTGATGAACTCGCCAAGTTCCAGGCTGCGGAAACCCAGAAGTGGGGCAAGGTGATCAAGGCGGCGGGGATTGAGGCAGAGTAAGCCACAGGCCCGTTAGCGGCGGTGGGAACACGCGCCACCCCGGTCTTCACTCCCTCTCCCCTCGTGGGAGAGGGCGGGGGAGAGGGGGCTCCTGCTCTGGGCGCAGCGCCCCATGCTCCCCCTCTCCCCAACCCTCTCCCGCGAGGGGAGAGGCAGTGTCCGCGCGCTTTCAAAGGATTCTGAGAATCAAGCTAAATGGGCCTCTACCGCCTGATAGGTAAGCGCTGAATGCTATTAAATTTGTAGTAATTCAGCCGAGGCGACCATCCCTCACCACGGCACCCCCGCAAACCGCTCCACCAAAAAATCCAGCAACGCCCGCACCGCAGGCGACAAGTGCCTGCGCGAGGGGTACAGCGCATAGATCGTCATCACCGGCAAGTCCCACTGTGGCAGCACTGTCTGCAGCTCGCCGCTGTGCAGGTAGGGGTTGACCAGATACGTCGGCTGCATCGCAATGCCGCCGCCCGCCAGCGCCGCGCGCATCAGCGTGGTGGCCTCGTTGGCGCTGAAATGGCCGCTCACGCCCACGCGTTCCACCACGTCGCCGCGCGTTAGCTGCCACACGCTTTTGCCAAAGTTGGCATAGCTCAGGCAGCGGTGTTGTGCCAGGTCGGCAGGCAACTTCGGCATGCCGTGGGCGGCCAAGTAGGCGGGTGATGCCACCAGCACCGAATCACACCGCGCCAGCGGCCGGCCGATGAGCAGCGGGTCGGGCTCGGCGCTGATGCGGATGGCCAGGTCGATGCGCTTTTCGACCAGGTTCAATGATCCTTCGCTCGCGTCCAGGTCAATCTTGAGCTGCGGGTGCTGCGCCAGAAAGTCCGCAATCGCCGCACCCATCTGCGCAAACGCAAACGACACGCTGCAGGTCAGCCGCAGCTGGCCGCGCAATGCGCCTTCGGTGGTGGTGGCGGTTTCTTCTTCCAGGTCTTGCGATAGCGCCAGCATTTGCTGGCAGCGGCGCAGCGCGTGTTCGCCCGCGTCGGTCAGCGTCACGCTGCGGGTGGTGCGCTGCAGCAGGCGGGCCTGCAGCCACTGCTCCATCTCGCCCACATAGCGCGTGACCATGGCACGCGACATATCGAGCTTGTCGGCCGTGGCACTGAAGCTGCCGCTGGTGGCGACTTCGGCAAACACATGCATGGCGGTCAGGCGGTCCATAGGTGGGTTATTTGATCGAATGGTGAAACAAATATGCGCGAATTATCGTGTTTATTAGATCGATTGGTGCAAATAAACTTCATTTCGTTCTCTGCACAACCTCTCTAAACCCAGGAAAAACCACCATGTTCCGCACCACCCTCATCGCCGCCACCCTTGCTGTTGCCTTCACCGGTGCCCAGGCCGCCCAGCCTCTGCAGGTCAAGGTCTACAACGCCGACGGCAACAGCTTCAACGTCAACTCCACGCTGGTCTATGGCGAGAAAGAGGCCATGGTCATCGACGCAGGCTTCACCCGTGCAGACGCGCTGCGCATTGCGGCCAACGTGCTCGACACCGGCAAGGAGCTGAAGACCATTTACGTGAGCCAGGCCGACCCCGACTACTACTTCGGCGTCGAGACGCTGAAAGAAATCTTCCCCAAGGCCGACGTGGTGACCACGCCCGCCGTGCTGGAGAAGATCAACGCCAAGCTCGCCGGCAAGATCGCTTTCTGGGGCCCCAAGATGGGCGCCAACGCACCGCGCACGCCCGTGCTGCCCAAGGCCATCAGCGGCAACACGCTGAGCGTGGACGGCCAGACGGTCGAGATCCGTGGCACCACCGGCCTGCTGGCGCACCGCCCGTATGCGTGGATTCCGTCCATCAAGGCCGTGGTCGGCACCATCGGCGTGTTTGGCACCAACACCCATGTGTGGACGGCCGACACCCAGACCGTGGCCGAGCGCAGCGCCTGGGTGGCCCAGCTCGACGAAATGGCTGCCCTGCAGCCCGCACTGGTCGTGCCCGGCCACATGCCCGCTGGCGGCGCGCTGGATGCTGCCAACATCAGCTACACCAAGGGCTACCTGCAAGCGTTCGAGAAGAACGCCGCCGCCACCAAGACCAGCGCCGAACTCATCGATGCGATGAAAAAGGCCTACCCCGCAGCGCCCATGGGCCTGTCGCTGGACATCGGCGCCAAGGTCAACAAGGGCGAGATGAAGTGGTAAGGGTTGTCAAACCAAGTTATTGAAAGGAACCAGATCGTGACCACGCACCCGCTCCATCCAGTCCTGCAGCACCTGCACGCCGGGCGCTGGAACGCGGCGCACGATCTGGTGCAGCACGACGGCTCCATGCTCGCAGCCTGGCTGCACGGCATCCTGCACCTGCAAGAGGGCGACCTGGAAGACGCCGAAAACTGGTACGACCGCGCAGCCCGCCACTTCCGCAGCCGGGGCACGCTGGCCGAAGAAATTGCCGCGTTGGAAGCCGCACTGGCCGCTTCCGAAAGCCCAGCCTCCCAAGAAAGACCTTGATCCATGCCCTCCACGCAAACCGTCACCGTGACCTACCTGTTCGACCCCCTGTGCGGCTGGTGCTATGCCGCCGCACCCGCGCTCCAGCACCTGCAGGGCGTGGAGGGGATGGATGTGGCCCTCGCGCCCACCGGCCTGTTCGCAGGCGCAGGCGCGCGGCCCATGGACGCGCAATTTGCCACCTACGCCTGGGCCAACGACCAGCGCATCCAGCAGCTCACCGGCCAGCCCTTCACACAGGCCTACCGCGACCACATCCTGGGCGCTGAGGGCGGCCGTTTTGACTCCGGCCCCGCCACGCTGGCCCTCACTGCTGTGGCGCAGACGGCGCCTGAGCGCGAGCTGGATGCGTTGCACGCTTTGCAGCACGCCCGCTATGTGGAGGGCCGCGACAACGCAGACCCCGCCGTGATCGCTGAAGTGCTGCGCGCCCTGGGCCTGCCAGAAGCCGCCGCCCTGGCCTTGGCGCCAGACACCGCCTTGCGGCGCGCCACCGCCGAACGCACCGCCACCGCCCAGGCCACGCTGCGCGCCGTGGGTGCGCGTGGCGTGCCGCAGCTGGTGGTCACGGGGCAGGGTGGGGCGCTGCGGCTGCTGGGCGGCGATGCGCTGCTGGGGCCGCGGGAGCAACTGGTAGCGCTGGTGCGCGCTGCGGCTGCGGCCTGACTGAGACCAGCTGCGCTCGATCAAAAGCCGCCCAATGTTCACGCTGAGCTGGCCCCAGCGCGGCGCGAGGCTTCGACAGGCTCAGCCCGAACGGTGAGGGGTGAAGGGCGGTGAATTCAAAAAATACCGTTCACGCTGAGCTTGTCGAAGCGCCGCACAGGGCATCGACAAGCTCAGTCCCGACAAGTGTGGGTGATGGAGCAAGGTGTCGCGTGAAAGCGCCCGCTCTGGCTCACTCCATCGACGGATCAATCAGCACCTTGGCCCCGGTATTGCGCGGGCCATAGAAGGCGATGGCTTCGGCGCTCAGCGCCCCTGCCAGCGACACGGTGCGCGCGTAGTGGCTGGCGAACGTGGTCTTCAGCTCGGCCGCCACACGCTGGCGCAGGGCCTGGGTGGCTTCGTCACCAATCTTCTGCAGGAACGGAAACAGCAGCCACCCGCCCATGCCCCAGGCCATGCCAAAGGTGCGCTGCACTTCGGTCGGGCGCGTGTCCAGGTGGCCGTACAGGTACACCTGCTTGTGCACGGCCGAACCGTAGCGGCTGTACTCCTTGGCTGTGCGGTTGATGGCGGCCTCCATGCACTGCAGGATCTGCCCGGCCAGCGTGCCGCCGCCTGTGGCATCAAACGCGATGGTGGCGCCCGTGGCGGCCAGTGCGTCGGTCAGCTCTGCCATGAAGGTGGGCGCGCTGCTGTCGCACACATGCTGCGCGCCCAGCCCGCGCAGCAGCGCCGCCTGCTCGGGCTTGCGCACGATGTTGACCAGGCCAATGCCGTCCTTCTGGCAAATCTTGAGCAGCATCTGCCCCAGGTTGCTGGCCGCAGCGGTGTGCACCAGCGCGGTGTGGCCCTCGCGCTTCATGGCTTCCACCATGCTCAGCGCCGTCAGCGGGTTCACAAAACACGAAGCACCCTCGGCCGCCGTGGTGCCGGGCGGCAGCGGCAGGCACTGCGCCGCAGGCATGGCGCGGTATTGCGAATACATGGCGCCGCCAATCACCGCCACCGTGCGGCCCAGCAGCGCCTGCGCGGCGGGCGATGCACCAGCGGCCACCACCAGGCCCGCGCCTTCGTTGCCCACCGGCATGCTCTGGCCCAGGCGTGCGGCCATGCCCGGCATGGCGCGCTCCGGGATGCGGGCCGTGGCCACCGGCCGCTCGGCCGTGCCAGACACCTGCACGGTAGACAAATCGGCCGGGCCCAGCAGCAGGCCGATGTCCGACGGGTTGATGGGCGCAGCCTGCACCTGGATCAGCACTTCGTCGGGCCCTGGCGTGGGCACGGGCGTGGGCTCCAGGCTGAGCTGCAAGCGGCCATCTGCGGTGACGAGGGTGCGCAGTTGCAGGGCGGATGTGGGGATGGTGGTGGTCATGGATGGCTTTCGGTGGGAGGGGAGCGCGCCCTTCATTCAACGGCGCGGCCTGGTGCGGAGCATTAGAACGTGACTGCGCCGCAAACAGGGTCGCGCAAGTGCCTTGCGGCAGCAGGGTTGCTGTGGGTGATGGCATGGCACGGGGTCCCAGCTGGGGCTGGTTGGCAGGTCACCGTCAATGCACGATCAACACACCATCAATGTGCTGTCGGCCCCAGCGTGCGCACCATCTGCTCATACATCGCATCCACCGCTGGTGAGCGCTGCGACACCTTGCTGCGCAGCACCGCCACGTGCATGGCATCCAGCGGCGGCAGCTCAAACTCTGCAGGCAGGTTCTGCAAAATTTGCAGATGGGGCGGCACGCTGCAGCGCGTGAGCACGGCCACGGCCAGCCCGCTTTCGACAGCCGCCAACTGGCCCGCCAGGCTGGAGCTGTGGTACACGATGCGGTACGCGCGCCGCCGCGCCGCCAGTGCCGACAAGGTGGCCTGCCGCGCCATGCTGGCAGATTCATACACCGCAATGGGCAGCGGGTCGCGCCGCCACACCTCGTACTGCGCGGCGCCCACCCACACCAGCGGCTCGTCAAACAAGAAATGCCCGCGCTGCGGCTTGTCGCGCGAAATGAGCGCCAGGTCCAGTTCGCCCTTCACCAGGCGCGGGATCAGCGCGGTGGACTGCTCGCAGGTCAGCTCAATCTCCACCCCCTGGTAGCGGTGCGCAAAGCTGCGCAGCACCGGCGTGAGGTAGGCGCTGGCGTAGTCGTCTGGCACGCCCAGCCGCACCCGGCCCGCCAGCCGGGGGCCAAACAGCGCAGCATGCGCCTCGGCCTGCAGGTCCAGCACACGGCGCGCATACGACAGCAGCTCGGCGCCCGCTGGCGTTACCTCCAGGTGGCGCGGCCCGCGCAGCAGAACGGGGCGGCCCAGGGCCGTCTCCAGCTTCTTGATCTGCATGCTCACGGCCGACTGCGAGCGGTGCACCAGCGGCGCCGCGCCCGAGAGCGAGCCTGCATCCACCACCGCCACAAAGGCGCGCAGCCAGTCGATCTGAAAGTCCGGGTAGTTCATGGAGCGGCGCCTGCTTATAGATTCGTTAATCGGATGGTATCTGTTCGATTTATCCGTTTTACACCATGAACGGAAAGCGGGAGCATCGGCGGCATGCACCCCTCCAAAGCCAGCGCCGCAGCATCCGCATCCGTGTCCGCATCCGTTCCCAGCGCACCGCTGCCCGCCCCCACCCGCGAGCGCGACGGCCAGTGGCTGCTGGTTGCCGGTGGCGTGCTGCTGGGCACCATCGGTGTGTTTGTGGAAGAGGCGGGCCAGCACCCGCTGGTCACCGTATGGTTCCGCTGCGCCTTTGGCGCCATGGCGCTGCTGGCGTGGTGCCTGGCCACCGGTCGGGGGCGTGAGCTGGTACTGAACGGCCGTGCCCGCTGGGTGGCCTGCGCCTCGGGCGTGCTCATGGTGCTGAACTGGGCGCTGTTCTTCGCGGCCATCCCGCGCACCTCCATCGCCGTGGCCACGGTCATCTTTCACATCCAGCCCATCTGGGTCATTGTGTTCGGCGCGCTGTTTCTGCGTGCGGCCATCTCGCCCATCCAGTGGCTGACCACCCTGGCCGCGCTGGCAGGCCTGGTGCTGACCACCGGGCTGCTCGACGGCGCAGCCGCTGCCGCCGCAAGCAACAGCAGCCAAGGCTACCTGGCCGGTGTGCTGATGTGCCTGGGCGGCTCGCTCTGCTATGCGGGCGTCACGCTGCTCGCCAACACACAAAAGGCCATCAGCCCCTACGCCATGGCGCTGTGGCAGTGCCTGGTGGGCGCGGTTGCGCTGGCCTGGGCTCCATGGGCGCTGGGCTGGCCGCCGCTGGGCGCCGCCTGGGGCTGGCTGCTGGGCCTGGGCGTGTTGCACACCGGGCTGGCCTATGTAGTGCTGTTTGCGGGCATGGCGCGCCTGGGGCTGGGGCGCATTGCAGTGCTGCAGTTCGTGTACCCGCTCACCGCCGTGCTGGTGGACTGGGCCGTGTATGGCCGCACGCTCAGCCCCGTGCAGCTGGCAGGTGTGGGGCTGATGGCGGCTGCGCTGTGGACGCTGCGGCGGCCGGGCAAGGCCGCCGCCAGCGCCGGTTGATCTGCCCGGACTCCGTCACAGCGGCTGATGTGCCTGCGGCACGAACACCACCGTGTGCGCCTCGCACTCACCCTGGTCCGGTGGTTGCCACAGGTCGCTGGCCAGCTCAAAAATGTGAGGTGGCACCACCATGGAAAACGTCTCGCCCCTCTCGGTATTGCGCTGGTTCACGCGCGCACGGCGTAGCTCACGCGGGGCGTCCAGCACGTACACCGTCATGGCTTCGGCCCAATGCCCCATGCGGGTATAGAACGCATCCCGCTCCTGCTGCTGGATGAGGCCAATCTCCAGCACGACATCGGTGCCAGCGTGCAAAACGGCTTCGGCGGTTTTCCAGATCTGCGAGAGGCAGCGCTGAGTGCGCGCGATGTACCAGGCCATCACATCGGCGCTAGGCAGGTCCGGCCGGTCGGGCGAGAACAGCGTGGCCATCCAGTCGTCCAGGTTCAGCGGCACGGCGCTGTGCTGCTGTACCAATTGGCGGGCAAAGGTGGACTTGCCTGCGCCCACGGGGCCGATGACCAGATGAATGCGAGGGGCGGTGCGCGCAACGGCTGCGGTGGCTGTGTGGTTTGACGTGGTGTGCATGAGAAAGGGCTCCAGAAAAACAAAAAGCCCTCCCTGCAAGCAGAGAGAGCTTTCTATACGGCGGACGAAAAAAAGCCCTCGACGGTGGCGGAGGGCTTTGCGGTTCGCGCCGACCCAAAAGGTCAAACGCGATAAGGGCAGTGTAGGTGCCTGCTGCGGGCTGCGTCAACCCATTGGTCGTGCGGTGTGGCGAATGCCGAACTGCGCTCAGGGCGCCTTGCCCGCCGCCAGATGTTGCTGGAAAAAACCCACCACCTTCGCATTGAACCCCTGGTGAAACGCCACCCGGTCAAACCCCGGCGCGTCGCGGCAAATCTCGGGCGCCGCCTCGGCCAGCGCGGGCGGGCAGGGCGCCAGAAAGGCTAGTGCTCTGCGTTGGCGGCCACATGCCAGTCGGGTGCGCGGGGCAGGCCCTGGCGCAGCGTCTCCACGCTTGGCAGCGTCACACCACTGCCCCCCAGTGCCGAGGCCCACAGCTGCACCGGCACGCCGACCTGCCCCAGCCCCTTGGCATCGAACACGCTCAACGGGTCCACGATGACCGCCGCTTTGATGCGCGCGTCCGGCGCTGGTGTGGCGGGGATCTCATTGCGCCGTATATCGCCACACAGGGGCCGCATGGACAGTGGCGGGCACAGGTCTGGGCGCAGCGTCCAGTCTGGCTTGGCACCGATGGCCACCAGCCCCGTGTAGCCGCCGCGCGAATAGCCAAAAAAGCCCACCTTGCCCGCGTCCAGCTGCGCGCGATAGGGCCAGGCGCCCAGCATGTAGTCCGTCAGCCGCCGCATGTCCACCGGCCGCGTGGCAAAGGCCGACAGGTGGCCCTGGCGGCTCATGTCCTGAAAGTTGTCGCCGGGGTGGTTGATCGCGGCCACCACATAGCCCGCATCGGCCAGCGTGGCCGCCGTGTCGTGGTGCCCCAGGGCCGACCCACCCGCTCCGTGCGACACCACCACCAGCGGCAAGCCCTGGCCAGCCACGGCGCAGTCGCGCGTGCCTTGCAGCACCAGCGGCGCCAGGTCGATGCGGCCCGCTGGCGTGCTGCAGGGCGACCACACGGCGCCGCGCAGCGCGGGCCCGTCCTTGTCGGCAGGCACCTCGATGAAAGTGAAGCCCGCCGCCTGGGCCAAGGTGGCGGCGCCGCATAGCGCAGCGGCCGACAGCCAACGAATGCCTGGGCGCGAAGGGGAGAGCGCACGAAGGCCGAGGCGGCGCAGAGATGAAAAGGTCATGGCGATGTGCTGGCGCAGGTAGGGGACACGGGGGCAGTGCCCGCCGAGTGTGCCGCAGCTTAAGCACCTTGACCGCTCCAGGGCGCAGCCACAGCGAAGCAGCGCTGCAGCAAGCTACTGCCCAAACACCAGCGCCTGGTGCGCCCCCACACCCGCCAGCACGCCTTCGGCCGATGCCAGCGTGGCGTTGTGCCGCATCAGCGTCAGGTCGCCAGCGGCATACACGCCGGGCACCGTGGTCATCTTGTTGGCATCGGTGCGGAGGTAAGGGCCCATGGGGCCTTCGTCGAACGTGCAGCCCAGCTGCTCGGCCAGCGGGCTGGCAGGGCGGGTTGTGGCGGCCACATACAGCGCAGCCAGCGGCACCACGCGCGCGTCACCGCTGCCGGTGGCCTGCAGGCGCACGCCCTGCAGCGCCTGGCCCGGGCCTTCCAGCGCCGCGATGGATGCGGGCTCGATGGCAATGCCCAGCGCCTGCAGCCGTTCGCGCTCGGCGCTCTCCAGCGTGGTGTCGCCGTTCAGGAAGAGGGTGGTCGGCCCCCAGTCGGCAATCAACTGCGCGTGCATGGCCGAGCCTGCCGAGTGGTACAGCACGCCCAGCCGCTGGCCCGCAAACTCGTAGCCGTGGCAGTACGGGCAGTGCAGCACCGATGCGCCCCAGCGCTCACGCAGGCCTGCAATGTCGGGCAAACCGTCTTGCACGCCAAACGCCAGCACCAGCTTGTGGGCCTCCATGGTGGCGCCATCGTCCAGCGCCACTTCAAAACCGTTCTCCGGCGACCCCGCACTGTGCTGCGGCGTGGCAGACACGGCAGTGCCCTGCCGCAGCGTCACCGTGGGGTAGGCCGCCAGCTTGCGCCGCGCCTGCTCGATCATCGCCAGCGGCGCTTCGCCGTCCTGCCCAAAAAAGCCGTGCGACGCCGCCGCAAACCGGTTGCGCGGCTGGCCCGCGTCCACCACGCACACCCGCCGCCGGGCGCGCGCCAGCTGCATCGCGGCCGACAGGCCCGCAAAGCTGCCGCCCACCACGATCACGTCAAACGCCTGGGTGGTTGTTGTCATCACTGCTGCTGCCGTTGTCATGCTCAATCTCCTTGTGCCCGTGGCACCCGGCCACCATGCGTTCATGAAACTCGGCCGACAGCTGCGCCAGCGTCACCGCACCCAGCCGCGCCAGCAGCGCCTCTTCGGCCGCCTGGTAGGCGTCGGTCAGCGCACGGTTCACCGCTTGTTCGACGATGCAGCCGGGGCTCTCCACCCTGTTGCCCACCGCCAGCAGCGTGGGCGCGCCCAGCGCCTCGTAGATGTCGCGCAGCGTGATGTCCGTGAGCGGGCACGACAGCACCCACCCCCCGCCATGCCCCTTGGCCGACGAGACAAAACCCGCGTACCGCAGCCCCGCCATCAGGCGGCGCACCACCACCGGGTTGGTCTGCATGGCCTGCGCCATCGCCTCAGACGTGGCGGGCCCCTCCATCTCTGCCATATGCAGCAGCGCGTGGAGAACATTGGAAAGTCGGCTATCTCGTTTCATGCAACATTAAAAGTTGCGTGATGGTAGCATGGCGCTGCCAAACGTGCCTGTGGCGTCTGCTGCGTAGGTAGTTTGCTATTGAATAAATAGCTATCAAGGCAATATGGACAGGCGGTAGCGGCCAATTTGATGCCAAAAAATGCAAGGCCAACACCCCTGCCATCCCCAACGCCGCACCGGCGCCCCGCCACCGCCCGGCGCATCGGCCCAGCCCCACCCGGCAACACCGCCGGCCCGCCCACCAGCCACCACCCCATGACCCACCCCCACGCCCCATCCGCCTTCACCGATCCCGCCGCCGTCGCCCGCTACGCCGAAGGCCCCCGCCGCAACGTGCCCGGCTACGACAGCCTGCTGCGCATGTCGCGCATCCTGCTGGCCGAGCGCGTGCCCGCCCACGGCCGCGTGCTGGTGGTGGGTGCGGGCGGCGGGTAGGAGCCTGTCGGGCTTGGAGCGTCGATAGCGAAAATTGGCCCCAGCGAGGACAGTTTTTGCCGGATTTGCAGCCCCATAGCCTGGCTATGGGGCAAAAAGCCGGGGAAAAACGGACCGCTGCGGTCAATTTGCAGCCGACGATTTCAAGCCCGGCAGGCTCCGACAGCTGGAAGACATGGCGCTGGCACACCCCGGCTGGCGGTTTGACGGCGTGGACCCCAGCCAGCCCATGCTGGGCCTGGCGGCCCAGCGGTTGCAGAGCGCGGGGGTGCCCGGCGACCGCGTGGCGCTGCACCACGGCTATGTGCCGAGCGCACCTGCCGGGCCGTTTGATGGCGCGACGTGCCTGCTGACTTTTCACTTTGTGCCGCGTGAGGAGCGCATGCCCATGCTGGCGAAGATCCGGCGGCGGCTCAAGCCCGGCGCACCGCTGGTGGTGGCGCATCTGAGTGTGGCGGATGGTGCCGGCCCTGGCGGCGATGGCGGGGCAGGGGAGCGCGATCTGTGGCTGTCGCGCTATGCCGCGTTTCAGGTGGCGTCCGGCGTGCCGCCGGAGCATGCGGCCAGGGCGCGGGACAAGGTGGCTGCGGAATTGGCGGTGTTGACGCCGGGGGAGGATGAGGCGATTTTGAGCGAGGCGGGGTTTGGCGATGTACGGCTGTTTTACAAGGGGTTTGCGTTCAGGGGGTGGGTCGCTTGCGCGTGATCGGCATGAAATGCCGTACTCGGCCACTAGCAGTCGGTGGTGGCAGGTGAAAGCGGACGCTCAACGTTGGAGTTCAGCGGCTGTCGAAGGCAGTCTGCTGCAACGAAGGGTTAGGCCTGCGAGTTCTAGTCCCCGATGCTCTTGACGCCCGAAATCTTCGCCCGAATCTTGGCTAGGCGATCCGGGATGCCAAGAGCGTGGCGCTTCGCCGAGAGAAAAAGAGCATTCATGAAGTCGTAATCGGACCCACCCGCGTCTACATACCAAGTGTCCAATGTGTTTCCCGCAAGGTCACGCAGGGCGAAAGAAACGAAACCCTCATCAGTTCTTTCATCCGTTCCGGCCCAAAGCACAAACTTGTTGTCGTCAATCGTGATCTCCACACTGTGTTGATCAGACTTCCAGGTTGCTTTTCCGCTGTCCGTCAGCTTATAGAGATCGTTCAACAGATCGCGGTAGTCTTTTGGAATCATGGCACTGTACTCACGGTTGATACTAGGCGACTGGCGTTTGCTGCAAGTTGGGTGTGGAGTCTGGACGTGCGATGGATCAACGCCTCGCGTTCGTCAGCGGTCCAGCGATTCGCAACGGCGATCGACTCTAGACGTTCATGCAAACTGTCGACCTCCTCCCTTACCTTAGTCCACAGCGTTGTCTCCGACGCAGACTCTTTGGATGAAGGCTGGTATTTGGATACGGCATCTCTCAACTCGAAGGCTGCTGCTGCTGCTGCTGCAAGGTTTTTTGACTTGATTAAGTTCAGTAGATTACGCGAGCGACCGGCAATATCCTGCAGTGTAGACACCGCGTACATCTTGCGTACTCCATCTACGGCTTCTGCCGCAGAATCCCGTGCTGCCTCCGCCGCGGCTTTAGTCTTCCAGATCTGCCAGATCGCAATAGCGAAGCCCGCGATTGAAACCAGCAGCCCCAACACGCCAACGATGTCCATGCCGGAGAGGTTTGTCATACCTGGTTCGGATGCCTAACGCAATTTAGACCGCCAAACCTCCGGGATAAACTGGACAGTGCGGGATATCTGGACACTGATTTCTCCTGGAGGCCGCTTGCAGCATAGCGTTGCAAGCGACGAGCTGTTCAAACGTCCAGGTATAGAACTTCCATGAAACCCGGCACGCGCTAAGTCCAACTATAGCTTGCCGTAGGCAGACACCGGGATTTCCAGCAGCCGCGGCAGCAAGTCAAGGGCGGCTTCCAGGCCGCACTACTGAACGGCTGCTGTGGGCTCCAACCAGTCCCTCCGATCTGGGATGGAGTTGTAGTGTGACCTCCCCCCCGCAGCTCGAATCTCTCTGCATTTGTTGATTCTTCGAGCTTTTTTAGGTCGAAGTTCAGTCTTGCCCGGCCAAAGTAGACCGCATAGCATCCCTGTCAAGCACCCACCACCATGAGGTGCTGCACAAAAACATGACAGGAGACAAGCCTTGCCATCCACCCGCTGGAGTCACTGCGGCACTGAAGACCTGAGCGTCTTGCAGACCATCTTCTGGTCCGCAGGCGCGTCGCGCAATGCGCTGGCGCAGCGTCTGGCCTATTCCAAGAGCAAGGCCAACGCCATGGTGGCGGCGCTGCTGGATGAAGGCCTGCTCGACGAGGTGGGCCTGCAGGAATCCTCTGGCGGCCGGCGCGCCGAAACCCTGCGTTTGAGCGAAACCCTGGGCGTGGTGATTGGCGCCGACCTGGGCGCGACCAGCATGCAGATAGCGGTGATGCGGCCCGACATGACGGTGCTGGCGCGGCACCGCGAGCCCATTGATGTGCGCCAGGGGCCGGGCGTGATCCTGGCGCGGGTGCGGGGGCTGATGCGGGAGCTGCTGGCGCGCTGCGGGCTGGCCCCCAACCAAGTGATTGCCATCGGCATGGGCGTGCCGGGGCCGGTGGATTTTGAAAGCGGGCAGCTCGTCAACCCGCCGCTGATGCCCGACTGGGACGGCTTCTCGATCCGCGACTACCTGCGCGAGGCGTTTGCCGCGCCGGTGTTTGTGGACAACGACGTGAACCTGATGGCGCTGGGCGAGATGTACCGGCTGCAGCGCAATCTGCCCAACTTCCTCGTCATCAAGGTGGGCACGGGCATTGGCTGCGGCATCGTGTGCCACGGGCAGGTGTACCGGGGCGCCAACGGCTCGGCGGGCGATGTGGGCCACATCTGTGTGGACCAGCACGGGCCGCGCTGCCATTGCGGCAACCAGGGCTGTGTGGAGGCCATGGCCGCTGCACCCGCCATGGCGCGCATGGCTATCGAGGCCGCGCAGCGCGGCGATAGCGCGCTGCTGGCCGAGCGGCTGCAAAGCACGGGCACGCTGACGATTGAAGACGTGGCCCAGGCCAGCCGCACGGGCGATGTCGCGGCCAACGCCATCATCCAGCGCGCGGGCAGCCTGGTGGGGCAGATGCTGGCGTCCATCGTCAACTTCTTCAACCCGTCGCATGTGTTCATTGCGGGGCGGGTGACGGACATGGGGCCGCTGTTCCTCGCGTCGGTGCGGCAGAGCGTGTACCACCGCTCGCTGGCGTTGTCTACGCGGCACCTGGAGATTCAATACGCGCCGCTGGCCGACGATGCGGGTGTGGTGGGCGCGGGTGTGCTGGCGATGCAGGAGAGCCTGTCGCGCGCGGGCTCAGTGACGGGTGCAGGTGTTGGTGTGGGGGCTGTGCGATGAGCGTCGCCGTCGCCTTCCGCAACGTCACCAAGGAGTTTGGCCCCGTGCGGGTGCTGCATGGGGTGGATTTTGCGCTGCAGCCGGGCCGTGTGTACGGCCTGCTGGGCGAGAACGGCGCGGGCAAGTCCACGCTGATGAAGATTCTGGCGGGCTACGAGAGCCCGACCACCGGCGAGGTGGTGGTGGACGGCGCGGTGCGCGCCCCGGGTGGCGGTTCGCGCGCGGCCGAGGCGCAGGGCATTGTGCTGATCCACCAGGAGTTCAATCTGGCGGACGACCTGACGATTGCGCAGAACATCTTCTTGGGCCATGAGATCAAGCGCGGGCTCTTTCTGGATGACAAGGCGATGCGCGAGAAGACGCGCGAGGCGCTTGCGAAAGTCGGCCTACCGCTGGACCCGGACACGCGGGTGCGCAAGCTCATCGTGGCCGAAAAGCAGCTGGTGGAGATTGCCCGCGCGCTGGCCCGCAATGCGCGCCTGCTCATCATGGACGAGCCCACCGCCACGCTGACCCCCGGCGAAACGGAGCGCCTGTTTGCGCTGATGGCCGGGCTGAAGGCCGCAGGCGTGACCATCATCTACATATCGCACAAGCTCGACGAAGTGGAGCGCACCACCGACGAGGTGGTGGTGATGCGCGACGGCCTGCTGGTGGCGCGCGAGGCCACGGCCAGCGTGACGCGGCGGCAGATGGCCAACCTGATGGTGGGCCGCGAGCTGGCTGATCTGTTCCCGCCCAAGCTGCCTGCGCCGCAGGATGGCGCGCCGGCCATCAAGGTGCGCGGCCTCACAGTGCCGGGCTGGGCCGAGGACGTGAGCTTTGACGTGCGGCGCGGCGAGATTCTGGGCTTTGCCGGGCTGGTGGGCGCTGGGCGCACGGAGCTGTTTGAAGGCCTGCTGGGCCTGCGCCCGCGCACGGCGGGCACGGTGGAGATTGCAGGCCAACCCGTGCAACTGAAAAGCCCGCGCGATGCGGCGCGCCACGGCCTCACGTACCTGAGCGAAGACCGCAAGGGCAAGGGCTTGCATGTGCACTTTGGCCTGCGGCCCAACCTGACGCTGATGGCGCTGGAGCGCTACGCCAAGCCCTGGCTCGACTCGGCGGCCGAGCAGGCTGCGCTGCGCGATGCGGTGCAGGAGTTCGGCATCCGCACCGGGTCTCTGGACGTGCGCGCGTCGTCGCTGTCGGGCGGCAACCAGCAAAAGCTGGCGCTGGCCAAGGTGCTGCACCCCGGCCCCAACGTGGTGGTGCTCGACGAGCCCACGCGCGGCGTGGACGTGGGCGCCAAGCGCGAGATTTATCACCTGGTGCAGCGCCTGGCGGAGCAGGGGCTGGCGGTGATCGTGATTTCTTCCGAACTGATGGAGCTGATCGGCCTGTGCCACCGCGTGGCGGTGATGCGCGCCGGGCGGCTGCAGACCACGCTGCAAGCGCCGCATTTGACCGAAGAGGAGTTGATCGCCCATGCCACAGGCACCCGTTAACGTACCGGCCGAAAACGCCGCAGCCCCGCAGGCAGGCGGCAGCCGCCATGCCGCAGCCACTGCGGCGGGAGCCACCGGCGTCAGCGCCTGGTGGGGCAAGCTGCACGGCCTGGGCCCGGTCATCGGCCTGGTGCTGCTGTGCATTGCGGGCACGCTGCTCAACAGCAACTTCGCCACCTACGACAACGTGATGAACGTGCTCACACGCACGGCCTTCATCGGCATCATCGCGGTGGGCATGTGCTTCGTCATCATCTCGGGCGGCATCGACTTGTCGGTGGGGTCGATGGCGGCGCTGATCGCGGGCTCGGTCATCCTGTTCATGAACGCCATGGCGCCCGTGCTGGGCTCGCCCATGGCGGCCGTGGTGGTGGGCATGCTGCTGGCGGTGGTGCTGGGCGCGGTGTTCGGGCTGGTGCATGGCCTGCTCATCACCAAGGGGCGCATCGAGCCTTTCATCGTCACGCTGGGCACGCTGGGCATCTTCCGCGCGTACCTCACGTACTTCTCCAACGGCGGCGCGATCACGCTGGAGAACGATCTGTCGGACATCTACAGCCCGGTGTATTACGCCAACCTGCTGGGCGTGCCGATTCCGGTGTGGATCTTTCTGCTGGTGGCTGTTGTCGGCGGCGTGATCCTGAACCGCACGGCCTATGGCCGCTATGTGCAGGCCATCGGCTCCAACGAGCAGGTGGCGCAGTACGCGGCGGTGGACGTGCACAAGATCAAGATCCTTACGTACATGCTGCTGGGCGTATGCGTGGGCATTGCCACGCTGCTGTATGTGCCTCGCCTGGGCTCTGCATCGCCCACCACGGGTCTGCTGTGGGAGCTGGAGGCGATCGCCGCCGTCATCGTGGGCGGCACGGTCTTGAAGGGCGGGGCGGGCAGCATCACCGGCACGGTGGTGGGCGCGATCCTGCTGTCGGTCATCAGCAACATCCTCAACCTCACCAGCATCATCAGCGTGTATTTGAACGCGGCGGTGCAGGGCTTCGTGATCATTGCTGTGGCGTTCATGCAGCGCGGAAAGCGGTGATGGATCTTCGGTTTTCTCGGTAGGTCGTTTGACTTTCGTGTTCCCCAGCCGGCCAGCTTCCATGGCCATTTTCAGCAAAGCAACAGCAACAGGAGACAACGCATGAACAGCCAACTTTCTTCTTTCACCCGCCGCCTGGCCTTGTCGGCCGTGGGCGCCGCCGCCTTCGCATTGGCGGCCCCTGCCATGGCGCAGGCCAACAAGACGGTGGTGGGCGTGGCCATCCCCTCGGCCACGCACGGCTTCACGGGCGGCATCGTGTACTGGGCCAACCAGGCCAAGAAGGACCTGGAGAAGGCCCACCCCGGCCTGCAGGTGATCGTGAAGACGGCAGGCGGTGCGCCCGAGCAGGCCAACCAGCTGCAGGATCTGGTCACGGTGAACAAGATCAATGCGCTGGTCATCTTCCCCTTTGAATCTGCGGCGCTGACCAAGCCCGTGGCCCAGGTCAAGGCCAAGGGCGTGTACGTGACGGTGGTTGACCGGGGCCTGACCGACACCAGCGCGCAGGACGCGTATGTGGCGGGTGACAACACCGCGTTCGGCAAGATCCCGGCCGAGTACATCGCCAAGGCGCTGGGCGGAAAGGGCAACGTGGTGGCCATGCGCGGCATTGCAACCACGCTGGACAACGAGCGCATGGACGCGTTCAACAGCGTGCTGAAGAACCACCCCGGCATCAAGCTGCTGGACGCCAAATACGCCAACTGGAACCGCGACGATGCCTTCAAGGTGATGCAGGACTACCTGACCCGCTTCCCGCAGATCGACGCGGTGTGGGCCGCCGACGACGACATGGCCGTGGGCGTGCTCAAGGCCATCGAACAGGCCAAGCGCAAGGACATCAAGCTGGTGTTCGGCGGCGCGGGTGCCAAGGGCATGATCAAGACGCTGATGGACGGCAGCAACCCTCTCATCCAGGCCAACGTGTCGTACAGCCCCAAGTTCATCTACGACTCGATCAAGCTCACGGCCGAGGCGCGCATCAAGGGCGAGAAGCTGCCGGCCAACACCATCATTCCGTCGGTGCTGATCACCAAGGAAACGGCGAAGGACTTCTACTTCCCCGACTCGCCATTCTGATGGCGGAAACAGTAGCCTGATTTGCCTGATGGGGAACACCGCTCAGATGAGGACATCAGCCCGTGCACCCGCAGCGGCGCCGGGGATTGACTCCCTCTCCCCTCGCGGGAGAGGGTGGGGGAGAGGGGGCTGCACCCGCGCAGCGCCTGTTCCCCCCCCCTCTCCCCGGCCCTCTCCCACCAGGGGAGAGGGAGTGGGGAATCCTCTGAGATGTGTGCCAATTCAAGCCAAATTGGCCTCTGCCGCCTATCCATTAAGCGCTAGTAGCTATCAAAAATATAGCTTGTAGCCGCTGTGAACCTGCAACCCTCCGCCCCTTGGAGCCACCATGCCAAGACCCGTCACCCTCTTCACCGGCCAGTGGGCCGACCTGCCTTTGGCCGAACTCGCGCCGCTGGCCAAAAGCATGGGCTACGACGGCCTGGAGCTGGCCTGCTGGGGCGACCATTTCAACGTGCAGGAGGCGCTGTCGTCGCCCCAGTACGTCAAAGACAAACATGCACTGCTGGCCCAGCATGGCCTGCAGTGTTTTGCCATCGGCAACCACCTGGTGGGCCAGGCCGTGTGCGATTTGATCGACGAACGCCACCAGTCCATCCTGCCGCCGCATGTGTGGGGCAACGGTGAACCCGAGGGGGTGCGCCAGCGTGCAGCGGCCGAGTTGGCCGACACGGCGCGTGCTGCCGCGAAGTTCGGCGTGAAGACGGTGACGGGTTTTACGGGCTCATCGGTGTGGCATTCGATCTACGCCTTCCCGCCCACCACGCAGGCGTACTGGGACAAGGGGTTCGTGGACTTCGCGGACCGCTTCGGCCCCATCCTCGATGTGTTCGAGCAGCACGACATCAACTTTGCGCTGGAAGTGCACCCCACCGAGATCGCGTTCGACATCGCATCGGCCGAGCGCGCGATTGCGGCGGTGGGCGGCAACAAGCGCTTTGGCTTCAACTACGACCCGAGCCACCTGGCTTACCAGGGCGTGGACTACATCAAGTTCATCCGCCAGTTCGGCAATCGCATCTACAACGCCCACATGAAGGACGTGTGGTGGGGCAAGGGCGACGGCACGGTGGGCACGTTTGGCGGGCACACCAGCTTTGGCGATGCGCGGCGGAACTGGGACTTTCGCAGCGTGGGGCGCGGGATGATCGACTTTGAATCCATCATCGTCGCGCTGAACGACATCGGCTACCAGGGCCCGCTCTCGGTGGAATGGGAAGACAGCCGCATGGACCGCGTGCACGGCGCCACGGAGAGCGCGGCGTTCTGCAAGCGACTCGACTTCAAGCCCGCAGTCGGCGCGTTCGACGCCGTCTTTGCGCGCGACAAGCAGGCCTAGCCGCACCCCTGCATAAAACCGATAACAACAACACACAGCGAGCAAAGGCGTTTCGTATGTCCAGTCCCCAAAAGCTCCGCTACGCCATGGTCGGCGGCGGCCACGGCGCCTTCATCGGCGCGGTGCACCGCAAGGCGATGGCGCTCGACGGCCAGTTCGAGCTGGTGGCCGGCGCGCTCTCGTCATCGCCCGAGCGCGCCCGCGCATCTGGCGCCGAACTGGGCCTGGCCGACGACCGCAACCACGGCAGCTGGCAAGACCTGCTGGCCGACGAGCTGCGCCGCCCGGCGCATGAGCGCATCGACCTGGTGAGCATCGTCACGCCTAACCACATGCACCACCCGGTGGCGCTGGCGTTTGTGCAGGCGGGCTTTCATGTGGTGTGCGACAAGCCGCTGGTGCACACCAGCGCGCAGGCCGACGAACTGGTGGCGGCAGTGAAGAAGGCAGGCACCGTGTTCGGCGTGACCTACAACTACACCGGCTACCCCATGGTGCGCGAGGCGCGGCACCTTGTGCACAGCGGCGCGCTGGGCCCGCTGCGCAAGATCACCGTCGAATACAACCAGGGCTGGCTGGCCACGGCGGTGGAAGAGGGCGGCGCCAACAAGCAGGCCGACTGGCGGCTGGACCCGGCACGCAGCGGCAGCGCGGGCACGCTGGGCGACATCGGGTCGCACGCCGAGAATCTGGCCGCCACTGTCACCGGCCAGCACCCCGCCTGGGTGTGCGCCGACCTCACGACGTTTGGCGCCGGGCGCAGGCTGGACGACGACGCCCAGCTGCTGCTGCGCTACGACAGCGGCGCACGCGGCTTTATCGTGGCATCGCAAGTGGCGGCGGGGCTGGAGAACGACCTGCGCCTGCAGGTGTCGGGCACGCTGGGCACCATCACCTGGCGGCAGGAAGAACCCAACCAGCTCGTCCATTCCCCTGTGGACGGCCCGCGCCGCATTCTCACGCGCGGCTCACCCTGGCTCAGCCCGGCGGCGCTGCGCGCCGGGCGCATTCCTGCGGGCCACCCCGAGGCCTTCATCGAAGCCTTTGCCAACGTCTACCTGGGCGTGGCCGCCGACATCCGCGCGCGGCAGGCAGGCACGGCGCCCGACCCGCTGCACGCCGACTACCCGCGCGTGGAAGACGGCGCACGCGGCGTGCGTTTTATCGAGCGGGTGGTGGGGTCTGCGGCCAGTGCGCAGAAGTGGACGGCGCTGGGGTGACCTGGCCCCAAGCGACCAGGGCTCAGGGGTAGCCGTCGGCCAGCTGAAACCGCTGGTCAAAGTTCATCTTGCCCAGCAGGCGCAGCGCCGCGTTGCGGGTGGTGTTGTCCACCTTGCTGATGTCCAGGCTGTAGCGTTTGGCGGTGGACACCACATCCACACATTTGTGCCCCCATTGCACTGCCACGAGCAGGGCGGGGCGCTGGCCTGCCTCGGCGCCTACCGAGACGCCGCGCTGTTCGGGGCGCAGCATGAATTCGAGGTGGGGGGTGCGCACCAGCGTCAGGCGGTCGGTGCCCCGGGGGCCCAGCGCGAACGAGACGACCCAGTCGTCTTCATCTTCCACCATCACAAACGGAACATGCTGGGGTGCGGCCATGGGTGCTGGGCGTTGGGATTGAAGGGCGGGCGGGTGGGCCGCCTGGCGTTGCGCTGCCCGGGGTGCGGGCGGGCGTCAGTATGCCGCTGCAAGCGCCGTGCCTGGGGCGGGAGAACCCGAGGTTGGGCCTTTCCAACGCGGGGCTTGGGTGTCAGCCTGGTGCAAGGCTGGCCCAGTGAGCGGCGATGCCGTGCGTGGGTGGGGCAGACAAGGCTGGATGGTGGCCTAAGGCGGAAAATGTTTGGCAAAAAATTGGCTTTTGCGCGCGACCAGTATGCCTTTTTAGCTATTGTTTTGATAGTTTTTGGGTGAGGGCTGGTGCTCTGCCGCGCCCATGGCCGCTCCCGTGGCCAATCCGGTCGCCAGCTGGCCCACGGTGGCCAGCGCGGCCTCCAGCCGGTGGTGGGCGGGGTGGCCGTAGTTGATGCGCACGCAGTGCGCAAACCGCTGGTCGGCCGAGAAGATTTGCCCCGGCGCCAGGCTGATGCCCCGCTGCAGTGCGAGGCGGTGCAGATCCAGCGCGTTGACCGCAGGCGGCAGCTCCACCCACAAGAAGTACCCGCCCTCGGGCCGCGACACGCGTGTGCCGCGCGGGAAGTGCAGGGCCACCGCTGCCAGCGCAATCGCCTGTTGTTGTTCCAGGCTGCGGCGCAGGGCGCGCAGGTGCCTGTCGTACCCGCCCTGGGCCAGGTATTCGGACAGCGCCTGCTGCGACGGCGTGGCGGCCGAGAGCGTGGTCATCAGCTTGAGGCGCTGCACCGCCGTGGCAAAGCGGCCCGCCGCCACCCAGCCCACGCGGTAGCCGGGCGCCAGGCTTTTGCTGAACGAGCTGCAGTGCATCACCAGCCCTTCGCCATCAAACGCCTTGGCAGGCGGCGGGCGCTGGGGTCCAAAGTGCAGCTCGCCATACACGTCGTCTTCGATCAGCGGAACGCCGTGGCGGGCGAGCAGGGCGACGAGTTCGCGTTTTTTGCCCTCGGGCATCAAGCTGCCCAGCGGGTTCTGAAAGCTGGGCATGAGCCAGCAGGCCTTGATGGGCTGGTGGAGTGGCTGGCGCTGCAGCGCCTCGGCCAGCGCGGCCAGGTCGATGCCGTCGCGCGGGTGGGTGGCGATTTCCAGCGCCTGCAGGTTCAGCCGCTCCAGCGCCTGCAGCGCGGCGTAGAAGGTGGGGGACTCGACTACCACCACATCACCGGGCTGGGTGACGGCCTCCAGGCAGAGGTTGAGCGCCTCCATCGCGCCGTTGGTGATGATGATTTCTTCCACATCCACCGCTGTGCCGTGCACGCCGTAGCGCAGCGCGATCTGCTGGCGCAGGCGTTCGTCGCCGGGCGGCAGGCTTTGCACGATGTTCCACGGATCGAGCTTGCGCATGCCGCTGGCAAGGCACCGCGCCAGGCGGTCCAGCGGAAACAGCTCCAGCCCCGGGAAGGCCGAGCCCAGCGGTACCAGGTCGCGGTCGCGCGCCAGGCCCAGTACCTCAAACACCAGGTCGCTGATCGCCACGCCGGTGGAGGTGGCGGCGGGCTGCGAGGGCAGGGGCTCGGCCGGGCGGGCCTCGGCCGTGCCGGGCAGCCGGGCGCTGACGTAGTAGCCCGAGCGGGGGCGCGCGTGGATCAGGCCCTGGGCCTCCAGCAGGTAATACGCCTCAAACACGGTGGACGGGCTGATGCCGCGCGTGCGGCTGGCCTCGCGCACCGAGGGCACGCGGTCGCCGGGGCGCAGGGCGCCGCTGTGGATGAGCTGGGCGATGGCGTCGGCGTGGCGTTCGTAGCGTTTCATGGGCGAAAAACCGGGTGCGGGCGTTGATGCAGGGCAAACTGATCTGTATTTTTAACCTGAAACTGAATCTGTACTGTTTTTGGGTGAGCGCTTAGAGTGGCGGTGGAATCTCTTCGTGCTCTCCTCGTGCTCTGTTTGCCGCCACATCCCCATGATTGATCGCTTGCGCCACCTGCTGCGTCCCCTTGCCGTTGTGTTCTTTCTGTCTGCGGGCCTGGCTGCCGGGGTGGCGGCCCAGCAGCCCGCCCCTGCCACTGCGGCACCCGCCGCCGCCATGGCGCCGCGCGTGCTGGCCTGCACGGTGTGCCACGGCAAGGAGGGCCGGGCCACGCCAGACGGCTACTTCCCCCGCATTGCGGGCAAGCCGGCGGGCTATCTGGCCAACCAGCTGCTCAACTTCCGCGACGGGCGGCGCAGCTACCCGCAGATGACTTACCTCATTGAGCACCTGACCGATGACTACCTGCGCGAGATGGCCGAGCACTTTGGCGCGCTGGACCTGCCTTACCCGCCGCCGCCTGCACCCCAAGCGCCCGCCGCTGTGCTGGAGCAGGGCCGCCAGCTGGTGCAGCAGGGCGATGCGGCCCGCAACATCCCCGCCTGCGTGGCCTGCCACGGCGTGGCCATGACGGGCGTGGCGCCGTCCGTCCCGGGTCTGCTGGGCCTGCCGCGCGACTACCTCAACAGCCAGCTGGGCGCCTGGAAGACCGGCCAGCGCCGCGCACACGCCCCGGATTGCATGGCCGACATTGCGCGCCGGCTCACGCCCGACGAGGTGAGCGCCGTGTCTGCCTGGCTGGCTGCCCAGCCCGTGGCGGCGGGCGGCAAACCCGCGCGCACCCTGCCGGCCGCCATGCCCGCCCGGTGCGGGGGCGTGGCCGATGTGCCGGTGGCTGGCCGCTGAGGAGGCACAACGATGAAACGCATCCTCTGGACGATCTCTTCCACACTCGCGGCCGTGGGCATTGCCGCCGCTGTGGTGGTTACCTTGAACCTGCAGGGCGAAGCGCCGCTGCCCGCCACCGAAACCCTGCAATCCACGCCCGCGCTGGTGCAGCGTGGCGAATACCTGGCCCGCGTGGGCAACTGCATGGCCTGCCACACCACGCAGGGCGGGGCGCCGTTTGCGGGCGGGCGCGGCATCGAGACGCCGTTTGGCGTGGTGCACAGCTCCAACCTCACGCCCGACAAGGCGCACGGCATTGGCAGCTGGACGTCCGCCGAGTTCTGGCGCGCCATGCACCATGGCCGCAGCAAGGATGGACGGCTGCTGTATCCCGCCTTTCCGTACCCCAACTACACGCAGGTGACGCGGGAGGATTCGGACGCCATCTTTGCCTACCTGCAAAGCCAACCCGCCGTGGCCGAGCCCAACCGGGCCCACGCGTTGCGGTTCCCGTACAGCACGCAGGCTGCGCTGGGCGTGTGGCGGGCGCTGTTCTTCGCACCGGGGGCGCCGCAGCCTGAAGCCAAGCAAACCGCGGAGTACAACCGGGGCGCTTACCTGGTCAACGGCCTGGGCCACTGCACCGCCTGCCACACGCCGCGCAATGCGCTGGGCGCCACGTCGGACGCCAAGGCCTTCACGGGCGGGCTGATCCCGGTGCAAAACTGGTATGCCCCCGCGCTGAATGCGGCGCACGAGGCGGGCGTCAAAGAATGGAAAACCGACGATGTGGTGGCCTTGCTGAAAACCGGCGTGGCCCCGCAAGGCTCGGTGCTGGGGCCCATGGCCGAGGTGGTGTTCCGCAGCACGCAATATTTGAGCGACGCCGATGCGCGCGCCATGGCGGTGTATCTGCAGGCCCTGCCGCAACAGGAGCGCAAGGCCCCTGCCACCGTGACTGCACCCCCGGCCAGCGCCATGGCCAGTGTGATCGCGCGCGGCGGCAAGGTGTACGAACAGCAGTGCGCCCAGTGCCATGGCGACCAGGGCCAGGGCGAGCCGGGCGCCTTCCCGCCGCTGGCAGGCAACCGCGCCGTCATGATGGCCGACCCCACCAACCTGGTGCGCGTAGTGCTGCAAGGTGGCTACCTGCCCGCCACCCAAGGCAACCCGCGCCCGCATGGCATGCCGCCGTTCCAGCAGTTTCTGTCTGACGAAGATGTGGCGGCCGTGACCACCTTTGTGCGCAACAGCTGGGGCAACCGGGCGCCGGGTGTGGGTACCATCGAGGTTTACCGCGCCCGCGAACGGCGCGGCTTGTAGCGCGGGGTCCGGTGTAGCTGGCCCCTGCCGCCAGCCCCAGGAGCCCGTTTGATGTCCAGCCCCGCCGCACTGCCCCCGTCCACCCCTTCAACCCCGGCGGCCACCGCACCCGGCGGCTGGTGGGCCGTGTGCCTGTGTGCGGCCTGGTGCGGCACCTGCGGCATCTACCGCCCCCTGTTTGACGAGCTGGCCCGTGCGCACCCGGACGTGCGCTTTGAATGGGTGGACATCGAGGACGAATCCGATCTGGCGGGCGACCTGGATGTGGAAACCTTCCCCACGCTGTTGATTGCCGATGGCCAGCGTGCGCTGTTTTTGGGCCCGCTGCTGCCGCAGGCGCCAGTGCTGGCGCGGCTGCTGACCAGCCTGCAGGCGGCCACCCCCGGCAGCGGGGCCGGGGCAGGGCCGGAGGCTCAGGGCATGTTCGAGCGTGTGCGCGCTGCGCGCAGCCGATAGGGTGCCGTGGCGCCGCGTGGAATGGATGCTCCTTTTTTGATAGCTATTTGGGCTTGATGGTCGCGCGCAGGGGCCGTTTTTTTCTTGGAATCTGTGTCTTCCTCCTCTGATTTTTGGTTTCCTATCAACTCGCTGCAGGCCCAGTGCGACCCCGGCGCGTGGTCGCGGGGCATGGACCTTTTTCGCCAGGCGGCGGTGGTCCACATCGACATCGAGGAGCGCGGCGACAGCGCCTTCACCCTCCGGGGCGAGGTGCTGGGCACCCAGCCCGAACCGTATAGGCTGTCGGTGGAAATGCAGCTGGCGCCCAATGGCCAGGTCAGCGCCTGGTCGGGCGAATGCAGCTGCCCGGTCGGGGAGGACTGTAAACACGCTGTGGCACTGACGTTGAAGGCGGCGCAGCTGCGCTCGGGCCCGGCCCCCACGCCTTCATCCACACCTTCACCCGTGTCTGCGCCCCTTTCGGCCCAGGCCGTGCAGGCGCTCCAGGCCATGCAGGACCGTGTGGCCGCCCAGGCCCGTGCCGAGGCCGAGGCGCGTCTGGTGCGCTGGCTCAGCGACTGGGACCTGGCCGCAGACAATGCCGCGCAGCCCCCGCCCGGCGCGCGGGCCGACCGGCCCGAGTGTTATCTCTATTTGCTCTCCACCGTGGGGCGCCTGCGCTCCGGCGCACCGCAGCTGCAGATCGAGGCCGTGGTCTCCTACGCCAAGCTCACCGGAGGCTGGGCCAAGCCCAAGACCATCCGCACCCAGCCCGGCCCCGGCCAGGCGGTGTATGACCGCGCCACCGATGCCGACCGCCAGCTGCTGCAACTGCTGCGGGCCATGCCGCGCAGCACCGGTTATTACTCGGCCTACAGCGGCGCGCCGTCGGGTGTGCTGGAGGGCACGGTGGGCCTGCTGGCACTGCAGCAGGCCGCTGCCACGGGCCGCCTGTTTGCCGATGCAGGGGGCGCCACCGTGGGGGTGCCACTGCGCTGGGGCGAGCCGCTGCCCATTGCCTGGGCCTGGAACGAGACCCCGGCCCCCCAGGCGGGTGGTGACAGTGCCTGGCGCCTGCAGGCCCGCCTGCCCAGCGGCAGCGCCATGTTGTGCTCCAACGACCCGCCGCTGTACCTGGATACCGATCAGGGCCTGTGTGGCCCCGTGCTGGCCGAAGGCCTGAGCGCCGCACAACTGCAGCTGCTGCTGCAAGCCCCCCCGCTGGGCACCGCCGCGCTGCAAAAACACCATGCCGATGTGGCCAGCCGCCTGGGCGGCACGCTGCCGCTACCGCCCGTGCTCAGCCCCCTCACGCGGGTGCAGGGCGTGAAGCCCTTGGCGTGCCTGCACCTGGCGCCCGTGCCCGAGGCCGATGTGCCGGGCCTGGGCCTCATCACCGCCCAGCTGCGCTTTGACTACCAGGGCCATGTGGGTTGGTGGGCCGGGCAGGAGCTGGGTGTGCTGGTGCCAGGTACCGACGGCGGCCAGGTGCTGCTGCAGCGCGATGCAGCGGCCGAGCTGGACGCCGTCGAGCGCCTGATGGACCTGGGCCTGCTGGCCACCGACGACGGCTTGTTCGGCATCCCCGGCGAGGAATCGCAGGACGACTGGATGCACTGGTGTGACAACGGCTTTGTGGTGCTGCGCGAGGCCGGTTTTGTGCTGACCCTGGATGCCGCCTTGAACGGCTGGATCACCCATGCCGAGGCGTTGAGCGTGGCATTGCAACCCAGCGGTGAGGACGAAGCCACATCGCCCTGGTTTGCGCTTTCGCTGGGCATCGAAATCAATGGCGTGCGCCACAACATCCTGCCGCTGCTGCCCATGCTGATTGCGGCCGCCGCCCAGCAGCCGCCCGACCCTGCCACGGGCCAGCCGCAGCTGCCGCCGTTTGCCTATTTGCGGGGCATGGGTGTATCGGGTTTTGTGCGGGTGCCGACCGACGCGCTGCGCCCCTGGATGGCGGCCCTGCTCGACCTGGTGGGCGACCGCGCGCACGACTTCCGCGGCGACAGCCTGAAGCTCTCGCGCTTGGACGCGCTGCGCACCAGCGCTGCGCTGAGTGAGGGGGCGTTGGGGGCGCTGGGCGAGGGCGCGGTGTGGAAGGGGGCCGACGCGTTGCAGGCCCTGGTGGCGCAGCTGCGCGGCGCCAGTGCGCTGCCCACGGTGCCCGTGCCTGCGGGTGTGCAGGCCACCTTGCGGCCCTACCAGCAGCAGGGGCTGAACTGGCTGCAGTTCTTGCGCGCGCATGGCCTGGCCGGGGTGCTGGCCGATGACATGGGCCTGGGCAAGACGCTGCAGACGCTGGCCCACATCCAGGTCGAAAAAGACGCGGGCCGCCTGAGCGACCCCGCCCTCATCATTGCGCCCGTGAGCCTGATGGGCAACTGGCAGCGCGAGGCCGCGCGTTTTTGTCCTGGCCTGCGCTGCCTGGTGCTGCACGGCGCGGGCCGCCACGCCGTGGCGGATGCGGTGACCGAACACGACATCGTCATCGCCCCGTACTCGCTGCTGCAGCGCGACCGCGAACGCTGGCTGGCGCAGCCCTGGCACCTGGTGGTGCTGGACGAAGCACAGAACATCAAGAACGCCAGCACCCACGCCGCGCAGGTGGTGGGCGAGCTGCAGGCGCGCCACCGCCTGTGCCTGTCGGGCACGCCCATGGAAAACCACCTGGGCGAAATCTGGAGCCTGTTCCACTTCCTGATGCCCGGGTTTCTGGGTAGCCAGCAGCGCTTCAAGGAACTCTTCCGCAACCCCATCGAAAAGCAGGGCGACACCGCCCGCCTGGCGCAGCTGCGCGCCCGCGTCACGCCGTTCATGCTGCGGCGCACCAAGGCGCTGGTGGCGGCCGAATTGCCGCCCAAGGTGGAGTCGGTGATGCCGGTGGAGTTGACTGGCCCGCAGGCCGATCTGTATGAAACCATCCGCCTGGGGATGGAGAAAACCGTGCGCGAGGCGTTGCAGACCAAGGGGCTGGCCAAGTCGCAGATCACCATCCTCGATGCGCTGCTCAAGCTGCGCCAGGTCTGCTGCCACCCTGCGCTGGTGCCGCTGGATGCCGCCAGGCAGGTCACCACCTCGGCCAAGCTGGAGCAGCTTATGGCGCTGCTGCCCGAAATGCTGACCGAGGGGCGGCGCATCCTGCTGTTCTCGCAATTCACCAGCATGCTCACGCTGATCGAGGCCGAGCTGAAGAAGCAGGGCTTGCCCTGGGTCAAGCTCACGGGGCAGAGCCAAAAGCGCGACGCGATCATTGAGCGGTTCACCAGCGGGCAGGTGCCGCTGTTTCTCATCAGCCTGAAGGCGGGCGGGGTGGGGCTCAACCTGCCGCAGGCTGACACCGTGATCCATTTCGACCCCTGGTGGAACCCAGCCGTGGAAAACCAGGCCACCGACCGCGCCCACCGCATCGGCCAGACGCAGAGCGTGTGGGTGGTAAAGCTGGTGGCGCAGGGCACGATCGAGGAGCGCATCCTGGCGCTGCAGGAGCGCAAGGCGCAGCTCGCAGGCAGCCTCTACAGCGACGCGGCCGCACGCGAGCAACCGTTATTTACCGAGAGCGATCTCGCAGAGCTGCTGCAGCCGCTATCGTCGTTGTAGCTGTTTGCGCTTGCTGGGCAAGGCTTCAAGTCTTTTCGGGCCGTGTGTGCCGCGCTGGCGGGTTAACAACAGCCATCGGGGTGCGCCATGGGCGCCGTCTTGGCAAAAGCGTGCTTTACGCGTTACAATAAGAGCCTCACGACCAAACGGGCGGGTACCAACCGCCCGTTTTTTTTGGTCGATTGCTTTTCGAGCTCGAAGCTGCCGGAGAAGTCTCCGGGGGTTATCGGGTTTTTTGTTTTTCCGGGATTGAACTGAACACGTGGCGCTACAGCAAGTCGTTGAACAAATTGTGACGGGCCTGGACTATGACCTGGTGGAGATTGAGCGCTCCGCCGGTGGTTTGCTGCGCGTCACCATCGACTTGCCCTGGGTGCAGCCGGCCGCCGATGCGCCCGCACCCGTGGTCGAGCAGTTCGTCACCGTCGAGGATTGCGAGAAGGTCACCCGCCAGCTGCAGTTTGCGCTGGAGGTCGATGGCGTCGAGTACAAGCGCCTCGAAGTGTCTTCCCCCGGCATCGACCGCCCCCTGCGCCATGAGCAAGACTTTGCGCGCTTCGAGGGTTCGGTCATCGATATCACCTTGAGGGCGCCCATTGGCGCTGCAGGCGGGGGGCAGGTCAACGCCACCCGCAAGAAATTTCGCGGCACGCTGGAGCGCGCCGAGGCGGGTGGCTGGCAGATCGTCTGGAGCGACGAGCCGCCGGTCAAGCCAGGTCAAAAAGTGAGCAAGAAACGTGTGCCCGCCCCCTTGCAGGCGCTGGGCTTCACTCTGGATGAGCTGCGGGATGCGCGCCTGGCGCCCATCGTGGACTTCAAGGGGCGTGCAGGCAAGGCCGGGTCGGCAGCTGCCTGAGTTGCTGAATGGATTGGGGTGGGTGGTCGCTGCGCGCAGCCTTCCATCTTCGGGTGATTGAAACAGGAGAGTCGTCGCATGAATCGCGAATTGTTGATGTTGGTTGAGGCCATTTCGCGCGAGAAGAACGTGGAGCGTGATGTGGTCTTGGGCGCCGTGGAGTCGGCCCTGGCCCAGGCTACCAAGAAGCTGTACCAGGGCGAGGTGGACATCCGCGTGGCGATTGATCGCGACAGCGGCAACTACGAGACTTTCCGCCGCTGGCTGGTGGTGCCCGACGACGCCGGCCTGCAGAACCCCGAAGCCGAAGAGCTGCTGATGGACGCGCAGGAGCGCATCCCCGACATCGAAGTCGGTGAATACATCGAAGAGGGCGTCGAATCCGTGCCCATCGGCCGTATCGGCGCCATGGCGGCCAAGCAGGTCATCCTGCAGAAGATCCGCGACGCAGAGCGTGAAATGCTGCTCAACGACTTCATGTCGCGCGGCGAAAAAATCTTCACCGGCACCGTCAAGCGCATGGACAAGGGTGACATCATTGTCGAGTCCGGCCGCGTGGAAGGCCGCCTGCGCCGTGGCGAGATGATCCCCAAGGAAAACCTGCGCAGCGGCGACCGCGTGCGGGCCATGATCATGGAAGTGGACCTCACGCTGCGTGGCGCGCCCATCATCCTGTCGCGCTCGGCGCCTGAGTTCATGATCGAGCTCTTCCGCAACGAAGTGCCCGAAATCGAGCAAGGCCTGCTGGAGATCAAGTCCTGCGCCCGTGACCCCGGCTCGCGCGCCAAAATCGCCGTGCTGTCGCACGACAAGCGCGTGGACCCCATTGGCACCTGTGTCGGCGTGCGTGGCACCCGCGTGAATGCCGTGACCAACGAACTCGCTGGCGAGCGCGTGGACATCGTGCTGTGGTCCGAAGACCCAGCCCAGTTTGTGATTGGTGCGCTGGCCCCGGCCAACGTGTCCTCCATCGTGGTCGATGAAGAAAAACACGCCATGGACGTGGTGGTGGACGAGGAAAACCTCGCCATCGCGATTGGCCGCGGCGGCCAGAACGTGCGCCTGGCGTCCGATCTGACCGGCTGGAAGATCAACATCATGGACGCCGCCGAAAGCGCGCAGAAGCAGGCTAACGAGACCGACACGGCCCGCAAGCTGTTCATGGAAAAGCTGGATGTGGACGAGGAAATCGCCGACATCCTGATCTCCGAAGGCTTCAACAGCCTGGAAGAAGTGGCCTATGTGCCGCTGCAGGAAATGCTGGAGATCGAAAGCTTCGACGAAGACACCGTCAACGAGCTGCGCGCCCGCGCCAAGGATGCGCTGCTCACGATGGAAATCGCCCGCGAGGAAAGCGTGGAAGAGGTCTCCCAGGACCTGCGCGACCTCGAAGGCCTCACCCCCGAACTGATTGCCAAGCTGGCTGACGGTGGTGTGCACACACGTGATGACCTGGCCGACCTGGCCATCGATGAGCTGACCGACCTGACCGGACAGTCTGCGGAAGACGCCAAAGCCTTGATCATGAAGGCGCGCGAACATTGGTTCGCGGGGCAACAAGAGTAAGGGTCAGGGAGGCACGAACCACATATGTCCAGTAACACTGTCGCCGAGTTCGCAACCGAACTCAAAAAATCGCCTGAAACCCTGCTCGACCAGCTCAAAGCTGCGGGCGTGGGCAAGGCTGCCCCTTCCGACGCACTGACCGAGTCGGACAAGCAAAAGTTGCTCGCCTATCTGCAGGCCAGCCACGGCACGGCATCTGCCGATCGCAAGAAGATCACGCTGACCAAGAAGTCCACCAGCGAGATCAAGCAGGCCGACGCCACGGGCAAGGCCCGCACCATCCAGGTGGAAGTGCGCAAGAAGCGCACGTTCATCCAGCGTGATGAAGGCACCGAGGCGGCCGCCGAGGCCACGGCTTCGGTCATGGAAGAGGCTGCCGTGTCGAGCGAAGACCTGGAGCTGGCGCGCCGTGAGGAAGAAGCCCGCCGCCAGGCCGAGCTGATCCGCCGCCAGGAAACCGAGCTGGCCGAGAAGCGCGCCGAACGCGAAGCCCGCGAAAAGCGCGAGCGCGAAGCCGAAGAGCGCGCTGCTGCCTACGCCGCCCAGGAAGCCGAAAAGAAGGCCCAGGCCTCGGCCGTCAAGCAAGAAGCCACGCGTGAGCAGGCTGCCGAAGCTGCTGCACGTGCCGCCGCCCAGACGGAAGCCCGTGAAAAGGCCCAGGCAGAAGCCAAGGCCCGTGCGGATGAAGAGTCTGCACGCGCCCGTGATCTGGAAGAGCGCCGCCGCAAGGCCCTGGCCGAGGCGGAAGCCATTCGCGCCATGATGGCCACGCCCAAGAAGGCGGTCATGGTCGCCAAGAAGCCCGAAGAACCCAAGCCAGTGGCCAAGCCTGCTGCTGTGGGCGATGCCAAGAAGGGCACGCTGCACAAGCCTGCCGTTGGCACAGGCGGCCCGCGTGCGGGTGCCGCAGCTCCGGCCGGTGCTGGTGCTGCCCCGGGTGCGGGCAAGGAAGTCAAGTCGGCCAAGCTGTCGTCCAGCTGGGCCAACGACACGGCCAAGAAGAAGGAAATCAAGACCCGTGGCGACAGCAGCGGTGGTGTGGGCCGCAACAACTGGCGTGGTGGCCCCCGTGGCCGCCGTGGCGATGGCCGCGACCAGCGCGACGATCACCAGCAGTCTGCCCCGGTCGAGGCACGCATCATTGAAGTGCATGTGCCCGAAACCATCACGGTGGCAGAGCTGGCGCACAAGATGTCTATCAAGGCATCCGAAGTCATCAAGGCGCTGATGAAGATGGGCCAGATGGTCACCATCAACCAGCCGCTGGACCAGGACACCGCCATGATCGTGGTGGAAGAGCTGGGCCACAAGGCTGTGGTGGCGGCGCTGGACGATCCCGAGGCGTTCACCGACGACGATTCGCAGCAGCAGAACGCTGAACTGCTGCCCCGCGCACCAGTTGTCACCGTCATGGGCCACGTGGACCACGGCAAGACCTCGCTGCTGGACTACATCCGCCGCGCCAAGGTCGCAGCGGGCGAAGCGGGCGGTATTACGCAGCACATCGGCGCCTACCACGTGGAAACGCCACGCGGCATGGTGTCGTTCCTCGATACCCCGGGTCACGAGGCCTTCACGGCCATGCGTGCCCGTGGCGCACAGGCCACCGACATCGTGATCCTGGTGGTGGCAGCCGACGACGGCGTGATGCCCCAGACCAAGGAAGCCATCAAGCACGCCAAGGCGGCTGGTGTTCCTATCGTTGTGGCCATCACCAAGGCCGACAAGCCCGATGCCAACCCAGACCGCGTCAAGCAGGAGCTGGTGGTGGAAGAGGTGGTGCCGGAAGAATACGGCGGTGATTCGCCGTTCGTGCCGGTGTCTTCCAAGACCGGTATGGGCATCGACACGCTGCTGGAGCAGGTTCTGCTGCAGGCCGAAGTGCTGGAACTGAAGGCGCCTGTCGAATCGCTGGCCAAGGGCCTGGTGATCGAAGCCCAGCTGGACAAGGGCCGTGGCCCGGTGGCCACGGTGCTGGTGCAGTCCGGCACGCTCAAGGTGGGCGATGTGGTGCTGGCTGGCCAGACCTTTGGCCGCGTGCGCGCCATGCTGGACGAAAACGGCCGCGTGGCCAAGACGGCCGGTCCTTCGATCCCCGTGGAAATCCAGGGTCTGACCGAAGTGCCGCAGGCGGGTGACGAGTTCATGGTGCTCACCGACGAGCGCCGTGCACGCGAAATCGCTACCTACCGCGCTGGCAAGTTCCGCAACACCAAGCTGGCCAAGCAGCAGGCTGCGAAGCTGGAGAACATGTTCGCCGACATGACGGCGGGCGAGGTCAAGACCCTGCCCATCATCGTCAAGGCCGACGTGCAGGGTTCGCAGGAAGCGCTGTCGCAGTCGCTGCTCAAGCTCTCGACCGACGAGATCAAGGTCCAGCTGGTGTATGCCGGCGTGGGCGGTATCAGCGAGTCCGACATCAACCTGGCGATCGCCTCCAAGGCCATCGTGATCGGCTTCAACGTGCGTGCCGATGCCGGTGCGCGCAAGACGGCCGAGAGCAATGGCGTGGACCTGCACTACTACAGCATCATTTACGACGCTGTGGATGAGCTGAAGGTGGCGATGTCCGGCATGCTGGCTCCCGAACAACGCGAGGAAGTCATCGGCACGGCCGAGATCCGCACGGTGTTCGTCGCCACCAAGATCGGCACGATTGCCGGTTCGTACATCACGTCGGGCATGGTCCATCGCAACGCACGCTTCCGCCTGCTGCGCGACAACGTCGTGGTCTACACGGGCGAAGTCGATTCGGTCAAGCGCCTCAAGGACGATGTCAAGGAAGTCAAGGAAGGCTTCGAGTGCGGTATCAAGCTCAAGAACTACAACGACATCAAGGAAGGCGATCAACTCGAATTCTTTGACATCAAGGAAATCGCACGCACGCTGTAAGGCGAGGCGACGACGAGAGCAACGACAACGACATGGCTGCGAAGAAATCCGCCACTCCCAACCGCGCCTTCAAGGTGGCCGATCAGATCCAGCGTGATCTGACGGAACTGATCGCGCGCGAGTTGAAAGACCCGCGCGTGGGCATGGTGACGCTGCAGGGCGTGGAGGTGACCCCCGACTACGCCCACGCCAAGGTGTTCTTCAGCCTGCTGACAGGTGACCCTGTGGAAACCCAGGCGGCGCTCAACCAGGCGGCGGGCTTCCTGCGCAATGGCCTGTTCAAGCGCTTGCACATCCACACGGTGCCCACACTGCACTTCGTGTTCGACCGCACCTCCGAGCGTGCGGCCGACATGAATGCGCTGATTGCGCGCGCTGTGGCTTCCCGTTCCAAAGACGACGAGGCAACATGACCGAGCGCGCTCCCCGCATCCGGGTGCAGCGGCGCCCGGTGCACGGAGTGCTGCTGCTCGACAAACCCCTGGGCCTGTCCAGCAATGACGCCTTGCAAAAGGCGAAATGGCTGCTGCGCGCCGAAAAAGCGGGCCACACCGGCACGCTAGACCCACTCGCCTCGGGTGTGCTGCCCTTGTGTTTTGGTGCGGCCACCAAGTTCAGCCAGCTGCAGCTCGAAGCCCCCAAAACCTACGAAGCCGTCGCGCTGCTGGGCACCACCACCACCACCGGCGATGCCGAGGGCGAGGTGCTGCAGCGCTGCGATGTGGACGCCGCCCAGCTCACGCCCGAGCGCCTGGCCGCCGTGCAACAGCAGTTCACCGGTCCCATCCGCCAGGTGCCGCCCATGCACAGCGCGCTCAAGAAGGACGGCAAGGCGCTGTACGAATACGCACGTGCAGGGGTCACGGTGGAGCGTGAGCCACGCGATGTGGTCATTCATGCATTAAAACTGACACTTACGCGCATTGATCAAGCACTGTTTGCTATCAAAATGGTAGTAACCTGCAGCAAAGGCACCTACATCCGTACCCTGGGTGAGGACATCGGTGCTGCGCTGGGCTGTGGGGCGCACCTCAGCTTCCTGCGGCGCATCGACACCGGTGGCATTGGTGTGGAGCGCTGTGTCACGCTGGCGCAGCTGGAGGCCATGCCCGAGGCCGAGCGCCTCGCCAGCCTGGAAGCCCCCGAATCGTTGCTGGCCGGGCACACGCGTGTCACTCTGGACAGCGACAATGCCGCTCGTTTCCTGTCGGGCGTGCGCCGCCGTGGTGCTTGGCCCGATGCTGGCACGGTGGCGGTGTTTGGAGAAAGCCCCCCGGCGTTGCTGGGGGTGGGCCACATTGCTGGCGGGGAGCTGGTGCCGGGCAGGCTCCTGAGTCCGCTGGAAATTCAACAAATCTTGGAAGCACGCCGCGCCTGATACAGCCAGCGGCACATTGGAAAAACTATGACTAAACAGATCCGCAACATCGCCATCATCGCCCACGTTGACCATGGCAAAACCACCATGGTGGACCAGCTGCTGCGCCAGTCCGGCACCTTTGCCGACCACGAAAAGGTCGTCGATACCGTGATGGACAACAACGCGATTGAAAAAGAGCGTGGCATCACCATCCTGGCCAAGAACTGCGCCGTGAGCTGGAAGGGTACGCACATCAACATCGTGGACACCCCCGGCCACGCGGACTTCGGCGGCGAAGTGGAGCGTGCCCTGTCGATGGTGGACAGCGTGGTGCTGCTGATCGACGCGCAAGAAGGCCCCATGCCCCAGACGCGTTTCGTGACCAAGAAGGCCCTTGCCCTGGGCCTGCGCCCCATCCTGGTGGTGAACAAGGTGGACAAGCCCGGTGCCAACCCCGACAAGGTGGTGAACGCTGCGTTCGACCTGTTCGACAAGCTGGGTGCGACCGACGAGCAACTGGACTTCCCCGTGGTGTACGCCTCGGGCATCAACGGCTGGTCTTCGCTGGAAGAAGGCGCGCCTGGCGAGCAGTGGGGCCCCGACATGTCGGCCCTGTTCGACACCATCCTTTCGCACGTGCCACCGAATACGGGTGACGCCAACGCCCCGCTGCAGCTGCAGATTTCGGCGCTGGACTTCTCCACCTTCGTGGGCCGCATCGGTGTGGGCCGTATCAGCCAGGGCACCCTCAAGCCCATGATGGACGTGGTTGTCATGGAAGGCCCTGATGGCAAGGCCGTCAAGGGCCGTGTGAACCAGGTGCTGACGTTCCAGGGTCTGGACCGCATGCAGACGCCCCTGGCAGGCCCTGGCGACATCGTGCTGATCAACGGCATTGAAGACATCGGCATCGGCGTGACTGTGACCGACCCTGCCAACCCCGCGCCGCTGCCTATGCTGAAGGTGGACGAGCCCACGCTGACCATGAACTTCTGCGTGAACACCTCGCCACTGGCAGGCCGTGAAGGCAAGTTCGTGACCAGCCGCCAGATCTGGGACCGCCTGCAAAAGGAACTCCAGCACAACGTGGCCCTGCGCGTGAACGAGACCGACGAAGAAGGCATCTTCGAAGTGATGGGCCGGGGTGAACTGCACCTGACCATCCTCTTGGAAAACATGCGCCGTGAAGGCTACGAGCTGGCAGTGTCCAAGCCCCGCGTGGTGTTCAAGGACATCGACGGTGTCAAGCACGAGCCTATCGAGCTGGTGACGGCCGACATCGAAGAAGGCCACCAAGGCGGCGTGATGCAAGCCCTGGGCGAGCGCAAGGGCGAGCTGGTGAACATGGAGTCTGACGGCCGTGGCCGCGTGCGCCTGGAATACCGCATCCCGGCCCGTGGCCTGATCGGTTTCACCAACGAATTCCTGAACCTGACGCGTGGCTCTGGCCTCATCAGCAACATCTTCGACAGCTACGAGCCGCACAAGGGCGACATCGGTGGCCGCAAGAACGGCGTGTTGATCTCCATGGACGACGGTGAAATCTTCACCTACGCCCTGGGCAAGCTGGACGACCGTGGTCGCATGTTCGTGAAGGCCAACGACCCTGTGTACGAAGGCATGATCGTCGGCATCCACAGCCGCGACAACGACCTGGTGGTGAACGCCACGCGCACCAAGCAGCTGACCAACTTCCGCGTATCCGGCAAGGAAGATGCGATCAAGATCACGCCCCCGATCGACCTCACGCTCGAATACGGCGTGGAATTCATCGAAGACGACGAGCTGGTCGAGATCACGCCCAAGTCCGTGCGTCTGCGCAAGCGCCACCTGACCGAAAACGAGCGCAAGCGCGCTTCCCGGTCCTGATGGGCTGAGCGTTCCCGGAAGGGCCACTGCTGCGCAGTGGCCTTTTTTCCGTCTGCAACCCGAAATCCATGTTGAAACTCACGCATTCCCGCGCTGTGCTGCTGATGGTGGCGGTCACCCTGATGTGGTCGATCGCCGGGGTGGTCACGCGCCATCTGGAGCACGCAGCGAGTTTCGAGGTGACCTTCTGGCGCAGCTTTTTTACGCTGGTGTCGCTGCTGGTCATCCTGCCGCTGCTGCAGGGGCGGGCGGTGTTTGTGGCCATGCGCCGGGGTGACAGCGCGTTGTGGATCTCCGGCATCTGCTGGAGCGTGATGTTCACGGCCTTCATGGTGGCCCTGGTGCTCATGCCCGTGGCCAATGTGCTCGTGACCATGGCGGTGGGGCCGCTGCTCACGGCCTTGTTTGCACGCATCTTCATTGGCCACCATATTGCCGCGCGCACCTGGGGCGCGATTGCGGTGGCGGGCCTGGGCATTGGCTGGATGTACGGCTCGCAGATGGCGGGCCTGCCGCTGGCGGGCACGCTGGTGGCCCTGTGTGTGCCGGTGGCGGCGGCCGTCAACTGGACGGTGGTGCAGCATTCACAGCGCCATGGCCATGCGGTGGACCTGGTGCCCGCCGTGCTGGTGGGAGCGGTGATCTCGTCCCTGGCGACCCTGCCGCTGGCCTTGCCGTTTCAGGCCTCGGGACACGACCTGGCCTTGCTGGCGCTGCTGGGCGTGGTGCAATTGGCGATTCCCTGCGTGCTGGCCGTGCGCTGCGGCCGCGTGCTCAAGGCGCCCGAGTTGGCGCTGCTTGGCCTGCTGGAAGTGATTTTTGGCATTTTGCTGGCATGGCTGGGGGCGGGCGAAAAGCCCGCTGCAGCGGTGCTGACGGGGGGCGCATTGGTGATTGGTGCGCTAGTGTTCAATGAACTATTAGGTTGGAAGGAACAAAAATGACGGAGACGGTTGTGTCGGCAGTTGCGAGCGAAGTGTTGAGTGAAGTGCGGGGCCAGGTAGGCTTCATTACGCTGAACCGCCCCCGGGCGCTCAATGCGCTGTCGTTGTCCATGGTGCGCGACCTCATGGGCATCCTGCTGGCCTGGCAGAACGATGCACGCGTGCTGGCGGTGGCGATCCGGGGCAGCAACAAGGAAGGCCCGTTTGGCGCCTTCTGCGCGGGTGGTGACATCCGCTTTCTGCACCAGGCGGGCAGCCAGGGCAATCCGCAGCTCGAAGACTTCTTCACCGAGGAGTACGCGCTCAACCACCTCATCCACAACTACGCCAAGCCCTACATCGCCTTCATGGACGGCATCGTGATGGGCGGCGGCATGGGCATCAGCCAGGGCGCTGCGCTGCGTGTGGTGACCGAGCGCACCAAGATGGCCATGCCCGAGACCGCGATTGGCCTGTTCCCCGATGTTGGAGGCGGCTACTTCCTGAGCCGCTGCCCTGGCCGTGTGGGCGAGTGGCTGGCACTGACGGGCGACACCATCGGCGCTGGTGATGCCATCGACAGCCAGCTGGCCGACGGCTGCCTGCCTTCGGACCAGCAGGCCGCCGTGTGGGAGGCCCTGGCCACGCAGACCTTTGCCAGTGGCGCTGCAGTGAAAGACTTTGTTGCTTCTAAATTTGTAGCTACAAAGGCAATGCAGTCAGGCGACAGGGTGCAAATTGACCAGTATTTTGCGTTGCCCTCGGTGGGGGAGGTCGTGCTGGCTCTGGAGTCCGCCGACAGCGACTGGGCGCGCGCCACTGCCGCCACCTTGCGCAAGCGTTCGCCGTTGATGCTGAACGTGGTGCTGGAGCAGATCCGCCGCGCCCGCAGCATGGGCCTGGCCGACGACCTGCGCATGGAGCGCGACATGGTGCGCCACTGCTTCTACCTGCGCCCCGGCCAGAGCGAGACGGTGGAAGGCATCCGCGCCCTGGCGGTGGACAAGGACCATGCCCCGAAGTGGAACCCCGAGCGCATCGAAGACGTGACCCCCGAGATGGTGGCCCCCTTCTTTGCCAGCCCCTGGCCTGCCCACGCGCACCCGCTCGCCATGCTGGCCTGAGGGCGTTGAAAAAGGGGGGCGGAAGGCTCTGTGCCTGAGCCTGCGGACGCTGCAGGCCGATGACGCGCTGACCGCCGTGGCCGGAACGATTTGGCTAGGCCGTTCTCAGGGCTGTAACTGCTGGTAGACAGCAGTGGCCAGTTCCAGCAGTTCGGCACGGGGCATCTGCCCGCTCAGCGCGTAGCCAAAACCGCCGTCCGTCCAATAGAACCCGGCCACGCTGCCTTCCTGGCTGAACTGGAACCCTGTGTCTGCGGCCATGGGCTGAGTCGCCTTCGCTGCAGAAGGTGGTGGCCTGGAGGCAGCCGGTGTCGTGGTCGGCACCAGTCCGCCCAGGTACAGCGTCACGCGCTGGCCCGCTCCGTTCTGGTACATGAATTGCGCGCGTGCGCCCGTGTCGCCCGGAAGCAGGCGGCCGCCCACCAGCTCGTAGCCCAGCGGGCCCAGGCTGGGCACTTTCAGCGCCCGGTCCAAGCGCTTGGAAAGCCACTGCACGAGGTGATCCTGCTGCGCCGCGGTCACTTCAACCGGGTGGCGCACTTCTGGCTGGTACACCGCGTGCGCTATTGCCGCCTGCTGCACAAAACGGTGGGCCACAGCCACCGGTTGGCTGGCGCTGTTCGGCATCATTGCGATGGTGCTGCCCGCCGGAGCCTGCCACTGCGCCCGGCCGGTCCAGCCCAGCACAAAGGCGAGCAGCACGGAAGCAGCCATGCCACCCCAGCGCCACCATTGCGCCTGCGCGGCGCGGCGGTCTGCCAGGCGCAGTGCGGCTGCATTCAGCGCATCGGGTGCCGGTGCATGCAGCAGGTCGCGGTGCAAGGCCTTCAGTTGTTCTCGCTGCCACTGCCAATGCGCCAACATGTCCGCCTTGGTCGCATCCTCCGTCAGTTGGCTGCGTAGCGCCGCTGCCTCATCGGGCGGCAACTGGCCATCTACCAGGGCATGCCAGCGCAGGCTGTCTTCGCTGTCTGGGTCCCGGCCGGCGATGAGGGAGGGGGTGTTTTTCGTCATCGTCATCACTTGAGGCGGCGCAGCGTGGGCGGCTGGCCGGCGGGGGCTGCCACCGGCGGTACTGCTGGAGCGGTGTGGTCCATGAGCGCACGCAGCCGCGTACGGGCGCGCGACAGGCGTGACATTACCGTACCCACCGGTATGGACAGGATGCGCGCCGTGTCCTCGTAGCTCATGTCCTCCATGGCCACCAGCAGCAGCACGGCGCGCTGGTCGGCTGGCAGGCGCTGCAGGCAGCGCTCAAGGTCCAGGGCATCGTCAGAAGGGCTGCTTCGGGCATGGAGCTGATCCTGCACCTCCTCGATGTCGAGAGGCGCCAGGGCGGGCAAGGCTCGGCGCTGGTTGAGGTACAGGTTGTGCATCAGCGTGAACAGCCAGGCGCGCAGGTCGGTGCCAGTGCGCCACAGCAGCCATTTGCTGCAGGCGCGCTCCAGTGTGTCCTGTACGAGGTCGTCTGCGGCCCAGGCATCGCCTGTCAGCACCCGGGCATAACGCCGCAGGCCGGGCAACTGCTCAATGACTTGGGCGCGGTTCATGCGGAGTGTGGCGTCACGGTTTGTATTGCCTCTGTCACGCAGCGAGACGTGGGGCGTGACAGGGGCGTTCCCACAGACTTACGGGCGCGCAGTGCGCCATACCTGGTTGACGCCTTCCCCGGTCTTGTCGCCGGGCTTGGTGTCTTTGGCCCAGTAGTAAAGGGGCTTGCCTTTGTAGGCCAGCTGGGTCTTGCCGTCGTCGCGCGTGACGATGCCGTAGTCGCCGCCAGGGGCCGTGGTGGCCAGCAGTGGAGGCCAGTTGGTGGCGCAGGGGCCGTTGCACACCGACTTGCCGCTGCCAGCCGTGTCGCGGTCGAACGTGTAAAGCGTCATGCCGCCCGCGCCAACGAGCACGCCGTCGATGGTTTTGACAGGGCCATCGGTCGCCATGGTGGAGCAGCCGGCAATGGCCAGGAACGCAGCGATGGACAGGATTGTTTTCATGGTTTCTCCAGGTGCAAGAAGAGGGGTTGCAGGCAACGGCACATGCCGCCTTGCACCTCCACAAACACATGGACATGACGGTTTATTCCACCACGCACACAAAAAAATCCGCAAAGATCAGGCCTGCTCAGGCAGGTCTCCGCTTTCCACCGCGCCTCCAAGAGGCGCGGCGCCAGCCCAGCGCTCCCGTGCAAGGACTTCCCCGCCGCACCAGGGGCGTTCCTCCCCCACGGGAGGAAGGTGCGCGGCACCTCAGGGGGTTATCGGTTCCTGCTCTTCATCGCGCGCTCCACCTCGCGCTTGCCTTCGCGGTCCTTGATGGTGTCGCGCTTGTCATGTTCGGCCTTGCCCTTGGCCAGTGCGATCTCGCACTTCACAAAGCCGTTCTTCCAGTGCAGATTCAGGGGCACCAGCGTGTAGCCCTTTTGCTCGACCTTGCCGATCAGGCGCTTGATGTCGTCCTTCTTGAGCAGCAGCTTCTTGGTGCGCGCCGACTCAGGGTTGACGTGGGTGGACGCCGTCTTGAGCGGGTTGATCAGGCAGCCCAGCAGGTACAGCTCGCCTTCGCGTATCAGCACATAGCCGTCGGTCAGCTGCACCTTGCCCTCGCGCAGCGCCTTGACTTCCCAACCGTGCAGCACCATGCCTGCTTCGTGGCGCTCTTCGAAGAAGTAGTTGAATGCTGCCTTTTTGTTTTCGGCGATGCGGGAAGGGGAATCGGGGTTCTTGGCCATGAAGTTCAGATGCGGCGCTCTGCGGGAGATAAAAGATCTCCGTACATACAATTGTGGCCGTTCAAAGACCCGCGATTCTAGTTCCCTGGCCCATCTTCCCCTTACACAGAAAGTCTGGCGCCAGCCGTCTGCATGAAAACCGTTCAAAAGTCCGTCCTCATCTGGTACAGCCCCGAAGAAATGTTTGCCCTGGTCACCGGGGTGGAGCACTACCCGCAGTTCTTGCCCTGGTGCGATCGTTCTGCAGTGCTGGAGCGGACCGAGGACGGCATGACCGCCGAGGTGGGCATAGCCTTGGGGGGCATTCGCCAGACCTTTGTGACGCGCAACACCCACGAGGCAGGTCGGCGTGTACAGATGCACCTGGTCAAGGGCCCGTTCTCGCGCCTGGATGGGGACTGGCATTTCCACCCCGTGGGCGATGGGCAGCAGCGCGCCTGCAAGGTGGAACTGCTCCTCAACTACGGTTTTGACAGTGCCGCGCTGGCTGCGCTGGTGGGGCCTGTGTTTGACCGCATCGCGGGCAGCATGGTGGACGCGTTTGTGAAGCGCGCAGAGCAGGTGTATGGCTGAGGCGTGCGCAGAGGGCACTATGGGGCCCGGTGGAGGTGGCGCCACGGTGCAGGTCACCGTGGTGATCTGCCTGGCGCCGCGCGAGACCCGGGAGTGGATTCTGGATCTGCCCCAGGGCGCTTTGGTGGCCGATGCCCTGCGGGCCTGCGGTGCCCTGCCGCCATCGTCTTCAGCGTTGGCCAGCGAGACCGTTGCGCCGCTGGTGGGGGTGTGGGGGCGGGCTGTGGCGCTGGAGGCGCGATTGCAGCACCTGGACCGTGTGGAGGTCTACCGGCCCCTCAAGGTGGACCCCAAGGTGGCCCGCCGGGAGCGGTTTGCCCGCCAGGGGGCACGTTCCACGGGCCTGTTCGCTCGTCAGCGCCCCGGGGGCAAGTCAGGGTACTGAAGGCCCTGTCGGGCACTACGGGCTCGCGCCGCCAGCCCTGTGCCCCATCACAAGGGCAAGGGCATCAGGGACGTGCCGTGGTCAGCGCGCGCAGTCGGAGGCAACGATGCCGTCGATGCGTTTGGCTTCCGCTGCGCGGGCGGTGCCGTCCAGGAAGATGCGCTCGCCCTGGGCGTTGGTCTGGGTGATGGGTTTTCCTGCATCGAATGCGGCTTTGGCGGCACGGGCGCGGGTGCAGTTCTCGGCCTTGGTTTTGGCGATTTTCTCGTCTTCGGCCTTCTTCTTGGCTGCTTCGGCTGCTTCGGCCTGGGCCTTCTTCTCTTCCAGCTCCTTGTCCTTGCCACTGCCTGCGGCACTGGCTGCGAGCTTGGGGGCTGGTGCCGCCGCAGGTGCGGCGGCGGTGGCGGGCGCATCGCCCGTGGCCGCTGCTGCGGGCGCTGGCGCCGGGCGCGCTGGGAGGGCGCCTCCGGGCTGCTTCAGGATATTTTTTTCCTGAACATCAGCCGGTGGCGGGCGGTCGCTGAAGACCTTGCGCCCGTCCTTGTCGATCCACTGCCACTGCGCTGCCGCGCCCATGGCCCAGGTGCAGGCCACGGCCAGCAGAAGAATCTTGTGCATTTTCATGCGAGGAAGTTTAGCCGTGTGGCCCGCCACCCGCCAGTGCGGCGGATAGGCGGCCACTTTGGGTTGGCGTGTTGCACGGGCGCTTGGCGTGTGGCCATGCTGCTTGCGCTGCCCGCAGTGGAGGGCTGCGCTGGTATTTGCTACGGCAGAGTAGGTGCGCAGCGCGGGGGAAATGGGCGTGTCGGCGGTGCACCACACGCGGCACGGGTACAATCCGTTTTTTGGAGCTTTCTCATGCGCCTTCTTGGAAAAGCGCTCACCTTCGACGATGTGTTGCTGGTGCCAGCGTACTCCCAGGTCCTGCCCAAGGACACGTCCCTCGCGACGAAACTCTCCCGCAATATCCAACTGAACCTGCCGCTTGTGTCCGCCGCCATGGACACCGTGACCGAGGCACGCTTGGCCATCGCTATCGCCCAGGAGGGCGGCATCGGCATCGTGCATAAGAACCTCACCGCGCAGGAGCAGGCTGCCCACGTGGCCAAGGTCAAGCGCTACGAATCCGGCGTGCTGCGCGACCCCGTGGTCATCACCCCCGAGCACACCGTGCTGCAGGTGCTGCAGCTGTCCGAGCAGCTGGGCATCTCGGGCTTCCCGGTGTGCGACGGTGGCAAGGTGGTCGGCATCGTCACTGGCCGTGACTTGCGCTTCGAGACCCGCTACGACGTCAAGGTCCACCAGATCATGACCCCGCGTGAGAAGCTCATCACGGTCAATGAAAAAGAGGGCACCACGCCTGCACAGGCCAAGGCGCTGCTCAACAAGCACAAGCTCGAACGCATCCTGGTCGTGAACGACGCCTTTGAACTCAAGGGCCTGATCACGGTGAAGGACATCACCAAGCAAACCAGCTTCCCCAACGCCGCGCGCGATGCTGCTGGCCGCCTGCGCGTGGGCGCAGCGGTGGGTGTGGGCGAGGGCACCGAAGAGCGCGTCGAGGCGCTGGTCAAGGCTGGTGTGGACGCCATCGTGGTGGACACGGCCCACGGCCACAGCAAGGGCGTGATCGAGCGCGTGCGCTGGGTCAAGCAGAACTACCCCCAGATCGACGTGATCGGCGGCAACATCGCCACCGGCGCGGCGGCGCTGGCGCTCGTTGAGGCGGGTGCCGACGCCGTCAAGGTCGGCATCGGTCCCGGCTCCATCTGCACCACCCGCATCGTGGCCGGTGTGGGCGTGCCTCAGATCATGGCCATCGATAACGTGGCCACGGCGCTCAAGGGCACGGGCGTGCCGCTGATTGCCGACGGCGGCATTCGCTACAGCGGTGACATTGCCAAGGCCCTGGCCGCTGGCGCAGGCACGGTGATGATGGGCGGCATGTTTGCGGGTACTGAAGAAGCACCTGGCGAAGTGATCCTGTTCCAGGGCCGCAGCTACAAGAGCTACCGCGGCATGGGCTCCATTGGTGCCATGCAGCAGGGCAGTGCCGACCGCTACTTCCAGGAATCGAGCACGGGCAACCCCAACGCCGACAAGCTCGTGCCCGAAGGCATTGAAGGCCGCGTGCCCTACAAGGGCTCCATGGTCAGCATCGTCTACCAGATGGCGGGCGGCGTGCGTGCCTCCATGGGCTACTGCGGTTGCGCCACCATCGAAGAGATGAACAACAAGGCCGAGTTCGTCGAGATCACCACCGCCGGTATTCGCGAAAGCCATGTGCACGATGTGCAGATCACCAAGGAAGCGCCGAACTACCGCGCTGACTGATCGTTGTCGATCCAATCTGGCCTGATTGAAAAAATCTGGTCAGACTGATATAGTCTGGTCTGAATTCATTGTTCAGACCAGACTTTTCTTTTTTGGGGTCCGCTTTTCCATGCAGTCCGTCGGTATCTACGAAGCCAAGAGCAGGTTCTCCGCCCTGATCGAGCTGGTCGAGCAGGGTGAAGAAGTGCGCATCACCCGCCACGGCAAAGAGGTGGTACGCATGCTGCCCGTGCGCCGTCGCCCCGTCATCACCGACGAGCAGATCGCCCGCGAGCTGGGGCAGATTGACGCGCTGCATGCCACGGTTCGCCCCGCAGTCGGGGCGGACACTCCCGATACTTTGCGCCGCAAGGGCCGGAGCGCTGCATGACCGCCTTTGTGCTTGATGTCTCCGTCACCGCCGCGTGGCTGCTGCCCGACGCGGCCAGCGAACACACCCGCCGCCTGTACACCCTGATCCGCCGCGACGAGGTCGAACCGCAGGCGCCCAATCTTTGGCAATGGGAGTGCAGCAACCTCATCAGTAGCGGCGTGCACAGCGGCCGCATCCCGGCCGCCTCGGTTGAAGGCCTGTGGAGCGTGCTGGAGGCGATTCGCCACCGCGTAGAGCTGCACGACCTGGCCCCCGCCCAGCACAAGGCCGTGATGGACGTGGCGCTCGACACCGGCCTGCCCACCTTTGATGCCGCCTACCTGTGGCTGGCGCGCTCGTTGCGCCTGCCGCTGGCCACTTTCGACCCCCAGCAGATCGCTGCTGCCCAGCGCAGCGGCCTCCCGCTTCTTGATCTCTCCAGCCTCTGACGGACCACCACCATGCAACACCAGAAAATCCTCATCCTCGATTTCGGCTCGCAAGTCACCCAGCTCATCGCTCGCCGCGTTCGCGAGGCCAACGTCTACTGCGAAGTGCACCCTTGCGACGTGACCGACGAATGGGTGCGCGAATACGCCAAGGACGGCTCGCTCAAAGGCGTGATCCTGTCTGGCAGCCACGCCAGCGTGTACGAGGTGGACGACAAGGCGCCGGATGCGGTGTTTGAGTTGGGCATCCCCGTGCTGGGCATCTGCTACGGCATGCAGACCATGGCCCAGCAGCTAGGCGGCAAGGTCGAAGGCTCCAACACCCGCGAGTTTGGCTACGCCGAAGTGCGCGCCCATGGCCACACCGAGCTGCTCAAGGGCATCGAAGACTTCGCGACACCCGAAGGCCACGGCATGCTCAAGGTGTGGATGAGCCACGGCGACAAGGTCACCGCCTTGCCCCCGGGCTTCAAGGTGATGTGCTCCACGCCCTCGTGCCCCATCGCAGGCATGGCCGACGAAAGCCGCCGCTACTACGCCGTGCAGTTTCACCCCGAAGTCACGCACACCGTGCAGGGCAAGGCGCTGCTGGAGCGCTTTGTGCTGGGCATCTGCGGCACACGTGCCGACTGGATCATGGGCGACTACATCGAAGAAGCCGTCCAGAAAATCCGTGATCAAGTCGGTGACGAAGAAGTGATTCTGGGCCTGTCGGGTGGTGTGGATTCGTCTGTGGCCGCAGCGCTCATCCACCGCGCCATCGGCGACCAGCTCACCTGCGTGTTTGTGGACCATGGCCTGCTGCGCCTCAACGAGGGCGACATGGTCATGGACATGTTCGAAGGCAAGCTGCACGCCAAGGTCATCCGCGTGGATGCCAGCGATTTGTTCCTGGGCAAGCTGGCCGGGGTGAGCGAGCCCGAGCAGAAGCGCAAGATCATCGGCGGCCTGTTTGTGGACGTGTTCAAGGCCGAAGCTGCCAAGCTCAAGGCAGGTACCGGTGGCCACAAGGGCGCGACCTTTTTGGCCCAAGGCACGATCTATCCCGACGTGATCGAATCCGGCGGCGCCAAGAGCAAGAAGGCCGTCACCATCAAGAGCCACCACAACGTCGGTGGCCTGCCCGAGCAACTGGGCCTGAAGCTGCTGGAGCCTCTGCGCGATTTGTTCAAGGACGAAGTGCGCGAACTGGGCGTGGCCCTGGGCCTGCCGCCCGACATGGTCTACCGCCACCCCTTCCCCGGCCCCGGCCTGGGCGTGCGCATCCTGGGCGAGGTGAAGAAGGAGTACGCGGATCTGCTGCGCCGCGCCGACGCGATCTTCATCGAAGAGCTGCGCAACTTCCGCGACGAAGCCACCGGCAAGACTTGGTACGACCTCACCAGCCAGGCTTTCACGGTGTTCCTGCCCGTCAAGAGCGTGGGTGTGATGGGCGATGGTCGCACGTACGACTACGTGGTGGCCCTGCGCGCGGTGCAGACCAGCGACTTCATGACCGCCGACTGGGCCGAGCTGCCTTACGCACTGCTCAAGAAGGTGTCGGGCCGCATCATCAACGAAGTGCGCGGCATCAACCGCGTGACGTACGACGTGAGCAGCAAGCCGCCAGCGACAATTGAGTGGGAGTGAGTGGAGGGTAAATCGAAATACTGGTTATTTAAACAGTATTGGCGCACAATGCGACGGATCTTCCGGAGCTTTGTGTGCCATGTTCCAGCTTCACGATCTCTACTATTTTCTCTCCCCTCCGCAGCTTGCCGCCGAGACGGCCAAGGGGTTACTGCAGCGCCTCCAAGAACCCCGTTGGGCGGGCAGAGGCGAGCCAATGTCCTTGGATCGGCTGCACATCACGCTCCATCACCTGGGGCGCTTCCTGAACAGCATCCCCCGAGAGGTAATCGACTTGGCGCTGGCGGCGGGTAGCGCTATGGACTACGAACCGTTTGGGGTCCGCCTCGACGTGCTGCAGTCCCGGGGCGGCTTTGAAAAGGGGACTTTCGGCACCGTTGAGCTGGCGCCACAAGCGGGCGCCGCGCGTGACCTGCGAGGGTTTCAACATGCGCTTGGCAACACGATGCGCCGCATGGGCTTTGCAGAAACTCAGATCCGCAGCCATTTCAATCCGCACATGACATTGCACTACAAGCACGAACGCATTGACCGCATGGTTGTCGCTCCAGTGGCGTGGACTGTGGTGCAGTTTGCCTTGGTAGACAGCCTCTACGGCCTGAGCAGGCATGATGTGCTTGCGCGCTGGACTTTGAAGGCACGGCAGCAGGTCTTTCTTGACTGGTGATGTTGCGAAGCAAGCGGGCACCCATGCGTACTCGCGGTGCGGCACCGTCGTGCGGAAGCTTCCGCGGCTACCATCCCCTGAGGCCATCGGCTCTCTCATTTCCTCATGACGACACTTCACGATTTCTGGCCCGGTTGTGGTTTCCAAACGCTCGATCACGATGTCCGTGGCTGGCTGCTCCCCACCGACGGATACCTGCTTTGGCTGCTGGCCCGACCAGAGCTGGCACTGGTGCCGGAGTCGTGCGCTGCTGAGATCGCACTGCATGAATCGCTGAAGGTGTCACCCGCGCGGGCGGTTATCTCTGCGGAGCTGGCTGCATTGCAGGACGATGACGCCCGTGAGAACTACACCGTGTTCCTGCGCTTCCGCGATGGCCTGCTGGCCGCCGGCACGCTGGAGGCTTATTACCTGCAACTCATGCGCAGTGGGGCGGTGAATGTGCCCGCCGTGTTCATCGACGCCGTGGTGCAGGCCCTGCTGCGCAACCTACTGGACAACTGCAACGACGCCTTCGAAGCCCGCGCTGCCGAGATGCTGTTTCGGCCCCAGCGCATCACCTTGCAAGAGGGGCAAATGCTGGCAGGCGACCGGGCAACCCTGGACATGCTCAATGAAACAGCAGGCCTGGGCGAAGTCGGGCGGCTGCTGCTGCAAAGCGGCGCACTGCAGCCCACTGCCCAGGTCAAGGTGCTGTCGGCCGACAATGCGGCGCAATATTGGCATGAGAGCGAACGACACCACTTTCTGCTCGACTTGACTCATGAGCTGACGCAGGACCTGAGCCATGGCCTGACCTTCAAGATGACCCGTGCACGCTCAGGCCTGAAAGCCTTGGCCCGCGTGCTGGAGCGCTGGGTGGCGCATCTGTTGGGTGTGCAGGTGCAGATCGAGCCTGTGCACCAGGTCATCGACAGCGCGTGGCGCTGGCATGTGGGGCTGGATGTGGAGTCCACCGCCATCCTCAACGACCTGTACCAGGACCGGCCCGTGGAGCCAGAGCGTATGGCACGGCTGGTCAGCCTGTTTACGCTGATCTTTGCGAACCCGGCCGAGATGCGTGCCGATGTGGCGGGCAAGCCGGTGTACCTGGGGCTGGCGACCAACGCCGAGGGCGTGGTGCGCATCAAGCCGCAGAACCTGTTGCTCAATCTGCCGCTGGCATCAGCATCCTGATTGCTATTGAATTGATAGCTATCAAGGCATGATGAACAGGCGGTAGCAGCCCCTTTGATTCAAAAAGTATCCCCTTGGTTGGTAGTCTGGTAACCAGCCCTCATCCAATCGTCATCAGGCTTGCGTTTCCGCCAGCTGCTGCGGTGTTCACACTCAGCGCCCGTTCGATCAGCAAGCGCTCCAACGGGATGTCGGTGGCGCCGGGCTGCAGCGCGGTCACGCCCACGATGGGCCCGGGGCGGCGGGCGAGGGTGGTGCATACCGTCTGCAGCGATGCGGCGTCGCCATGGTGCAGTACGGCGTCCAGTGCCACGGTGGCATCGCTCAGGGCGTTGTCTTGCAGCATGACCTGGGCCTGCACGTGGGTGGGCAGCTTCGCGCGCAGCCCTGCATGGGCGTGGGGCCACAGGGCTGTCCCTCCGCTGGCGAGCACGGCGGCCGTCTGCACCAGCAGATCGTCCGCGCTGGGTGCCAGGCACAGCACACGGGCGCGGGGGGCCAGGGTGTAGACATTGCGCTCACCCGTGGGGCCGGTCAGGGTGCGGGCGGTGCCGCTCTGTGTTTCTCGCGCAAAACGCTGGCAGTGGCCCGCCAGGGCCAGGTTGCCCTGGTTATGTGCCCATTGCTGCAAGGTGCCTAGTGGGGCCAGCTGGCGCTCGCGCCGCTCGGTATCGGGCGGGCTGGTGCGGTCGGCCTCGGCCAAGGTGCGCGCCAGTGCATTGGCTGGGCGCTGCGACAGCAGGCGCAGCAGGTACAGCGGCCCACCGGCCTTGGGCCCCGTGCCGGACAGGCCTTCGCCACCAAACGGCTGCACGCCCACCACGGCGCCGACCATGTTGCGGTTCACGTACACGTTGCCCGCATGGGCGCGGTTGACCACGCGGGCAATGGTTTCGTCGATGCGGGTGTGCACGCCTTGTGTGAGGCCGTAGCCGGTGGCGTTGATCTGATCGAGCAACTGGTCCAGGTCATTGCGGGCGTAGCGCACTAGGTGCAGCACGGGGCCGAAGACTTCTCGCTGCAACTCGCCAATGTGCTTCAGCTCGATCAGCGTGGGCGGCACGAAAGTGCCCTGTGCGCTGCTCATTGCCAGATGGCTGGAGTGCTGGAACACGCGGTGGCCTTGGGCCTTGAATTTTTCGATGTGCTGGGTGATGCCTGCCTGCGCCTCGGCATCAATGACGGGGCCTACATCCACGCGCAATTCGCCGGGGTTGCCCACGCGCAGCTCGCCCATGGCGCCCTGCAGCATCTCGACCACGCGGTCGGCGGCTTCTTCCTGTACGCACAGCACGCGCAGGGCAGAGCAGCGCTGGCCCGCGCTGTCAAAGGCGGACGACACGGCATCGCCCACCACCTGTTCCACCAGCGCGGACGAGTCCACGATCATCGCGTTCTGCCCACCCGTTTCGGCGATCAGCGGGATGGGGCGGCCTGCGGCATCCAGCCGCCCGGCCACGGTGCGCTGCAGGATGCGGGCGACTTCGGTAGAGCCCGTGAACATCACGCCCATCACGCGGGCGTCGCCAATCAAGCGCGCGCCCACGGTCTCGCCCTGGCCGGGCAGCAGTTGCACTGCCGCGCGGGGCACACCCGCCTGCCACAGCAGGCGCACGGCTTCGGCGGCGATCAGCGGGGTTTGCTCTGCCGGCTTGGCCAGCACGGGGTTGCCTGCGGCCAATGCTGCGGCCACCTGACCCATGAAGATGGCTAGCGGGAAGTTCCAGGGGCTGATGCAGGCCATGGGGCCCAGCGGGATGTGGGTGGCGTTGTCGAAGGTGCTTTGCACCTGCGCGGCGTAGTAGCGCAAAAAGTCCACCGCTTCGCGCACTTCGGCCACGGCGTTGCTGGCGCTTTTGCCCGCTTCGCGCATCAGCAGGCCCAGCAAGGGCAGCATGCGCTCTTCCAGCAGGTCGGCGGTGCGCAGCAGGGCTGCAGCACGCTCGGCGGGTGGCGTGGCGGCCCAGGGGGCTGCGGCGGCCTGGGCTTGGGCCAGGGCCTGGTCTACGTCGGCGGCGGTGGCTTCTTGCACCTGGCCCACCACGTCGTTGTGGTCGGCGGGGTTGCGCACGGGTTGGGTGGGGCCTGCGGGCACATCAGCGGCCAGCAGGGGCGCTGCCGCCCAGGGCTGGCTTGCCGTGGCTTGCAGCGTGGCGGCCAGATCGGTCAGCGTGTTCTCGTTTGACAGGTCCAGCCCGCGCGAGTTGGTGCGGTGCGTGCCATACAGGCTCTTGGGGGGGGCAATGCGGGGGTGGGGCAGGCCAGCGGTGCCTTCGGTGGCAGCTTGCTGGTCTACCACCTGCACGGGGCTTTTCACTAGCTCATCCAGCGCAATGGTTTCGTCGGCAATGCGGTTCACGAAGGATGTGTTGGCACCGTTCTCCAGCAGGCGGCGCACCAGGTAGGCCAGCAGCGTTTCGTGCGTGCCCACGGGGGCGTAGATGCGGCAGGGGCGGCCCAGCTTGCCCGCAGCGATGGCGCCCACCACCTGCTCATACAGCGGCTCGCCCATGCCGTGCAGGCACTGGAACTCGTACTGCCCAGCGTAGTAGTTGCTGCCCGCCAGTTGGTAGATGGTGGCTACCGTTTCTGCGTTGTGCGTGGCGAACTGGGGGTACACGGCCTCGGGTGCTGCCAGCAGTTTCTTGGCGCAGGCGATGTAGGAAATGTCGGTGTGCACCTTGCGGGTGTAGACGGGGTAGTCCGTGAGGCCATCGACCTGGGCGCGCTTGATTTCGCTGTCCCAGTACGCGCCTTTGACCAGGCGCACCATCAGGCGGCGCTGGGTGCGGCGGGCCAAGTCCACCACATAGTCGATGACGAAGGGGCAGCGCTTTTGGTAGGCCTGGATGACGAAGCCAATGCCGTTCCAGCCCGCCAGCGTGGGCTCGTGGCACAGGCGCTCCAGCAGGTCCAGCGACAGCTCCAGCCGGTCGGTTTCTTCGGCGTCGATGTTCAGGCCAATGTCGTATTGCTTCGCCAGAGCTGTGAGGCGCAGCACCAGCGGGTACAGCTCGTCCATCACCCGGCCCAACTGTGCGCGGCTGTAGCGCGGGTGCAGGGCCGAGAGCTTGATGGAGATGCCCGGGCCTTCGTAGATGCCGCGCCCGGCCGAGGCCTTGCCAATCGCGTGGATGGCCTGCTCGTACGATGCGTAGTAGCGCTGGGCATCTTCGCTGGTCAGCGCGGCCTCGCCCAGCATGTCGTACGAATAGCGAAAGCCCTCGGCCTCCATCGTGCGGGCGTTGCGCAGGGCTTCGTCAATGGTCTCGCCGGTCACAAACTGCTCGCCCATCATGCGCATGGCCATGTCCACGCCCTTGCGGATGAGTGGCTCGCCGCCCTTGCCGATCAGGCGGCTGAGCGAGTTGCCCAGGCTGCTTTCGCTGTGCGTGGCCACCAGCTTGCCGGTGATGAGCAGGCCCCAGGTGGCGGCGTTAACGAAGAGCGAGGGGCTCTTGCCCAGGTGTGCATCCCACTGGCCATTGCTGATCTTGTCGCGGATGAGCGCGTCGCGCGTGGCCTTGTCGGGGATGCGCAGCAGCGCCTCGGCCAGGCACATCAGCGCCACGCCTTCTTGGGACGACAGCGAAAACTCTTGCAGCAAGCCCTGCACGATGCCTGCGCGCCCGGCGCTGGCCTTGCGTTCGCGCAGCGCCTTGGCAATGCGCAGGGCCAGTTGCTCGGCCGCTGTGGCTTGATCGGCAGGCAGGCGGGCCTGGGCCAGCAGCGGGGCCAGGGCCTCGGGCTCGGGGCGGCGGTAGACGGCTGTGATGGATGCGCGCAGCGGGTTGGAGAGCGGCGTGCGGGGCGCGAAGTCTGCAAACGGAGTGGAGTGCTGGACGGAGGGCTGCGTCATGGCGTCGTCTTTCTGTGATTTGTGGGGCCAAGCGAGGGTTTGGCGCGTTATGGGCGATGATCCTTGGGATGGTGGTGAATAAATGGTCGAAAATTCGCGTTAAAGCCGAATAAATATCTAATCGAAATGCAAACAGAACCCGATCTGGACCGCATCGACCGCAAGATTCTGTCAATCCTGCAGGAAGATGGCCGCATTGCCAACCTCAAGCTGGCCGAGGCCGTGGCCTTGTCGCCCACGGCTGTTCTGGCTCGGGTGCAGCGTCTCACGCGCGACGGCTTCATCCTGGGCTACGAGGCCCGCCTGAACCCGCTCAAGCTGGGCGCAGGCATGCTGGTGTTTGTGGAGGTGCTGCTGGACCGCACCACGCCCAACGTGTTCGACCAGTTCAAGGCCGCCGTGCAGGTGCACCCGGAGATCATGGAATGCCACATGGTGGCGGGCGGGTTCGACTACCTGCTCAAGACGCGATCCGCTGACATGAACGCCTACCGCGTGTTTGCGGGCAATGTGTTGTGGCAACTGCCCGGCGTGCGCGAGACGCGCACCTATGCAGTGATGGAAGAGGTCAAGCACACCAACCATTTGCACCTGCGGTGAGAGGGCGGGGCGGTGGCAGAAGACTAGTACGGCCGCAGCCCGAGCCAGATTGGCTCTGCAGGGCAAAGCCCGCATAATGCAACGCAGCAACCGTCAGACTGAGGAGAAGAACCATGAGAGCCCTTCCAACCGCTGCCGCCGCCTTGTTGGCCGCCCTTTTCAGCCAGTCGGCCGCCGCCGGGTGTTATGTGGTCTATGGCCCCAACAAGGACATCGTCTACCGCGCCCCCGAGCCACCGGTCGATATGTCGCGCCAGATCCACGAAACCCTGCCGCGTGTGGCTCCGGGGGGCACCCTGGTGTTCTCACCCGACGATTTTGGCTGCGAACTCACCATCAACAAGCTGCCGCTGGCTTCGGCCGCTTCAGCCGTATCGGCGCCAGGGGGCATGCGCCCCGCACGCGCAGACCGGGGCTAAACCAGCCCCACGACTCGGCCCGCTGCAGCGGCGGCCCTGGGCCTGAGACAATCGGGGGATGAGCGAACCGAAAGAACTATCCCCCTCGTTTGAACCCGTGGCGCAGGATGCCACCGACCTGCCCGAGGGCTGGCTGCAGGTGCAGTCCATGGACCTTGACGCCCAGGGCGTTGCCCGTAAGCCCGACGGCAAGGTCGTCTTCATCGATGGCGCCCTCACGTCCGAGCTGGTCACTGCCAACACCCACCGCAAGAAGAACAACTGGGAGCAGGCCAGCCTGGTGGCCATCCACCGCGAGTCGTCGCAGCGCGTGCGCCCTGGCTGCCAGCACTTTGGCCTGCATGCAGGGGCCTGCGGAGGCTGCAAGATGCAGCACTTGCACGTGAGTGCGCAGGTGGCCGTCAAGCAGCGTGTGCTGGAGGACAACCTCTGGCACCTGGGCAAGGTCAAGGCCGAGACCGTGATGCGCCCCATTGAAGGGCCCGCCTGGGGCTACCGCTTCCGTGCCCGCCTGGCTGTGCGCCATGTGATCAAGAAGGGCCAGGTGCTGGTGGGCTTTCATGAGCGCAAGAGCCGCTACATCGCCGACATGCAGACCTGCAAGATACTGCCCCCGCATGTGGACGCGATGCTGATGCCGCTGCGTGCGCTGATCGCCAGCATGGACGCGCGCGACACCTGCCCGCAGATCGAACTGGCCTGTGGCGACAGCGTGACCGCCATGGTGCTGCGCCATCTGGAGTCGCTCTCCGCAGACGACATCGTCCGGCTGCGTGCCTTTGGCGCGGAGCATGGCGTGCAGTGGTGGCTGCAGCCCAAGGGTCCCGACACGGTGAAGCTGCTGGACGAAGTTGGCGAGCAGCTGTCGTATGCGCTGCCGGACTTTGGCATCACCATGCCCTTCAAGCCCACGGACTTCACCCAGGTGAACCCGCACATCAACCAGGTGCTGGTGACCCGGGCGCTGCGCCTGCTGGATGTGAAGCCGCACGAGCGCGTGATCGACTGGTTCTGCGGCCTGGGCAACTTCACGCTGCCGCTGGCCACGCAGGCCCGCGAGGTGCTGGGCATCGAGGGCAGTGAGGCCCTGGTGGCCCGTTCGCGCGAAAACTATGCATTGAATCAGGCCCTTGCGCGCGACCAGAAAGTGCTGGCAGCTACTGATTTTGTAGCGCGCAACCTGTTTGAGATGACCCCCGAAATGCTGGTGGCCGATGGCACTGCCGACAAGTGGCTGGTGGACCCGCCGCGCGAAGGCGCGTTTGCGCTGGCCAAGGCGCTGGCCGACATCGAACAGGCCCGCATCGGTGCCGAGGGCGCTGGCCCGTTGCCCGCCGGGGCTGAGGGCTGGACGCCCCCGAAGCGCATCGTGTACGTGAGCTGCAACCCCGCCACCCTGGCGCGGGATGCAGGCCTGCTGGTGCACCTGGCAGGCTACAAATGCACAGCGGCGGGCATGGTCAACATGTTCCCGCACACTGCGCACGTTGAGAGCATGGCGGTGTTCGAGCGGGTGTAGAGGAGGGGCAATGCTGCCGGGGCGTGTGGCCCTGGCGTGCATGCCAGCCGAAAGACTCGGAGACGAGAGGCGGGGCCTTGCCCCTGGCGAGCCAGACCGCTCAGCTGCGGCTGCGGCTGGACGCGGGGTCGCGGGTTTCTGTTTCGATCTCGGTGTTGCTGCTGCCCTTGCGCGGCTCGGGCTTCTCGGCCTTGGTCAATACCGAGGGCGTGCCCTCGATCTTGTTCTCGCGCATGTAGGCGTCCATCTCTTTCCACCCCGCAAACACCGAGGCCTTGGCGGCCTTGGGGTTCAGGGTGTAGCAGTCTTCCAGTCCACGCAGCGCGTGGCGGCAGGCTCCGCCAATGGCCTTGGCCTCGGCGTCGCGTTGCGCAACGCGAGGGTCAGGGCCCAGGCCGGGGATCTTGTCGCAGCCAGCAAGCAGCAGAAGGCCCGCCAGAACCGTCAGGCGTATCGCGGTGGAGGGGCTTTGTGGATACATGTACTTGCATTATCGGCACACTGGCCGCGCTATTGAGGCCTGATCCGGGTGCGCGGTCCACAAAAAAGGCTCCCGAGGGAGCCTTTTGGTGGTGGTCAAGGGAACGGCGGGGTTATTCGCGCTCGCCGCCCATGATGCCCAGCAGGGCCAGCAGGCTCTGGAACACGTTGAAGATGTCCAGGTACAGGGCCAGCGTGGCGCTGATGTAGTTGGTTTCGCCACCGTCCAGGATCTGCTTCAGGTCATACAGCATATAGGCGCTAAAGATGCCGATGGCCAGCATCGAGATCACCATCATGCCCACGGTGGAACCCACGAACACATTGATGATGCCGCCCACCATGAGCACCAGCGCGCCCACCATCAGCCACTTGCCCATGCCCGACAGGTCGCGCTTGATCACGCTGGCCAGGCTGGCCATCACGAAGAACACACCGGCGGTGCCGGCAAACGCCGTCATGATCAGGTCGGTGCCGTTCTTGAAGCCCAGCACCATGCCGATCAGGCGCGAGAGCATCAGGCCCATGAAGAACGTGAAGGCCAGCAGCACGGGCACACCGGCCGCCGAGCGCTTGGTCTTTTCGATCGCGAACATGAAGGCGAACGCGCCGCCCAGGAACACGATCAGGCCCACGCCGCCGCGCAGCGACTGGGTGATGCCAGTGGCCACACCGATCCAGGCGCCCAGCACCGTGGGGATCATGCTCAGGGCCAGCAGCCAGTAGGTATTGCGCAGCACCTTGTGGCGCTCTTCCTGCGAGATGCCATAGCCCGCAGAGTGGCCCAGGGTGGTGACTTGGTCGTTCATCATCTTGTGTCTCTCCTTGTTGGCCTGCACAGCGCAGACGCCCCAAATTTTAGGCGTTGGTGGTTTTTGGCCGCCCAATAACCGCATCCGGTCACCTACTTTTGGTAAGGGTACTTTCACCCTGCGTGGGGGTGAGCGCGCCCCGTGATGCCGCTATGCTTGCGGCTTCCTCGGTCCGGGCGCTCCAACAGGGCGGCCCGCGCGATCTTTCTCCTTCCTTCTCCTATCCGGACACCTCGCCATGAAAACCAAGCATGAACTCGAACTGGCCGACGTCAAGGCCGTTGCCGCCGCTGCCGAAGCCGAGGCCCTCAAGAACAACTGGGCCGTGACCATCGCCATCGTGGACGACGGCGGCCACCTGCTGTGGCTGCAGCGCCTGGACGGCGCCGCTGCCGTGTCCTCGCACATTGCCCCCTCCAAGGCCCGCACGGCCGCGCTGGGCCGCCGCGAGAGCAAGGTGTACGAAGATGTCATCAACGGTGGCCGCACCTCGTTCCTGAGCGCGCCCACCATCGACGGCCTGCTTGAAGGCGGCGTGCCGATCATGAAGGACGGCCAATGTCTGGGTGCCGTGGGCGTGAGCGGCGTAAAGTCCACCGAAGACGCGCAGATCGCCCGCGCAGGGATTGCGGCCCTGGGCCTGTAAGGACTGGACTGCACGCGTGGATGGGCCGTGTGGCGTCATCCTGAAGCGGGGGGCGTCACAGACCTGCACTTCGCGTCACGCATAAAAAAACCGGCTGAAGAGCCGGTTTTTTTATGGTGCCTTCGCTGCATGTTCTGACAGCGGTGACCGAGAGATCGGTGGAGAAAAAAAGCCTGGCTACGCGGGCGAACCCGTTGGCTGGCAAAAACGACCCTTGCGAGCTTGTTGCAAGCCCGGGAGTCGCCCCACGATGAAACTGTTGGGGGCCTGGCAGCAGCCTGAATGTGCTGCCGAGGGGGAGGAGGGGAGCAGGGCGGCTGCGCTTATTTGGTCAGGATCAGCTTGCCCAGCTTGGTGGCCTGCAGGCGGTACACCGAGCCGTTGTGGCTGATCGCCACGGCTTTCTGGCCCTGCAGCAAGGCGCTGCTGTCCACGGCGGCCGACACGGCTTCGGCGCTCTGGGCGCCTTCGCCAGGGGCGAGCGAGGCCGCCTTGTCGGAGGCGACAGAGCGCAGGAGCGAGGCGGCGGTCATGGTGGCTTGCATGGAGGTTTTTTCCTGTGTCATTGCATTGCGTTTTGCTAATGATAACGATTCGCAATTACGAGTCAAGCGAATTGCATGTTTCTTTTTGTTCTTTTTTCCCGGCGGTCAGCACGTGAGAAATTGAACGGTGGCATGCCCTGGTGTTGATCCGCCTTGCGCCTGGCTTGTAGGGCCGGACAAGGCCCGGCGATGTGGCGGCCCACAAAAAAGCCCGGCAAGCAAGGCTGGCCGGGCGGGGGCAACAAACCCTTTGGGGGGCTGTTACTGCGGGTCGGTCACAAACCCGATCTTGCGCACCCCGGCGCGCTGCGCAGCGGCCATGGCCTGGGCCACGTATTCGTAGCGCACGCTCTTGTCGCCCCGGATGTGCAGGTCGGGCTGGGGCTCCTTGGCGGCCTCGGCCTGCAGGCGGGGGAAGAGTTCTTCTTCCGTCACCTGCGATTCGTTCCAGTAGAACTTGCCATCGGCCGCCACCGACAGGCGCACGGTTTCCGGCTTGACGTTTTCGGGCTGGTTCGTGGCCCGGGGCAGGTCTACGTTGACCGAGTGTTTCATCACCGGCACGGTGATGATGAAGATGATGAGCAGCACCAGCATGACGTCCACCAGGGGCGTCATGTTGATCTCGTTCATCACATCATCGGCATCGTCTTGCGTTCCGAAAGCCATGGCTTAGTTGCCTTTCTTGATGGGCAGGACCTTGCCCTGTTCGCCACTGGCAGACACGCGGGCACCGGTCACGAAGTAGGCATGCAAGTCGTGCGCAAAGCTGTTGAGGCCGCCCAGGATGGATTTATTGCCACGCACCAGCGCGTTGTAGCCCAGCACGGCGGGGATGGCCACGGCCAGGCCCAGGGCGGTCATGATCAGCGCTTCGCCGATGGGGCCGGCCACCTTGTCGATGGTGGACTGGCCCGAGGTGCCGATGGCCACCAGCGCATGGTAGATGCCCCACACGGTGCCAAACAGGCCGATGAACGGGGCGGTAGAGCCCACCGAGGCCAGGATGGCCAGGCCCGATTGCAGGCGGGCGGTGAATTCGTCGATGCAGTTGCGCAGGCAGCGTGTGACCCAGTCGCTCACGTCCAGGCTGTCGTGCAGGTGGGCCTTGGTGTTGCGGTGGTGGGCGGTGGCTTCACGGCCTTCCAGCGCCAGGTGGCGGAAGGGGTTGGTGGGGTCGGCGCCCAGCTTGGTCAGGCCGGCGGCAAAGTCCTCGCTGTGCCAGAAATCTTGTGCGGCGCGGGTGTGCTTCTTGAACTTGATGATGTCCAGCGCCTTGATGAGGATGACAACCCACGAGGCCAGTGACATGGCCAGCAGGATGATGGCGACGGCGCGGGTGACGAAGTCGCCCTGGATCCATACGTTGGCGATGCCGAATTGCGATTCCATGAAAAAACTCCCTGAAGCGGTGATCTGAAACTGTGAACTGTGGTTATTCGAGAACGAAGTTGACCGGGACCAGGTTCCACATGGTCTCGACCACTCCGTTGCGTTTGCCGGGCACGAAGCGCCAGCGCATGACGGCCTCCTGGGCCTGGCGGTCCAGGCGCTCAAAGCCGCTGGACTTGTTGACTTCCACCTTCTGCGGCGTGCCGTCGGTGCCGATCAGCACCCGCAGCACCACCTTGCCTTGCTCGCCCATGCGTTTGCTGATGGCGGGGTAGCTGGGCTTGGGGTTGTTCAGGTAAGCGGCGTCGCTGGAAGGCAGCTCGATCTTGGGCGGCGCAGGCGGTGCCGGTGGGGCGGGCGGCGCCGGGGGTGCAACAGGCGCCTCGATGGGAGGTGCGGGTGGCTGGGGCGTGGTGATGCCCGTGGGGGCATTGGGCGCCGGTGTCGGGTCGGCAATGGCCACAGGCATGGGGGCCGGGCGCGGCGCGACCTTGGGGGCCGGGCGGGGCGGTGGTGGCGGCGCCGGGGGCGGCGGTGTGACCTTGGGGGGGGCGGGCGGGGCGATGAACTCGCTCAGTAGCTCGGCGGGCACGATGACCTCGGCCGCGCGGCGCAGCAGGCCGGACTGCAGGGCCCAGATGCCTGCCACGTGCAGGGCAATCACGGAGCCCACGATCACGGTGTTGCGGCTGACACCCCCGGGAGTGGCAAAACGATCAGGGTGAGACATAAAAATGATAGCAACCAGCGCTTGTGTATCAGGCGCCAGGGGCTTAAAAGACCGATGTTACTTGCGGAAGATCCACCAGGCAGAGCCTGCCACGAGGATCAGGCTGCCAGCGAGTGTTGAGAGGAGTTCCATGACTTGCTTTCCAGGATGGAGCTGGCAAGCTGGATCGGCTGCGGTGCCACGTCATTGTGCAGGGCGGCCACAGGATTCGAAACACTGCACTGCGCCACCACGTCGCGGGCGCAGCTTTCGCAGCAACCGCATTGGGTGGCCACGCCCAACTCGAACTGGATTTCGTCAAAGCTCATGCCAGCACGCGCATGGCGGGCAATCTCACGGTCGGAAACCCGGCGGCAAACACAGACGATCATGGGGAGCAGGCAGTGTGGCTGGCTGTTGAAGGGGTGACGAGATTATAAATACGAATCTATCGCATTTGCAATAAATCATTCCTGCCGACAGGGGCAAGGCTTTGATCGGCGTCAACACCTGTCCCGGCCATGGTCGCTGGCCATGGTTTTTGGCCATCCTCGGCCATCGCCAGGCATCACGCGCCGGGGCGCAACGCCTGGGTCTCTGTGGCGTCCAGCAGCGCAGGGCGGGCGTCAGCCAGTGTGGCGCAGCCGGTGAGGGCCATGGCAACCTCCAGCTCGTCACGCAGCACGCGCAGCACATGGGCCACGCCTGCGGCCCCGGCATTGGCCAGGCCCCACACGGCGGGGCGTCCCACCAGCACGGCCGATGCGCCCAGGGCCATGGCCTTGAGCACATCGGTGCCGCGCCGGATGCCGCCGTCCACCAGCACCGGCAGCGCGCCGCCCACGGCCTGCACCACGCGGGGCAATGCGGTGGCGGTGGCGGGCGCAGTGTCCAGCGTGCGGCCGCCGTGGTTGGAGACGATCAGGCCCGCCGCGCCCGCTGCCACCGCCTGGCGTGCGTCGGCCGGGTGCAGCACACCTTTGAGCAGCACGGGCAGGCGGGTGATGGACCGCAGCCAGGCCACGTCGTCCCAGGTGGGGGCCTGGTGCAGCAGTCCGTCAAACAGCGCGCTCTGGCTGGGGCGCAGATCGGGTTGTGGAGGCGGGGGCAGGCCTGCGAGGTTGACCGGGCCCACGCCAGGCGGCAGCCGGAAGCCCGCCCGCCGTTCGCGGTCGCGCACGCCGCTGGCGGGTGCATCCACCGTCAGCACCAGGGCCTCGTAGCCCGCTGCCTCGGCCCGCTGTACCAGCGCCTGGGTAAAGCCCCGGTCGTGCTGCAGGTAGAGCTGGAACCACAGCGGGCCGCGCCCCGGGTCGGGCTGCACGGCCTCGGCCACGGCTTCGAGCGTCACGCTGGCCTGGGTGCTGAGCACCACGCCCGCACCCAGCGCCGCCGCCGCGTAGGCCATGGCCAGTTCGCCATCGGGATGGGCCAGGCGCTGGAAGGCCACCGGCGCCAGCAAGATGGGGTGGGCCAGCGTGCGGCCCAGCAGCTGTACCCGGGTGTGGCCGCCCGCCAGCGGCCGCAGCACGCGGGGCCACAGGGGTAGGGCGTCCCAGGCGCTGCGGTTGGCGCACAGGGTGATTTCATCGCCCGCGCCCCCGCTGAAGTAGGCCCAGGCGTTGTCGTCCAGCTGCTGGTGCGCCTGCAGTTCGTGGTCGGCCAGGTTGGCGATCTCGGGGGGCAGCCGGTGGCGGGCGGGGGTGTAGGTCATACCAATGAAAAAAGCACCTTGCGCGCGTTCAGTATGCGCGAGGTGCTATTGAAATAGGAGTAAATCTGGCAAGGCAGGGGCCATGGCCTGAAGGAGCCGTGGTGCCTGGGTGCCGGAGGAGGCGGGTCACACGTCGGCCCACATGCGCAGCAGGTTGTGGTAAGTGCCCGACAGCGCAATGACCGAGGGCTCCGTTTCGCCCACGCTCTGGCGCAGCCGCAGCAGCGACATGTCCATGTCGAACAGCAGCTGCCGCTGCTCCAGCCCGCGCACCATGCTCTCGACCCAGAAGAAGCTGCTGATGCGCTGCCCGCGTGTGACGGGCGACACCTGGTGCACGGTGCTGCTGGGGTACACCACCATGTCGCCCGCGGGCAGCTTGATGCGCTTTTCGCCCCAGGCTTCGGTGGCCACGAGTTCGCCGCCTTCGTATTCGTCCGGCGGGGTGAGAAACAGCGTGCACGACAGGTCGCTGCGCACCCAGGCGTTGTCGGCCGTGGAGTGCATGACGGCGCTGTCCACGTGCTTGCCGTAGAAGTTGGCGCCGTCGCCGTAGCGGTTGAACAGCGGGTTGTAGATGCGCCGGGGCAGGGCGGCCGAGAAGAACAGTGCGTTACGCGCCAAGGCGGCCTTGACCAGGCCTTGCAGCTGGGCCGACAGCTCGCTGCCCTGCGCCAGCTGCAGGTTGTTCTTCTGGTGCACGGCCTGGCCGCCTGCGCTGCGGGCGCCGTCCACCCAGGGGGCGTCGGGGGCCCAGAGCTGCTGTCGGAAGAACGCGACTTCTTCAACGGTGAGAACGTGGGGGATGTGCAGGAACATGGGGGCCCATTGTGACTCCGCCCCAGTGAAGGGGCGGAGTCGTTTCGTCAGAGCATCAGCGCATCAAAGGTCAGAAGCGCGTCTTGATGGACACCTGCACGGCGCGGGGAGCGCCCGGCGTGTAGAAGCCACGGTAGAGGCCGTCGGCGTAGGTGCGGTCGAACAGGTTGCTCACGTTCAGCTTGAGCGAGGTCTTGTCGTCAAACGCGTACTCGGCCATGGCGTCCATCACGGCAAAGCCGCTGGCGTACACCGCGCGCGAACCCTCGGGGTTCTGCTTGCTGCGGTAGGTCAGGCCTGCGCCCACGCGCAGCTTGGACGTGACGGCGTAGGTGCTCCACACGCTGCCGCTGTGCTTGGGCGTGAGGCCGGGGCGGTCGCCCTGCACCTGTGCGCCACCACCGTTGGCTGCCAATGCCACGTTGCTCTTGTCGATCTTGGCCGAGGGGATCCAGGTGTGGTTGACGAACAGTTCCCACTTCGGCGTCAGGCGGCCTGCCAGGTTGAACTCCATGCCCGTGGCGTGGCGCTTGCCGGACAGCAGCTCTTGCGCGGCGGCGGTGTCGGGGTCGGTGTTGCGCTCGTTGTACTTCTCGGTGCGGAACAGGGCCACACCCAGCAGTGCGCGGCGCTCGAACAGCTCGAACTTGCTGCCGATCTCGAAGTTGCGGCTCTTTTCGGGGTCGGTGTTGGCGGTGCGGGCCGTGTTGGCACCGGGGTTGCCGAACTGGTAGGTGTCGCCCGAGGTGTTGTACGAAGTGCCGAACGAGGCGTAGTAGGAAGCCAGCTCATTGGGCTGGAACAGCAGGCCCACGCGCGGGCTGACCAGGCTGTCGGAGCGTGAGTTGCTCAGCGCGCCGGTGGCGTTCTTGTAAGAGGCCTTGAAGTTGTCATAGCGCAGGCCGCCCACCAGCTTGAGGGTGTCGTTCAGCGCCATCGTGTCCTGGAAGTACAGGCCCAGGTTGCGTGACTTGAAGGTGTTCCACTGCACGGGCGCACGGCCATCGGCCACCCAGGCGCCATCATTCGGCGAGCCGACGGTGGTGGTGGGGCGGGTGGTGGTGTTGGGGTAGTTCTGGTTGCGCTTGGCATCGTCGTCAAAGTAATCGACGCCCGCCAGCACGGCGTGCTTCTTGCCGCCCCAGTTGAAGGTGTTGCTGTAGTCGCTTTGCACCTGCAGCACGTCGCTTTCGCCCAGGCGGCCCTTGGAGCCGCGCGTCAGCACGGTGTTGCCGTTGATCTGGTCGAGCGTGATGGCGCTGTTCTGGAAGCCGATGGTGCTGGCCAGCAGGTCGCGCTCGTAGGTGCCGTAGCGCAGGCGCGTGTTCAGCTCGCCGTTGTCGTCAAAGCGGTGGATGTGGCCCAGAGTGACGTGTTGCGCCGAGGTGTTGTTGTGGTCGCTGGCCAGGCCGTAGTAGTTGCGGGCTTCGAGCGGCGTGTTGATCTTGCCGTCCACCACGCGCCAGGGGTGGTTGTACAGCGGGCGGCCCTTGGATTCGAGGTAGTACAGGCCGATGGAGAACTCATCGCGCGTGCCGATGCCCCAGGCGAATGTGGGTGCAATGCCGCGCTTGTCCTGTTTGGCGCCGTAGTTGTCGAACTCCTGCACCATGGCGTTCAGGCGGAAGGCCGCGTTTTCGCCGGTCTTGAAGTTGAAGTCGCCCGTGGCGCGGTGGTATTGGCCGGTGCCGTAGGTGTACGAGGCTTCGTGCTGGTCAATCAGCAGCGGGGCCTTGTTGACCTGGTTGACGACGCCGCCGGTCGAACCCTTGCCGAACAGCATGGATGCCGAGCCCTTGAGCACTTCGACGCGGTCCAGGTTGAAGGTGTCGCGCTCGATCAGCGGGGCGTCCTTCATGCCGTCCACATAGATGTCGCCCGCCTGGCCCAGCGAGAAACCGCGCAGGCGCACGTCTTCTTCACCCGTTTCGCCCGACTGGAAGGTCACGCCCGCGGTGTTGCGCAGCACCTCGCGGAAGTCGTCCAGGTTGCGGTCGTTCATCTGCTTTTCGGTGAACACCGTCACGGACTGGGGGATGTCCTTGATGTCCTGGTTGCCCTTGCCGACCGTGGTTTTCTTGAGCAGCAAGGTGTCCTTGCCTTGCACGTCGGCGGCTTCCTGCACCGTTACGGTGGACAGGGTGGCTTCCTTGGTGGCGGTCTGTGCCATGGCGCCCATGGAGGCGGCCAGCATCAGCGCGCCCAGGGGCAGCAGAGCCTTGTCGGACGCGGCGACGGGGGCAAGGGAAATGGGGGATGCGGTTTTACGCAGCGCGGAGCTGCGGCGCAGAGCGCGTGATTTTGCCAAGATGGCCTCCATCGATGGGGTGCAGGGGGGCGATGTGTGAATGGTGCGCGGGGCGCCAGAAGCGGCGAGAGGCAGTGGCTAGATCAACATGGCTGTGCGTCGTCGTGCTGCTTGATGTTACATCAAATGCGGGTCATTCTCATTTGTGTTGATGTTCGCATGCCACACCTCGGTGACACGCCCAATAAAAAAAGCCGGCAAAGCCGGCTTTTTTTGTGCTGCGGGTGCAGTGCGTCTGTTTACTTGACGTGCTTGCCGATCAGGCCAGCCAGTTCAAACATGGAGACCTGGGGCTTGCCGAACAGCTCCTTGAGCTTGGCATCGGCGTTGATGTTGCGCTTGTTGGTGGCGTCCTGCAGGTTGTTGGCCTTGATGTAGACCCACAGCTTGCTGATGATCTCCGTGCGTGGCAGCGGTGCCGAGCCCACCACGGCGGCCAGCGCGGGGCTGGGCGTGAGCGCCTTCATGAAGGCGGCGTTGGGGGTGCGCTTCTTGGCGGGGGCAGCGGCCTTCTTGGCTGCTGGGGCTGTGGTTGCCGGAGCTTTTTTTGCAGTTGCCATGTTGGGTTTTCCTTGTTGGAAGTAAATTTTCACCAGCGAAAACGACGCTTTCCCACTGGCAGAGCGATGCTAATGGGAAAAAAACGGGTTTCCAAGGGAGAAACGGCTTTTTTTGCCTCGATTTGTAGCTGTGGCGCCGCGCAGCGCGCAGCAATTCAACGCAAAGCCGCACCAGCCTTGACAAAAGCGGGGCGGCCTGGGGCAGGCGTTGGGCTGACAATCCCGTTCTGGCCCGTTTCAGTGTCACCGACCCACTTTCTAAAAGGTTTTTGTCGATATGTCTGCAGCTTCCGCCCCTTCCTTCTCCACCTGCGACTTCTGTGACGAACACAAGACCGATGTGAGCGGCGCGTTCCGCGTTCTGCCACCCGTCTTTCACAGCTACGGCGGCAAACCTGCCTTTGCGGGCCCGGTCACCACCGTCAAGTGCCACGAAGACAACTCCCTGGTCAAGGCGGCCGTGGAGTCGCCGGGCGAGGGCCGCGTGCTGGTGGTGGACGGTGGGGGCTCACTGCGCCGCGCGCTGGTGGGGGGCAATCTGGCGGCCGCAGCGGCACGCAATGGCTGGGCGGGCCTGGTGGTGGACGGCTGCGTGCGCGACGTGGCAGAGCTGAATGCTGCCGCCGTGGGCATCCGGGCGCTGGCGCTCATGCCGCTGCCGACGGAGCGGCGGGGCGAAGGGCAGCGCGATGTGGCTGTGCTGATACAGGGTGTCTGGGTGCGGCCCGGCGATTGGCTGTATGCCGATGCCGACGGCATGGTGGTGAGCGCGCAGGCGCTGGCGGCCTGACGGCCTCACGGCAGTGGGGCTGCGTCAGCCGGTGCGGTCGCCCCGGCCCACGCGCAGTGCGGCACGCGAGGGCAGGGTGGCCATGATGACGCTGGCCAGGGCAATCGCGAAGGCAAACCACTGCATGCCCGTGAGTGACTCTCCCAGCACCAGCACACCCACCAGGGCCGCACTGACCGGCAGCAGCACCGAGAACACGCCGCCCTGTGCTGCAGGCACGGCCTTGAGCCCTGTCATCCAGAGCCACACGGTCCACATGCAGGCCGCCAGGGCATAGAACAGCAGCAGTGCCCAGGTGCCCCAGCCGACGGCTGCAAAGTCGAAATCGAGCGCCAGGTACAGCCCGAACGGCGTGGTCAGCACAAAACCCCACAGGTTGATGAGCGAGGTGATGCGTTTGGGCCCCAGGCTGCCCGTGAGTTTTTTGCCGATCACCGTATAGGCCGCTTCGCAAACCACCGCGCCTATCAACAGCAACTGCCCCAGCCACGCTGTGTTCTGGGAGTTTTTGGGGCCTGCCGCCTGTCCCATATGGGATGAGTGCTCTGGTTTTGATAGTGCAAACAGCGCAATCCCTGCCACCGCGCAGACCACGGCCAGCCAGGTGCGTGGCGCCACCCGTTCGCGCAGAAACGCCCAGCCCATCAGCGCCACGGCGGCCGGGATGGCGGCCATGGTTACGCCTGCTGACACTGCATCGGTCAGGCTCACGCCGTAAATCATGCAGATGGTGAACAGGAAGTTGCCCAAAAACGACTCCAGGAACAGCAGCCGCCGGGTTTGCGGTGTCAGCGGGGGCTCGTCCGCTGGCTTCTTGAGCCAGTGCAGCATGGCCACACCGCCGATCCCAAAACGCATCCAGGCCAGCAAAAACACCGGCAGCACCGCTGCTAGTGGTTTGGACAGCGCCACATAACTTCCCACCAGCGACATGCTAAGTGCCAGGCACAGGTAGGCAAAGGGGCGGTTGGGCGTGTTCACTAGACTGGGCGCTATTCAAAAAAAAGAGTGCGCATCATGCCCGACGAATCCGTGCCCTCTCGCCCGCTCCGCTGCGTTTTTGTCTACGGCACGCTGCGCCGTGGCGGCAGCAATGACATCACGCGGCTCAAGCCCGCGCCCCGCTATGTAGGGCCTGCACAAGTGGCCGGGGTGCTGTACCACCTGGGGGCCTACCCCGGCATGTTGCTGGGCGGTGGCCGGTGCGTGGTGGGCGAGGTCTATGCCATCACGCCAGCGCTGGAGGCGGTGCTCGACGGCATCGAGGACGTGCAGGGCGAACCCGGTGACGAGTACATCCGGCGAGAGGTGGCCGTGCAGGTGGCGGGGCAATTGCTCCCGTGCCTGGTGTACGAGATCAACCCGCAGCATGTGGTGGCGGCCCCGGAGATCCCGCACGGCGACTGGCTCCGTGCGGTGGGTCGCCAAACCAATTGAATTTATCGCAATGTGAAAGTTATTTTTCTTGATGCGGAATGCGATAGATGTTGCATTGCCGCAATTTTTCTCGATATGAGAAATCAATTTCTGTATTGAGAAATCGCGTGGTTAAGTAGTTGTTTTGCAAGGAGAAAATTTATCTCTTCTATAAGACATAAGAGCTTGCGCAAGTCTTATAGAAGACTTAAAGTTGTCTTCAAGGGCGGCACACAGCAGCCCGGCGTTTTCAACCAACCCCTGGAGTGATCTCATGCCCCAATCCCTCAACGAACAACTGAGCCGCGAACAGCAAATTGCCGCCCTGGAAAAAGACTGGGCGACCAACCCCCGCTGGAAGGGTGTGAAGCGCGGTTACAGCGCAGCCGACGTGGTGCGCCTGCGTGGCTCGCTGCCTATCGAGCACACGCTGGCCAAGCGCGGTGCTGAAAAGCTGTGGGACAAGATCAACGGCGGCGCCAAGAAGGGCTATGTGAACGCGTTCGGCGCGATCTCTGCCGGCCAAGCCATGCAACAAGCCAAGGCCGGTCTCGAAGCCGTGTACCTGTCGGGCTGGCAAGTGGCTGCCGACGGCAACACCAGCGAAACCATGTACCCCGACCAGTCGCTGTATGCGTATGACTCGGTGCCCACCATGGTCCGCCGCATCAACAACACCTTCAAGCGCGCTGACGAAATCCAGTGGGGCCGTGGCATCAACCCCGGCGACAAGGAATTCATCGACTACTTCCTGCCCATCGTGGCCGACGCAGAAGCTGGTTTCGGCGGCGTGCTGAACGCCTTCGAACTGATGAAGAACATGATTCAAAGCGGCGCTGCTGGCGTTCACTTTGAAGACCAGCTGGCTGCCGTGAAGAAGTGCGGCCACATGGGTGGCAAGGTGCTGGTGCCTACGCAAGAAGCCTGCGAAAAGCTGATCTCCGCACGTTTCGCTGCTGACGTGATGGGCGTGTCCACCATCGTGCTGGCCCGCACCGATGCCGAAGCCGCCAACCTGATCACGTCCGACCACGACGCCAACGACAAGCCTTTCCTGACCGGCGAGCGCACGCAAGAAGGCTTCTACCGCGTGAAGAACGGTCTGGAGCAAGCTATCAGCCGTGGCGTGGCCTACGCCCCTTACGCCGACCTGGTGTGGTGCGAAACCGGCGTGCCAGACATCGGCTTTGCCCGTGAATTCGCTCAGGCCGTGCACGCGGCCTGCCCTGGCAAGCTGCTGTCCTACAACTGCTCGCCATCGTTCAACTGGAAGAAGAACCTCAACGACAAGCAGATCGCATCGTTCCAGGAAGACCTGTCGGCTCTGGGCTACAAGTACCAGTTCATCACGCTGGCCGGTATCCACATCAACTGGTTCAACACCTTCCAGTTCGCCCATGCATACGCCCAAGGCGAAGGCATGAAGCACTACACCGAAATGGTGCAAGAGCCAGAATTCGCAGCACGCGAAAAGGGCTACACCTTCGTGTCGCACCAACAAGAAGTGGGCGCAGGCTACTTCGACGACGTGACCACCGTGATCCAGGGCGGCTCGTCCAGCGTGAAGGCCCTGACGGGTTCGACCGAAGAAGAGCAGTTCCACTGATCTTGAGGGGCTGATGCGCTGCCAGGGTGTGGCGCAAAATGCACCGAATGAAAGCCCGAAGCGCCCGCTTCGGGCTTTTTTGTTGGTGGCAAGGTTAAAATGCCAGCAAATTCACTGCACAAGAGCGAGAAAGGCAATCTGGTTATGACACCGCGAACTACATCGGAGATGTTGACCGGCCTCTAAGGCTGGCTGTTCGCGCCTGCACGAGATTGCACACACCTCCAAAAAGCGCGGACCTGTTCCGCGCTTTTTTGTTTTACGGGCCTGGCGCGTGCCCGCACCCCTTGCACTGATTGAAAAGAAAGAGTTACTCCCATGATTCACATCACGCTTCCTGATGGCTCGCAACGCGAATTCCCGGGCCCTGTGACGGTGGCCGAAGTGGCGGCCTCCATTGGCACGGGCCTGGCCAAGGCAGCCCTGGCGGGCAAGATTGACGGCAAGGTGGTGGATACCAGCTACCAGATCACGGCCGACAGCCCGCTGTCCATCGTCACTGCCAAGGATGCTGATGGCCTCGAAGTCATCCGCCACTCCACGGCCCACTTGCTGGCCTATGCGGTGAAGGAGCTGTTTCCTGATGCGCAGGTCACCATCGGCCCGGTGATCGAGAATGGCTTCTTCTACGATTTCTCGTACAAGCGCCCCTTCACGCCCGAAGACCTGGTGGCCATCGAAAAGCGCATGGCCGAACTCGCCGCCAAGGACGAGCCCGTGGTGCGCCGCGTTCTGCCACGCGACGAGGCTGTGGCCTATTTCAAGGGCCTGGGCGAGCACTACAAGGCCGAGATCATTGCGAGCATCCCCAGCAATGAGGATGTGAGCCTGTACCGCGAAGGCAATTTTGAAGATCTGTGCCGTGGCCCCCACGTGCCCAGCACGGGCAAACTGAAGTTCTTCAAGCTCATGAAGGTGGCGGGTGCCTACTGGCGTGGCGATCACCGTAATGAGATGCTGCAGCGTATCTATGGCACGGCCTGGACTTCCAAGGAAGAACTGCAGCAGTACCTCACCATGCTGGAAGAGGCTGAAAAGCGCGACCACCGCAAGCTGGGGCGTGAGCTGGACCTGTTCCACATGGACGAGCATTCGCCCGGCACCGTGTTCTGGCACCCCAAGGGCTGGGCACTGTGGCAGGAGGTCGAGCAGTACATGCGCCGCGTGTACCGCAACAACGGCTACCAGGAGGTCAAGGGCCCGCAGATCCTGGACAAGAGCCTGTGGGAGAAAACGGGCCACTGGGACAAGTACCGCGACAACATGTTCACGACCGAATCGGAAAAGCGCGACTACGCGCTCAAGCCGATGAACTGCCCCGGCCACATCCTGATCTACAAGCAGGGTATCAAGAGCTACCGCGACCTGCCGCTGCGGTACGGCGAGTTCGGTGCCTGCCACCGCAACGAGCCCACGGGTGGCCTGCACGGCATCATGCGCGTGCGCGGTTTCACGCAGGATGATGGCCACATCTTCTGCACCGAAGAGCAGGTGCAAGAGGAGTGCGCAAACTACACGGCTTTGGTGCAGAAGGTCTACAAGGACTTCGGCTTCACCGACATCATCTACAAGGTGGCCACGCGGCCCGAGGCGCGCATCGGCACTGAAGAGGCCTGGGATCGCGCCGAAAAGGCGCTGATGGATGGCTTGCGCTATTCGGGCTGCGAGTTTGAGATCGCTGAAGGCGAGGGTGCGTTCTATGGCCCCAAGATCGAGTACACGCTGAAGGACGCGCTGGGTCGCCAGTGGCAATGTGGCACGATGCAGATCGACCCCAATCTGCCCGAGCGCCTGGACGCTGAGTACGTGGCCGAAGACGGCAGTCGCAAGCGCCCGCTGATGCTGCACCGCGCGACGGTGGGCAGCATGGAGCGTTTCATTGGCATGCTGATCGAGCACTACGCGGGCGCGTTCCCTGTCTGGCTTGCTCCTGTGCAGGTGGCGGTGCTTAACATCACCGATGCACAGGCCGATTACTGTCGCGAAATTGCAGCAAAGCTGCAAAAAGCACTGCCGAATCAAGACCTTAGAGTGGAGACCGATCTGCGCAACGAGAAGATTACGTATAAAATACGTGAGCATTCGTTGCAAAAGCTGCCGTACATCCTTGTCGCGGGCGACAAGGAGAAGGCCGCAGGAGCCGTCGCAGTGCGCGGCCGGGGCAATCGTGACCTCGGCGTGATGTCTGTTGAAGCGTTCGCCGAGCTGATCGCCCAAGACATCGCCACCAAAGCCTGACTCTTGCATGAAAAAGTGCTTTGGCGCCTGCCAGTTGTGCGGTTGTTGCTACAAAAATTGTAGTGTTTTGATTCAAGGAAGATAGCCATCGCTACTGAATTTCGTGATCGTCGCCACCGTGAAGAGCGCAAGCATCGCCTGAACCGTGAAATCATGGCCCCGGAAGTGCGTCTTTCCGGGCCTGATAACGAGCCTTTGGGTGTTGTCAGCCTGATGGAGGCCCTGCGCATGGCTGGCGAGCTGGACGTGGATCTGGTGGAAATTGCTGCCACTGCAAATCCACCGGTGTGCCGCCTCATGGACTACGGCAAGTTCAAGTACCAAGAGCAAAAGCGTGCGGCGGAAGCCAAAGCCAAGCAGACGGTCATTGAGATCAAGGAAGTCAAGTTCCGTCCCGGTACGGACGATGGCGACTACAACATCAAGATGCGCAATATCCGCCGCTTTCTGGCGGATGGCGACAAGTGCAAGATCACGCTGCGTTTTCGTGGCCGCGAGATCACGCACCAGGAGCTGGGCCTTGCACTGCTCAATCGCATTCGCGATGAGCTGGCAGACACCATCATCATCGAGCAGTTTCCCAAGCTGGAAGGCCGTCAGATGATCATGATGATTGCGCCGGGCCGCAAGAAGCCGGCTGCCAAGCCGGCTGCAGAAGGTGCTCCGGCACCAGGAGCAGCTGCCTGAGCGGCATCGGCATAGATGCCAGGATTTGAGCATTGCGCCTGAAAGGGCGAGGTGCTTGAAGGCGGTGTGAAAGCACCGCCAAACGAGAAAGGCGAAAGCCTTTCGAAAAAGTGGCTCGGGGCCAACAAGTTTGCAGATCGGTTTGCAAACGCCTCACGAGCACAATGAAAAAGGAGCATTCACATGCCCAAAATGAAGACCAAGAGCAGCGCGAAAAAACGTTTCCGCGTTCGTCCCGGTGGCACCGTCAAGCGCGGTCAAGCCTTCAAGCGTCACATCTTGACCAAGAAGACCACCAAGAACAAGCGCCATCTGCGTGGTGCGGTTGCTGTGCACGAGACCAATATGGGCTCGATTTCACAGATGCTGCCCGGCATGGGCGTTTAATTTACTGACGAACAAGGAGTACATACATGCCTCGCGTCAAACGTGGTGTAACGGCCCGTGCCCGTCACAAGAAAGTTCTCGCCCTTGCTAAGGGTTTCCGTGGTCGCCGCGGTAATGTCTACCGTATCGCCAAACAGGCGGTAATGAAGGCTGGGCAATATGCCTACCGTGACCGCCGCACCAAGAAGCGCGTGTTCCGCCAGCTGTGGATCGCCCGTATCAACGCCGCTGCCCGTGAGCTGGGCCTGACCTACAGCCAGTTCGCCAACGGCCTGAAGAAGGCTTCCATCGAGATCGACCGCAAGATGCTGGCCGACCTCGCAGTGCACGACAAGGCTGCCTTCGGTAGCATCGTGGAGCAAGTCAAGGCCAAGCTGGCTGCTTGAGTTCACGATGAGCGGCTATCGTTCTGATAGCTGCTTGCGCAATAACAGCAAGGGCTAGGGCTTGAAAAGGCACTAGCCCTTGTTCATTTTCAAGAGTCGATATGAACGAGTTGGATTCCCTGATCGAAAGCGCGACGCAGTTGTTTGCCCAAAGCGCTACCCCCGCTGATCTGGAAAATGCCAAGGCGCAGTTTCTGGGCAAGTCGGGCCGCGTGACCGAACTCATGAAGGGCATGGCACAGCTTTCCGTCGAGGAAAAAAAATCTCGCGGTGCCGCCATCAACGTAGCCAAGCAGGCGATCGAGGCAGCACTGACGGCGCGCCGTCAGGCCCTGGCCGATGCGGAACTGCAAGTGCAGCTCAAGGCCGAAGCGCTGGATGTGAGCCTGCCAGGCCGCCAGCGCGGGCAAGGTGGATTGCATCCCGTTTCCCTCACGCTGGAGCGTATCCAGGGCATCTTCGGCTCCATGGGCTTTGATGTGGCTGAAGGCCCCGAGATCGAAACCGACTGGTTCAACTTCACAGCATTGAACACGCCGGAAGACCATCCTGCGCGTTCCATGCACGACACTTTTTATGTGGAAGGCGGCACGCCCGAAGCGCCCAACCTGCTGCGCACCCACACCAGCCCCATGCAGATCCGCCACGCGGTGCAGCATGTGAAAAAACACCGTGCGCTGCTTGACGCGGGCCAGACCATGCCCGAGATCCGTGTGATCGCCCCGGGCCGCACCTACCGCGTGGACAGCGATGCCACGCATTCGCCCATGTTCCACCAGTGCGAAGGCCTGTGGGTGGGCGAGAACGTGAGTTTCAAGGACCTGAAGGTGATCTTCACCGCCTTCTGCCGCACCTTCTTCGAAAGCGACGATCTGGTGCTGCGTTTCCGTCCGAGCTTCTTCCCCTTCACGGAGCCCAGCGCCGAAATCGATATCCAGTTCCAGACAGGCCCGCTCGCCGGCCGCTGGCTGGAGGTGGCCGGCTCCGGCCAAGTGCATCCCAACGTGGTGCGCAACATGGGGCTGGACCCTGAGAAGTACATCGGCTTTGCCTTTGGCATGGGCCCCGACCGCCTGACCATGCTGCGCTATGGTGTGAACGATCTGCGCTTGTTCTTCGACGGCGACGTCCGCTTCTTGTCGCAGTTCCAGTAAGCAACAAGGCCCGGGCCCACAAGCCATTTTCGCCCTGGCGCGCGCACTGACCCTGGCCGCGCGGGCACCTTCCGTACAAGAGTTCGACTATGCAATTCCCTGAATCCTGGTTGCGTGAGTTCTGCAACCCACCCCTTTCGACCGCCGAGTTGGCCGAGACGCTGACCATGGCCGGCCTGGAGGTGGAGGAGCTGCGCCCTGTGGCGCCACCGTTCTCCAAGATCGTCGTGGGCGAGATCAAGGAGGCCGTGCAGCACCCCGACGCTGACCGCCTGCGCGTGTGCCAGGTGGACGTGGGGCAGGGCGCCTTGCTCAACATCGTCTGTGGTGCACCCAATGCGCGTGTGGGAATCAAGGTGCCCTGCGCCCTGGTGGGTGCCGAGTTGCCGCCGGGCGACGATGGCAAGCCCTTCCTCATCAAGGTTGGCAAGCTGCGCGGTGTGGAAAGCCAGGGCATGCTGTGCTCGGCCCGCGAGCTCAAGCTGTCGGAAGACCACGGTGGTCTGCTGGAGCTGGATGCCTCTGCGCCCGTGGGCCAGGACATCCGCAAGCACCTGAACCTGGACGACACACTGTTCACCCTCAAGCTCACGCCCAATCTGGCGCATTGCCTGAGCGTCTACGGTATTGCGCGTGAAGTGTCGGCCTTGACCGGCGCGCCGCTGCAGCAACCGTCGTTCCCTGCGGTGGCTGCCAAGCTGTCCGACAAGCTGGCTGTAAAGGTGAGTGCACCAGACCTGTGTGGCCGCTTCTCCGGCCGCATCGTGCGCAACGTGAATACGCGCGCTGCCACGCCCCAGTGGATGCTGGACCGCTTGGCACGCTGCGGCCAGCGCGGCGTGTCGCCCCTGGTGGATATCTCCAACTACGTGATGTTCGAGCTGGGTCGTCCTTCGCATATTTTTGACCTGGACAAGATCCACGGTGGCCTGGATGTGCGTTGGGGCAAGGCTGGCGAGCAGCTCAAGCTGCTCAATGGCAGCACCATCGCGGTGGATGACAAAGTGGGTGTGATCGCAGATGACAACCAGGTGGAATCGCTGGCCGGCATCATGGGCGGCGATGCCACGGCGGTGTCCGACGACACGAAACATATCTACATTGAGGCGGCCTTCTGGTGGCCTAAGGCGGTGGCAGGTCGTTCTCGCCGTTTCAACTTCTCGACCGATGCAGGCCACCGCTTTGAGCGTGGTGTGGACCCGAGCCTGACGGTCGAGCACATCGAACGCATCACCCAGCTGGTCGTCGATATCTGCGGCACGCCGGACACCGCCTGCGGCCCGATGGACGACCAGTCGGTGAACCTGCCGGTGCCGCAAGCCGTCACGCTGCGCGTGGCGCGCGCGGCCAAGGTCATCGGCATGCCTCTCACGCAGGCGCAATGCGCTGATGCGTTGCGCGGCCTGGGCCTGCCGGTGACGGAGGGGGATGGCTTGCTCACCGTCGTGCCGCCCTCGTACCGCTTCGACATCACCATCGAGGAGGACCTGATCGAAGAGGTGGCGCGCATGGTGGGCTACAACAACCTGCCCACCACACCTCCGCTGGCGCCCATCACGCCCAAGCTGGCACGCGAAGCCACGCGCAGCCCTTTTGCCGTGCGCCGCTCGCTGGCGGGGCTGGGTTACCAGGAAACCATCAATTTCAGTTTTGTGGAAGAGCGCTGGGAGCACGAACTGGCGGCCAATGCGCAGCCCATCAAGCTACTCAATCCAATTGCCAGTCAGATGAGTGTGATGCGTTCGACCCTGCTGGGTTCGCTGCTGCAGGTTTTGAAGTTCAATCTGGACCGCAAGGCCCAGCGTGTGCGCGTGTTCGAGCTCGGCCGTGTGTTTCTGCGTGATGCGGCCGTGCGCAACACCGACACGACGGTGGAAGGCTTCCACCAGCCCATGCGCGTGGCGGGGATGGCTTATGGCCCGGGCGACGTGCTGCAATGGGGCCGCAAGGAGCAGTCCATTGACTTCTTCGACGTGAAGGGCGATGTGGAAGCACTGCTGGCTCCGTTGAAGGCAACCTTTGAGCCTGCCACCCATCCCGCCATGCACCCGGGCCGTTGCGCACGCGTGCTGGTGCAAGGCCGCGCGATTGGCTTTGTGGGCGAGTTGCATCCTCAGTGGCGCCAGTCCTGGGACTTGCCCCAGGCCCCCGTGATGTTCGAGCTGGAGCTGGATGCCGTCCTGCAGCGTTTGGTGCCGCAGTTCAAGCCCGTGGCAAAGCACCAGGCGGTGGAGCGCGATCTGGCTGTGGTGGTCGCGGAGCGTGTGACGCACGCTGACATCATGGAAGCGGTGCAGCAGGCAGTGCCCGGTGCCACGCTTCGCTCGGCCGTGCTGTTTGATGTGTATCGCCCCAAGGTACTGCGTGCAGGCGAAGAGGCCTCTGCAGGTGGACTGGCGCAAGGTGAGAAGAGCCTTGCCGTGCGCTTGACGCTGGGCAGCGACGACGCCACGCTGACGGAGGCTGAGATCGATGCTGCGGTGCAGGCCGTAGTGACTCAACTGGTCCAGCGCACGGGTGCAAGGCTGCGTGTTTGATGACCGACAAAGATAACGCCCAACCGGGGAGGGATGCCATGATCGAATTTGCCGTCGAAAGCCTGGAGACACCGGCACTGACCAAGGCACAGCTGGCCGATCTGCTGTTCGACCAGATCGGCCTGAACAAGCGCGAGTCCAAGGACATGATCGACGCATTCTTCGATCTGATCGCGCAAAGCCTGGTTGAGGGCAAGGACGTCAAGCTCTCGGGTTTTGGCAACTTCCAGATCCGTACCAAGGCGCCGCGCCCAGGACGCAATCCGCGTACTGGGGAGGCCATTCCGATCAAGGCGCGCCGGGTGGTGACTTTTCATGCCAGCAGCAAGCTCAAGGAGCAGATCCAGACAGCGGCTGTGGTGTGAATTTGTACCGAATTTGTGTGCAAGATGAAATCGGTGGCTGGCAGTATTGGCGCGTCTGCAGTACGCTTGTCGGCTTTCCGGTTTGAATCCGCATCCCATGGGCACCACCCTTCCCTCCATTCCTGCCAAGCGATACTTCACGATTGGTGAGGTTGCGGAGTTGTGCGGCGTCAAGCCCCATGTGCTGCGCTACTGGGAGCAGGAATTCACGCAGCTGCGGCCCATGAAGCGGCGCGGAAATCGGCGCTACTACCAGCACCATGAGGTGCTCATGATTCGCCGCATCCGCGACCTGCTGTACGACCAGGGCTTCACCATCAGCGGGGCCCGCAATCGACTTCAGGAGTTGGCCCATCCCACACGTGAAGAGGCTGCAGGGGCTGCGGTGGAGTCGTTCGACAGCGAGTTGCCGAGCATGCTGCTCGACAGCGCTCAGGATCTTTCGATTCCTTCCGTGGGCTTCGCATTGGACTCCAATGCAGTGCGCAAAGAGTTATTTGAGATTCGTGCGCTACTTTCTCTGGGCTGAGGTTTTTTTGTGTATATAATCTAAGTCTTGTCGGCGTGTAGCGCAGCCTGGTAGCGCACTTGCATGGGGTGCAAGGGGTCGCGAGTTCGAATCCCGCCACGCCGACCATTGTTAGCAAAAGCCCAGAACCGAAAGGTTCTGGGCTTTTTTGCTTTTATGCCGCTTTGGGTAGGCTGAGAGGTTGCGCACACCTCTCTTGCGCTGAAACGGTGGAGCCGCTCTCGACATGTGGCCGAAGCAGCACATTGCCTTGTGTTGAGTGCGCCAAGACGGAACAAAACAACGCCCACATTGGGTCAAGGATCTTCATGATCGACGGGTTGGTGGCCGGACGGCTTTACGGCGAAATCGAACAGCGTATGGACAAGGCGGGCAAAACTTTCGCTCTGGCCAAGGTGCGGGCCAGCACCGCCGATGGGGAGGTGTTGTTCGTCAACGTGATTGCGTTTGATGCAGGTGTCTGCGCCTCGCTGCTCTCCCTGCAAGATGGTGACTCGGTGGCGCTCTCTGGCAGCCTGACTCCACGTGTGTGGACCGACAAACAAGGCAACACCCGACCCGCGCTGGACATGGTGGCGCACCGGGTAGTCGTGCTGCCAGGGGTGGAGTCGGTGTGATCTGAGGCAGGGGCTTAGCGCCGCTTCGGGCGACCATGGCTCTGCGCTGCGTCGTGCTGACATGCTGGCCGCCCGCTTTGTGCTGAGCGGTGGGTGACCTGCTTGTTTTTTAGAGTGCTAGGCCTCCGTTGCTGGCCTCGCGGTGGGCCGTTCCGTTCCAGGCTGCCGTGATATTGACGCTTCTATTTTTGAGGTGCGTGTTTCCCAGGCGCAAATCCCAGGGCCTTGAGTTCGTCCTCACTCAGGTGTAGCTCGGTCAGTTCGGGCTGCCGTGCTTCTACATTGCGCCGCCGCTCAAAATTGGTTGGCGGGCCTGCTTCTGTCAGTCGTCGGTCCTTCCCGCTGCGCCGGTCGGTGGCGACTCTGCGTTCTACGCTCATGGTCGTGATCTGCTGTTGGCGTTACAAAAATGGGGTTTGGCGCCTGCATTCGCCTGGGGCCTGTGCAAAGCGTGTGCTTCGCAGTCTGCCCGAGTTGATGCTGTTTGGAAAACAAAAAAGCGACCCGCTGTGAGGAACTGGCGAGGAGATCAACACCTTGTCAGACATTGGGAATTCCCCATGTTGGGGATGTCTCGCGCACCGCATTGATGCGCCTTCACCTTGGTGGCGAACAAGCAGCCCGGGCTGTGCCCTTTGCCGCTCGGAATGGGCGTTTGCGTTTCCTGTCCGGGGATGAAAAAGATCGGCATGGATATTGCTGATCTCTTGGTGATCCTCCGGTAATGCTGCCCGGGATCCCATGAAACCCTCCGCTAAAGATGGCGGAACCCAAGCGAGTGCTGGGCGCATTGGCCCACGTTTGGCTGTTCCAACCCACGCCCCGTGCTGTCTGCGGAGGGTGTGTTGCTTCGTTGCCCTGGACGGGTACCGAGGTGCGCATCCTGCCTGTATCTCCCCCTTGGCGACGCACCGGGCCCTTGCAGGATGAAAAGCATGAAGATTGTTCTTATTGGCCACGGTATGGTGGGCCACAAGTTCCTGGATAGCCTGGCTGAAACGGGGCTGTCCAATGTCGAAGTGACGGTGCTGTGCGAAGAGCCTAGGGCTGCATACGACCGGGTCCATTTGTCCGAATTCTTCAGCGGCAAGACGGCGGAGGACCTCTCGCTGGTCGAGGGGGACTTCTTCGAACGCACAGGCTTTTCGCTGCGGCTGGGAACGCGTGCTGCGTCCATCGACCGGCGCACTCACACCGTGACTACCGTCAGCGGCGACGTCTTTCACTACGACAAGCTGGTGTTGGCCACTGGATCCAATCCGTTTGTGCCGCAGGTGCCAGGGCGTGAGCGCGACCATTGTTTCGTCTACCGCACCATCGAGGACCTGGAGGCCATGCAAGCCTCAGGCGCCAAGTCTAAGACCGGTGTGGTGGTGGGCGGCGGCCTGCTGGGCCTGGAATGTGCCAAGGCGCTGCGTGACATGGGCCTGGAGACCCATGTGGTCGAGTTTGCTCCCCGTCTGATGGCCGTCCAGGTCGATGAAGGCGGTGGGCGTGTGCTAAAGGCCAAGATTGAGGAGCTGGGCGTGCAGGTGCACACTGGCCGCAACACCCAAGAGATCACGGACGGTGCACGTGCGCGCCACCGCATGAAGTTTGCGGATGATTCGTACCTGGAGACCGACATGATCGTGTTCTCTGCTGGCATCCGCCCACGCGATGAACTGGCTCGCCAGTGTGTGCTGGCCATCGGCCCGCGCGGTGGTGTGGCCATCGATAGCGCCTGCCGCACCAGCGACCACAATGTGTATGCCATTGGCGAATGTGCCTCGTGGAACGAGCAGACCTTCGGGCTGGTGGCGCCGGGCTACGACATGGCGCGCGTGGCCGCCCGCCACATCGCCGGCGATGCCGAGGCGGCCTTCGTCGGCGCCGACATGAGCACCAAGCTCAAGCTCATGGGCGTGGACGTCGCCAGCATCGGCGACGCCCATGGCAAGACGCCGCACAGCCGCAGCTGCCAGTACGTGGATGAGCGCCGCCAGGTCTACAAAAAGATCGTCATCAGTGAGGATGGCAAGCAGCTGCTGGGCGCCGTGCTGATCGGCGACGCCACCGAATACGGCACGCTGCTGCAGATGGCGCTGAACGGCATCACCCTGCCCGAGGACCCCGAGTTCCTGATCTTCCCGTCCAGCGACGGCAAGGCCAAGCCAGGCCTGGGCGTGGACGCGCTGCCCGACACCGCACAGATCTGCTCGTGCAACAACGTCACCAAGGGCGGCATCTGCGAGGCTGTGGGGAATGGTGTCTGCACCATCGCCGAGATGAAGGCCTGCACCAAGGCTGGTGCCACCTGTGGCGGCTGTGTGCCCCTCGTTACCCAGGTCATGAAGGCCGAGATGGCGCGCCGCGGCATGGCCGTGAACAACCACCTCTGCGAGCACTTCGCGTACTCGCGCCAGGAGATTTACCACCTGGTGCGCGTGGGCCAGATCAAGAGCTTCGAGGACCTGCTGGCAAAGCACGGCAAGGGCATGGGCTGCGACATCTGCAAGCCCGTGGCGGCCAGCGTGTTCGCCTCGTGCTGGAACGAATTCGTGCTCAAGAAAGAGCTGGCCAGCCTGCAGGACAGCAACGACTACTACCTGGGCAACATCCAGAAGGATGGCTCCTACTCGGTGGTGCCGCGCATGCCCGGTGGCGAGGTCACACCCGACGGCCTGATCGCTGTGGGCCAGGTGGCCAAGAAGTACGGCCTGTACACCAAGGTCACGGGCGGCGCGCGCGTAGATATGTTTGGCGCGCGGGTCGAGCAGTTGCCGTTGATCTGGGAGGAGCTGATCGCTGCCGGTTTCGAGTCGGGTCATGCCTACGGCAAGTCCCTGCGCACCGTTAAGAGCTGCGTGGGCTCTACCTGGTGCCGTTACGGAGTGCAGGACAGTGTGGGCCTGGCTGTAGAGCTGGAGAACCGTTACAAGGGCCTGCGCGCCCCGCACAAGATCAAGTTCGGCGTCTCGGGCTGCACGCGCGAATGCGCCGAAGCGCAGGGCAAGGACATCGGCGTCATCGCGACCGAGAAGGGCTGGAACCTGTACATCTGCGGCAATGGCGGCATGAAGCCGCGCCATGCCGAGTTGTTCGAGTCCGACCTGTCCAAGGAAGACCTGGTGCGCATGATCGACCGGGTGCTGATGTTCTACGTGCGCACGGCCGACCGGCTGCAGCGCACCAGCACCTGGCGCGAAAACCTCGAAGGCGGCCTGGACTACCTGAAAGACGTTTTGCAGAAGGACAGCCTGGGCCTGTGTGCAGAGCTGGAGTCGCAGATGCAGAACGTGGTGAACACCTACCAATGCGAGTGGAAGACGGCGGTGACCGACCCCGAAACACGCAAGCGCTTCCGCTCGTTCGTGAACAGCGACAAGGCCGATGAGAACGTGCTCTTCGTCGAGGAGCGTGGTCAGATCCGCCCCGCGCGCGCCGAAGAACGTGGCCAGGCCGTTGCAAAAGTGATACCCATCCGTCAGGCCGCTTGAAGAAAGAAGAGAACACCATGAGCGCACTCCCCATGACCAGTACCGACGCCCTCGCATGGACCGACATTTGCGCGGTCGATGACATCCTGCCCAGCACCGGCGTATGCGCCCTGGTGGCCAACCGCCATGTGGCGGTTTTCCGCGTCGGCGCCGATCAGTTTTTTGCCATCGACAACGTGGACCCTAAGTCCGGTGCCAGCGTGCTGGCTCGGGGCTTGGTGGGCAGCATTGGCGATCGCGTGGTGGTGGCCTCACCGCTGTACAAAAACCACTTTGATCTGCAGACCGGCGAATGCCTGGAGACACCAGAGCAATCGGTGAGCGCCCACAGCGTGCGCGCCGTGGGTGGCCGCGTCAGCGTGGCTGTGGCCTGACACAATCGCAGTCACGACGCGGCACTCCTGCTGCGCCACAACAACCAGGAACCCTGCATGCCAGACCCGGCCGCGCCTTTGTCGGTATCGAACCTTGTGCTCCGCTCCAAACAGCTGGAGATCGATGCCGTGCGCCATCTGGCGAGCCGTGCCGAGCTGGTGGATGTGATCGGGCAACTGATCCAGGGCCTGCAGCGGGAGCGTGGTGTTTCGGGCGCGTACCTGGCGTCCAAGGCGCAGCGGTTTGCGGATGTGCGTTTGCGCGTCATCGAGGAGGTCTCGCCCCTGGAGGTGCGGCTGCGCGACGTGTTTGCGCAGCACATTGAGCCGGGGCAGGGCGCCACTGCCAAGGCGCTTTCGCTGATGGCGTGGGCTTTACTGGGCCTGGAATCGCTGCCCGCGCTGCGCATCCAGATCGAGCGCCAAGCCATGTCGGCGCACGACTCCGTGGCGGCCTACAGCCACCTCATCGCGGGACTGATAGAGCTGGTTTTCCACGTTGCTGACGCGGCAGGCCTGCCCAGCGTGTCGCGCATGCTGGTGGCTTTGCTGCACCTGGTGCAGGCTGAAGAAGAGGCGGGCCAGGAGCGGGCCCTGGGAGCCTTGTTGTATGCCTCCGGCAGCAGCAACGAGGCCCACCAGCAACGCGTGATTCACCTCATTGATGCCCAGGAGCGCAGCCTGCGTGTGTTCGCTGAATTTGCTGAGCCTGCGCTGCGCGCTCGCTGGGAGCAGCAGCAGCTGGTGCCCGGCATGGCCCAGCTGGAGCGCCTGCGCCGTGCGTTGTGTGTGGCCCGGCCGGGCGCCTCTCTCGACAGCGACCTCAGCGACACCTGGTTCGATGTGTGCTCCGAACGCATCAATGCGCTGTGGCACCTGCAGGTGGATCTGGTCAAGCGCCTGCGTGAAGACTGCGAGGCGCGCATCCTGGAGGCCCAGCAAGACTTGCAGGACTCCAAGGGCCTGCTGCGCGGCCTGCGTGACAACCCGCCACAACGCACCCATGCGGTAGACCGCTTCTTCGACATGGCCCAGGTGCCATCGGCCTTGCCTGAGCCGGTAGGGGGAGGGCACACGGGTGAAGCAGCCTCGCTGGTGGACCTGCTGCAGACCCAGTCTGCGCGCATGGCCAGCATGGAAGCCGAGCTGGAAGTCGCCCGCCGCACGCTCAACGAGCGCAAGGTGATCGAGCGGGCCAAGGGTGTGCTGATGGCGCGGCTGGGCATGAACGAGGAGGTGGCCTTCCGGGCACTGCAGAAAACCTCCATGGACCAGAACCGCCGTCTGCTGGAAGTGGCCGAAGCCACGCTGTCGCTGCCGGATTTTGCATTTGCACAGCAGGCGACTCAAAACCCCAAGCCCGGGCCCTGAAGGGCTCGGTGGTTTTTCTCAAAGGCTTGACCCACCAGACAGGTCTGCACTCTGCCAAGCGCCATGGCGCCGATGCCCTGAGTTCGCCGCAAAGAAGGCCTTTCGAGAACCATGAAAAAAGCCCTGACTCTTGCGAATCAGGGCTTTTTATTTGGTGCCGGAGAGATGAATCGAACACCCGACCTTCTCATTACGAATGAGCTGCTCTACCGACTGAGCTACACCGGCGTAAGACTTAAATTATAGCGTGGAATGGTAGCTTGTCACGCGCTCGACCTCATTTTTTGAGCCGAGGATCACGCTGACGCGCTCGTGCAGCTGGGTGGGCTGGATGTCCAGGATGCGCTGCTTGCCGTTGGTGGCGGCGCCGCCTGCCTGCTCGACCAGCCAGCCCATGGGGTTGGCCTCGTACATCAGGCGCAGCTTGCCGGGCTTGTTGGGTTCACGCTTGTCCCAGGGGTACATGAAGACGCCGCCACGGGTCAGGATGCGGTGCACGTCTGCCACCATGCTGGCAATCCAGCGCATGTTGAAGTCCTTGCCGCGCGGGCCTTCCTTGCCCTGTAGGCATTCGTCGATGTAGCGCTTCACGGGTTCGTCCCAGTGGCGCATGTTGCTCATGTTGATCGCGAATTCCTTGGTGTCCTCAGGAATGCGGATGTTCTCTTCGGTCAGCACGAACGAGCCCTGCTCGCGGTCGAGCGTGAACATGGCCACGCCGTCGCCCACGGTGAGCACCAGCGTGGTCTGCGGGCCATAGATGCAGTAGCCCGCGGCCACTTGCTGCGTGCCGGGTTGCAGGAAGTCGCCTTCCTCCACACCCCGGTCGCCATCGGGCTTCTTCAGCACGCTGAAGATGGTGCCGATGCTCACGTTCACGTCGATGTTGCTGGAGCCGTCGAGGGGGTCGAACAGCAGCAGGTATTCGCCTTGTGGGTAGCGGTTGGGCACCAGGTAGATGCCGTCCATTTCCTCGGACGCCATGGCGGCCAGGTGGCCGCCCCATTCGTTGGCTTCGATCAGCACCTCGTTGGCGATGATGTCGAGCTTTTTCTGGATCTCGCCCTGCACGTTTTCGCTGCTGGCCGTGCCCAGCACGCCGCCCAGCGCGCCCTTGTTCACAGCGTGGCTGATGCTTTTGCAGGCGCGGGCCACCACTTCGAGCAGCAGGCGTAGCTGCGAGGGGATGAGGCCGTCCACCCGTTGCTGCTCAACAAGGTAGCGGGTCAGGCTGATGCTTTTTGCCATGGGGGTTTTGCTTTCAGGTGGGTTAGTCGGCCAGTGCGCGAGTGACGACCTCGCGCACGTCGTTGGACAGATCGGGCTTGGCGGCGACGCGGGCGATGGCCTCGCGGGCAGCGCTGCGCCAAGGGTCTGCCAGCTTCTTCCAGCGGTCGAGCGCGCGCGCAAGGCGGGCGGCGACCTGCGGGTTGATGGCATCCAGCTCGATCACGCGGTCGCTCCAGAACACATAGCCTGCCGCGTCGGCACGGTGGAAGGCGCCGGGGTTGGCGCTGCAGTAGCTGAAGATCACGCTGCGCGCGCGGTTCGGGTTCTTGAGGCTGAAGTCCGGGTGTGCCATGAGCTGGCGCACGGCGGGCAGCACATTGCCACCCCGGTCCGGCGCACCGGCTTGCAGCGCGAACCACTTGTCGATGACCAGCGGCTCGTCCTTGAACAGGGCGTGAAAGCGCGCCAGCGCCGGGGCGGCCAGCTCGCTGCCACTGGCCACCAGGGCGGTGAGCGCGTTGAAGCGGTCCGTCATGTTGCCCGCCACCTTGAAGCGCTGGTAGGCCTTGCCGGGCCAGACTGCATCGCCCGTCTTCTGTGCGGCAATGCACAGCATGTGCAGCGCCAGGCCGCTGAGTGCGCGGCGGCCGGAGGAAACGGGATCGGGGCGGTAGCCGCCGGTGTCCTGATTCTGTTCCCAGGCCCATTCCCAGTCGGCCTGCAGCGAGACGGCCAGTTGCTCGCGCATGGCTTCGCGCACGGCGTGAATGCGCTGGGGGTCCACCACGTCCTGCTGCTCTGCAATGTAAGTTTCAGACGGCAGCGTGAGCACCAGTTCCTTGAAGGCGGCATCCAGCAGGGGGTTGCGCAGCACGGCGCGCATGGCTTCCACAAACTCTGCAGGCAGAATTTGATGCTCAAATCGGCCGTTTCCGCCTGTCTGTAAAGCGTTGTTAGCTATTGAATTAATAGCGATTCGCAGCGCCAGGCGCTGACCGGCTTCCCAGCGGTTGAAGGCGTCGGCGTCGTGTGCCAGCAGGGTGAGCAACTGTGCGTCGGTGTAGTCGATGTCCAGCACCACGGGCGCGCTGAAGCCGCGCAGCAGCGAGGGCACGGGCTCGGCATCCAGGTTGGTGAAGGTCAGCGTCTGCGATGCCTCGGTGAGCACGATCACGCGCGAGGTGCTGCCCGACGATTCTTCGCCCGACAGGTGCAGGGGCAGGGCGGCGCCGGTGCTGGCGTCGATCAGGCCCAGCTCCACCGGGATGACGAAGGGCTGCTTCTCGCTTTGGCCGGGCGTGGCCGTGCAGCTTTGTGACAGCGTGAGCGCATAGCAGCGTGTGGCAGCGTCGTAGCGGCCCGTGGCGCGCACGCGAGGCGTGCCAGCCTGGCTGTACCAGCGCTTGAACTGGGGCAGGTGCTGCGCCAGCGGGCTGTCCGGGTTGGCATCGGCGATGGCCTGTACAAAGTCGTCGCAGGTCACAGCCTGGCCGTCATGGCGCTCGAAGTACAGCTTCATGCCCTTGGCAAAGCCTTCGCGGCCCACCAGGTTGTGCTGCATGCGCACCACTTCCGCACCCTTTTCGTAGATGGTGACGGTGTAGAAGTTGTTGATCTCGACGTAGCTGTCGGGCCGCACCGGGTGGGCCATGGGGCCTGCGTCTTCAGGGAACTGGGCGGTGCGCAGCACGCGCACGTCCTCGATGCGCTTGACGGCGCGGGCCGACGGGCTGCCCGCGAGGTCCATGCTGAACTCCTGGTCGCGGAAGACGGTGAGGCCTTCCTTCAGGCTCAGCTGGAACCAGTCGCGGCAGGTCACGCGGTTGCCCGTCCAGTTGTGGAAGTATTCGTGGCCGACCACACTTTCGATGTTGGCGAAGTCGGTGTCGGTGGCCGTGGATTCGCTGGCGAGAACGTACTTCGTGTTGAAGATGTTCAGGCCCTTGTTCTCCATGGCACCCATGTTGAAGTCGCTGGTGGCGACGATCATGAAGCGCTCCAGGTCCAGCGGCAGGCCGAAGCGGGCTTCGTCCCAGGCCACGCTGTACATCAGCGAGTTCATCGCGTGTTCGGTCTTGCCCAGATCACCGGGGCGCACGTAGACCTGCAGCAGGTGGTCGCTACCCGAGCGGCTCTTGATGAGCTGCTCGCGCGCCACCAGCTTGCCCGCCACCAGGGCGAACAGGTAGCAGGGCTTCTTGTGCGGGTCCACCCATTTGGCGAAATGCCGTGCGCCATTGGGGCCGTCTTCCAGCGGGCCGCTGTCCACCAGATTGCCGTTGGACAGCAGCACCGGGTACTGGGCCTTGTCGGCGCGCAGCGTGACGGTGTAGCTGGCCATCACATCGGGGCGGTCCAGGAAGTAGGTGATGCGGCGGAAGCCCTCGGCCTCGCACTGCGTGAAGAACGTGCCCTGGCTCACATAGAGGCCCATGAGCTGCGTGTTCTTGGCGGGGCAGCAGGTGGTGAAGATCTCCAGCGCGAAAGGCTCTTCGCCCTCAGGCAGGTTCTCCAGCACCAGGCGCGCACCCTCCATCTTGAACGAGGTGCCCTGGCCGTTGACCAGCACACGGGCCAGGTTCAGGTCTTCGCCGTCGAGCTTCAGCGGCTGGGCGGGGGCTGCGGGGTTGCGGCGCACCGTCATGCGGTTGAGCACGCGGGTCTTGGCCGGGTCCAGGTCGAAGGTCAGCTCGACACTGTCGATCCAGTAGGCGGGGGCGGTGTAGTCCTCGCGGCGGATGGCGATGGTCTGGCCCGCTCCGTCTCCACTTCCGTCGGCGCTAAGCAGTTGCTGCAACATGGATGCTCTCCAGAAAGTCGGTGTTCATGAGTTCGGTGTAGTCGCGCACGGCGGCCAGCACATGGGGCCCGGCCAGTTGCTCGGGCGTGTGGGTGCTGCAGATGGCCACGGCGCGCATGCCCGCGCGGCGCGCGGCCTCAATGCCGAAGGGCGCATCTTCAAAAACGATGCAGTGCGCCGGGTCGGCAGCGATGCGGCGCGCGGCTTCGAGAAAGATGGCGGGCTGGGGCTTGCCGGGCAGGCCCTCGTCGCCGCGCACGATGGCCTGCGGCGCAGGGTCCAGCCCCAGATGGCCCAGGGCAAATTCCACGTTGCCAATGTCGCCCGCTGTGCCCACGGCCAGCTTGAGGCCACGTGCGCGCACCTGGGCGGCAAACTGGCGAAAGCCCGCCACCTCGGCAAAGCGGGGGGCGAACAGTTCGCGGTAGATGGTTTCTTTTTCGTGCGTGAGCGCGTCGGCCTCGTCCTGCGACACGGGGCGGCCCAGCAGTTCCACGATGCACTCGGTGCCATTCTTGCCCGTGGTGCGCGCCATGAGGTCGGGCACGTCGATGTCCATGCCCCGGCGGCGCGCAAACTCGACCCACGCCTGGGCGTGCCAGGGCATGGAGTCGATCATGGTGCCGTCCATGTCGAAGATGATGGCGTCGGTGCGCATACGCATCGCTTAGACGCCTTGCTTCAACGAAGCTTCGATGAAGGCGTCCAGGTCGCCGTCCAGCACCTTCTGCGTGGCCGAGATTTCGACGTTGGTGCGCAGGTCCTTGATGCGGCTGTTGTCCAGCACATAGCTGCGGATCTGGTGGCCCCAGCCCACGTCGGTCTTGGTATCTTCCAGCTTTTGCTGCTCTTCCATGCGCTTGCGCATCTCGAAGTCATACAGGCGGCTGCGCAGGCGTTGCCAGGCCACGTCGCGGTTGCTGTGCTGGCTGCGGCCGTCCTGGCACTGCACCACGATGCCCGTGGGAATGTGCGTCAAGCGCACGGCCGAGTCGGTCTTGTTGATGTGCTGGCCGCCCGCGCCGGAGGCACGGAAGGTGTCGGTGCGCACGTCGGCCGGGTTGATGTTGATCTCGATGGAGTCGTCGATCTCAGGGTAGACGAACAGCGAGGCGAACGAGGTGTGGCGGCCGCCCGAGCTGTCGAACGGGCTCTTGCGCACCAGGCGGTGCACGCCGGTTTCGGTGCGCAGCAGGCCAAAGGCGTATTCGCCTTCGATCTTGATCGTGGCGCTCTTGATGCCCGCCACGTCGCCGGGGGTCTCGTCTTCGACGGTGGCCTTGAAGCCCTTGCGCTCGGCGTACTTGAGGTACTGGCGCAGCAGCATGCTGGCCCAGTCGCAGGCCTCGGTGCCACCGGCGCCGGCCTGGATGTCCACAAAGCAGTTGAGCGGGTCGGCCTCGTTGCGGAACATGCGGCGGAACTCCAGCTCTTCCACCGCTGCGCGCATCGTGGCGGCTTCTGACTCGATGGTCAAAAGGCCGGCTTCATCGCCTTCCTCTTTGCTCATCTCGTACAGCTCGGCGTTGTCGGCCAGATCGCGGGTGAGCTTGTCCAGCGTGACGACCACGCTGGAGAGCGACTTCTGTTCCTTGCCCAGCTCCTGGGCCTTCTTGGGATCGTTCCAGACCGAAGGGTCTTCCAGCGACGCGTTTACCGTGCGCAGGCGTTCAAATTTGGCATCGAAGTCAAAGATACCTCCGTAACTCTGCCGTGCGCAGAGCCAGGTCGCTGAGGGTGGTGCCGATGAGGTTGATGCGTTCTGCGTCCATGATTCTTGTCCTGGGTGTTCTGTGGAATAACCCGCGATTTTCTCATGGGATGACAAACCGCCCTGCCAAAGCCCTGCGAAGGGCTTTGGAGCGCGTGGGCCCGGGTTGGCAGGGGCCCTCCTGGTGTGCTGTTGAATCAAAAATGATAGCTATAAAAGCTTATCCATCAGGCGGTAGGGCCTGATTTGATTCAAATCTGCGTCAGGGCTGCTCCAGAAACTCCTCGATCAGCCATGCCACCTGGGCGGGCTGGTCGTGGTGCAGCATGTGCGCGGCGTCGTGCACCACGGCCGTGCGGCAGTTGCCCACATGGGTCAGGCGCTGGTGGTATTCCTCCAGCGTGTAGCGGCCCTTCCACCACTGGCCCAGGCTGTCGTCGCTGGCCTCCACGGCAAGCACGGGCGCGGTGATGTTCTTGTACAGCTCCATTGCCTCGTCCAGGCGGTACAGCTGGGCGCTGGTGATCTTGTGGGCCGGGTCGCCCAATATCTCCCACTGGCCCTGCGCATTGGGCTGCGCCCAGTGGCCTGCCAGCCATTGGGCTTTGTCTTCGGACAGGCGCGGGTTGGTTTTCATCAGCCTGCGGGCCACGCCTTCCTGGCTGTCGTAGCTCTTGAGCGCCATGTCGCCAGTGTGCAACTGCTTGATCTCGTCAATCCACTGCGCGTAGCGCTTGGGCGCCTGCGCAGGCCGCGTGGCGGGCATGCCAAAGCCCTCCAGGTTCACCAGGCGGCGGATGCGCGCGGGCCGCACGCCCGCATACATCATGGCCACGTTGCCGCCCATGCTGTGGCCCACCAGGTCGATGGCTTCGCCGGGGGCGTAGTGGTCCAGCAGCAGATCCAGGTCGGCCAGGTAGTCGGCAAACACATAGTGGTCCACCGGCGCGCCGGTGGTCAGGCCAAAGCCACGCCAGTCGGGGGCGATGATGCGGCGCTCGTGCTGCAGCGCGTCCACCGTGAACTGGTACGAGGCGCTCACATCCATCCAGCCGTGCAGCAGCATCAGCGTGGGCAAGGTGCTGGTGTCCGGCCCCCAGTGGCGGACGTGGTAGTTCAGGTGGCGCATGGGCAGCGTGCTGCTGCGCGAGGGTTTGAGAACTTGGTACATGCTCTGCCAATGGTACGTCGATGACGCCATCGCCCGGGGGCCGGTGCTGTCGCCAATGAGTCCGGCGCCCGGCAGGTTTTGGCGATCGCTTGTACCATCGCCAGCCGGGGCCGCAGCAGGCCCTGTTTACTTTTCCACCATCTGGAGCCTTCACCGCATGAACACCGTCCGCTTGGGTCAGAGTGACCTGCTTGTCACCCCCATTTGCCTGGGCACCATGACCTTTGGCGAGCAGGTCAATGAGGCCGACTCGCATGCCATCCTGAGCCAGTCGCTTGCGCGCGGCGTGAACTTCATCGACACGGCCGAGATGTACGCCGTGCCCGCCAAGGCCGAAACCTTTGGCGCCACCGAAACCATCATCGGCAACTGGTTTGCCAAGAACCCCGGCGCGCGCCAGAAGCTGGTGGTGGCCACCAAGGTGGCCGGCCCATCGCGCGGCATGCCCTGGGTGCGCGAGGGCAAGGGCATGACGGCGGCCGACATCGTGGCGTCGTGCGAAGGCAGCCTGCGCCGCCTGCAGACCGATGTGATCGACCTCTACCAGATCCACTGGCCCGAGCGCCATGTGCCTGCGTTCGGCAACCTGTATTACGACCCCGCCAAGGAAACGTCGCAAACCCCCATCCGCGAGCAGCTGGAAGCGCTGGCCGGGCTGGTGAAGGCGGGCAAGGTGCGCTACATCGGCCTGTCCAACGAAACCCCTTATGGCGTGCACGAGTTCGTGCGCCTGGCCGAGCAGCATGGCCTGCCGCGTGTGGCCACCGTGCAGAACCCGTACTGCCTCATCAACCGAACCTGGGAAAATGGGCTGGATGAGACCTGCCACCGCCTGGACGTGTCGTTGCTGGCTTATTCGCCCCTGGGCTTTGGCCTGCTGACGGGCAAGTACGACGAAAGCGGCATCACCGGCCCCAATGCCCCGCAGGGCGCGCGCATTGCATCGTATGAATCCGTGCGCAAACAGCGATGGGGCCGCCCCGAGGCATTGGAGGCCTCGCGCCGCTACAACGCGCTGGCCCGCGCCAACGGCATGACGCCCACCCAGATGGCGCTGGCGTTCTGCTACACCAAGTGGCAAGTGGCCAGCACCATCATCGGCGTGACGTCGGTGGCGCAGCTGGAGGAAGACCTGAACGCCTGGGGCACGACGCTGTCACCCGAAGTGCTGAAGGCCATCGACGCGATCCGCTGGGAGCTGCGCGACCCGGCGCTGTGACCGGGGGGCGGGGCGTGGCCCTGTGACTCTACAAGAGCAAAACAAAGGGGCCCCGCAGGGCCCCTTTGTTTATTGGCGAATCGTCGTGCACAGCCTTTAGGCCGTCGCCTCCTGGCGGGTGGTGCGTCCTTCAGTCCATGGCGTCCCTTGGGCCTCACCCAGGTCCCAGAACAACCCGGCCATCACCGCCAGCCCTTCGCGCGCCACGGGCGCCAGCAAATGCTCGTTGGGCGCATGCTGGGCGCAGGCGGGGTATGAGTGCGGCACCCACAGCGTGGGCAGGCCCAGCTGGTCGGCAAAGATGTCGTTGGGCAGCGAGCCTGCCAGGTTGGGCAGCAGCGTGGCGGGCTGGCCTGCGCTGGCCTGCAGCGAGGCCATCGTCCAGTCCACCCAGGGGTTGTGCAGATCGAGCCGCGTGGCGCCGCAGTGCATGCCCATGGTGATCTCGACCTGGCTGAAGCCATGTGCGTCCAGGTGCTCGCGCAGCGTGGCCTGCACGTTCTGCCAATCGGTGCCCACCACAAAACGCAGCTGGCAGTGCGCCACGGCCTGGGCGGGGATGGCGTTGATGGGCCGCTGTGCGTTGCCTGCGCCCAGTGCCAGCACCTCCAGCGTATTCCAGCCTACCAACTGTTCAGCCGGTGTCAGGCCGGGCTCGCCCCAGCCGGAGGTGAGCGCGGGGTCGTCTGCACCGGTGCCAATCACCACATCTTTGAGGGCAGTGCGCAGCTTGTCGGGCACCGCAGGCGGCAGCAGGCCTTTGATGAGAATTCGGCCCTTCGCGTCTACCAACGTGGCCAGCGCGTGCGTGAGCACTGTGGCCGGGTTGGCCAGCACGCCACCCCAGTTGCCCGAGTGGTAGGCCTTGTCGCGGCTGCGCACGGCGAGCGAGAAATTGATCGCACCGCGCGACCCCAGGAAGAGGGTGGGGTGGCCCGCATTCACGCGCGGGCCGTCGCTGGCTACGAACAGGTCGGCCTTCAACGCATCGCGGTGTTGCTCGCAGAAGGCGGCCAGGCCGGGCGAACCCGCTTCTTCACCCATCTCCATGAGCAGCGTCACGTTGTAGCCCAGGCGGCCGCCCCGGGCCTCGATGGTGTGGGCGAGTGCGGCCAGGCTCACGGTGTGCTGGCCCTTGTTGTCGGCCGTGCCCCGGCCGTACCAGCGCTCGCCGTCGATGGTCAGCTCCCAGGGCGAGAGGCCTTCGCGCCATTGCGCGTCCTGTCCGTTGACCACGTCGCCGTGGCCATAGGTGAGCACGGTGGGCAGCGCGGGATCTTCCACGCGGCGGGCCACCAAAAAGGGGCCGCCTTGTGGCGACGGGTTGTCGAGCACCTCACATTCAAAACCCAGGGGCGCGAGCCAGGGCAGCATTTCGTCGGTGAGGTAGGCGCGCAACTCGGGCGGCACCTTGCCGGTGTCGCTTTCGGTGCGCCACGCCACGCGGCGGCGCAGGTCGGTGGCAAAGCGGCCATCGTCAAAGTAGCGCTGGACGTTGTCGATCAGGTGTTGTCGGGTCATCGTGCGGGTCCTGGTTGGGTGGGGCGTCACTCCACCACGATCTTGGCGCGGTGGGCCAGTGCGCGGTAGCGGCCAATTTCGTTGTCCATGGCGGTGTGCATGGCTTTGGGGCCCACAAACACGGGCTCCATGCCCTGGGCGCGGATCTGCTCTTGCAGATGGGGGTCACGCAGGGCGGCTTCGACTTCCTTGATCAGCTTGTCCACGATGGGCGCAGGCGTGCGTGCGGGGGCGGCCACGGCGTACCAGCCGTCAAAGGCCGCGTCGGGCAGTTTTTGCTCCACCACCGTGGGCACCGAGGGCAGGGCGCGGGCACGCTCATTGCCCGCAATCGCCAAGGCACGCAACTTGCCGGAGCGCACATGCGGCGCGGCGCTGGCCACGGTGTCGATGGCCATCTGGATCTCGCCGCCGATCAATCCCATCATGGCCTGTGCGCTGCCCCGGTAGGGCACGTCCTGCAGGCGAACGTCGGCTGCCTGTTCCAGCAGCGCACCGACCAGGTGCGGGGCAGAGCCCGAACCGAACGTGGCGTAGTTGATGGTTTTGGGCGCGGCCTTGGCTGCTGCCATCAGCGCGGCCAGGTCCTTGTAGGGCGAGTTGGCGTTGACCACGATCACCAGCGGCGCGCGCGCAACGATGGCCACGGGGGCCAGGTCCTTGAGCGGGTCGTAGGGCAGTTTGGGACGCAGCGCGGCATTCACGGTGTAGCTGGTGGAGCCCGATACCAAGAGCGTGTAGCCGTCGGGATCGGCCTTGACCACCGTTTCGGTGCCGATGATGGTGGACGCGCCGGGTTTGTTGTCGGTGACCACCGGCTGGCCCAGGCGTGCGGACAGCTTCTGCCCCAGGGCGCGGGCCACGGCATCGGTGCCGCCACCGGGCGGGAAAGGCACCACGATGCGCACGGCGCGCTGGGGCCAGGCATCTGACGGCGAGGTGGCCTGGGCAAACGAAAGGCTGCTGGCGCTGGCGAGGATGGCCAGGGCTGCAGACGACAAAGAGGCTCGAACAAGGTGTTTCATGCGGACTCCGGTGGGAAGCGCCCCGGCATCAGCGGGTGCGATGGGGCATGGGTGAATTGGAGCCTCAAGCCATGCAAGATGGATGCTGGTTTACCATTGCTTGGAATAGAGATTTGGCAACTGAGTATTGCCTTTTTGTGGGTGGTAAGCCATGCCTGTTTCCTTCCTCAGTCTTCCATTGCGCTACTTTCTGGAAGTCGCGCGCACCGGGTCTGTCAACCAAGCGGCGCAACGCCTGCATGTGGCCGCCTCGGCCGTGAGCCGCCAACTGGCCAAGCTGGAAGACAGCCTGGGGGTGGTGCTGTTTGAACGCCAGGCGCGGGGCATGGCCCTGACCGAGGCGGGCACCCGGCTGCTGGCCCATGCCAGTGCCCACGACGCGCAGGCGCTGGAGCTGGTCGAGCAATTGCAGGATTTGTCCGCCCAAGGCGCCCTGCGGGTGCGGCTGGCCTGCACCGAAGGGTTTGCTGCAGCCTTCATGCCGTTGGTCATGGCGGGTTTTCGGCAGGCATACCCGCAGGTGCAACTGCAGTTGCAGGTGGCCGTGCCGCAAGAAGTGTCGGCCCTGGTGCTGCGTGGCGAGGCCGATCTGGCGCTGAAGTACAGCATGGCACCCGAAAAAGGCCTGCAGGTGCTGCACTCGGCCATCGCCCCCATCTACGCCGTCATGCCCGCACAGCACCCGCTGGCGCGCCAGCGCAGTGTGAGCGTGGCCGACGTGGTGCGCTACCCGCTGTTGCTGGGCGCGGCCAACACCACGGGGCGGCAGTTGTTTGACCTGAGCTGCGCGGTGCAGGGCCTGCGCTATGTGCCCGCTGTGGAGAGCAATTTCTCGTCGGCCCTGCTGCCCTTGCTGAGCGGGCAGGACGTGGTGCTGGCCAGCTACCTCACGGCGGCGCGCTGGGTGGAGGCGGGCTTGCTGGCGGCCCGGCCGTTTGACGAAGCCCAGTTGCAGCAGCGGCGCCTGCAGGTGCTGGCTGCTGAGGGGCGCATGCCCTCCGCACTGGTGCAGCAGTTCACACAAGCGCTGGTGGTGGCCATCGAGGAATACGGCAAGCGCAAGGTGGGGCGACGCCGCAAGGCCGTTGCAGCGCCCGCCAAGGTGTTCTGACACATCGCTGCAGGATTCAACGCGCTCACATTTGGATACGGATACCATCGGTGCCCTATCCGCACCACACCATGGCCAAGAAAGAACACGTTTCCGAAACCCAAGCCACCCAGCTGCTCAAGGCGAACAAGGTGGTTTTCACCGAACACCCGTATGAGTACCTGGAGCACGGCGGTGCCATGCACAGCGCCGAGGTGCTGGGGCTGGACCCGTTCACCGTGGTCAAGACCCTCGTCATGCAGGACCAGGACGCCAAGCCGCTCCTGGTGCTGATGCACGGCAACCGCAAGGTCTCTACCAAGAACCTCGCACGCCAGATCGGCGCCAAGTCGGTCGAGCCCTGCGCGCCCGAGGTGGCCAACCGGCACAGCGGCTACCTGGTGGGAGGCACGTCCCCGTTCGGCACACGGCGCACCATGCCGGTTTACATCGAAGAGACCATCCTTGCGCTGCCCCGCATCGCTATCAACGGCGGGCGCCGGGGCTTTCTGGTGCAGCTGGACCCGCAGGTGTGTGTGCAGCTGCTGGGCGCCAAACCCGTGCAATGTGCGCTGGCAGAATAGGCCGCCGCGCGATACATACAGCCCGTCAGAAGGCTGAACCATTGATTTCCAAGGAGTTGCTTTGACCGCCGTTTATCCCGTTCTTGCCGCTGTGGCCGCCTACCTGCTGGGTTCGCTGTCGTTCGCCGTCATCGTGACGCGAGTGATGGGCCTGAGTGACCCGCGCACCTACGGCAGCAAGAACCCGGGCGCCACCAATGTGCTGCGCTCGGGCTCCAAGGCCGCCGCCATCATCACGCTGCTGCTCGATGCCGTGAAGGGCTGGCTGCCCGTGGCGCTGGTGATGTGGTTCGGCCACCCTTATGGCCTCGAAGACGGCACCGTGGCCCTGGTGGGGCTGGCGGCTTTCCTGGGGCACCTGTGGCCGGTGTTCTTCCGCTTTGAGGGCGGCAAGGGCGTGGCCACGGCGCTGGGGGTGCTGGTGGGCGTCAGCGGCTGGCTGGGCCTGGCCACGGCGCTGACCTGGGTGATCATCGCCTTTTTCTTCCGCTATTCATCGCTGGCCTCGCTGGTCGCAGCCGTGTTTGCCCCGGTGTACTACCTGCTGGTGGACGGGGTGGTCTGGTACGCCGAGGGCACGATTGCCGCTGCGATGGTGGCGATGGCGCTGCTGCTGGCCTGGCGGCACAAGGAAAACATCCAGCGTCTGGTGGCGGGCAAGGAGTCTCGCCTGGGCAGCAAGAAGGACAAGCCGGTTGCCGAGGCGGCAGCGGGTAAAGCGCACAAGCACTGAAGGGCTGTGGGCGCGCCGCTGCCCGAAGGGCTGGCGGGGCTCAGAGCGTTCCGGGCCCGGTGACCAGCCCGCGCAGCCCGGCGCTGTGCTGGGCCGCATACAAACCCAGCCTCACCATGGTGCGGTGGTTGAGTTCCAGGCTCACGGCCGAGCGCGCCAGGGCCGACTGGATGCGCGGTTTTCCCGAGGCTGTCTGGTACAGGCTGGGCTGGGCCTGGTGGTTGCCGCTGCGGTCGAGCAGGCTGGCCACCAGGGGATGGTTGGCCTTGTCGCTGCGGCGCAGCACGATGGCGGTGTCGCCGTTGTCCAGTTTCACAAACGTGCCCGGCGGGCACAGCCCGATGGAGCGCACGAGGGTGTAGCTCACCTCGTCGCGCTGATCCACCTCTTGCCCCACGATGGCGCGCACCGAATCGGTGGCGCTGCGGCCTGCGCGTGACTTGCGCGGGCTGATCATGGCCGCATAGCGGTCGATGGTGCCCAGGATGCGCGTGAGCCGGTCTTCCGGGTCCTGGTTGGCCAGCGGCACGCGCTCGGCAATGCTGGCGTGGTGTTGACCCACCACGTCCAGCCAAAGCGCATCGCTGATGAACAGGCGCTCCAGCAGCAGCATGCTTTCTTCGGGGTGGCTCTTGATGGCTTCCTGCTGTGCGGCAGTGGGGCGCTCGCGCTGCTCTGCCAGTTCGTCCTGCAGCGCGGTCATGCCGATGTTCATGGTCAGTGCTGCACGCACCAGGCTGTCACGCTCGCGCTGGGGCAGCTTGAGTTCGAGCGCCATGATGTGGCACAGCGTGCCGCAGACCAGCGCGTGTGAGGCGCTGTAGCCCACGGTGGACGTGGACGCCAGCTGGAACATCAGGTACAGCGCCGCATCGATGTCATGTGCCACCAGGTCCTGCAGCCACACGTCGAACTGCCGCACCTTGCCGGGGAAGTCCTGCACCTGCAGGGGCCGGGCCAGCAGCACCGACAGCGCTGACTCCAGGTCGGACCAGAGGCTCAGAAGATCCTCGTACTCCCCTTCGGAGTGTGGGTGGCTGGCGGCGGGGTGGGCGGACATGGTGGGGTCAGTTGCGCTTTTCGAGCACCATCTGGTCGTTGCTGCGGGTCATCTGGAATTCGTTCAGAAAACTGTTGCCCAGCAGCACGTAGGGCATGGGTTGGGAGGTGACGATGGCCTCCACCCCAAACACCTCCACATCGCCAACGCGCACAGAGTCAAGCTTCATGCGCCAGCCTTGCCCAACGCCATTCGCAGTGCCCATGCGCACAGGCTGGCCGCTTTGGTAGTTCAGTCCCATCCGGTCTGCATCAGAGCGGCCAATGGCGACGGTGGAGGCCCCGGTATCCACCATGTACTGCATGACCTTGCCATTGATGGTGCCGCTGTTCACAAAATGCCCCCGGCTGTCGGCGGTGAGCACAAGGCGCTTACCGCTTGCACCGCTGCGCCCCCCCACGCGCACCGGGGCTTCGCCCAGCCGCAGGATGCGCCGCTCGCCCTTGACCTCGACGGTGGCTTCTTCCTTGAGCACGGCAATGACCTTGACCCCTTGGAATTCATCCCCGGCGCCCACGGCGCGCGGCGGGTGGGCATCCACCACCAGCAAGGCCTTGCTGCCCAGCATGCCGGCCAGTGCCACCGATTGCGCATGCACCGCTCCGGCAGCGGCCAGCAGGAGCCCGCCAAGGGCCACCGTGGCGGTGGGCAGCAGGTGCAGGAGCTTGGTCATGGTGTGAAGATGAGCGTGGGTGGATTTTGCGGGGCGCGAGGCTCAGTCCCGGAAGTTGTCGAACGACAGCGGCACGTCGGTCACGTCCTTGCGGATCAGCGCCATGGCGGCTTGCAGGTCGTCGCGCTTGGCGCCGGTCACGCGCACCTTGTCTTCCTGGATGGCACCTTGCACCTTGAGCTTGCTCTCCTTGAGCAGCTTCTGGATCTTCTTGGCCAGCTCGCTTTCGATGCCGTTGCGCACCTTGATGACCTGCTTGACCTTGTCGCCGCCCATTTTCTGGACATCGCCCATGTCCAGAAAGCGCACATCCACGTTGCGCTTGGTCAGCTTGTTGCGCAGCACGTCTTCGATCTGGGTGAGCTGGAAGTCGGCATCGCCGATCAGGGTGATGTCCTTGTCCTTGATCTCGATGCTGGCGGAGGTGCCCTTGAAGTCGAAGCGGGTGCCGATTTCCTTGGCGGTGTTCTCTACGGCGTTTTTCACTTCAACCAGGTTGGCTTCGCAGACGGTGTCAAAAGATGGCATGGTGGTTCTCTATCTCAGGGGAAACGGGGTCAATGCACCAGGTGGTGACAGGGCCGGGTGCGACAATCGGGCCAATGGTAGTCGAGAAAAACGTCCCTTTGCAGCCCTGCAACACCTTCGGTATCGCTGCACGTGCGCAGACGCTGGTGCGGGTGCACACCGCCGCCGATGTGCTGGCCGTGCTGGCAGATTCTGAGCTGGCGGCAGCGCCCAAGTTTGTGCTGGGCGGTGGCAGCAACATCATCCTCACCGGCGATGTGAAGCCCGTGGTGCTCAAGATGGAGATCAAGGGCCTGCGCCTGGTGGCAGAAACACCCAAAGCCTGGATCGTGGAAGCGGGGGCTGGCGAGGTCTGGCATGACTGCGTGGCCTGGACGCTGGCGCAGGGGTTCCCGGGGCTGGAGAACCTGGCCCTGATTCCGGGCACCGTGGGCGCATCGCCCGTGCAGAACATCGGCGCCTACGGCGTGGAGCTGCAGGACCGCTTTGAATCCCTGGACGCGATCGACCTGGCCACGGGCCGAGCCTTCACGCTGGATGCCGCGCAATGCGGATTTGGCTACCGGGATTCGGTGTTCAAGCATGCGCCCCCGGATGCGCCCGGCGCAGACGGTTTGCCCCGGGGCATGGGCCTGGAGGGCCGCGCCGTGATCACCCACGTGCGTTTTCACCTGCCCAAACCCTGGAAACCGGTGCTGGGCTACCTGGACCTGGAGCGCCGCATAGCGGAGGAGGGCGTCTCGCAGCCCACGGCCCAGCAGATCTTCGACTGGATCTGCGACATCCGCCGCGCCAAGCTGCCCGACCCGGCCGTGGTGGGCAACGCAGGCAGCTTCTTCAAGAACCCCACGGTGTCGCCCGACCAGTGCGCCGACATCATCGCGCGCGAGCCGCGCATCGTGCACTACCCCATGGCGGATGGCAGCATCAAGCTGGCGGCGGGCTGGCTGATTGATGCCTGCGGCTGGAAAGGCAAGTCCATCGGCAAGGCCGGTGTGTATGAAAAGCAGGCGCTGGTGCTGGTGAACCGGGGGCAGGGTGCCGACAGCGTGACGGGCGGCGAGGTGATGACGCTGGCCAAGGCCATCCAGACCAGCGTGTATGAGCGCTTCGGCATCCGGCTGGAGCCGGAGCCGGTGGTGGTGTAGGCCCAGCAAGCCTCCGTCAAATCGCCTTCAAACCCCAGTGGGCCCTGGCAGACCCCGCCAGCCGCTCCGCAGGGACAAAGAAAAAGCCACCGTCTCCGGTGGCTTTACTCATTTTTTGATAGCTGCTAGCGCATGATGGTCGCGCGCAAGAGCCATTTTTTGCCACTATTTTGAGTGGCAAACCCCCGCAAAACTCACTTGCGGTCGTTTTCCAGCTGCGCCAGGGCCGCGTTGCCACCCAGTGACAGCAGGCCTGCGCGTGCATACACGCCCAGCTTGTCGCGCGTGTCCGAGATGTCCAGGTTGCGCATGGTCAGCTGGCCGATGCGGTCCAGCGGGCTGAAAGGCGCGTCTTCCACCTTTTCCATCGACAGGCGCTCGGGGGCGTAGGTCAGGTTGGGCGATTCGGTGTTGAGCAGCGAATAGTCGTTGCCACGGCGCAGTTCCAGCGTCACGGTGCCGGTCACGGCGCGGGCCACCCAGCGCTGGGCGGTTTCGCGCAGCATGATGGCCTGGGGGTCGAACCAGCGGCCCTGGTACAGCAGGCGGCCCAGCTTCAGGCCGTTCAGGCGGTACTGCTCGATGGTATCCTCATTGTGGATGCCGGTCACCAGGCGCTCGTAGGCGATGTGCAGCAGCGCCAGGCCGGGGGCTTCATAGATGCCGCGGCTCTTGGCTTCGATGATGCGGTTCTCGATCTGGTCGCTCATGCCCAGACCGTGGCGGCCGCCAATGCGGTTGGCTTCGAGGATCAGCTCGACCGGGTCGTTGAACTCCACGCCGTTCAGGGCCACAGGCTGGCCTTCTTCAAAGCGCACCGAGACTTCTTCGGCCTTGACTTCGACCTCGGGCTTCCAGAATGCCACGCCCATGATGGGGTTGACGATGCGGATGCCGCTGTTCAGAAACTCCAGGTCCTTGGCCTCATGCGTGGCACCCAGCATGTTGCTGTCGGTGCTGTAGGCCTTTTCGGCACTCATCTTGTAGCCAAAGCCTGCCTGGGTCATGAACGCCGACATTTCGGCGCGGCCGCCCAGCTCGTCGATGAATAGCTGGTCCAGCCAGGGCTTGTAGATCTTGAGCGAGGGGTTGGTGAGCAGGCCGTAGCGGTAGAAGCGCTCGATGTCGTTGCCCTTGAAGGTCGAGCCGTCGCCCCAGATGTTGACGTCGTCTTCCTTCATTGCCGCCACGAGCATGGTGCCGGTCACGGCGCGACCCAGGGGGGTGGTGTTGAAGTAGGTCAGGCCGCCGGTGCTGATGTGGAAGGCGCCTGCCTGCAGGGCGGCAATGCCTTCGTGGGCCAGTTGGGTGCGGCAGTCCACCAAGCGGGCTTTTTCGGCGCCGTATTCCATCGCCTTGCGGGGGATGGCGTCGTAGTCGGGCTCGTCGGGCTGGCCCAGGTTGGCGGTGTAGGCATAGGGCATGGCGCCCTTGAGCTTCATCCAGTGCAGCGCGGCGCTGGTATCGAGGCCGCCCGAGAAGGCGATGCCGACTTTTTGCCCAAGGGGCAGGCTTTGGAGAATGGTGGCCATGTGCGGGGTCCGTTGCGGTGTGGAGCGATCAGCCGAAGTGGCAGATGTAGTGATAAGCCTCGGTCACGCGAATGTCGAACTTCGAGTTGCCGGGCACGCTGAATTTTTCGCCTGCGGACGACTTCACCCAGGCATCGGTGCCTGCCAGCTTGTATTCGCAGGAGCCGGCCACGCATTCCATGATCTCGGGCGCACCGGTGTTGAAGGTCAGCGTCGCAGGCAGCACCACGCCCACCGACTTCTTCGTGCCATCGGCAAAGGTGATGCCGTGGCTCACGCACTTGCCGTCAAAGTACACATTGGCCTGGGTGGTGACGGACACGCCGTCGATTTTTTCGGTGGTCATGGATGCGCTGGATTGGGTTAGAGGAAACCCGCGATTTTAGGGCAGGGGTGGTGCAGCGCTGGCGGCCGGACCCAACGAAACCTGCGCCCGGGGTCTGGGCACCAAAAAAAAGAGCCCCGAAGGGCTCTATTTCTTGGTGGCGAATGCTCAGGGCTTGGGTGCCCTGTTGCCCCCGAGCGTGCGCTCAGCGCCAGTAGGGGTTGCGGTGGTGCGGGTAGTACGGCCGGTCGTAGCCATACTCGATCACCGTCACGGGCGGCGTCACGTAGGTGGGCTGCTGGTAGACCGGCTGCACCGGGTAGGTGGAGGTCACCACACCGGGCTGGCTGTACACGCCTTGCTGCGCGTACGGGTCGGGCTGGGTGGAGTAGGTATGGCCGGTGGGCTGCACGCTCAGCGGGATCCAGCGGCCGGGGTCGTTCTGGGTGCGCGTGGTGTATTGCCGGCCTGCGTATTCGTAGACCACGTTGTAGCCCACGGTGCGGTTTTCGTAGTAGGTCTCGGTGGTGCAGCGCTGCACGTTCTGGTACTGCGGCTGGCCGCCTTCGATCTGGTTGCCCAGCACGGCCCCACCGATCACGCCAATGGCCGTGGCAGCTGCGCGGCCGCTGCCCTTGCCGATGGCATTGCCGGCGGCACCGCCTGCAATGGCGCCCATCACGGCGCCCGCGCCGCTGGTGCGGTTGCCGCTGTACACGGTTTCATTGCCGCACACCTGCTGGGGGACGCCCACCTGCTGAACGATGGGGGTGGCCGACAGCACTCGGCCTTGTTCCTGGGCGGTTGCCAGGGTTGCAACGGCAGCCATGGCGGAAAAAATCACGATCTTTTTCATGGAGAAACTCCTTTCGGGTCGGTACATAACGCACCGAACACAAGAAAAGTTTAGGCCCTTGGTGTCAATTCAGGCCCTGGCAGCCGTAAATCTGCGTAAAGATTTGTGCGATTTTCCCGCGTTGGCGCGCAAATGTCAGCAGGTCGGCCGGTCCGGCCTGCTGGATTGGTCAGCTCTGGGGCGCCGCGTCGCGCCAGGCCTGCCATTGGTCGGGCGCAAAGCCCACAGACACCTGGGTACGGCCTGCATGCTGCCATTCGACCACGGGGCGTTTGATCACGCTCGGCTGCTCCTGCATCAGAGCGCTGGCGCTGGCGTCGTCCGTGACCGCAGCCTGGGTGTCGGCATCCAGCTTGCGCCAGGTGGTGCCCTGGCGGTTGACCAGCTTCTGCCAGCCCGCCGCGCTCAGCCAGCCAGGCAATTGGCTGCCAGGGACTCCTTGTTTCTTGAAGTCGTGAAACTGGTAGTCCAGCCCCTGTTCGGTGAACCAGGCGCGGGATTTTTTGACGGTATCGCAGTTGGGAATGCCGTAGAGGGTGATGCGGGCGTTTGTCATGCCGCGCATCATCCTCGAAAACCCCGTGGTGAATGCCGCTCGGCGACAATCCCGGGCTGTATGCAAACCAAACCCCACACCCTGGAAGGCTGGCTGCGCCATTGCGAGCAGCTGCATCCCCACAACATCGACATGGGCCTGGACCGGGTCAGCGAGGTCGCACGCCGCATGGCGCTGCGTTTTGAATGCCCAGTGATCACGGTGGCGGGCACCAACGGCAAGGGCTCCACCTGCGCCATGCTGGAGGCGGTGGCCCAGCAGGCGGGCTACCGCACGGGGGTGTACACCTCGCCCCACCTGGTGCATTTCGAGGAGCGCTGCCGTGTGCATGGTGAAAGCGTGCTTGCTTCTGATTTGGTAGCGCACTTCGAGGCTGTGGAGCGCGCAAGAGTCCAAAATGGCGATGAAATTTCGCTGACCTACTTCGAGTTCACCACCCTGGCCATCCTGCGGCTGATGAGCCATGCGCGGCTGGATGTCGCGATCGTGGAGGTGGGGTTGGGCGGGCGGCTGGATGCGACCAACATCGTCGATGCTGACTGTGCCGTGATCACCAGCATTGACATCGATCACACCGAGTTTCTGGGGCCCGACCGTGAAAGCATTGGCCGGGAAAAGGCGGGCATCATGCGCACCGGCCGCCCGGTGATCGTGAGCGATCCCATGGCCCCCCAGAGCGTGGTGGACCATGCGCGCGAGATCGGTGCGGACCTGTGGAGTTTTGGGCGTGATTTCAACTTCTCGGGCGACAAGCAGCAGTGGAGCTGGGCGGGGCGGGGGCGGCGATATGCCGGTCTGGCCTATCCCTCGCTGCGCGGCGCGAACCAGCTTGTCAACGCCTCGGGCGTGTTGGCCGCGCTGGAGGCACTGCGCGACCGCCTGCCGGTGACGGCCCAGGCCGTGCGCAACGGCCTGGGCCTGGTCGAGTTGCCCGGCCGCTTCCAGATCGTGCCCGGCCAACCGACCCTGGTGCTGGATGTAGCGCACAACCCCCATTCGGTGGCCGCCCTCACGGCCAATCTGGACGCCATGGGGTTCTTTCCCACCACACACGCCGTTTTTGGTGCCATGGCCGACAAGGACCTGGCCCCCATGCTGGCCAAAGTGGGGCCCTTGGTGGACCGCTGGTACTTCACCAACCTGCCGACCCCGCGTGCCGAGACCGCTGCCACCCTGCAGCAGAAGTGGAACGCCGTCCACATGGTGGCGGGTGGCCGCCGGGACGTGGCATCGAGCGTGCACTCAGACCCCATGCAGGCCCTGGAGGCGGCGGTGGCTGCGGCAGACCCCGCTGATAGAATCGTGGTCTTTGGCTCGTTTTATACGGTGGGTGGTGTGCTGATCAACGGAACACCTCGCCTGCAGGCCAAACATCTGGGCCAATAGGGCAGGTTCCGAGGTCCGAACGAGTCGTTACTCCATGGCATTTTTCAAGTTTCGGTGGCCCGGGCAGGGTGAGCAGCAACAGGCCGAGAAGCCGTCCAAGCGCCCGCGCACGCCGCAGGCCGAGAGTATCGAGGTGATGCGCCGCCGGGCCCGCCACCGGCTGATCGGTGCCGCCGTGCTGGTGCTGGTGGGGGTGATCGGATTCCCCTTGCTGTTCGATACCCAGCCCCGGCCTGTTCCCGTTGATATTCCCATCGAGATTCCTGACCGCAACAAGGTGGCGCCCCTGGTGGTGCCCGCACCAGTGGCCGAAGCCCCTGCGGCCAAGCCCGTGGCAACTGCCGCACCGCAGGCTCCAGCGCCGGTGGCGTCGCGTGCTTCTGCACCGCGCAGCGCGGCGGCCAATGGGCTGACGGAGGGGGAGGAGCTGGTGCCAAGTGCGCGTCCAGCCACAGCCAAACCGGCCACTGCGGTGGGCGCTGCCACGCCCGCTACGGCCCCCAAGCCTGACGCCAAGCCGGCCGCTGCACCGACGCCCCCGGCCGCACCCGAGCCAAAGCCTGCGCAACGCCCCGATGATTCGGCGCGTGCGCGTGCCCTGCTGGAAGGCCGCGCTGCAGAGCCAGTGGCCAGTGCCAATGCCGAAGACGCTCGCTTCATCGTGCAAGTGGGGGCATTTGCCGACGCTGAAAAAGCCCGTGAAGCGCGCACCAAGGTGGAGCGCGCCGGCCTCAAGACCTATACCCAGGTGGTGGACACCAAGGAAGGAAAACGCACCCGGGTGCGTGTCGGTCCGTTCACCAACCGGACGGAGGCTGACAAAGCTGCGGCGCGCATCAAGGCGCTGGAGCTGTCGGCTTCGGTGCTGACGCTGTAAGCCTGCGGCTCGTTTTCTGATTTTTTGCGTTCATGGCTGCGCTGGATTGGATTTTTGTCGCGGTGCTGCTGGCGTCGATGCTGATTGGCGCCTGGCGTGGCCTGGTGTTTGAAGTGCTGTCGCTGCTGGGCTGGGTGGTTTCCTTTTTTGTCGCGCAGTGGTTCGCGGCAGACATGGCAGAGCTGCTGCCCATGGGCGAGTCGGCTGGGGCGCTGCGCTATGCAGCGGGTTTTGCCGTGGTGTTCGTGGCGTCGGTGTTTGCCTGTGGCTTTGTGACCTGGCTGGCTAAGAAGCTGGTCGAAGCCATCGGCCTGCGCCCGGCAGACCGCACGCTGGGTGCGGTGTTTGGCGTGCTGAGGGGGATGGTGCTGCTGCTGGCGGTGGCCGTGGTGGCGGGATTGACCTCGCTGCATGAAGCCCCCTGGTGGCAGGAGTCGCAAGCGGCCCCGGTGCTTGCAGAAGTGCTTCGGGGCTTGAAACCGGCGTTGCCGGAAGAATTTGGTAGGCATCTGCCTTCTTGATATCGATGGGGCAGGGGCCATAAGCCGCTGCCAAGTGGTTGCCGCGGGGCTGTTCCCGCAAACGGATGGAAAACAACTATGTGTGGAATCGTCGGCGTCGTCAGTGCAGCGCCCGTCAATCAGCTGATCTATGACGCTTTGTTGCTGTTGCAGCACCGTGGTCAGGACGCAGCGGGCATCGTCACCCAGCAGGGCCGCAAGTTCTTCATGCACAAGGCCAAGGGCATGGTGCGCGATGTGTTCCGCACGCGCAACATGCGAGCCCTGCCGGGCAATGTGGGCCTGGGTCAGGTGCGCTACCCCACGGCAGGCAATGCCTATAGCGAGGAAGAGGCGCAGCCTTTCTACGTGAACGCGCCCTTTGGTCTGGTGCTGGTGCACAACGGCAACCTGACCAATGCGCGTGAACTGCGCACCGAACTGTTCCAGACGGACCACCGCCACACCAACACCGAGAGCGACTCCGAGGTGCTGCTCAACGTTCTGGCGCACGAGCTGGAGCGCTCCACCCGGGGTGTGCCGCTGCAGGTCGAGGATGTGTTTGCTGCTGTGCGCGCAGTGCACAAGCGCGTCAAGGGCTCTTACGCCGTGATCGCGCTGATCGCAGGCCACGGTTTGCTGGCGTTCCGTGATCCCCACGGTATCCGCCCGCTGGCCTTGGGCCGCAGCCAGGATGGCACGGTGATGGTGGGCAGCGAGTCCGTGGCGCTGGAGGGAACCTCCCACGTGTTCGAGCGCAACATCGATCCGGGCGAAGCCGTGTTCATCACGCTGGATGGCCAGGTCCATGCCAGCCAATGCGCCGAAAAGCCGCAACTCAACCCCTGCATCTTCGAATTCGTGTACCTTGCGCGCCCGGATTCGGTGCTGGACGGCATCTCGGTTTACCAGGCGCGCCTGAACCTGGGCGAGGCCCTGGCCAAACGCGTGGTCTCCACCGTGCCGCCGAATGAGATCGACGTGATCATTCCGATCCCGGAATCCAGCCGTCCCAGCGCCACGCAACTGGCGCACCTGCTGGGCATCCCGTACCGCGAAGGCTTCGTCAAGAACCGCTACGTGGGCCGTACCTTCATCATGCCGGGCCAAGGCGTGCGCAAGAAGTCCGTGCGCCAGAAGCTCAACGTAATCGGCAGCGAGTTCAAGGGCCGCAACGTGCTGCTGGTGGACGACTCCATCGTGCGTGGCACGACCAGCCGCGAAATCGTGCAGATGGCGCGCGACGCCGGTGCGCGCAAGGTGTATCTGGCCAGCGCCGCGCCGCCTGTGCGCTATCCCAACGTGTATGGCATCGACATGCCCACGAGCAGCGAACTGGTGGCCCATGGCCGCACGGTGGAAGAGATCCGCCAGGCGATCGGCTGCGATGCGTTGATCTACCAGGATGTGGACGGCATGAAGAAGGCCGTCGGTTCGCTCAATGCGTCCATCGCGGGCTTTGATGCCTCGTGTTTCGACGGCGTGTATGTCACGGGTGACATCACGGCAGAAGGCATTGCCAGCCTGAATGAAGGGCGTGTGGGGGTGGAAGAAGGCGAGGAAGACACCTCCCGCCTCGCGCTGCCCAACGCGCAAGAAGCGTAAGCGCCAAGGCCCGAAGGCTTTGGGGGCAGCGTGGCGGATGTTCGCCCCGCCGCCCATCGGATGGATAGACGGATTGACCGAATCGTGACACTGGCCCCGCAAGGGGCCAGACCTTATTGATATGACTGAAACCACTGCTTCCAGCACGGGCCGCGTGCGCACCCGGTTCGCCCCGTCCCCCACGGGCTTTATCCACCTGGGCAATATCCGTTCGGCGCTCTACCCTTGGGCGTTTGCGCGGGCGACAGGTGGCGACTTCATCCTGCGCATTGAAGACACCGATCTGGAGCGTTCCAGCCAGGCGGCGGTGGATGTGATCATCGAAGGCATGGCCTGGCTAGGCCTGGACCACGACGAAGGTCCGTTCTACCAGATGCAGCGCATGGACCGCTACAAGGCGGTGCTGGCCGATCTGCAGGCCGCAGGCCATGTGTACCCCTGCTACATGAGCGTGGCCGAGCTGGATGCCCTGCGCGAGAAGCAGATGGCCGCCAAGGAGAAGCCCCGCTACGACGGCACCTGGCGCCCCGAAGACGGCAAGGCCTTGCCTCCGGTGCCCGCAGGCGTGTTGCCCGTGCTGCGCTTCAAGAACCCGCAAGGGGGTGTCGTGGCCTGGGACGACAAGGTCAAGGGCCGTATCGAGATCCGCAACGATGAGCTGGATGACCTCGTGATCGCGCGCCCCGATGGCACACCCACCTACAACTTCTGCGTGGTGGTGGACGACATCGACATGGACATCACCCACGTGATCCGTGGCGACGACCATGTGAACAACACACCGCGCCAGATCAACATCTTCCGCGCGCTGGGCAAGGAGCCGCCCGTGTACGCCCACCTGCCCACCGTGCTGAACGAGCAGGGCGAGAAGATGAGCAAGCGCAACGGCGCCAAGCCCGTCACGCAGTACCGCGATGAAGGCTATCTGCCGGATGCCATGGTCAACTACCTCGCGCGCTTGGGCTGGAGCCACGGCGACGATGAGATCTTCAGCCGCGCGCAGTTCCTGGAATGGTTCAACCTCGACCACCTGGGGCGCAGCGCCGCCCAGTTTGACGAGGCCAAACTGCGCTGGGTGAACGCCCAGCATCTCAAGGCCATGGCCGACGATGCGTTGGCCGCCCTGGTGGCGCCGCAGCTGCAGCAGCGCGGTGTGTCGGCCGAGGCACTGGCCGATGGCCGCCTGGTGCGCATCTGTGCATTGTTCAAGGACCGTTGCGACACCACGGTGGTGCTCGCCCAGTGGGCGCAGGTGTTCTACGGCGACGTGACGCCCGTCGAGGCTGAGCGCACGCAACATGTCACCGATGCCATCGCGCCAGCACTGGATGCATTGGCTGACGCACTGTCTGCCTGCGAGTGGGACAAGGCTTCCATCAGTGCCGCCTTCAAGCAGGTGCTGGCAAGCCAGGGTCTGAAGATGCCCCAACTGGCCATGCCTGCGCGGGTTCTGACCGTGGGCACAGCCCATACGCCGTCGGTCGATGCCGTGCTGGAATTGGTCGGACGTGAAAAAGTTGTAGCGCGTTTGCGAAACCGCTAAAAATCTGTCTATAATTCAAGGCTCAGATGATGATGACAAATACTAAGTGTTTGAAGTCATTGAGTGGGGGTATAGCTCAGCTGGGAGAGCGCTTGCATGGCATGCAAGAGGTCATCGGTTCGATCCCGTTTACCTCCACCAAAATTTGATATCGGTTAGTTCCAAGGTTTTGACCCTATCGTCTAGAGGCCTAGGACATCACCCTTTCACGGTGAGTACCGGGGTTCGAATCCCCGTAGGGTCGCCAAGTTTGTAGCGCTTGGCTTGTATTGAAAAATGCAAGCAAAAAGCTGCCTGCCAGGAGTGGTA
>NZ_BJHU01000016.1:145149-275990 GCF_005405905.1 Acidovorax sp. NB1
CGCGGGTTCGAGTCCCGTCCACTCCGCCAGATTTTTGTGGTGCCGCAAACCAAAAGCTTGAGGTGCCACGTAGAACAGTCTACGGGCTGCAGTAGTGATTGCTGCAGTCCGTTTTTCTTTTTCCGACCGCTTGACGCAAGGTGTGGGTATGCGTTGCATTTCCTGAACTGGCACCACATTGCGCGCATGAAACACATCCAGGAGGTGTACTGCCGCCTGTACTGAAGCGGCCTCACCGACGAAGTGCCTGCAATGCAGCCACCGTTTCCCGCAGTCCGCGGTGCAGCCGCTTGTCCTTGCGTAGGACGATGGCAAGCGTGCGGCGCAGTGGTGGCGACAGGGGTCGTACTTCCAGCGCGCTGCTGTGGTGCGTGTCCTGCACCGCCATGCCGGGCAGCACCGCGCAGCCTAGGCCGGCGGCTACCATTTCTTTGATGGCCTCCACGCTGCCCAGCGACATGGCCGGTTGCAGCGCCACGCCGGCACGGGCGAACCACGCGTCGGCCAGCCGCCGGGTTTGGCCGCCGGGCTCGTAGAGCATAACCGGATGGCGTGCCAACTCTTGGGCGCCCACCCGTTTTGGCAACCCTGTGCCCTCGGGGGCGATGGCAACGAATGCATCGTCCAGCAGTGGCGTGATATGCAGCATGCGCCCGCTGGCGGGTAGCGTGACCAGGCCCAGGTCCAGCGTGTTGTCTTCGACCGACTGCACGATGTCGGCGCTGTTGCCTGTGCTGACCGTGATGTCGAGGCCCGCAAACTGCTGGCGCAATGAGCGCATCACGGGTGGCAGCAGGAAGATGCAGGCCGTGGCTCCCGTGCCCAAGCGCACGCGGCCTGTAGTGCCTTCGGCGTGGCGGGCAACTGCCTCCAGCGCGCTGCTTACCGCTGCATTGATGCGGCCCACGTGGGCAAGCAACTCGGCACCCGCCGCGGTGGGCCGCAGCACCCGCCCTGCGCGCTCTACCAAGGGCGTTCCCAGGCGCTTCTCCAGTTGGCGCACCTGCAGGCTCACGGCCGGTTGGGTCAGGTCCAAGCGCTGCGCCGCAGCCGAAAAACTTCCCAGTTCAAGGGCGGTGGCAAAGCCGTGCAACTGGTCGAGATTGATGCGTTCCATAGCAAAGAATTTCTCATACTCTGCATAAAGAGACAAAGCTTCTTTTATGGATGAAGGCTTGCCAAACTGGAGTTCATGAACACTTCTCCCAATTCTCCGCACACCGGCCGCCCTCACCAGGCGGCAGCGTCGCCTTCTTTTGCCGCCCTCTCCGCCGAGGAACGGGCCACCACTGCACCCACCACCGTACGCGCCTTGCGGGAGGTGGACCTGGTGGCCGTTCAGGCGCTGTATGCACACCATGTGCTTCACGGCCTGGCGTCGTTCGAGGAGGTGCCGCCAGATGTGGGCGAGTTGCGCGCCCGGCACGCCGCGGTGCGGGCCGCAGGGCTTCCCTACCTGGTGGCGGAGCGCAATGGCGAGGTCGTCGGCTTTGCCTACGCGACGCTCTACCGGGCGCGCTCGGCCTACCGCCACACGGTGGAGGACTCCGTTTACGTGGCGCCCGGGTGGGCGGGGCGTGGCATTGGGGCGGCATTGCTGGGTGAGGTGATCCGGCTGTGCGAGGCGGGGCCTTGGCGCCAGATGCTCGCAGTTATTGGGCAAGGTGACGACAACACCGGTTCGATGGCTCTGCACGCGCGCCTGGGTTTCGAGCGCATTGGTGCGCTGCGGTCGGTAGGGTTCAAGAAGGAGCGCTGGCTGGACACCGTGCTGATGCAGCGGCCGCTCGGTTCAGAAGACCACGCGCAGCCCTGCGGCATGCCGGCCATGGACCTGCCTGAGCCGATCCGGGCAGGGGCGTAGTGGCTGATGGTCCTTCAGGGTCAGCGCTGTTTCGGCGGCCTATTCGGCTGCGTCGGCCCCCGGGGCCCCTCCCACGCCCGGCCAGGGCCCTGTTGCCCGCGTGGTGCTGTACTTCGGGGTTTCGCAGTTCGTTGTTTGGGGCATCTCGTACTACCTGCTCGGTGCGCCGGGCGACGCCATGTCGGCCAGGCTTGGCTGTAGCCGCACCCTGGTCCATGGCGGGTTTGCGGCGGCGCTGTTCATGACGGGTGTCATGTCCGATGCGGCGGGGCGATGGGTGGACCGGTGGGGTGGAAGGAATGTGATAGCGGCCGGGTCGGTCTTGCTGACAGCGGGATGCCTGGGTCTGGCCGCTGCTGATGGTATTGTGGCCCACTAGGCTGCGTGGTTGGTGATGGACATCGCCATGTGCCTGACGCTGCACGACGCCACTTTTTCCGCCCTGGCGCAGTGGCTGGGACCGCAGGCGGCTGCTCGCGGGCCTGTGGCCCGCGCTGCCGTGGGCTGTGGCACTCGCTCTGGCGCTGGGCGCTGGTGCTGCCTTGCTGCTGCCCCTTGCTTGCCTGGCGGCGTTGTGGATTGGCTTTGCGCCTGGTGCCCGCCGGAGCCAGGCTTCATTTCATGGTCTCTGGATGGGCCTGCCGCCTGATTCACGGGTACTGATAGCAATCTCTTTTTCAGCGTGGGGCCAGGCGGATGGCGCCGTCCAGGCGAATCACTTCGCCGTTGAGCATGTCGTTCTCGAAAATGTGCTGCACGAGCTTGGCATAGTCCTGCGGCGTGCCCAGTCGGCTGGGGAAGGGCACTCCGGCAGCCAGCGCATCCTGCACTTCCTGGGGCATGCCAAACAGCATGGGCGTGCCGAAGATGCCGGGGGCAATCGTCATGTTGCGGATGCCGTTGCGCGCCAGATCGCGGGCGATGGGCAGGGTCATGCCCACCACGCCGCCCTTGGAGGCGGAATAGGCGGCCTGGCCAATCTGGCCGTCATACGCTGCCACGCTGGCGGTCGAGATCAGCGCACCGCGCTCACCCGTGGCTTCGGGTTCGTTCTTGCTCATGGCCTCGGCGGCCAGGCGGATCATGTTGAAGCTGCCGATCAGGTTGACCGTGATGGTCTTGCTGAACAGGGCCAGGGCGTGGGCGCCGTTCTTGCCCACCGTCTTTTCGGCGGGGGCGATGCCGGCGCAGTTGACCAGGCCCATGAGCTTGCCCAGCGAGACCGCCTTGGCCACCACAGCCTGGCCATCGGCCTCGTTGCTCACATCACATTTCACAAAGGCGCCGCCAATCTCCTTGGCCACGGCTTCGCCTTTTTCTGCCTGCATGTCGGCAATGACCACGGTGCCGCCCTGGGCGGCCAGCATGCGTGCCGTGCCTTCGCCGAGGCCCGATGCGCCGCCGGTGACGATGAATACCTTGCCTTTGATGTCCATGTGCTGTCTCCAGTAAGTGACGTTAACGTAAACGTCAATTATGGCGCATCTCCCTGCAACGCTGAAGGCGAAAAAAAGCCCGGGCTAGCCGGGCTTGTGGGAGGGCAATGCGGGCTTACTGGAAGCCGACGCGGTCCAGCATCTGCTGCACCTTGGTCACATTGGCGCCCACGGCGCTGATCGGGATGGTTTCGCTCTTGAAGGGCTTGCCGTCCGTCATGGCCTTGAGGGCGGGGTTGTCCAGCGCCACGCCCTTGGCGGCGGGCCACTCGTTGTTGCCGTTGGCGAAGTAGTTCTGGGCTTCAGGGCTGGCCAGGTACTCCAGGAACTTGATGGCGTTGGCCTGGTTCTTGGCATGCTTGGCCACCGCGCCACCCGCGATGTTCAGGTGCGTGCCCCAGGATTCCTGGTTGGGGAACACCACGCCCACCTTGTTGACCACGGCCACGTCCTCGGGCTTGGTGGAACGCATCATGCGCGCCAGGTAGTAGCTGTTGGTCACGGCAATGTCGCATTCGCCAGCGGCCACGGCCTTGATCTGGTCGGTGTCGCCCCCCTTGGGCGGACGGGCCAGATTGGCCACCATGCCCTTGAGCCAGGCTTCGGCCTTTTGTTCACCCATGTGCTCGGTCACCGCGCCGAACAGGCTCAGGTTGTAGGGGTGCGAGCCCGAGCGGATGCACAGCTTGCCCTTGTTCTTGGGGTCGCCCAGTTCTTCGTAGGTGTCCACGTCGGCTTTCTGGACCTTGACCTTGTTGTAAACGACCACGCGGGCGCGGGTGGACAGGCCGTACCACGCGATGCCGCCGTCAGCGACGGGGTTGCTGCGCAGGTTGGCCGGAATGGCATCGTTCAGCACCTTCGACTTGATGGGCTGGAACAGGCCATCAACTTCACCCTTGTAAAGACGCGCTGCATCCACCAGCAGGATCACGTCGGCCGGCGACGCTGCACCCTCGGCCTTGAGGCGTGCCAGGATGCCGGCGTCGTCTGCGTCCACGCGGTTGATCTTGATGCCGGTGGCCTTGGTGAAGCCGGTGTACAGGGCTTCGTCGGTGGAGTAGTGGCGGGCCGAGTAGAGGTTCACCACCTGCTCCTGGGCATGGGCGGCGCCCGCAGCGGCGGCCAGGGCACAAACACTCAGCAAGGCTTTCACAGTCTTCGACATGGGATGCGTCTTTCGGGGTTGTTACTGGCGCAATGATAAAACAAACGCGAATTATTCTTAATAAATGTCCGGAATAGGGGCCGGGAATGCGCGGGGAGGCTGATGCAGTGCAAGAGCGATCTGCATGGGGTTCGGCAAGCCTGTGTTTGTCACTGGTGCCTGGGTGGATGTGCCGCGCGCCATGGTGTTCACCCGACGGGGGAGGGCTGCGAGCAGGCAAAAAAAAGCCCGGTCGTAAAACCAGGCTTTAAAAGGATCCTTGAAACGGGGGTTTCGAGAGGATCCAAGGAGACAACTCGCGCGCTGAACACAGTGTGTGTGTCGCAGCGCTTGGGTGAATTATCAGGGTATTCCCTGAACGCGGCCTAGAGGTTGCACTCCAGACCGCAGGTAGGCGATTAACGCTTGCGGGGCGCAGCCGTCTTGGCGGCGTTGGCAGCGGTGCTGGCCACGGCGTTGAAGTTGGCTTCGGCCACGTCAGACGCTTGCTTGACGGCCTTTTGCACCGATTCAAATGCGTTGTTGGCGGCGGAAACGGCGCTCTTCATCACGGCCACGGCGGTTTCGGAACCGGCGGGGGCGTTCTTGGCGGCGCTGTCCACCAGGTTGGTGAAGGCCTTCTGTGCGTCGGTGGCTTGCGATTCGAAAGCCTTGCCGAATTCGGCGCCGGTGCCCGAAGCGATGTCATACAGGTGACGGCTGTAGGCGGCGGTCTTTTCAGCCAAGGGCTGGAACAGGCCGGCTTGCAGGGCCAGCAGTTCTTGTGCGTCCTTCACGCCCAGCACGGCTTGGGTGTGGTTGGCGGCTTCCGACAGGGCAGCGCGCGAAGCGGTCACGTTCAGTTCCACCAGCTTTTCCACGCCTTCGAAAGCCTTGGTCGTCAGACCGAACAGGGTTTCGATGTTGGCTTTGTGCGAGGCCAGGATTTGTTCAGCGGTCAGCGTCATGTCATATCTCCTAAAAATGGGACCCATAGGGCCAGGGTGGCTTACAGACATCTGCGCTGACCTTGACCCGGTAGAGTCATGTTGCAGTGCAGCATGGGTTGAATTTTAGGGACTTGCTGCGCGTTTGCAAGGGTTTTTTGTTGCACTGCAGCAAATTAGGTACGACGCCCCAGAAATCCCGGGCTTGCCACAATCGCGTCATGTTCGCCTACTACGCCGACCACTTTGTGCTGCCCCTGCCCGAGGGCCACCGTTTCCCCATGGCCAAGTACCGCATGCTGCGTGACCGGATTGCGCAGCAGCTGCCCGGTGTGGCGCTGCAGGTGGCCCTGCCTGCGTCAGACGATGACCTGGCGCTGGCCCATACCCCGGAGTACATCGCAGCGATTGCGCACGGCACGCTGCCACCCGCCGCGCAGCGTGAGATCGGCTTCCCCTGGAGCGAGGCCATGGCCGAGCGCGCGCGCCGATCGGTGGGCGCCACGGTGGCCGCCAGCCAGCAGGCCCTGCGCGATGGCGTGGCGGGCAACCTGGCGGGCGGCACGCACCATGCCTATGCGTACAAGGGCAGCGGGTTCTGTGTTTTCAATGATGTGGCCGTGGCCGCCCGGCGCATGCAGGCCGAGCACGCCGCAGGGCGGGGCGGTGGCGCCCCACCGCTGCAGGTGGCCGTGATCGACCTGGATGTGCACCAGGGCAATGGCACGGCGCATATTTTCCAGGGCGATGACACCGTGTTCACACTGTCATTGCACGGTGCGCGCAACTTCCCTTTTCGCAAGGAGGCGAGTGACCTCGATGTGGATCTGCCGGACGGCTGTGGGGATGTGGAGTATCTGCAGGCGCTCGACGAAGCCCTGGTGGCGCTGGACCAGCGTTGTGCGCCCGGCCTTGTGTTCTACCTAGCCGGGGCCGACCCGCACGAGGGCGACCGCCTGGGTCGCCTGGCCGTGACCCACCACGGCCTGGAGGCGCGCGACCGGCGGGTGTTCGACTGGGCCTGGCAGCGGCGGATCCCGCTGGTGTTCGCGATGGCGGGAGGTTATGGCAACGATCTGGAAGACACGATCCAGGCCCAGCTCACCACCTGGCGCGTGGCCTTGCAGTACCACCAGCGCTGGCAGAATGTGTGGTCATGACCTCTGCCGCCAGCATCCCGTCCACCGCCCCCGCCACGCCTTCCGCTTCTACCCGCCCGGCCCCGCAGCCGCGCAGCGCCTATCGCGTGTTCCGCCCCATCACCACCCGCTGGGCCGACAACGATGTGTATGGCCATGTGAACAACGTCGTGTACTACAGCTGGTTCGATACGGCGGTCAACGCCCACCTCATCGACCAGGGCGTGCTCGACATCCATGCAGGCGCCACCATCGGCCTGGTGATCGAGACCCAGTGCAACTACTTTGCGCCGCTGGCGTTTCCGCAGACGGTGGAGGCGGGCATCCGGGTGGCCAGGCTCGGGGGCTCCAGCGTGCGCTACGAGGTGGGGCTGTTTGCGCAGGGCGAGCCGCTGACTGCGGCGGCCGGGCATTTCATTCATGTGTACGTGGACCGTGACACCCGCCGCCCGGTGCCCGTGCCCGAGGCGCTGCGCACCGTGCTGCAGGCGTTGGTGCTGCCGGCCTGATATGTCGCGCTGCAGCGGGGTGGTCGTTGCAATCAAATCAATAGCAATCGACCCATGAGCAGCCAGCGCAGACGGCCTGAAAACCTTTGAGGATGGCTGTTGCCGATCGCAGCGCCTGAACCCTGGCTGACGCCACGGGCCGCGCCCGGCGCTGCGGGCTCCTATGGCCTACACTTTGCGGCTTCGCTGAACGGCCCCCCGCACCCTGGCTTCACCTTGCGCCCGCCCCGTCCATGATCATCACCAGCCTGCTCGACACCGACCTGTACAAGTTCACCATGATGCAGGTGGTGCTGCACCAGTTTCCAGGGGCGCAGGTCGAATACAAATTCAAGTGCCGCAACCCCGGCGTGCAGCTGGCGCCGTTTGCCAACGAGATTCGCGACGAGATCCGGTCGCTCTGCAGCCTGCATTTCCAGGACGCCGAACTGGCTTACCTGCGCTCGCTACGTTTCATCAAGAGCGACTTCGTGGACTTTCTCGGGCTGTTCCGGCTCAACGAGAAATACATCACCGTCACGCCCCAGCACAACGGCGAGATCGAGATCTCCATCCGGGGGCCGTGGCTGCACACCATCCTGTTCGAGATTCCGGTGCTGGCCATCGTCAACGAGGTCTACTTCCGCAACACGCAGAAGGTGCCCGACTTCCCCGAAGGTCGCCGCCGGCTCGATGCCAAGATTGCGCTGCTGCAGGGCGAAGGCCTGGGCGATCTCAAGATCGCCGACTACGGCACGCGCCGCCGGTTCAGCCGCGCCTGGCACGAAGAAGTGCTGCGTGTGCTGGTGGCGCGCCTGGGCACCGGCGACCGCCGCCCGGGCTCGCCCGCCGGCCCGGGCCAGTTTGCAGGCACCAGCAACGTGCTGTATGCGATGAAGCTGGGCGTGACGCCTCTGGGCACCATGGCGCACGAATACCTGCAGGCCTGCCAGGCCCTGGGCCCGCGCCTGCGCGACAGCCAGGTGTTCGGCTTCGAGATGTGGGCCAAGGAATACCGGGGCGACCTGGGCATTGCGCTGTCGGATGTGTATGGCATGAGCGCCTTCCTGCGCGACTTCGACCTGTACTTCTGCAAGCTGTTTGACGGCGCGCGCCACGACAGCGGCGACCCGTTTGCCTGGGGCGAGCGCCTGCTGGACCACTACCGCAAGAACCGCGTTGATCCGCTGACCAAGACGCTGATCTTCAGCGACGCACTCACCATCCCGCGCACCATCGAGCTGTACCAGCAGTTCCGGGGCCGCTGCCAGCTGGCCTTTGGCATTGGCACCAACCTGACCAACGACCTGGGCAGCCCGCCCGCACACGAGCCGCTGCAGGTGGTGATCAAGATGACACGCTGCAACGACCAGCCCGTGGCCAAGCTGTCGGACACCCCCGGCAAGGGCATGTGCGATGACGAAAAATACCTGGCCTACCTGCGCCAGGTCTTCGACATCCCTGTGCCTGCCTGACAGCCCGGGAACTGGCGCACAGCACGCGCTGACTAGCGCCCTGATGCGCCCCTGAATTTTTAAAACTGGATGGAGACACAACCCATGAAACTCACGCGCGGGCTGGCAGTGGCCAGTCTTCTGGCGGCACTGCCCGGTTGGGCCCTGGCTGCAGACATTGATGGCAGCACGCTGTCGGTCCTTTGGGGTGTGCCGTTTGCAGGCATCCTGCTGTCGATTGCCCTCATGCCGCTGCTGGCGCCCATTTTCTGGCACCACCATTTCGGCAAGGTCGCGGCCGCCTGGGGCCTGGCGTTTCTGCTGCCCTTTGCCATCACCTTCGGGCCGGGCGTGGCGGGTGTGAGCCTGGTGCATGCGCTGTTGGCCGAATACATCCCATTCGTGATCCTGCTGACGGCGCTGTTCACCGTGGCGGGCGGCATCTTCATCCGCGGCAACCTGCATGGCAGCCCGGGGCTCAACACCGCCATCCTGGCCATTGGCGCGGTGCTGGCCAGCTTCATGGGCACCACAGGCGCGTCCATGCTGCTGATCCGCCCGCTGATCCGCGCCAACGACAACCGCAAGCATGTGGCGCATGTGGTGGTGTTCTTCATTTTCATCGTCTCCAACGCCGGGGGCTCGCTCACGCCGCTGGGCGATCCGCCACTGTTCCTGGGCTTCCTCAAGGGCGTGGACTTCTTCTGGACGGTGAGCCACATCTTCCAGGAAACCCTGTTCCTCGTGGGGGCGCTGCTGGCCATCTTCTTTGTGCTCGACACCTGGTACTACCGCCGCCGCGAAGAGCTGTTCAAGGCCGACCCCACGCCCGACAGCCGCTCCATTGGTTTTGACGGCAAGATCAACTTTGCGCTGCTGGGCGCGGTGGTGGCGCTGGTGCTGCTCAGCGGCTTTTGGAAGTCGCCCGTGGTGTTCAACATCGCGGGCACCGAGGTCGGCCTGCCCGGCATCGTGCGGGATGTGGGCCTCATCGTCGTGACCCTGGTGTCGCTGTTGCTCACGCCCAAGAAGGTGCACGAGGACAACCAGTTTGGCTGGGGGCCCATGCAGGAAGTGGCCAAGCTGTTTGCGGGCATCTTCCTCACCATCATCCCCGTCATCGCCATGCTCAAGGCCGGGGTCAACGGCCCGTTCGGCGCCATCGTGGCGGCCGTCACGCGGCCCGATGGTTCGCCTGACCCCGCCATGTACTTCTGGGCCACAGGCGCGCTCAGCTCCTTCCTCGACAACGCGCCCACCTACCTCGTGTTCTTCAACACCGCCGGTGGCGACCCGGCCATGCTGATGACCACCCTGGCGCCCACGCTGGCCGCCATTTCGGCAGGGGCCGTGTTCATGGGCGCCAATACCTACATCGGCAACGCACCCAACCTCATGGTCAAGGCCATTGCCGAAGACCGGGGCGTGAAGATGCCGAGCTTCTTCGGCTACATGCTGTGGTCGGGGGGCATTCTGGTGCCGCTGTTCATCGTGATGACCTTCATCTGGTTCCGGTGACCGGGAGATTGAATATGAGCAAACCCCGCATCCTGGTCGCGCGTGCGATCTTTCCCGACATCGTGGACCGCCTGCGTGAGCATTTCGACGTCGAAGCCAACCCCGACGATGTGATCTGGACCCCGGCCGAGTTGGCCGCGCGCCTGGCCGACAAGAACGGTGTGCTGACCACCGGCAGCCAGCGCATTGATGCCGCGCTGCTGGCGGCGGCGCCGCGCCTCAGGATCTGCGCCAACATGGCCGTGGGCTACAACAACTTTGACGTGGACGCCATGACGGCGGCTGGCGTTCAGGGCACCAACACGCCCGATGTGCTGACCGAGACCACGGCCGACTTCGGCTTTGCCTTGTTGATGGCCACGGCCCGCCGCATGACCGAGAGCGAGCATTACCTGCGCGCCGGCAAGTGGACGAAGTGGAGCTACGACATGTTCGCGGGCAGCGACATCCACGGCAGCACGCTGGGCATCATCGGTATGGGCCGCATCGGGCAGGGCATTGCCAAGCGTGGCGCGCATGGATTTGGCATGAAGGTGGTCTATCACAACCGCTCGCGCCTGTCGGCCGCGCTGGAGGCCGAATGCAAGGCGACCTACGTAGGCAAGGATGAGCTGCTGCGCACTGCCGACCATGTGATGCTGGTCGTGCCTTACACGGCCGCGTCGCACCACACCATTGGCGCGGCCGAGCTGGCGCTGATGAAGCCCACGGCCACGCTCATCAACATTGCGCGCGGCGGCATCGTGGACGATGCGGCTCTGGCTGTGGCCCTGCGCGAGCAGCGCATTGCGGCGGCGGGCCTGGACGTGTTCGAGGGCGAGCCCAGCGTGCACCCTGATCTGCTCACCGTGCCCAACGTGGTGCTCACGCCCCACATTGCCAGCGCCACCGTGCCCACGCGCCGCGCCATGGCCAACCTGGCGGCCGACAACCTGATCGCCTTCCTGGGCGGGCGCGGCCCGCTCACGCCGGTGAACCAGCCTGTGGCGGGTCTGCGCGGCTAGGTTTTGAAAAAAATTGGCTGCTACCGCGCGATGGATAAGCGGTAATAGCTATCAAAATAATAGTAAATACCTTGACTACCGATACGCTTGTCTTGCTGGCCGTTCTGGCCCTGGTGGTGGTGCTGCTTGCGCTGGTGCTGCTGCGCCGCCCGCGTGTGGAGCTGCCCGCCGAATGGCTGGCGCGCCTGCAGTCGCTGGAGGCCACGGCCCAGGCCACGCAGCTGGCCGTGGCCCGCAACGACGGTGCCATGGAGGCGATGGCAAAGCAGCTCTCGGGCTTCACGCAGGCCACGCAGCACCAGCTGGAGGCCCTGCGTGGTGCCGTGGACGAGCGGCTGGCCCAGGCCGTGGGCGAGTCCCGCACCGGCCGGGCCGAGCTGCTGGCCGCCTTTGGGGCGTTTGAGGCCAAGCTGGAGCAGCGCCTGGCCCAGGGCCAGGCCGAGGCCGCCCTGGCACGCAAGGAGCTGTCCGACGCGCTGGCCGCCTTCCGCGCCGAACTCACGCAGACCGCGCAATCGCTCGCGTCCGACAGCCAGCGCTCGCGCGAGGCGCTGGCCGAAAGCACGCAGCTGTTCGAGCAGCGGATCCAGGAGCGCTTCGAAGCCCTGTCGGCCGCTACGCGCGGCACGCTTGACTCGCTCAAGACCGACATCCAGACGCAGATGGGTACGGTGTCTACCGCGCTCAAGGACCAGCTCGACGCCAACGGCAACCAGATCCGCAACCAGTTCTCGGTGCTGCAGGACGCCGTCTCGCAGCAGCTCACCGGCATGGTGCAGGGCAGCCAGAACAACGCCGAGCAGCTGCGCAATGCGCTCAACGAACGCCTGGCCGCCATCCAGGCCGACAACGCCACCAAACTCGAAGAAATGCGCCGCACGGTGGACGAAAAGCTGCACGCCACGCTGGAGCAGCGCCTGGGCGAATCCTTCAAGCTGGTGAGCGACCGGCTCGAACAGGTGCACAAGGGCCTGGGCGAGATGCAGACCCTGGCGGGCAGCGTGGGCGACTTGAAACGCGTGATGACCAACGTGAAGTCGCGTGGCACCTGGGGCGAGATGCAGCTGGGCGCCATCATCGACAACGTGCTCACGCCCGACCAGTTTGCGCGCAACGTCAAGACGGTGCCGGGCAGCGACGAACTGGTGGAATTTGCGATCCGCCTGCCGGGCAAAAGCGACGAGCACCCGGTGTGGCTGCCCATCGACTCCAAGTACCCCGTGGAGCAGTACCAGCGCCTGCTGGACGCGCAGGACGCGGCCGACAAGTCGGCCATCCTCTCAGCGGGCAATGCGTTCGAGACCTCGATCAAGCTCGAAGCGAAGAAGATCTTCGCCAAATACGTCTCGCCCCCGCACACCACCGACTTTGCCGTGCTCTACCTGCCCACCGAGGGCCTGTTTGCCGAGGTGATGCGCCGCCCCGGCCTGGTCGAAGCGGTGCAGAACGACTGCCGCGTGATGATCACCGGCCCGGCCAACCTGGCGGCCATGCTCAACAGCCTGCAGATGGGCTTCAAGACGCTGGCGATCGAGAAACGCTCGTCCGAGGTGTGGAGCCTCCTGGGCATGGTCAAGACCGAGTTCGCCAAGTTTGGCGATGTGGTCGAAGCCACCAAAAAATCCATCGACGCCGCCGCCAAGAAGTTTGACGAGGTGGGTGTGCGCACCCGCGCCATCCAGCGCAAGCTGCGCGACGTGCAGGAGCTGCCCGCCCCCGACGCCGCCCGTGCACCGCTGGCAGGCGCCCGCACGGCGGCCTTGCCTGGGCTGGACCCGGAGGACGACCTGTTGTGAACGCCACACTGGCCCGGTTGATCGCTGGCCAGATCTGCGTGCACGGCAGCATGGCCGGCATGCGCCTGGCCGCGCCGCTGCTGGCGCTGCGCGAGGGCCACAGCGCGGCGGCCGTGGGCTTGCTGGTGGCGCTGTTTGCGCTCACGCAGGTGTTTCTGGCGCTGCCTGCGGGCCGCTATGCCGACCGCCATGGGATCAAGCGGCCGGTGGGCTACTCGGTGGCCGTGGCCTGTGTGGGCGCGGGGATGGCCGTGGTGTTCCCGACCTTTCCCGTGCTGTGCGTGGCAGCGCTGATGACCGGCGCCGCCGCTGGGGCCGCCACGATTGCCGTGCAGCGCCACGCGGGCCGCGCCGTGCACGATGCGACCGAACTCAAGCAGGTGTTCAGCTGGCTGTCCATCGGCCCGGCGGTGTCCAACTTCATCGGCCCGTTTGCGGCCGGGCTGGCGATTGACCTGGCGGGCAGCACACCGGGCAGCCTGGAGGGCTACCGCGCAGCGTTTGCCTTGCTGGCGCTGCTGCCCTTGCTCAGCTGGTTCTGCGTGCGGGGGCTGCCAGACATTCCGGCCCCCGCAGCTGCTGCGGGCGGCGCGCCGGGGGGCGCACCCCAGCGGGCCTGGGACTTGCTGGGCGATGCGCCGTTTCGCCGCCTGCTCATAGTCAACTGGCTGATCTCCTCCTGCTGGGACGTGCACGCGTTTGCCGTGCCGCTGCTGGGGCACGAGCGCGGGCTGTCGGCCGCCGTGATCGGCACCATCTTCGGCGCGTTTGCGATTGCCGCCACCGTGATCCGCGTGCTGATGCCCTTTGTGGCCAGGCAGCTGCGCGAGCAGGCCGTGATGGCGGTGGCCATGCTGGTCACGGCCGTGCTGTTTGCGGTGTACCCGCTGCTGCACAGCGCCTGGGCCATGGGCCTGTGCTCGGTGCTGCTGGGCCTGGCGCTGGGCACGGGGCAGCCCATGGTGATGAGCCTGCTGCACCAGATCACGCCGTCCCACCGCCAGGGCGAGGCGCTGGGCCTGCGGCTGATGGCAATCAACGCGTCGAGCGTGCTGATGCCGCTGATGTTTGGCTCGGCCGGGGCGGTGATTGGCGTGAGCGGACTGTTCTGGGCCGTGGGCGCAGCGGGTCTCGGGGGCTCGCGGCTGGCGTGGCGCATTGCAAACAGGGTTCCCGAGGAGTCCCAAAAAGCGTAAACAGGTGTAAATTGCCTTTACCCGTCAGCGGGTTCCGAGAGGGGGCTGTCATGTACCTTCGATTCTGGTCACGGCGCGTGTTGCCATGGTGCCTGGCCTCGGCGCTGGGCGCGGGCCTGCCGTCTGTGGCGCTGGCCGACGAGGTGGTCCAGCAGGCCACCGCCCTGGTGCGCCAGGGGCAGGCCATGCAGGCCTTTCAATTGCTGGATGCCCACGAGGCCCGGCGCGCGGGCGACCCCGTGTTTGACGCCGCCATGGGCGAGGCGGCCCATGCCGCAGGCCAGTACACGCGGGCCATCATGGCGCGCGAGCGGGTGCTGGCGGCCGACCCCGGCAACCAGGCCGCCCAGGTGGCGCTGGGGCAGTCGTTGCAGGCCGTGGGTGACCGGCGTGGAGTGCTGGCGCTGCCGCCCCAGGTGCAGGCCTTGCTGATCCCTGTGGATGCGGGGCACACCCTGGACCAGTTCCTGTACTCGTACGACCGCCCCGAATATGGCGGCCATTCCTCGATCAAGGGCTATGTGGAGTTGGGCGTGGGCCATGACTCCAACGCCAATGCCGCGCCCGTGGTGGGCGAGTTGCAGTCCCCCGTGCCGGGCACGCCGCCCTGGGCCCTGCTGCCCGAGGCGCGGGCCACCTCGGGCAACTATGTGGTGGCGCAGGCCGGCCTGCGGGGCCGGGCGGTGATCAATTCGCGCTGGTCGGTGGTGGGCACGGCGCTGGGCGCCACGCGGCACTACGGGGGCCAGGCCGACCGGTTTGACCACACGGCCCTGGACGCCGCTTTGGGCATGGCCTGGCGGGCCGAGCGGCACGAGGTGATTGTCTCGGGGCAGGGCTCGTACTACGCACTCGACGGCTCGCGGCTGCGCACCATGGGCGGTGTGCTGGGCGAGTGGATCTACCGCATCGACGGCTTCCGGCAGTGGGGCAGCTTCTTGCAGGTGCTGGAGGTGCGCTACCCCACGCAGGACTTGCGCAACGTGCGGCGCAGCGTGCTGGGCACCTCGTATTCGCACCTGTTTCGCCAAGGCGCCTCGGTCTATGCGGGCGTGTATGGCGGGCAAGAGCAGCCCAAGGCCAGCGATGCCGACCCGCTGGGCCACCGCCTGTGGGGCGTGCGCCTGGGCGGGCAGTGGCCTCTGGCGCCGCAGTGGACGGTGTTTGCCAGCACCGACTGGGAGCACCGGCACTATGGCGGGGCAGACCCGTTTTTTGCCGTGACCCGCACCGACCGCCAGGCCCAGGTGGCGCTGGGCCTGAACTGGACCCCCGCGCCCGGCTGGCGCGTGACGCCGCAGTGGCAGTTCACGCGCAACGCCTCCACGCTGCCCATCACCGACTATGAGCGGCGGGTGTTTTCCATCCTGCTGCGCCGGGAGTTCTGAATGCAGCGGCACGCGTTGACCTGGGGCCTTGCTGCGGCGACGCCATGGAGGTGCTTATGACATCCGACCAAAAACGCGCCCGGCTGGCGCTGCTGATGGGCATGGTGGCGGCCTGGCCACTCACCGGGCTGGCGGCCGCCGGGCTGGTGCAGTTCACGGCGGGCGATGTGCAGCTGCGCCGGGGCGACAGCCTCTCGCGCCTGGCCAAGGGGGCCGAGCTGGACGGCGGCGACGTGGTGCTCACCGGCACCGAGGGGCGCGCGCAGATCCGTTTTACCGATGGCGGCCTGGTGGCGCTGTACCCGGACTCGCAGTTCACCGTGACCCGCTACGCCGACGGCGCAGGCACGGGCGAAGACCATTTTGTGGTCAACCTGCTGCGCGGCGGCATGCGCGCGCTCACCGGGCTCATCGGCAAGCGCAATCCCGCCAGCTACAAGGTCATCACGCCCACGGCCGTGGTAGGCATCCGGGGCTCGGCCTTCATGCTGGCCATCGATGCCAACGGCAAGGTGCTGGTGTCGGGCGAGCAGGACGAGATCGAGGTCTGCACCCAGGCCGGCTGTGTGGGCGTGACGGCCGGTGAGGCGGTGCTGGTGCTCTCTGACCAGGAACTGCCGGTGTACACCCACACCCGCGCCTTGCTGCCGGTGCCCGAGCTGCCCACCCCCATGCTGGTGGGTGAGCAGCTGGATGTGCAGGGGCGCCGCGCGTTTGTGTACATCGTTCCGGCGCCCACTCCGGCGCCGGTTCCCGTGGCGCCACCGCCGCCCATCACGGCACCACCACCCCCGGTGCCTGTGGCGCCGCCACCACCTACGGACGACTCCCAGCCCCCGGCGCCGACCACACCACCGCCGCCCACGCGGCCCACGCCGCCGCCCCCGACGACCACAGCGCCGCCTCCTGCCACCACGGCACCGCCACCACCCACGGTGCGGCCACCGTTCGTGTTCGTCCCGGTGCTGCCGATCATCCTGCTGCCCCCGCCGCCACCGCCGCCGGTGATCCGTTAGCAGTGGTGGCGCCTGGGCGCCAGTGCGCCCCGGGGGTCAGAGCTTGTAGAACGCCCGGATCAGATCCCAGGCTTCCTGTGGGTCGTCGGTGTAGTGGAAGAGCTTCAGGTCCTGCGCCGAGATCGTGCCTTCTTCCACCAGCACGTCGAAGTTGATCAGGCGCTTCCAGTAGTCCGTGCCGCACAGCACGATGGGCACGGGTTTGGCCTTGCCGGTCTGCACCAGGGTCAGCACCTCGAACAGCTCATCGAGCGTGCCAAACCCGCCCGGGAAGGCCACCAGTGCCTTGGCGCGCATCATGAAATGCATCTTGCGCAGGGCGAAGTAGTGGAACTTGAAGCTCAGCGACGGCGTGATGTAGCGGTTGCCGCTTTGCTCGTGCGGCAGGGCGATGTTCAGGCCCACATTCAGCGCACCTTCGTCGTGTGCGCCCCGGTTGGCGGCTTCCATGATGCCGGGGCCGCCGCCGGTGCAGATGTACAGGCGCTCGGACTCGGGCTTGCCATTGCTGTACTGCGCGACCAGGCGCGAGAACTGGCGGGCCAGGTCATAGTGGCGCGCGTTGCGCACGGCGAGCTTGGCGCGTGCAATCTGCGTGGCGTCTCCTGTGGCTTCGGCGGCTGTCAGTGCCTCGGCGGCGTCTTCAGGCGCCATGAAGCGGGCGCTGCCAAACACAACGATGGTGTTCTCGATGCCTTGCTCGGTCTGCCCCAGGTCGGGCTTGAGCATCTCCAGCTGAAAGCGGATGCCGCGCGTTTCGCGGCGGAACAGGAATTCGGGGTCGGCAAACGCCATGCGGTAAGCGTCGGCCTGCAGCGGGTTGCCGTTGGTGGCGTGGTTGTGCAGCTCGGCCCAGGCATCGGCCAGGCGGCGTTCATTGAGTTGGGTGTTGGCTTCCATGGCAGGACTCTTGGTTGGGTCTGTGAATTGGGGGGGAGGGCCCGTGGGGGCCAACCAGTGACAGGATGGGGCAGCAGTGTGGCGGAAATTTATGACAAAAAAGCCTGCTTGCGCGCAACCATCAAGCGCGTGACGCTATGAAATATGAAGCAGTTTGCATGCCAAGCACGGTGAGGCCCAGCGAGCCCAGCAGGTGCAGTGCGGTGGTGCCTAGTGCCACGGCGTAGCGCTGGGCCATCAGCATCTCGACGACTTCGGCCGAGAAACTGGAAAACGTGGTGAGTGCGCCCAGAAACCCCGTGACCAGCGCCAGCCGCCACACTGGGTCCAGCTGGGGCATGGCGTGGAACACGGCGACACACACGCCAATCAGGTAGCCGCCCACCAGATTGGCGGTGAGGGTGCCCCAGGGAATCAACCCGCCGGGGCTGAGCCACAGGCCCAGGCGCCAGCGTGCCAGCGCGCCCACACAGGCGCCGATGCAGATGGCAAGAACGTTCAACATCGGGCCATTGTCGCTGGATTTAAGGGCCTCACAATCGCTTCGCGCCGCCCCTAAAGCACAAAGCGGGGCGGCCTTGATGGGGCCGTCCCGCTTTGCTGTGTCTGCTGGCTGCAGGTGGGTTCAGCGCGCTGCCATCTGCTGCGGCAGCCAGGTCACGATGCCGGGGAAGATGTAGATCAATGCCACGGCACCGCACATGAGCAGGAACATGGGCACCGTCACCTTGGCGATCCAGGGCAGCTGGCGCCCAGTCATGCCTTGCAGCACAAACAGGTTGAAGCCCACGGGCGGTGTGATCTGCGCCATCTCGACCACCAGCACGATGAAGATGCCGAACCAGATCGGGTCGATGCCGGCCGCCTGCACAGTGGGCATGAGCACGCCCATGGTCAGCACCACCATCGAGATGCCATCGAGGAAGCACCCGAGGATGATGAAGAACACTGCCAGTGCCGCAATCAGCTGCGCCTTGTTGAGCCCGAGCGACGCAATCCATTCGGCCAAGTGGCGCGGCAGGCCGATGTAGCCCATCGACAGCGTGAGGAACGCAGCACCCGCGAGGATCAGCGCGATCATGCAGTACAGCCGCGTGGCGCCCATGAGCGAGGCCTTGAAGGTGCTCCAGTTCATCGAGCCCTGCACGGCCGAGAGAATGAGCGAGCCCACCACGCCCACGGCCGCTGCCTCGGTGGCGGTGGCAAAGCCGGTGTAGATGCTGCCCAGCACGGCGGCAATCAGTAGCACCACAGGGATCAGGCTTCGCGACTCGGCCAGCTTCTGCATGAAGGTCATGCGCACGTCGGCGGCCGGCACCTGGTCGGGGTGGCGCAGCGCCCACAGCATGATGTAGCCCGAGAACAGGGCCGCGAGCAGAATGCCCGGCAGCACGCCCGCAATGAACAGCTGCGAGATCGACACCTCGGCCGACACGCCGTACACGATCATGATGATCGACGGCGGAATCAAGAGGCCCAGCGTGCTGGCCCCGGCCAGCGTGCCCACGACCATGTGTTCGGGGTAGCCCCGGCGCGTCAGCTCGGGCAGCGTCATCTTGCCGATGGTGGCGCAGGTGGCGGCACTCGACCCCGACACGGCGGCAAAGATGGTGCAGCCCACCACGTTGGTGTGCAGCAGGCGGCCCGGCAGCGCCTGCACCCACGGTGCCAGGCCCTTGAACATGTCCTGCGACAGTCGGGTGCGGAACAGGATTTCGCCCATCCAGATGAACAGGGGCAGGGCGGTGAGCGTCCAGCTGGAGGCACTGCCCCAGATGGTCACGGCCATGGCGTCGCCTGCGGGGCGCGCCGAGAACAGTTGCATGCCGATCCAGGCAACGCCCGAGAGGGTGAGGCCGATCCACACACCGCTGCCCAGGATCAGGAACAGCGACAGGACCAGCAGGCCGGTAATGGCGAGATCACTCATGGTGGGTAGTGCCCGGTTTTTTTATTCATTGCGCAGGGCTTCGCCAGAGGCTGAGTCGGCGCGTTTGCCCATCAGCTCCAGCACCAGCTCGTCGATGAAGGCTATGGCCAGGATGACCGTGCCCACGGCCATGGCGATCTGCGGAATCCACAGCGGCGTGGCGTCGCTGCCGGTGGAGATGTCGTGAAACTCGTGCGATTGCCAGGCCAGCTTGCAGCTGTACACCGCAAACAGCACGGCCAGCAGCGTGGCAATGGCCAGCGCCCAGATCTCGAACGCCTTCTTGGCGCCGCCCTTCAAAAAATTGAGCAGCAGCGTGACGCGGATGTGCTCGCCGCGCTTCAGGGTGTGGGCCAGCGCCAGAAAACCCGCAGCGGCCATCAGGTAGCCTGCGTAGGCATCGGTGCCCGGCACGTGGAAATGGAACTGCCGGCTGGCGATGGACAACAGCACCATGCCCAGCAGGCCGACCATGAAAAGCGCCGCCAGGGCGGCGGCGCTGTCGTACAGAAAGTCCAGCAGACGACGCATGTGCGTGGGTGCCCGGGCTTACTTGCGGTAGGCGTCGATGAGCGCCTTGCCTTCGGGGCCGGCCTTGTCCAGCCATTCCTTGAGCATGGTGTCGCCCACCTTGGCCATGTCGGCCTTCAGGGCGGCGGGCGGCGCTTCCACGCTCATGCCATTGGCCTTGAGCTTGGCGATGGTGTCGGTATTGACCTTGGCACTGGCGGCCCAGCCGCGTGCTTCGGCGTCGGCACCGGCCTTGAGCAGCGCTTCCTGGCTGGGCTTGTCGAGCGCGTCAAACGCCTTCTTGTTCACCAGCACGGCGTTCTTGGGCAGCCAGGCCTGGGTGTCGTAGTAGAACTTGAGGTGCTCGTACAGCTTGCTGTCCACGCCGGTGGCGCCCGAGGTCATCGTCGATTCGACCACGCCCGTGGCGAGGGCCTGCGAGAACTCTGCGGCCTGCACCGTCACAGGCTGCGCGCCCACCAGTTCGGCAATGCGGGCGGTGGCGGGGCTGTAAGCGCGCCACTTGATACCCTTGAGGTCGGCGGCCGAGGCCAGTGGCTTCTTGGTGTAGATGCCTTGCGGGGGCCAGGCCACGGCATAGAGCAGCACCATGCCTTGTTCGGCCAGTTTCTTTTCGAGGAACGGCTTTTGCGCGGCGTAGAGCTTCTTGGAAGCGTCGTAACTGTCGGCCAGGAAGGGCAGGCCATCCACGCCAAACAGCTGCCATTCGTTCTGGAAGTTGGCCAGCAGGATCTCGCCCATCTGCGCCTGGCCACCTTGCACGGCGCGCTTGATCTCGGGGGCCTTAAACAGCGCGGCGTTGGCGTGCACGGTGATCTTGAGCTTGCCGCCCGTGGCCTTGTCCACATCGCTGGCCAGCTGCACCATGTTCTCGGTGTGGAAGTTGGTGGCGGGGTAGGCGGCGGCCAGGTCCCACTTGGTCTGGGCGAATGCCGAGGTGGCAGACAGACCCGCAGCCAAGGTCAGGGCGAGTGCGGTCACGGGGAAGATTCGACGCTTCATGGATATTGCTCCGCAGGGTTGGATGTACAAGGTTGGATGTAACAAATCACTGTATCGGAAGCCGATCCGATTGCGATAGGTGTTTTGCCTAAACGCTGACAAATTGCCAACAAATTACCATCGACTTGCCTACAATGCCCCATGCATATCCCGTGCCAATGACAGAACCTGCAGGCCTGAACCCGCCATGAAATCTGACGCCAAGCCCAAAGCCAAAATCGACTCCGGCCCCATTGTGTCGTCGGCGCACCTGGTGTCGGCTCAGAGCGCAGAAATGAGCGAGTTCGAGTTTGGCCTCATCGTGGCGGGCAATGCGTTCCACCGCTGGGTGGTGCACTGCATGGCGGCGGCGGGCCTCAAGGACCTGACGCCACTCGACGTGGTGGTGCTGCACCACGTCACGCACCGCGCGCGCGACAAGCGCCTGGCCGACATCTGCTTCATCATGAACGTGGAAGACACACACTTGGTGAACTACTCGCTCAAGAAGCTGCAGACCCTGGGCGTGGTTGCCTCGCAGAAAAACGGCAAGGAAGTCACCTACGCCGCCACCGACACCGGCCGCGCCTATGTGCAGCGCTACCGCGAGATCCGCGAGAGCTGCCTGATCGATGCACTCAAGGTCGACGACGCGCTCAACCGAGACATCGGGGAGCTGGCCCGTTTGCTGCGTGTGCTCTCTGGCATGTACGACCAGGCGGCGCGCTCGGCGGCGTCCTTGTGATGCAGGCCGCCTACGTTGCCTGCATGGGGCCTGTGTGGCTCGAAAATATGAATGAAAATCGGCTCTTGCGCTCGACTGTAAAGCGCTGATAGCTATCAATTGAGTAGCATTGATATGTCCAACCAACCCTCTCCTATGTCCCGCTGGCAGTTCTGGATCGACCGGGGCGGCACCTTCACCGACGTGGTGGGCAAGCGCCCGGACGGCACCCTGGTCACGCACAAGCTGCTGTCCGAGAACCCGGAGCAGTACAAGGACGCGGCGGTGGCCGGCATCCGCCACCTGCTGGGCCTCAAGCCCGGCGAGGCGGTGACGCCAGCGCTGGTGGAGTGCGTGAAGATGGGCACCACCGTGGCTACCAATGCGCTGCTGGAGCGCAAGGGCGAGCCCACGCTGCTCATCACCACCAAGGGCTTCAAGGACGCGCTGCGCATCGCCTACCAGAACCGCCCGCGTTTGTTCGACCGCCATATCGTATTGCCCGAGCTGCTGTACGAGCGCGTGATCGAGGCGCAGGAGCGGGTGGGCGCGCAGGGTGACGTCATCGAGCCGCTGGACGAAGCGCACCTCAAGGAGCGCCTCTGGGCCGCCTACGACGCGGGCCTGCGCAGCGCGGCCATCGTGTTCATGCACGGCTACCGCTACACGGCGCATGAAGAAGCCGCCGCCCGCATCGCGCGCGAGATCGGCTTTACGCAGGTGAGCGCATCGCACGCCACCAGCCCCATGATGAAGCTGGTGAGCCGGGGCGACACCACGGTGGTGGATGCGTACCTCTCGCCCATCCTGCGCCGCTATGTGGACCAGGTGGCGAGCGAAATGCCGGGCGTGAAGCTGTTCTTCATGCAGTCGTCGGGCGGCCTGACGGACGCGCAGGTGTTCCAGGGCAAGGACGCGATCCTGAGCGGCCCGGCGGGTGGCATCGTCGGCATGGCGCGCACCGCAGGCCTTGCGGGCCACGACAAGGTCATCGGCTTTGACATGGGCGGCACCAGCACTGATGTGAGCCACTACGCGGGCGAGTTCGAGCGCGAGTTCGAAACCCAGGTGGCGGGCGTGCGCATGCGCGCGCCGATGATGAGCATCCACACCGTGGCGGCCGGTGGCGGCTCCATCCTCGGTTTTGATGGCGCGCGCTTCCGCGTGGGCCCAGAGAGCGCGGGCGCCAACCCCGGCCCCGCCAGCTACCGCCGGGGCGGCCCGCTGGCAGTGACGGATGCGAACGTGATGGTGGGAAAGATCCAGCCCGCGCATTTCCCCAAGGTGTTTGGCCATGCGGCCAACGAGGCGCTCGACCGCGATGTGGTGGCGCAAAAGTTCGCGCAGCTGGCGGTGCAAAGCGGCCGCTCGCAAGAAGATGTGGCCCACGGCTTCATTCAGATCGCCGTGCAGCAGATGGCCAACGCGATCAAGAAGATCAGCGTGGCGCGCGGCTATGACGTGACGCGCTACACGTTGCAGTGCTTTGGCGGCGCGGGCGGCCAGCACGCGTGTTTGGTGGCCGACGCTTTGGGCATGACGCGCGTGTTTGTACACCCGTTGGCGGGTGTGCTCAGTGCCTACGGCATGGGCCTGGCGGACCAGAACGTGATCCGCGAACAGGCCGTAGAAACGAAGCTGGTGCCCGATGCACTCGCGGGCATCGACGCCACTCTGGACCAACTGGCTACCACCGCACGCACCGAGCTGGAGCGCCAGCAGGTGGGCGCGGGCACAGCCGTGGTGCACCGCCGCGTGCATGTGCGCTACGAGGGCAGCGACTCGGCGCTGATTGTTCCGTTTGGTTCTCTGGCCGAAATCACCGCAGGGTTCGAGGCTGCCTACCGCCAGCGTTTTGCGTTCCTGATGCAAGGCAAGGGCCTGGTGGTGGAGGCCGTATCGGTTGAAGCCGTGGTGCCCGGCGACGCGCCCGTGGAGCCGCGCCATGCGCTGCAGCCCGCACGCGAAGTGCCGCGCCGCAGCACCGTGCGCATGTACACCGGTGGCGTGGACGGCGTGCCCGCGTGGCACGACGCCGCCCTGGTGGTGCGCGAGGACCTGCGCCCCGGCGACGTGATCCCCGGCCCGGCCATCATTGCCGAGAAGAACGCCACCACCATCGTGGAGCCCGGCTGGGAGGCCGCGCTGACCGAGCTGGACCACCTGCTGCTCAACCGCCACGTGGCGCGCGCCGTGCAGCATGCCGTGGGCACCACGGTGGACCCGGTGCTGCTCGAAGTGTTCAACAACCTGTTCATGAACATTGCCGAACAGATGGGGCTGCAGCTGCAGAACACGGCGTACTCGGTCAACATCAAGGAGCGGCTGGACTTCAGCTGTGCGCTGTTTGACACCGCAGGTAACTTGATCGCCAATGCACCGCACATGCCGGTGCACCTGGGCTCGATGGGCGAGAGCATCAAGACCGTGATCCGCGAGAACACCGGCAAGATGCAGCCCGGCGATGTGTTTGTGCTCAACGACCCGTACCACGGCGGCACTCACCTGCCCGACATCACCGTCATCACGCCGGTCTACATCGCCGATGAAGCCACGCCCACGTTCTATGTGGGCAGCCGGGGCCACCACGCCGATGTGGGTGGCACCACGCCGGGCTCCATGCCACCGTTCTCCACGCGCATCGAAGAAGAGGGCGTGCAGATCAACAACGTGAAGCTGGTCGAGCGCGGTGTGCTGCGCGAAGCGGAGATGATTGCGCTGCTGGAAAGCGGCGAGTACCCCAGCCGCAACCCGCAGCAGAACATGGCGGACTTGCGTGCGCAGATCGCAGCCAACGAGAAAGGCCAGCAGGAGCTGCGCCGCATGGTGGGCGAGTTTGGCCTGGATGTCGTGCAGGCCTACATGCGCCACGTGCAGGACAACGCGGAAGAATCCGTGCGCCGTGTCATCACACGGCTGAAGGATGGTGCGTTCACGCTCCCCTTGGACAACGGCGCGCAGATCAGCGTGGCCGTGAAAGTCGATGCCGCCAGCCGCAGCGCCACCATCGACTTCACCGGCACCAGCCCGCAGCAGACCAACAACTTCAACGCGCCCACGGCGGTGTGCATGGCGGCGGTGCTGTATGTGTTCCGTACGCTGGTCGATGACGACATTCCGCTCAACGCCGGGTGCCTCAAGCCGCTGAACGTCATCATCCCGCCCGGCAGCATGCTCAACCCGAATCCACCGGCCTCGGTGGTGGCGGGCAATGTGGAGACCTCCACCTGCATCACCAACGCGCTGTACGGCGCGCTGGGCCTGATGGCGGCGGGGCAGTGCACCATGAACAACTTCACCTTTGGCAGCACGCGCTACCAGTACTACGAGACCATCTCGGGCGGTAGCGGCGCGGGTGGCGTGTGGGATGTGAATGGGCAGCTGGTGGGCGGGTTTGGCGGCACCAGCGTCGTGCAGTGCCACATGACCAACTCGCGCCTGACGGACCCCGAGGTGCTGGAGTTCCGCTTTCCGGTGCGGCTGGAGGGCTACGAGATCCGCAAGGGCTCGGGCGGTGCGGGGCAGTACCAGGGCGGCGATGGAGGCATTCGCCGGGTGCGCTTTCTGGAGCCCATGACGGCCAGCATTCTGTCGAACGGCCGCCACCATGGCGCGTTTGGCATGGCGGGCGGCCAGCCCGGTGCTGTGGGCATCAACAAGGTGGTGCGCAGCGACGGCCGGGTGGAGCTGCTGGACCATATCGGCCAGGCCGAGATGCTGCCGGGCGATGTGTTTGAAATACACACGCCAGGCGGCGGTGGCTTCGGGTCTTCAGGCCAAAAATAGTGGGAAAAATGCCTGCTTGCGCGCGTCCATCAAGCGCAAGCAGCTATCAAATCAGGAGTCCTTGGGATCTTCGGGCGCCTTGGGCTGGCTGAGGCTGGGCGGCACGTCGAGCCCGGCCTGCCGGGCGCGGAACAGCGCCGCGCGCATCAGAAAGATCGACATGATGGGCACCGTGATCGCCACGAACACCGCGATCAGCAGCGCATGCAGCGCCAGGCTGCGGTCGGCCACTGAGAAGTACAACACCGTGCCATGCATGATCAGCCAGCAGCCCAGCGTGGCGATGACGGAAGGCGCGTGCACCCGCTCGAAGTAGGTGGGCAGGCGCAGCAGGCCGGTAGAGCCCAGCAGGGCCAGCCCGGCGCCCCCCAGCACCAGCAGGGCCACGATGATTTCCAGCCACAGGGGCAGCACGGCGATGCCGGTGGTGGCAGCTTCGGTCATTCGATCACCTCGCCGCGCAGCAGAAACTTGGCCATGGCCATGCTGCCCACAAAGCTGAACAGCGCCAGCAGCAGCGCGGCCTCGAAGTAGTTCTTGCTGCCATACAGCAGGCCCAGCACCAGCATCACCAGCATGCCGCAGAGGTACATGCAGTCGAGTGCCAGCACGCGGTCTTGTGCCGAAGGGCCTTTGAGCAGGCGCACCAGCGCGCAACCCATGGCCAGTGCCAGCATGAACAGGGCGATGGGGAGGGCCCAATCCAGTATCGGGGTCATTCAAAGATCTCCATCAGAGGGGCCTCGTAGCGCTGTTTCACGTCGGCGATCACGGTGGCGGGGTCGTCCAGCTCCAGCACGTGCAACAGCAGCATGCTGCGGTCCAGCGACAGCTCGGCCCAGGCCGTGCCGGGGGTGATGCAGACGATCATGGCCAGCACGGCCAGCGCGTTGGGGTCGCGCACATCGAGCGGGATGTGCACAAACCCGGCAGGGTGCCGCCTGCGGCCGGGCGCCAGCAGCAGGCGGGCCACGGCCAGGTTAGAGCGCGTGGTGTCGGCCACCACGGTGAAGGCCAGGCGCAGCACGGCGCCGGGTTTGCGCACGCGCACGGGCCGCGGGCGCAGCCCGGCCGTGAGCAGCGGTATCGCCAGCGCCAGCACGCTGCCCAGCACCACATGCCCGGCACTCAGGCTGCGGTTGAGCAGCAGCCACAGGCCCAGCAGCGCTAGCGACAGCAGGGGCGCGGGCACCAGCCGCTTGAAGGGCCGGGGCGATGTGGCGGTGGGTGGGGACTCTGGCTTCATGGCTGTGCGCCCCCTGGTGTGGCGGAAGGCTTGGGCGGGTTGGGCACGGGGTCGGCGGTCATCACGGCGCGCACATACCCTGCGGGTGCGTGCAGTGCGTCGGCCGTGGCCTGGGTGTAGCGCATCACGGCCCCGGCCTGCCAGGCCAGCGCGGCGCAGGCGCCCAGCAACAGGGCAATGGGCAGGCCTTCCAGCACCAGCAGCTTGGGGGCCGAGCGGTCGTGCGCGGCCCAGAAATGGCGAATGCCTGCGCGGGTCAGGGCCACCAGCGCCAGCAGGCCTGAAAGCACCAGCAGGGCCACCAGCGTCCAGCCCGCAGCGCCCAGCTGGAGCCCGCTGGAGGCACCCAGCCCCAGTGGGTTGAGCAGTGCGTGCACCATGGCGAACTTGCCCACAAACCCCGGCAGCGGCGGCAGGCCCGCAATGACCAACGTGCAGGCGATGAAGGCCAGGCCCAGGAAGGCGGCGGCCGCAGGGATCACCTGGCCGATCAGGGCCTGCTCCTTGTCGTCGAGGTTCATGCCTTCGTGGGGCACCAGGTCGGCCGAAAGGAAGGGCGCGTCGTCGGTCTGCTCGTGCGGTGCGAGGCTGGCGCCATCGTTGCGCCAGCGGTCGATCAGGTCAGTGAGCAGGAAGAGGGCGCTCACGGCCAGCGTGGAGCTGAGCAGGTAATACAGCAAGCCGCCCGTGAGCAGCGTCTGCCCAAAGCCGGTGGCCGCGAGCAGCGTGCCCGACGACAGGATGGCGGCGAACCCCGCCAGGTGCCCCAGGCGCTGCGAGCCCAGCATGCCGATGGCGCCAAACGCCATGGTGAGCAGGCCGCCGCCCACCAGCCACTGGCTGCCAAACTGGGCCGATTCACCGGCCTCGGCGCCGAACAGCAGCGTCCACAGCCGCAGCACGCTGTACACACCCACCTTGGTCATCAACGCAAACAGTGCGCCCACAGGCGCCGTGGCCGCGCTGTAGGCGGGCACCAGCCAGAAGTTAAGCGGCCACACAGCGGCCTTGATGAGAAAAGCCACGGCCAGAATGGCCGCCGCCGCATGCAGCAGGCCCCGGTCTGCGGGCGCAATGCCAGCAATGCTCTGCGCCAAGTCTGCCATGTTGAGCGTGCCGGTGATGCCGTACAGCATGGACACGCCAATCAGAAACAGCGATGAGGCCGCGAGGTTGATGGCGATGTAGTGCAGCCCCGCCGACACGCGCGGGCGCCCCGAGCCATGCAGCAGCAGCCCATAGGAGGCAGCGAGCATGATCTCGAAAAACACAAACAGGTTGAACAAATCGGCCGTGAGAAACGCCCCCGCCAGCCCCATGAGCTGGAACTGGAACAGCGGGTGAAAGTGAACCCCTGCCCGGTGCCAGCGCGCCGCCGAGAACAGCACGGTGGCCAGTGCCACGGTGCTGCACAGCACCAGCATCATGGCCGAGAGCCGGTCGATGGTGAGCACGATGCCAAACGGCGCAGGCCAGTTGCCGGGCAGGTACACGCCCAGGCCGCCGGGCAGGTTGGGGTCCTTTGCCTGCACCAGCAGCAGCACCGCAATCACCAGGCCCAGCACGGTGGAGGCGATGTTGAGCGTGACCTTGGTGCGCTGGCGCTCCTCGCGCAGCAGCAGCATGAGCCCTGCTGTGAGCAGGGGCAGGGCGATGGGCGCGAGGATCAGGTGCGGCATCAGCGATGCCGCGAGGGAGGTAGTGAAACCGGGTCCCGTCATGGCATCTCCTGCGCATCCTTTGCGCGGCTGCCATCCACATGGTCGGTGCCAGCCATGCCACGCGAGGCCAGCAGCACCACCAGAAACAGAGCCGTCATGGCAAAGCCGATCACGATGGCTGTGAGCGTGAGCGCCTGGGGCATGGGGTCGGCGTAGTGGGCCAGGTCCTGCGGAAGGCCGGGTTGCAGCACGGGCTCTTTGTCAATCGCCAGGCCCAGGCGGCCCATGCTGAAGATGAAGAGGTTGACGGCATACGACAGCAGCGACAGGCCCATGATGACCTGGAAGGTGCGGGGCCGCAGCAGCAGCCACACGCCCGAGCCGGTGAGCACGCCAATGGCCAGGGCCAGTATCAGTTCCATGCAGTTTCTCCCCGGGTGGTGGGCACCGTGGCGGCAGCGGCCTGTTCAGCCCCCTCGTCGTCGGCGCGCGCGTTGTTGTAGCGGTGGCTGCGCACCGACTGGTGGGCAATGCCGGTGAGGATGAGCATGGTCGAACCCACCACCAGGGTGAACACGCCGATGTCGAAGAACAGCGCGCTGGCCACATGGATCTCACCTACCACGGGCAGCGAAAAATGCGCCGTGTGGCTGGTCAAGAACGGATAGCCCCAGGCCAGCGCGCCCAGGCCCGTGGCCAGCGCGGCCAGCAGGCCTACGCCGATCCAGCGGCGCGGGTACAGGGGCAGGTGGGCCTCGACCCAGGAGGTGCCCGAGACGATGTACTGCAGCAGCAGCGCCACCGAGAACACCAGCCCCGCCACAAAGCCGCCGCCGGGCTCGTTGTGGCCGCGCATGAAGAGGTAGACCGCGACCAGCGTGGCAAAGGGCAGCATCAACCGCACGAGCACGGCCGGCACCATGAGGTAGCCCACGGCGGTATCGGCGGTCTGGCGCGGGTTGGCCAGGTCGGTGTCCACATCGGCGGGCAGGGCGCGCTGCTGGGGCGGCAGGTCCATCACCTCGCGCGCGGGGCGGAAGCGCCGCAGCAGCGCATACACCGTGAGGGCCACGATGCCCAGCACCACGATTTCACCGAAGGTGTCGAAGCCCCGGAAGTCCACCAGCATCACGTTGACCACGTTGGTGCCACCGCCTTCTGTGAACGCGCGTTCCAGGAAGAAGGTGGAGGTGCTGTCGGGGAAGGGACGGCTCATCATGGCAAACGACAGCAGCGCCATGCCAGCGCCTGCGCTCAGCGCCAGCGCCAGGTCGCGCCAGCGGCGCAGCTGGGTGCGGCGCTCTTCGGCCAGGGTGGGCACGCGCAGGCTTTCGTCGCGGCGGGGCAGCCAGCGCAGGCCCAGCAGGATGAGGATGGTGGTCACGATCTCCACCACGATCTGCGTGAGTGCCAGGTCGGGGGCTGAGAACCACAGAAAGGTCAGGCACACGCACAGGCCCGCGCCGCCCAGCAGCGTGAGCGCAGCCAGCCGGTGGTACTTGGCTTGCCAGGCCGCTGCCACGGCGCACACAGCGCCCAGCAGCCACAGCAGCGCAAAGGCAGGCGACAGCGGCAGCTGCACGCGGTCGCCAATCGGCAGGCCACGCGCCCACAGGGGCAGGGTGCCTGCCACCAGCGCGGCTGCGGCCAGCCACAGCATCTGCCACTGCAGGCGGCTGGTGCCCAGCAGGCGGCGGCCGTTGCGGCCCGCCAGCGTGAGGGCGGCCAGCAGGTGCTCGAACATGCGTTGGCCGCTCAGGCGGTGCATGAGCGGGGGCGCGTCCAGCACGCCCCGCGCGCGCTGGACGCGCAGCACGGCATACAGCGCAATGCCACCCGCGAGCGCCACTAGGCTCATCACAAACGGGGTGTTGAGGCCATGCCAGACCGCGAGGCTGTAGGTGGGCAGCTCACCGCCCACCACGGGCCGCGCGGCAGCCGCCAGGTAGGCGCCCACCGACCAGGCGGGCAGCGTGCCCACCACCAGGCAGGCCAGCACGAGCAGTTCCACTGGCACGCGCATCCAGTGCGGGGGCTCGTGGGGGTCGTGGGGCAGGTCGGTGGCGGGCGGGCCCCAGAACACATCCACCGTGAAGCGCAGTGAGTACGCCACGCTGAACATGCCTGCCAGCGTGGCCGCCACGGGCAGCAGCCAGCTGAGCAGCGGCGTGGTGTTCACGTACACGGTCTCGGCAAAGAACATTTCCTTGGACAGGAAGCCGTTGAGCAGTGGCACGCCCGCCATGGCGGCGCTGGCCACCATGGCCAGGCTGGCGGTGATCGGCATCATGGTGCGCAGCCCCGACAGGCGCCGGATGTCGCGCGTGCCGCTTTCATGGTCCACGATGCCCACGGCCATGAACAGCGAGGCCTTGAAGGTGGCGTGGTTCATGATGTGAAAGACTGCTGCGACGGCGGCCAGCGGGCTGTTCAGGCCCAGCAGCAGGGTGATGAGGCCCAGGTGCGAGATGGTGGAGTACGCCAGCAGCCCCTTGAGGTCGTTCTGGAACATGGCCGCGTAGCCGCCCACCAGCAGCGTGCACAGCCCCGCGCCGCCCACCAGCCAGAACCATTGCTCCGTGCCTGCGAGCGCAGGCCACAGGCGCGCCAGCAAAAACACGCCCGCCTTGACCATGGTGGCCGAGTGCAGGTAGGCCGACACGGGCGTAGGCGCGGCCATGGCGTTGGGCAGCCAGAAGTGGAACGGGAACTGCGCGCTCTTTGTGAGCGCGCCCAGCAGAATCAGGACGAGCGCGGTGGTGTACAGCGGATGGTTCTGGATGAGCTGCCCGGCGGCGAGCACGTGGTCCAGGTCATAGCTGCCCACAATGTGGCCCAACACCAGCATGCCCGCCAGCATGGCCAGGCCGCCCGTGCCTGTCACCGTGAGCGCCATGCGCGCGCCGCGCCGCGCATCTTTGCGGTGGTGCCAGTAGCCGATCAGCAGGAAGGAGAACAGGCTGGTCAGTTCCCAGAAAAAAGCAATCTGGATGATGTTGCCCGACAGCACCACGCCCGCCATCGCACCCATGAAGGCCAGAAAAAACGAGAAGAAGCGCGGCACCGGATCGGCGGGCGACATGTAGTAGCGCGCATAGAGCACCACCAGGCTGCCCACGCCCAGCACCAGCATGCAGAACATCCAGGCAAAGCCATCCATGCGGATGACGAGGTTCAGACCCAGTGCGGGGAGCCAGGCCAGTTCTTGCCGGATCACGCCCCCATCGGCGATCTCGGGGAAGTAGAGCGCTGCCTGCACGGTGCAGAACAGGGCAATGAGCCCGGCGAGCGTGGACTCGGTATTGCGGGCATTGGCGGGCAACACTGCCGCCAGCAGGCTGCCGATGAAGGGGAGGAGGATGAGGGTGATCAGGGGCATGCGCGAACGATTTTAGGGGCAGCTCCTAAAAACCCTGCTCGCCCCTACCGTTGCGCATGCCCTATCGCAAAAAAAACAAGCCCGCTGGAGCGGGCTTGCTGCTTATGAAGTCTGCTTAGTTTTTGCTAGCGCTGGCTGCTGGGGATGGGGCTGCTGGTGCTGCAGCCGGGGCCGCTGTGGGTGTGGTGGCCGGTGCGGCGGCGTTCTTGTCTGCGCTGCTGCGGGCCTTGCGGTCGCTGCCCTGGTGGCTTGCAGTTTTGTCTTTCTCTTTCTGCTTGCTCTTGGCTTCTGCCTTGGCGGCGGCTGCTGCGCTGTATTTCCTGCCGTTGACCGTCAGGCCTTCCTTGGAGAAGCTCACGGCGCTTTTGTTGCCTACGCCGCCCACGCGGCCAATGAAGTCGGCCCAGTCCTTGAAAGGCGCGCTCTTGCGCTCTTCCAGAATGCGGCCCGACAGGCCGGGGCCGATGCCCTTGATGCCGTCAAGTTCGGCCTCGGTGGCGGTGTTCACATCCACGGCGGCGAAGGCTGTGGTGGTGGCCAGCAGCAGGGTGGCGATCAGGGTGAGCAGTGTCTTGAGCATGGAGCGTGTCCTTGGCGTGGAGGGAGCTGGAAGGAGCGGGTCAGAGTTCTTCAACGCGGCGTGCGGGGTAGCTGTCCCAGGTCTGGCAGCCGGGGCATTGCCAGAAATGCTGGCGGGCTTCAAAGCCGCAGGCTGCGCAGCGGTAGCGCGTGAGCGGTTTCACGGCATGCTCCAGCGCGCGCTGGATCTGGGGGTGGAACTCCTCGTGTTCCAGCTTTTCAGTGGCCAGCCATTTGGCAGCGGCCACCAGCGAGCGTTCCTTGTCGAGGTGCTCCACATAGCGCTGCCGGGCGGAGCCGCTCGTGGTGGCATCTGCGGCTTCCATGGCCACGATGCTCTCCAGCACGTCGAGCGAGGGCGCCTGTTCGTAATGGGCCTGCAACAGTCCGTAGACTTCGGCGGTGCGCCCGCTGGCCGTGGCGGCTTCGACCATGAGCGGGGCAGCCAGTGGCAGGGCGGCTGGATTGCGCTCGCCCAGCGTTTTGAGGGTGGCCAGCACGGCTGCAGGCTGGCCCATGAGGCGCTGCAGCCGTGCCAGCTCGATGTGGGCGCGTGCTGCCTCGGGGGCGGCGGCGACCGCCTGCTCCAGCAGCGCCTGGGCACCGGGCAGGTCGCCTTGTGCGCTCAGCGCCAATGCCTGTTCGCACAGGTAATGCGCCTGCCGGGTGCTGAAGTCGCCCTGGTCGGCGTCGTGCATCTTGCGGGCGATGCTGGCGGCATGGGGCCAGTCGCGCGAGCGTTCGTAGATGGCCAGCAGGGCCAGGCGGGCCTGGGCCTCGAAGGGCGTGCCTTCCAGGCGGTGCAGGGCATCTTCGGCGCGGTCGAGCAGGCCCGCCTTGAGGAAGTCGAGCGCCAGCGCGTGCTGGGCGCGCTCGCGGTCGGTGCGGGAGAGGTCGCCGCGCGAGAGCAGGTGTTCGTGCACACGCACTGCGCGGTCGTATTCGCCCCGGCGGCGGAACAGGTTGCCCAGCGCGAAGTGCAGCTCAGAGGTGTCGGGGTCGTTCTGCACGGCCTCGATGAACGCGTCAATCGCCTGGTCCTGCTGCTCGTTGAGCAGGAAGTTCAGGCCCTTGAAGTAGGCCTTGGGCGCGCGGCGGTTTTCGGCGCGCAGCTGGCGCAGGTCAAAACGCGACGCCAGCCAGCCCAGCACAAAGGCCACGGGCAGGCCCAGCAGAATCCAGCTCAGGTCAAATTCCATGGATAGAGGGCAGGTCGGGAGGTGGTGGGGGCGCGGCAGGTGTGCCGTTGCTGGGGGCGGCCGCTGCGGTTGCCTGGGCTGGCGCTGCAACCGCTGCGGCCGCCTGGGCGCGGCGGGCGGCCGTGCGGTGGCGCCACCAGCGGGGCACCATGCCCAGCACGCCCACGGCGAGCCCGGCCGAGAAGGCCGTCAGCACCACCAGCACCAGCGGAGCGCGCCACTGGGTGCCAAAGAAGAAGTGCACGGTCGCGTCCTGCTGGTTGTTCAGCGCGAAGGCGAAGAGCGTAAAAAAAATGGCTGCCTTGAGCAGCCACAGGAGGTATTTCATCGGTCTCCCCAGTGGTGGGGCGATTCTAAGAGCTTGCGTGCAGAGCTCTCCGCAAGCCTGGAGAGCGTCAGTATCAATAAAAATGGCCGCTTGGGCGCGACCATCAATCGTTTTTAGCTATCAATTTTGATCTGGCAAACCCGGCGTGGTCTGGGTCTTTTCTTCCATCTCGGCAGTGCGCTTGTCCACGGCTTCGCGCAGGGCCTTGCCGGGCTTGAAGTGCGGCACACGCTTTTCAGGAATGGCCACGGCCTCGCCGCTGCGGGGGTTGCGGCCCATGCGGGGCGGGCGGTGGTTGACCGAGAAACTGCCAAAACCCCGGATCTCGATGCGGTGCCCACGCACCAGGGCATCGCCCACGGCGTCCAGAATGGTCTTGACGGCGTATTCGGCATCGCGGTGGGTGAGCTGGCCAAAGCGGGCGGCCAGTTCTTCAACGAGGTCTGAGCGGGTCATGGAGTCTTGGGGCATAGGCTTCTCAAAGAAGAGCGGGCGCACGAGGCGCCCGCTGTCTGACCTTTCAAGGGGTCAGCGCTTTACTTACTTTTCCGAGTTGTCCAGCTTGGCGCGCAGCAGGGCGCCCAGGCTGGTCGTGCCGGCGCTTTCGCGGCTCGATTGCTGGCTCAGGCTGGCCATGGCGCCTTGCTCGTCGGCCATGTCCTTTTGCTTGATCGACAGCTGGATGTTGCGGGTCTTGCGATCCACGTTCACCACCACGGCCGTGACTTCGTCGCCTTCCTTCAGCACGTTGCGGGCATCTTCCACGCGGTCGCGGGAGATTTCCGAAGCGCGCAGGTAGCCCACGATGTCTTCGCCGAGGTCGATTTCAGCGCCACGGGCGTCCACGGTCTTGACCTTGCCGGTCACCGTCTGGCCCTTGTCGTTCACGGTCACGAAGGTCGTGAATGGGTCGCCGTCGAGCTGCTTGATGCCCAGCGAGATGCGTTCGCGGTCCACGTCCACGGCCAGCACGATGGCTTCCACTTCCTGGCCCTTCTTGTAGTTGCGAACAGCGGCTTCGCCGGGTTCGTTCCACGACAGGTCAGACAGGTGCACCAGGCCGTCGATGCCGGCAGCCAGGCCCACGAACACGCCGAAGTCGGTGATCGACTTGATAGGACCCTTCACGCGGTCGCCGCGCTTCGTGTCCTGTGCGAATTCTTGCCATGGGTTGGCCTTGCATTGCTTCATGCCCAGGCTGATACGGCGCTTGTCTTCGTCGATTTCCAGAACCATGACTTCGACTTCGTCGCCCAGCGAAACCAGCTTGGCGGGAGCGATGTTCTTGTTGGTCCAGTCCATTTCAGACACGTGCACCAGGCCTTCGATGCCGGGTTCGAGTTCGACGAACGCGCCGTAGTCGGCAATGTTCGTGATCTTGCCGAACAGGCGGGTCGATTGTGGGTAGCGGCGGTTCACGCCCATCCATGGGTCGTCGCCCATTTGCTTCAGACCCAGCGAGACACGGTTCTTCTCGGTGTCGAACTTCAGGATCTTGGCCGTGATTTCCTGGCCAGCGGTCACCACTTCGGAGGGGTGACGCACGCGGCGCCATGCCATGTCGGTGATGTGCAGCAGACCGTCGATGCCGCCCAGGTCCACGAACGCACCGTATTCGGTGATGTTCTTGACCACGCCTTGAACGATGGAGCCTTCCTTCAGGGTTTCCATCAGCTTGGCGCGTTCTTCGCCCATGGAGGCTTCCACCACAGCGCGGCGGCTCAGCACCACGTTGTTGCGCTTGCGGTCCAGCTTGATGACCTTGAATTCCATGGTCTTGTTTTCGTACGGCGTCAGATCCTTGATCGGACGGGTATCGATCAGCGAACCGGGCAGGAATGCGCGGATGCCGTTGACCAGGACAGTCAGGCCGCCCTTGACCTTGCCGGACGTGGTACCGGTGACGAATTCGCCGGATTCCAGGGCCTTTTCCAGGCTCATCCAGGAAGCCAGACGCTTGGCGGTGTCGCGCGACAGGATGGTGTCGCCGTAGCCGTTTTCGATGGAGCCAATGGCCACCGACACGAAGTCACCCACTTGGACTTCGACTTCGCCCTTGTCGTTCTTGAACTCTTCCAGCGGCACGTAGGCTTCGGACTTGAGGCCAGCGTTCACGACCACGAAGTTGTGCTCAACGCGCACGACTTCAGCGGTGATGACTTCGCCTGGGCGCATTTCCGTACGCTGCAGGGATTCTTCAAAAAGGGCGGCAAAAGATTCGGACATGTGTTTCCTTGCCACAAACAGGATTCCAGTAGCACCATTGCTACTGTTTTTATAGCTGTTTGCGGTGGTTTTTTGCGGCAGAGCCGCGGGTTAGGTTAACGATCCACACCACCTGTGCGCTGGCGCGCGAGAGGGGCGGCATGGGCCTGTGGCGCGGCCTTTCGGCCTTGCCTGGAGCCCGAGGGCTCCACGGGGTCAGTGCTGCGCAGAGGCTGCGAAGCGCTGGCGCTCTTGCCACCAGGCCAATACCTGTTCGACGGCTTGTTCAATCGTCAAATCGGAGTTGTCCAGGACCAGAGCGTCCTGCGCGGGCTTGAGAGGTGCAACGCTGCGGGAGCTGTCCCGGGCGTCGCGCGCTTCCAGATCCGCGCGAAGGTCTTCGATACTAGCCGAAAAACCCTTAGAAATCAACTGCTTATAACGGCGCTCAGCGCGGCAGGCGGCGCTGGCCGTGAGATACACCTTCAAGGGGGCCTCGGGGAAGATCACGGTGCCCATGTCGCGGCCATCGGCCACCAGCCCTGGCAGGCGCTGGAAGCTGTGTTGCAGATCGACCAGCGCCGTGCGCACGGCGGGCAGGGCGGACACGCGCGAGGCGTTCATGCCGGCTTCTTCGGTGCGAATGGCTTCGGTCACGTCGTCGTTGCCCAGCCACACCTTGCCACCTTCAAACCGCACCGGCAGCGTCTGGGCGAGGGTGGCGATAGGGGCTTCATGGTCCGCATCGATGGCGAAACCTGCCCGCAGCGCGGCCAGGGCGGTGATGCGGTACATCGCGCCGGAGTCCAAAAAACGGTAGCCCAGCCGTTGCGCCACCGCCGCAGCCACCGTGCCCTTGCCCGAGGCCGTGGGGCCGTCGATGCAGATCACCGGGATGTGGGCGGTTTCGACCTGAGCAACCGAGAACAGGGCCTCGAAATAGTCCGGGAAGGTCTTGGCCACGCACTTGGGGTCTTCGATGCGCACCGGCAGGGCGGCCGGGTTGAAGGCGGCCAGCGAGAAGCACATGGCCACGCGGTGGTCGTCGTAGGTGTGGATGCTGGCGGCCTTCCAGTCAGCGGGCTGGGCAGGGGGCGTCACGCGGATGTAGTCCGCGCCTTCCTCTACCGTGGCGCCGAGCTTGCGCAGCTCGGTGGCCATGGCGGCGATGCGGTCGGTTTCCTTCACGCGCCAGCTTGCGATGTTGGTCAGTGTGGTCGTGCCCTGGGCGTACAGTGCCATCACGGCCAGTGTCATGGCCGCGTCGGGGATGTGGTTGCAGTCCAGATCAATGGCCTTCAGGGGCCAGGCGCCACGTTCGATCTGCAGCCAGTTGGGCCCGCCGGTGACCACGGCACCCATGGCGCGCGCGGCCTCGACAAAGCGGATGTCACCCTGGATCGAATCCAGCCCCACACCCTGAATCTTGATGCTTTTTTGGCCTTCTCCGCCCGTTGCTATTGCCCCAAGCGCTATGAAATAGCTAGCGGATGAGGCATCTGCCTCCACATGGATGCTGCCAGGCGACTGGTAGCGGCTGCCTGCCGGGATGGTGAAGCGCTGCCAGTTCTGGTGTTCGACCACGATGCCAAACCGCGCCAGCAGCTGGAGCGTGATGGCGATGTAGGGCTTGGAGATCAGCTCGCCCACCACCTCGATCACGATGGCCTGCGCGCCTGCCGCGAGCGGCAGCGCCATGAGCAGGGCGGTAAGGAACTGGCTGGACACATCGCCGCGCACGCGGATGGGCTCTGCCAGTGCCAGCGCAGGCACGCCCTGGCCGTGGGCGATCCTGAGCGGCGGGTAGCCGTCGTTGCCCAGGTAGTCGATCTGGCAGCCCAGCTGGCGCAGCGCATCGATGAGATCGCCGATGGGGCGCTCGTGCATGCGCGGCACGCCGGACAGCTCGAACTCGCCGCCCAGCAGGGCCAGCGCTGCCGTGAGTGGGCGCATGGCCGTGCCCGCATTGCCCAAGAACAGCCTGGCGGGGGATTGGGGCAGGCGGCCACCCAGGCCGGTGATGCGCACCGTACTGCCCGCTTCATCCACCGTGCACCCGATCTGGCGCAGCGCGTCCAGCATCACGCGCGTGTCGTCGGACGCCAGCAGGTCGTGCACGGTGGTCGTGCCATTGCTCAGCGCGGCCAGCAGCAACACCCGGTTGGAGATGCTCTTGGAGCCGGGCAGGTGGACTTCACCCGCAGCGGCTTGCAAAGGGGGTAGATCGAGGAATGCAGTGCTGTACATCAGTGTCTTTCGTCCATTTGCGCAAGTGACCGACGCAACTGGCGCGTCCGAGTCCAGTGCCACCGTGGAGCTGGCTTTGCCAGGCCACGGGTGGCGTCCCCCTTGGGGGAAGGCGCCGGAGGCGACTCAGGGGGTTATTTGCGTTTTGCACCCATGCGCCAGTGGGCACGGGTTTCGCTGGCCAGGGTCAGCATGTCTTCCAGGGCCTGGGCATTGCCTTTTTCCATGGCCTGCTCGATGTTGCGCAGGGCCTGTTGGAACAGCTTGGACTGGGCCAGGAGTTCTTCGCGGTTGGACAGCAGGATGTCGCGCCACACCTTGGGGTCGCTGGCCGCGATGCGGGTGAAGTCGCGGAACCCGGGGCCTGCGAGGGACAGGAAATCGTCGCCGTGTGATTGCCCGGTGATGCTGTTCATCATCGCAAAGGCCAGCACATGGGGCAGGTGGCTGACGGCGGCAAAGGCTGCGTCGTGCGACTCGGGCGACATGCTGGTTACGCGGCAGCCCAGGGCGTTCCAGATCTTCTCTGCGTTCTGCAGATGGACCGTGAGCGTGCGCTCGGTGGGCGTCAGGATGACCTGGCGCCCGCTGTAGAGGTCGGCCTCGGCGTGTTCCACGCCCGACACCTCGCGCCCCGTGATGGGGTGGGCGGGCACAAACGAGCCCACCTGGTCGCGCAGGGAGCGCTGCGCAGCGTGCACCACATCGGCCTTGGTCGAGCCCACGTCCATGATGAGCATCTGGGGCGTGACCAGGTGCTTGATGGCTTTCAGTGTGGCTTCGGTGGCGGCCACGGGCACGGCCACCAGCACGATGTCGGCACCGGCCACGGCGAGCAGGGCCGAGGGCGCCTCGACGTCGATCACGCCCAGCTGGCGCGCGCGGTCGGTGGTGGAGGGCGACTTGCTGTAGCCCACCACCCGCTTGACCAGGCCCGCCTTCTTCATCGCCAGGGCAAACGAGCCGCCCATGAGCCCGCAGCCGATCAGTCCCAATTGTTCAAACATAGGGGTGGCTCCTCAGGACGACACGGGGTAGGTGCCCAGAACCTTGTAGAACGCGCACAGGCTGCGCAGTTCTTCCAGGGCCCGCGCCACATGGGGCTGGGCGGGGTGGCCGTCGAGGTCGATGTAGAAGTAATACTCCCACTGGCCCGTGCGTGCGGGACGGGACTCGAAGCGTGTCATGGACACGCCATGGGTTTTTAGCGGCACCAGCAGGTCGTGCACCGCGCCTGGCTGGTTGGGCACCGACACCACGAGGCTGGTGCAGTCCTTGCCCGAGGGGGGCGGCGTCTGCAGCGTGTGTGGCAGGCAGATGATGGCAAAACGCGTGCGGTTGTACGCATCGTCCTGGATCGCGTGCGAGACGATGTGCAGGCCGAACTGGGTGGCTGCGCGTTCGCTGGACAGCGCTGCCCAGGTCGGGTTGGTGGTGGCCAAGCGCGCGCCTTCGGCGTTGCTGGACACGGGGCGGCGCTCGGCATGCGGCAGGTGCTTGGACAGCCAGGCCTGGCATTGGGCCAGCGCCTGCGGGTGGGCCAGCACGGCCTCGATGCCGTCAAGCGAGTTGGTGGTGCGCAGCAGGTTGTGGCGCACCAGCAGACTGACTTCGCCCACCACATGCGTGGGGGTGTGCAGGAACAGGTCGAGCGAGCGGGTGACCACGCCTTCGGTGGAGTTTTCCACTCCCACCACGCCGTACTGGGCGCTGCCTGCGGCCGTGGCGTGGAACACCTCGTCGAAGTTGGCGCAGTACATCAGGTCGGCCGCGCCGCCGAAAAATTCGATGGCGGCCTGTTCGCAGAATGTGCCCTCTGGGCCGAGCACGGCCACGCGCTGGGGCGATTCGAGGGCCAGGCAGGCGGACATGATCTCGCGCCAGATGGCCGCCACATGCGGGCCCTTGAGCGGGCCGGGGTTGGCGTGGGTGATCTTGTCGATGACTTGCGCCACACGGTCGGGGCGGAAGAAGGGCGTGCCTTCACGCTTCTTGACTTCGCCCACCTGCTCGGCCACCAGCGCGCGCTGGTTCAGCAGCGTAAGCAGTTGCTGGTCGATGGAGTCGATCTGCACGCGCAGACTGGCGAGATCGGGTGAGGCTTGCGGAGTGTTCATGGATGGGGTCTGTGTGCGCGCTTGCGTGAACGGGACGGCGGGTGTTCGTTCAGGCGTGCTTTTGCTCAAATTCTCGCATGTAGTCCACCAGCGCCTGTACGCCCTCGATCGGCATGGCGTTGTAGACGCTGGCACGCATACCTCCCACGGACTTGTGGCCCTTGAGTTGAAGCAGGCCGCGTTCCTTGGCTCCCGCCAGGAACGCGTCATTGCGGCTTTCGTCGCGCAAGAAGAACGGAATGTTCATGCGCGAACGGCAGTTGGCCGCCACTTTGTTCACATACAGCTGCGAGCTGTCGATGGCGTTGTAGAGCAGGGCGGCCTTGGCGATGTTGCGCTGCTCCATCGCGGCCACACCGGTCAGGCTGCCTTCGGTCTGGCGCTTGAGCCATTGGAAGGTGAGGCCCGCGATGTAGATGCCCCACGTGGGGGGCGTGTTGTACATCGACTGGTTGTCGGCCACGGTTTTGTAGTCGAAGGCGCTGGGGCAGGCGGGCAGGGCGTGGCCGAGCAGGTCTTCGCGCACGATCACCAGCGTGAGGCCTGCAGGCCCCAGGTTCTTCTGCGCGCCGCCAAAGGCCAGGCCCACTCGGCTCCAGTCCACGGGCCGCGACGCCACATGAGACGAAAAGTCGATGACCAGGGGCGCATCGCTGCCCAGTGCCTTCAGGTCGGGCAGCTGGTGGAACTCGATGCCGTTGATGGTTTCGTTGCTGCAGATGTGCAGGTAGCTCGCGCCCCGGCTGAGCGTCCACGAGGCTGGGTCGGGCAGGGTGGTGAAGCCGGTGTCTTCAGCCGAGGCCACGATGTTCACCTCGGAGGCGTACTTGCGCGCTTCCTTCTGCGACTTCTGGCTCCAGCTGCCGGTGACCACAAAATCCACGGCACCGGCGCGCGAGAGGTTCAGTGGCACGATGGCGTTCTCTGCCAGGCCACCGCCCTGCATGAACAGGATCTTGAAGTTGGCGGGCACAGCCAGTAGCGCCCGCAGATCGGCTTCGGCCTGCTCGTAGATGGACAGAAACTCCTTGCCCCGGTGGCTCATCTCCATCACGCCCATGCCACTGCCATGCCAGTCCAGCATTTCGGCAGCGGCTTGCTCCAGCACTTCGGCGGGGATGGCGGCCGGGCCGGCCGAGAAGTTGTAGGGGCGGGTCATGGTTTCACAGTCAAAAATGCTGCTTGCGCCTGTTGTATAAGCGCTTGCAGCTACATTTTTAATAGCAATCGGGGCCGCGTCTGGCGCGACACCCGGCGAGGGCAAGGGGAGGCTCAGGCGTCGGATGCGGGGGCTGCGCCGGAATCTGCGGAGCCGCCACCGTCTGCATTGCCATCAGCATCGCTGTCGGCATCGGCCACGTTGGCATCGTTTTCCACGATGCGCTGCAGGCCGCTGAGCTTGGAGCCTTCGTCCAAAGCGATCAGCGTCACGCCCTGCGTGGCACGGCCCAGCTCGCGGATTTCGGACACGCGGGTGCGCACCAGCACACCCTTGTCGGTGATCAGCATGATTTCGTCGTCCGCGTGCACCAGCGTGGCGGCGACGACCTTGCCGTTGCGCTCACTCTGCTGGATAGCGATCATGCCCTTGGTGCCTCGGCCGTGGCGCGTGTATTCGACGATGCTGGTGCGCTTGCCGTAGCCGTTTTCGGTGGCGGTGAGCACGCTTTGGGTTTCGTCTTCGGCCACCAGCATGGCGATCACGCTCTGGCCGTCTTCCAGCATCATGCCGCGCACACCACGTGCCTGGCGGCCCAAGGGGCGCACATCGTTTTCATCAAAACGAACGGCCTTGCCGCCGTCGCTGAACAGCATCACATCGTGTTTGCCATCGGTCAGCGCGGCGCCGATCAGGTAGTCGCCGTCGTCGAGGTTGACGGCAATGATGCCGCCCTTGCGCGGGTTGCTGAACTCATCGAGCGCGGTCTTCTTCACGGTGCCCATGCTGGTCGCCATGAACACGAAGCGGTCGGCCGGGAAGCTGCGCATGTCGCCCGTGAGCGGCAGCACCACGTTGATCTTCTCGCCGTCCTGCAGCGGGAACATGTTGACGATGGGGCGGCCACGCGAGCCACGCGAGCCGGCGGGCACTTCCCAGACCTTGAGCCAGTACAGGCGGCCCCGGTTGGAGAAGCACAGGATGTAGTCGTGCGTGTTGGCGATGAAGAGCTGGTCGATCCAGTCGTCTTCCTTGGTCGCCGTGGCCTGCTTGCCGCGTCCGCCGCGCTTCTGGGCGCGGTATTCGGACAGGGGCTGGCTCTTGATGTAGCCGGTATGGCTGAGCGTGACCACCATGTCGGTGGGCGTGATCAGGTCTTCGGTGGAGAGGTCTTGTGCGCTGTACTCCACCACGCTGCGGCGTGCGCCCAGCTTGTGCTGGCCGAATTCGGCTTTGATGGATGTGAGTTCTTCGCCAATGATGGTGGAGACGCGCTCGGGCTTGGCCAGGATGTCCAGCAGGTCTTCGATGACCGCCATGACTTCCTTGTATTCGGCCACGATCTTGTCTTGCTCCAGGCCCGTGAGGCGCTGCAGGCGCATCTGCAGGATTTCCTGGGCCTGTGTTTCCGACAGGCGGTACAGGCCATCCTGGCCCATGCCGAACTCGACTTCCAGGCCTTCGGGGCGGTAGTCGTCAGCGTTGATCACGCCGCCATCGGCACGCGTGCGGGTCAGCATCTCACGCACCAGCTTGCTGTCCCACGAGCGGGCCATCAGCTCGGACTTGGCCACAGGCGGCGTGGGTGCGTTGCGGATGATCGCGATGAAATCGTCGATGTTGGCCAGGGCCACGGCCAGGCCCTCCAGCACGTGGCCCCGGTCGCGCGCCTTGCGCAGCTCGAACACCGTGCGGCGCGTCACCACTTCGCGGCGATGCTGCAGGAAGACGACGATCAGGTCCTTCAGGTTGCACAGGCGTGGCTGGCCATCAACCAGCGCCACCATGTTCATGCCGAAGGTGTCCTGCAACTGCGTCTGCTTGTACAGGTTGTTGAGCACCACCTCGGGCACTTCGCCGCGCTTGAGCTCGATCACCAGGCGCATGCCGGATTTGTCTGACTCGTCCTGGATGTGGCTGATGCCTTCGATCTTCTTTTCGTGCACCAGCTCGGCCATGCGCTCCTGCAGCGTCTTCTTGTTGACCTGGTAGGGCAGCTCGTCCACGATGATCGCCTGGCGCTGGCCACGGTCGATGTCCTCGAAGTGGCAGCGCGCGCGCATGATCACGCGGCCACGGCCCGTGCGGTAGCCATCCTTCACGCCATTGATGCCGTAGATGATGCCGGCGGTGGGGAAATCAGGCGCAGGAATGATCTCCATCAGCTCGTCGATGGAGGTGTCGGGGTTGCGCAGCATGTGCAGGCAGGCGTCCACCACCTCGTTGAGGTTGTGCGGTGGGATATTGGTGGCCATGCCCACCGCAATACCTGCCGAGCCATTCACCAGCAGATTGGGCAGCTTGCTGGGCAATACCAGCGGCTCTTTTTCGCTGCCGTCGTAATTGGGGCCGAAATCGACGGTTTCCTTGTCGATATCGCCCAGCATTTCGTGCGCGATTTTGGCCAGGCGGATTTCGGTGTATCGCATGGCGGCGGCGTTGTCGCCGTCCACCGAGCCGAAATTGCCCTGGCCGTCCACCAGCATATGGCGCAGCGAGAAATCCTGCGCCATCCGCACAATGGTGTCGTACACCGCTGAATCGCCGTGCGGGTGGTATTTACCAATCACGTCACCCACGATACGGGCCGACTTTTTATACGGCCGGTTCCAGTCGTTGTTGAGTTCGTGCATGGCAAACAACACGCGCCGGTGCACAGGCTTCAAACCATCGCGCGCGTCGGGCAAGGCCCGGCCGACGATCACGCTCATCGCGTAATCGAGATAACTGCGCCGCATTTCCTCTTCGAGGCTGATCGGCAGGGTTTCTTTGGCAAACTGGGTCATTGGGGGCTGCGGTGGCGGCAAAGGAGATCCATTTTAGGGCTAAGACCGTGTAGCGACCGCGCAACATATCGAAGCAATTCCGGTTTTGTCCTACGGGGCGCGGCGCGTCACCACCGCTTTTGCCCTGTTACGTATGGCACAATCGTTTGAACGCTTTGGGTGGTGGTCATCCCTAGCGTCCTGATTCGCAGCGCGGCTGCGGCTTTTTCCCCAAGAGGAGAACCATGAAGAAACTGAACAAAGTGGCGATGTTGTTTGCCTCTGCAGCGCTCGCAACCGCCGCTGGCGCACAAACCGTTGACAACTGGCGCAATGCCTCGGGTGATCTGGTCTGGAAGAACGGCACCAACGAATACTGCTGGCGCGATGCCAACTGGACGCCTGCTACGGCTGCCGCTGGCTGCGATGGCGCTATCGCCAAGGCTGCTGCGCCTGCCGCCGCTCCTGCCCCAGCCGCCGCACCTGCACCCGCTGCTGCCGCACCTGCACCTGCTCCCGCTCCTGCCGTGGCCACCAAGGTGACCTACGCTGCTGACGCATTCTTCGACTTCGACAAGTCGGTGCTGAAGCCAGAAGGCAAAGCCAAGCTGGACGACCTGGTCTCCAAGGTCAAGGGCATCAACCTGGAAGTCATCATCGCCGTGGGTCACACCGACTCCGTGGGCTCTGATGCTTACAACCAGAAGCTTTCGGTGCGTCGTTCCGAAGCCGTGAAGGCTTACTTGGTGTCCAAGGGCATCGAAAAGAACCGCGTGTACACCGAAGGCAAGGGCGAAAAGCAGCCAGTGGCTGACAACAAGACCGCCGAAGGCCGCGCCAAGAACCGCCGCGTGGAAATCGAAGTGGTCGGTACCCGCGCTTCCAAGTAATCTTCGGATTGCTTCACAAAAAAGCCCCGGCAACGGGGCTTTTTTGCGTCTGGAGTCTTTAATGCACCAGGTTCAGGGACAATTGCGAGCATGAGTGACACCGTCAATGCAGATCCGGCCGAACTGGCCAAGTTTTCAGAATTGGCCCACCGTTGGTGGGATCCGGACAGCGAATTCCGCCCGTTGCACCAGATCAATCCGCTGCGGCTTGACTGGATCAATGGCTTCAGCCCATTGAATGGCAAGCGGGTGCTAGATGTGGGTTGCGGAGGTGGCATTCTGGCCGACTCCATGGCGCGCAAAGGCGCGGAGGTGCTGGGCATTGATTTGGCGTCGAAGGCATTGCGCGTGGCGCAACTGCACGCGTTGGAAGCGGGTACTCCGAACATCCGCTATCAGGAAATCAGTGTGGAAGCGCTGGCCCAGGAGCAGCCAGCAAGTTTCGATGTGGTGACCTGCATGGAGATGCTGGAACATGTTCCAGACCCGGCATCCGTGGTTCGCGCGTGTTCCCAACTTGTCAAACCTGGGGGGTGGGTGTTTTTCTCCACGATCAACCGCAATGCCAAGGCTTTTATGTTGGCCATTGTGGGCGCGGAGTATGTGCTGAACATGCTGCCCCGTGGGACGCATGAATATGCCAAGATGATTCGTCCCAGCGAATTGGCTGCCAGCTGTCGCAATGCCCAGCTCGATGTGTTGCACACAAGGGGGCTGGAATACAACCCTTTGACAAAGCGTTATTGGCTGAGTGAAGACACCAGCGTGAATTACTTGTTCGCCACCCGGCGTCCTGGCTGAGGTGGTGAACATGTTCCACGACATCCGTGCAGTTTTGTTCGACCTAGATGGAACGCTGATCGACAGCGCGCCAGATCTGGGGGCGGCCGCCGACAAGATGCGTACTGATCGCGGTTTGCCCTCCTTGCCCCTTGATCGTTACCGGCCGATGGCGGGTGCGGGCGCTCGCGGCATGTTGGGGGAGGCTTTCGGCATGACCCCGGACCACCCTGATTTTCCCGTGTGGCGCGAAGAGTTCTTTGTGAACTACGAGTCGCGCATGACCGAGCGCACCACGATTTTTGAAGGTGTGCCCGAACTGGTTCACCAGCTTTTGCAGCGCAACCTGCTGTGGGGGGTGGTGACGAACAAGGCGGCACGTTTTACAGAACCGCTGACCCGGGCGATTCCGCTTTTTGAAACGGCCGGGGCGGTGATCAGTGGCGATACCACTCCCCATGCAAAGCCGCATCCAGCCCCCTTGCTGGAAGCTGCGTCCCGTTTAAAGCTCTCTCCAGCGCAGTGCATCTACGTGGGCGATGACGAGCGCGACATCATTGCGGGCCTTGCCGCCGGCATGGGCACGGTTGCCGCGACCTACGGTTACCTCGGCGCAAAGACCGATCCCGGAGAGTGGGGCGCCCATGCTGCAATTAAATCTCCTTCCGAGCTCTTGCAATTGCTTGCGCGCACCTAAAATAGAGGGTCTGGGGCTGTCCTGGTTTCGACGTGGGTTCGGAATCGGTGTGGTGCATGTCGAGCTTGAGTCACGCTCGTAAATCTCGATTTAAAAAACTAACTGCAAACGACGAACGTTTCGCACTCGCTGCTTAATTGCCAGTGAGCCTTGCAACAGTTGGCCGATGGGCTGGGCAAGGGGGTTCTGAGCAATCAGGGCCTCCCGGCTGCAAGGATAATTACATGGGCTGGCTTCGATCCGGGTACCTTGGGTTGGGGCGAGAAAATAGGGTGCTGGCGGCTTGTGTAGCGTGCGACTGCGCGACACGGGTGGCGAGATTCAAAACAGACCGCTAAACATGTAGATCTGCCCGGTGAAGGCTTACGGACGCGGGTTCAATTCCCGCCAGCTCCACCACCATATCCAAGAGCGTTCGCTGCCTTCAGCGAACGCTCTTTTTCATTAATAGGGCGCGTTTTGTCGCAATCACCCCTGCATTTGTAGGTGTGTGTATCGGCCCTTGATTAAGCCAACCCCACGCCGCACAATGCCCGCTCGTTCAAGCCGGAGGCCACTATGCCAATGGAGTACCTGCAGGGGCTGGCGCGGGATGAGTTGCCCCTCATTGAATCGGACGTCATCAACATCGACAAGCTGCGGGTGTTGCGTGCTGCGGGCATGGTAGAGGTGCAGTTGCCGCCGGTGGACGCGCCGCAGCAAAAGGCGCAGGTGCTCTACATCACCGGACTGGGGCGGGCCACCCTGCGTGCTGGTGGCTGGCCCTCTTCGGTGCCGCGTCTTCGACCACTGTGTGACCTGGAACCTTCTTTTGATTGATGGCTGCGCGGGTGGCTCACACCCGAGGCCCCGCTTCGACAGAGCGGACCCGCGAGGCGCTGGTGCCAAGGGGCAAGCGGCGCTCCCCGCACCGTGTCCGTTTCTGGCGGGGCCATGGGCACCTGCGGAGGACCATGATGGTGCTGACCCTGCATATCCGGCATGAAGCTTCCCACCAGTACCTCGCCAGGGTGTTTGATGGCAAGGTGCAAGTAGGGCGCGCGACGCTGCATGGCCGCATCGACGAGGCCGTAGCTGCTTATGGCGCGAACGGCGATCAGTGGTTTCCGGGCGTGACGGCATTTGCCATCTGGTACGGTGGCTGGAGCATTGGCGCCAAGCCTTTGGCGCAAATGGAGGATGAGGCGGCGCTGCTGGCCAACCGGTTGGTGGTGTTGTCGGCCGTGGTCCGCTGAGCTGGGAGGGGCATAAATGCCTGTAACTCCCCATATGTCATACGAAACAAAATGAAATAAACCGAAACTGCGTCGAGACGACGTAGCGTGTGCCACGCGGCACCATCAGGGTCATGTTCAACACCGTCCTCGAAAGGACTGCATCATGAAACCCTGGATCAAGAAAACCCTGATGGGCATCTTCGGCGCTTCCATCGCGGTGGGCGGTCTGACGGCCTGCTCCAGCAGCAACCACCACCACCGCGGCCCCATGAGCGCCGAGAAAATGGCGGAAGTGCGTGGCAAGGTGGTCGAGCGTGTCAGCAGCAAGCTGGACCTGAACGAAGCGCAAAAGGCCAAGCTCAATGTGCTGGCCGACAAGATGGAGGCGCAGCGCACGGCTTTTGTCGGCAAGACTGCCGACCCGCGTGCGGAAATGCAGGCCATCGTCGCGGGTGAGAAGTTCGACAGGGCCCGGGCCCAGACCCTGCTGGACGAGAAGACCCGCGCCGTGCAGACCAGCAGTCCCGAGGTGATCAACGCGCTGGCCGACTTTTATGACAGCCTCAACCCCGAGCAGCAGCACAAGGTGCGCGAGCTGATGCAGCGGCGCAAGGGCTGGATGGCGCGCGGTTGAGGCGGGGAGCATCACCATGTCCCCCACGCTGGAACCCATCCACCGCCTGGCGCAGGGTGTGCGCACGCACGGGCCTTCGTTGCTGGCGGGCATGTCCGATCCCCACGATGAGTTGATGTCCCTGGTCTGGGGCCCGCGTTTCGATCGCGAGCATGCGCTGGGCCTGGTGGCCCGGCAGCCCGAGGCGGCGGCCCATACCTTGCCCGCCTTGCTGGCCGCTGCCGATCATTTCGATGCACTCCATGCCGGAGCCCAAGGCCGCCTGCGCCGCTTGATCGTGCGGCACCGTGCACTGCGCGGAGTGGACGATGGCGGTGTTGCAGCCTTCGACGGAATGAACGCCTGACGGTGTGAGAATTGCGCATGCAACGCATCCTGCTCATCGACGACGACGCCCAGCTTGGGTCCCCGTTGGCTATCTATTTCCAGCGTTTCGAGCTGGAACTGGTCCATGCCCTCAAGCCCAGCGAGGGGCTTGCCCAGTTGGGGGCTGGGGGTTTTGACGCCGCCATCCTGGATGTGATGCTGCCCGAGATGGATGGCTTCGAGCTGTGCCGCACCATCCGCAAGCATGGCGATCTGCCCATCGTGATGCTCACGGCCCGGGGCGAGGTGATGGACCGCGTGGTGGGGTTGGAGCTGGGGGCGGACGACTACTTGCCCAAGCCGTTTGAGCCACGCGAGCTGGTGGCGCGGCTGCAGACCGTGCTGCGCCGCCGCCGGGGGCCAGGGCAGGGCGCGGCCGTGGGTTCGCTGGAGTTTGACGGGCTCACCATTGACGCCGCCCGCCGCAGCGTGTTGCGCCAGGGCCTGGCCGTGGAGCTGACCGGCACCGAATTTGACCTGCTGCACCTGCTGGCGCGGGAGCCGGGCAAGGTGTTCAGCCGCGACGACATCCTGAACCAGCTGCGCGGCCACGAGGCCGAGCTGTACACCCGCGCCGTGGACATTGTGGTGAGCCGCCTGCGCAAGAAGCTCGAGCCGCTCGACTGCATCAAGACGCTGCGCAACGCCGGCTATTCGCTGGCCCTGCGGCGGGCTGCGCCATGACGCGGCTGCGGGACACACATGCGGCCCACGATCCCCACTGCCCGTGGCACCGCCGCGCGCGGCACGCGGTGGGGCATTCGCTGCGCATCCGTCTGGTGCTGGTGTTCATGGCCCTGGCCGTGACGGTGGCCATCACCTTCATGGGCGGGGTTCAGAAGGCTGTGGCCGTGGGCTGGAAAGAAGCGGCCCGCCCCCTGTTGATGGACTATGTGGATCGGCTGACCGCCGAGATCGGCAGCCCGCCCAGCATTGAGCGCGCCCAGGCCATTGCCGACCGCCTGCCTGTCACCCTGCGCATCGACGGGCCCCAGATCCACTGGGCTTCGCACCCCGATCAGCCGCGCCCCGACTGGATGAGCGACAAATTCCGCAAGCAGGACCACTGGGCGGGCGATGAAAGTGGTCACAACCTGCTGCAGCGCACCACGGCCGATGGCCACCACATCGAGTTTGGCCTGAATGCCCTGTCGTGGGAGAAGCGCCCGCGCATCGCCTGGGGCACGCTCACCGTGCTGCTGCTGCTGACGGCGCTGGCCTATGTGTATGTGCGCCACCTGCTGCGCCCGCTGGACGACATCCGCCAGGGCGCCCAGCGTTTTGGCAACGGCAACTTCGCGCAGCCCATCCCTGTGCGGCATGCCCACCGGCCCGACGAGCTGGGGCAGCTGGCGGCCACCATCAACACCATGGGGGATGACATCCACCAGATGTTGGAGGCCAAGCGTGCCCTGCTGCTGGCCATGAGCCACGAGCTGCGCAGCCCGCTCACGCGTGCCCGGCTGAACACCGAGCTGCTGCCCGAAACGGCCGACGTGGAGGCCCAGCGCCTGGCCCTGTTGCGTGACCTGGGTGAAATGGCGGGCCTCATTACCGACCTGCTGGAGAGCGAGCGCCTGGCCGGGCGCCACGCCGCGCTGCACCGCGAACCCACGGACCTCACAGAGCTGGCGCGCGAGGTGATCGCCGAGCTGGGCTCCCGCCACGCGGGCGCGGCGCAGATCGTGCTGCATGCGCCGCCAGACCTGCCAGCCGTCCGGCTCGACCGTTCGCGCCTGCGGCTGCTGCTGCGCAACCTGCTGGACAACAGCCTGCGCCACAGCGAATCGGCCGCCTTGCCCCCCGAGCTGCACCTGCGGCTGGAGGGCGACCGGCGCGTGGTGGAGCTGGAGGTGCGCGACCACGGCCGGGGCGTGCCCCCCGAACATCTGCCGCACCTGGCCCAGGCCTTCTACCGCCCGGACACCGCCCGCCAGCGCACCACCGGCGGTGTGGGCCTGGGCCTGTACCTGTGCCGCCTGGTGGCTCAGGCGCACGACGGCCAGCTGCACATGCGCAATGCCGAACCGGGCCTGTCGGTCACGGTGCGCCTGCCCGTGGTGGAGTGAGCCTCTGCCCCCAGGAGGGGCGCAGTGTTGTCCCGCTGCCGCCGCCTGCCCGGCAGCGGCCTGCACTGGGGTGGTGCTACGGCCCTTGTGGATCCTTGGCCCGGTGATGGGGGAAGGGTTATGAAAGAAAATGGCCGTTACCGCGCTCTAGTAAGGCGCTTATAGCTATCAATTTGGTAGTAATTTTTTGCTTCTCCTCAGGCCCCGCAGAGTCCGCGTCGCCTGGCCCCGTTTTTGCTCTGTAGAGATCACCTCGCCCGATGATCCGGTTTTGCTGGTGTTTACCCTGTATATACAGGTATGCTCCCGGTGTCATCATGGCGACCGGAACGCAGGTGCGGACCGGCTGGGGTGGTACTTTTTTCAAACAGGAGCAGATGATGACTCGAACGGTTGTGAAATGGACGTCGCTGGCAGCGGCAGCAGCATGTGTGATGGCACTGGCCGCACCGGCCCAGGCGCAGGACACCAAGATTGTGCTGGGCATGTCCGGCTGGACGGGTTTTGCACCACTCACGCTGGCCGACAAGGCGGGCATCTTCAAGAAGAATGGCCTGGATGTGGAGATCAAGATGATCCCGCAGAAGGACCGCCACTTGGCCCTGGCCTCCAAGTCCATCCAGTGCGCCGCCACCACCGTGGAAACACACGTCGCCTGGAACGCCAACGGCGTGCCTATCGTGCAGATCTTCCAGATGGACAAGTCCTACGGCGCCGATGGCATTGCAGTGCGCGGCAACATCAACAGCTTTGCCGACCTCAAGGGCAAGACCATCGGCGTGGATGCGCCCGGCACGGCCCCGTACTTCGGCCTGGCCTGGATGCTCAGCAAGAACGGCATGAGTCTCAAGGATGTGAAGACCACCACGCTGTCGCCCCAGGCCGCTGCACAGGCCTTCGTCGCAGGGCAGAACGACGCCGCCATGACGTATGAGCCGTACCTGTCCACCGTGCGCGAGAACCCCAGCGCCGGCAAGATTCTGGCCACCACGCTCGACTACCCCATGGTGATGGACACCGTGGGTTGCGACCCGACTTGGCTCAAGGCCAACGGCAAGGCTGCACAGGCGCTGGCCACCTCCTACTTCCAGGCGCTCGACATGATCAAGGCCGACCCGGCCAAGTCCAACGAGATCATGGGCGCAGCCGTCAAGCAGACGGGCGAACAGTTCGCCAAGTCGTCGTCCTTCCTGCGCTGGCAGGACAAGGCGGCCAACCAGAAGTTCTTTGCAGGCGAGCTGCAGGCCTTCATGAAGGACGCCACGGCCATCCTGCTGGAGGCGGGCATCATCCGCAAGGCGAATGAAGACCTGAACGTCACCTTCGACGCGAGCTTCATCAAGTAAATAGACGGAAGAAGAACGCGCCATGTCTGCCGTGCAACCCCTGTCCGTTTCTGAGCCAAAAACCGAGCCAAAAGCCCCCGTGCGTCGGCGCTCGCTCGCTCCGCTGGAGCCCGTGAGCAGCCGTGCCCGCTGGATGCTCGGGCTGGCCTTCTTCGTCGTGTTCGTGGCAGTATGGGCGTTCTTCACGCTGGGCGGCTTCGTGTCGCCCACCTTTCTCGCCAGCCCCATCACCATGGCCAAGGAAGGCTGGCTGCTGTTCACCGAATACGGCTTCATCAAAGACATCGGCATGACCATCTGGCGTGTGGTCGGCGGCTTCATCCTGGCTGCCGTCATTGCTGTGCCGCTGGGCATTGCGATGGGCGCGTACAAGGGCATCGAGGCGTTCTTCGAGCCCTTCATCTCGTTCTGCCGCTATCTGCCGGCCTCAGCTTTCATCCCGCTCCTGATCCTGTGGGCGGGCATTGGCGAGGCACAAAAGATCCTGGTCATCTTCATCGGCTCGGTCTTCCAGATCACGCTCATGGTGGCCGTCACCGTGGGCGGCGCGCGGCGCGACCTGGTGGAGGCGGCCTACACGCTGGGCGCGGGCCACAAGGGCATCGTCACGCGGGTGCTGATCCCTGGCGCTGCGCCCGAGATCGCCGAGACCCTGCGCCTGGTGCTGGGCTGGGCCTGGACCTATGTCATCGTGGCCGAGCTGATCGGCTCGTCGAGCGGCATCGGCCACATGATCACCGACAGCCAGTCGCTGCTCAACACCGGCCAGATCATCTTCGGCATCATCATCATCGGCCTCATCGGGCTGGTGTCCGACTTCGCCTTCAAGGCGCTCAACCACCGCCTGTTTGCCTGGAGTTTTGTGCGATGAGCAGCGTATCCATTCAAGCCGTCTCGCGTGTTTTCGAGACCGCCAAGGGCCAGCGCACGCAGGCGCTGCAGCCGGTTGATTTTGAAGTGCGTGACAACGACTTCGTGACCATCCTCGGCCCCTCGGGCTGCGGAAAGTCCACGCTGCTGCGCATCGTCGCAGGGCTGGACCACGCGACCAGCGGCCGCGTGCTGCTGGACGGTGTGCCAGTGGAAGGCCCTGGCGCCGACCGCGGCATGGTGTTCCAGAGCTACACGCTGTTCCCCTGGCTCACCATCGAGCAGAACATCCGCTTCGGCCTGCGCGAGCGGGGCATGCCCGAGGCGCAGCAAAAAGAGCGCGCCGCGTACTTCATCGCCAAGGTCGGCTTGCGCGGTTTCGAGCAGCACTTTCCCAAGCAACTGTCGGGCGGCATGCAGCAGCGCACTGCCATTGCGCGCGCGCTGGCCAACGACCCCAAGATTTTGTTGATGGACGAGCCCTTTGGCGCGCTGGACAACCAGACCCGCGTGCTCATGCAAGAGCTGCTGCTGGGCATCTGGGAGGCCGAGCGCAAGACCGTGCTCTTCGTCACCCACGACATCGACGAAGCCATCTTCATGGCCAACCGCGTGGCGGTTTTCAGCGCCCGGCCTGGCCGCATCAAGACCGAGCTGGCGGTGGACTTGCCGCACCCACGCCATTACACGATCAAGACCAGCCCCGAGTTCATGGATCTCAAGGCGCGCCTCACCGAAGAGATCCGCGCCGAATCCATGGCGGCCGATCTGCACTGATCTGAATGCGTACCAGCCCATGAGCGCCCGTCCTGCCCGCACCGCAGCCGCTGCACCCCGCAGCGCCACGCCTGCCAAGGCTGTGGCCGCCGTGGCTGCTCCCGCGCAGGCCATGGCGCTGTACGAGCAGGTCAAGGACCACATCTCGCGCAAGATCCAGGAGGGCATCTGGCGCGCGGGCGACCGCCTGCCGTCCGAGAACGAACTGGTCACCCAGTTCGGCATATCGCGCATGACGGTGAACCGTGCGCTGCGCGAGTTGGTGGAGCAGGGCCGCATCGTGCGTGTGGCCGGTGTGGGCAGCTTCGTGGCCGAAGACAAGCCCCAATCCACGCTGCTGCAGATAGCCAACCTGGCGAGCGAAATCCGCCAGCGCGGGCACGACTACCGCTGCGACGTGCTCACGGTGGAGCGCACCTCTGCCACGCTGGAGGTTGCCGCCGCGCTGGACCTGCGCACGGGCGAGTCGGTGTTTCACTCGCTGTGCATCCACCGCGAAGACGGCCTGCCCGTGCAACTGGAAGACCGCCACGTCAACCCACGCCAGGTGCCCCAGTTCGCCGCGCAAGACTTCACGCAACTGCAACCTTCCGAATACCTGGTGCGCAACGTGCCCTTCGACCAGATCGAGCATGTGGTCGATGCCGTCATGCCCACCGCCGAGCAGGCCGCGCTGCTGGAGATGTCTCCGCAGGAGCCGTGCCTGCTGCTCACCCGTCGCACCTGGTCGCGCGGCGTGCCGATCACCGTGGTGCGCTGCCTGCACCCCGCCACCCGTTACCGCCTGGGCAGCCGCTTCCGAGCCGACGGCAACCCCGTCGCCGGTTGAATATGAAGCACCCTCTGAGTCGCTTCGCGCCTTCCCCCTCAAGGGGGACGACGCCCTCACTGCGGGGCGGCCCTTGCTCGGCGTCTCTCGCGGGTGCCGTGGCAGTTCCGCCCGCAGTGGGATTGGCTGACAGGATTTGAAGAACAAAGTAACGCTGTTTATTTTTCGCTTGTACCTACTTGTATATACAGGATCAACACCATGGCACTCAACGCATCACCCATCACCCTGCACCCCGGCCGCGTCACGCTGCCTGAGCTGCGCCGCATTCACGCTGGCCCCGTGCAACTGGTGCTGGATGCTTCGGCCCGCGCAGGCCTGCAGCAGTCCCTGGCCACGGTGCAGCGCATCGTCGATGAAGACCAGGTGGTCTATGGCATCAACACCGGCTTTGGCAAGCTGGCCAGCACCAAGATTGCGCACGACCGCTTAGCCGAACTGCAGCGCAACCTGGTGCTGTCGCACAGCGTGGGCACGGGCGACCCGCTGCCCGACGATGTGGTGCGCCTCATCCTGGCGACCAAGGCCGTGAGCCTGGCGCGCGGCCATTCGGGCGTGCGGCCCGAGCTGGTGGACGCCTTGCTGGCGCTGGCCAACGCCAACGTGCTGCCGGTGATCCCGGCCAAAGGGTCTGTAGGCGCATCCGGTGACCTGGCGCCGCTGGCGCACATGGCCTGCGTGCTGATCGGCGAAGGGCAGGCCAAGGTGGACGGCAAGGTGGTGCCGGGTGCCGAGGCCATGCGTTCCATCGGCCTGCAACCGTTTGTGCTGGGTCCCAAGGAAGGGCTGGCGCTGCTGAACGGTACGCAGGTGTCCACCGCGCTGGCGCTGGCCGGGTTGTTTGGCGCGGAGAGCGTGTTTGCAGCTGCGCTGGTCGCGGGCTGCCTGTCGCTCGAAGCCATCAAGGGTTCGGTCAAACCCTTTGATGCACGCATTCACGAGGCACGTGGCCAGGCCGGGCAGATCGCCGTGGCCGCTGCCGTGCGTGCGCTGCTCGACGGCAGCGCCATCGACCCTTCGCACCCGAACTGCGGCCGCGTGCAAGACCCGTACTCCATCCGCTGCGTGCCGCAGGTGATGGGCGCGTGCCTGGACAACCTGCATCACGCCGCGCGTGTGCTGACCATTGAGGCGAATGCGGCGTCTGACAACCCGCTCGTATTCGATAACGGCGACGTAATCTCAGGCGGCAACTTCCACGCCGAGCCCGTGGCTTTTGTGGCCGACATCATTGCGCTGGCCGTGGCCGAGATCGGTGCGATTTCTGAACGCCGCCTGTCTCTGTTGCTGGATCCAGGCCTGTCAGGCCTGCCCGCCTTCCTGATCCTCGACAGCGGCGTGAACTCGGGCTTCATGATTGCGCAGGTGACCGCCGCCGCGCTGGCGGCGGAAAACCAGTGCCTGGCCAACCCCAGCAGCGTGACCAGCCTGCCCACATCGGCCAACCAGGAAGACCATGTCTCCATGGCCACCTACGGCGCACGCCGCCTGGGTGACATGGTGCGCAATGCGGCGGTGATGGTCGGCATCGAGGCCATGGCCGCTGCGCAAGGCATGGAATTCGACCGCACACTGAAATCCTCTCCGCTGATCGAAGCGCAATTCGCCGCCATCCGCGAGCGCGTGGCCTACCTGGAGCAGGACCGTTACCTCGCCCCCGACATCGAAGCCATGCGCGCATGGGCCCAGCAGTCCACCTGGCCTGCAGCGCTCACGCAATGCCTGCCCAGCTTCGCCTGATTTTCTCTACGCATACCCCATTGATTCACAGGAGCCCACCATGAACGCCAACGACGCCATCATCGCCGCCGCCTCCAACACCGACCCCCGCCACGACGCCAGCCGCGTGATCCGCGCGCCGCGCGGCAGCCAGCTCACCTGCAAGAGCTGGCTCACCGAGGCCGCCTACCGCATGATCCAGAACAACCTCGACCCCGAGGTGGCAGAGCGCCCGCATGACCTGGTGGTGTACGGCGGCATCGGCCGCGCCGCACGCAACTGGGAGTGTTTTGACCAGATCCTCGCCTCGCTCAAGGACCTGAATGACGACGAGTCGCTGCTCATCCAGTCCGGTAAGCCCGTGGGCGTGTTCAAGACGCACGCCAACGCACCGCGCGTGCTGCTGGCCAACTCCAACCTTGTGCCCAAGTGGGCCAACTGGGAGCACTTTAGCGAACTGGACCAGAAGGGCCTGTTCATGTACGGCCAGATGACCGCCGGCAGCTGGATTTACATCGGCACGCAGGGCATCGTGCAAGGCACCTACGAGACCTTTGCAGAAGCCGGGCGCCAGCACTTTGGCGGCTCGCTGGCGGGCAAGTGGATTCTCACGGCTGGGCTGGGCGGCATGGGCGGCGCGCAGCCGCTGGCCGCCACCTTTGCGGGTGCGGTGTCGCTCAACATCGAATGCCAGCAAAGCAGCATCGACTTCCGCCTGCGCACGCGATATGTGGACAAGCAGGCGCGTGACATTGATCACGCCATCGAACTCATCCAGCAGCACACAGCCGCCAAGGAGGCCATCTCCATCGCGCTGCTGGGCAACGCGGCCGAGGTGTTGCCCGAGCTGGTCAAGCGTGCCAAGGCGGGTGGCCTGAAGCCCGACCTGGTCACCGACCAGACCTCCGCCCACGACCTCGTCAACGGCTACCTGCCCGCAGGCTGGACGGTGGCGCAGTGGCGCGCCGCGCAGCAGGACGTGGGCCAGCATGAAGTGCTGAAGAAGGCGGCAGCCAAATCCTGCGCCGTGCATGTGCAGGCCATGCTCGACTTCCAGGCCATGGGCATCCCCACGGTGGACTACGGCAACAACATCCGCCAGGTGGCGTTCGACGAAGGCGTGAAGAACGCATTCGACTTCCCCGGCTTTGTGCCCGCCTACATCCGCCCGCTGTTCTGCGAAGGCAAGGGCCCGTTCCGCTGGGTGGCGTTGTCTGGCGACCCAGAAGATATCCGCAAGACCGACGCCAAGATCAAGGAGCTGTTCCCCGAGAACAAACACGTGCACCGCTGGCTCGACATGGCGGGCGAGCGCATCGCTTTCCAGGGTCTGCCCGCACGCATCTGCTGGCTGGGCCTGGGCGAGCGCCACATCGCGGGCCTGGCCTTCAACGAGATGGTGAAAAACGGCGAGCTGAAGGCGCCCATCGTGATTGGCCGCGACCACCTGGACACCGGCAGCGTGTCCAGCCCCAACCGTGAGACCGAAGCCATGAAAGACGGCACCGACGCTGTGAGCGACTGGCCGCTGCTCAACGCGCTGCTCAACACCGCAGGCGGCGCCACCTGGGTCAGCCTGCACCACGGCGGCGGCGTGGGCATGGGCTACTCGCAGCACTCGGGCATGGTCATCGTGGCCGACGGTACGGATGCAGCGGCCGAGCGCCTGGCGCGCGTGCTGGTGAATGACTGCGGCAGCGGCGTGATGCGCCACGCCGACGCGGGTTACGAACTGGCCGTGGAGACGGCCAAGAAGCAGGGCCTGAAGCTGCCTATGGTGAAGTGAGCCGGTGAAAGTGAGGAAATGACAGGGATGTGAAAAAGGGAACTGCATTCCCATTCCGTGGGAATGCAGGGTTTGAATGCCGCAGCAATCCTTTGATACTGAGTCCATGCCCACCCGTGGACCGACCTCCGTTGCCGCCGCTGACCGTGTTCTGCACGTGCTGGCGGTACTGGCGCAGCACGGTCAGCCCATGTCGGCGGCCGAGCTGATGGAGGCCACGGGCCTGGCGCGCAGCACGCTGTACCGGCAACTCGCGCGGCTCAAGCTGTGGGGTTTTGTGCTGGAGAGCAACGGGCACTACGCGCCCGGCCCGCTCAGCCTGCAACTGGCCCTGGGCTTTGACATGGCGTCGCACCTGGTGCACCAGGCACGGCCGGACATGCAGGCGCTGGCCCGCCAGTCCCACGAGAGCGTGGGGCTGGTGGTGGCGGTGAACGACAGCGCGGTCTGCCTGGACATGGTGGACAGTACCCAGGCCCTGCGTTGTTCGTTTGAAAAAGGGCGCAGCGTGCCGCTGCGTGCGGGTGCTTCTGCCAAGTGCCTGCTGGCCCACGTGGCACCTGCTGCACGCAATGCCATTCTGGATCTGCATTACGGAGCAGGCACTGCCGCGCGCCAGGCTGCGCAGACCGAGCTGGAAGGTATTGCCAAGGCGGGCTACGCCGTCAGCTCTGGCGAGGTGGATGCCGGTGTCTGGGGCGTCAGCGTTCCCGTGTTCGGCTCTCCCCGGCAGGCTGCAGGGGCCATCACCCTGATGGCCCCGATCTTGCGAGCCCAAGGGCAAGAGGCCGCGCTCACCGGTATGGCGGTGGTTGCCGCAGCGCGCATCTCCCGCCAGCTCACCCCTCCCTGAATTCCCTCACCCCTCCCCAAGGAGCTTTCCCCATGAACCTTCGTCGCAACCTTCTTCTGGCCAGCCTGGCCGCCGCAGCTTTTTGCACCACGGGTGCACAGGCCCAGGACAACGTCCTGCGTGTGGGCACCGATGCCACGTTCCCACCCATGGAGTTTGTCGAGAACGGCAAGCGCACGGGCTTCGACATCGAGCTGGTGGAGGCGATTGCGAAGACGATGGGCAAGCAGGTCGAGTGGGTGGACATCGACTTCAAGGGCCTGATCCCCGGCCTGATCTCCAAGCGCTTCGACATGGCCGTATCGGCCATCTACATCACCGACGAGCGCAAGAAGGTGGTGGACTTTACCGATTCCTACTACGCCGGTGGCCTGGTGGTGATGGTGAAAGACAACAACACCAGCATTAAGAAGCTGACCGATCTGGACGGCAAGAAAGTCAGCGTGCAGGTAGGCACCAAGTCGGTGGGCTACCTGACCGAAAAATTCCCCAAGGTGCAACGCGTCGAGGTCGAAAAGAACCAGGAGATGTTCAACTTGGTGGACATCGGCCGCGCCGATGCCGCCGTGACCGGCAAACCCGCCGCCTTCCAGTATGTGCGCACCCGCCCAGGCCTGCGTGTGCTCGATGAACAGCTCACCACCGAGGAATACGGCATGGCCTTGCGCAAGGACACGCCCGAGCTGACGAAGGCCGTGAACGGTGCCATCACCAAGCTCAAGGCCGATGGCACCTACGCGGCCATCGTCAAGAAGTGGTTCAGCAACAGCGCTGCCAAGTAAGCCACCCACGGTTGCCGAACTGAGCCATGGAACTCGATTTTTCTCCTGTCTGGGCCGGGGTGCCGCAGCTGCTGGCGGGTGCGCTGGTGACTGTGGAAATCACGGCCGCCTCGCTGCTGCTGGGCTGCGTCATGGGCCTTTTGGTGGGCATTGGCCGCCTGAACCCCAAGCGCCGTGTGGTTTACGCCCTGTGCACTGCCTACGTGGCCGCAATCCGTGGCACGCCGCTGCTGGTGCAGCTGTTCATCCTGTTCTTTGGCCTGCCGCAGTTCGGCGTCTTGCTGCCCGCGTTTGTGTGCGGTGTGATCGGCCTGGGCATCTACTCGGGCGCCTATGTGTCCGAGGTGGTGCGTGGGGCCATCCAGTCCATCGACAAGGGGCAGATGGAGGCTGCGCGCTCTATCGGCATGTCGTCGGGTCTCGCCATGCGCACCGTGGTGCTGCCGCAGGCCGTGGTGCGCATGATTCCGCCGCTGGGCAATGAGTTCATTGCGCTCATCAAGAACTCGGCGCTGGTGTCGCTGCTCACCATCCACGACCTGATGCACGAGGGGCAGAAGATCATCAGCGTGTCATACCGTTCGCTGGAGGTGTACCTCGCGATTGCGGTCGTGTATTTCATCCTCACAGGTGCCACCACGCTGGTGCTGCGCCGGATCGAGTTGCGCCTGCGCGCCGGGGGGATGGTGCAATGAAGAAAGCGTCTGTGATGAATGCGGGGGATGCGTCCACCCAGCCCATGGTGCGGATTCGCGGGCTGCGCAAGGCGTTTGGCAGCCATGTGGTGCTGAACGGCATCGACTTTGACGTGCTGCCGTCGCAGGTGGTGGTGGTCATCGGGCCCAGCGGCTCGGGAAAAAGCACCTTCTTGCGTTGCTGCAACGGCCTGGAGCAGCCCGAGGGCGGCACGGTCGAGATCTGCGGCCGCACGCTGGTGCAGGACGGACGCATGCTGCCCGACCATGACCTCAACGCCCTGCGCGAAGAGGTGGGCATGGTGTTCCAGTCGTTCAACTTGTTTCCGCACCTGTCGGTGCTCGACAACGTCACGCTGGGCCCGCGCAAGCTGCGCGGCCTGTCGCGCAAGGACGCCGAGGAGCGTGCCCAGGCCCTGCTGGCCAAGGTGGGCCTGGCGCACAAGGCCACGGCCATGCCCGCCAGCCTGTCGGGTGGGCAAAAGCAGCGGGTGGCCATCGCCCGCGCGCTGGCCATGGAGCCGCGCGTGATGCTGTTCGACGAGCCCACGTCGGCGCTGGACCCGGAGCTGGTGGGCGAGGTGCTGCAGGTCATGAAGCTGCTGGCCAGCGAAGGCATGACCATGATGGTGGTCACGCACGAAATGGACTTTGCGCGCGAGGTGGGCGATGTGGTGGTCGTGATGGACGGCGGCGGCATCATCGAGGCCGGTGCACCGGCCACCATCTTCACCAACCCCACGCAGGAGCGCACGCGTTCTTTCCTGCAAGCCGTGCTCACGCGCGCCTGAGGCCCGAGGCTGGGAGCGGCGTGGTGCACCATGGTCAACAACTATCAAGGAGACAACCCCGATGCCCCAGCCTTCATCAGCCTTGGACACACCCTTGCAAGCACGCTTTCGGCAGCGTTTGCAGGAGCGCCTGACTGCAGACGACATTGCGCGTTTTGACCGCGATGGCGCCCTCTGCATCAAGCAGCTGCTCACGCCCGATGAAGTCGCACTGCTGCGCGAAGGTATCGACGCCAACCTGGCCGCGCCCAGCCCGCGTGCCAAGGTGGCCAGCCGCCCGGATGACCCGGGCCGGTTCTTCGAGGACTTCTGCAACTGGCAGGACATCCCGCAGTTTGGCCGTTTTGTGCGCGAGACGCCGCTGGCCCTGGCCGCGCAGCGCCTGATGCAGTCGCGCACCGTGCGGCTGTACCACGACCATGTGCTGGTCAAGGAGCCGGGCACGCGCCAGCGCACGCCCTGGCACCAGGACCAGCCCTACTACAACATCGACGGCAAACAGAACATCAGCATGTGGATTCCGGTCGATCCGGTATCCCGCGCTGCGACGCTGGAGTTTGTGGCCGGTTCGCACAAGGGCCCGTGGCTCATGCCGCGCACCTTCATGGACAACCAGGCGAAATGGTTCCCCGAAGGCAGCCTGCAGGACCTGCCCAACGTCGAGGCCGACCGCGATGCCTTCCCCATCGTGGGCTGGGAGATCGAGCCCGGCGACGTGGTGTGCTTCCATATGCTCACGCTGCACGCGGCCGGTGGGGTGGAGGGCCGCAACCGCCGCCGTGTGTTCTCAGTGCGCTTTCTCGGTGATGACACGCGCCATGCGCCCCGGCCCTGGAAGACCTCGCCCGAGTTCCCCGGCCTTGCCGATGAACTGCCCGCCGGGGCTGAGATGAACCACCTGCTGTTCCCGCTGCTGATTGCGGGCGCAGAGCAGACCACGGCCAACTGACGAGGGATACAACGACGATGGCGATGCACTTTTTTGACCTGGCCACCACGCCCAGCATGCCCTGGAAAAACGGCGGCGGCAGCACGCAGGAACTGGCCTGCTGGCCCCCGGGCGCGGACATGAACAGCTTTGAGTGGCGCGTGAGCCTGGCCACGGTGGACCGGCCCGGGCCGTTCTCCGTCTTCCCCGGGATTGACCGCCAGATCATGCTGCTTTCTGGCGACGGTCTGCACCTGCGCAGCCCTGGCTGGGAGCACCGGCTGGAGCCGCGCTGGCAGCCGTTTGCATTCTCGGGCGACGACGCGGTGGACGGCGCCATGCTGGGCGGCACCTCCAAGGACTTCAATCTCATGCAGCGGCGCGGCCAATGGCAGGGCCCGCTGCGGGTGGTGGCCGATGCGCAATCGCCCGGCGGTGCGCCTGCAGGTTTGTGTCTGGTGTTGCAGGGCGACTGGCAGTGGGGGGCACAAGGCGCGGAACCCCGTGCGTTGACAGCGGGGCAGGGCTTTTGGTGGGGGGGCGATGGCGCACCTGTGCCGGGGCGGCTGGAGCCTGTGCAGGCAGCGGGCGCGACCGATGCGCCCGCACTGGTCTGGATCGCTTTGCAGCCCGGTGTCGCTGCAAAAAATTGAATAAAAATGGCCGCTACCGCGCGATAGGTAATCGCTGATAGCTATCATTTGTATAGCATTTAACACGGAGCCCGTGGTGGGCAGGCAGATGCAAGACAAGGACAACAACGGTCACCCCCACGGGGGGGCCGCCAGCGAGAGTGCCGATGGTGTGTGGCTGAATCTGAAGCCCGTGCCCGGCCTCTGGGTGGTCGATGAACCTGTGCCTGAGTGCCAACTGGCCTGCGTGGTGGTGCAGGGCGGCCGCATGGCCTGGGTGGGGCCCGAGGCGCAATTGCCCGCCGCCTACCAGCCACTGCGCCGCCACGACGGACGGGGTGCGCTGGCCACCCCTGGCCTTGTGGACTGCCACACCCACCTGGTCTACGGCGGCCAGCGCGCCAACGAATTCGCCATGCGGCTGGCGGGTGCCACGTATGAAGAAGTGGCCAAGGCAGGTGGCGGCATCGTGTCGTCGGTGAAGGCTACGCGCGCGGCGTCGGAAGACGAACTGTTTGCCCAGGCCGCACCGCGCCTGCAAGCCTTGCTGGCCGAAGGCGTGTGCGCCATCGAGATCAAGTCCGGCTATGGTCTGGCGCTGGAGCATGAGCGCAAACAGCTGCGCGTGGCCCGCCGCCTGGGCGAAGCGTTTGGCGTGACGGTGCGCACCACCTTTTTGGGCGCGCACGCGCTGCCGCCCGAGTACGCAGGCCGCAGCCAAGCCTATGTCGATCTGGTCTGCAACGAGATGCTGCCCGCGCTGGCCGCTGAGGGCCTGGTGGATGCGGTGGACGTGTTCTGCGAACGCATCGCCTTCACGCTGGCCGAGACCGAGCAGGTCTTTCAGGCCGCGCAGAAGCTTGGCATCCCCGTCAAGCTGCATGCGGAGCAACTCTCGGACATGGGAGGCTCGGCACTGGCCGCGCGCTACGGCGCACTGTCGTGCGACCACATCGAACACCTGTCGGCCGACGGCATTGCCGCGATGAAGGCTGCAGGCACGGTGGCCGTGCTGCTGCCCGGCGCCTACTACACGCTGCGCGACACGCACCTGCCGCCCATCGCACAGCTGCGCGATGCGGGTGTGCCCATGGCGGTCTCCACCGACCACAACCCCGGCACCTCGCCCGCGCTCAGCCTGCTGCTCATGGCCAACATGGCCTGCACCTTGTTCCGCCTGACGGTGCCCGAGGCGCTGGCTGGCATCACCATCCATGCGGCACGTGCGCTGGGCCTGCAGGACACGCACGGCCTGATCGCGTCGGGGCGGCCCGCCAACCTTGTGCTGTGGCCGGTGGGCGAGGCAGCCGAGTTGGCCTACTGGTTTGGTCACAAGCCTGCCTGCACCATCGTGCGGCAAGGGCGCATTCACGGAGGCCGGGCATGAACCAGATTTTTGCTGCCGATGTGCTGCTGCCAACCGGCTGGGCGCGCGATGTGCTCATTGCGTGGGACGGGGCAGGGCGCATCACCGCCGTCACGCCCGGTGCGCAGCGGCCTGAAGGCGCAGCCATTGCGCCGGGCCCGGTGGTCCCCGGCATGCCCAACCTGCACTCGCACGCCTTCCAGCGCGCGTTTGCGGGCCTGACCGAATACCGGGGCGAAAGCCAGGACAGCTTCTGGAGCTGGCGCAACCTGATGTACCGCTTTGCCGCGCGCATCACCCCTGAGTCGCTGGAGGCGATTGCCACTTGGCTTTACGTGGAGATGCTGGAGGCGGGCTACACCAGCGTGTGCGAGTTCCACTACGTGCACCACGACCAGGATGGCCGTCCCTATGCCGACGACGCCACGCTGTCGCTGGCACTGCTGCGCGCGGCGCAGCGCGCGGGCATCGGCATCACGCTGCTGCCGGTGCTCTACCAGACCAGCGGCTTCGGCGCCAAGCCGCCGCGTGCCGACCAGGCCCGCTTTATCCGCAGCACGGACAACATGCTCTCTTTGTTGGAGCGCCTGGCGCCCGCTGCGCAGGCGCAAGCGGCCGTTCTGGGCCTGGCTCCGCACTCGCTGCGCGCTGTGCCGCCCGACAGCCTGGCCGCTGCGGTGCAAGGCCTCACGGCGCTGAACCCGCGTGCCCCTATCCACATCCACATCGCCGAGCAGACGCAGGAGGTGGAGGACTGCATTGCCTGGAGCGGCCAGCGCCCCGTGCAGTGGCTGCTGGAGCATGCCCCTGTGGACGAACGCTGGTGCCTGGTGCACGCCACGCACATGACGCAGCAGGAGTACCAGGACGCAGCCCGCACCGGTGCCGTGGCAGGCATCTGCCCCACCACCGAGGCCAATCTGGGTGACGGCATCTTCGACATGCCGCTGTGGCTGCAGCACGGCGGCCGCTGGGGTGTGGGCTCGGACAGCCATGCCTGCGTGAACGCTGCGGAGGAGTTGCTGATGCTGGAATACGGCCAGCGCCTGTCGCTGCGCCAGCGCAATGTGCTGGCCAGCGCCAGCCAGGCCGAGGTGGCCACGGCCATGACCTTGCAGGCGGTGCAGGGCGGGGCGCAGGCGTCCGGCCGTACGGTTGGTGGCCCGGCGGGCCTGGCCTGCTTGGCGGGCTTGGCCGTGGGCCAGCAGGCCGACATGGTGGCGCTCGATGCGCAGCATGTGGCGCTGGCAGGCCTGCCTGGGCCCAGCATGTTGTCGTCCCATGTGTTTGGCAGCCACCGCACGTCGGCCATTGACAGCCTGTGGGTGGGCGGTGTGCAACGCGTGGCAGCGGGGCGCCATGCCTTGCACGACACGGCCGCGCAGGCCTTTGTGGCGGCCCGGTCCACCACCATCGCTGCTGCTGATTGATTCTGTTCTTGCCAATTTTTTTGCCATGACCTACACCGCTCCCCCACCACCGTTCACCTTCCACCAGGGCACACAGCCGCTCCTGGTCTCCATGCCTCACGCGGGCACCTACGTGCCGCCCGCGCTGGCTGCGCGTTTCACCGACGAAGCCCGCCATGTGCCCGACACCGACTGGCACATGGAGCGCCTCTATGCGTTTGCGAAAGACATGGGCGCGTCCATCCTCGTGGCCACGCATTCGCGCTATGTGGTGGACCTGAACCGCCCGCCCGATGGCGCGAGCCTCTACCCTGGCCAGAGCGTCACCGGCCTGTGCCCCGTGGACACGTTTGACGACACGCCCATCTACGCGCAGGGCGATGTGCCCGATGACGCAGAAGTGGCCGCGCGCCGCGGCGCCGTCTGGGCCCCGTACCACGCGCAACTGCGCGCCGAGCTGGACAGCATCCGCGCGCAGCACGGCGTGGCGGTGCTGTGGGACGCACACTCCATCCGCTCGGTGCTGCCGCGCTTCTTTGAGGGCAAGCTGCCCGACCTGAACCTGGGCACGGCCGATGGCGCAAGCTGCGATCCGGCGCTGGCGCAGGAGTTGCTGGTGATTGCCCAATCGGCGCCGGGCTACACCGGCGTGCTCAATGGCCGCTTCAAGGGCGGGCACATCACGCGCCACTATGGCCAACCCGCGCAGAACATCCACGCCGTGCAGCTGGAGATGACCCAGTGCAGCTACATGCAGGAGGCTCTGCCTTTTGACTACCTGCCCGATGTGGCGGCTGGTGTGCAGCCGCACCTGAAGCGCTTGCTGACTGCGGCGCTGGCGTTTGCGGCGGCACGCACCTAAGAGCCTGCTCACGATTCTCTGCAAGGTCGTTACCAGGCTCTCCGGCTGCGCTGCGTGGGCTCCTGATCTTTTGAAGGCGCGGCAGCGCAGTGGGGTGTTTTGGCAGGATGCCGGTGCTAGGATGGTTCACCCGGCCTGACACAGGCCGTGGGGTGTGCCACCCGGCCACCTTTGCGGAAGGAGCCGCACCCTGATGGAATCTGCGGCCTATTACTACATGCCTTTGTTCCGGCCCGGTGCGGTCGTTCACCTGGGCCACCGGCGTGAAACGGTGAGCCACGTGATGCTGCGGCGCAGCGGCTTGATGGTGTACCTGGTGGGGCATGAGGCCCCAGTGCATCCCGACGCACTTCAGCTGGAGCCCAGTGCTTTCCAGCTCAGCCGTGTGCCGGACTAGTGCGGCACGGAATCAGTCCCTGTGCAGCGGTGCTGCATGTTCAACGCGGCTGACAACCCCACAACAGAGACAGATCGCACGCGAAGGGTTTGTGCACCACCCGCCTTTGGCACAAGGCGCCCTGGTCAGCCCGCCGCCCGCCGGGCCATGGCCTCGCCCAACTGGATGGGCCGTGCGGGTGCCCACTGCGGGTTGAACTGCAGCGGCCCTTGGGGGAAGAGCATCACCACGGTGGAGCCGAGCAAAAAGCGCCCCATCTCCTCACCTTTTTGCAGGCGCACCTGGCCGGGCGCGTAGTCCCACTGGCGCAAATTGCCGGGGCGGGGCGGGTTGACCTGGCCGTGCCACACGGTCGCCATGCTGCCCACGATGGTGGCGCCCACCAGCACCAGCACGAAGGGGCCCGTGTCCGATTCAAACACGCAGACCACGCGCTCGTTGCGCGCAAACAGGCCGGGCACGCCGCGCGCGGTGGTGGGGTTGACCGAGAACAGCTCGCCGGGCACATGGATCATGCGCGTCAGCTCCCCCGCGCAAGGCATGTGGATGCGGTGGTAGTCGCGCGGGCTCAGGTACAGCGTGGCGAAGTGGCCGTTTTCAAAGCGCGCACCCAGTGCGGCATCACCCCCCACCAGCGCGGTGGTTGAATACGAATGGCCCTTGGCCTGGAACACCTGGTCCTTGGCGATGGGCCCGAACTGGCTGATGGCACCGTCCACGGGGCAGATCAGGTCGGCATCGGCCAGCGGGCGGGCGCCGTCTTTCAGTGCGCGCGTAAAGAAGTCGTTGAAGCTGGCGTAGCTGGCAATGTCGGGGTTGGCGGCCTCGCCCATGTTCACGTTGTAGCGGCCCACAAACCAGCGGATCACCGAGGTGGTGAGGCCGCCGAGGCGGGCTGATGCGAACTTGCCCGCGAGGGTGGTCAGAGCACGTTTGGGAAGAGCGTATTGGGGCAGTACGGCAAGGCGATCGGACAAAACGTTCTTCCTGAGTCGATGGAGCGAACGATTCTAACGATGGGGGGACTGCGGGCAAACCGGGTTATCAAGGGGGAGTGCGCATGGCGGAGGTGGCTCAGATGGCTCTCGTTTATCAAATGATAAATTTGAAATTGTTATCAAATTTATTGATTTTTTCGTTTCAAACAATTACATTTCTCCCATCAAGGCACACCCGCACGAAAGTCGGGGTCGCAAAGCCACCGGTCTAACCCCTTCTGAATGGGTATGGCAGCGGGGTTGCCACAGTTCCCCGGGGTGTATTACCGGGGAGGCGCGAGAGCGTGCCGGCAATCCTTGCAGGTGTTTGCAGTCCAGGCGGTCTTCGGTGTGTGCGGTATCAATTTCCGCATGTCATGGAGAACAGAATGCCAACACACACTCGCCGTCACCTTTTCGCTCTCAGGCCCCCGCGTGCTCGCTGGGCGTTGCTTTCGGCCATTCCGTTGGTGGTCATGGGGTGCGGTGGCGCTGCCGACACCGAGGGCGCCAGCGACGTGGCCACCACCATCACCACACTGCAAGTGTCTGCCGACGTGTTGCCGCCAGAGGTGGAGGGCATGTGGGCACAGCCCACCTTCCACATTGCGCCAGTGGTGCTGGAGGCTCCTGACGACATGGATGCGCAGGATGCCAACCAGTCTGCGCGGAGTGCTCCCAAGTCGCAGCAGGTGCCGGATATGTTCAAGGCACTGTCCACCCGCCGTCTCACCCCTTCCAGCCTGGAAGAGGTGCAGCAGAGGTCTGCGAACACGTCCTTGGCTATGCCCAAGGCTGCGGCAGCAGCGCCTCTCGCAGGTACCGGCGCGGTCACCACCTATTCGGTCGCTCAGGTCCGGGCGGCCTATGGCTTTGGTGCGTTGCCCGCTGTGGGAGCCAAGCCTTCCGGTGTTCAGGCCGCCCAACTGGGTGCAGGGCAGACGGTGTATGTCGTCGGTGCGAAGCACAACCCTAACGTTGCAGCCGAACTGGCATCGTTCAATCAAAAGTTTGGGTTACCCGCCTGTACGGCAAAGGTTCTGCCGGTGGCCACAGGGTTGCCTTTGGCCGCTGCGTCCCCTGCAGTGGGTTGCGAATTGTGGGTGGCTTACAGCACAGCATCCGGGGGCATTTCTGCTGTGGCGCCTGCCTACGACGCTGGGTGGGCTACGGAAATCGCGTTGGATGTCCAGTGGGTGCATGCGATCGCACCGCTGGCGCGCATAGTTCTCGTTGAAGCGCCGGACGCATCGGTCAACAGCCTGCTGGGAGCCATACGGCTGGCCAACAGCATGGGACCAGGGGTGGTGTCCATGAGCTTTGGGGCGCAGGAGGGTGCGTGGACAGCCTCGGTGGACTCTGCCTTTGCTGCAGCCGGAATGACCTACCTTGCAGCAACGGGCGATTCTGGCGCAGGAGTGAACTGGCCTTCGGTTTCTTCCAATGTCATTGCGGTGGGCGGCACAACGCTGACCTATTCCGGCAGCGGGCCGCGCAGTGAGGTGAGCTGGTCGGGTACCGGTGGCGGTACCAGCGGCTTTGTTGCCGTTCCAGCGTACCAAAAGTCGTCTGTACCGGGTACTGGCTCGCTGGTGCGCCGCACCGTGGCCGATGTGGCCATGAATGCTGACCCTGCCACCGGCCAGTACGTGGCCGTCATGCAGCCAGGAAGCAGCGCAGTGCAATGGATCAGTGCTGGCGGCACCAGCCTGGCAGCGCCCATGTGGGCCGGGCTGGTGGCGGTTGCCAACGCAGGCCGGCAGCAAGCTGCGTTGCCATTAGTGGCTGGCGGGCACGCGTTGCTGTATGGGCAGATTGGCGCAGTGGCGTCGAACTATGCGAGCAGTTTTGCCGACATTCGCCTGGGCAGCCACGGCGTCTGCAGCACCTGCTCGGCGGGGCCTGGGTATGACCAGTTGACAGGTTTGGGCACTCCCAATGCCAGCACGCTGGTGAACTTGCTGGCCGGCGTTGCAGCACCTGCACCTGCGCCGGTAGTCACACCGGCCACCATCAGCGGCACCGTGGGTACGGCACTGACCTTCACCGCGTCGGTCAATGCCCCCAACCCCGTTGCCTTGAGCCTTTCCGGTGCGCCCACCGGAATGTCGATCAGCGCTGCCGGTGTAGTGTCGTGGCCAGCGCCGGTGGCAGGGGCCTACGCCGTCACCGTCGTGGCCAAGGACACCAAGACGGGGCTCACCGGGCAGGGGGTTTACAACATCAATGTGATCGCACCGGTGGCCCCCACTATCGAGAGCGCAAGCATTGCAGGCCGCCCTGGCGTTGCCCTGTCTTTCAAGGCCAATGTCAGCGCAGTCAACCCGGTGGCGTATTCCCTTGCAGGGGCTCCCTCAGGCATGGTCGTCACCGCAGATGGCGTGGTGAGCTGGCCCAAGCCGGTGGCCGGTACTTACAGTGTGACCTTGACCGCGAAGGACACCAAGACGGGCTTGTCGGGCAAGGGTGTCTTCACGGTCAAGATCGCCGCTGCAGGTCCGGTGATCACGGCCGCTGCCATGGTGGGCGTAGCCGGTCAGCCGCTGTCCGGCAGCATCAACATCACATCGCCAGGCGCCACCTCGCTCTCAGTCTCCATCACGGGCGTGCCATTGGGCATGGGCTTTGCTGTGTCTGGAAGCACCATCATGGCCATCTGGCCCAAGCCGGTGGCAGGCAGCTATCAACTGGTGGTCACAGCCAAGGACTCGGCCGGTTTATCCGCCCAACTGAATGTGCCGGTGACAATTCACCTGCGCTAGGAAGCTGAGCTTCCGGAGCCGTCGCAAGGCTCCCGTTTCCAACCCGGAATGCCTGCAACCGGTGCGCTCAAACCCCGAGGTACTGGTCCAGCAGCGCGGGCTGCGCGTGAAGTGCATCCGAGCTGCCTTCAAACACGATCTGCCCCTTCACCAGGATCACGTTGCGGTCGGTGATCTGTGTGACGTGTTTCCAGTTCTTGTCCACGATCACGCTGCTGATGCCGCTGTCCTTGATGAGGCTGCAGATGCGCCAGATCTCGCGTGCGATCAGCGGTGCCAGGCCTTCGGTGGCCTCGTCGAGGATGAGCACGTCGGGGTTGGTCATCAGCGCGCGGCCGATGGTCAGCATCTGCTGCTCGCCACCGCTGAGCTGCTGGCCGCCGTGACCCAGGCGTTCCTTCAGGCGCGGGAAGGTCTCCAGCACACGCTCGTAGGTCCAGTCGCGCTGGCCGCGTGTGCCTGCGCGGGCGGCCATCTGCAGGTTCTCGACCACGCTCAGGTTGCCGAAGATGCCCCGGCCTTCGGGCACATAGGCAATGCCCAGCCGGGCAACCTCGTAAGGCGGCTTGCCCGTCATATCGCGTCCGGCCACGGCCACGCTGCCCGAGCGGGGCTTGACCAGACCCATCAGCGACTTGAGCAGGGTGCTCTTGCCCATGCCGTTGCGGCCCATGAGACCGATGGTTTCGCCCTGGCCCACGGTGAAGTCAATGCCGTGCAGGATGTGGCTGCTGCCGTAGAAGGTGTGGATGCCCTTGGCATCGATCCATGGAGTAGTCATCTCAGTTATCCATAGCGCTGCGCGCCACCTGCAGCGGATGAAACTGGCGCGGCCAAGGCCAGCGCCCCCGTGCAAGGGCCGCCCCGCCGCACCGGGGGCGTCCCCCTCCCAGATTGCGAAGCAATTGGAGAGAGGGGGAAGGCGCGAAGCGACTCAGGGGGTGTTTCATTTCAGTGGTCCTCGCCCAGGTAGGCGGCTTGCACACCCTCGTCAGCGCGCACCTCGGGCGGTGTGCCGTGGGCAATCACCTCGCCGTTGACCATCACGGTGAGCCGGTCGGCCAGCGCAAACACCGCGTCCATGTCGTGCTCCACCAGCATGATGGCGTGCGCGGGCTTGAGGCGCTGCAGCAGGTCCACCATACGCTCGGCCTCGGCCACGCCCATGCCGGCCAGAGGCTCGTCGAGCAGCAGCACCCGGGGCTCGGTGGCCAGGGTCATCGCGATCTCCAGCTGGCGTTGTTCGCCGTGGCTCATGGCCCCGGCTATCGCCATGCGCCGGTCTTTCAAGCCAGATAGCTCGATAGCGCGCTCCAGACGTTCGGTGGTAGCTCTGTTTTTGATAGTGTTGGCGCGCGTGTCCTGCCACCAGCGCAACGGGTTCCAGGGCTGCTGCGCATCGCGCGACTGTGCGGCCAGGCGCACGTTTTCATGCACCGTGAGCGGCAGGAAGATATTGGTCTTTTGGTAGCTGCGGCCCAGGCCCTGGCGCGAGATGCGCTCCGGTGCCCAACCCGTCACATCGGTGCCGCCCAGCAGCACCTGGCCCGAGGTGGGGGGCAGGTCGCCCGAGAGCAGGTTGGTCAGCGTGGACTTGCCCGCGCCGTTGGGGCCGATCACGGCGTGGATCTGGCCGCGCCACAGGTCCACAGAGACGCCATTGACGGCAGCCAGGCCGCCAAAGCGCTTGGTGAGCTGGTGGGCGGAAAGCAGGGCGTCAGCCATGGTCAGAACCCTCCTGCGCCTTGTTTGCACTGCGCTGCCCCAGCATGCCCAGCAGCCCGCGCGGTGCGGCCACTACCACCAGCACGATGAAGCCGCCCATCAGCAGCTGCCAGTGTTTGGTGATGTCCTTGAATACATGCAGCAGATACTCGAAGGCGAAGGCGCCGACGATGGCTCCCGCAAAATTGCCCATGCCGCCCAGGATGATCATCATGATGGCGTGGGCGCTCATGTGAAAACCCATCAGCTCAGGGTTTACGTAGCCGGTCTGCGCCCCCCACAGGTAGCCCGCCAGCCCTGCCAGCGCACCCGCCACGGTAAATGCCGTGAGCTTGTAGCCCTGGGTGCCAAAACCCATGGCGCGCATGCGGTGCTCATTGATGCGGATGCCCGACAGCGCCCGGCCCAGCGGGCTCCAGAGCAGGCGGCGCAGCAACAGGTAAACGATGACCACCAGCGCGAGCGTGAAGTAGTAGAAGGTCTTGCGGCCTTCCAGGTCAAAGGGCAGCCAACCGAAGAGTGAGGCGTCGGGCCGGAAGTTGATGTAGAGCCCGTCTGAGCCGCCCAGCACCTTGTTGTCGAAGAACAGGTAGAACACCATCTGCGCGAACGCCATGGTGACCATGATGAAGTAGATGCCGTGCGTGCGCACCACAAAGAAGCCGATGACCAGTGCCACCAGTGCGGCGCCCGCCACCGCCAGCGGCAGCGTCCACCACAGGCTCACGGGCGCGTCGGCCGGTGTGAGGAAGGCGAGTGCATAGCCTGCCACGCCAAAGTAGGCGGCATGGCCCAGCGACACAAGGCCGGTCACGCCCTGCAGCAGATCCAGGCTCATCGCGAAGATGGCCATGATCATCATGCGCGTGACCATTTGCACGTAGAAGTCGCTGCCCACCACGGGGAACAGCAGCAACGCGGCCAGCCCCAGCGCAAGGGCAAACTGCACGCTGCGCGGCAGCACTTCGATATTGGCGCGAGGGGTGCTCATTGTTTGAAAAGACCTTCAGGTTTCCACAGCAGCACCGCCGCCATCAGCATGTAGACCAGCATCCCGGCCACCTGCGGCAAAAGCACCTTGCCAAATGTATCCACCAAGCCCACCAGCAGCGCCGAGATCAGTGCACCGCGCACCGAGCCGATGCCTCCGATCACCACCACCACAAAACACATGATGAGCACCGATGCGCCCATGTTGGGGTAGACGCTGGACACCGGCGCGGCCACCATGCCGGCGACTGCAGCCAGCCCCACGCCGAGCGCGAACACGATGGCATGGATGAGCTTGATGTTCACGCCCAGCGACTCGGCCATGTCGCGGTTGAATGCACCCGCGCGGATCTTCATGCCCAGGCGGGTCTTGGATATCAGCAGGTACAGGGCCACCGCCAGCGCAATGCACACGCCCGAGATGAACAACCGGTAGACCGGGTAGGAGAGGGTGTCGGTGAGCGGAATCGACCAGTCCAATACCTTGGGGATGGGCACGCCGTGCACATCGTCGCCCCACAGGATGGAGCGCAGTTCCTCGAAGATGTAGATGAGGCCGAAAGTCAGCAGGACCTGGTCCAGGTGGTCGCGGTGGTAGAAGTGGCGAAACAGAAGCCACTCCAGCGCCAGCCCGAACACCACCGACAGCAGCGCGCCACCCACAATGGCCAACGCCAGACTGCCGAAATGCCCCGACAGCGAATACGCGAGGTAAGCCCCCAGCATGTAGAAGCTGCCGTGCGCCAGATTCACCACGCCCATGATCCCGAAGATCAGCGTGAGCCCGGCCGCCAGCATGAACAGCAGCAGGCCGTACTGCACGCTGTTGAGCAACTGGATCAGGAAGGTTGCGAAGTCCATGAATGTGGTGATGTTGGCTGCCACGCGGATGTGATCGGCAGCCACAGATGAAGGGAGTTTTATGGCGGGGGTAAGTCCCCGTGAAGTTGGCAACTGGCGCGGCCTCGTCTAGGGCCGCCGCGCAAGGGCCGCCCCGCCGCGCTGGCGGCGTCCCCCTGCCCGCAGCGCGCAGCGCTGCGAGCGCGGTGGGAAGGCGCGCAGCGCCTCAGGGGGGTGTTACCCCATCCTGCAACCAGCGCCGCTGTCGGCCAGTGCCTTGGCGGCCACGCCGATCACCTTGTTTTCCTTGTTCTCTACCTGGCGCAGGTAGATGTCCTGCACGGGGTTGTGCGACTTGCTCATGGTCCACTTGCCGCGCGGGCTGTCGATGGTGGCGCTCTCCATGGCCTTGATGACGGCCGGCTTGGCAGACAGGTCGCCCTTGACCGCGTTGGCGCCTTGCACCAGCAGCAGGCCGGTGTCGTAGCCCTGCACGGCGTACACATCGGGCTGGCTGCGGAAGGCTTTTGCGTATTCCAGGCGGAACTGCTTGTTGCGTGGTGTGTCCAGCGAGTCGCTGTAGTGCATGGTGGTGACGATGCCGTCGGCAGCGGGGCCGGCCGCATCGAGCACGCCTTCAGTGAGGAAGCCCGAGCCGTACAGCGGGATCTTGTCCTTGAGGCCTGCGGCCGCGTAGTCGCGGATGAACTTGGCTGCACCGCCCCCGGCAAAGAAGCAGGCCACGGCGTCGGGCTTGAGCGCAGCGATCTCGGTCAGCAGCGCCTGGAATTCAACGTTGGGGAAGGGCAGGCCCAGCTCCTTCACGATGGTGCCACCCGCAGCGGTGTAACTCTGCTTGAAGCCTTCGAAGGCCTCGTCGCCAGCAGCGTACTTCCAGGTGATCCACACGGCCTTCTTGTGGCCCTTCTCGACCATGGCCTTGCCCAGTGCGAGCGTGGGCTGCGAGTTGCTGAACGAGGTGCGGAACACGTTGGGCGCGCACAGAGCGCGCGTGGCGGCATGCACGCCCGCGTTGGGAATCAGGTTGAGCACGCCGGTGTCGCGTGCCACTTTCTGGATGCCCATCTGCACGCCGGAGTGCACGGTGCCGATCAGTACATCCACCTTGTCGCGCTGCACCAGCTTGCTGGCGTTTTCCACGCCCTTGCTGGGCTCGGACTCGTCATCCACCTTGAACCACTCGATTTCGCGCCCGCCAAGCTTGCCGCCCTGCTGGTCAATCGCCAGACGCACGCCGTTCTCGATGGCCACGCCCAACTGGGCGAAGGTGCCGGTGTAGGGCAGCATGAAACCCACACGCACTTTGCCGCTTTGGGCGCGCACGATGGAGGGCAGCAGCAGCCCTGTGGATGCTGCGCCCACAAGGGCGGCGCTGCGGCTGATGACAAGGCGGCGGGTGGTCATGGAATGGGTCTCCTTTGTTTAGGCTTAAAGTAATTTACTTCAAGCATTCCGTGGTGAATACCTATGGGTTACCCGTACCGGAAGGGCGGGGTTCCAGCTTGCCAGGTCGAACGCGCCAGCCCGGAGATGGCTCCGCTGGGTGTAATCTGACTACTGGCATGTCTGAGCACTGTCGCAATGTTGATTTGGATATGAACTAAAGTGCATTTTCTATTTTTTTCTGCAGTATAGGTCATGATTTTTGTGCTGTGCAGGCTTGTTGGGGTCGCCGGTATCAGTAGTTTCGAGCATAGGTGAGACTTTTGGGGCCTTGGGCGCTGGATATGGCCGCCGGATGTACTGCTCTGGTGTTGCTGAATGGCGCAGTGGGGACATGCCGGTCCCGGGCCTTGCACAATGGTGACCTCGGCGACACTGGCATATTGCGGAGCGTGGCTTTTCTGGGCCTGCCTGTTTTGCTCTCGCTTGGGTGCGTGGCCGCGCTTCTTTTTGTTCATGTCTTTTTCTGTTCCTCCATCCCCGCCTTCTTCGTCTTCGTCGCAGCCTGCGCATGTCCGCCTGGTGCAGTGGTTGCGCCACTTCTGGCCAGCGCCCCTGGGCATTGATGGCCGCGAAAGGCTGCGCTTTATTGCGGGGGCCATGGTCGGGGTGTTGCTGACCGCGTGGCTGAGCCGTTGGTGGGCGGGCGGCGGTGGTTCGGGCCCCTGGATGGTGGCCTCGCTGGGGGCTAGTGCGGTGCTGGTGTTTGGCATGCCGTCGAGCCCGCTGGCCCAGCCCTGGCCCGTGCTGGGCGGGAGCACTTTGTCGGCCGTGGTGGGCGGACTCTGCTCGGCCCTGATCCCCGACCCGGTGTGGGCGGGGGCGGTGGCCGTGGGGCTGGCCATTGCGCTCATGGTGCCTTTGCGCTGTCTGCACCCGCCGGGTGGTGCCATGGCGCTGTATGTGGTGCTGACGGCAGGTGATGGCTGGCACCTGGCCGCGTTTCCCATTCTGTTCAACGTGCTGGTGTTGCTGGTGGCTGCCGTGGTGTACAACGGGCTGACCGGGCGCCGTTACCCGCACCCGCAGCGTGTGGCGGCCCGCACTGATGTTTCCAAGGGGGCTTTCACCGCATCGGATGTGGATGCAGCGCTGGCGCACTACAACCAGGTGCTGGATGTGAGCCGCGCTGATCTGGAGGGGCTGTTGCATCTGGCGGGGCGCGCGGCCTTCCAGCGGACGCTGGGCGAGGTGCGCTGCGCTGACATCATGTCCCGGCCCCCGCTGGCGGTGGAGGCAGGTGTCTCGCTGAAGGATGCGTGGGCCCTGATGCGTGCCGAGCAGATCAAGGCCCTGCCTGTGGTGGATGCGCAGCGTCTGGTGGTGGGCATCGTGACTGTGGCTGATTTCATGCGCCTGGCCAACCTGGATATGCATGAAGGCCTGGGGCAGCGACTGCGCACGCTGGTCATGGGGCGCGCAGGCCAGCCCCAGAGCGTGGGCGAAATCATGTCGCACCCAGTGCAGGTGGCCCGCGTGGAGCAGCATGCGATGGACCTGGTGCCGCTGTTCTCCCAAGGGGGGCACCACCACATTCCTATCGTGGATGTGGAAGAGCGCTTGGTGGGGGTGATCACACAGACGGATCTGGTGCGGACCCTGGCCCTTGCAGTACAGGGGCGCGACGACCCGCCTGCGGCCCCTGCAACGCGCCGATAGGCACAACAGGGCGCATCGCGGTACAATCGACAGGCTTTGCACAGCGCTTTTGCCTGTCCATTGAAGCCGTCTCCCCCGGCCGTCTGCCTGATCTGCGCCCCGGGTGCAGCGACTCCCACCGCCCGCAATGCACCGTGTGTCGAGCACCGACCACGTCGTAGCTGCCGTGGTGGATGCACCAAGCTTTCAGGCGCTGATCACAGAATTTAGTTTTGAAGAGATAAAGAACATGGCCAAAGAAGAACTCATTGAAATGCAAGGTTCCGTGACGGAAGTCTTGCCCGACTCGCGCTTTCGCGTCACGCTGGACAATGGTCACCAACTGATCGCCTACACGGGCGGCAAGATGCGCAAGCACCACATCCGCATCCTGGCGGGTGACAAGGTGTCCCTGGAAATGTCGCCCTACGACCTGACAAAGGGTCGCATCACCTTCCGCCACCTGGCTGGCCGTGGCCCTGGCCCGAGCAGCCGCTAAGCCATCGTCTGGCTTGATTCGTTGGTTTCATCGGTTTCATTGGTCTTTTTCAGCCTGAAGGGCTGATCCGTTTCTTGTGGTTCTCTCGTTCTCGCACAGCCTTGCCAGAGGCTGTGGACTTTCGGTTTGCTGGGGTGCTTGCCGCTTTTCAAAAAAATGAAAAAAGCAGGCATCGAACCAAAAAACAGGAAATTAGCGGGTTAGAATACGAGCTGTCGGAGCGTAGCGCAGCCTGGTAGCGCATCTGCTTTGGGAGCAGAGGGTCGCGAGTTCGAATCCCGCCGCTCCGACCAATGTTTGAAGGCCTTGCAGCATATGCTGCAAGGCCTTTTTTCTTGCCTGTTGCGGTGCGGGGCAAGCAAGTGACAGGGGTAAACGTCCTTACCATCGGGGCGTCCCGGATGGAGCCGAAGCCTGGGGAGCATCCGTTCAATTGCCGTCTGATCGGTCACGCCATGAAACGTCCTCTGCCCGTCTCCCCATCTTCCGCCTCCAGCCCATGGACGGGCACCCCGACCAACACCGGCCAGCGTTATGACGCGGTGGATGCCCTGCGAGGGTTGGCGATGGTGTGGATGACCGCCTTCCACTTTTGTTTTGACCTGAGCCATTTTGGTTTTTGGCCGCAGAACTTCCGTGTGGACCCGTTCTGGACCACGCAGCGCACCTTCATCGTGAGCCTTTTTCTTTTCTGCGCTGGGCTGGGGCAGGCCATTGCTTGGCAGCAGGGGCAGGGGTGGCAGCGTTTCGGGCGCCGCTGGATGCAGATCGCGGGCTGCGCGCTGTTGGTGACGCTGGGCTCTTTTGTCATGTTTCCGCAGAGCTTCATCTACTTCGGGGTTTTGCACGGTATGGCCGTGATGCTGCTCATTGCCCGGTGCACATCTGGCTGGGGGTGGTGGCTGTGGCTGGCGGGGTTGGTGGCGGTGGCCCTGCCGCCCCTGGCGCAGCATCTGCTTGCTGGCAGTTGGATTGAGGCGGCACCCTGGTTCAACGGCCGGGTCCTCAACTGGCTGGGGTTGGTATCCCGCAAGCCTTTCACTGAAGACTATGTGCCCGTTTTCCCTTGGTTGGGCGTGATGTGGTGGGGGCTGGCTGCAGGCCAGTGGGTGCTGGCCCACCGGCCGGTGCTGCTGTCGCGGCCGCTGCCCGGCATCGTTCGGCCCCTGTCGGTTCTGGGGCGCTGGAGCCTGAGTTACTACATGCTTCACCAACCGGTGATGATTGGACTGTTGATGGCGGTGGCCTGGTGGCTGGGTAGGTCGTAACCGCCACTGGCTCACGGAAAGAACAAGCGGTTCTAGGGAGAACTGCCGGTGGCAGATGATCATTTCCAGCGGGCATAAAAAACGCGGCCTGGGCCGCGTTTTTTCAGGGGCATCCCTGCGGATGCCGGTCTGGCCTGATTACTCGACCTTGGCCTTGGCGCGCAGGTCTTCCTGGAACTTGGCCAGCTTTTGTTGTTGCAGCTGTTGGGCCACCTGGGGCTTGACTTCGTCCAGCTTGGGCAGTTGTGCCTGGCGCACGTCGTCCAGACGGATCACGTGCCAGCCAAACTGGCTCTTCACCGGGGCGTCGGTCATCTTGCCCTTTTCGAGCTTGACCAGGGCTTCAGAAAACTCACCCACGTAGCTGGACGGATTGGCCCAATCCAGATCGCCGCCCTTGGCGCCAGAACCTGGGTCCTTGGATTGCTTCTTGGCGATGTCTTCGAACTTGGCGCCCTTCTTGATGGACGCGATGATGGCCTTGGCGTCGGCTTCCTTTTCCACCAGGATGTGGCTGGCCTTGTATTCCTTGCCGCCATTGGCTGCCACGAATTTGTCGTATTCAGCCTGGATCTCGGCGTCGGTCACCGGGTTGGTCTTTTGGTAGTCGGCGAAGAGTTCGCGAATCAAGATGCTCTGGCGGGCCAGTTCCATCTGGGCCTTGTAGTCGGCCGAAGCTTCCAGGCCGCGCTTTTGGGCTTCCTGCATGAAGATTTCGCGGGCGATCACTTCTTCCTTGATCTGGCCTTCGATATCGGGCGTCACGGGGCGGCCCGAGCGCTCCACCTGCTGCTTGAGCGCCTCAACGCGCTCTTTGGGCACGGCCTTGCCGTTCACGATGGCGACGTTTTGGGCGGAAGCGGGCAGGGCCATCGTGCCCAGCACGGCAGCGGCCACGAGGCCGGACAGGAGCTGTTTCTTCATGCGAAATCCAAAAAATGAGAGGTTGTTTTGTGCCAGCTGAAATCCGGCACGGTGCTATCTGCGGCCGGTTCAGAGAACTTCAATGGCGAGGGCGTGGACGCCTTGGTCAATAAATTCTTGCAGCGAATCATACACAAGGCGATGCTGCGCCACCCGGGGCTTGCCTGTAAACAAAGGTGACGAAATCCGGACCCGAAAATGGGTGCCGAAACCGGTGCCGTTGGCCCCGGCGTGGCCCGCGTGGGCGGCACTTTCGTCCAGCACTTCGAGGCTGGTGGGCACCAGCCGCTGGGCGAGGGTCTGGTGCATCTGCTGGGCTAGGGAAAGATCGGTCATGGGAATCCTTCGGCTCAGGCTGCAGGCTCGTCGCCCTTGAGGTGCGGCGCGATGTAGATGCCCTGGCCTACCAGAAAGACCAGCGGGAAGACGTAGCCCCAGAGCTTGAAGTCCACCCAGGCCTCGGTGCTGAAGTTGACCACCACATAGGCGTTGATGGCGGACATGAAAGCGCAGTAGACAATCCACGCCACATTCAGCCGCAGCCAGACGCGGTCGGGCAGGTCGAGCTGGCTGCCCAGCAGCATCTTGAGGAAGTTCTTCTTCATCGCCCACAGGGCCACGGCCAGCGCCAGGGACATGGCGCCGTACAGCACCGTGGGCTTCCACTTGATGAAACGGTCGTCCTGCAGCACCAGCGTGAGCGTGCCGAACAGCAGGATGAGCACCAGCGTGACCTTGTGCATGGTCTGCAGGCGGCGGTCCATCGCGTAGATCAGGCCCATCTGCACCACGGTAGCCGCCATGAGCACAGCTGTGCCCACGTAGATGCCATAGAACTTGTAGGCCCCGAAGAACAGCAGGATGGGGAAGAAGTCGATCAGGATTTTCATGGAGTCGGGAAAATTCTCGGCGGTCAGCCCTTGTCGGATTCGAAGTCGAGCGACGCAGAGTTCATGCAATAGCGCAGGCCGGTCGGTGCCGGGCCATCTTCAAACACATGGCCCAGATGGGCCCCGCATTGTGCACACACCGTCTCGGTGCGGACCATGCCGTGGCTGCGGTCCACGATTTCGGTGATGGCGCCGGGGATGGCTTCGGAAAAGCTGGGCCAGCCGCAGCCCGCGTCGAACTTGGTGTCCGAATCGAACAGCTTGGCATCGCAGCAGATGCAGCGGTAGCTGCCGTCGGCCCAATGGGTTTGGTACTTGCCGGTGAAGGGGCGTTCGGTGGCGGCATGGCGCGTGACCTGAAAGGCCACGGGCTCAGCCCCCTTCTCGCGCAGCACGGCTTGCCATTCGGCGTCGGTCTTCTGGATGGGATGGGTCATGATGAACAGCTGATCTCGATGGAAGACGCCCAGTCGGGCGGGAAAGCGGCGTAGGCCTCGTGTCCCGGGTGCTCGTCGAAGGGACGCTCCAGCAACCGCTGCAGGGTTTGGAGTTCGCCGAAGTCGCCAAGTTTCGCCGCACGGATGGCCTGTTCGCCCAGGTGGTTACGTAGCACGAACTGGGGGTTGGTTCTAAGCATAAAATGAGCCGCTTCCGCGCGCCCATCATGCTCTGATAGCTCTGAATATGATAGCAACCATGCGTCAAAGGCCGCGCGATCGGCAAACAGGTCGCGCACCGGCTCGAAGTTGTTCTGCCCCACCGCATGCGAGAGGCGGCGCCAGAAGATCGTGTAGTCCACGCCATTTTTGGCAAGCAGCAGCAGGATGCCGTCGATGAGCGCCGCGTCTTGTTCGCGCACAGCTGCCAGCCCCAGCTTGGCGCGCATGCGGGCCATGAACGCCTCTGGGAACACGGTCTTGTAGGATTCCAGCGCCGCCTTGGCCAGCTCTTCGTCGCCGATCAGCGGCAGCAAGGCCTGCGCCAGGCAGAAGAGGTTCCAGTACGCCACATTGGGCTGGCGGTTGTAGGCATAGCGGCCCTGTGTGTCGCTGTGGTTGCACACATGCCCGGGCACGAACGCGTCCAGAAACTGGAACGGGCCGTAGTCGATCGTGAGGCCCAGGATGCTCATGTTGTCGGTATTCATCACCCCATGGCAAAAGCCCACGGCCTGCCACTGGGCCATGAGGCGTGCGGTGCGCTCGCTCACGGCTTGCAGCAGGGCGGCATAGGCATTGCCACTGAAGTCCGGGGTGTCCCGGCATTCGGGGTAATAGCGGCCGATCACGTAGTCTGCGAGCGTCTGCAGCTGGGCCTCTTGGCCGCTGGCGGCAAAGTGCTCAAAGTGGCCAAAGCGCACAAAGCTCGGGGCCACGCGGGTGACGACGGCTGCGGTTTCCACTTCCTCGCGCCGCACCGGCGCAGGCGAGCCGGTGATGCACAGCGCGCGCGAGCTGGGGATACCCAGGCCATGCATGGCCTCGCTGCACAGGAACTCGCGGATGCTGGAGCGCAGCACCGCGCGGCCGTCGCCCATGCGGGAGTAGGGCGTGCGGCCCGCGCCTTTGAGCTGGACTTCGTGGCCGCTGGCTGTCTCGCCCAGCAGGATGGCCCGGCCATCGCCCAGTTGCCCTGCCCAGACGCCAAACTGGTGGCCGCTGTACACGCTGGCCAGGGGGCGCGAGCCCGCCAGCAGTGTGTTGCCAGTGAAAGCCTGCAGCGCTTCATCGCTGCCCAGCCAGGATGTGTCGAGCCCGATCAGGCGGGCCACGTCGGGGCTGGTGCCCACCCAGTGGGGCGCAGGCAGCGGGGTGGGGCGCAGTTCGGTATGGAAGGCGGGGCCCAGGTCGGCAAAAGCGTGGTTCCAGGCCAGGCCCAGGTCGGTGGTGGTCTCGCTGTGGTCGGCGCTCAGATTCATGGCCTCAATTGTCTCGCACCGGGGATGGCACAAGGCGGGCAAGGCCATGCGGCGTTGTTGCTGCGAATCCTCCAGCGCTCAGGAGGTGGGCGCCGCCGCTTCGGATTCCGCCTGCGGCAGTTGCGCGCGGTATTGGCCGGGTGGCATGCCAAACCAGCGCTTGCAGGCGCGAAACAGGTTGCTCTGGTCGGCAAAGCCCAGCAGGTCGGCGATTTCGGCCAGGCTGCGGCGTTCGTCACTCAGGTGCTGGCGTGCGAGTTCGCAGCGGGTGTCATCCAGCAGTTGCTGGTAGCTCACGGACTCGGCCTGCAGGCGCCGCTGCAGGGTGCGGTCAGTGAGGTGCAGGCGTGTGGCAATGTCCTCGCGCCGGGGCTCGCCCAGGTGCAGAACGCGGGCGATTTCGGTGCGCACCCGGGTGCTGGCCAGGGTCTGGCCGAGCTGGCCCAGCTCGGTCTCGACCAGCCGCTCATGCAATGCCCACAGGCTGGGGTTGTGTGTGGGGATGGGGGCCCGCAGGTCGGCTTCCGACAGCAGAAAACGGTTGGCAGGCTGCTCAAAACGCGGCAGCAGCCCAAAGGCTGCTCGGTAGCGGCTGTCCTCGTGCGGTGGTGGCGTGGTGAGGTCCATGGCCAGGGGCACCAGATCGCGCCGGGTCAGCCAGCAGCACAGCGTGAACAGGGTGAGCACCGCAAACTCGATGCGCTGGCGCGGAATGGGCCGGGTGGCGCCAATGTGGCTGAGCGCCAGCCAGTAGCCCTGGCCGCGCGGGTCGCGCTTCATTTCAAAGGTGGTGGCGTCCGAGATCAAGGCCATTTGCCGCTGCAGATGCTCAAAACCGATCAGCAGGTTGGGGCCGGAGGCCAGCGCGTAGCCCACCAGGTCCACATTGCCGTAGCGCGACGCCAGATCGCGCGCCAGGCCCAGGCCAGGCTGGCCGTAGCGGGTGGCTGCAGCTTCCCACAGGCGGCTCACGCGGTCCACGTCCACGCGCGTCTGTGTCTGTGGCTGCTGCTGCAAGGCCTGCAGATCGATGCCTGCCTCGGCGCACAGCTCGACCGCTGGCAACCCCTCAGCGGCAAACATGTCTGCGATGCCGCGCACCCAGGCAGCAGAGCTGGTGCGCTGTGTCATGGGTGGCTCATGGGTGGTGCGCCCGCTCAGGGTTTACGCGGGGATGGTGTTCTGAAGTCACTGTTTTGGCGTGGTTGCGATAGTGGGCTGGCGGCGAAGCATTTACACAATCGTCGCCGAGGTCGGGCCCTGCCGCAAGTGTGACGCTTCGCTGAGGTGCGACCCATTCCTAAAAACCCCAAAGGAGACAAGACATGATCAATTTGCGCAAGCGTGTGCCGTGGCTCGGTGCCGCAGTGGCTGTGTTGGCATTGGCTGGTTGTGGTGGTGGTTCGGGCTCTGCACCCGAGGTGCGCGAGACGGTGTATGGCACCGTGCGGGGCGTGGACGATGGTGCTGTCACAGGCACCTATGCCTGGAAGGGGCTGCCATTTGCCCAACCCCCGGTGGGTGACCTGCGCTGGCAGCCGCCTGTGGAGCCCGCCGCCTGGACCGGCGAGCGCAATGCCACGCGCTTTGGCAATGCCTGCCTGCAGATGGGGCGCCTGTACGGGCCGGGTGCCAACAACCGGTTTGATGACACCATCGGCCAGACCCTGGGCACGCCGGTGGGCCAGGAAGACTGTCTCACCCTCAACATCTGGCGCCCTGCCAACACGCAAGACAAGCTGCCCGTGTTGTTGTTCCTGCATGGCGGCAGCGCCATCTCGGGCTACACCGCAGACCCGGTGTACGACGGTGCCGCGCTGGCGCGCAAAGCGAATGCCGTCGTGGTCACGGCCAACTACCGGCTCGATGTGCTGGGCTTCTTCCAGCTACCGCAACTGCAAAGCGGCAGCCAAACGTACACGGGCAACTATGCCCTGCTGGACAACGTCGCAGCCCTGCGCTTCATCCAGCGCAACATCGCCAAATTTGGCGGCGATGCGGGCAACGTGACGTTGATGGGGCAGTCTGCGGGCGCCATCAATGCGCTGGCGCTGCTGACGGCGCCGCAGGCTGCAGGCCTGTTTCACAAGATCGTGCCCATCAGCGGGGGCATCTCGCTGGCGAGCAACCTGCCTGCGGGCTCCATCCCCACGCTCAATCCAGCGTCCAAATACGCCGCCCAGTCGGGGGCACTGCTGGCCGCCCTGGCACTCGCCGACGGCCTCGCGCCCGACGCCGCGGCCGCAGCGGCGCTGGTGGCGGGCTGGACGCCTGCCCAAACCGCAAGCTACCTGCGTGGCAAGGACGGCCGTGTGCTGCTGCAAACCGTGCTGCAGAAGGGGCTGACGGGCTCCGGGCCGATTCCGGATGGTGTGGTGGTGCCTGCCAATCCGATTGCCGAGATAGCGGCTGGCCACTACCACAAGGTGCCAGTGTTGTCAGGCTACACCCTGGACGAGGCCAAGCTTTTTGCACCGTTTCTCGCGCTGCTGGGGGGCAAGCCGGGCCTGAAGATCAGCGATGCCGAGCGTTTTGCGATGACGCAGGGTTTCAATCCAGACGCGCCGACCACGCTTTCGGTGGCCGACATCATCGACCCGTCCTACCTGCCAGTCACTGCGCCCACCACAGGCTACAACGCACGCATGAAGCTGCTGGGCAGCGTGTTTTTTGAGCCCAGCCGTGACAACCTGCTGGGCACATTGCGTGCCCAGCAAACCGAGGTGTGGAGCTACCAGTTCAACTGGGCCCAGCAGCCTGCGCCTTGGGCGGATGTGTATGGGGCGGCGCATGGCTTCGACCTGCCTTTCGTGTTTGGCAACTTCGGCCCCTCGTTGCTGGCCAAGGCGGCCAACAGCACCGCCAACCAGCCGGGGCGCCAGGCGCTCTCGGGCGTTATGATGGACAGCGTGCGCGCCTTTGTGCACACCGGCAACCCCAACCATGCAGGCCTGGGCCAGGAGTGGCAACCTTGGCCCCGCAAGTTCATCTTCGATGCTGATCAGAAGGCCGTACGCCTGAGTGTTCAGTGAAGACCCGGCGTCTGATGTTGTCTGGCATCCCTCTTCATGCTGCAGCCGTGGCCGTGAGGTATGCCCCCAATGCCTCGTCGTCCACGATGGCCACCTTGCCGAAATCCAGCGACACGATGCCCAGCTCTTCCAGCGCGCGCAGCACGCGGTTCACCGTCTGTCGCGACAGGCCCACCAGTTGGCCCAGCTCGTCCTGCGTGAGGTTGAGCCGGCGTGTGCTGCGCCAGAACAGGCGGCTCAGGTACAGCGCCACGCGGTGCTCGGGCGACTGCGTGCGGCCTGCCTCGATGATGGTCATGGCCTGTCCAAGCCGCATGTTCAGGTGCAGAACCAGAAACTGGTTGAACGCCAGGCTGCTTTCACGCAGCGTTGCAAACAGGGGCAGCGGCAGGCACAACAGCGTGGTGGGCCGCAGTGCCACCACGTTGTACTTGCGCGGCTCGGGCTTCATGGCCGAGCCTTCTCCAAACCACTCGCCATCGGGCACGCCGATGAACGCCGACGACCGTCCTTTGCTGGCAGGGCTTTGCAGCATCACCAGGCCCGACAACACGGCATGCCAGCCCTCTACCGCACTGCCTGCGGGCATCATGACGGCTCCCTTGTCGCCCTGCACGGCAAACACCTCATTGCGCAGGCGTTCCTGCAGCGCGACAGGAACGCTGGCAAACCAGGGCTGGGCCGAAATGAAACGCGGAGCAGGAGGGAGGGTGCTGAGCATGTGCGCGATTGTCGCTGCACCGTGGCACAGGGTTCAGGGTTATCCCTTGGGCTTTGTCAACGGGACGACAGGTGTTGGCAGCGGCGCATGGGCGGCGCACACTGGCGGCCTGCCGTGGGGCGTTGGGGGTTGTGCAGCCACGCTGTTGGTGAGGCGTGCAGTGCCTGGGGCGCTGGCGGGTTCCGAAAGCCTCGTTACATGACTTTGGAGACACCTCAGGCCCGTGCCTCGCGCTACCATGATCTTTCCCTTCACTACAACATCCAAGGAGCACCCATGCTGGGTCTGATGCAGAGTCAACCGTTGCTGATCTCGTCGCTGATCGAGTTCGCAGAACGCCACCATGGCGACGCCGAGATCGTCTCCCGGCGGGTAGAGGGTGACATTCATCGCTACACCTACCGCGACCTGGCGGCACGCTCACGCCGCCTGGCCAATGCGCTGGACGATCTGCAACTGCAGTTCAGCGACCGCGTGGCCACGCTGGCCTGGAACGGCTACCGCCACATGGAGATGTACTTCGGTGTTTCCGGCTCGGGCCGTGTGCTGCACACGGTCAATCCGCGCCTGCACCCCGATCAGATCGCCTGGATCGTTAACCACGCCGAAGACCAGGTGCTGTGCTTCGATCTCACCTTCCTGCCCCTGGTGCAGGCCGTGCACGCCAAGTGCCCCACTGTGAAGAAATGGGTGGCTTTGTGCGATGCCGACAAGCTGCCTGCAGACTCTGGTGTTCCCGGCCTGTCGAGCTACGAAGATTGGATTGGCGCCCATTCGACCGACTACGCCTGGCCCGAGTTCGACGAGAACTCGGCATCGAGCATGTGCTACACCAGCGGCACCACGGGCAACCCCAAGGCGGCGCTGTACAGCCACCGCTCCACCACGCTGCACGCCTATGCGGCTGCGCTGCCCGACGTGATGTGCCTCTCGGCCCGCGACTCCGTGCTGCCGGTGGTGCCCATGTTCCACGTCAACGCCTGGGGCATTCCGTATTCGGCCGCGCTCACGGGTTGCAAGCTGGTGTTTCCAGGTCCGGCGATGGACGGCAAGTCGATCTACGAACTCATCGAAGGTGAGAAGGTTACCTACGCTGCAGGTGTGCCCACCGTGTGGCAGATGATGCTGGGCCACATGAAGCCTGCGGGGCTCAAGTTCTCCACGCTGCGCCGCACGGTCATCGGTGGATCGGCTTGCCCCCCCGCCATGATCCATGCGTTCAAGGAAGACTACGGTGTAGAGGTGCTGCACGCCTGGGGCATGACCGAAATGAGCCCGCTGGGCACGCTGTGCACGCTCAAGAACAAGCACCTGGCCATGTCCAAGGATGAGCAGATGAAGGTCCTGCAAAAGCAGGGCCGTGCGATCTATGGCGTGGACATGAAGATCGTGGGTGGCGACGGCAACGAGTTGCCCTGGGATGGCAAGACCTATGGCGATCTGTTGGTCAAAGGCCCGTGGATTGTGGGCAGCTATTTCAAGGGCGAGGGCGGCAATCCGCTCATCAAGGACGCGCAAGGTCGGGGCTGGTTCCCCACGGGCGACGTGGCGACCATCGATGCCGACGGCTTCATGCAGATCACCGACCGCAGCAAGGACGTGATCAAGTCGGGCGGCGAGTGGATCAGCTCCATCGACATCGAGAACATCGCCATGGCGCATCCTGCGATTGCCATGGCAGCCTGTGTGGGCATGCCGCACCCCAAGTGGGACGAACGCCCCATCGTGGCGGTGGTCAAGCGCCCTGGCACCGAAGTCACACGCGATGAGCTGCTGGCGTTTTATGAGGGCAAAACCGCCAAGTGGCAGATCCCGGATGACGTGGTGTTTGTGGATGCCATTCCGCTCGGTGCCACCGGCAAGATGCTCAAGACCAAACTGCGCGAGCAGCTCAAGGATTACAAGCTTCCGGGCCTGTGATCAGGGAGGGGCAATGCATGGGCGCGCATCGCTTGCGAAGGCCTTTTTTTGCACTGCCCCAGGCTGGTGCGCGCTCGGGGGAGCGCAGCGCCAGTCACGTGTGCGACGCTGGTAGGGGCAATCCCTGAGCATCGCTTTGTTGCAACGCGGTACGCTGCGTTGTGTCGATTCACTAGGAGACAAAACCATGAAATTTGCTATTAAGGCTGTAGCAGCCTCGGTAATCTTGGCGGCCGCTGGCGGGGCCTTCGCTCAAAAGGGCGAGACAGTGAAGATCGCTTGGCTGGACCCCCTTTCGGGCCTGATGGCAGCCGTCGGAACGAACCAGCTCAAGAGCTTCCAGTTCATCTCCGAAGAGTTCAACAAGAAGAACGCCGCAGGCGTCAAATTCGAGATCATCGGAATCGACAACAAACTCAGCCCACAAGAGACCACCAGCGCCCTGCGCTCGGCCATGGACCAGGGCGCACGCTACGTGGTGCAAGGCAACGGCTCTGGCCCTGCGCTTGCCATCATGGACGCGCTGGAAAAGCACAACGCACGCAATCCCGGCAAGGAAGTCCTGTTCCTGAACTACGCCGCCGTGGATCCCGATCTCACCAACAGCAAGTGCAGCTACTGGCACTTCCGCCTGGATGCAGACACGTCCATGAAGATGGAAGCGCTGACGACCTACATGAAGGACCTGCCCGAGGTCAAGAAGGTCTACCTGATCAACCAGAACTACTCGCACGGCCACCAGGTCTCGAAGTTCGCCAAGGAAATGATGCAGCGCAAGCGCCCCGATGTGCAGTTTGTCGGCGACGACCTGCACCCTCTGGCCCAGGTGCGCGACTTTGCCCCGTACATCGCCAAGATCAAGGCATCGGGTGCCGACAGCGTGATCACCGGCAACTGGGGTTCTGACCTCGCGCTGCTGATCAAGGCCGCCAATGATGCAGGCCTGAACAACGTCAATTTCTACACCTACTACGGCTCCGTCACCGGCAGTCCCACGGCCATGGGATCGGCCGCCGCAGGCCGCGTGTACATGGTGGCCTATGCCCACATGAACTTGCCCGGCGAGCTGAACAAGATCGTGCTGGACTACAAGAAAAAGTTCAACGACGACATGTACACAGGCGCCGTGTACCACGCGTTCACGATGCTGTCGGAAGGCTTTGCCAAGGCCAAGTCCACCGACCCCGTCAAGGTGGCTGCTGCGTTTGAAGGCATGAAGTTCAAGAGCTTCAACGGTGAAGTCGAAATGCGCAAGACCGACCACCAGCTGCAGCAGGGCCTGTTCATCTCCAAGTGGGAAAAGGCGGGTGGCAAGTACCCGATCGACTCCGAGAACACCGGCTACACCTTTGTGCCCGTGAAGTACTACGAGCCCTATGTGGCCAGCACGCCCACGTCGTGCCAGATGAAGCGCCCGTAACTCCTGCGTGACCGCTTCGAGGCCCGACCTGGCTCGGGCCTTTTTTTTACCCCTGCAGTGAAAAATTCCAATGAATCCTGAGTTTTTCGTGATCTCTTTGCTGAACGGAGTGAGCTACGGGCTCCTGCTGTTCATGCTGAGTTCCGGCCTCACGCTGATCTTCAGCATGATGGGCGTGCTCAACTTCGCACACACCAGCTTCTACATGCTGGGTGCGTACTTTGCGTTCACCATCTCCGGGGTGGTGGGCTTCTGGCCAGCGCTGGTGATCTCTCCACTGGTGGTGTTTGTGCTGGGTGCGGCGTTCGAGCGCTATTGCCTGCGCCGCGTGCACAAGTTTGGCCATGTGCCGGAGCTGCTGGTCACCTTCGGGCTCTCCTACCTCATTCTGGAAGTGGTGCAACTGGTGTGGGGCCGTTCCACCGTGCCCTACGGCCTGCCAGAGCAACTGCAGGGGCCCCTGTTTTCGTTGTACGGCACGCAGTTCCCCAAGTCGCGTTCGTTCGTGATGCTGGTGGCCCTGCTGATGCTGGTGTCCGTGTGGCTGCTGCTGACTCGCACGCGCATTGGCCTGGTGATTCAGGCGGCGCTCAAATACCCCGAGATGGTCGAGGCGCTCGGCCACAACGTGCCGCGTGTGTTCATGCTGGTGTTTGGCGGTGGCGCTGCCCTAGCCGGCCTGGCCGGTGTGATCGGCGGCAACACCTACGTCACCGAGCCCGCGATGGCGGCCTCGGTCGGCTCCATCATCTTCGTGGTGGTGGTGGTGGGAGGCATGGGTTCTCTGGCGGGGGCGTTCATCGCCTCGCTGCTGATCGGGGTGGTGCAGACCTTTGCGGTGGCGCTCGACTACTCGATGATCCACGTGTTCAAGGCCGTGGGCGTGGCGGTGACGGACCAGACCTTCGGCTACCCGCTGCTCAAGCTCACGATCTCCCAGGTGGCGCCCATCCTGCCGTACCTGTTCCTTGTGCTGATTCTGATCTTCCGCCCCAAGGGCTTGCTGGGTACGCGGGAGGATTGATGCCATGAATTCGACTACCAACACTGTCTCCAGTGCCACCGCGCACTACCGGTTCAAGCCCTGGAATGTGGGGAGGATCGTCATCTGGTCGCTGTTTGCGATTGCCTTGATTGTGGCGCCCATGCTGTTTCGCAGCAGCCTGGCGCTGACCATGCTCTCGCAGATCGGCTACCTCATCATCATCTGCCTGTCCTACAACATGTTGCTGGGGCAGGGCGGCATGCTGAGCTTCGGCCATGCGGTGTACACCGGCCTGGGCTCGTTCATTGCCATCCATGCCATGAACATGGCTGGCAAGGGCAGCTTCCACATCCCGCTGGTGCTGATCCCTCTGGTGGGTGGGCTGGCCGGGGCCTTTTTCGCCATCATCCTGGGCTTCGTGACCACCAAGAAGTCGGGCACGACGTTTGCCATGATCACGCTGGGCATTGGCGAGCTGGTCGCGTCGATGGCCCTGATGTTCCCCGAGTTCTTCGGTGGCGAAGGGGGCATCACCACCGACCGGGTGTACGGCAAGGCCTTCTTCGGCCTGAATTTTGGCTCGGGCATGCAGGTGTACTACCTGATCGCCGCCTACTGCTTCGTGTGCACGGCAGCGATGTTTGCCTTCACCGGCACGCCGCTGGGCCGCATCCTGAACGCCGTGCGCGACAACCCCGAGCGTGTGGAGTTCATTGGCTACAACACGCAGCGGGTGCGCTACTTCGCCTTCATCATCGCGGGCTTTTTCGCCGGTATCGGCGGAGGCCTGGCCACGATCAACTTCGAGATCGTGACCGGTGCCGACAGCCTGAATGTGGTGCGCTCCGGCGGCTACCTGCTGTTCACCTTCCTGGGCGGGGCCACGTTCTTCTTTGGTCCGATCATCGGCGCCGTGCTGCTGGTGCTGGCCTCGGTGTTGCTTTCCGAGTTGTCCAAAGCCTGGCTGCTGTACCTGGGCCTGGTGTTCCTGTTCATGGTGATGTACGCCCCCGGCGGCGTGGCCAGCCTGATCATGATGAACCTGCGCCTGGCCAAGTTCGGCAAGCTGCGCCAGTTGTGGACTTCGTATCTGGCGCTGGGTGGCACGGCCCTGGTGGGCGTGCTGGGCGCGGCCTGCATGATCGAAATGACCTACCACCTGCAGCTCAATGCAGCGCTCGGGTCAGAGCTCTCGTTCCTGGGCGCCACGCTCAACGCCAAAGGCTTCACCAGCTGGTTTGGCGCCGTGTTCGTGATGGTGACGGGCTTCGCCTTGTTCGAGATGTGCCGACGCCAGTTTGTGCGCCAATGGGGCCGTATCCAGGAAGAAATAGAACATGAAATCAAGCGCGGGGAGGCTCTGTAACCATGGCGGCTGACAACGCAACCTATGCGCTCGAACTGCGCGACTTGCGCAAGAGTTTTGGCAAGACCGAGATCATCCGTGGCGCCAACTTGGCGGTGGCGCCGGGCGAACGTGTGGCCATCATCGGTCCCAACGGTGCGGGCAAGTCCACGCTGTTCAATCTGATCAGCGGGCGCTTTGCGCCCACCAGCGGAGACGTGATCCTGAACGGCCAGCGCATCAACGGCATGGCGCCGTACGAGATCAATCGGCGCGGCCTCTCGCGCAGTTTCCAGATCACCAACATCTTCCCCAAGCTGTCGGTGTTCGAGAACCTGCGCTGTGGCGTGCTCTGGAGCATGGGCTACAAGTACACGTTCCTGCGCTTCCTGTCGAACCTGCACGATGCCAACGAGCGCGCCAAGCAGCTCATGGAGATGATCAAGCTCGACAAGAAGCGCGACACGCTGGCGATGAACCTCACGTATGCCGAGCAGCGCGCGCTGGAGATCGGCATCACCATCGCGGGCGGCGCCAATGTGATCCTGCTGGACGAACCCACCGCAGGCATGAGCAAGACCGAAACCACGCGTTTCATTCACCTCATCAAGGAAGTGACCGAAGGCCGCACGCTGCTCACGGTGGAGCACGACATGGGCGTGGTGTTTGGCCTGGCCGACAAGATCGCCGTGGTGGTCTATGGCGAGGTGATTGCCTTTGACACACCGGACAAGGTGCGCGCCAACCAGCGCGTGCAAGAGGCCTATCTGGGCTCGGTGGTTGCGGACGAGCAGGGGGCGGGACACTGACATGCTGAAAATCGAGAATCTCCACGCCTACTACGGCAAGAGCCATGTGCTGCATGGCGTGACCTTCGACGTGCAACCCGGTGAAATCGTGGCCCTGCTGGGGCGCAATGGCTCCGGCCGCTCCACCACTGCCAAGGCCATCATGGGCCTGGTGGACTGGGAAGGCACGCTCAACTGGAAGGGGCAGGACCTCAATGGCAAGAAGGCCTACGAAATCGCCCACCTGGGGGTGGGCTACGTGCCCGAAAGCCGCGATGTGTTCCCCAACCTCACGGTGCACCAGAACCTGATGCTCGGCCAGAAGGGCAGTGGCAAGAACAGCCGCTGGTCTTTTGACGACATGTACGACATGTTCCCCCGCCTCAAGGAGCGCCAGCACACCGAGGCGGGCGTGATGTCCGGCGGCGAGCAGCAGATGCTGACCCTGTGCCGCACGCTGATGGGTGACCCTGACCTCATCATCATCGACGAGCCCACCGAAGGCCTCGCGCCCAAGATCGTGGAGCTGGTGGGGCAGTACCTGCAGACCATCAAGTCGCGCGGCATCTCGGTGCTGCTGATTGAGCAGAAACTGACCATCGCCATGAAGATCTCGGACCGTGCGCTGGTCATGGGGCATGGCTCGATCGTGTTCCAGGGCACACCGGACAGTTTGCGGGCCGACAACTACATCCGCAAGGAATGGCTTGAAGTCTGACGATTTCTGAAAAACCATGGCTAAAAGAGGCGCCCGATAGCTGAAGGCGCCTCTTTTTTTGCGCTACCAAATGTTGCACTGCAAACCCCCTTGTCCCGCCCGGGACAAATTGACACGCCAAATGGGTTTGAAGTCTCTACAATAAAAACGCACGATCGTTCTTTTTCACTTTCCAAGGAACAACAGCACCATGACCGCTGAATACAAAGTCCACGGCTCCGTTGCCGTGATCACCATGGCCAACCCTCCCGTCAACGGACTCGGTCTGGCGACCCGCCAGGGCATCGTGGACGGCCTTGGCCGTGCCAATGCCGATGCAGCGGTCACGTCCATCGTGATCACCGGTGCCGGTGGTGCGTTCTCTGGCGGCGCCGACATCAAGGAGTTCGGCACCGACAAGTCGCTGCAAGAGCCCAATCTGCTGTCGGTGATTGCCGCCATCGAAAACTCGGCCAAGCCCGTCGTGGCCGCCATGCACAGCGTCGCCATGGGCGGAGGGCTGGAACTGGCCCTGGGCTGCCACTACCGCATTGCGGCGCCTGGCTGCTCGATTGCACTACCAGAAGTCAAGCTGGGCCTGATCCCCGGCGCAGGTGGCACGCAGCGCCTGCCGCGCGTGATCGGTGTCGAGGCCGCGCTCAATCTCATCGTGAGCGGCGAGCCCGTCAAGAGCGAAATGATTGGCGCCGTGCCCGGCCAGAAGCTGTTTGACAAGATGGCCGCGTCGGCCGAGTCGCTGGCTACCGAAGCCCTGGCGTTTGCACAAAGCGTGGCCGATGCTCGCCCGCTGCCCCTGGTGCGCAACTTCCCCTGCAAGCACCCCGAAGGCGATGCGTACTTCCAGTTCGCACGCAACATGGTCAAGGGCATGGCCAAGAACTTCCCCGCGCCCGCCAAGTGCGTGGACGCGGTCGAAGCTGCCACCAAGAAGAAGTTTGCCGAAGGCATGCTGGTCGAGCGCGAGATCTTCATCAACCTGATGTGGACGCCCGAGTCGCGCGCGCTGCGCCACCTGTTCATGGCAGAGCGTGCCGCCAGCAAGATCCCTGATGTGGCCTCCGACACCCCCAAGCGCGATATCAAGGTGGTCGGCGTGATCGGCGCTGGCACCATGGGTGGCGGCATCTCCATGAACTTCCTGAACGCGGGCATCCCCGTCAAGATCCTGGAGATGAAGCAGGAAGCCCTGGACCGTGGCGTGGCCACGATCAAGAAGAACTACGAAGCCCAGGTCAAGAAGGGCAAGCTCAAGCAGGACAAGTACGAGCAGCGCATGGCTCTGCTGAGCACCACGCTGAGCTACGACGACTTCAAGGACTGCGACCTGATCATCGAAGCCGTGTTCGAAGAAATGGGCGTCAAGGAAGCCGTGTTCAAGCAGCTCGACGCTGTGGCCAAGCCCGGCGCCATCCTGGCCTCCAACACCTCCACGCTCGATGTGGACAAGATCGCCGCTTTCACCAAGCGTCCGCAGGACGTGGTGGGCATGCACTTCTTCAGCCCCGCCAACGTGATGAAGCTGCTGGAAGTAGTGCGCGGCAAGGAAACCGCCAAGGACGTGCTGGCCACCGTGATGGCCATCGGCAAGAAGATCAAGAAGACCTCGGTGGTCTCGGGCGTGTGCGATGGTTTCATCGGCAACCGCATGATCGAGCAGTACAGCCGCCAGGCCGGCTTCCTGCTGGACGAAGGCTGCACGCCCCAGCAGGTGGACAAGGCCATCGAGAAGTTTGGCTTTGCCATGGGCCCGTTCCGCATGGGCGACCTCGCTGGCAACGACATCGGCTGGGCCATTCGCAAGCGCCGTTCCGTGGAGCGTGCCGACATGAAGTACAGCCGCACCGCCGACAAGCTGTGTGAACTGGGCCGCTTCGGCCAGAAGACCGGCGCAGGCTGGTACGACTACCAGGCCGGCAAGCGCGATGCGATCCCGAGCGATCTGGTCAACAAGATGATCGAGGACCACCGCAAGGAACTGGGCATCACGCCGCGCAAGATTTCAGACGAAGAAATCGTGCAGCGCCTGGTGTTCGCCCTGGTCAACGAAGGCGCGCACATCCTGGAAGACGGCATTGCCAGCAAGTCCGGCGACATCGACATGGTGTACCTGACCGGCTACGGCTTCCCCATCCACCGTGGCGGCCCCATGCACTACGCCAGTGAAGTGGGTCTGTTCAACGTGGTGCAGGCCATGGACCGTTTTGCCAAGAACCCGCTGGATGACGCAGCGTTCTGGAAGCCCGCTCCGCTGCTGGCCAAGCTGGCCGCCGAAGGCAAGGCCTTCCAGTAAGCCGCATCCACAGACACCGAATCAAAGGAATTCACATGACCTCCGCAGTGATTGTTTCCACCGCCCGCACGCCACTCGCCAAGAGCTGGAAGGGTTCGTTCAACATGACGCACGGCGCCACCCTGGGCGGCCATGCCGTGCAGCACGCCGTACAGCGCGCTGGCATCGACGGTGCTGACGTCGATGACGTCATCATGGGCTGCGCCACGCCCGAAGGCGCCACCGGCAGCAACATCGCTCGCCAGATCGCGCTGAAGGCGGGCCTGCCCATCACGGCATCGGGCGTGACCGTCAACCGCTTCTGTTCGTCGGGCCTGCAGACCATTGCCATGGCTGCCCAGCGCATCATCGCGGGCGAGGCCGATGTGTTCGTGGCCGGTGGTGTGGAAAGCATTTCTTGCGTGCAGCAAGAGATGAACCTGCACATGATCCAGGACCTGGCGCTGGCCAAGCAAAAGCCCGAGATCTACTGGAGCATGCTGCAGACCGCCGAACAAGTAGCCAAGCGCTACAACATCGGCCGCGAAGCCATGGACGAATACGGCGCAGGCAGCCAGCAAAAGGCCTGTGCTGCGCAGGCGGCCGGCCTGTTCGACGCCGAAATCGCTCCCATCACCGTGACGGCTGGTGTGGCCGACAAGACGCTGGGCCTGATCACCAAGCAAGTCACGGTGAGCAAGGACGAAGGCACCCGCGAAGGCACGACGGTGGAGGCCATCAGTGGCCTGCGCTCGGCATTGCCTGGTGGCCTGATCTCGGCGGGCAACGCCAGCCAGTTCAGTGACGGTGCTGGTGCCTGCGTGCTGACCAGCGAAGACTACGCCAGTAAAAAGGGCCTCAAACCCCTGGGCCGTTTCCTGGGCTTTGCGGTGGCAGGCTGCGAGCCCGACGAAATGGGCATCGGCCCCGTGTTTGCCGTGCCCAAGGTGCTCAAGAAGTTGGGCCTCAAGGTCGAGGACATCGACCTGTGGGAGCTGAATGAGGCCTTTGCCGTGCAGGTGCTGTACTGCCGCGACAAGCTGGGCATCCCGGCCGATCGTCTGAACGTGAACGGCGGCGCCATCGCCCTGGGCCACCCCTACGGTGTATCGGGCCAGCGCCTCACGGGCCACGCGCTCATCGAAGGCAAGCGCCGTGGCGCCAAGAAGGTGTGCGTGACCATGTGCATCGGCGGTGGCATGGGCGCTGCAGGCATTTTTGAAGTGTTCTGACCACTGCAGCGCCTGAGCACGCCACCGCCCAGCGCACTGGAGAGGCCTCGCCCGAGGCCTGCACGGTGCAATAGGGGTAGTGCGTGCTGGGTGCTGCCGAAGGGTTGGCGGCCAGGGGCTCCTGTGTGGCCGCCGGTAGGCATGTGACTGCGGCCCGGTGCCGTGATGGAGGGAGGGAAGGGCGGCAGGCTACAAATTGTTGCCTTGTGGAAATCGTCCGGTGCCTGCGGGCAGCGGTGGCGCGGGCAGAATCCGCCGCGGCCGCTGGCCTGCGCGGAGCTGGTTCACGCTCCACTCCTTTCCTTCCCCAAACGGTACATCCCATGCGTTGCACGTCTTCCCTTCGTTTTTTTGCTGCACTGTCGGTGCTTGCCGTGGCCTGCGGTGCCCATGCCCAGAGCTTCAAGCTCCAGCTGCCGCTGGAGTCCGATCCGGACGTGGTGCTGCAGGAGGTCGTGGTCGATGCCAAGCAGACCCGCGTCACGCTGCTGGTGAAGAACAGCACCAACGAGGCGTTCGAGGCCTGCGCGCAGCCCACGGGCTCGCCCGATGCGTTCACCCTCAAGGACCTGGGCAGCGGCACGGTGCTGCAGCAGCAGTCCATCAGCGGGCTAACGCTGTGCAATGTGAAGATGGATGTGGTCAAGCCCGGCCGCAGCAAGTTTCTCAAGATCACTTTCCCGCCGCTCCCTGCAGCTGCCACGCGCCTGCAGCTTGGAGAGGCCAGCTGCCAGCCCAGGCCCGATTCGGACATGGAGTTCTGGTGTTTCAAGAACATCGTGCTGCCCGCACGCTGACCTTCGCATCGCGCAGGAGGCCGGGTATGCAGCATCCAAGGAGACCTCATGACCCTGCGTTCCACGCTCGACTTCCTGCTCTACGACTGGCTTGATGCCCAGTCGCTCACCGTCCGCGAGCGCTTTGCGGACCATTCGCGCGAGACCTTCGATGCGGTGCTCGACACCTGCGAGCGCATCGCGCGCGAGAAATACGCGCCCTTCAACCGCACGGTCGATACCGAAGAGCCGCATTTCGACGGTGAAAAGGTGATCCTGCCCCAGGCGACCTACGAGGCCCGCAAGGCCTACGCAGAATCCGGCCTGCTGTCGGCCGCGCAGGACTACGAGATCGGCGGCATGCAGTTGCCCTACGCGGTAGAGGCTGCGGCCAACAGCTTCTTTGCGGTGGCGTCGATCAGCATCGGCTCCAACCTGCTCACCTCGGGCAATGCCAACCTGCTGATGGCGCACGGCACGGCGTTGCAAAAAGAGGTGTTCGCACTCAATGAATTCAACGGCCGCTGGTCGGGCACCATGTGCCTGTCGGAGCCGCAGGCGGGCTCGTCGCTGTCGGACGTGGCCACGCGCGCCGTGCCGGATGGCGGCGACTTCGAATCCGACCCACTGGGCCCACGCTACCGCCTCACGGGCAACAAGATGTGGATCAGCTCGGGCGACCATGAGCTGACCGAGAACATCGTGCACCTGGTGCTGGCCAAGATCCCCGGGGCGGACGGCAAGCTGGTGCCGGGCACGCGCGGCATCTCGCTGTTCATCGTGCCCAAGAAGATGGTGGATGCGCAGGGCCAGCTCACCGGCGTGCGCAACGATGTGGCATTGGCGGGCCTGAACCACAAGCTGGGCTGGCGCGGCACCACCAACACGCTGCTGAATTTTGGCGAAGGCAAGTTCCCGGTGGGCGGGCAGGCCGGCGCCGTGGGCTACCTGGTGGGCCAGCCGGGCAAGGGCCTGGCCTGCATGTTCCACATGATGAACGAGGCCCGCATCGGCATCGGCATGGCCGCCACCATGCTGGGCCTGGCGGGCTACTACGCCAGCCTGGACTACGCCAAGAACCGCCCCCAGGGCCGCCCGGTGCAGGGCCCGAAAGATGGCGCCGCGGCCGTGGTCAAGGACGCCGCGCAGCCCCAGGTGCGCATCATTGAGCACGCGGATGTCAAGCGCATGCTGCTGGCCCAGAAGTCGTATGGCGAAGGCGCGCTGGCGCTCAACCTGTTCTGCGCGAAGCTGGTGGACGAGCAGCACACGGGCGACGCGGCAGCGGCCGACGAGGCGCGGTTGCTGCTCGAAGTGCTTACCCCCATCGCCAAGAGCTGGCCCAGCGAGTTCTGCCTGGAGGCCAATTCGCTGGCCATCCAGATCCACGGCGGCTATGGCTACACGCGCGACTTTCCGGTGGAGCAGTACTGGCGCGACAACCGCCTGAACATGATCCACGAAGGCACGCACGGCATTCAGGCCATGGACCTGCTGGGCCGCAAGGTGCTGATGGAAGGCGGGCGCGGCCTGCAACTGCTGGCCGGGCGCATCAACGCCACCATCGAGCGCGCGATCCAGGTGCCATCGCTGGCGGCGCATGCCAATGCGCTGGGCGCCGCCCTGCAGCAGGTGGGCGCTGCCACCAAGGCCGCCTGGGCCACGGGCCAGCCCGCCGATGCGCTGGCCAATGCCGTGCCCTACATGCAAGCCTTTGGCCACACGGTGCTGGCCTGGGTGTGGCTGGACCTGGCCCTGGCCACGCTGGCCCAGGATGCCGCGCTGGCCCAGCCCGCGAGCGTCGGTCGCATGGGCGCGATGCGCTACTTCTTCCACTACGAGCTGCCGAAAATCGGCGCCTGGCTGCAGGTGGTGAGCACACGCGATGCGACCTGCGCCAGCTTTCCCGAGGACGCTTTCTGACCATGGCTGCGCCCCATACATTGCAGCGCATGCACAAGCTGATCTGGGTGCTGATCTACGGCGGCCTGCTCACGCTGGTGCTGGGCCTGGCCACAGAGCGCTCTGATGCCGCGCTGGGCTGGAGCCTGGTGCTGGGCGGTGGCCTGGCGGCCGCCGTGGGCGTGGTGCTGATTGCCGTGCGCGCGCGCCTGAAGACAGACTGACCACGCCGCCCGGGCCGGGCCGACACGGGGGCGACACAATGGCCCCGCGTTGCGCCGCACAATTGGCGCTGGATACCAACGGGCGCCACGGGCGACCGATACCGAAAATAATCCGATACACCCAAGGAGACACCATGACACGCACCATCCAACAACTGTTTGACCTGACCGGCAAGACCGCCCTTGTGACGGGCGGCTCGCGCGGCCTGGGCCTGCAACTGGCCCACGCGTTGGGCGAGGCAGGCGCCAAGATCGTGCTCAGCTCGCGCAAGGCATCCGACCTGGAAGAAGCCGCTGCCGACCTGAAGGCCGCCGGCATCGAAGCCAGCTGGATCGCCGCTGACTGCGCCAAGGAAGAAGACATCCGCCGCCTGGCCGACGAGACTTTGCAACGCCTGGGCCATGTGGACATCCTGGTCAACAACGCTGGCGCGGCCTGGGGCGCCCCGGCCGAGGACCACCCCGTGGACGCGTGGGACAAGGTGATGAACCTGAACGTGCGCGGCTATTTCATCCTCTCCCAGCACATCGCCAAGCACAGCATGATCGGCCGCCGCAGCGGCAGCATCATCAACGTGGCGTCCATCGCCGGCCTGGGCGGCAACCCCAAGGGCATGAACACCATCGCCTACAACACCTCCAAGGGCGCGGTGATCAACTTCACCCGCGCGCTGGCGGCCGAATGGGGCGCATACAACATCCGTGTCAATGCGATCTGCCCCGGCTTCTTCCCCAGCAAGATGACGGTCGGCACCCTGAAGGCTATGGGCGAAGAGGCGCTGGCCGCGCATGCCCCGCTGGGCCGCCTGGGCGACGACGAAGACCTGAAGGGCCTGTGCGCGCTGTACGCTTCGGATGCGGGCAAGCACATCACCGGCCAGTGGCTGGCGGTGGATGGGGGTGTGAGCATCGTTACGGGGGGGTGAACATCCCCCTGAGCGGCTGCGCCGCTTCCCCCTTCTCTCGAATCGCTGCGCGATTCGAGAGAAGGGGGACGACGCAATCGCTGCGGGGCGGCCCTTGCTCTGCGTCCCTCGCCTGGGCTGCGCCAGTTGCGACCTACTTTTCCAAAGGAACAAACCTTGATCAGTTTCGGTGTCGAAATCCCCTTTGTCAGCCACCTCGGCTTCACGCTGCACCGCATGGAGAAGGGCGAGTCCGAGCTGCGGTACGAGGCCAAGCCCGAGCACCTCAACTCGTTCGACGTGACCCACGGCGGCGCGTCGATGACGCTGCTGGATGTGACCATGGCCACCGCTGCGCGCAGTGAGACGCCGGACATGGGCGTGGTCACCATCGAGATGAAGACCAGCTTCATGCAACCCGCGCGCGGGCCGCTGGTGGCCAAGGGGCGGCTGATCCACCGCACCGCCACCATGGCGTTTACCGAGGGCACGGTGTACGACGCGCAGGGCCGCATCTGCAGCCACGCCACCGGCACGTTCAAGTACGTGCGGCGCCTGCCGGTGGACAACCGCAGCACCAACGGGCTCAAGGTGATTTCCACCGATTGAGCCCGTTTTTTTTGAATAAAAAATGGCCGTTTCCGCGCAATGGATAAGCGCTGATAGCTATTAAATTGATAGTGTTTTCACCTTGAAGGAGCCTCCCATGCCACGCAATCAACAAATCGTTCTCGACAACCGCCCCCACGGCGAGGCCGTGGCCAGCAACTTCAAGCTGGTGGCGGTGGACACCCCCGCGCTCAAGGATGGCGAAGTGCTGGTGCGCCACCACTTCCTGAGCCTGGACCCCTACATGCGCGGCCGCATGAACGAGAGCAAGAGCTACGCCGCATCGCAAGCGCTGGGCGAAGTCATGATCGGCGGCACCGTGGGCGAGGTGGCCGAAAGCAACCACCCCAAGTACGCCGTGGGCGACAAGGTGGTGGGCATGGGCGGCTGGCAGGAATACAGCGTGGTCAATGCCGAGCAGCCCGGAGCGCTGCGCAAGGTCGATACCACCCATGTGCCGCTGTCGCACTACCTGGGCGCGGTCGGCATGCCGGGCGTGACGGCCTGGTATGGCCTGGTCAAGATCATCGCGCCCAAGGAGGGCGACACCGTGGTGGTGAGTGCTGCCACCGGCGCCGTGGGCAGCGCGTTTGCAGCCCTCGCCAAGGCCCGTGGCTGCCGCGCGGTGGGCATTGCGGGTGGTGCCGACAAGTGCAAGTACGCGGTGGAAGAACTGGGCTTTGACGCCTGCATCGACTACAAGGAACACAGCGATGTGAAGGCCATGTCCAAGGCCCTGAAAGAAGCCTGCCCCAACGGCATTGATGGGTACTTCGAGAACGTGGGCGGCTGGATCATGGACGCCGTGATGCTGCGCATGAACGCCTTCAGCCGCATCGCCCTGTGCGGCATGATCGCGGGCTACGACGGTGCGCCGCTGCCCATGGCCAACCCCGCGCTCATGCTCATCAACCGCATGAAGGTTGAGGGCTTCATCGTGAGCGAACACATGGAAGTCTGGCCCGACGCGCTCAAGGAGCTGGGCACGCTGGTGGGCACCGGCAAGCTGCGCCCGCGCGAAACCATTGCCCAAGGCATCGCTGCCGCGCCCGAGGCCTTCCTGGGCCTGCTCAAGGGCAAGAACTTTGGCAAGCAACTGGTCAAGCTGGTATGAAGCCCCCCCTGAGCCGCTTCGCGTCTTCCCCCCCAGGGGGGACGCCGCCAGTGCGGCGGGGCGGCCCTTGCACGGCGGCCCTGGCCTGGTTCGCGCCAGTTGCGCAGGCCTTGCTGAATGACCCTCTGCGAGGAATGCGCCAATGATGCTCCGTTGGGTTTGGGCCCGCTTCGACGACCTGGGCGTGCATGCGCTGCATGACGCCCTGGCGCTGCGCTGCAAGGTGTTCATCCTGGAGCAGGGCCCCTACCAGGACCCGGACGGGGCGGACAAGCAGTCCTACCACCTGCTGGGCTACGACGAGGCCGGGGTGGCGCAGGCCTGCCTGCGCGTGGTGGACCCGGGCGTGAACTACCCCGAGCCCTCCATTGGCCGCGTGGTCACTGCCCGGGAGGCGCGTGGCAATGGCACGGGCCGAGCGCTGATGCAGGAGGGCATTGTCCGCTGCAGCCAGGTATGGCCGGGCCGGGGCATCCGCATCAGTGCGCAGGCGCACCTGCAGGGCTTTTACGGCAGCCTGGGTTTTGAGGCTGTCTCGGACGAGTACCTGGAAGACGATATCCCCCACATCGAAATGCTGAGGCGCGCGGACTGACGGATTTCACCGCCCCGCGCACCCCGCTTGTGAAGGAGCCGACATGACCTTGCCGACCGTATCCCTGGCGCGTACCCATGATGTCTTCAACCAGAGCACGCCGTGGGCGGATGTGAACCTGTTCACCACCAACCAGCCTTTGCAGGATGCGCTGCGTTTGCATGCCCCCGGCTTGCCGCTGGCGGGCCTCACGGCGCTGGGCGCCGAGATGGGTTCGGCCGAGATGCTGACCCACGCTCGCCTGGCCAACACCTACCAGCCGCAGCTGCGCACGCACGACCGCTTTGGCCACCGCACCGATGTGGTGGAGTTCCACCCCAGCTACCACGCGCTCATCGGCGCCGCGCTGCGCCACGGGCTGCACGCCACGCCCTGGTCGCGCCAGGACACGGGCCATGCGCACATCGAGCGGGCGGCAGGCTTCATGCTGTTCACCGAGGCCGAGCCATCGGTGCTGTGCCCGGTGTCGATGAGCTACGCCGTGACCCCGGCGCTGCGAGGCAATGCGGCCGTGTGGGCGGACTGGAGCAAGGGTTTGGCCCACACGCAGTACGACCCGCGCCTGGCGCTGTTCTCGCAGAAATCCGCGCTCACCATGGGCATGGGCATGACCGAGAAGCAGGGCGGATCGGACGTGCGCGCCAACACCACGCAGGCTGTGCCGGATGGCGACGATGCCTGGGGCGCGCGCTACCGCATCACCGGCCACAAGTGGTTCTTCTCGGCGCCCATGTGCGATGCGTTCCTGATCCTGGCGCAGGCGCCCGGCGGGCTCACCTGTTTCTTCCTGCCGCGTGTGTTGCCTGATGGTGGCGAAGGTGCGGTCAACACCATCCGCATCCAGCGCCTGAAAGACAAGCTGGGCAACCACGCCAACGCCAGCTCCGAGGTCGAGTTCATCGACGCGATGGCCTGGCGTGTGGGCGAGGAGGGCCGGGGCGTGGCGCAGATCCTGGAGATGGGCACCATGACGCGCCTGGACTGCGCCCTGGGCACCAGCGGCCTCATGCGCCAGGCGCTCAGCATTGCGCTGCACCACACGCGCCAGCGCTCGGCCTTTGGCAAGAAGCTCATCGAGCAACCGCTGATGCGCAATGTGCTGGCCGATCTTGCTCTTGAAAGTGAAGCGGCTACCGCACTGTCCATAAGGCTTGCGAGTGCGTTTGACAACAAAGACAAGAGTGAACATGAGGCCGTGATGGCCCGCCTGCTCACGCCCGTGGCCAAGTTCTGGGTGTGCAAACGCGGCAGCGTGTTTGCGCAAGAAGCCATGGAATGCCTGGGCGGCAACGGTTATGTGGAAGAGGGCGGCGAAGGCACCATGGCCCGCATCTACCGCGAGATGCCGCTCAATTCCATCTGGGAAGGCGCGGGCAACATCATGGCGCTGGACCTGCTGCGCGCCGTGCGCCGCGCCGACACTGCCGCGGCCCTGGCCGACGAACTGGCCCCCGCACGCGGCGCGCACCCGGCGCTGGACCGCATGGCCAGTGCGCTGCCCTTGCGTGTCGATGCGATGACGACGGAAGCCGAGGCCCGCCGCCTGGCGCAGGACGTGGCCCTGGCCGTGCAGGCCGCGCTGCTGTACCGCAGCGCGCCTGCCAGTGTGTTTGGCGCCTTCTGCGATTCGCGCCTGGGCGGCGACTGGGGCTACAGCTTCGGCACGCTGGGGGCGGGCGTGGACCTTGATCCCTTGCTGGACCGCGCCTTGCCCGCCTGACCCTATTATTTCGGAGACCCACGATGTCCCACCTCATCCTGCACCACTACCCCTCGTCCCCCTTCTCGGAAAAAATCCGCCTTGCACTGGGCTACAAACAACTGGCCTGGAAGTCCGTGATCATCCCCAGCATTGCGCCCAAGCCCGATGTGGTGGCGCTCACGGGCGGCTACCGCAAGACACCGTTTTTGCAGATCGGTGCCGACATCTATTGCGACTCGGCCCTGATCTGCGATGTGCTGGAGCACGAGCAGCCCGAGCCCGTGCTGTACCCGCCGCACCTGAAGGGGGTGGCGCGCGTGTTTGCGCAGTGGGCCGACAGCACGCTGTTCTGGGCCGCCATGGCCTACAACCTGCAGCCCAAGGGCGCGGCGGCCATGTTTGCCAACCTGCCGCCCGGCGCCGCGCAGGCCTTTGGTGAAGACCGCCGCGAGATGAGCGCAGGCATGCAGCGCCTGCGCCCGGCAGACGCCACCGCCGCCTACCGCTCGTACCTGCGCCGCATTGCCCACATGGCCGAAGAGCACGACTTTCTGTTTGGCGCCGAGCCCTGCCTGGCCGACTTCGCGGCCTACCACCCGCTGTGGTTCACGCGCCAGTGTGTGCCCGTGATGGCCGACATCTTTGCCGCCACGCCCGCCGTGCTGGAGTGGATGGACCGCATGGCCGCCCTGGGCCATGGCCGCATGGAGAAGTTCAGCGCGCAGGACGCCATCACCGTGGCTGCTGGCATGGACCCGTTGCCTTTGGCGGACGATGTGTTCCAGGACGAGCACGGCATCCCCCTGGGCACGCAGGTCGCCATCTCTGCCGAGAGCTTTGGCACCGAGCCCACCGAGGGCGAGCTGATCGCCGCCACCCGCACGCGCTACACGCTGCGCCGCACCGACCCGCGCGCGGGCACCGTGCACGTGCACTTCCCCCGCATCGGGTACGTGCTGCGTGCTGTGAAGGCCTGAACGGCGACGCTGCGCGACATCTTTGACGGGGTGCTGCTAGCCAAACCCGTCCCGGTCACCTCACCTCCGCCCGTTCGGGCTGAGCCTGTCGAAGCCAGGGTGAGCCTCGCGAGCACCCTTCGACCAACTCAGGGCGAACGGTTGGGGTGGTGAGGACGACGGGGCCATGAAGACTCGGTGACCGCACGGATGCACAGACCCATTCCCGACCTCTGAACTTTCAAAAAACACACACCATTTCAAGGAGACAGAAAAATGATCGACAACTTTGCTGGCAAAACCGCTGTCCTCACCGGCGCAGGCTCGGGCTTTGGCCTGGAATGCGCGCGCATTGGCGCCCGCCTGGGCATGAACCTGGTGCTGGTCGATGTGCAGCAGGACGCGCTTGACGCCGCAGCCGCCGAGGCACAGGCCGCAGGTGTGCAGGTGCTGGCGCGCAAGGTGGACGTGTCGAACGCCGCCCAGATGGAGCAACTCGCCGCCGATGTACAGCAGCGCTTTGGCGCGCCGCATCTGGTCTTCAACAACGCAGGCGTGGGTGCGGGCGGCCTGGTGTGGGAGAACTCGGTCAAGGACTGGGAATGGGTGCTGGGCGTGAACCTGATGGGCGTGGTGCACGGCGTGCGCCTGTTCACGCCCATGATGCTGGCGGCTGCCAAGGCCGACCCGGCCTGGCGTGGCCACATCATCAACACCGCCAGCATGGCCGGGCTGCTGAATGCACCCAACATGGGCATCTACAACGTGAGCAAACATGCCGTGGTGGCACTGTCCGAAACGCTGCACCAGGATTTGTCGCTCGTCACCGATCAGGTCACGGCCAGCGTGTTGTGCCCGTTCTTCGTGCCCACCGGCATCAGCCAGAGCCACCGCAACCGCCCGGGCGACCTGCCCGCCGAGAAGCCCACCAAGAGCCAGCTCATCGGCCAGGCCATGAGCGACAAGGCCGTGGGCAGCGGCAAGGTGACTGCGGCCCAAGTGGCGCAGAAGGTGTTCGACGCCGCCGCCCAGGGCCAGTTCTACATCTACAGCCACCCCAAGGCCATTGCCTCGGTGCAGACACGCATGGAAGACGTGATGCTGGGCCGCAACCCCACCGACCCGTTTGCAGGCAAGCCCGAGGTGGGTGCGCAGCTGCGTGCAGCTTTGAGGGCTGAATAGGCACCCTCCGCGCTATCCATATGCCTTTTGTGCTATTAAATATGTAGCTTATGCCAGTGCAGGCACCCACCCCCCTTGGAGAGCAGCATGCAGCCAGTGGCTACGCGCTGTTCCCCACGGCCATCGGCCACTGCGGCATAGCGTGGCAGGGCGCGCTGCTGGTGGGCGTGCAGCTGCCCGAGGACACGGGCGAGGCTCAGACACGCGCGCGCATGCAGCGCCGGTTTCCGCAACTGGCCGAATGCGCCATGCCGCCCCAGGTTGCTGCCTGGGCCGCGCGCGTGGTGGCCACGCTGCAGGGCGCGCGCGACGACCTGTGCGACGTGCCTCTGGCCCTTGATACCGTGCCGCCCTTCAACGCCCGCGTGTACGCACTGGCCCGCCGCATCCCGCCTGGCAAGACCATGACCTATGGCGAGATGGCGGCGCAACTGGGTGAGCCCGGCGCCGCCCGTGCCGTGGGCCAGGCCCTGGGCCACAACCCGTTTGCACCCGTGGTGCCCTGCCACCGCATCCTGGCCGCCAACGGCAAAACAGGTGGCTTCTCTGCCGGTGGCGGTGCGGCCACCAAGATGCGCATGCTCGACATCGAGGGCGCCTTTGCCCACGACACCCTGGCACTGTTTGCGCCCAGGGACTGACCTTGAACAGGCTCTCAGGCCCCGCAAGCGCGGGGGCTGGAGCAGGGAAGTTCCGTAGTTTCTGTCGTCTGGGGTGGGTGTTACATTCAAACGAAGGTCTTTGAAAGCGCCTGCCACTGCGGGGACCATGTGCGCCCCACGCGTCGGTGCAATGCTTTTGAGGCTTCAACGCCTTCCCTGCACCCAACGAAGACCCGACAAGGACACCAACGCATGTCACCAGAACGCGAGCGCCTCGCCCGCATGCTCTTTGACGAGTACATCGGGATGTACGCCGCACGCGACCAGCGGTTGCTGGACCGCTTCAGCGAGAACTTCAGCGGCTTTTCGGGCAGCAGCGACAAGCTGGTCAAGACCCGTGCCGACTGGATCGAGACCACGCGGCAAGATTTTCTGCAGGTGCCCCAGCCCATCGTGATCGAGATGCTGGACCTGTTCACCCAGGACCTGGGCGCGGACCTGCTGGCCGCCACTGCCTTCTTCCACATCCACCTGCCCATCCCCGATGCACTTTTTGCGCGGGAGACGGCGCGCAAGGTCGTGCTGTTCCGGCGCGAAGGGAGGCAGGGTGGCGGTGAGGGCGATTGGAAGATCGCACATGTGAGCGTCTCCATCCCCTTCGGCACAGCCCATGGCGACGAGGTCTACCCCATCGAAGAAGTGCGCCAGCGCAACCGCGAGCTGGAGGCGCTGGTGGCCGAGCGCACCCAGGCCCTGGCCCAGGTCAACCACCGCCTGGAGCTGCTGAGCAATACCGACGGCCTCACCGGCATTGCCAACCGCCGCCACTTCGACGACGCGCTCGCGCACGAATGGGCGCGCGCCCAGCGGGCCGCTGCGCCCCTCGGCCTCATCCTGCTGGATGTGGACGTGTTCAAGCACTTCAACGACCACTATGGCCACCTGGCCGGAGACACCTGCCTGCGCGCCCTGGCCACCACGCTCGCCCAGGTGGGCGCACGGCGCGAGGGCGAGCTGGCCGCCCGTTTTGGCGGCGAAGAGTTTGTGGTGCTGCTGCCCGGCTCCGACCTGGGCGCCGCTGCCGAGGTGGCGCGCCATATTCAGGCAGCGATCCACCAACTGGCATTGCCCCACGAAGGCGCACCGCACGGCATCGTCACCGTGAGCTTTGGCGTGGCCAGCCTGCAGCCCCAGCGCGACCAGCTGCCCGAAGAGCTGGTGCGCCGCGCCGACCGCGCCATGTACCGCGCCAAGCAGGACGGGCGCAACCGGATCGAGCTGGCGACTGTTTGATGCGCTGGCACCTCGTGACGCCTCTTGACGTGTCTTTGCGCTCACTGAGCAGGCGCATAAACCGTTCGGGCTGAGACTGTCGAAGCGCAGCGCAGGGCTTCGACGGGCTCAGCCCGAACGGTGTTGGATCAGTGAGTACGAATCCGTAAGCCGCGTTTGGGCTCTGAACCCGTGCAACTGGCAGTGCCTACCGCGCCCCCAGCTTCACGACCTCTTCCGCCACCCCCCGCACTGTCAGCGGCGCGCTGCCCTCGGCATGGTTGCTGATGGTCACCAGCGCGTTCTGTCCCCGGCCCGTGATGCCCGCAATCACCGCTGCCAGCGCCGCCCGCGTTTCCAGGTCCGGGTGGTGCAGCCGGTCGTAGGGTTCGTACAGCCGCTCGGCGTCTTCATAGCCATAAGGGCCATGCACCGGGTTCAGGTTCCAGCGACACACCAGGGGGCCGGGCCACAGCGCACGCAGCATGGGCAGCTGGGCCTGCAGGGGCGGCATCTTGGCGTGCAGGCCCAGGCAGTAGGTGGCGCACGCCTCGCGCAGCACGGCGGCAAAGTCGGGGGTCAGCCATTCGGGGTCGCGCACCTCCACCGCAATCACGCCATCGGGGGCCATCGGCGCGAGGGCTGGCAAGGCGAGCAGCATGGTGCGCAGGCGCTCCAGCAGCAGGGGCATGCGGTCCAGCTGTGCCAGGGGCAGGGGGCTGAGCTGAAACACCAGCGCCCCCAGCTTGTGCCCCAGACCTTGCAGCGCGGGCTCTACAAACTCGCTGCGTGCCAGCTCTGGGCTCAAGAACGCCGGGTTGGGCTGGCGGCCCCGGCCGTCCTCGCTGCGCACCAGCGCATCCGTCACCACGCTGGGCGCCTTCACCACAAACCGGAAGTCGTCGGGCACCTGCGACGCATAGCGCTCAAACTGGCTTGCCGTGAGCGGGCGGTAAAAGCTGCGGTCAATGCTCACCGTACGCATCAGCGGGTGCTGCGCATACACAGCCAGTCCTTGTTTGGAGAGCTGTGCGTCGGAGTGTTCCCCCTCCCACACGAGCCCTTTCCAGCCGGGGTAGGTCCACGACGAGGTGCCCAGCCGAAGCCGCGCAGGCAGGGCGGTGGCCAGGGCCTTCAATGCCTCGTCGGCAGCGATGGGGGCCACCACGCCAGACCGCTTGCGCCGCGCGGGAGCCTCGGCCTCCGGGGTGGGTTTTGGGGTGGACGCCTGCGCCGCAACATCTCCCACAGGGGGCTTGGGCAGCGCGTCACTAAACAGGTCGTCTTGCATGCGCAGTCAGTCAATCAGTCCGTCGGGCGTGAGGCCGGTGGGGCGTCGTGTGGCCGATGCCTTTAGAAGCCGCCAAACAACCCTCCTTCGTCAAGCAGGTCAAACGTGATCTGCGGCTGCGCATCCATGCTCTTCTTGATCGCCGCCGGAATGGCCTGCCGCGTCTTGCGGCACAGCCCCGGCTGCTCATGCACGAGGATCGCAATGCCACGCAGGCTGCGCACCTCATGCGGGCTTTGGGTGATCGACAGGCGAATGCCCAGCTGCTGCTCCATGCGCTCCTGCATCCTGCGCAGGTCTGCCAGGCTGCCCAGGTTCTCCAGCCGCTCCAGCATCTTTTTCTCTTCGGTGCGCGTGAGCATCAGGATGCGCACGTCGCCGCCCGGCGTCTGCAGCAAAGCATCCCGGTCGCAGACGCAGGTGCCGGGGGGGCATTCGGTGCGGATGGGGAAGGGGGGGAGGGACATGGGACGGTGCTGCGGGTAGGAGCAGTGCATTCTAGGGAGTCCCATGTGCCGGTGTAGCGAAACCGCACGCTCACTTGCTCAGCGGGGCAACCCTGATCGCCTACGCTGACGACTGCACCAGTCTGAGTTGTAACGCCAGCTCACTGCCACCGACTTCAGCAGCTACCAGTACGACGCGGCGGGGCGCATCCAGACCCTCACGCAAAAACTCTGGCGCCCGGCCAACACCAACCCCCAGGCCAGCACCATCAGCCAGGCTACCAGCACCTGGACGGTGCAATACAGCCCGGCAGGCCGCATCACCGGCTTTACCAAAACCACGGCGGCCAACGCCCCCGTGGATGCGGCCACCTTCTCGTACGACGCCAACGGCAACCGCACCGCCAGCACCCGCGACGTGGCAGCCAGCACCACCAGCCGCACCTACGGCGGCGACGCCAGCCACAACCGCCTGCTGGGCTTTGAGCAGACAGTCACCGCAGGCAGCAACAGCGCCAGCACCAGCGTCACCTACCAATACAACAGCGCAGGCGACCTGCTGGGCGACGGCCTGACCAGCTACTGCTACGACAGCGAAGGCCGCATGGAAAGCGCCCGCACCGGCCAGGGCGAAGACGCGCCCACCACCAAATACGCACACAACGGCCTGGGCCAGCGCGTGTTCAAGACGGAGCCGCTGTACAGCAACACCCAAAGCCGCGACAGCAAAAAGAACCTGAACAATCTGTTGGCTGATGAAGACGACAAGGAGACCCAGGCAGAACCCATCGGCCTGATCCAGCAAATCCTGAACTTCTTCAGCAAACTCTGGAGCCCCGGCACCAGCGACGCAGAAAAGCTGGGCTACAGCTACATCTACGCAGAAGACGGCAGCCTGCTGGGCGAATACGGCTCGGGCGGCAGCAACAGCACCGGCACAGCGCAATACATCTATTTACCCACCGCCAGCGGCCCCATGCCCATAGCGGCAGTGATCAAAGGCCAAACCTACGCCGTCCACAGCGACCACCTGAACACCCCCCGCAAACTCACCCAGCCCGACGGCCAAGTGGCCTGGAAATGGGCGTACAGTGCGTTTGGAGACGAACAGCCGACCATCGGGGCCAAGCGGTTCACCAGCGAGAGCACCAACCCGACCACGGGCGCCACCAGCATCCCGGAGGTCACGTTCAACCTGCGGTATCGGGGGCAGTACTTTGACCCCGAGATCAAGCTGCACTACAACTACTTCCGCAGCTACAGCCTGACGATGGGCTGGAGTTATACGCAAGGTGATCCGATTGGGCTGGATGGGGGAATCGATTTGCCTATGTGAAGATGAAGGGCGATCCGTTGCGGCTGAGCGATCCAAAAGGCTTGAATCCCAGCTTTGCTGGTGCTGGTCGGTATAGGAGCCCTCAGTTTTGCTATCTGCCAAGCGGATCTGAACTGCCGCCAAAATATGCAACAACTGGCTCAGCAGTGCGTCGATTCGGTCGGTCGGCTCAAGGGTTGGATGTTCAGTGATGGGGCAGATACCAAACCACCTCTATCGGACTACAAAGATGCCTTGGGCAAGGTCCATGATGAGGTTGGAAAGCAGCGATTACTGCTGGTGCCTCGCACGCTGTGCACCAACCCAGACTCGGCGTCCGCCCTGATGTGGGCCTTCATACCAAAGTACCACTCGTTGCCCTTCTTGCTTTGGTGCATCTCGGGGTCTCGTGCCTTGCCTTCGTTCTTGGTGGATGTTAGCGCTGCAATCAGCGTGGCATCCACTACCGTGCCTGCCTTGAGTTGCAGCCCTTTGGCTTGCAGCAGGGCATTGACAGTGGCAAGGATCTGATCTGCCAGGTTGTGGCGCTTCAGAAGATGCCAAAAGCGCAGGATGCTCGATTCACTGGGAATGTGTTCGTCCCAGTGTGACAGGCCCGCAAAGTCCCGAAAGGTGGGCACGTCGTGCAAGGCTTCTTCCATGGCCGGGTCGCTGAGCTTGAACCATTGCTGCATGAGTGGATGCGCAGCAGGGGCTGCACCGCAAAAGGTTGCTGGCCCCGGCGCCCGCTCTCTGGGGCGTAGGGTTCTATCAGCGAAACCAATTCGGCCCAGGGGACCACCAACTCCATGGCATCTAGAAATTCGCGCTTGCGAGTGCGCTTGACGGTGTTGCTTAAGCCCAGGCTGCGTTGCTTCATGCGCGGATTGTTCCGCTCCTGTATGCACAGCTCGCAGGGATTCGTGCAGAGGATCCCTGGGTAATTGCTAGTGTGTTAAAGCGACCTGTTGAATCCGCCGCCCAAAGCAGCTCACCCCCAGGCACCACCCTCCAAATCAGCTCATCACGTCCCCTCACCACTCCGCAAAACTCCCATCCTTGTGTCTCCACACCGGATTCCTCCACCGGTGTCCCTCCTGTGCCCGCTCGCGCACATAGTCCTCGTTCACCTCAATGCCCAACCCCGGTCCGTTCGGTATCGCCACCATCCCGTCTTCGTACGCAAACACCTCGGGGTTGGAAACATAGTCCATCAGGTCGTTGGCCTGGTTGTAGTGGATGCCAAGGCTCTGCTCCTGGATGAAGGCGTTGTAGCAAACCGCGTCCAGCTGCAGGTTGGCGGCCAATGCAATGGGCCCCAGTGGGCAGTGCAGGGCCAGGGCCACGTCGTAGGCCTCGGCCATGCTGGCGATCTTGCGGGTTTCGGTGATGCCACCTGCGTGCGATGGGTCGGGCTGGATGATGTCGGCGTAGCCGCCTTGCAGCACGCGCTTGAAGTCCCAGCGCGAGTACAGTCGCTCGCCTAGGGCGATGGGGGTGGAGGAGATGCGGGCGATCTCCTTCAGCGCCTCGTCGTGTTCGCTCAGCACGGGCTCTTCGACGAACATGAGCTTGTAGGGCTCCAGCTCCTTGACCAGCACCTTGGCCATGGGCCGGTGCACGCGGCCGTGGAAGTCCACGCCGATGCCCACGTTGGGGCCCACGGCCTCGCGCACGGCGGCCACGTTCTGCAGGCAGCGCTCCACCTTGTCGTAGCTGTCCACGTACTGCACTTCTTCGGTGCCGTTCATCTTCACTGCCGTGAAGCCGCGCGCCACGGCGGCCTGGGCTGCGGCCGCTGTCTCGCTGGGGCGGTCGCCGCCGATCCAGCTGTAGACCTTGATGTGGCTGCGCACATTGCCGCCCAGCAGCTCGGCCACGGGTACGCCCAGCGCCTTGCCCTTGATGTCCCACAGCGCCTGGTCGATGCCAGCCAGTGCGCTCATATGCACGCCGCCGCCCCGGTAGAAGCCGCCCCGATAAAGCACCGTCCAGTGGTCTTCGATGTGACGCGGGTCTTTGCCGACGAGGTAGTCCGCCAGCTCATCGACCGCAGCGGCCACGGTGTGGGCGCGGCCCTCCAGCACAGGCTCGCCCCAGCCGGTGATGCCTTCGTCGGTTTCGATTTTGAGGAAGCACCAGCGTGGCGGGACGATGAACGTGGTGAGTCGGGTGATCTTCATGGGGGCAGTGGAATGCGTTGCGAAACGCGGAGTTGTTGGGGACGAGTGGGCGGGCGTTCAGGCGGTAGCGGGCGAGGTGCCAAACGACGCCTGCCACGCCCGCGCAAACGCAGCAGCCTTGTGCGCCACTTCGGCGGCCTGGTCACCGGGCCGGTACAGGGCCGAGCCCAGGCCGAACCCGCTGGCACCAGCGGCGGCATACGGCGCGATGCTCTCGGGCACGATGCCGCCCACGGGCACCAGCGCCATGGGCGGCGTGATGACGGCGCGCCAGGCCTTGAGCACATGGGGCGGCAGGGCCTCGGCCGGGAAGAGCTTGAGCATGTTGGCGCCCGCCGCCAGCGCGGCATAGGCCTCGGTCAGCGTGGCCACGCCGGGCGCGCAGGCCATGCCAGCGGCGCGCGCGGCGCGGATCACATCGGGGTCGCTGTGGGGCATGACGATGATCTGCCCACCGGCTGCGGCCACATCGGCCACGGCCTCGATGGAGAGCACGGTGCCTGCGCCCACCAGGCAGTCTGCAGGCAGTGCGTCGCGCAGCGCGCGGATGCTGGCCAGCGGCTCGGGGGAGTTGAGCGGAACTTCGATGATGCGAAACCCTGCGTCGTACAACGCATGGCCGATGGCCACCACCTCGTGCGGCTGCACGCCGCGCAGGATGGCGATGAGCCCGCAGCGCTGCAGGATATGGAACAGGGCTTTGTCGATGGGGTTCATGCGGGCAGGCTCCCGACGGTGATGGGGGGTAAAGAAGAGGAGGATGCGGGCGCAACGACCAGCCCCGCCGCCAGCGCGATTTGCCACAGCCCGGTGGCCGTGGCCTGCGTGGCGATGGTGGGGGCGGCAAAGCCGTAGGTCTGCAATGCGATGGCGTAGCGGCGGCACAGGTCGGGCTCGCCGCAAAGCACCAGCGCCTGCGGTTTGGTTGGGGTTTGATCCTGTGCGCGTACCAGGCTGGCGACCTCGTGCCCGATCAGCAGGCCCGAGAGGTAGTCCGCTTGTGCGGTGGGCGCCAACGCGCCTGTGAGACCCAATGTGCGTGTGCTGAAGATGTGCGACAGCAGGCCCAGTGCAGCGTCACTTCCGCGCGCCACTTCCAGCCCGCGCGCAAAGGCCTCGTTGTCGGGGGCCGCTGCAGCCTGCATGGTCTTGCCCAAGATGGTGTGGCCGCGCAGGGTCGCAAACACCTCGCCGGTCATGAAAGTGTGGAACTGCTCGATGCGCCCCCGGCGTGCCAGCACCCATTTGCTGTGGGTACCGGGCAGGCCGATAAGCACGGGCGCGTCTGCAGGCAGTGCAAGGCCCGCCAGCACACCCAGCACCTGCGTTTCTTCACCGCGCATCACATTGGGCAGCGTGCCTTGCTGCAGCAGGCCCGGAACGATGTGCAGCGGCGGGCCATCGCGCCGTGCCACCAACGTCAGGCCCTGGGCCAGTGCATCGAGCGAGGTGGGCGCGGGCAAGTAATTGGCCTCGCGCCAGCCCTGGGCGCTGCCCACCATGCCGCAGGCCAGCAGGGGCAGGCCGGGTGAGGCGGCCAGCCAGTCGCCACAGGTGTCTTGCAGCGCGCGTTCAAATGCGGCGCCGGGTTCCGTATCGGCTACCTCGCTTGCGGCCGGGGGCAGGTTCATGATGCCCCAGGGGCGGTGCCGCGTCTCCAGCACCTCGCCATGCGCGCCCATGCGGAAGGCGCGCAACGCGCTGGTGCCCCAGTCCAGGGCAATCAGTCCCGCGTCGGCGGGCACCAGAAAACGTGCAGGCACCATGCGTTTCCTGCTTAGCGTGCCCAGCGCAGCACCAGCGGGTCCAGCCGCCGCGCGATGTCGATCAGGCCGCGCCGCACCTCGGGGTGCATGGCCGGGAAGGGATGGCGACCTGCCTCGCAAGTGATCACGCCGCCCTCCTTCATGAGCGCCTTGGCCGTCAGGATGCCGCCCTGGCGGTTCTCGTGGTTGATGAGGGGCAGCCAGCGCTGGTACAGCGCAAAGGCCAGGTCGGCATCGCCCTGGCGGTGCGCCTGGATGATGGGGCGGATGCCGTCTGGGAAAGCGCCACCCGTCATCGCACCCGTGGCACCGGCATCCAGGTCGGCCAGAAGCGTGATGGCTTCTTCACCGTCCCACGGGCCTTCGATGGCGTCGCCGCCCAGGCGGATCAGCTCGCGCAGCTTGCTGGCCGCCCCGGGCACTTCGATCTTGAAGTAGGCAAGGTTCTCGATCTCCTGCGCCATGCGTGCGAGGAACGGGGCCGACAGCACCGTGCCGCTGGCAGGTGCGTCCTGCACCATGATCGGGATGCTTATCGCATCGGATACACGGGCATAGAACTCGTAGATTTGTGCATCGGGAACGCGGAATGTGGCGCCGTGGTAGGGCGGCATGATCATCACCATGGCGGCACCCATGTCCTGCGCTGCGCGGCTGCGCTCGGCGCACACGCGGGTGCCGTAGTGGGTGGTGGTGACGATGACCGGCACGCGGCCCGCCACATGCTCCAGCGATGTGCGGGTGAGGACTTCGCGCTCGGCGTCCGACAGCGAGAACTGTTCGGAGAAGTTGGCCAGGATGCAGACGCCATCCACGCCCGCATCGATCATGAAGTCGAGACAGCGCTTCTGGCTGTCGAGGTCGAGCGTGCCGTCCTCATGGAACGTGGTGGGCACGACGGGGAAGATGCCTCGGTAGCGAGGGTTTTGGAGGGAATGGGGGGCTGGCATGGCGGGTGCGGGTGCGAGTAAGAATTTGAGTGAAATATGCATCTAGCGCCAATCGAATAGGCGCTGGTAGCTATTGAATTTGTAGCAATTGACTGCGGCGAGCGCCTCAGAGGGCACCTTAATGCGAGTGGCGGGGCACAGCAGCCCCCCGGCAGCCGACCAAGAAGTCAAAGTCGCAGCCATCGTCGGCCTGCAGCACATGGTCCACATACAGGCGCTGGTAGCCGCCGCGCCCGCCGTTGTCGGCGCCCGCCAATGCAGCCAGGCGTGTTGCCAGCTCCTCGTCGCTGATATCCAGGTGCAACCGGCCGTTGTCGCAGTCCAGCTCGATGAAGTCGCCGTCGCGCACAGCAGCCAGGGGGCCGAGTGCAGCCGCCTCGGGTGCCACGTGGAGCACCACGGTGCCGTAGGCGGTGCCGCTCATGCGGGCGTCGGAGATGCGCACCATGTCCTTCACGCCCTGGCGCAGCAGCTTGGGCGGCAGGCCCATGTTGCCCACCTCGGCCATGCCGGGGTAGCCCTTGGGGCCGCAGTTCTTGAGCACCATCACGCAGCTGGCGTCGATGTCCAGGTTCTCATCGACGATGCGCTCCTTGTAATGCTCCAGGTTCTCGAACACCACGGCGCGGCCCCGGTGCTTGAGCAGCTCGGGCGAGGCGGCCGAGGGCTTGAGCACCGCGCCACGCGGCGCCAGGTTGCCGCGCAGGATGCAGATGCCGCCGTCGGCAATCAGCGGGTTGTCGATCGGGCGGATGACTTCGTCGTTGTACTGCGGGGCTTCGCGCACGTTGTCCCACAGGCTCTTGCCGTTGACGGTGAGGGCATTGGGGTGGGGCAGCAGGTTGTTCTCGCCCAGGCGGCGCAGCACAGCGGGCAGCCCGCCTGCGTAGTAGAACTCTTCCATCAGGAAGCGGCCCGAGGGCTGCAGGTCCACCAGCGTGGGCGTGCCCCGGCCGATGCGGGTCCAGTCCTCGAGGTCCAACTGCACGCCAATGCGGCCTGCGATGGCCTTGAGGTGGATGACGGCGTTGGTCGATCCGCCGATGGCAGCGTTGGTGCGGATGGCGTTCTCGAACGCTTCGCGCGTCAGGATTTTGGAGAGCGTGAGCCCCTCGTGCGCCATCTCCACAATGCGTTTGCCCGACATGTGGGCCAGCACATAGCGGCGCGCATCCACGGCTGGGATAGCGGCGTTGTGCGGCAGCGATGTGCCCAGCGACTCGGCCATGCAGGCCATGGTGCTGGCCGTGCCCATGGTGTTGCAGGTTCCGGCGGAGCGGGACATGCCCGCCTCGGCCGCAAAGAACTGGTGCTCGTTGATCTCGCCCGCCTTCAGCGATTCGTGCAGGCGCCACACGGCCGTGCCCGAGCCGATGTCTTTGCCGTCGAGCTTGCCGTTGAGCATGGGCCCGCCCGTGACCACGATGGCGGGCACGTCGCAGCTGGCCGCGCCCATCAGCAGCGCGGGCGTGGTCTTGTCGCAGCCCACCAGCAGCACCACGGCGTCGATGGGGTTGCCGCGAATAGCCTCTTCCACATCCATGCTGGCCAGGTTGCGCGTGAGCATGGCCGTGGGGCGCAGGTTGGATTCGCCATTGGAGAACACCGGGAATTCGACCGGAAAGCCGCCCGCCTCGTAAATACCGCGTTTCACATGCTCGGCAATCTTGCGAAAGTGAGCATTGCACGGGGTCAGTTCGGACCAGGTGTTGCAGATGCCGATCACGGGGCGGCCGTCGAAAGCATGGTCGGGGATGCCCTGGTTCTTCATCCAGCTGCGGTACATGAAGCCGTTTTTGTCGGCGGTGCCGAACCATTCGGCGGAGCGGAGTTTGCGCTTGGGGGTGGTCATGGTGGGGTGCGAGAGAAAGAGGAGAAATGAAGAATCAACGGGCCTTGCCCTAGCGGCGCGAAAGCAGCCGCTGCAGCAGGCAGAAAGCGAACAGCAGCACACCGACGACGATGCGCGTCCACCAGGAGCTGAGCGTGCCGTCGAAGGAAATCAGGGTCTGGATGATTCCGAGCATGAGCACGCCAAACAGCGTGCCCGCCACATAGCCCACACCGCCGGTGAGCAGCGTGCCGCCAATGACCACGGCGGCAATCGCATCCAGCTCCATGCCCACGGCATGCAGGCCATAGCCCGACAGCATGTAGAACGTGAACACCACACCCGCCAGCGCCGAGCAAAAGCCCGAGAGCGTGTAGACGCCAATGAGCGTGCGGCGCACCGGTAGGCCCATGAGCACAGCCGAATGCTCGCTACCGCCCACGGCATACACACTGCGGCCAAAGGGCGTGCAGTGCGCCACAAACAGCGCCACCAGCAGCACCGCGATGGCAATGAGCGCGCCCAGCGATAGCGATGCGCCTTCCCACAGTGGCAGACGCCACTGGGCCAGCTCCGAATAGCCCTCGTGCGTGATGCTGATCGAGTCGATGCTGATCAGGTAGCACAGCCCGCGCGCCAGGAACATGCCGGCCAGCGTGACGATGAACGGCTGCAGCCGAAAGCGCTCGATGAGGAAACCCATGAACGCGCCAAACGCCGTGCCCATCAGCAGCACCAGCGGGATGGCGACCATCGGGTTCCAGCCCCGGTGCTCCACCAGCGCAGCCAGCACCATGGTGGAGAGCGCCACCACCGAGCCCACCGAGAGGTCGATGCCGCCCGACAGGATCACGAAGGTCATGCCCACCGCCACGATGATGAGGAAGGCGTTGTCGATCAGCAGGTTGAGGAACACCTGGGCCGAGAAGAAGCCGGTGTACAGCACCGAGCCCAGCGTGGCCATGGCCACGAACAGCGAGATGGTGGCAGCCAGCGGCAGGTACTTGGGGTTGAACCGCGCGCGCGCATCGGCGGCCGGTGGGGCAGGGGGGCTCACGCTGCTGAAGCCTGCAGTCTTGGGCACGGCGCTCATTGCAAGGCTCCCGCGCCAGGACGGCGTGCCAGCGCGCCGACTTGCGCCCGGAACTCGGGCGACTGCAGCAGCATCACGATGAACACCACCACGGCCTTCACTACCAGGTTGATCTCGGGCGGCACGCCCAGCGAGTAGATGGCGTAGGTCAGCGTCTGGATGATGAGCGCGCCAATCACGCTGCCCACCAGGCTGAAGCGTCCGCCGGTCAGGGCGGTGCCGCCTAGCGTAACGGCCAGGATGGCGTCCAGCTCCAGCAGCTGCCCGGCGTTGTTGCCGTCCGCGCTTTTCACGTTGGAGCTGATGAGCAGCCCCGCAATGCCCGCGCACACGCCGCAGAACACATAGGCCGCCACAATGAGTCGCCCCGCCTGAACGCCCGCCACGCGCGCTGCCGTGGGGTTGATGCCCACCGCCTGGATGAACAGACCCAGCGCCGTGCGCGTGATGGCCAGGTACAGCACGGCAAAGACCACAGCCACCACAAACAGCGAGAAAGGCAGCCCCGCCAGGTACCCGCCGCCCATGAAGAAGTAGGGCGTGTAGTAGATGGTGATGATCTGCCCGTCGGTGATGAGCTGGGCAATGCCCCGGCCCGCCACCATGAGGATCAGCGTGGCAATGATGGGCTGCATGCCCACCTTGGCCACCAGCACGCCGTTCCACAGCCCGCACAGCAGTGCGATGCCGATGGCGCCCAAGATGGCGACTGGGAGTGGAAACCGGCTTTCGTTGCCCGATACCGAGCCGCCGATCAGCCACGCTGCCACGGCCGCTGCAATGGCCACCGTCGCACCCACGGAGATGTCGATGCCGCGCGTTGCGATCACCAGCGTCATGCCCAGCGACACCAGCACCAGCGGTGCGGCGCGGTTCAGGATATCGATGAGGCTGCCGTATAGGTGGCCGTCGCGCCATTCGATGTGCAGGAAGCTGCTGTTGAAGACGGTGTTCACGATCAGCAGCAGCGCCAGCGTGATCAGCGGCCAGGCCAGGCGGTGGCGCAGCAGCGCCACCAAAAGGGAAGGGGAGCGTTCAGACATGTTCGGCAGCAATCAGGTCGTAGACGGCGTCTTCGCTGCTGCCCGCTGGCAGCTCACCCACCTTGCGGCGGTCGCGGAGCACCACGATGCGGTGCGCCACGCGCACCACCTCGCTCATTTCGGAAGAGATGAACAGCACGGCCATACCCGCCTGTGCCAGGCGCAGGATCTGGTCCATGATTTCCTGCTTGGCGGCCACGTCGATGCCGCGCGTGGGTTCATCCAGGATGAGCAGGCGCGGCTCGATGGCCATCCATCGCGCGAGGATGGCCTTCTGCTGGTTGCCGCCCGACAGCAGGCCGATGGGCTTGTCCACTGTCTCGGTCTTGATGCCCAGCAGCTTCACGTAGCGTTCGGCCAGCGCCGTCTGCTCGGCGCGCGAGAGGAATTTGCCCACGCCCATGCGGGCCTGCAGCGCCAGTGCAATGTTCTCGCGCACCGACAGCTCGGCCACGATGCCGTCGGTCTTGCGCTCCTCGGGGCAGAGGGCCAGGCCGTGGCGAATCGCGTCCATGGGGTTCGCAAACTTCACCACCTGCCCGTCGATGCGCAGTGCGCCCCGGTCGGGCTGCTCCAGGCCAAACAGCAGGCGCGCCAGCTCGGTACGGCCCGAGCCCAGCAGCCCGGCCAGACCCACCACCTCGCCCGCGCGGATTTGCAGGTCCAGCGGCTGCAGTTGCGTGTCCTGCCCCAGCCCCTCGGCTTGCAGCAGCGTGGCTTGGCGGCTGTCCACAGCGGGTGCTGGTGCGGGTTGTTCCGACGCAGCCGCCATGTCGCGGCCCAGCATGGCAGCAATCAACGCCTGCGGGCCCAGGTCCTTGGCCAGCCACTCGCCCACCCAGCTGCCATTGCGCAGCACGGTGATGCGGTCGGACACGGCATACACCTGGTTCAAAAAGTGCGTCACAAAGACAATAGACAGCCCCTCGCTGCGCAGGCGCCGCAGCACCTCAAAGAGCTTTTGCACTTCGTCGTCGTCCAGGCTGGAGGTGGGTTCGTCCAGGATCAACACACGCGATTCGATGCTGAGTGCGCGCGCAATCGCCACCAGCTGTTGCACGGCCACGGGGTAGTCCGACAGCAGGCGCGTCACGTCGATCTGCAGCCCGATGCGCGCCACTAGGTCACGGGCGCACTGGTGCAGCGTGGCCCAGTCGATGCGAAAGCCCTGCGCAATGCCGCAGCGCGGGTAGCGGCCTGCAAAGATGTTCTCGGCCACCGAGAGGTTGGGGCAGAGGTTGACCTCCTGGTACACCGTGCTGATGCCCAGGCGCTGCGCGGCCAGCGGCGAGTCTGGCCAAACGGCTTCACCGCCCAGACGCATCTGGCCGCCGCTGGCCTCCAGCACGCCCGTCAGCACCTTGATCAGCGTGGACTTGCCCGCACCATTTTGCCCCATCAGCGCATGGATCTCGCCAGGGTAGAGGTTGAACTGCACATCGCGCAACACGGTGATGCCCGCAAACTGTTTGTGGATGCCCGAGAGCTGCAGCACCGGGGCAGCAGCAGGGGCGGGGGCGGTGGATGCGTCCATGGCGGCCATCACGCCTTGTTCTTGTTGTAGACATCGACCAGCACGGCGGCGAGCAGCACCACGCCCTTGATGACCTGCTGGTAGTCGATGCCGATGCCCAGGATGGACATGCCGTTGTTCATCACGCCCATCACAAAGGCGCCGATCACCGCGCCCATCACCTTGCCCACGCCGCCCGAGGCCGATGCGCCGCCGATGAAGCAGGCTGCAATCACGTCCAGCTCAAAACCCAAGCCGGCCTTGGGCGTGGCGGTGTTGAGCCGCGCCGCAAACACCAGCCCGGCCAGGGCCGCCAGCACGCCCATGTTGATGAAGGCGTAGAGCGTGAGCCGCTCGGTTTTGATGCCAGAGAGCTTGGCCGCCTTCTCGTTGCCGCCCATGGCGTAGATGCGGCGGCCGATGGTGGTGCGGCTGGTGACGAAGTCGAACAGCACGATCAGCAGCGCCATCACGATGAGCACGTTGGGCAGGCCCTTGTACGAGGCCAGCAGGTAGCTGAAGTACACCAGCAGCCCGCCAAACACCACGGTACGTGCAATGAACAGGCCCGCAGGCTCTGTCTGCACGCCATGGCGCAGCCGGTTGGCGCGCTGGCGCAGGCCGCCCACGGCTAGGGCTGCAGCCACGGCCGCGCCCAACAGCAGCGAGGTCATGCGCAGCCCTTCCACACTGAACAGGTCGGGGATGAAGCCCGAGCTGAGCATCTGGAAGGCCGAGGGGAACGGCCCCACCGACTGCCCCGCCAGCAGCGCCAGCGCCAAGCCCTTGAACACCAGCATGCCCGCCAGCGTGACGATGAACGAGGGGATGCGCGAGAACGCCACAAAGCTGCCTTGAATGGCGCCAATGACCCCGCCGCACAGCAGGCACACCAGCGTGGCAGGCACAAAGTGCCAGTTGTATTCGACCATCAGCACCGCTGCCAGCGCGCCGATAAAGCCACACACAGACCCCACCGATAGGTCGATGTGCCCGGCCACGATGACCAGCAGCATGCCCAGCGCCATGATGACGATGTAGCTGTTCTGCAGCACCAGGTTAGTGAGGTTCAAGGGCTGCATCAGCGTGCCCTCGGTCATGTACTGGAAGAAGCCCATGATGGCCACCAGCGTGATCAGCATGCCGTATTCGCGCAGGTTGTGCTGGAGGTGCTGTAGCAGCGATTTGTCGTGCCGCGCCGCAGTTGTTGGGTTTCCGTCGGCCAGCGTGCTGGCGGGGGGATGGGTGGTCTGGCTCATATCAACTGGCTTTCACAATCGCTCGCATGATCTTTTCTTGCGAGGCCTCTGAAGTTGGCATCTCGGCCACAAAGCGGCCTTCGTTCATCACATAGATGCGGTCCGTGATGCCCAGCAGCTCTGGCATCTCCGAAGAAATCACGATCACACACTTGCCCTCGGCCGCCAGCTGGGCGATGAGCGTGTAGATCTCGTACTTGGCGCCCACGTCGATGCCGCGCGTGGGCTCGTCGAGGATGAGCACTTCGGGGCTGGTAAACAGCCATTTGCTCAGCACCACTTTTTGCTGGTTGCCGCCCGACAGGTTCAGCGTCTTCTGGTCCACGCCCGAGCAGCGGATGCGCAGCTTCTCGCGGTAGTCCTGCGCCACGCGGTGCTCCTGCCCGCTGTCGATCACGCTGGCGAACGACACACCCGGCAGGTTGGCCAGCGAGGTGTTGAACTGGATGTCTTCGTTCAGCACCAGGCCATTGCCCTTGCGGTCTTCGGTCACATAAGCCAGGCCGTGACTCACGGCTTTCTCTACCGTGCTCACATCGATGGGCTGGCCGTGCAGCCGCACCTCGCCGCTGATGCGCTGGCCCCACGAGCGGCCAAAGATGCTCATGGCCAGCTCGGTGCGGCCTGCGCCCATCAGGCCTGCGATGCCCACGATCTCGCCGCGCCGCACGTTCAGGTCGATGCCCTTGAGGTGCTCGCGATCGCTGCGCTGCGGGTGGTGGGCGCGCCAGTTGCGCACCTCAAAAACAATCTCGCCCACCTGAGGCTGGCGCTGCGGATAGCGGTCGCTCATCTCGCGGCCCACCATGGCCTGTATCACGCGGTCTTCGCTCACCGGGCCTTCGCGGCAGTCCAGCATCTGTACGGTGCTGCCGTCGCGCAGCACGGTGATGGCATCGGCCACGCGCGAGATTTCGTTGAGCTTGTGCGAGATCAGGATGCAGGTGATGCCCTGGGCTTTCAGCTCCAGCAACAGGTCCAGCAGGGCCTGGCTGTCGTTCTCGTTCAGGCTGGCGGTGGGCTCGTCCAGGATCAGCAGGCGCACCTTGCGCGACAGCGCCTTGGCAATCTCCACCAGCTGTTGCTTGCCCACCCCCAGTTGGCCCACTGGCGTGTCGGGCGATTCGCGCAGGCCCACCTTGTGCAGCAGCGCCTGGGCGCGGCTGTGGGCGGCCATCCAGTCGATGACGCCGTGCCGCGCGGTTTCGTTGCCCAGGAAGATGTTCTCGGCAATCGACAGCAGCGGTACTAGCGCCAGCTCCTGGTGAATGATGATGATGCCCAGGTGCTCGCTGTCGCGGATGCCCGCAAACTGGCGCTCCTGCCCGTCGAACAGGATCTGGCCGCTGTAGCTGCCGTGCGGGTACACACCCGACAGCACCTTCATCAGCGTGGATTTGCCCGCCCCGTTTTCGCCGACGATGGCATGGATCTCCCCGGCCTGCACCTGCAGGTTGACCTGGTTCAGCGCCACCACGCCGGGGAAGGTTTTGCGGATGTTCCGCATTTCAAGAAGCATTGCTCGGGCTCGTTGAGGAAATATGGGTATGTCCTCTGGGATCTCAGAGGGGAGGGGCCAGGACCACCGATCAGCGTTCCAAAGCCCCTCCGCACGTTGCACTTAGCGGCTCACAAAACTCAGCGAAGCGGTTCTGGCTAGGCGCTGCGTCGCAGGCAGTACGGTCAGTACGACAAGACGTAGCAACAACGCCAGAAGAGTTTTTTGAGCCGCGCCCCGCTCACTTGATTTGGGACTCTTTGTAGTACCCGCTGCCGACCAACACCGCGTTCCAGTTGGAGGAATCCACCGCCACCGGCTTGAGCAGGTACGACGGCACCACCTTCACGCCGTTGTTGTAGGTCTTGGTGTCGTTGATTTCAGGCTGCTTGCCGGTCAGCACGGCGTCCACCATGTTGGCGGCCACCTTGGCCAACTCGCGGGTGTCCTTGAATACGGTGGAAGACTGTTCGCCCTTGAGGATGGACTTGATGGAAGGCACCTCAGCGTCTTGGCCGCTGACCACAGGGCAGGGCTGCTGGGCGGTGCAGTAGCCCACGCCCTTGAGGGAGGACAGGATGCCGATGGAGATGCCGTCATAGGGCGACAGCACCGCATGCACTTTGTCCTTGCCGTAGTAGGCCGACAGCAGGTTGTCCATGCGCGCCTGGGCCACTGAGCCGTCCCAGCGCAGCGTGCCCACCTTGTTCATGCCGGTCTGCTTGCTGCGCACCACAAGCTTGCCGCTGTCGATGTAGGGCTGCAGCACGCTCATCGCGCCGTCGTAGAAGAAGAAGGCGTTGTTGTCGTCGGGCGAACCGCCGAACAGTTCGATGTTGAACGTGCCCTTGCCTTGCTTGAGGCCCAACTTGTCCACGATGGACGTGGCCTGCAGCACGCCCACCTGGAAGTTGTCGAACGTGGCGTAGTAGTCCACGTTCTTTGATCCCTTGATGAGGCGGTCGTACGCAATGACCTTCACGCCCTTGTCGGCCGCACTTTGCAGCACGCGCGACAGCGTGGTGCCGTCAATCGACGCGATCACCAGCACCTTGGCGCCCTTGGTGATCATGTTCTCGATCTGCGCCAACTGGTTGGGGATGTCGTCTTCGGCGTACTGCAGGTCGGTCTTGTAGCCCCGGTCCTTGAGCACCTTGACCATGTTGTCGCCATCGGCAATCCAGCGCGCTGAGGACTTGGTGGGCATCGAGATGCCGATGGTGCCCTTGTCCTGGGCCGATGCCACGGACGTGGCTCCGATGGCAGCCAGTGCCACGGTGGCCAACACGGCCTTGAAAATTGCACGCTTCATTTGAGTCTGTCTCCTGATGTTGTTTTGATTTGATTGCCGCTTGGATGCGTCACGGCCTTACGAAACTGTCGCGGCCCAGTGCCAGAGCCACCGCCCAAGGGCCGCCCCGCCGGGCCGGTGGCGTCCCCCTTCCCGCATCGCGCAGCGATGCGAGAGAAAGGGGGAAGGCGCGCAGCGCCTCAGGGGGTTAATACTTGCGGTTAGGCATTTCCTTCGCCGCCACTTCCATCGGGAAGATGCCTTCTTCGGTCACGATGCGCTTGGGCACCGCCTTGCCTGCCTTGATGTCCTTGACGGCGCTCATCAGCTGCGGGCCCAGCAGGGGGCTGCACTCCACGCTCACGTTGAGCTTGCCGGCGATCATGGCTTCGAAGGCGCCCTTCACCGCGTCGATGGAGATGATCACGATGTCCTTGGCAGGCTTCATGCCGGCCTCTTCGATGGCTTGGATGGCGCCAATCGCCATGTCGTCGTTGTGCGCGTACAGCACATTGATCTTCTTGCCCTCGGCCTTCAGGAAGGCTTCCATCACTTCCTTGCCCTTGGCACGGGTGAAGTCGCCGGTCTGGCTGCGGATGATCTTGAACTTGGGGTCGGCCTTGATGACTTCTTCAAAGCCCTTCTTGCGGTCGATGGCAGGGGCGGAGCCCACGGTGCCTTGCAGCTCGACGATGTTGACCTCGCCCTTCTGGTCCTTCATCTTCTCCACCAGCCAGCGGCCGGCCTTGCGGCCTTCTTCCACAAAGTCCGAGCCCATGAAGGTCACATACAGCGACGTGTCCTTGGTGTTCACTGCGCGGTCGGTCAGCACCACGGGGATCTTGGCGGCCTTGGCCTCGCGCAGCACGGGCTCCCAGCCCGACTCCACCACGGGCGAGAACGCAATCACGTCCACCTTCTGCGCGATGAACGAGCGGATGGCCTTGATCTGGTTCTCCTGCTTTTGCTGCGCGTCCGAGAACTTCAGCTCGATGCCCGCCTCCTTGGCGGCCGACTTGATGGACTCGGTGTTGGCTGTGCGCCATTCGCTCTCGGCCCCCACCTGGCTGAAGCCCAGCACGAGGGGCTTTTGCGCCCAGGCGGCGCCGGGCAGCAAGGCAGCCACGGGCACGCTGGCCAAGGCGGCAGCAACGGTGCGGCGGTTCATTTTCATCATCTTGTCTCCTGTCTGTAATGGTTGGTTGACGACGGTTGCGGGATGGAAAAGCAGCGATGGGATGAAGGATGGTTCAGAAGGTTGGAAGGAATCCAGCGTGCCAGAGCAGGTTGCCAAAACGCTTCCGCTCTAGGCGCAAAGCGCAGTCATAGCTCGGGCTATGGCGAGCATTTGCAACGACGAGCGGGAGTGTTTTGGCGACATGAGCGGGCATGTTGGGTTCCTTCCCACCTTCTTAGGCCAGCATGTAGCCCGTCTTGACGGTGGTGTAGAACTCGGCCGCGTAGCGCCCCTGCTCGCGGGCGCCGTAGCTCGACTCCTTGCGGCCACCAAAAGGCACATGGAAGTCCACACCCGCCGTGGGCAGGTTCACCATGGTCATGCCCACGGCAGCGTGGCGCTTGAAGTGCATGGCGCGCTTGAGCGATGTGGTGCAAATGCCCGCGCACAGGCCAAAGGGTGTGTCGTTGGCCAGGGCCAGCGCGTGGTCGTAGTCATCAGCCCGCAGCACGCAGGCCACGGGGCCAAAGATTTCCTCGCGCGCCACGCGGTGCTCGGGGCGGGCCAGGAAGAGGGCGGGGCTCATGTAATGGCCTGGGGTGGGGCGCTCCAGGCGCTCGCCACCCCAGACATGCTCCGCTCCCTCGCTCTTCGCAATGTCGATGTAGCCCAGGTTCTGCGCCAGCTGGTTGTCGTCCACCACCGGGCCCATCTCGGTGCCGCGTTCCAGCGCGTGGCCCACCTTCAGGCTGGCCAGCCGGTTGCGCAGACGGGCCACAAAGGCGTCGTGCACCTCGGCCTCGACGATGAGGCGGCTCGACGCTGTGCAGCGCTGGCCGGTGGAGAAGTACGAGCCCTGTAGCGCGCAGTCCACCGCCTGGTCCAGGTCGGCGTCGGCCAGCACGATGAGCGGGTTCTTGCCGCCCATTTCCAACTGCACCTTAGCGCGGCGCTGGCTGGCGGCGCGCAGGATGCGGTCGCCCGTGGCGACGGAGCCGGTAAAGCTCAGCGCGTTGACCAGCGGGTGATCCACCAGCGTCTGCCCCACCTCGCGGCCGCTGCCCATGATGAGGTTGAACGCACCGGCGGGCAGGCCGCTGCGGCTGATGATTTCGGCCAGCGCCCAGCCACAGGCGGGCACCAGCTCGGCGGGTTTGAACACCACGGTGTTGCCATAGGCCAGGGCCGGGGCGATCTTCCAGGCCGGGATGGCGAACGGGAAGTTCCACGGCGCGATGATGCCTACAACGCCCACGGGCTCGCGGGTCACATCCACCTGCACACCCTGGCGCACGGAGGCCAGCAGCTCGCCCTGAATGCGCAGCGCCTCGCCTGCAAAGAATTTGAAGATCTGCCCGCTGCGCGCCACCTCGGCCACGCCTTCGGGCAGGGTCTTGCCCTCTTCACGCGCCAGCAGCGCGCCCAGCTCGTCCTTGCGGGCCAGCAGCTCGCTGCCGATCATGTCCAGCACGTCGGCGCGGCGTTGGGGCGTGCTCTGGCTCCAGGTGGGCAGGGCATCGGCTGCGGCGCGCACCGCCAGCTCGGTCTGGTTGCGGTCGGCGCGGGCATATTCGGCCACCACCTCGCGGGTGTCCGACGGGTTGGTACTGATGCCGGTGGTGGTGCCGATTTCCCACCGGCCATTGATCAGGTGCCGGGGGCTGAGCTGGAGGTCGCCGAGCTTCATGGAGAGGAGCCTTTGTTGCAGTTGCGGCGAAGTCTATGGAAGGTTTTGATATCAATCCAATCGTTTTTTAGACAAAATACATATCGTTCTTTGCATTCTGGAAAACCCCTCCTTCTCTTCCTGCTGCTGCCACACCGTCCATGAGTACCTACAACCACTGGTTCATCCGCGCCCGCCTCAAGACGCGCCAACTGCTGCTGCTGGTGGCCCTGGCCGAAGAGGGCAACATCCACCGCGCCGCCCAGGTGCTCAGCATGACCCAGCCCGCCGCGTCCAAGCTGCTCAAGGACCTGGAGGACGTGCTGGAGGTGTCGCTGTTCGACCGCTTGCCGCGCGGCATGCGCCCCACCTGGTATGGCGAAACGATGATTCGCCACGCGCGCATGGCCCTGGCCAACCTGAACCAGGCGCATGACGAGATCGGTGCGCTCAAACGCGGGCACTACGGCCAGGTGGGCATCGGCGCCATCACCTCACCGGGCCTGAGCCTGCTGCCCGCCGCCGTGGCGCAGGTCAAGCAAGAGCACCCCAGCCTGCGCATTTCGCTCGACATCGAAACCAGCCCGGTGCTGCTGGAGCGGCTGGAGCAGGGCAAGCTCGATATCGTGGTGGGCCGCCTGTATGAGGAGCACGACAAGGAGAACCTGCGCTATGAGTCCCTGACGGAGGAGCTGGTCTGCGCCATGACCCGCCCGGGCCACCCGCTGTCGAGCATGAGCGGGCTGACGCTGCGCGATGTGGTGTCGGCCAGCTGGATCGTGCCGCCTGCGGGCAGCGTGCTGCGGCACCGGTTTGACCTGATGTTCCAGCAGGACGGGCTGGCGCCGCCGCTGCACACGGTGGAGACATCGGCCCTGTTGTTCATCACGCGCATGCTGCAGCAGAGCGACATGATTGCGGTGGTGGCGGAGGATGTGGCGCGCTATTACGCGGCGCATGGGATCGTGACGGTGTTGCCGCTGGCGATGCCGTGCCATATGGATGCGTTTGGAATCATCACGCGGGCAGACCGGCTGTTGTCGCCGGCGGCGAAGGTGATGATGAAGGCGTTGAAGCAGACGAGTCTGGTGCAGTATGGGCGGAGGTTGGAGGTAGGTGATTGATTTTTTTGGTTGAAATGGATGCCGCCGCCTGCTGGTAAAGCGTTAATAGCTATTGTTTTTGTAGTGAATGCCTGCTGGCTGTGAGGGGCGGGGCTGTCGAAGTTCATGTGGCTTGCGAACCGTTCGGTCTGAGCTTGTCGAAGCCTTGGCGTGCTGGTCTTTAGAGCATGCTTGGGTTCAGGGCGGAGGCCGGGTTGTCGCCCCGGCGGGCGACTCACTTTCTTTTGCTTCGCCTGTTCAGACCGGACACATGGGTAACAGGTGTGCGGGGACATAGGAAACACTTCTCCTTGGCAAACCCTGCCCAGGAGAAACCTATGCCTTGGCAACCGAGAGATCTCATGTCCACCCAACGAGAGTTTGTGCAACTGGCACTGCAGGAAGGCGCCAACCGGCGCGAGCTGTG
>NZ_BJHU01000017.1 GCF_005405905.1 Acidovorax sp. NB1
GCCAAATGCATCGATAACTGGCACCAATGGATGAAACCGACCACGGTTTGACGCCACGAATCGCAGATTTGAAAGTGAACAGGAAAGTCAATGAAATCAACGATCTACCAACACCACCTCCGCGCCAGTGCTAGCTTTTCGTACCGTCACTTATTGCACTGAAAACGAGGAGACCCCACGAAGCAGCAGATCAAGGACATGCAGCTCTCGCTGTTCGACCTGGCTCCCTGGCCGGATCACATGCGGGCACTGCCCAACGACTTCGGGCGGTCGGCGATCTTCACCGTCCGCAACAAGAAGGTGCCGCGCGCCGCGCTGCAAGGCCAGTCGATCTACCACGTCAACAAAGACGTGGAGATCACCTACACCGGGATCGAGCTGCGCGCCGACGACGACGAGCTGGTATTCGCCCAGGTGCTGGAGTACGCGAAGCGCACCGCGCTCGGAGAGCCGGTTTCCTTCACGTTCTACGAGCTTTGCCAGGACTTGGACTGGTCAATCAACGGTCGGTACTACACAAGGGCCGAGGAATGCCTGACGCGGCTCCAGGCGTCGGCCATGCAGTTCTCATCCCAACGCATCGGCCGGCTCGAATCGGTGTCGCTGATCCGGCGCTTCCGCGTCCTGGATCGCGGCAAGCGCACGTCGCGCTGCCAGGTCGAGATCGACGCCGAAATCGTGGTGCTGTTCGCCGGCGACCACTACACGAAATTCGTGTGGGAGAAGTACCGCAAGCTGTCGCCCACCGCGCGGCGCATGTTCGACTACTTCGCCACCCACAAGGAGCCGTACCCGCTCAAGCTGGAGACGTTCCGGCTGATGTGCGGCTCGGATTCCACCCGGCCGAAGAAGTGGCGCGAGCAGGTAGGCGAAGCGTGCGACGAGCTGCGCGAAAACGGCCTGGTCGAAAGTGCGTGGGTGAACGACGACCTGGTGCATTGCAAGCGGTGATCGCCCCCCTGCCCTCCCCTGGAGCCGCCCGAGATCGAGGCGGCTTTTTTTCTCGAGCATCGCCACTTCCGGCGAGGCAGTACCGCGCACCAGCTCGCGCACGTCGAGCTGCAGCATCGTCACTTCCGGCGAGGCTGGCCACGTCCTGGCCACGGTCGACCATCGCCACATCCAACGATGACGGCCGCCGCTGGATCTCGCATCGCCACTTCCGACGATGAGATCCACTCTTTGACATTTGAGGGGCCAAGCTGCGGGGGATTCTCCCGGCCGGCGGCCGCGAGAACCGGCTATGTCGTGCTACGCATCGAGCCAGGCGGCCACGGCCGCCCGTCTCGCCCCTGGCGGGCTTCCAGCGCCTTCCCGACGCTCACCGGGCCGGTGGCCCTCGCCGCTAGGCTACGAGGCCCTGGCGGGCCTTTCTGGGGTCGTCTCAGAAAACGGACAACAAAGCACGGTAAGCAAACCGGCATTGCCCTTAAGCTGTAGTCACATTGCGACTACAATAGAGCCTCTGAAACCTTCAAGGGAAATGACCATGAGCACCGCCGATACCTATGTCCGCGCTCGCATCGACACCAGCACCAAGGAGCGTGCCGCTGATGCGCTCGAAGCAATGGGGTTGTCCATCTCTGACGCCATCCGCTTGCTGATGCTGCGCATTGCTGATGAGCGCCGGATGCCCTTCGATGTGAAAGCCCCTAACGCCACCACGCGCAAGGCCATTGCCGAACTTGAGGCTGGGAAAGGCAAGCGTTTCGCCAGCGTTGATGACCTGATGGCAGACTTGCATGCGGACGATTGATCGCGCCTCAGCCTTCAAACGCGACTACAAGCGCGAGGCCAAGGGCCAGCATCGGGCTACGCTCGATAGCGATTTGAAGCCCGTTCTCGTGGCCCTGGCGACCGATCAGCCGCTTGACGCAAAATTCCGCGATCACGACCTGAGCGGCGACTGGGCAGGTTATCGGGAATGCCACGTCAAGCCCGACCTGCTGCTGATCTACCGCAAGTCGGATGCCGACACTCTCCGACTGGCACGGCTTGGCTCGCACAGCGAGCTTTTCGGTTGAGCCTGTCCGATTGAAGTACAGCCTAACCGGGCGTCAGACGAAGCGGCGAAAGGGCGTCAGAGTAGGGTCTTTTCAGGCATTTCCTGACGCCTTCGGCGCGGCGTCTATGGCCTCAACCTGACACGCCAGCCCTTAGCGTGCTTTGTTGTCCGTTTTCTGAGACGACCCGTAAAAGACCGGTGGGGCATCTTCCATGCGCAGCCGACCTGTATAGGCTTCTGATGCGACCTGCATTCAGGCAAAACGCTTGACACAAGCCATTTTTTATCGACTGATATAAAATAACGGGAGTCCGCTGCGATCCCCGCCGCGACTGCCTTGCTCGAAGGGAGATCCAAGTGGCCGTTATTGATCTTGATCGACAACTGCAAGAATTGCGAAAGGAGTTCGCCCGCACCGCTCCAGCCGGCCGGGTCGCGCTCTATGAGTCCAGGATCGAGGAACTGCGATCGACCTTTGCGAGGCACGCTGCGCTGAAGGAGGGAGACAGGGCCCCCGACTTTTCGTTGCCGGACGCCCAAGGCGGCACGGTGTCGCTGTCCGCTGCTCTCAAGCAAGGTCCTGTGGTGGTGACCTTCTATCGAGGTGGCTGGTGTCCGTACTGCAACCTCCAACTGCGGTCCTACCAGGCCTTGCTGCCCGAGTTGGCATCCTTTGGCGCAAGCATGCTGGCCATCTCACCTCAGCTTCCGGACGCATCACTGTCAACCGCGGAGCGCGAGGCGTTGACGTTTAACGTCCTGAGCGATCTGGGCAATGACGTGGCTCGCCAATTCGGGCTGGTCTATCCATTGCCGCAGGAACTGCGCGATGCCTTGAGTTCCAGCAACAAGGCGCTGCCGAGCATAAATGGGGACGCCAGTTGGGAGCTGCCCGTTCCCGCCACCTATGTGATCACGCCGAACCAGAGGATCTCGCTGGCTTTCATCGAGGTCGATTACCGGCAGCGATTGGCCCCGCAGCGACTTCTTGCGGCGCTGCAAGAGCAGGCGGTTACGTGACGCAGGCCGTCGACTTGGTGCAAGAAGCGGTAGTCGGACCGGCTGCCGCGTCGTGGCCTCAGAGATCATCCCGGAACGTCTTGCGCGGATTCTGCTGGGCCGGGCTCAGCGTCACGATCTTTGCGGGCTGGTTCGTCGTGACGCGCTTCAGTGTCACGCGCGAACTTCGCCTGTGGGATGTGACCGCGCTGCGGTTCGGCATCGGTGCCGTCATTCTTCTTCCAGTGCTGTTGCGGGGAAAGAGACGCCTATCAGCCAAGGAATGGCGTGAGGGGCTGGTCTATGCCTGCCTTTGGGGGTTGCCCTTCGTCCTGGCGGTCGCGCTCGGCCTGCAGCTCACGTCGGCCGGCCGCGCGGCAGCGATAGCGCCGACCCTGATGCCGGTATTCGCCGGCGCCTTCGCGTGGATTTTCCTGAAAGAGAAACAGGGCCGCGCGCGCTGGTGTGGCTACCTCGCCATCATCATCGGACTGGTGTTCATGGTTGCAGGCGGTGTTTCCGCTCACGGTGGCATGAACCCGATGGGCCTCATCGCCCTGATGACTGCCGCTGCCATGTGGGCCGTCTACACGCTGCTTTTTCGGCGCAGCGCCCTGACACCTGTGCAGGCCGCAGCCCTGATCTGCTTCTGGTCGGCCATCCTCTTCCTGCCGATCTATATTTTTGGCGGGCTCAGTCGCCTCGCCATGGCCTCACCCAGCGAGATCGGCTTGCAGGCCGTCTATCAGGGCGTCCTGATGAGCGGCGTTGCGATCGTTTCCTTCAATCGCTCTGTCGCGCTTCTGGGCCCATCTGCGGCCACAGCCATCATCGCCCTGATTCCGGTCGTTGCTTCGCTGGCCGCCATTCCCGTACTTGGAGAGCTGCCGTCTGGTGGAGAGTGCGTTGCACTTGCCGTCGTTGTTGGCGGCGTGCTCTTGGCAGCACGTCCTGCCCGTAAAGCAGCGAAGCCATCGATTTCCGCAACCACGAGGCATACACCATGATCCGGTTCTACTTTCATCCGACCCCCAACCCCGCAAAGATCGCGCTCTTTCTGGAGGAGACCGGTCTGGCCTACGAAGCCTTGCCGGTCGACACAAGCAAGGGCGAGCAGCATGCGCCCGCCTTTCGTGCGATCAATCCGAACGGCAAGGTACCGGCCATCGTCGATACCGAGGGGCCGGGCGGCAACGAAGTCAGGGTCTTCGACTCGACCGCCATCCTGATCTATCTGGCGGAAAAGACCGGCCAGCTTCTGGGCACGTCCGAGGATCGGCCGGAGTTGCTGTCCTGGCTGCTCTTCATCGCCTCGGGATTGGGGCCGTTCTCCGGGCAGGCGGTGCACTTCCAGTTCGCCGCGCCCGAGGGCTTGGACTACGCGGCCAATCGTTACCGCCGCGAGGCGGAGCGGCACTATCAGGTTCTCAACGATCACCTGTCCGGACGCGAGTTCATCGTCGGCAGCGGTTTCACGATCGCCGACATCTCCGCCTGGGGCTGGCTCGATCGCGCTTCCCGCGTGCGCAAGGGCGCCGAGGATCCTCTGGGGCCCTTTCCCGAACTGAAGCGGTGGTTCGCAGGCGTGGATGCGCGTCCGGCGGTCGCTCGCGCCCGGGCGCTCGCCAAGAGCCATGCGTTCAAGGCGATCAACGACGAGGAGACCAAGCGTGCGCTCTTCCCGTCGAACTATCCCCCTGCATCGGCGCAAGGAGTTTGAAATGGAACTGAAGAACAAGCGGGTCCTCGTCACGGGCGGATCGAGCGGGATCGGCCTCGCGCTGGCCCATGCGCTGATCGCGCGAGGCGCCAGGGTGGTCATCACCGGAAGGCGCAGAAGCGTCCTGGACGATGCACTGCGCAGCCTTGACTCGGCGACGGGCGTCTGCGCTGACGTGGGAAGTCCCGAGGGACGCGCGGCCACGCTGGACCAGGCGATACAGACGCTGGGCGGACTCGACATCCTCGTCAACAACGCCGGCGGCGTGCGGGCTGGCCGGCTGGAGAACACCACGGAAGCCGATATCGAGCAGATGGTGATCGTCGACTTGCTCGCGCCAGTCTTGTTGACCCGCGCGGCGCTCCCCGCTCTGCGGGCCAGCGGAGATGCCATGGTGGTGAATGTCGCCTCCGGCATTGCCCTGGTCGGCGCACCCTTCTATGCAACGTATGCCGCGGTGAAAGCAGGTCTGGCTCGCTTTGGCGAGGCGCTCAGGCGCGAGCTCAAGGGCGAAGGCATTCATGTGTTGACGGCCTATCCTGGAGGCACGGACACGCCGATGATGAAGTCGAATCGCGCTGGTCCCGAACTGGGGTTTTCGCGCGAGCCTGCTTCTGCGGTGGCCGATGCCATCGTCGCCGGGATCGAGGCGAACGCTTTCGAGGTCATCCGGGGCGGGGAGGCGAGAGCCCAGATGATTGCGCTCAACCGTAACGATCCGGTAGCGGTCGATGCGAGATTCCTGACGCTCAAGAGCGCGCTGGAAGAGGCGGTCAAGGACCACAGCGCATTGTGACGACGCGGCATCAAGCACCGCATCCACTCACGAAGCCAACCACGAACCGATCCAGGAACGATCATGGCGCGCCCCAGAGAGTTTGACGAAGCAGTGGCCCTCGATGCCGCGATTCAATGCTTCTGGTCGAGGGGCTACGAAGCCACCTCGGTGCGGGACCTGGCCGACGCGATGGGTATCGCCGGCCCCAGTCTGTACAACACGTTTGGCGACAAACGCACGCTGTACCGGCAGGCGCTCGAACACTATGTCGAGCGAGGCTTTTGCGATCGGGTCCGGCGCTTCGAGTCCCAGTTGGCACCTCGTGCGGCCATCGGTGCGTTCTTCGATGAGATCATCGAATTGTCGCTGGCCGACGACCAGCGCAAGGGATGCCTGATCGTGAACTCGGCACTGGAGCTGGCACCTCACGACGCGGAGTTTCAGGCTGCACTGGCCGCTGTCTTGCGCGACATGGAGGCCTTCTTCTACCGTTGCGTCAAGGCCGGCCAAGATGCCGGCGCGATCAACATCACGTTGCCGGCCGATGATCTCGCCCGGATGCTGCTCGGCTTGCTAATGGGGCTGCGCGTCCTCGCGCGATCGCGGCCAGAACCGGAATTGCTGCGTGGGCTTGTCCGGCCCGCATTGGCGCTGCTCGATGGCGCCGGCACATCTCAACGACGGAGTCGCAAATGATCGACCTCTACTATTGGCCCACGCCCAATGGCCACAAGGTCACGATGTTTCTGGAGGAGGCTGGCCTCGAATACCGCATTCATCCTGTCGACATCAGTGCGGGCGACCAGTTCAAGCCTGAGTTCCTCGCGTTCTCGCCGAACAACCGGATGCCTGCGATCATCGACATGCAGCCGGTCGACGGCGGGGAGCCCGTGACCGTCTTTGAATCGGGCGCCATCCTGGTCTATCTTGCGGAGAAAACGGGTCGCTTCATGCCGACCGACCTGCGTGAGCGCAAGGCGGTGCTGGAATGGCTCTTCTGGCAGGTCGGTGGACTCGGCCCCATGGCCGGTCAGAACCATCACTTTGGCATCTATGCGCCCGAGAAGATCCCCTATGCCATCACGCGCTACGTCAACGAGACCAATCGCCTGTACGGTGTGCTCGACCGACGCCTGGCCGTGCAGGAATATCTCGCAGGTGAAACCTATTCGATCGCGGACATGGCGACCTACCCCTGGGTGGTGCCGTGGAAGCGCCAGCAGCAGGAACTCGACGAGTTCCCCAGTCTGCGGCGGTGGTTTGATGCGATTCGCAATCGTCCCGCGACGATCAGGGCCTATGCGCGCGGCGAGCCTTTCGCATCGCGTCCTGCGGTGACGGAGGAGGGCAAGAAGCTTCTGTTCGGTCAAACTGCCGCAGGCCCGCAGGCGCGCTGATACGTTTATGGTGCACACACCAGCGATTACTCAAAGTCAAAGCAATCACGCGACGTGGGCGTGCGCCAGCTGCTGCAGGGAGCTCGGGAATTCGTGGAGATCTTTCGAGGCGCGGGCATGATATCGCTATGACCATCGAACCGTGGGCGGACGCCCAGCTATCTGAAGATATTCCTCGGCTTGCTCAGGGCGGTGAGAGCGAGACTGTGGAATTCAAGCGAGAGCTGCCAAAGCAGGTGCGGGATCTTGCCAAGGAAATCGCGGCTTTCGCTTCCAGCAGCGGGGGCCGACTCCTTCTTGGAGTGGCAGACGACGGCTCGATTCCAGGAGTCGAAAATGCACATGACCCAGCGGTTCGAGATGATCTCGGCAGAAGGATCGTGGGCGTTTGCCAGATCATCGATCCCCCCGTCCGCCCGCAGATCGGCTGGACATCGGCAAATGGGCTCGGCGTTCTCGTCATCACTGTCGAGAAGGGTTCAGAGCCTCTGTACTACGTGGATTCGCGCGCGTACATCCGGCACGGCACGGTCTACCGACCGGCGACGGCCTCAGAGGTTCGCGCTGCCTTGACAGCTTCCATGCCCGGGGAGGCCGCAGAAGGACCCAAGAATCATCCGGAGCTGTCTGCGCTGGCCGACGTGCTCGCCAACGTGCGACGCTGGAGCGATACGGACTCCGAGATGCGAAGCCTGAAACCCTGGATTGAAGATTGGTCGGCAGATGCGGAGGTCTATGCGTCAAAGCTGCGCGACCTGTCCGTCTCCGACTGGGCCATTGAGAGCCACGTCAATGAACGGTTGGAAGCCACAGCTGAGAAGCTCGATGAAGTCGCACAGTTCCGGCACTACCTCGGCGAAGGGGAAAACTTCAACGACGTGTGCAACTCCGCAGGCTTCGCTGCTGCGGAGTTGATGGGGTCTCCTCGTTTTCAGTGCAATAAGTGACGGTACGCAAAGCTAGCACTGGCGCGGGGGTGGTCTGGGTAGACCGTTGATTTCATTGACTTTCCTGTTCGCTTTGTAAACGGGTATGGTGGCCTCCCACTTTTGAGGTTCACGATGCAGGGTTGGCACACAACGTTTTTGGGGAT
>NZ_BJHU01000018.1 GCF_005405905.1 Acidovorax sp. NB1
GCTGCTGAGTGCCGAGGTGCCGTTCTTGTTGAGAAGGGCACCGACTCCAGCGATGTCTGCGCCAGCAAGGGTGATGGAGAAGCTGGTGGCCGAGGTGACCTCTACGTTGCCTGTGGTGGACAGGGTGTAGGTGGCGCCGCCTTCGCCGGTGATGGTGAGCTTGCTGATGGTGATGTCATTGGTAGCGCCCACGGTCTTGACCAGGCCGGTGCCGGTGACCACGAGCACGTTGGTCGATCCGTCGAAGGTGGCGCTGGTGATGGTGGGGGCGCCAACGTTGGAGACCGTCACGGCGTTGCCGGTGAGGTCGGCGGATGTCATGCGGCTGGCATCCCACGAAGCGGCGGCGGCCAAATTGAAGGTGGTGGTGTCCACCGCCGAGGTGCCGTTCTTGTTCAGGATGCCGTTGATGTTGAGCTGGTCTGCAGCGTTCAGCGTGACCGTGAAGCTGGTGGCACTGGCTGCGGTGACGTTGGCGCTGGTAAGGGTGTAGCTGCCGCCCTGGCCTGCAAGACTCAGCTTGCTCACGTCGATGGTGTCGCCAGTGACCATGTTGACGGCCGTGACCGTGAGGGTTCCGGTGCTGGCGTCGTAGCTGGCCGACTGGATGGCGGGCGCAGCGTTGCTGACGGTGATGCCGTTGCCCGTGAGGTCGGCGATGTTGCCGCCGGTGATGACGCTGTTCCAGTCGTCTGCCGCCTCGATGTTGTAGGTGGTTGAGCTGCCGGCCGAGGATGAGCCGTTCTTGTTGAGCAGGTTGTTCACGCCGGCGATGTCGGCACCGCTGAGCGTGAGGCTGAAGCTGGTGGCGCTGGTGACTTCGACGTTGCTGCTGGTGGACAGGGTGTAGGTCGAGCCACCTTCGCCGGTGATAGTCAGTTTGCTGACGGTGATGTCGTTGGTGGCGCCGATCGTCTTGACCAGGCCCGTGCCGGTGACCACCAGCACGTTGGTGGCGCCGTCGAAGGTGGCGCTGGTGATGGTGGGGGCTGCAACGTTGCTGACCGTGACGGCGTTGCCGGTCAGGTCGGCTGCAGCGCTCTGCGTGGAGTCCCAGTTGGCCGCCGCCGCCAGATTGAAGGTGGTGGTGTCCACCGCCGAGGTGCCGTTCTTGTTCAGGATGCCGTTGATGTTGAGCTTGTCTACAGCATTCAACGTGACCGTGAACGATGTGGCGCTGGCGGCGGTGACGTTGGCGCTGGTGAGGGTGTAGCTGCCGCCCTGGCCTGCAAGGCTCAGCTTGCTCACGTCGATGGTGTCTCCGGTGACCATGTTGGCGCCGGTGACCACCAGGGTTCCCGTGCTAGCGTCGTAGATGGCACTGGTGATGGAAGTCGGCGCGTAGCTGGTATTTTGCGTGCCCCCATTGGTCGTGGACAGTGTTGAAACAGCCGCTCCGTTGGCGCCTGCTGTGTTTCCCGAACCACTCACCGTCCCGCCGAAGCCTCCAGCACCGACATTGCCGGTGCTTAACGACGCATTGGTCGTAGAGTCAATATTGACGATGCCGCCTTTGTTCCAGATGGCCCCAATGCCGAAACCACCGGCACCGCCATTGCCACTACTGGTGTAGTTTGAGGCAGCACCGCCACCTCCGCCGCCGCCCGCCGCGATATTGTTGGTGATGTTGCTGTTAATGATCGTGAGACTTCCAGTGGAGGCGTTGTAAATACCGCCGACGGCATTGCCACCCTGACCTCCATTGAAAAAACCCCCACTTCCGCCGCCACCTCCACCAATCGAAATACTCCCATTGTTAGCGGTCGCGCCAGCTCCCCCCATTGTGTAACCAGCGCCGGCAACAGCGGCGCCGCCCCCTGCGCCCCCAACACTACCGCCGCCATAACCACCTCGCTGTCCACCTGAGGTTCCTCCTCCATTCCCCCCATTACCTGGACTCGGTGCGGTGGGCGCGTCGGAGTAATGACTCAAGCCCCCATTCCCTCCACGACCAGCCCCAAATCCACCGCCACCACCACCGCCACCACTTTGTGAGAAGGCCCCTCCCGCACCACCCCCACCCGCCGCCTTGTTGGACGTGATTGTGCTGCTACTGATGAGCAGAGTGCCTGCGTTTCGAATGCCCCCCCCCAATGCATCGGTGCCTGATCCACCATCAGTACCGGTGTTGTTGCTACCACCATTCCCGACAATCAGACCATTTGAGATGGTCAGATTGTCAATAGCAATCGCACTGCCCGCATTGGTGGTTGCTGTCTCCAGCACACGCGCCAGATTCCCGCCACTGAGCGTAAAGCCACCGCCCACGATCGTCATGGTCTGCCCATCCGTCACGTTGATGAATATGGCATCCGACGCCGAGGCAAAGGTCATGTTGCCCGTCAGCGTGATGGTGTCCGCGAAACCGTCAGTACTGCCTGTTGTGATGGCGGCCTTCAGCTGGGCCACCGTGCTGACACTGGCCGTGTGCAGGCTGAAGTCATAACCCTCCAGTGCCTGTACATCCAGTGCCGCGGTCGCCTCAATCTGCCCGCTGGTGACTTCCAGATCCCAGTCGCCTCCACGCACCGCACCTGCCGTGCTGTCGTTCGAGGCGGCCACGTCCGCCCCTGTCAGTTGCGCCAAGGCCTGAAGGAACTGCGCTCCTGCCTCGCCTGCACCCACATCGCAGCCATACAACAGCAGGTCCCCGTCCGCACCCAGGGCTGCGCCTATGGCTTTGAGCTGCGCCTGGTATTGCTCCAGGTTGCCACTGAACAGCGGGCCGTTGCCCAGCAGCAGCACCCCTTCATCGCCGTGCGACACCACGCTGATGGACGCCAGGCCATGCAGACCTTCCAGTGCCTTGGCCATCTGCGCCACGCCACTTTCGCTGGGGTCCAGGATGACCACCTTCACTCCGGGCCGGGCGGCTGCCATGATGGCCTGCAAGTCCGGCACCCGGCTGTCAATGAAGAGCACCTCTTGTACAGGCGATGGGAGGGCGGCGGATGTGTGGTCAGTGGTCATGATTTTTTGAATAAATTTCGGCTTCTGCGCCTGTCAGCATTGCAA
>NZ_BJHU01000019.1 GCF_005405905.1 Acidovorax sp. NB1
GCTGCTGAGTGCCGAGGTGCCGTTCTTGTTGAGAAGGGCACCGACTCCAGCGATGTCTGCGCCAGCAAGGGTGATGGAGAAGCTGGTGGCCGAGGTGACCTCTACGTTGCCTGTGGTGGACAGGGTGTAGGTGGCGCCGCCTTCGCCGGTGATGGTGAGCTTGCTGATGGTGATGTCGTTGGTGGCGCCGATGGTCTTGACCAGGCCCGTGCCGGTGACCACCAGCACGTTGGTCGATCCGTCGAAGGTGGCGCTGGTGATGGTGGGGGCGCCAACGTTGGAGACCGTCACGGCGTTGCCGGTGAGGTCGGCGGATGTCATGCGGCTGGCATCCCACGAAGCGGCGGCGGCCAGGTTGAAGGTGGTGGTGTCCACCGCCGTGGTGCCGTTCTGGTTCAGCAGGCCGTTGATGTTGAGCCGGTCTACAGCGTTCAGCGTGACCGTGAAGCTGGTCGCACTGGCGGCAGTGACATTGGGGCTGGTGAGGGTGTAGCTGCCGCCTTGGCCTGCAAGACTCAGCTTGCTCACGTCGATGGTATCGCCCGTGACCATGTTGGCACCGGTGACAACCAATGTGCCTGTGCTGGCATCGTAGGTTGAGCTGATGACGATGGGCGCGGCGTTGGAGACGGTGATGCCGTTGCCCGTAAGGTCGGCGATGTTGCCGCCGGTGATGACGCTGTTCCAGTCATCTGCCGCAGCGATGTTGTAGGTGGTGGCGCTGGCTGAGGATGTGCCGTTCTTGTTGAGCAGGTTGCTCACGCCAGCGATGTCTGCACCCGTCAGGGTGATGGAGAAGCTGGTGGCCGAGGTGACCTCTACGTTGCCTGTGGTGGACAGGGTGTAGGTGGCGCCGCCCTCGCCGGTGATGGTGAGCTTGCTGACGGTGATGTCGTTGGTGGCTCCGATGGTCCTGACCAGGCCGGTGCCGGTGACCACGAGCACGTTGGTCGTGCCGTCGAAGGTGGCGCTGGTGATGGTGGGGGCGCCAACGTTGGAGACCGTCACGCCGTTGCCGGTGAGGTCTGCACTAGATCCTGCGGTGGCGTCCCAATTGGCGGCTGCCGCCAGGTTGAAGGTGGTGGTGTCCACCGCGCTGGTGCCGTTGTTGTTCAGGATGCCGTTGATGGCCAGTTTGTCTGCCGCGTTCAGCGTGACCGTGAAGCTGGTCGCACTGGCTGCAGTGACGTTGGCACTGGTGAGGGTGTAGCTGCCGCCTTGGCCTGTCAGGCTCAGCTTGCTCACGTCGATGGTGTCGCCGGTGGTCATGCCGGCAGCGGTAACCGACAGGACGCCGGTACTGGCGTCGTACGTGGCGCTGGTCAAGCTGGAGGGAATATAGTTGGTGACCGTGGTGCCACCATTGGTTGTCGAAACCGTGGAGGTCGCAGAACCAGCAGTACCCGGAGTGTCTCCTGTGCCACCAACGCCGCCGCCGCCGGTGTTCCCAGTGGATAGCGAGGTGTTGGTTGCTGCGTCCAGTTTGGCAGTGCCACCCTTGTTCCAGATGCCGCCAATGCCCACGCCGCCCACGCCGCCTGCACCGGATCCATGGCCATTAATTGCACCGCCACCGCCACCACCACCTGCGCCGATATTGTTGGTAATACTGCTTGAGGTGACAGTCAGAGTGCCGGTGCTGTAGATGCCGCCTGCTGCATTTCCACCACGCCCTCCCGCAGCGTCGTACCCAGACCCACCTCCGCCGCCACCTATTTGCAATGAGCCACCAGCATTGGCGCTACCGCCCCCGCCGCCGTTCGAATAGCCCCCGCCATAGTTCGAGCCGGCCCCCCCCACAGTAGATCCACCGGCGCCTCCCAAAAAGTTGCTACCGCTGTTGAACCCACTGCCCCGCCCACCCACTCCTGCGCTAGGACCAGCCTGAATACCTCCGCCAAAGTTGCCGCCACCAGCGCCACCGAATGTGGATCCGTAGCCGCCGCCACCGCCGCCAGCACCTGCAGCCGAGCCATTGAACTGGTTCCCCCCTGCTCCGCCGCCTCCTGCGGCCTTGTTGCTTGAAATGGTGCTGTTTGTGATCGTCAGCGTGCCCGCGTTGTAGATTCCAGCGCCTAGTGCATCTCCGCCCGCCCCCCCTGGGCCCGCAGTGCGGTCACCACCCGCACCGGTTACGAACCCATTGGTGATGGTCAAGTTGTCAATGGAGACCGCACTCCCCGCCCCACTGGTGGCAACATTGAGAACCCGCGCCAGATTCCCACCACTGAGCGTAAAACCACCTCCCACGATGGACATGTTGTGCCCATCCGTCACATTGATGGAGACAGCATCTGCCGCACTGGCAAACGTGATGTTCCCCGTGAGGGTGATCACATCATCCAAACCATCCGCGCTCCCCGTCGCAATGGCGGCCTTCAGCTGGGCCACCGTGCTGACACTGGCCGTGTGCAGGCTGAAGTCATAACCCTCCAGTGCCTGTACATCCAGTGCCGCGGTCGCCTCAATCTGCCCGCTGGTGACTTCCAGATCCCAGTCGCCTCCACGCACCGCACCTGCCGTGCTGTCGTTGGAGGCGGCCACGTCCGCCCCTGTCAGTTGGGCCAAGGCCTGAAGGAACTGCGCTCCTGCCTCGCCAGCACCCACATCGCACCCATACAGCAGCAGGTCCCCGTCCGCACCCAGGGCTGCGCCTATGGCTTTGAGCTGCGCCTGGTATTGCTCCAGGTTGCCGCTGAACAGCGGGCCATTGCCCAACAGCAGCACCCCTTCATCGCCGTGCGAGACCACGCTGATGGACGCCAGTCCGTGTTCACCCTCCAGCGCCTTGGCCATCTGGGCCACGCCACTTTCGTTGGCGTCCAGGATGACCACCTTCACTCCGGGCCGGGCGGCTGCCATGATGGCCTGCAAGTCCGGCACCCGGCTGTCAATGAAGAGCACCTCTTGTACAGGCGATGGGAGGGCGGCGGATGTGTGGTCAGTGGTCATGATTTTTTGAATAAATTTCGGCTTCTGCGCCTGTCAGCATTGCAA
>NZ_BJHU01000020.1 GCF_005405905.1 Acidovorax sp. NB1
GGCGGCCACTTGCGACAAAAGCTGGTCGCCCATGTCGTGGCCCAGGGTGTCGTTCAGATCCTTGAAGTTGTCGAGGTCGATGAACAGCAGGGCGCCGAGGTTTCTGGTGCGCTGGCAGGCGGCGATGGAGCGTTGCAGGCGATCGAGCAGCAGGCGGCGGTTGGGCAGGCCCGTGAGGGCGTCGTAGAAGGCCAGGCGCTCGATTTCTTGTTCGGCACGTTTGCGGTCGGTGATGTCGCGGCACACGCCCAGCACGCCGGTCACGCGGCCGTGCAGGTCGCGGATGGGTGTCTTGATGGTCTCGAACTGGCCCTGGTAGCCGTCTTCGGCAAAGGTGAGCGTTTCTTCGTACACCAGTGGCTGCCAGGCCTGCATGGCGCGCTGGTCGTACTTGCGAAAGCGCTCGGCCTCGGCCGGGTTGGTCAGGTCGTAGTCGTTGCGGCCCACCACATCGCGCTCGGGCCGGCCCGAAAAACGCTCGAACACGGGGTTGACCGACAGGTACACGCCCTCGGCATCCTTGAGGAACACCATGTCCGGCATGGCGTTGACCACGCGCGCCAGGTGCGCCTTTTGGTGCGCCAGTTCCTGCTCGATGCGTTTGAGCGCCGTGAGGTCGTAGGCGAAAACCACCACGGCCGATGCACCTTGCTCGGTAACGGCCTCGGGCGCGAGGGTGGTGTGGCGGTACTGCATGCCGTCGGGGCCTTCGATGCGGTTTTCAAACACCACGGTCTCGCCCGCAAAAGCCTTGTCGAGGTGGGGCTGCATGCGCACAAACACCTCGGCCGGGATCACGTCCTGCAGCAGTCGGCCCTGCAGGTCCTGCGGGGTCTTGTAGAGCCAGCGCGCCTGCTGCTCGTTGACATACAGCACGCGCAGGTCGCGGTCGAGCCGGGCCACCCCGCCCGGAACCAGGCGCAGCATGTTGGCCATGAGCGCATCCTTGGCGCGCGCAGCCTCTTCGGCCAGGTGGTGCGCCGTGATGTCGGTCTGCACCCCGTCCCACAACACGCGGCCATCATCCAGCCGCCGAGGCGAGGAATTCAGGTGCATCCAGCGCACCTGCCCATCGGTGCGGCGCAAACGAAAAACCGCCTCCAGGCTGGTCATGGACAAAAAGGAATGCCGCTCTGCCTCGCGCAGGCGACCGATGTCCTCCTCCAGGATCTGGCGGTACAGCACGCCGGGGTCGGCCAGCACCTCTTGCACGCGCACCCCATTGAGCCGTTCGATGGCGTCTCCCATGTGCACAAAGTGCACGCGGCCGTCGAGTTCGCGCACCACCTGGAACAACACGCTGTGGGGCAGGTTGCGCCCCAGCAGCGACAGGCGGCTTTCGCTCTCGCGCAAGCGGCTCTCGGCCGTCTGGATGCGGGCAAAGGGCTGGCGGATGCCGGCGTCGAACACCGCCTGGTACAGCAGCGCGTAGGCCATCACCCGCAAGCCATGGGCCAGCGGCCCCCCGATGGGCGAGTGCCCGCCCAGGGCCCCCACCGTGAGTTCGCCGCACACAAATGCCATGGCCGCCCAGGCAAACAGGCGATCACGCGGCTGGCTGTCCGCATCGCGGCTGGCGCGGCGGTACAGCACCACGGCAATCACCACCAGCGCCAATGCCAGCACGGCCGCCAGCACCTGCCGCAGCACGCCACCCGCAGCCTGCGCAAACCAGCCCGGCAGGGGACCCATGGCCGATCCCACCACCACCAGCGTGACGCCGCCCGAAACCGCCAGCCAGACCCTGGGGGGCCCCGGCGCTGCCAGCCGCGTGGCCGTGAGCCCCAGGGTGGCCACCTCGGCAATGCGCGCCCAGCTGCTGAGCCACAGGGAGATGTAGGCACTGCCCACGGGCATGTGCACCGGGCCGGAATGGACCAGCACGCCATGCAGAAAGTTACAGGCTGCAGCCACCCCCACGCCCACCACCAGCACATTGGCCCGCGCCTGTTCGTGCGCTTCGAGCGCGTGCAGCGACACCGATACCACCAGCAGCCCCAGCAGCACAGCCGCCATCTCCAGCAGCGGCTCCAGCCCATGCTGAGCCCCCGCGCCGTCCCCCAGCAATTGCACCAGCGGCAATATCACCAGGGCCAGCACGACCACCACCAGCACCACCGTGACAGCGGGCGCGTCCGACAGGTACGCGCGCGTGGTCAAGGGGCGGTTGGGGGGGGGCATGGGCGTGAAGGATGGACGGGTGGCAGAGGGGCGGTACGTGTTTTCGGGGGGACGGCTCAAGTGTATCTATGCGTAAGGAAATAACCAGACCGCTCCACCGGTTGCGCCCCCTGCGAACCTTGGAGCGGCTCACAAAACTCAGCGAAGCGGTTCTGGGTTCTGGCTAGGCGCCGCGTCGCAGGCAGTACGAGCAGTACGAGCAGTACGAGCAGTACGACAAGATATGGCAACGACGCCAGAGGAGTTTTGTTAGCCGCTCTTAGGACGCCGCCCAATAAAAACGGGGCCGAGGCCCCGTAGTTGCAACGCCCCTGTCAGGTGCCCAGCAACTGCCGCAGCACAAAGGGCAGGATGCCCCCGGCGCGGTAGTAGTCCACCTCGATGGGGGTGTCGATGCGCAGCGTGACCACCACCTCCCGCAGGCTGCCATCGGCACGGCGGATGACCAGCCGGGCGTCGCTCTGGGGGGTGAGCGCGGCGTCGGGCACCACGTCGATGACTTCGTTGCCCACCAGGCCCAGCGTCTCCCACGAGTCGCCCGCCTTGAACTGCAGCGGCAGCACCCCCATGCCCACCAGGTTGGAACGGTGGATGCGCTCGAAGCTGCGCGCCACCACGGCCTTGATACCCAAGAGCTGCGTGCCCTTGGCCGCCCAGTCGCGGCTGGAGCCGGTGCCGTACTCCTCACCCGCAAAAATCACGGTGGGCGTGCCCTGGGCCATGTACTGCATAGCAGCGTCGAAGATGAACATCTTCTCGCCCTGCAACGCGCCCTCGTTCTGAAACACCGTGACCCCGCCCTCTTCGCGCGAGCCGTCGGCGGTGGGCGGAATCATCAGGTTCTTGATGCGCACGTTGGCAAAGGTGCCACGCACCATCACGTCGTGGTTGCCGCGCCGCGCGCCGTAGCTGTTGAAGTCGGCCTTTTGCACAGCGTGCTGCAGCAGCCACTGGCCTGCGGGCGAACTCTCCTTGATGGAGCCGGCGGGCGAGATGTGGTCGGTGGTGATGGAGTCGCCAAACAGCGCCATGATGCGGGCACCCAGTACTGACGGAAGTTGGGCATCTTTTTGGCCTTCTCCGCCCGTCCCGCCTTCCTTGTTAGCTCCTCTTTCGAGAGCAAATTGGGCAAAAAACGGTGGCTCGGCAATATAGGTGCTGGCGGGCCAGGTGTAGGCCGTGCCACTCACACCCTTGATCTTCTCCCACAGCTTGCCGGGGTCGGCGGCCACCTTGGCGTAGTTCTCGCGGAAGGCCTTGCCCTTCATGGCGAACTTCAGCAGCGCATGCACCTCGTCGCTGCTGGGCCAGATGTCGCCCAGGTAGATGTCTTTGCCCCCCTTGCCCTGGCCCACGGGTTCGGTCATCAGGTCCTTGAGCACCGTGCCCGCAATCGCGTAGGCCACCACCAGCGGCGGGCTGGCCAGAAAGTTGGCTTTGAGGTTGGGGTGGATGCGCGCCTCGAAGTTGCGGTTGCCCGACAGCACGGCCGCGCACACCAGGTCGTTGCCAGTGATGGCCTCATTCAGCTCAGGAGTGAGGTCGCCCGCATTGCCGATGCAGGTGGTGCAGCCATAGCCCGCAATCGAAAAGCCCAGCTTTTCCAGGTAGGGCAGCAGGCCGGTTTCGCTGAGGTACTCGGTCACGATGCGCGAGCCGGGGGCCAGCGAGGTCTTGATGTGCGGCTGCACCTTGAGCCCCGCCTCCACCGCCTTCTTGGCCAACAGGCCCGCCGCCAGCAGCACGCTGGGGTTGCTGGTGTTGGTGCAGCTGGTGATGGCGGCAATCAGCACGTCACCATTGCCCACGGTGGGGTCGGCGCCCTTGGCGGGCAAAGTGGCGCTGCGGGCCTCGGTATGGGCCGTGGCTAGGGCTGGTTTATTGGCCTCCATCTCCACCACCGAGCGCGGCGCACCGGCGGGCGTGGGCTTGCCGTCGGGTGCCACATCGGCGACCACTTCTTCAGCGCGGTGGATGTGGAACCGCGTGTGCAGCAGTTCGGCCGGACGGTTGAAGCCGTTTTGCGCATTGGGTAGGCTGAACAGGTCGGCAAACTGGCGGCTGACCTGGCCCAGCTCGATGCGGTCCTGCGGGCGCTTGGGGCCCGCCAGGCTGGGGGTGACGCTGCCCAGGTCGAGCGTCACGACCTGCGAGTAGTCCACCTCGCCCGCCAGCGGCACGCCAAACAGGCCCTGGGCCTTGAAGTAGGCCTCGAAGGCTTCGATCTCGGCCTTGGTGCGGCCCGTGCCCTGGAAGTAGTCAATGGTCTTTTCATCGACCGGGAAGAAGCCCATGGTCGCGCCGTATTCGGGCGCCATGTTGCCGATGGTGGCGCGGTCGGGCAGCGCCAGGGTGCGCGTGCCTTCGCCAAAAAATTCGACGAACTTGCCCACCACCTTGTGCTTGCGCAGCAGCTCGGTCACCGTGAGCACCAGGTCGGTGGCCGTGACGCCCTCGCGCAGCCGCCCGGTCATCTCGAAGCCCACCACATCGGGGGTGAGGAAGTACACCGGCTGGCCCAGCATGGCGGCCTCGGCCTCGATGCCGCCCACGCCCCAGCCCACCACGCCGATGCCATTGATCATGGTGGTGTGGCTGTCGGTGCCCACCAGGGTGTCGGGGTAGTAGACGTTGTCCTTGCGCTTGTGCACGCCGCGCGCCAGGTATTCGAGGTTGACTTGGTGCACGATGCCAAAGCCCGGGGGCACCACGCCAAAGGTGTCAAAGGCCTGCATGCCCCATTTCATGAACTCGTAGCGCTCGCGGTTGCGCTGGAATTCAAGCTTCATGTTCAGGTCGAGCGAATTCTTCTTGCCGTAGTGGTCGATCATGATGGAGTGGTCCACCACCAAATCCACGGGCACCAGGGGTTCGATCTTCTTGGGGTTCTTGCCCAGCTTGGCGGCCACGCTGCGCATGGCGGCCAGGTCGGCCAGCAGCGGCACGCCGGTAAAGTCCTGCAGCACCACGCGCGAGACTACGAAGGGGATCTCGTCCTTGCGCTCGGCATTCGGCGCCCAGCGGGCCAGTTGCTCCACATGCTCAGGCGTCACCTTGCGGCCATCGCAATTGCGCAGCACCGATTCGAGCACGATGCGGATCGACACGGGCAGGCGCTTGATGTCGGGAAACTTCCTGGCCAGCGCGGGCAGGGAGTAGAACTGTCCCTCCTTGCCAGACGCTGTCTTGAAGCTCTTGAGGGTGTTGGCAAACGCGTGGCGGGTGGGCTGGGGCGACGACTTGCGCGAGACGGCCATGGCGGACTCCTGTGAAAGGCAACACGACCTATTCTGGCAGTCCTGTATGGCGGTGCAATCGTGGGGCCTTACCGCCCCACGGGGCTGAGCGGCTGGCCCCCGCCCCTGGGCGGGCGGTATCTATCAAACAAAAATAGCCGCTTGCGCCTGATAGGAAAGCAAAGTTAGCTATGTTTTGTATAGCAAGAACAGCATCATGCGACGGCCCACACACGCAGGCGGCGCACGCCCCACCACTGCAGCTCGGCCAGCAACGCCACCGACACCACATGCACCAGCAGATACGCCTGGCCCAGCAGGGTGGGCGTGAGCGTGGAACCCAGCAGCAGCACCAGGCTGGCCGCCGCCCAGGCCAGGTTGCCCGCAATCAGCACCCACAACCAGCCCCGGGGCATGGGCTCGGACCGGGCAATCGCTATCGCTATCGCCAGTGCGGCGTACCCTAGCAGCATCACGCCGGTCACCTGCAACAGCCCCGCAGGCAGGCCGAGCCATTCGGCCAGCGGCGCCGTGAGCAGCAGGTGCAGGGCACCCAGCAAGACCCCCGTGGAGGCATCGAACCAGACCACGGCACGCAGGAATCGGGGGGAAGGCATCAGATTGAACATGAAAGGCTCCTAGGCGGGTTGAAGAAAACGAAGAACAGGCCAGCATCGTTCCCGGCATCGCGCACACCGTCGATGACATGGCAGGTAATGGCCAGTGGACTGTTTGAACCTAGGATGTGGCCCATGACCTCCGCATCCGCCCCCTCGCACCGCAATCCGCGCCCCGCCCTGCCCCACCGCCCGGCACCGGCCGGGCCCGCGTCGTTCGGAGACCACCTGCGCACCTGGCGCCAGCAGCGCCACCTGAGCCAGCTGGAGCTGGCGGACGAGGCCGACATCTCCACCCGCCATGTGAGCTTTATGGAAACCGGCCGCACCAACCCCAGCCGCGACATGGTCCTGCGCCTGTGCGAGCGCCTGGCCATCCCGCTGCGCGAACGCAACGCCTTGCTGGTGGCGGCGGGCTATGCGCCCATGTACCGCGAACGCGCGCTGGACGACCCGGCTTTGGCCGCCGCCCGCCAGGCGGTGGAGCTGGTGCTCAAGGGCCACGAGCCCTGCCCCGCCATTGCGCTGGACCGCTGCTGGAACGTGGTGGCCACCAACCGCGCCGCGCTGGCCCTGCTGTCTGCGCATGTCAGCCCCGAGCTGCTGGCACCGCCCATCAATGTGTTCCGCCTGAGCCTGCACCCCCAGGGCCTGGCGCCCCGCATTGCCAACCTGGCGCAATGGCGCGCGCATTTGTTCGAGCGCCTGCGCCAGCAAATCCAGGCCACGGCCGACCCCACCCTGATCGCCTTGCAGGCCGAGTTGCAGGAATACCCCGCCCCCGAAGAAACCACGCCGCTGGTTTTGGCCGGTGAAATGCTGGGCGTGGTCATGCCGTTTTGTTTCGAGAGTGTGCACGGCATGCTGTCGCTTATCAGCACCACCACGATATTCGGCACACCGGTGGATGTGACATTGCAGGAGTTGGCCGTGGAGTCGTTCTTTCCAGCCGATGAATTCACCGCCCAGGCATTGCGTGAACTGGCGCAGCAGCAAAATGCCCAAGGTTGAGCCCCACAAACCCACCGGGCTCACACTGGCCCACCACGGCAGATGGCAAAGGGGCCTACCGAAGCCCCGTTAGTCCTTTAATCCTTTACGCCCCATTCTTCGCGCAGCCAATAAAAAAGCCCGCTTCAGCGGGCTTTTCGGTTGTGGCGGCGGTCCACCATCAAATGGCGAACTTCTCGCGGTTCTCGTTTTGAATCCAGCGGGGTGCCTTGCCACGGCCGGTCCAGGTCTGGCCGGTAGCGGGGTCACGGTACTTGGGGGCCACCTTGGAGCCAGCTGTCGAACTGCGGCCGGTCTTGCCTGCGGCCTTGCCAGCAGGGAACACGTCCTGAGCGGTCAAACCATATTCAGCGACCAGTGCACGAACCTGGGACACAGCATCCGACAACTCGCGGCGCCGTGCTTCGCTGATTTGTTGCTCAAGGGCTTCACGCTGCTTCAAAAGTTCTTTGTAGCTGGTCATGGTGTCTGGATAAAAGGTGTGAGGTTGGTGACGACTCGATTATAGGAATAATCCCGGTTGCGGAAGCCCGGCCGGCAAATTTTCTCCGAGAAAACCACAAATAACACAGGCCTATATTCATTCAGGGCCAATACCAAGGCTCCGCATTGGGCCTATCTGCGCAATTTTCAAGGCCCAAGAGGTACTTCTGTCGCCATTCGTGAGTCAATATCTCCCCGCGCAAACCACTGGCCCGCGGCGGCCAGGCAAGGGTGGCTGGAGTGCAAGAATAGCTGGTTTAACTCTGCGTCGCCGCCCCGGTGTAATCCCCTGCGGCCTTGGCAGAAAATCCACGCTCCTTCCCTCCCACCACACACCATGGCCATTTATTGCATCGGCGATGTCCAGGGCTGCGACAGCGCCCTGGGCCGCCTGCTGGACACCATCGGCTTTTCTGCCAGCCGCGACACCGTTTACCTGCTGGGCGACCTGGTCAACCGGGGCCCTGAATCGGGCGCCGTGCTGCGCCGCTGCATGCGCCATGGCGACGCCATCCGCTGCCTGCTGGGCAACCACGACCTGCACCTGCTGGCCGCCGCCGCAGGAGCCCGCAAACCCTCGCGGCGCGACACGCTGAGCGCGGTGCTGAACGCACCCGACCGCGAGGCCCTGCTGGCCTGGGTGCGCCAGCAGCCCCTGGCCCGTGCGCACACGCACGCAGGGCAGACCCTGCTGATGGTGCATGCCGGTGTGTTGCCCACCTGGTCGGCAACCGACACGCTGGCCTATGCCGACGAGGTGCAGGCCGTCTTGCGCAGCCCCGAGCTGCCCGCTTTCTTGCAGGCCATGTATGGAAACACACCCGACCGCTGGAGCGACCACCTCACCGGCACAGAACGGCTGCGCGTGATCGTGAATGCCCTCACCCGGCTGCGCTTTTGCTCGGCCGACGGGGTGATGGATTTTGAAAGCACCGAAAGCGCCAGCGCCGCGCCGCCCGGGCTCATGCCCTGGTTCGATGTGCCAGGGCGCCGCACGGCGGGCACCGTGATGGCCTTTGGGCACTGGTCCACACTGGGCTGGCTGAACCGCAGCGATCTACTGGGGCTGGACACCGGCTGCGTATGGGGCGGCTGCCTGAGCGCCGTGCGTTTTGGCGCCACGCTGGCCGACCGCGAACTGCTGCAGGTGCACTGCGAACAGGCCCAGGCGCCAGGCTGAGCCCCCAAGCGTCAGGACGCCACCGGCTCCAGCAGCGCCGCCATGGCGGGAGACTGCCAGACACTGCCGTCCTGCCCTGCCACCAGCACCGCCAACCCTGGTGCACGCTGCACCAGCGCCCGGCCCGCCTGCGCGCCCTGCACCATCAGCGCCGCGCCCAGGCCGTTGACGGCGGCCACATCGCGCGCCACCAGGCTCACGCCATGGACCCCCGATGTGGGGCGGCCCGTGCGCGGGTTGAGCACATGGTGCTGGCGCTGGCCTGCATGGAAGAAGAAACGCTCATAGTCGCCCGATGACGCCACCACGCCGCTGCCCGCCACCGCCACCACACCCAGCAAACGCTCGGGGGAGCGCGGGTCACGCAGGCCCACACGCCAGGGCCTGCCTTGCCACAGCCCCTGGGTCAGCACATCACCACCGCCATTGACCATGGCGTTCTCGACCCCCTCCGAGCGCAGCACCTTCATGCCTGCTTCGAGGATCGGGAGCTTGGCAATCCCGCCCAGGTCCAGCGCCATGCCCTGGCGCACCAGAAAGGCGGTGCCCGCCTGGCTATCAAGCACCAGGCCCTGCGCACCCACCAGCGGCCGCTGCCGCGCCAGCTCGGCGGCCTCCGGCACCACCTTCGCGCCCGGACCGAAGTTCCACGATGTGAAGGCGCCCACGGTCACATCAAAAGCGCCCCCGCTCTGGGCCCACACGCGCTGCGCACTCTGCAGCACGGCCATGACTTCGGGCGGCACGGCCACGGGCGTGATGCCTGCCGCCAGCTGGATGCGGCGGACCACGCTCTGTGGCTGGTAGCGGCTCATCAAGGCCTCCAGCCGCTGCATCTCTGCATAGGCGCGGTCCATGGCGTGGCGCAGCAGCGGGCCGTCAGGGCCCTCGGCCACCATGTCCACCTGCGTGCCCATCAGGGCCCGCGTGGTGCGGCAGGACTCTGCCCGCCCGGCCACCGCTGCCGCCCCGGTGTGCCAAAGTGCGCTGCCCAGCAAGGGCAACGCCATGGCCACGCGGCGGCGTGACAGGCCACGGGGGCGCAAAGAAGCTTGCAGCATGGCGCCTCCGCTCAGAGCGACTTGTCGGCCATGTAGTCCACAGCCGCCTTCACGTCGGCATCGCTCAGGTTGGCGGCACCGCCCTTGGCGGGCATCATGCCCTTGGCACCGGTAAAGCCCTCGATGGCGTGCTTGTACAAGGTGTCCTTGCCCTGGGCAATGCGCGGGCCCCAGTCGGCCTTGTCACCCGGCTTGGGGGCGCCGGCCACACCAGCGGCATGGCACATGGCGCAGGTCTTGCCGAACACGCTCTTGCCCAGCTCGTTCTCTGCCGCTGCTGCGGGGGCCGGTGCAGGCGCAGGGGCTGGTGCACTGACAGCGGCAGGTGCCGCAGCCGCAGCGGGCTCCGGCTTCTTGTCGCCACAGCCCGCCAGCAGCGCGGCCACGATCGCCACGGCGACCATCACGGTGTTCTTTTGCATCGCATACATCCTGTTCTTGGGGGTTGAAACAGCCATCCAGTAGGGCCTGGCAGATGGTGCCGGGCCTCCTCTGGAGAGGTGCAAGAACTGTAGGCGCTGAGGGCGCTTTGGAGCACAAGGGCGCAGTGCCAAAGGATGATCCAGATCAATTAGATTCATATTACGTGAATCTATTATTCGGGCCATGCAAAGCCATCACACCCTGCGAACCCTGCGCCTGTGGGTATTGGCGTGGTTTGTGTTGGCACTGGGGGTGGCGATGGCCGCCCCGCTGGTGTCGCCCCCCCGCATGGAGCTGGTCTGCTCGGGTGCAGGCACCGGTGGCAAACGCCTGGTCGTTCAGGCCACCGATGGCCTGGCAGCGCCGCATGCATCCACCCTGGACTGCCCCCTGTGCCTGGCGGCCGACACACCGCCCTCATCCGCACACACAGCACAGCCCACGGCGCAAGCACCGGCATACGAGCCCCGCTTTCACACACCCCTTTTCGCACAGCGTGGCGCTGCGCGAAGCCCCCCTGCGCGTGCGCCCCCGCTTTTCAACTGAGCCCATCCCCTAGAGGAACCAACCATGAACGACAGAAAAGAAACCTCCCACCCCACCGCCGGCATGGGCCGACGCAGTTTCATCAACACCGCTGCACTGGTGGGATTGACCGCAGGCGTCGCCGCCTGCACCGAAAAGCCCGGCGCTGCTACGCCCGCAGCTCCAGCCCCCGCAGCCCCTGCGGGCGGCCATGCCAGCGCAGGCGCCAGCGTGCACCTCAAGCCCGGCGAGCTGGACACCTACTACGGCCTCTGGAGCGGCGGCCACACGGGCGACATGCGCGTGCTGGGCCTGCCCTCCGGCCGCGAAATCACCCGCATCCCTTGCTTCGTACCCGACGCCCTGGTGGGCTGGGGCATCACCAACGAATCCAAGGCCGTGATGGGCACCAAGCCCGACGGTCACCTCGAATACACGGTGGCCGATACCCACCACACCCACGCCTCGTACAAGGACGGCAACTACGACGGCCGCTACGCCTGGATCAACGACAAGATCAACAGCCGCGTCGCCCGCATCCGCCTCGACTATTTCATCTGCGACAAGATCACCAAGCTGCCCAACGTGCAAGGCTTTCACGGCATCTTCCCGGACAAGGCCGATCCGGTGGACCCGGCCATCAACTACACCACGCGCGTGTTCTGCGGCGGTGAGTTCGCCATCCCCATGCCCAACACGGGCACCGAAGACGCCAGCAAATACCGCTCCATGTTCAGCTGCGTCGATGCAGAAACCATGGAAGTGCGCTGGCAGGTGCTGATCGATGGCAACTGCGACCTGGTGGCCACGTCCTACGACGGCAAGCTGGCCGCCACCAACCAGTACAACACCGAGATGGGCGCGAAGTATGAGGACATGATGTCCGCCGAGCGCGACGCCTGCCTGTTCTTCAACGTGGCCCGCATCGAAGCCGCCGTGAAGGCTGGCAAGTTCAAGACCATCGGCACCAGCAAGGTGCCCGTGGTGGACGGCACGCACGAAGCCAACAAGGACCCCAAGACGGCCCTCACCGCGTATGTGTCGGTGCCCAAGAACCCCCACGGTGTGAACGCCAGCCCCGATGGCAAGTACTTCATCTGCGCCGGCAAGCTCTCGCCCACCGGCACGGTGATCGAACTGGCCAAGGTGCTCGACTACTTTGAAGGCAAACTCGAAAAACTGGACGCCGCCATCGTGGCCGAAGTGGAACTGGGCCTGGGCCCACTGCACACTGCGTTTGACGGCCGTGGCAACGCCTACACCACCCTGTTCCTGGACAGCCAGGTCGTGAAGTGGAACGTGGAGGCCGCCATCAAGTTCCACGCGGGCGACAAGACCGCCAAGTACGTGGTGGACCGCCTGGACGTGCAATACCAGCCTGGCCACTTGAACGCCTCGCAGTCCGAGACCAAGGCCGCCGACGGCAAGTTCCTGGCCGTGGGTTGCAAGTTCTCCAAGGACCGCTTCCTGCCCGTGGGCCCGCTGCACCCCGAGAACGAGCAGCTCATCGACATCTCGGGCGAGAAGATGGTGCTGCTGGCCGACCACCCCGTGCGCGGCGAGCCCCATGACTTCATCATCTTCAAGCGCGACCTGGTCAAGCCCAAGCAGGTCTACACGCTCGACGAATTCCCGCTGGCCGTGAAGGACCCGAAGGAATCCGGCGTGTTCCGAAACGGCAAGAAGGTCACGGTGAAGATGACCTCGCAAGCCCCAGCCTTCAGCCTGCGCGAGTTCAAGCTCAAGAAGGGCGACGAGGTCACGCTGATCCTGACCAATCTGGACAAGATCGAGGACCTGACGCACGGCTTCGCCATCCCGAACTACAACGTGAACTTCATCGTGAACCCGCTGGAGACCAAGTCGGTGAGCTTCGTGGCCGACAAGCCCGGTGTGTTCTGGTGCTACTGCACGCACTTCTGCCACGCACTCCACCTGGAAATGCGCACGCGGATGATTGTGGAAGGTTGATTCGGAGCATCCCCCTGAGGCGCTGCGCGCCTTCACCCCTTCTCTCGAATGGCTGCGCCATTCGGGAAGGGGGACGCAGCCCTCGCTGCGGGGCGGCCCTTGCTTGGCTGCCCTGGTCTTTTGGGGCGCGCCAGTTGCGCAGATTGCGCCCCTTCTTTGAATCAAATGAGCCCCTGCCGCGCATCCAGTATGCGATGGCAGCTATCAAAACAATAGTCCCATGATGTCCCTCGCTCCACGGATCGCTGCCTGCTGCATGGCCCTGCTGCTGGTGCTGCTCGCGCCCCGCGCCCAGGCGGGCGCGTACGAGGCCGAGCTGCCTGCCAACCTGGCCACGGCAAGCGACCTGTGCGCGCTGCTGCCGTGCGCCGATGCGTTCCCGGGCGCCGTGCGATTCTCCGAGCGCAAGGGTCAGCCGCCGTATGTCGAGGCCTATGGCGATGGCGGCAAGCTGCTGGGCTACGTGATGCTGTCCACGGACATCACCGACACGCCCGCGTACTCGGGCAAGCCGGTGGTCACGCTCATCGGCATGGATGCACAGGGCCGCTTCGTGGGCATCAAGGTGCTCAAGCATTCCGAGCCCATCCTGCTCTTGGGCATCCCGGAATCGGCGCTGACGAACTTCAACAACCAGTACCTGGGCAAGTCGGTCACCGACACCATCGAGGTCGGCCCCTCGCGCCCCGATGAGAACGTGATCGGCGTCGATGCCATCTCCGGCGCCACCGTCACCGTGGTCGCGCAGAACCAGGTGGTCATGGCCTCGGGCTCGGCCGTGGCACGGCAGACCGGCATCATCGCGCCCACGGTGCGCGAGGCCGCGCGTTTTGCCCACACCGGCCAGGCCTACAGCTGGGCACGGCTGGTGCAGATGGGCGCCGTGCAGCAGCTGCTGGTCAAGCCCGAGCAGGTGGGCCTGCCTCGGGGCCCGGAGCCCTTCATTGAGCTGTGGTTCGGCGACCTGAACCACCCCGATATGGGCCAGAGCCTGCTGGGCAAAAACGGCTTCGAGAACCTGCGCTCGCGCCTGAAGGACGGCGAGAACGCGCTGTTCGTCATCAAGACCGGCGGGCAGGAGTCGTTCAAGGGCTCGGGCTTCGTACGCGGCGGCATCTTCGACCGGGTGCAGGTCAAGCAGGGGTCGGACTCCTTCACCTTCCGCGACCTGGATGCGCTCAACCTCTACGGGCTGGAGGCTGCCGGCGCGCCCGGCTACAACGAATCGGCCATCTTCATCATCCGCTCGCAGGCCTTCTCGGCCGCGTACCCGTGGAAGTTCGCCTTCCTGGGCAACCGTGTGGACCGCGCCACCGGCCACCGCAGCTTTGCGGTGTTCGAGTCCAAGTACTGGCTGCCCGCCACGCTGCTCGACGGCGGCCGCCCGGAGGTCAAGGAACCTGACGCGCCCTGGGTGCGCATCTGGAAATCGCAGGCGCTGCCCATCGCGCTGTTCGCGCTGCTGCTGGTGGGCGTCACGGTGGTCTATGCGCTGCGTGAAAGGCTCACGCGCCGCTCCACCCACAAGAACAAATGGCCGGTGAACGCCTTCAAGTACAGCTTCTGGGCCATCAGCATCGGCTGGATCGGCTTCGGCCAGATGGCGCAGCCCTCCATCACGCAGGTGCTGACCTGGTTCCACGCGCTGCTGTTCCAGTGGACCTGGTCGCTGTTTCTGTCCGACCCGTTCATCTTCCTGTTCTGGATCTTCATCATCGCCACGGTGTTCCTGTTCGGCCGCGGGCTGTTCTGCGGCTGGATGTGCCCGTTCGGTTCGCTGCAGGAGGGCATCTACAAGGTCGCTCGCGTCCTGGGCCTCAAGCGCTTTCAGACCCAGCTGCCGCAGAAGTGGCACGACCGGCTCAAGTGGGCCAAGTACGCGGTGTTCTTCGGCTTGCTCGCGGTGTCGATGTTCTCCATGGGCCTGGCCGAGAAGCTGGCCGAGGTGGAGCCATTCAAGACCACCTTCCTGGTGGGCGTGCTCAACCGCGCCTGGCCCTACGGCCTGTTCGTGGCGGCCATTCTGGGCGTGTCGATCTTCATCGAGCGGCCCTATTGCAAGTACATCTGCCCGCTGGGCGCGTCGCTGGCCATGCCCAGCACGTTCCGCTGGTTCGGCCTCAAGCGCAAGCAGGACTGCAACAGCTGCAAGGCCTGCGCCGTGGGCTGCGGCGCCCAGGCCATCGACACCGACGGCCGCATCGACCACCGCGAGTGCCTGCACTGCCTCGATTGCATGGTGCTTTACACCGACACCAAGGGCTGCCCGCCGCTGGCCAAGGAGCGCAAGCGCCGCGAGAAGGACGGCCTCGCGATCACGCCCATCGGCGCCAACGGCTACTTCATCCCCATCCACCCCGCCACCGTGGCCGATCAGATTTCGGCCAAGGCCGCGCAGGGCCCGGACCCGCGCATGCCCACCGCACAGGCACAGCCTGCGCACAAGGCCGATGTCCATGGCCTGCGCTGGATCTGGGCAGAACTGGTGGACCACCTGTGGCCCTGGTGCCGCGAAGGCTGGGCATCGCGGCGCGCGCTGCACATCGCCGGGTTCTCGCTGGGTGTGGCCGCCAGCGTGGCCTGGGTGATGGCGGCCCTGGGCACGCTGTCCTCGGGCGCCATCATCGGCTGGTGGTTCGGCTGGAGCGTGTACGAGGTGCTGATCCGTCTGTCGGGCAAGCGCTACGTGAAGGACGGGCCCTGGTGGCAGGGCCGCTACCGCGTGGCGGGCGTGATGGACATGCTGAGCTACGTGGGCTTCAAGAACCTGTTGATTGGCGCGGCACTGTTCCTGGCCATCAAGGCGCTGGCGGGGCTGGCGTGATGAAGCTGCCCCAGGCCCTCTCTGCCCCGGCCCTGGCGCTGATGCTGGCTTTGCCCGCCTGCGCGGCCACGGTGCAGGTCGCCCCCGGGCAGGACCTGCAGGCCGCCGTCAACGCCGCTGCGCCGGGCGACACGGTGGAGGTGCAACGCGGCTTCTACCGCGTGAACACGCTGCGCATCGGCAAGGCGCTGACCCTGCGCGGCATCGGCCGCCCCACGGTGAGCGGCGGCCAGCAGGGCGACACCATCCGCGTGGCCGCGCCCGACGTGGTGATCGAGGGCCTGATCGTGCGCGACTCCGGCACCAGCCTCAAGGACCAGAACGCGGGCATCTACATCCAGCCCGGCGCGCACCGCGCGGTGGTGCGCCACAGCGACCTCACCTACAACCTGTTCGGCCTGTGGATCGAGAAGGCAGACGGCGTGCAGGTGCTGCACAACACCATCACCGGCCTGCGCGACGTGAACTCCTCGCAGCGCGGCAACGGCGTGCAGCTGTACAACACCCAGGGCGCCCGCATCGAGGGCAACCACATCAGCTTCGTGCGCGACGCGCTGTATGTGGACGTGTCGCACCACGCCATCTTTCGCGGCAACAAGCTGCACCACAGCCGCTACGGCACGCACTACATGAACTCCTACTACAACCTGTGGGAGGACAACGACACCTACAACAACCGGGGGGGCCTCGCGCTGATGGAAGTGCGCGACCAGGTGGTGCGCAACAACCGCGCGTGGAGCAACAGCGACCACGGCATCATGCTGCGCACGCTGCAGGATTCGGTCATCGAGAACAACCTGGTGGCAGACAACCAGCGCGGCTTCTTCATCTACGACGTGGAGTACGCCACGCTGCGCGGCAACCGGGTGGTGCGCAACACCGTGGGCGTGCACCTGTCGGCCGGCTCCACCCGCAACGTGGTGGACGGCAACGACTTCATCGGCAACCGCGAACAGGTGCGCTATGTGGGCGCCCGCGACGAGCGTTGGGGCGGCCCGCTGGGCAACTACTGGAGCAACTACCTGGGCTGGGACCGCGACGGCAACGGCGTGGGCGACGTGCCCTACGAGGCCAACGACATGGTGGACCGCCTCACCTGGCGCCACCCCACCATCAAGCTGCTGCTGGCCAGCCCCGCCGTGCAGGCCCTGCGCCTGGTGGGCCAGCAGTTCCCCGTGCTGCGCGTGCCCACCGTGGTCGACCCCAAGCCCCGCATGCACCCGCTTGCGCAATCGCCCGTGCAGCCGAACACACCCGAACGGAATCTTCAGCGTGACCCGCAACCCTCCCCCCATTGACCTGCGCGCCGGCCCCGCCATCGAGGTGCTGGACGCCCACAAGCACTACGGCGCGCACCACGCAGTGGACGGCATCGACCTGCGCATCGAGCGCGGCGAAATCCTGGGCCTCATCGGCCACAACGGCGCGGGCAAGAGCACGCTGTTCAAGATGATCCTGGGCCTCACGCCCGCCACCTCCGGCGAGATCCGCGTGGGCGGCACCAGCGTGTCGGGCCGCGACTTCCGCACCGCGCGGCGCCACCTGGGCTACCTGCCCGAGAACGTGGTGCTCTACGACAACCTGAGCGGGCTGGAGACGCTGCGCTTTTTTGCGCGCCTCAAGGCCGCGCCGCCGGCCCAATGCGCCACGCTGCTCGACCAGGTGGGCCTGACCCCGGCCGGCAACCGCCCGGTGCGCGAATACTCCAAAGGCATGCGCCAGCGCCTCGGTTTCGCGCAGGCGCTGCTGGGCAGCCCCCAGGTGCTGCTGCTGGACGAACCCACCAACGGCCTGGATCCGCAGGCCATCCGCGACTTCTACGCCACGCTGCGCGGCCTGCAGGCCCGGGGCGTGACCATCGTCATCACCTCCCACATCCTGGCCGAGCTGCAGGAGCGCGTGGACCGTCTGGCCATCCTGACCTCGGGCAAGCTGCAGGCCCTGGGCAGCGTGCAGGCGCTGCGCGAGCGGGCCCACATGCCGCTGGCCATTGACCTCGTGCTCGCCCCCGCCGACGTTCCGGCCGCGCAGCAGGCGGTGGCCTTGCTGCCCGGCATCACCGCGCTGCCGACGCCCGAGGGCCTGTGTCTGACCTGCCCCCGCGCGCTGAAGGTTGCCGCGCTCGCGGCCCTGGCGCCACTCGGCACGCGGCTCGTGGACGTGCAGATCCACGAGCCCTCCCTCGAAGACCTGTACTTCGACCTGCGCAAGGCCTGACCATGGAATTGACCCAGATCCTCACCATCGCCGCCAAGGAATTCCGCGACCGCATGCGCAACCGCTGGGTGCTGGCGGTGGCCCTGGTGTTCACCGTGTTCTCTCTGGCCATCACCTACTTCGGCGGTGCGCAGCAGGGCACGGTGGGCCTGCGCTCCATCGAGTTCACCATCGCGAGCCTGGTCAGCCTGGTGATCTACCTGATCCCGCTGATCGCGCTGTTGCTGGGGTTTGACGCCATCGTGGGCGAACGCGAGCGCGGCTCGCTCGACCTGCTGCTGTCGCTGCCGCTCACGCGGCTGGAGCTGCTGCTGGGCAAGTACCTGGGGCTGGCGGGGGCGCTCACGGTGTCCACGCTCGCGGGTTTCGCGCTGGTGGCCGTGTTGCTGTACCGCCAGTTCGGCTGGGGCGGGCTGTTTCACTACGGCGGTTTCATGGCCAGCGCCGTGCTGCTGGGCCTGGCGTTCCTGAGCCTGGCCCTGCTGCTGTCGGTGGTGGTGCGCGAGCGCACGCGTGCCTCGGGGCTGGCGATTGCCGCGTGGTTCTTCTTCGTGCTGGTGTTCGACCTGCTGCTGCTCGGCGCCCTGGTGGCCACGAGCGGCAGCCACGGCGGCGAGGCCATAGCCTACCTGCTGCTGCTCAACCCCGCGGACGTGTTCCGCATCCTCAACGTGTTCTCACTGGAAGACGTGCGCACCCTGTACGGCCTGACCAGCATCGTGCCCCCAGCCCTGGCCAAGCCATGGCTCATGGGCGCGGTGATGGGCGGCTGGATCGTGGTGCCGCTGGCGCTGGCGGGCTGGAGATTCAAACCATGACACACCAATACCAATGCACCTGCGCCACGCGGCGCCAACTGCTGGGCTGGGCGGCGCTCGCATCGCTGGGCGCGCTCACCGGCATCGCTGGCTGCAGCCAGGCAGACACCGGTGCGCAATCCCTCGCCCCGGTGGAAATCGACCGCACCACCAGCTGCGAGCTGGACGGCATGCTGCTGGCCGACTACCCCGGCCCCAAGGCCCAGGTGCACTTCACGGGGCAGAGCAAGCCCTCGTTCTTCTGCGACACCGTGGAGCTGTTCAGCACGCTGCTCGCGGGCGAGCAGGTGCGCGCTGCGCAGGCCGTGTATGTGCAGGACATGGGCAAGGCCGACTGGAACGCCCCGCAAGGCCACTGGATCGACGGCAAGACCGCCCTCTACGTGGTGGGTGGCAAGCGCCACGGCTCCATGGGCCCCACCATCGGCAGCTTTGCGCAAGAGGCCGATGCGCAGAAGTTCGCGGCCGAATACGGTGGCAAGGTGCTGCGGTTTGCCGAGATCCGGCCCGCCATGGTGGACCTGAGCGGCGGCGCGCTGCACGACACCCGCATGTGAGCCAGCCATGCGCCTGCTGCCCCACCCTGCTCCCGGCCACACCCGCCCGCCCACCCGGCGGGCTGCGCTGGCAGCCCTGCTGGTGCTGGGCACAGGCGCGATCGCGGCCGGTGGGACGGCGTGGCCATGGCGGCGGGGCAGCGGCAACGCATCGTCCACCGCTCCGTTCGGGCCGGGCGACGACGTGTGCATTGTTGCGCCGCCCACGCCACACAACCCGGCATCCGGCCAGCCGCTGGCGGCTGCGCGCGAAGTGCCCCAGGACGCCCGCTGCCCCGTGTGTGGCATGTACCCGGCGCGCGCACGCGCCTGGGCGGCCCAGGTGATCTTTGCGGATGGGGATGCGTATTTTTTCGACTCGCCGCTGAGCCTGATGCTGTACCTGGGCAATGTGGCGCACTACACGCGGGGCCGCGTGCCCGAGGCCATCGTGGCCCGCTATGTGAGCGATGCCGACACGGGCGCCTGGGTGGACGCGCAACAGGCGGTGTATGTGACAGGCTCTTCGGCCCTGGGGCCCATGCGGGCGGGCAATCTGCCAGCGTTTGCGGGGGCTGCGGCAGCGCAGCGGTTTGTGCAGGTGCAGGGCGGCAGCCTGCGCGCATTCAGCGCCATCGACGCGCCCCTGCTGCGCGGACTGGCGCCCCACCTGCGGGCCGACCACCACCCACACAGGGAGGCCCCATGAAGCGGGCCACATGGTGCAGACCCCATGGCAGGGGCCCGCTGCGCTCTAGCTATCAAAAATATAGCTATCAGTGCTTACTGGCCGCGCGGTAGAGGCCAAAAAACCTTCAAACCAGCGCTCACTGCGCCGAGGTTTCGGGCTGGACGGCTTTGAACAGTGCAGCCACCTTGCGCTTGGGCTTGATGTTGGCCGAGATGCTGCTGCGCGGCGCGGCCTTGGTCGCGGCCTCCCAGGCGGGGGCGGCGTCCGAGGCTGGGCTCGCCTCGTAGGGTTTCTCGAAGAACGGGTCACGCGAGACTGCTGCGGGGCGGAAGCCCCGGTGCTGGTCGCGTGGCTCGCGGGATTCGCGGGACTCACGTCCTCCCCGGTAGTCGCGATCCCGTTCACGGCGCGGGCCCGCGCTGCCCAGGGCATCGCGGCCGTCGCCGGTCTCGCCCGCTTCGCGCCAGGCACGGCGGCCGTCGTTGATGCGGCCCCGGGGCTGGTCTTCTTCGTATTCGACGGCTTCCAGCTCGATCTTCTTCTTGATCAGCTTCTCGATGTCGGCCACCAGGCGCGCATCGCTGCCCGACACCAGCGTGACCGCCAGGCCGGACGCGCCCGCACGGCCCGTGCGGCCAATGCGGTGCACATAGTCTTCGGCGTTGAAGGGCACGTCGAAGTTGAACACGGCGGGCACGTCCTTGATGTCCAGGCCGCGCGCGGCCACATCGGTACACACCAGCAGGTCCACTTCGCCCTTCTTGAAGGCTTCCAGCGCCTTGAGGCGCTCGTCCTGGCTCTTGTCGCCATGCAGGGCAGCCGTCTTGAGGCCCTCGCGCTCCAGGCTCCGTGCCAGGCGCGCGCAGCCGAGTTTGCTGTTCACGAAGATGAAGGCCTGCTTGATGCCGCGCGTCTTGAGCACCTGGTGGATGGCGCGGCGCTTGTCGTCGTCACCCGCGCTGTAGAAGCGCTGCTCCACGGTGGAGGCCGTCTCGTTCGGGCGGGCCACCTCGATGGTGATGGGGTTTTGCAGGTAGCTGCTGGCCAGGCGCTTGATCTCGGGCGAGAAGGTGGCACTGAACAGCAGCGTGGTGCGGGTCTTGGGCAGGTAGCTCAGGATGCGCTGCAGGTCGGGCAGGAAGCCGATATCCAGCATGCGGTCGGCCTCGTCGAGCACCACGTACTCGACCTGGTTGAGCACCGCGTTCTTGGCCTCGATGTGGTCCAGCAGGCGGCCCGGCGTGGCCACCAGCACCTCGACGCCTTTTTTCAGCTCGATGGTCTGGGGCTTCATGTCCATGCCGCCAAACACCACGGTGCTGCGCAGCTTGGTGTGCTTGGCGTACAGCGCGATCTGCTGCGCGACCTGGTCGGCCAGCTCGCGCGTGGGCAGCAGCACCAGGGCGCGCACAGGGTGGCGGGCGGGCGAGGTGGAGCTGTTTTCGTGCTTGAGCAGGCGCTGCAGCAGGGGCAGCGAGAAGGCGGCGGTCTTGCCGGTGCCGGTCTGGGCGGCACCCATCACGTCCTGGCCGGTGAGCACGACCGGAATGGCCTGCTCCTGGATGGGCGTCATGGACTCGTAGCCCATTTCGGCCACGGCACGTGCCAGCGGCTCGGCCAGCGATAGATTGGAAAAGGAACTAGTCATTAAAAGCGTGTTTGTAGGCGACGCTGAATTTATGTCTGAGCAATGTGGCACGCCCTTGGGAGGGGGCTGGCTGCAAGGCGCAAACCGCAGCCGGGCTGGTGGCCCGGCGAGGAGTGCAACGCCGCAGAGAGGGCCCCAGCGGGCAATGTGCCGTGCGCCGGGGACTGTTGGGGCGTTGCGCTAGAACCTGCTCACGATCTCCCGCGGCACCGGGGGCCGCGCGAGGTCATGAACAGGCTCGCAGCCCTCTATTGTCGCACCGGTGGCCCAAAAAGCGATTTTTTGCGCTACGGAGTAGCGCGCAGCACAGGCCAGCAGGCGGCGCGAGGCACCCATTTACTACTATTTTGATAGCTTAAAAAGCACACCCATTGCGCGCATAGGCCAATTTTTGCTTGTGAAAATCACTCGAGCACGGCCCGCAGCTGGCGCGTGGTGACCGCCAGCCGCCTCGCCCCGATCTGCGCGAGGTTATTCATCACCGTGAGCGCAGCCTCGGGGTATTGCCGGGCCCAGGCGTCGAAATGTGCGCGCGACAGCCGCACCAGGTGCGCAGGCCCGCGCTCGGCCCCGGCGCAGGCGCTGCGGGCCGCACCGTTGAGGAATGCCATCTCGCCAAACGCCATGCCCGGCCCCACGGTGGCCAGGCGCAGGCCCTTGTCGGGCGGCCACAGGGTCACCAAGGTGATGTGGCCCGACTTGACCACCAGCAGGTCGTGGTCGGTGTCGCCCGCGCGGAAGACCACGCCGTGGGCGGGCACGTCCAGCGGCTCCAGCAGGGCCATGAGCGCGTCGGCGGCGGCACGGGGCACGCCCTCGCCGATTTCGCCCAGCAGGTCACGCTCGGGGCGCGCAGGACGCTGCTCGATGGGGCGCTGCGACAGGATGCCGGCCTCGGCCCATTCCAGCGCGCGGTCCAGGTCGGCAAAGGCGCGCACATGTTCGCCCGCGTGGTCGGCGGCCAGGGGGTCGAGCGCCGCCACGGCGGCTGCAATGCCCTGCTGGCCCAGGTCGCGCACCAGCGCGCGCAGCTGGGCCAGCGCCGTGCTGTCCCAGGCGGGCACGCGGCCCGCATCCAGAATCACCCAGCGGTGGCGCGGCTGCAGCAGCATGCGCACCTGCTCGGCCAGGTGGGCCGCCACGCCAAACGACATCACGCCCTGCAGCTCGAACACGGCCACCTGGTTCATGCGGGGCGCGAGCCAGGTGTCCGAGCCCGCGCGGCGCAGGCGCCGCGAGCGCAGCTCGCCATCCAGCCGCACATGGCGCAGCACCGTGGCGGCCGAGTCGTGCAGCAGCACAAAGGTGGCCACCACCAGGCCCGCCACCAGCGCGCCCACGCCGCCCATCACGGCAAACACCAGGGCCACCAGCCAGCTCTGCGCCCAAGTCACGCGCGAGCGGCGTGCATAACCCAGCGACCACATCAGCCCCGGCACCTGCATCAGCCCGGCCAGCACCAACCCACCCGCCAGACAGGCCATGGGCACCCAGTGCAGCCACCACGGCCCCGTGAGGGCCACGCCCAGCATGATCGCAGCGTGCCAGCGCGGCGCATCACGCGATGCGCCCGCCTGCGCCAGCACGATGCGCGAGCGCGACGCGCTGGTGGACGCCGGAATCATGCCCGCCAGGCCACACAGCGCGCCCAGCAGGCTTTCGCGGCGCAGGGCCAGGTTGGCGTCACCGCGCAGGCCGTGGTCCAGTTCCAGTTCCTGGTTGAAGACCAGAATTTCGAGGCTGTTGACCAGCGCCATCAGGAGCGCCAGTACCACCAGGGCCGCGCCCTGCTGCTGCGCCAGGGCCATCCAGGGGATGCCACTCCAGTCCGGCAGCGGCGGCCAGGCAAACACACTCGGCTGCACGGCAGGCACCAGCACGGCCCCGGGCCCGCCGCTCCACCACCCTGCCGCCGCCACAATCAGCGCCACCACGGCCACTGCCGTCAGCAGGCCAGGCATGCGCGGCCAGCGGCCCCGCAGCCACCAGGCCAGCCCCACTACGGCCCCGGCCGCCAGCGCATGCCAGCCCAGCTGGGCATCCCAGGCTGCAGCCGCCCCGGCGCCAAAGCCGTTGCGCACCTGGCCCAGCACCATCGACAGGCCCACGCCCGCCGCAAACCCGTGGGTGACCGAAATCGGCAAGAACCGCGCCACCGACGCCAGCCGCAGCACACCCAGCAGCCACTGAAAGACAAACGCCAGCGCCACTGTGGCCCCGCTCACGGCCAGCACCTGCCGCGCATTCAGCCCCAGCGCGGGCGCGGCGCCGTGGGCCGTGGCCAGCACGGCCGCAAACAGCAGCGCCACCACCGTGGTGGGCGCATACACCACACCCGCACGGGGCGCCAGCAGCGTGAGCAGCAGGCCCGGCAGCGCGGCCGACCACAGGGCCAGCGCCGCCAATGAATAGTCGCCCGCCAGGGGCGCAAACGCCAGCAACCCCAGGCCCACGGCATGGGGCACGGTGACCGCCGCCGCAGACCAGGCCGCCGCCGCGCCCGAGGGCTGCGTTGCGGGGTCAGGCGCCCGGTGGGATGGCGCCGCCAGGGGCGCTGCGGAGGACATGGGCCGTGGTCTTCAAAACCCGTACGGGCTGCGGCGGCCTACAGGCTGCGCGCAGCAAAGGTGTCGCAGGCCTTCACGCTGCCGTTCTGCAGGCCGTTGTGGAACCAGCGCTGGCGCTGGGCACTGGTGCCGTGGGTGAAACTCTCGGGCACCACGGCGCCGCCCTGGGCGCGCTGCAGCGCGTCGTCACCGATCTTGGCGGCCGCGTTCATGGCCTCTTCCACATCGCCCTGCTCCAGGATCTGACGCGCGTTCTGCGCGTGGTGGGCCCACACGCCCGCAAAACAGTCGGCCTGCAGCTCCAGCCGCACCGACAGTGCGTTGTATTCGGCCTTGCTCACCCGGCCACGCATCTGGTCCACCTTGCCGCTGATGCCCAGCTGGTTCTGCACATGGTGGCCCACCTCGTGCGCGATCACATAGGCCTGGGCAAAGTCGCCCGGGGCGCCCAGGCGGTTCTTGAGGGTTTCATAAAAGCCCAGGTCGATGTAGACCTTCTGGTCGGCCGGGCAGTAGAACGGGCCCATGGCCGCCTGGCCGGTGCCGCAGGCCGTGGGCGTGGCGCCCCGGAACAGCACCAGGCGTGGCTCCTGGTAGCGGCCGCCCCCCTGGCTGAACACCTGGCCCCACACATCCTCGGTGTCGGCCAGCACCGTGCCCACAAAGCGGGCCATGGTGTCGTCCGCTGGCGGGCGGTGTGCAGGGCCCGGGTGCTGCTGCACCTGCGCGGGTGACCCGCCACCACTGAGCAGCCCCAGAATCGTCAACGGATTGATACCCAGCACCCAGCCCCCCAGCAGGGCGATCACGATGGTGCCGATGCCAATGCTGCGCCCGCCGAATACCGGCGATCCGCCCCCGCCGCCGCCATCATCGCCACGGCGGTCTTCCACGTTGTCGGATTCGCGATTGCCTTCCCATTTCATGCCAGATCTCCTGCGCCCTCCTGCGGTTGGAAGGCCAATGCTGGATATTACGCGCCGTGCAGGTGCAGCCAGGGCGAACTACGATGCATGCCTGCCACAGGCCCGCCGCACCGCTTCCATGATCAACGACACCCGCCACCTCACACCCCCGCCCGACAAGGTGATCCTGCTCACCGGCTTCGACCCCTTCGGCGGCGATCCACTCAACCCCAGCTGGCTGATTGCCCAGGCGCTGCACGGCCAGCACATAGGCGGCCACCGGGTGGTGGCGGCGCAGCTGCCCACGGTGTTTGGTCAGTCGCTGCAGCAGCTGGCAGCGCTGGTGCACACACACCAGCCCGCGCTGACGGTATGCCTGGGCCTGGCGGGCGGGCGCAGTGCGCTGTCGCTGGAGCGCATCGGCATCAACATCAACGACGCCCGCATCCCCGACAACACTGGCGCCCAGCCCATCGACACACCCGTGGCAACCGACGGGCCCGCCGCCTACTTCGCCAGCCTGCCCGTCAAGGCCATGCTGCGCGCCGTGCAGCGCGCGGGCTTGCCCTGCGAGGTATCGCAGACGGCGGGCACCTTTGTCTGCAACCATGTGCTGTATGGCCTGTTGCACCTGCTGGCGCAGGGCGCAGGCCCCGCCGGGGCGCGGGGCGGCTTTGTGCATGTGCCCTGGCTCACCGGGCAGGGGGCGCCCCACCTGCCGCTGCGCGACATGGTGCGCGGCATCCACACCGCGCTGTGGGCGGCCGTGCTGGCCCCGCAAGACATCACCCTGCAGGCCGGAGCCACACACTGAGACCGCCTGTGGGCAGCACACCGAAGATGCCCTGAAAAACAGGGGGTTGCCTCTGCCCGGCAGTCCCAAAACGCTGGCCGCTGTGTACAGTCAGGCCATGTCTTTTGCCCCCTCCACCCTGGCCACAGGCACGCTGGATGCAGCCGCCACCGCGCAGCGGCTGCCCTGGTCAGCCCTGGCCGACGAAATCGCCGAGTTGCTGCACGACAGCACCGTCTCAGTCCCGCCGCGCAGCGTGTTGCCCCTGGCCCAGGGCGGCAGCCTGTTCCTTATGCCCGCCACCGACCGCAGCGTGGCCATGACCAAGCTCATCACCTTCACTCCCGCCAACGCGGGCACAGGGCGCCCCTCGATCCAGGGCGACGTGGTGGTGTTCGACATCGCCACCGGCGCGCGCCAGCTGGTGCTGGACGGCCCCACAGTCACGGCCCGGCGCACGGCTGCTATCTCGCTGCTGGCAGCGCGGCACCTGGCACCGTCGCCGCAAGGCCCCTTGCTCATCGTGGGCGCGGGGGTGCAGGGCCTGGCCCATGCCGAAGCCTTTGTGCTCGGGCTGGGCGTGAAGGAGGTCTGGATCACCTCGCGCAGCGCCGCCAGCGCCGAAACCCTGGCTATGCAGGTGCGTGCACTGGGCGCCCAGGTGCGGGTGGTGGGCGATGCCAACGCGGCCCTGGCGCACTGCCCCCTGGTGGCCGCCTGCACCACAGCCAGCAGCCTGGTACTGCATGCCACGCCCCGGCCCGATGCATTCATCACCGCAGTGGGCGCCTTCACCCCCACCATGGCCGAGCTGGCGCCCGCGCTGTGCCTGCACGTGGCGCAGCATGGCAGCATCGTGGTGGACACGGCCGACGCCAGCCACGAGGCGGGCGATTTGCTGCAAGCCGGGCTGGACGTGGCCGCCCTACCCGTGCTGCGGGACGTGGTGTGCGGCCCGTGGGCGCCCCGCACGCCTGCAGGGCCTGTGCTGTTCAAGAGCTGCGGCTGGGCCGGCTGGGACCTGGCCGCCGCACGGCTGGCCCTGCGCCAGGGCGCTGCGCAGCGCCCTGCCACCTGACAGGTCTCCCATGGCACTGCTCGTGCGCTTTTCAGACCACAGCCTGCGCATGCAGATTGCGCTGGTGTTCGGCACGCTGGTCATCGCGCTGGCCGTGCTGCTGTCCCTGGGTTTTGGCGAGCTGCTCAAACACCGCATCCAGCGCGACGCGGGGGATTCGCTGCAGGCCGTGGCCGACAACGCAGGCAAGCTGCTGGCCACCGGCCTGATGCAGCGCAGCCTGGAGGCCGAGGTGCTGGCCAGTGCCGCCATGGTCTGGTCCGCAGGGCTGGATTCGCCCGAGGCCCAGCACATGCTGGCCCGCAGCCAGGCCATGCAGCCCAGCAACCTCTGGATTGGTGTGGCCGACGCGCAAGGGGTGGTGCGCAACGCCACGGGCGGCCTGCTGCTGGGCCACAGTGTGGCCCAGCGCCCCTGGTTCCAGCGGGGCCTGCAAGAGGTGCATGTGGGCGACGTGCACCCCGCCCAGCTGCTGGAGAGCCTGCTGCCCCCCACGGCCTCGGGCGAGCCGCACCGGTTTGTCGATTTCGCAGCCCCCATCCGCATCGGCCCGACCACCGTGGGCGTGCTGGGCATCCACGGCAGCTGGGAATGGTCGCGCGAGGTGCTGGAAGGCCTCACGCCGTCCACTTCGGCTGAAGACGCGGTGGAACTCTTCATCTTCGACCGCCAGGGCCAGATGATCCTGGCACCCCGCCGGCACGGCACCATGCTGCAAGCCGCCGGCCAGCGCCTGCCCGAGGGCATTCACATCAACAACAACCGCGATGGCGGAAGCCTGCAGACGGCGGTGGTGCCCTGGCTCGACGGCAATCGCTACCTTACGGCCGCCACGCAGCTGCAACCCCGCAATGCCGCCAGCGACCTGGGCTGGCGCATCGTGGCGCGCCAGCCAGTCGAGCTGGCATTTGCCGAGGCCGACCGCACCGTGCGCATGGCCCTCGCCATCGGCCTGACGGCCGCGCTCATGGCATCGGCCCTGGCCTGGATGGCCGCACGCCGCCTGAGCGATGCCCTGTACGCACTGGCCGATGCCGCCAGCGCCGTGGAGGCGGGCCACCCTGGCAGCAACATCCCGGCCATGGACAGCAACCGCGAGGTGCGCCAGCTCTCCCAGGCGCTGGGCCGCATGACCCACCGGCTGCTGGCCGCCCGCGAGGCCATGGAAGAAAAGGTACGCCTGCGCACCCTGGAGCTGGAGGCCGCCAATCGAGCCCTCGATCTGCAGGCCCGCACCGACGCCCTCACCGGGCTGCTGAACCGGCGCGGCTTTGAAACGCAGATGGCGTTTGCGCTGGCGCTCGCCCGGCGCAGCACCCGGCCCCTGAGCCTGATTGCGGTGGATGTGGACCATTTCAAGCGCGTGAACGACACCTATGGCCACGAGGCCGGGGACGAGGTCCTGCGTCGGCTGGCGCGCACGCTCGAAACACGGCTGCGTGGCTCGGACGTGATCGCGCGGCTCGGTGGCGAGGAGTTTGTGGCGCTGCTGCCCGACACCGACCTGGAAGGCGCTCGTGCGATTGCGCAGACCCTGGTCACCGCCATGGCACAGCAGCAGGACCCGGTGGTCGGCACCATCACCGTGAGTGCGGGCGTGGCCAGCATGCGGGGCGCCGATGACACCGGCGACGCCATCCTGCGGCGCGGCGACATCGCGCTCTACGAGGCCAAGGGCCAGGGCCGTAACCGGGTCTGTGTGGAGGACTGAGGCTTGCCTTCTGCCGGTGGGCAGCGGTGCGCAGCGTCTGCTTTCTGCTATCCCGGCTGGGGGGCGTCGAAGTAGGCCTGCAGCTGGGCTGCCAGGTGGTGAAGATCCCCGTCTGCCTCTGAGCGCGCCAGCGCCAGCTGCTCCAGCGCGTAGGGGCGGTGGCCCAGCATCATGGACATGTTCACGCAGTGGCCACTGGCAGCCATCTTCAGCGCAAACGCATTTAGCAACTCGCAAGGCCAGTAGGTGGCCAGCGAACCACTGGCAGAGCCCCCGGCAGCCAGCCCCGGGCCCAAGGCCTTGGCGGGTGCAGCGGGCACAGAAGGTGCAGCAAAGCTCAGCATGGCAAGACTCCATCAGGCCGCCAGACCACGCGGCGGCATGGGGTCATGCTAAAAAAACCGCTGCAGCCTGCCATTCGGCCAAAGAGCTGAGGCCACGTAGGACGAAACCCCAGAAAACCTGTTGCGCCCCCGCCTCCACCCGATTCGGGTCAGGCCTTGGGCAGCGTCACGCCCACCTGGCCCTGGTACTTGCCGCCCCGGTCGCGGTAGCTGACCTCGCAGACATCGTCCTTGTCGCTCTCGAAGAACAACACCTGGGCGCAGCCCTCGCCCGCGTAGATGCGTGCGGGCAGCGGCGTGGTGTTACTGAACTCCAGCGTCACATAGCCTTCCCACTCGGGCTCGAACGGGGTCACGTTGACGATGATGCCGCAGCGGGCATAGGTGCTTTTGCCCAGGCAGACGGTGAGCACGTTGCGCGGAATGCGGAAGTATTCGACCGTGCGGGCCAGCGCAAAGCTGTTGGGCGGGATGATGCAGCTGTCGCCCTCGAAATCGACAAAACTCTTTTCGTCGAAGTTCTTCGGGTCCACCACCGTGCTGTGGATGTTGGTGAATACCTTGAATTCGGGCGCGCAGCGGATGTCATAGCCGTAGCTGCTGGTGCCGTAGCTGATGATCCTGCGGCCCTCGGCCTCACGCACCTGGCCGGGCTCGAAAGGCTCGATCATGCCGTGCTCGGCCGCCATGCGGCGGATCCATTTGTCGCTCTTGATGCTCATAGCAGAACTCCCTGCGCAATCGCCTGGCTGCTTTTCATGAAAACTGCCGGGCGCTATTAAATGTGTAGCTGACAGCGCTTGATGATCAGGCGCGGGAGCCGTATTTTGCTTGAGAAATCACGGTTTGCTCCACCACACGGTCGTCGCCGAGCACGATCAGAGCAAAGAGCAGCTCTTCCAGGTTGCGTGCCTGCTGTGTCTTGCGCGCCAGCAGCGGCGTGGCTGCCGGGTTGAGCACCAGAAAGTCCGCCTCGCAGCCGGGCTGCAGATTACCCACCACGCCCTCCAGGCCCAGCGCCCGGGCAGCGCCCGCCGTGTGCTGCCACCACAGCTGCTGGGGCGACAGACTCAGGCCCTGCTTGGTCTGGCCCTCACGGCCCACGTAATAGGCGGCCATCATGGTTTTGAAGGGGCTGAAGCTGGTGCCGCCACCCACGTCACTCGCCAGGCCATAGCCAAAGCCCACGCGGTCGGCTCCAGCGTAGTCAAAAAAGCCGCTGCCCAAAAACAGGTTGCTGGTGGGGCTGACCGCCGCCGTGGCGCCCGTGTCACGCATCAGTGCGCGGTCGTCGTCGTTAAAGTGGATGCAGTGGGCGTACACCGCGCGCTCGCGCATCAGGCCAAAGTCGTCGTACACGGCCAGGTAGCTGCGCGAGGCCGGGAACAGCTCGCGCGCCCAGCGGATTTCATCCAGATTTTCGGCCACATGCGACTGGATCCACACGTCCGGGTAACGCGCGGCCAGTTCGCCGGCGCCGCGCAGCTGCTCGGGCGTGCTGGTGGGCGCAAAACGCGGGGTGATGGCATAACCCAGGCGGTCCACGCCATGCCAGCGCCGGATCAGTGCCTCGGTGTCGATCAGGCTTTGTACGGTGTCGTCGCGCACGCCATCGGGCGAGTGGCGGTCCTGCAGCACCTTGCCAGTGATCAGTCGCATCTGCTGGCGCTGCGCCTCGGCAAACAAGGCATCCACGGATGCCGGGTGCGAGGTGGCAAACGCAAGCGCCGTCGTCACGCCGTTGCGCAGCAGCTCGGCCACAAAAAATTCAGCCACCTGCGCGCTGTAGCCCGGGTCCACAAACCGCGACTCGTGGGGAAAGGTGTAGTTCTCCAGCCAGGGCAGTAGCCCGTCGGCGGGGGAACCGATCACGTCGGTCTGTGGAAAGTGGATGTGCAGGTCCACAAACCCCGGCGCCAAGATGCGCCCCGGCAGGTGCACCACGGGCTCGCCCGCAAACTGCGGCGCCAGCGACTGCCACGCCCCTGCCGCCAGCACCCGCTGGCGGCCTTCGGCGTCGGGTCCCACGGCCAGCAGGCCATCTTGGTCATACAGGGCTGTGCCGTCGTCGGCAAAGCGCAAAAGGGCAGATCGGTATACAGGCATGGAGCAAGCTTAGCGGCAGGGGACGCCGCTTGTATACGGCACGCCCCATAGTGGCTATGGAACAGGGGGAAGGCTCGACGGGGGCGGAAGGCAGGGCCACCGCCCACTGGCGTTCAGCGGGCCAGCTTGCCCACCACGCCTTCGACCAGCCAGTTCATCTGCAGGATCTGCGCATCCGTCAACGCCTGGCCGGGGGCAATGCGCTCCTGCCCTTCGTTGTCGCGCACTGGCGCCTTGACTGCACGGAAGGGCTGGAGCTTGCCCGCCCCAATGGCCTTCTGGGCGCTCAGCACCTCCTGCTGCACTGCGGCGGGCACCTTGGTGCCAAAGTCGCCGACGCGGATCATGCCCTCGCGCACGCCGCCCCAGACGTTGGCGCTTTTCCAGCGACCGTTCTGCACGGCCCGCACGCGCTCGGTGTAGTAAGCGCCCCACTGGTGCGTCACAGCCACGATCTGGGCGTCGGGCCCGGTCTTGCGCATGTCGGAGTGGTAGGCCACGGCCATCTTGCCGCGCTCCTGTGCGGCCGCCATGACGGCGGTGGAGCCGGTGTGGAACGCGATCACGTCCACGTCCTGGTTGAACAATGCCATGGCCGCATCACGCTCCTTGGGCGGGTCGAACCACACGTTGAGCCACACCACCTTGACCATGGCCTGGGGGTTGACCGAGCGCATGCCCAGCGTGAAGGCATTGATGCCCTGCAGCACCTCGGGGATGGGGAAACCCGCCACAAAACCGGCCACGCCGGTCTTGCTCATGCGGCCCGCCGCAATGCCTGCCAGGTAGCGGCCCTCGTAGTAGCGCGCGTTGGCCGTGGCCACATTGGCGGCCTGCTTGTAGCCCGTGATGGACTCGAACTTCACATTGGGGAAGTCCTGCGCCACCTTGAGCGTGGGCTCCATGTAGCCAAAGCTGGGCGTGAAGATGATTTGGTGGCCCGTGGCCGCCAGGTCGCGGATCACGCGCTCGGCATCTGCGCCTTCGGCCACGTTCTCGACAAAGGTGGTTTTGACCTGCGGGCCCAGCGCCGCCTCGACGGCCTTGCGGCCCTCTTCGTGCTGGCGTGTCCAGCCCGCTTCGGTGATGGGCGAAACATAGACAAAACCAGCCTTGACGGGCTCGGCAGCGCTGCCCTTGGCGGGTGCGGTCTGGGAAAAAGCGGGGGAGAAAAAACAAGCGGCCACGAGCATGGCTGCGAGGTTTTTGTACATGGTGTTCCTCTACATGGTCCTGATGAAAAGACACGTGCAAGCCGCAGGACAACGGCTCGCAGTGAAGTGAATATACGCAGGGTATTTTCTGGCTTGAAAAATCTCTCTGTCAGAGGGTGTGATGCATCCGCATGAACTGCGCTCAGCCAAGACGCAGCGGCTGCCCTGGCTGCGCAGCGTTGCCAAGGCGAAACGCCCCCACCACGCCGGACAGGCGCGAGGCCTGGTCCTTCAGGCTTTCGGCAGCGGCAGTGGACTCTTCCACCAGTGCGGCATTCTGCTGCGTCATCTGGTCCAACTGGCTCACCGCAACGTTCACCTGGCCAATGCCCTGGCTCTGTTCGGACGCTGCAGCACTGATCTCGCCGATGATGTCGGTGACGCGGCGCACAGAGCTCACGATCTCGGTCATGGTGCTGCCAGCGTTCTGCACCAGTGCAGAACCGGATTCGACCTTCTCCACCGACACACCGATCAGCGTCTTGATTTCCTTGGCCGCGTTGGCCGAGCGCTGGGCCAGCGAACGCACTTCGCTGGCCACCACGGCAAAACCACGGCCCTGCTCGCCTGCGCGGGCAGCTTCCACTGCGGCATTGAGTGCCAAGATGTTGGTCTGAAAAGCGATGCCGTCGATGGTGCCAATGATGTCGGCAATCTTCTTGCTGCTGGCGTTGATCTCGTCCATGGTGTTCACCACCTGGGCGACCACCTCACCGCCCCGCTGAGCCACCTCAGCAGCCGACGCAGCCAGCTGGTTGGCCTGCACGGCAGAATCCGCGCTCTGGCGCACGGTGCTGGTCAGCTCTTCCATCGAACTGGCTGTCTCCTGCAGGCTGCTGGCCGTCTGCTCGGTACGAGCGCTCAGGTCCTGGTTGCCGATGGCGATCTGGGTACTGGCGGTGGAGATACTGTCCACCACGCCGCGCACCTGCTGCAGCGACCCGTGCAACGCCGCACGCATCACATCCAGCGCGCGCAGCAAGCGGCCGGTTTCGTCATTGGCATATGCGGATTGCGGCGCGCCCGTCAAGTCCATGTCCGCGATGGCCTCGGCAATGGCCTCGGCATGGCGCAGCGGGCGCGTGATGCTGTTGGCCAGCAGCCAGGCCAGCAAAGCACCGAGCAGCAGCGAGATGCCGGTGCAGACCTGCAGCAGCAGCGTGGTCTGCGCACGCAGCGCCTCGCTGCGCTTGCCCGCAGCGTCCAGTTGGGCGCGCTGAAGGTCCACCATCTGCTTGACGCCTGCAACATAGTCGCGAGAGGTGGGCTCGAACCGCTCGGTGAAGACCCTGCCAGCCGCATCGGCATCGCCCGCTTGCTTGAGCTTGCTGACCTCCTCGCGCGCGCTCAGATAGGCCTTGCGCAGATCACCCACCTTGGCGAAAAGCTGCTTTTCCTCGGGTGCGTCCATCTTCGATTCGATGAACTTCTGCAGTTCGTTGGTCTCGCTGATAGCGGCCGCTGTGGCCGGAGCGAAGTAAGGGATCAGCGAAGCATCGCTGCTTTTGGCGATGGCCGCAGCACGCTGCACCCCCGCAGTGGTGTTGAGCAACCAGTCTGCACCCGCGCGCTCGGTCTTGATGTTGTCATCGACCATGGTGTTGATCTCTGCGCCCAGCTGGTTGAGTTTGAAGACCGCGACGACGCTGCTGACAAAAAACAGCGCCAGGATCACGCCAAGCACCAGGGTCAGGCGCTTGCCGATGGAAAGTTGATTGAGAAACATGAAGGGGAAATCCTGCTGCGAACAACGCACGGCGCGTCCGCAAAACAAAGGCCCCGCGACGCGGGGCACACAAACGCCCACCCGCACACAGAGCATGGGCGGGTGTACAAATATTCACATTTTAGGGTTTACCCGTATTTTTGACTACACAGAGCCCAAAAGGCACGCCGCGCGAGCCGGGCATGGCTGCCGCTAGGATGGCGCAATCACCTGCTCCGGAGTCCTTTCACATGCCCATGTTTGTTGACACCTCACCCCCCGGCCAGTGCATCTTCTGCCGCCTGGTGGCGGGCGAAATCCCTGCAGCCAAGGTGTACGAAGACACCCTGACCATCGCCTTCATGGACATTGGCCAGGTCAACCCCGGTCATGTGCTGGTGGCCACCCGGCGCCACGCGGCCACGCTGCTGGACATCACCCCCGAAGAGGCAGCCGCCGTCATGCAGACCGCGCAGCGCATGGCGCAGGCCGTGCGCCGGGCATTCGACCCACCGGGCATCACCCTGCTGCAGGCCAACGGGCGCGAGGGCGACCAGACGGTGTTCCATTTCCACATGCATGTGGTGCCACGCCACGCGCAGGATGGCATTGCCCTGACCTGGCCCCGCAAGGAGCCGGGGCCCGCCGTGCTGCAAGCCTATGCAGACCGGCTGCGCACGGCGCTACGGGGCGATGATTCAGTCACCTCGGGCGGTGGCTGATGTTCTGTGACCGGCAAAGACGTTCAACCGTCCGCCTTTCTTTAGTAGTCATGCTCCACACAGCGCTCAAAGGTTTCCTTGAGCTTGTGTTCCCACACCCGCTTGTCGGCGTTGCCCGCAAAGCTCGCTTCGAAGCTGTTGAACGCCAGCTGGTAGGCATGTTTGGCTGTAAGGCCCGTGGCCGCAAACACCTGGGTGAAGTTCTCGTTGATGTAGCCGCCAAAGTAGGCAGGGTCATCGGAGTTGACTGTGGCGGCCAGCCCGGCATCAAGCAGCTTGCCCAGGTTGTGGTCGGCCAGATTGGGGAACACGCACAGCTTCTGGTTGGACAGCGGGCACACCGTGAGCGCAATGCGGTCTTGCGCCAGGCGCTGCATTAATGCGGCGTCGTGCACGGCCTGCACGCCGTGGTCGATGCGCTCGACCTTGAGCACATCGAGCGCACTCCAGATGTAAGCAGGGGGCCCCTCCTCGCCCGCATGTGCCACTAGGTGCAGGCCCAGTTCGCGGCAGCGGGCAAACACGCGGGCGAACTTCTCGGGCGGGTGGCCCAGTTCGCTGGAATCGAGCCCCACGCCCACGATCTTGTCGATCAGCGGCATGGCCTGCTCCAGCGTTTCAAACGCCGACTCCTCGCTCAGGTGGCGCAGGAAACAAAGGATCAATGTGGCGCTGATGCCCAGCTCAGTGCGCGCATCTTCGCAGGCGCGATGCAGGCCGTTGATCACGGTCTCCATGGCCACGCCGCGTGCGGTGTGGGTCTGCGGGTCGAAGAAAATTTCGGCATGCAGCACGTTGTCGCGCGCCGCGCGGCCCAGGTAGGCCCGTGCCATGTCGTAAAAATCCTGCTCGTGCAGCAACACGCTGGCACCCGCGTAGTAGATGTCGAGAAAGCTCTGCAGGTTGGTGAACGCATAGGCGCTGCGCAGGGCCTCCACGCTGGCATAAGGCAGCGTTATTTCATTGCGCTGCGCCAGGGCAAAGATCAGCTCGGGCTCCAGCGAACCTTCGATGTGGATGTGCAGCTCGGCCTTGGGCATGGCACGCAGCAGCCCGGGCAGGCGCTCGGCGGAGATGGGGGGGATCTTGAACATCAGCAGACTCCAAAGGTGATGCCGCTCTGGCGCAAAAAACGGCGGTAGGCAGATGATGCCTTGTCGGCGGCGGTATGCAACTCCGCGCGCAGGTCGAGTGGCAGGCACTGTGGCATCTGCGACTCCAGCACGGGCTGGTCCTGCGTGAAGATGGTGTGCTGAAAGGCCTGCAGCTTCTCATCGGGCGAATCGAAATCGGCCACTGCCAAGCGAAACCACACGCGGCTGCGCACCGGCGTGATCGGGCAGATGAACAGCGCAATGGACTCACGCCAGCCATCCACCGCCGTGGTGCCCGCCTCGGGCACCTTGGTCAGCACGGCTGCATAGGGCGCCGTGACTTCGTAGGTGTATTCGACCTGGGCAGCTGCCGTGGAGTGCAGGTTGGACTGCGGTTGCCAGGCTTTGCAGCCCGTGGCCAACAGGCCGGTGGGGGTGGGCTCCACGCGGTAGTCGTCGATGGCTGTGGCATCACGGCTGCCCAGCCAGCCTTCGTGCACAAAGCCGAAGTGGGACATGTCGAGAAAGTTCTCGATGATGCGCGGCGCGCTGGCGACCACATCGTAGGGCCCGCAATTGAGCTTGCGCAGGCGGGCATCACCCTCCGCAGCGAACACTGGCAGATCCTGCTCGCTCTGGGCAATGCGCACCCACACCAGGCCATAGGCCTCCCGCGCCTCGAAATGCCGGGCGCAGTGCGTGGCCGGGGGTACAAAGGTGGGCAGTGCGGGCACGTGGGTACATTGCCCACCGGCCGCAAACTGCCAGCCATGGTAGGGGCACTCCAGCTGGCCCTGGGGCGTTACGCGGCCCAGCGACAAACGGGCGCCCCGGTGCGGGCACTGGTCGGCCAGCGCGTGCACAGCGCCTTCGCTGTCACGCCACAACACCACGGGTTGTTCCAGCACCTGCACGGCCAGCGGGGCTTGTGCGGCCAAGGCCGCTGACAGCGCCACGGGGTGCCACAACGTTGATTCCACCATCGCCCTTGCTCCTCAAAAAGCCACGGACCGCAAAAGGCCCCTGCAAAACAAAAGGGCCACCCCAGGGCGGCCCTTTGTCACAGCAGCTCCCAAGAACTGCTGATGCACGCGGCTCGAATTACTTCTTGTCGCCGCCAGGGATCTTGCCTTCCACGCCCTTGACATAGAAGTTCACGCCGCCGAGGAACTTGTCATCGGCCACGGCGTCCTTGGCCAGCACTTCCTTGCCATCCTGGCCCACGATCGGACCCTTCCAGATCACGAAGCTGCCATCGGCCAGGCCCTTCTTCACGGCTTCGACCTTTGCCTTGGTGTCGGCAGGCACGTCTTCGGCGATAGAGACGATGTCGATCGCGCCTTCCTTCACGCCCCACCAGCTCTGGCCCGACGCCCACTGGCCTTCCAGCGCGTCCTTGGTGGCCTTGATGTAGTACGGGCCCCAGTTGATGACAGCCGATGCCAGGTGGGCCTTGGGGCCGTAGGCGGTCATGTCCGAGTCCCAGCCGAAGGCGCGCTTGCCCTTCTCTTGTGCCGTCTTCAGCACGGCGGGCGAGTCGGTGTTCTGGAACAGCACGTCAGCGCCGCCGTTGATCAGGCTGGTAGCGGCTTCGGTTTCCTTGGGTGGGCTGAACCATTCGTTCACCCAGACCACCTTGGTCTTGATCTTGGGGTTGACCGACTGCGCGCCCAGCGTGAAGCTGTTGATGTTGCGGATCACTTCAGGGATCGGCACCGAGCCCACCACGCCCAGCGTGTTGGACTTGGTCATGGCACCGGCAATCACACCCGCCATGTAGGCACCTTCGTAGGTGCGGCTGTCATAGGTGCGCATGTTCTCGGCGGTCTTGTAGCCGGTGGCATGTTCGAACTTGATGCCCTTGTTGTCTTCGGCGACCTTGAGCATGGACTCCATGTAGCCAAAGGTGGTGCCGAAGATCAGCTTGTTGCCCTGGCCGGCCAGGTCACGCAGCACGCGCTCGGCGTCGGCGGACTCGGGCACGCTTTCCACGAAGCTCGTCACGACCTTGTCGCCGAATTCCTTCTCGATGGCCTTGCGGCCGTTGTCGTGTGCGAACGACCAGCCGCCGTCGCCCACCGGGCCGACATAGGCAAACGCGATCTTCAGTGGCTCGGGCTTGGGGGCCGGTGCTTCTGCGGCAGGAGCCGGTGCAGGCGCGGGGGCCGGTGCCGGTTCTTCCTTCTTGCCACAACCCACGAGGGCGGCAGCAGCCACGGCGGAGAGCGCAGCCACCTTGAGCATGGAGCGTTTCTGCAGATCAGTCATGTCGGTTTCCTTATCGAAGAAGTAAAACTTGCAAAGGTTGAGGGACGAAAACGGTGATTATGGTGCGATCTACCGCAGGGTAACCAGATTTTCACGCGGGCAACCCCTTTCAGGAGCCCGGATAAAACGGCTTGCCCAGCGATGCCGGCATGTTGATGCGGATCCAGGTCGGATTGCGCGAGATCAGCGCCAGCACCACGATGGTGGCCACATAGGGCAGCATGCTCAGCAACTGGCTGGCCACCTGCACACCCGTGGCCTGCAAATGGAACTGCAGCATGGTCACGCCACCAAACAGATAAGCCCCAAGCAACACCCGTGCCGGGCGCCAGGTGGCAAAGGTGGTGAGCGCCAGCGCAATCCAGCCGCGCCCGGCCACCATGCCCTCGACCCACAGGGGGGTGTAGACGGTGGAGATGTAGGCACCGGCCAGGCCACACAGGGCGCCGCCCACCACCACGGCCAGCAGCCGGATGCGGCGCACCGGGTAACCCAATGCGTGCGCCGATTCTGGCGACTCGCCCACCGACCGCAGCACCAGGCCAGCGCGCGAGCGGTACAGGAACCAGATCAACCCCGCCACCAGCAGCATGGTGAGGTACACCAGCGGATGCTGCTGGAACAGCGCGGGGCCGAGCAGCGGCACATCGCCCAGCACAGGGATCGCGTACTTGGGCAATTCGGGCAGCTTGGCCTGCACATAGCTGATGCCCGCAAACGCCGAGAAGCCCACGCCGAACAGACTGAGCGCCAGCCCCGTGGCGTACTGATTGGTGTTGAGCCAGATCACCAGCACACCAAAGATGGCGGCCAGCAGCGCGCCTGCGGCCATGCCTGCGGCAAAACCCAGCCAGGTGTTGCCCGTGTGCACCACGGTGGCAAAGCCTGCAATGGCGGCGCAGAGCATCATGCCCTCGGCCCCCAGGTTGACGATGCCCGCCTTCTCGTTGATGAGCAGGCCCAGGGCCGCGATGGCCAGCACGGTGCCCGCGCTCAGCGTGGCGCCGATAAGCAATGCGTAGGATTCCATCATTTGCCTCCCTTCGAGGCCACCCAGCGGATGCGGTAGGCGATCAATGTGTCACAGGCCAGCAACGTGAACAGCAGCAGCCCCTGAAAAACGCCGGTCAGCGACTTGGGCAGGCCCAGGCGCGACTGCGCCAGCTCGCCACCGATGTAGAACATGCTCATGAGGATGGCCGAGAGGATCATGCCCACGGGGTGGAGCCGCCCCACGAAGGCCACGATGATGGCCGCAAAGCCGTAGCCTGCAGGCACATAGGGCGTGAGCTGGCCGATGGGCCCGGCCACTTCCAGCGCGCCCGCCAGGCCCGCCGCCCCGCCCGAGATCAGCAGTGCCGTCCACAGCGCCCGGCGCGACGAGAAGCCCGCATAACGCGCCGCCGCTGGTGCCAGGCCGCCCACCTGCTGGGCAAAGCCTGCCCGGGTGCGGAACAAAAACACCCACAGCGCCGCCGCACCGGCCAGGGCCAGCAGCAGGCCGATGGACATGCGCGAACCCTGCATCAGGCGCGGGATCTGTGTGACCTTCTCAAACGTCTTGGTCTGCGGGAAGTTGTAGCCCATGGGGTCCTTCCAGGGGCCATAGACTAGGTAGCCCAGCACCAGCGTGGCCACATAGACCAGCATCAGGCTCACCAGGATTTCGTTGGCGTTGAACTTGTCCCGCAGCAGCGCCGTGAGCCCCGCCCAGACCATGCCGCCCAGCACCCCGGCAAGCAGGATGGCAGGCACGATCCAGGGGCCCGTGGTCTTATCGGCCAGCAGCGCCACGCCGCCCGCCACCACGGCACCGATGACAAACTGGCCTTCGGCGCCAATGTTCCACACGTTGGAGCGGAAGCACACGGCCAGCCCCAGCGCAATCAGCAGCAGCGGCGTGGCCTTGACCATGAGTTCGCCAATGGCGTACTGGGTCTTGATGGGCTCCCAGAAGAACACCTGCAGCCCGCGCACCGGGTCCTTGCCCAGGGCGATGAACAGGGCCACACCAATCAGCACCGTGAAGGCCAGCGCCAGCAGGGGCGAGCCATAGGTCCAGAGCTTCGACGCCTGGGGGCGCGGTTCCAGCTTAAGCATGCTGCACCTCCCCGGCTTGTTGTTGCTGTTGCTGCAGCTGGTGTTGCTGCGCCAGGTGGGCCTGCACATCGGCATGCCACAGGCCGCTCATCCATTCGCCGATGCGCTCCACCGTGGCCTCGGCGCGTGGCACGGAAGGCGACAGGTGCCCCTTGGCCACCACATGCAGCCGGTCGCAGATTTCAAACAATTCGTCCAGCTCCTCACTCACCACCAGCACGGCGCAGCCCGCATCGCGCAGCGCCAGGATGGAGCCCCGGATCTGCGCCGCCGCACCCACGTCCACACCCCAGGTGGGTTGCGAAACGATGAGCAGCTTCGGGTTGGCATCGATCTCGCGGCCCACGATGAACTTCTGCAGATTGCCGCCCGACAGCGACTTAGCCGCCGAATGCGGGCCACCAGCCTTCACATTGAAGCGCTGGATGATGTCCCGGGCATGCGCTTCGAGCGCACCCACCTTGATCCAACCGCTGCCCGACACCGCGTTCTTGCGCGTGAGCAGCAGGTTGTGCGCCAGGCCCATGGTGGGCACGGCACCCCGGCCCAAGCGCTCCTCGGGTACAAAGTGCAGGCCCAAAGCGCGGCGCTGGCCCGGGCCCATGCGGCCCGCGTTCTGGCCTGTCACCTGGATGCTGGCAGGCTCGGCGCGCTGGTCTTCGCCCGACAGCGCGTAGAGCAGTTCTTTTTGCCCATTGCCCGACACACCGGCAATGCCCACCACCTCGCCCGCCTTCACCTCGAACTGCAGGTCGATCAGGTCTACGCCAAACTGGTCAGCGCGCGGCAGCGACAGGCCCTGCACGCGCAGCACGGTGGCACCCGTCTGCACCGCGCGGTGTTCCAGCGCGGGCGGTTCGGCGCCAATCATCAGGCGCGACAGGGACGCATTGGTTTCTTCAGCCGGGTTGCACACGCCCGTGACCTTGCCGCCGCGCAGCACGGTGCAGGCGGTGCACAGCGCACGAATTTCATGCAGCTTATGGCTGATGTACAGGATGCTGCAGCCCTCGCTGGCGAGCTTGCGCAGCACCACAAAGAGCTTTTCGACCGCCTGGGGCGTGAGCACCGAGGTGGGCTCGTCCAGGATCAGCACCTTGGGGTTGGTGAGCAGCGCGCGGATGATTTCCACGCGCTGCATCTCGCCCACGCTCAGCGTGTGCACGGGGCGCAGGGGGTCGATATCGAGGCCGTATTCGGCGGCCTTGGCGCTGATGCGCTGCGTGACCTCGGCCAGCGCGAGGCTTTTGTCCAGGCCCAGCCACACGTTCTCGGCCACCGTGAGGGTGTCGAACAGGCTGAAATGCTGGAACACCATGGCAATGCCCAGGGCCCGCGCTTCTTGCGGGTTGCGCACCTGCACGGCCTGGCCGTTGAAGAACACGCTGCCTTCGTCGGGCTTGACCGAGCCGTAGATGATCTTCATCAGCGTGGACTTGCCCGCGCCGTTTTCGCCCAGCACCGCATGAATTTCACCCGGCAGCACGGTGAGCGAGACACCGCTGTTGGCCACCACGGCCGGGTAGCGCTTGGTGATGCCCACAAGCTGCAGCCGGGGCGGCGGCGACGCCCCCGGGGCGGGAGGATTAGGAGGTGAACTCATGCGGGGATTGTCTCTCAGTTTTACAACTTGTTATAGGAACGAAAACACCTTCTTGCGCTTGTTCAGCATGCCCAAGCAGCTATTCTTTTCGTAGCGAAGACGCTACACCCTTCACACACTCGCGCAGCCACGCGGCCGCCGCCGAGTGGTGGGTGCGCGCGTGCCAGAGCTGGTAATACATGAGCCGGGGAAACGGCACCGGACAGGGCAGGATGGCCAGGGGCAGCTGCTCCACATACCGTTCGCAGTACTGGCGGCCCGTGGTCAGCACAAGCAAGCTCGATGCCACGATGCTGGGGATGAGGCTGAAATGCGCGCAGCGCGCCGTGATGTGGCGCTGCATGCCCAGGCTGTCCAGGTGCACGTCGATCACGCCGCGTGCGCCGGGGTGTGTGGGCGTGGGGGCAATGTGTTCGGCGGCCAGCCAGCCTTCCACATCCCAGCCGCGCCGCACGGCGGGGTGGTCCTTGCCCACCAGGCACACCACCTCGTCGCCAAACAGGCGGCCCATGTGCAGGTCGTCGGGCGGCTGGGGCCAGTTGCCGATCACCACATCGACCTCGCCCTGTGCCAGGTGCGCGTGGTAGTGCGCGTCGGCCGACAAGGGAAGGATCTCGATGGGGCACAGGGGCGCTTCAACCTTGATGCGGGACACGAGCTGCGGCAGGAACAGCGGGTCGAGGTAGTCGCTGGCGGCCACGCGGAAGGTGCGGGTGGCGGTGCGCGGGTCAAACCCGCGCGCATCCGAAAACAGCGCCTCGGCCGCGCGCAGGATGGCCCCTGCGGGCTCCACCATGCGCAGCGCGGCGTCGGTGGGCATCATGCTGGCGCCAGAGCGCACCAGCAGCGGGTCGCCCGACAGGTCGCGCAGCCGCTTGAGCGCAGCCGACACCGCCGGCTGGTGCATGCCCAGGCGGACGGCGGCCCTCGATACGCTGCGTTCTGTGAGCACGGTGTGCAAGACCCTTATGAGATGGAGGTCTATCTTGTCGAAAAGGGCGTGGTCTCTCATAGCAGTGCGTGCATTGATGTCATAAGCTTGTACTTATGCTGAAGGCCTCGGGGCGCCCTACCCTCTGATGAATTGAAGAATTGATAGCAATCGAAGAAGCGGCATCCGTCATGACCACCCAACCCTTGCAATTCCTGCGCCGAGGCCAGCCCGTGGCGCTGGGCAATGTACCACCCGACCGCACCCTGCTGGAGGTGCTGCGCGAAGACCTGGGCTGCACCGGCACCAAGGAGGGCTGTGGCGAAGGCGACTGCGGCGCCTGCACCGTGGTGCTGGGCGAAGAGCGCGGCGGACAGCTGCACTACAGCGCCGTGAACAGCTGCATCCGACTGGCCCATTCGGTGAACGGCATGGCGCTGTGGACGGTGGAAGACCTGGCGGAAGACCCGCTGATCCAGCCCGTGGGCGATGCCCCCGCTGCCCGACAAACGATCACGCTCCATCCCGCACAGGAGGCCATGGTCCAGTGCCACGGCTCTCAATGCGGGTTCTGTACTCCCGGCTTCGTGATGAGCCTCTTCGGCATGTACCAGAACCATGTCTGCCACGGTGAACCCATCACCCGCGAACTGGCCCAGGAAGAACTCTCGGGCAACCTGTGCCGCTGTACCGGCTACCGCCCCATCCTCGATGCCGCCCAGCAAATGGCATCGCTGCCCGGCATGGTGGTCAATGAATCCGAAGTGCTACAAAAATTGAAGCTGATGGCGCAGGACCAGCGCGCGCAGACAGCCGATTTTTCTTATATCGCCCCCACCAGCCAGGCCGCCCTGCTGGCCGCACGCGCGGCCCACCCCGCTGCGCAGATCGTGGCCGGTTGTACCGACGTGGGGCTGTGGGTGACCAAGCAGCACAAGCAGTACACCCAGGTGCTGGACGTGACCCGTGCGGCCGAGCTGCGCGAAGTCACACCGCACACCGACGCCATCCACATCGGCGCCGCCGTCACGCTGACCGACGCGTTTGCAGCCCTCACTGCGCAGTGGCCGCAGCTGCACCGCTTTGCCACGCGGTTTGCGGGGTTGCCCGTGCGCAACTCGGGCACGCTGGGCGGCAACGTGGCCAACGGATCGCCCATTGGCGACTCCATGCCCCTCTTGATCGCGCTGCGCGCCCAGGTGGTACTGGCCAGCCAGGCCCGGGGCGAGCGCCAGCTGCCGCTGGAAGACCTGTACACCGGCTACCGGCAGAACGTGATGGCGCCGGATGAGCTGCTGGTGCGCATCGTGGTGCCCCGCCCATCGACCCAAGAACAGCTGCGGGCGTACAAGATCTCCAAGCGCTTTGACGACGACATCTCCGCCGTCTGCCTGGTGCTCAACCTCGACATCGCGGACGGCACCGTGCAGCGCGCCAGCATCGGCGCAGGCGGCGTGGCCGCCACACCGGCCCGCGCGCGGCAGACAGAGGCCGCGTTGGTCGGCCAACCGTGGACCGAGGCCACCGCGCAACGCGCCGCTGCGGTGCTGCAGGCTGAGTTCAGCCCCATCTCGGACATGCGCGCCAGCGGCACCTATCGCCGCCAGGTGCTGGGCAGCCTGCTGCAGCGCTACTGGCTGGAGAGCCAGGGCCAGCCCTCGGTCAGCCTGGACACTTTGACGCTGGAGGCCACGGTATGAACGCCCCCGAACAGATCCCGACCCAGGCCCTGCCCTCGCCCACCCGGGCCGCCATGGGCCACTCGCACATCCATGAAAGCGCCCGCGCCCAGGTGGCAGGCGCCGCGCACTACATCGACGACCTGCCCGAGGTGAAGGGCACGCTGTATGCCGCGCCCATCCTCTCGACCGTGGCGCACGGCACCCTGAACGGGGTGGACGCCACCGCTGCACTGGCGCTGCCTGGTGTGCGTGGCGTGGTGCTGGCCAGCGACGTGCCGGGCGACAAGATCCTGGCCGCGTTCGGGCACGACGAGCCCGTTTTTGCGCTGGACAGCGTGCAGTTTGTGGGCCAGGTGATTGGCCTCGTTGTGGCCGACTCGGTCATGCAAGCACGCCGCGCCGTGCGCGCCGTGAAGCTCGACATCACCCCCCAGCCCGCCGTGCTTACGGTGCAGGACGCGCTGAAGGCGCAAAGCTATGTGCTGCCCCCCGTGTTTGTGCGCCGGGGCGATGCGGCCACCGGCCTCGCGCAATCCGCCCACCGCCTGAGCGGCGCGTTTGAGGTCGGCGGGCAGGAGCATTTTTACCTCGAAGGCCAGATCGCCTACGCCATGCCGCTGGAGCAAAAACAGTGGTGGGTCTACTCCAGCACCCAGCACCCGGGCGAGGTGCAGCACTGGGTATCGCACGCTTTGGGCATCGACAACCATGCGGTGCGCGTGGAGTGCCGCCGCATGGGTGGTGGCTTTGGCGGCAAGGAGACCCAAGCCGGCCACCTGGCCGTGTGGGCCGCTGTGGCCGCGAACAAGCTGGGCCGCCCCATCAAGCTGCGACTGGACCGGGACGAAGACTTCATGGTCACCGGCAAGCGCCACCCGTTCGCGTACGAGTACGACGTGGGCTTTGACGACACCGGCCGCATCACGGGCCTGAAACTGCACATGGCCGCCAACTGCGGCTTCAGCGCCGACCTGTCCGGCCCCGTGGCCGACCGCGCGGTGTTCCACGCCGACAACGCCTACTACCTGAGCGATGTCGAGATCGCGTCCTACCGCTGCAAGACCAACACCCAAAGCCACACCGCCTTCCGCGGCTTTGGTGGCCCGCAGGGCGTGATCGTGATCGAAGCCATCCTGGGCGACATTGCGCGTGCACTCGGCCTGGACGCGCAGGACGTGCGCCTGGCCAACCTGTATGGCAAGGACGCGAGCAGTGGCCGCCATGTGACCCACTACCAGATGGCGGTGGAAGACAACATCCTGCACGAGCTGCTGCCCACGCTGGAGCAGACCTCGCACTACCGCCAGCGCCAGGCCGAGATTGCGGCCTGGAATGCGCGCAACCCGGTCATCAAGCGCGGCATGGCCATCACGCCCGTCAAGTTCGGCATCAGCTTCACCGCCACGCTGTTCAACCAGGCGGGTGCGCTGGTGCATGTGTACACCGACGGCAGCGTGCAGGTGAACCACGGCGGCACCGAAATGGGCCAGGGCCTGCACACCAAGGTGGCGCAGATCGTGGCCGATGAGCTGGGTGTGCCCCTGCACCGTGTGCTGGTGACGGCCAGCGACACCAGCAAGGTGCCCAACGCCAGCGCCACCGCCGCCAGCAGCGGCACCGACCTGAACGGCCGCGCCGCCCAGTACGCCGCGCGCAACGTGCGCGACAACCTGGCCTCGTTCGTGTGCGGGCTGGACGGCTGCGGCGCAGGCGCCATCCGGTTCGCGGGCGGCCAGGTGATCTCGCCCAAGGCCGTGCGCAGCTTCGACGCCGTGGTCAAGGAGGCGTACGCCAACCGCATCCAGCTGTGGAGCGACGGTTTTTACCGCACGCCCAAGATCCACTACGACAAGGCCACGCTCACCGGGCGCCCGTTTTACTACTTCAGCTATGGCGCCGCCTGCACCGAGGTGGCCATCGACACCCTGACGGGCGAGAGCCGCGTGCTGAAGGTGGACATCCTGCATGACGTGGGCCACAGCATCAACCCGGCCATCGACATCGGCCAGATCGAGGGCGGGTTTGTGCAGGGCATGGGCTGGCTGACGACCGAGCAGCTGGTGTGGAACGACAAGGGGTACCTTGCCACCCACGCACCGAGCACGTACAAGATCCCGGCGACGGGCGACATTCCGGCGCACTTCAACGTCCACCTGTGGCCCGAGGCGAACCGGGAGGACAACGTGGGTGGCAGCAAGGCGGTGGGGGAGCCGCCGTTCATGCTGGCGATCAGTGTGTATGAGGCGCTGCGCAATGCGGTGGCAGCGGGGCGTAGCGGCGTGGATGCTGCGGCGCCGGTGGTGTTGACGGCACCGGCGACTGCGGAGAATGTGCTGAGGGCTTTGGGGCGGGTGGGGGATTGAGGTTTTTTTGGCCTCTGCCGCCTGCTGGCTATGCATTTTTAGCTACTATTTTTGTAGCAGTTTGATTTCTTGATCGCCGTTGGGGCTGAGCTTGTCGGAGCCTGTGTGTAGATTGGGCTGCATGCTTGGGTTGAGGGCGGAGGCCGGGGTGTGCCCCCGGCGGCGCAGTGGCTTTCTTTTGCTTCGCCAAAAGAAAGTCACCAAAGAAAAGGCGACCCTACAGGCTGTGTCCCTTCGCTTCGCTACGGGCAACCTGCGGTGCTCGCGTCCAGCGGGGTCTCGCTCCAACTCGCTTCGTTTCACTGCGCTCAAACAATCGCGAGCCCTGATCCGCTGGCCGCTGCGCTCCTCGGCACATCCTGAAGGGAACCCGGGGAGTGGACATCCACACGGGCCATTGCTTCGCTGCGCTGCGCTCGGCCCCACCTGCTCAGCGCGTGGCGCTTGCGCCCGCGAGGTGGGGCCAAGCGAAGCGATGGCCCGTAGGGCTGTTCGGCTGTTGGATGTTCGGATGTCCAACCCCCTGCTGGCTGCGCCTGCGGCGGGGCGGTTGTGGGGTGAGCATGGGCGTCGAAGCGCCCATGCTTCGTGCTCTGACTCGCCGTGGCTGTCCGAGCGGCGCTGCGCAGCAGCAAAGCGAGTTCCACGGCGCACCCCACAACCGCCCCGACGCAGGTTTGCCCCGGAGCGAAGCGCAGGGGTCGCAGACTGGGGGTCGCCCTTTCTTTGGTGACTTTCTTTCGGAGGGTGTAGAAGAAATAAATTATGATCCCGTCGCACTGACTAAGCGGGAGCAACGCAATGGCAAAGACAGGCCGACCGCCCGTGATATCTCCTGGAGAGTACGCGGCCTTGCGCGAAGTGGTGCGCGACAACCCCCAGGCCACACTGCCCGAATTGGCCCTGGCCTGGGCTGAGCGCATGGGCCGCAACGCGCCCAGCACGGTCACGCTGCGCGCAGCGCTCAAAGCGGCCGGCTTGCAGCGCACACGGCCCACAAAGCAACTGGCGCGCGCTAACCCCCAGCAGCCTGGCACGCGCTACGGCTACACCACCCTGCATCGCCCCCGCAGCGACTCAGGCATGGCCCTCTGCCTCACAGACGCTGAATGGGCATTGGCCCAGGACCTGTTCGAGCCAGAGCCCGGCGCGCGAGGTCGGCCTGCCACGTACTCCCGGCGCAGCGTGGTCGAAGCGTGCTGCTATATGCTGCGCACCGGCTCGTCCTGGCGCAACCTGCCCGAGCAGATCTATC
>NZ_BJHU01000021.1 GCF_005405905.1 Acidovorax sp. NB1
GCCGATGGTCATGCCCAAGAAGCGCTGGGTGGTGGAGCGCACCCATGCCTGGCTGGAGCGCAACCGCAGGCTGGTGATGCACCACGATCGCAAGCCGTTCTATGCACAGGCATGGGTTTGGCTGGCGCAGGCGCGGATGCTACTGGGGCGGTTGAAATAGATTTCTTCTACACCCTCTTGGCGAAGCAAAAGAAAGTGAGTCGCCCGCCGGGGCGACAACCCGGCTCCCGCCCCAAACACAAGCATGGAGCCCAAACCAGCACACCAAGGCTTCGACAAGCTCAGCCCGAACGGTTAGCGAGCCACATGAACTTCGACAGCCCCGCCCCACACCGACAGACGGCAATCACTACAAAAACAATAGCTACCAAGGCATAACCAGCAGGCGCCAGCAGCCAAAATAAATCAAACCGGCCCCAACGCCATCCGCCCCGACGCCGTCACCGTCGCCTGGCTCGCGTGCCGCGTCTCCACCCGGTTGCGCCCCGCCCGCTTGGCGTCATAACAAGCCATGTCCGCCGCATACAGCACCGACGGCACGTCCTGCAAACTCGCGTCCAGCACCACCAGCCCGATGCTCACCCCCAGCGTGAAACTGCGCCCCTGGTACGAAGGCTCCCAGGCGTGCACCGCCACACGCAGCTGCTCGGCCACCGCCTGGCCCCGTGCCAGCGCACAGCCGGGCAACACCACCGCAAATTCATCCCCCCCCAGGCGCGCCGCCCAGCCGATCTGGCGCACCTGCGATGCCAGCAGACGGGCCACGTGGCGCAACACATCGTCGCCCGCGTCATGCCCGGCAATGTCATTGACCACGGTGAAATGGTCCAGATCGAGGAACAGCACCACCCCATCGCCCTGCGGCTCGCTGCCTTCCTCATCCTCCGTGGCACTGCGCTGGCGTGTGGAGCGCTCGGCCATCAGCAGGCCCAGGCGCTCGTCGAAAGCGGCGCGGTTGTAGAGCTGGGTCAGGGCATCGTGCGAGCGCTCCCAGGCGTGCTGCACCTGGGCCTCGCGGGCAGCGGTAATGTCTTCCAGGATCCACACCGTGCCGCCATGCATTTCGTCGGGCCGCACGCTGCGCCCCTGCACACGGGCCCACACGGGCGTGCCGTCCTTGCGCATGAAGCAGATGTCGCCGTCGAACGCGCCATGCGCAGCCATCTCGGAGCGCACGCGCTCGCCCACCTGGGCATAGTCCGCGTCGCTGGCATACACAGTGCGTGCGGGGCGGCCCTGCAGCTCCTGCGCGGTGTAGCCCAGCATCACGCAGGCCTGTCGGCCCACCACATCCAGCATGCCGTGGCGCGAGATGATGATGCCCACCGAGGCGTTGTCCAGCACGGCCTGGAACTGGCCGTCGAGCGTGTCCTTGCGCTGTTGTTGCTGCTGGCCCTGCTGCACCAGGCCCTGGAACACACGCACCAGCTCGCCCACCTCGCCCCCCGCGCGGGGCCAGGCCTGGTCGGCCGGGGGCTGCTGGTGCCGGGTGCTGGTCTTGAGCAGCTGGCGCGCCTTGTAGGTGAGTTGCGCCAGGGGCTGAGCCATCCAGCCCATCAGGGCCACGGCCAGCAGCATGCACAGCAGCATGCTGGCCACGGCCAGCCACCAGGCCTCGCGCTGGGCGCCGCGCAGGGGTGCCAGCAGTGCCTGCGAGGTGCTGACCCGCGCCACGATCCACTGCGGCAGCGGCATGCCCGCCATGCTCACGATGTGGTCAGGCTGCACATGGCTCATGCCCCGCCCCACCACGGGCTGGGCCTGGGTCAGCCAGCGGGTGTAGACAGGCGCCAGCCCGGCTTCGTCGCGCACCTGGCCCAGGATGCGGGAAGAATCGGGGTGCGAAAGGATGGTGCCGTCGCGCGTGAAGACGATGAGCTGCGAGTCTTCGCGCGCGGGCAGCGTCATGGATGGGGGCAGCAGGCTTTGCGATTGCAGGCGCAAGGCCCCGGCCACCACGCCCAGCACGGTGCCGTCTTCGCGGTGCAGCGGCATGGTGAACATCACGCGCGGCTCGCCACTGCGACCGGCGATCAGCTCGGACACCAGCGGCTTGCCATCCACCAGGGTGCGGCGCAGTGCGTCGCGCTCGGCCGAATCCAGGTCGGCGGCTTTTTGCTGCTGCCCGGCGCGCAGGTTCAGGCGCAGCTCGCCGTTGTCGCGGGCCACCTGCATGGTGTCGAAGAACTGCACGGCGGGCAGGCCCTGCTGCAGCAGCCATTCGAGCGACGAGGGGGATTCGAGCATGCCGGGTGTGATGCCTGCGGCCACGGTGCGCAGCACCTTCTGGCTCTGTTCGATCTTGCTGGCCAGCAGGCGGGCCACGACCTCGACCTCATCGGTCTGCTGGCTCACCACCCGGCGCACGGCCTCTTGCCCCGAGGCGCGGGTGACCAGCCACGCGGCCACCGCCCCCGACAGGGCCACAGCCAATGCCGCCACCAGCATGAGCCGCAGCACCAGCGCCCCAGGCACCAGCCAGCCTGGTGCGTCGTCGTCGGGCGCAGCCGAGGGTGCGGGGGCCGTCATGGACACCCCGGCACAGGAGCGTCGCAGGCACGCGGGAGGTTAGGCATGGGGACGGGTCACAGCAGACATGTCCCAACAAATATACGCAGCCCCCGGGGCCGGGGGCTTGGGTGGAACCCTTGGAAAAACGCAAGGAAAAACCCTGAGTCCGAAGCCGCCCCGCCGCGCGAGACCGGCGCACCCTCAGCAACCAGCCATCGACTGCAGCGCCCGGGGTTGGGGCAGGTTCAGCACGTTGCCGGTGCCATGGATGAGCCCCAGCTCCCGCAAATGGCGCAGCACGCGCGAGAAGGTTTCGGGGGCGATGCCCAGTTGCGCAGCGATCAGGCGTTTGCGCTGGTGCAGCGTGACCTGCATGGCGCCCGTGGGGTCGGACTCAGCATGCTTGAGCAGCCACTGTGCGCAACGCGATTCCGCGTCCTGCGCCAGGCGGCTCACCGCCAGCTCGGACTGCTGCCGATAGCCCTGTGCCATGTCCAGCAGCAGACCCCGCGCGCCCGGCTGCATGGCGGCCAGGCTGCAGCGAAACGCTTCAATCGGCAGGCGCCGCACCTGCAGGCGTGTGTCGGCCACCATGTCCACCGGGAAGGGCAGCCCCATCAGGGCGGATGCGGCATCGAGCCAGAACGGCCCTTCCACCGCCCCCAGTTGGTGGCGCAGAAAGCCGTCATCCAGCACGCCGCGCAACACGCGGCCGCTTTCCAGGTGCAGCACGGAGGTGAGGACCTCGTTGCGCCTGCGCAGCACTTCGCCGGGGGCGATCACCTCGGTGTCAGCGGGCAGGGAGAAAAGGGTAGAGGGCAGCATGGAAGCCACTTTGCCGTGCCGCCGCGCCCGGGGCATTGAGCAAGATCAAAGCCCAACCACGTCGCAAGCCCCGCCCTGCAAGGGTTTGCGCAAAAACACAAGAAAGCTGCGCGCGGACCTGATACCGCCCGCGTGCCTGCAACCTGCCCTGCACTGCCATGGGATATGCAGCTGTAAGAACCTGTTTCAGCAGGGGCACGGAAATTGCGAACTCCGGCGTGCAGGCCCGCCCTTGCACCACGGTGCACACCGGGCCGCAAGCACCCCCTCCCAACGCCGGGCGTCCGGCATTTCACCCTCAGGAAAATCCATGAAAAAAAACCTGTCTGCACTGTCTCTATCCCTTTCGCTGGGCAGCGCACTGCTGTTGTGCACCACCGGGGCCCTGGCCCAAAGCTCGGTCCAGTTGATGGGGCTGACTGATGTGTATGTGGGCTCCATGAAAAATGCCGGTGATGCAGGCCGCAGCGCGGTGGTGGGCAGCGGTGGCATGACAACGTCGTGGTTCGGTGTCAAGGGCACGGAGGACCTGGGCGGCGGGCTCAAGGCCCAGTTCGCGCTCACCTCGTTCATCAAGGTGGACAGTGGCGTGCAAGGCCGCTTCGCCAACGACACCTTCTTCTCGCGCGATGCCAACGTGGGCCTGAGCGATAGCTGGGGCACCGTCACGGTGGGCCGGGGCCTGGCGCCCAACTTCCTGCCCTCCATCCTGTCGAACCCGCTGGGCGACTCGTTCACCTTCGCGCCCGTGATCCTGCACATGAACGTGCCGCTGTTCAACGGCACCGGCTGGGGTTCCACCACGCCGTCCGACACGGGCTGGGCCAACGAAATCATCTACAGCACGCCCAACTTTGGCGGGCTCTCGGCCAACCTGCACTACCAGTTCGGCGAGATTGCGGGCGACAGCGGCAAGAAGAACGTGGGCATCAACGCGCTGTACTTCAACGGCCCCATCACGCTCACCGGTTTTTATGAACGCGACCAGATGAGCAACCCCGCCGCGCCCAGCACCTACCTGGGCACCACCAAGACCGACTGGATGCTGGGCGGCGCCTACGACTTCACGGTGGTCAAGGCGTTTGCCAGCTACGGCCAGGCCAAGGCCGACAACACCACCAACAAGGCCAAGACCACGCAGCTCGGCGTGTCGGTGCCCGTGGGTGCCACCGGCAAGGTGCTGGCATCGTGGGCGCAGACCACGCTGAGCGCTACCGACATCTCGCGCAAGACCTTCACCGTGGGCTACGACCATTTCCTGTCCAAGCGCACCGACCTGTACGTGATGGCCATGGCCGACCGCATCACCAACCAGGCCCATGGCAGCAGCGTGGGCGTGGGCATCCGCCACCGTTTCTGAGGCTCTTGAGCGGGCCTTTTGTGAATAAAAAAGGCCCTCTCCGCGCTACAGACATGCCACATCAGCTATCAAAAATATAGCATTCATGATTCTGTAACCAAACTGTCACGGCGGCTGGGTATCTTTGCGTCCTTGCTCAGGGACCCACAACGCGATGCAGAACACCCAATGGAGCCGGCTGGAGGCAATGATGGCGCTGCTGTCGCCCGCTGCACGCCATGGCACCGGCCCGCTGGCCCGGCTCATGCAGGGTGGTGGGCTGCATTGCGTCTTCCAGCCCCTGGCCGATCTGCGCGAGGGCAACATCCATGCCCATGAGGCCCTGATCCGGGGCCCCGAGGGCAGCCCCTTGCACACCCCCGATGTGCTGCTAAGCCTGGCACGGCAGGAGGGCATCCTGCAGGACTTCGAGCTGTTGTGCGTCTTCACCGCACTCGCCCAATGGGGCCAGCACGAGGCCCTGGGCCGCCTGTTCGTCAACATCAGCGCCGACGCGCTGGTGCATGGCGTGGCGCTGGTGGGCCCCGAATTGCTGGGCGAGACGGTGCGCAGCTTTGGCCTGAGCGCCCGCATGCTGGTGCTGGAGATCACCGAGCACGAGCGCGTGAGCGACATGCCCGTGCTGCGCCAGGCCATCAAGGCCGTGCACGCCTGCGGTGCACGGGTGGCGCTGGATGATTTTGGCGATGGCCGCTCCAGCCTGCGGCTGTGGTCCGAGGTCAAGCCCGACTTCGTGAAGATCGACAAATACTTCATCCACGACATCAGCGACCACCCCGAGAACCTGCAGATGCTGCAGGCTATCAAGGGCATTGCCGATGTGTTTGGCACCAAACTGATTGCCGAGGGCATCGAAACACGCGACGACCTGCGCGCGCTGCGCGACCTGGACATCCCCTACGGCCAGGGCTGGCTGCTGGGCCGCCCGGCCCGCGCCCCGCGCCACACGGTGGACGGCCCCGCGCTGGAAGTGATGCAGGACCGCCGCGTGGCCGTGCTGCCACACCTGGGCCAGACCGCACGCCCGGGCATCCTGCGCAGCCTGCTGGTGGTGCAGGCGCCCACGGCATCACCCGCCACCAGCAACGACGCGGTGGCCGTGATCTTTCACCAGCACACCGACCTGCACGCGCTGGCCGTGGTCGATGGCACACGCCCCGTGGCGCTCATCAACCGCCAGCAGTTCATGAACCACTACGCCACGCTGTACTTCCGCGAGGTGCATGGCCGCAAGTCCTGCCTGGCCTTCGCCAACCAGGCGCCGCGCGTGGTGGAGCTGGACTGCGACGTGGACCAGCTGGTGGGCATCCTCACCTCGCAGGACCAGCGCTACCTGAGCGATGGCTACATCGTGACCGACAACGGCCGCTACCTGGGCCTGGGTACAGGCGACCAGCTGGTGCGCGCCGTGACCGAAACCCGCATCGAGGCCGCGCGCCACGCCAACCCGCTCACCTTTCTGCCCGGCAACATTCCCATCAGCCTGCACATGCAGCGCCTGCTGGAGAGCGGCACTGAGTTTGTGGCCTGCTATGCGGACCTGAACAACTTCAAGCCCTTCAACGACCACTACGGCTACTGGCGCGGCGACCAGATGATCCGCCTGGTGGCGCGCCTGGCCACGGCGCACTGCGACGCGCGCCGCGACTTTGTGGGCCATGTGGGCGGGGACGATTTCATGCTGATCTTCCAGAGCAGCAACTGGCTGCAGCGCTGCAAGAACATCGTGGACGAGTTTGCGCGCGAGGCCGTCACGCTGTTTGACGACGGCGCCCGGCTGGCGGGCGGCATCCACGCAGAAGACCGGCATGGCGTGCGGCGGTTCTTCCCGTGCACCACGCTCGCCATCGGTGCCGTGCGCATCACGCCCGGGCGCTTCCGGCACGCCGAAGAGGTGGCCAACCTGGCCGCCGTGGCCAAACACGAGGCCAAACTGGCCGCCACCGGCGTGGTGCTGCACGGCGGCTTCACCGAATCCAGCCTGGGCGCGTTGGCGGCCACGCGGGCGCTGCAGGATGTGCTGGCGGCGTAGTTTCCGTCGGGTGTAGGGACTGGGCGGTTCACGCTGCAGGCCAGTTCGCTTCGGCCCCAAGCGCGACTACGAGCACCACCCATCCCTTCATTGGTTTCGTGCGCGGCTCAAACTGGAGTCTCTGTCACCTCGCCTTTCACTGTGCAGGCTATAGTTTTTAGGCTGAGGCATGCCGGGTTTCGCAGATTTTTTAACCGGGCACCTTCCACAATCTGAAGCGGCAAGCCAGGTTGAAGAGGAATGCGCGTCCAGAAGATCCCGCACTGTCCAGCGTATTTCGCCAGCTTCGCGGCATGCGCCACGTTAGACCTCCATGCGACCCATCCTGAAATTCGTAAAAGCCATCACGCTCGCAAGCCTCCTCGCAATACCCATCGCCTGTACCAGGGTAGAGCCCGCAGGTGAGTTCAGCACAGCCCTCGGAAAGTTGGTTCGATCCGAGAAAGTCCAGGAGGTAGATCTGGCAAACGTACTCCCACTGGACTGGAATGAACTGTTCGTCTTTGGCCCGTACTCACCCCGCGAGAGCAACTGCCAGGCGTTGCAGCTTGGCTGGCTCAAGTGCCGCCTGACACTGCCTGCTGAAGTGAATGAGGGCGAACTCGTCCTGGTCTTCCGAGCAAACTCCCAAGTCGTGCATGTGGAGCGTCATCGGAGGTGGAATGGAGACTTCAGCGCGCAGACCAGTCCGCGACCCCAACCAATACTGCGGTCAGCTGCCAAGTTCTCTGTCAGGCTGGTGTCCAACCGGGCACCAGAGGATGAGCAGTGGTACCAACTTGAGCATCAGGCCCATGACTGAGCACCTGCAGTGACGAGACCTAAGCCTCATGTCAAACGCTAGGCGTCACAAAAGAACCGCGCAACATCTAACTCTGCTCCACCCATGAACGAAGCCGAAATCGCCTCAGGCCTGCCGGTCACACCACACTATCAGTACGCGCAGCGCGTGGGGAGACAGCTCTTTCTTGCGGGCCAGGTGCCGCAGGCCGCCGATGGCTCGATCGTGGCGCCCGGAGAGCCGCGCGCCCAGGCATCGCAGTGCCTCGCGAATCTGAGCAAGGTTCTGGCCGTTCACGGGTTTACCACACCAGACATTCGCCGCCTTGTGGTCTACGTCGTCGGCGAACAGACTGACCTTTCAGCGGCCTGGGGCGCCGTGGCCGAGCACTTTGGCGGGCAAACGCCTCCAGCAACGCTCTTGGGCGTCGCCCGCCTGGGATACCCGGGGCAGGTGGTGGAGATCGACGCCACCGTCGTCAAGGGCTAGGAGTCTGCGCAGCCTCAAGGCCCCGTAGGCGCCCCTGCATCAAACCAGCGCTTGACGAGTGCACGCTCGGCGTCCGTCATGCCCGTGGCGTTGTTCATGGGCATGAGCTTTTGCACCACCACCTGCTGGTAGACGGCCTGGGCATGTTGCTGGACCAGCGCGGGCGAATCCAGCCGCAGGTTCTTCATCTGGACCTGCTCGCCGTGGCACATGTAGCAGCGCTGTTCCAGCACGGCCTGCACCGATTTGAAGTCAATTTGGCTGCCTGCGCCCGCTGCGCTTGCCCCAGCAGCTCCTGAAACAGGAGCAACACCAGATACAGGCGTGGGTGTGGCCACGGCTGCGACAGGGGCCGGGCGCATCCAGGCGATGGCGCCCACAATCACCGCCACGCCCACCAGCGCATAGGGCAGCGGGTTGCCGTTGCGGCCCAGCTTGTAGCCGTGGCGCATCACAAAAAACTGGCGGATGGCCGCGCCCGCAAACATCATCAGGATCAGCACCAGCCAGTTCTGCGGGTGGCTCCAGGTGAAGCTGTAGTGGTTGCTGAGCATCGCAAACAGCACCGGCAGCGTGAAATAGGTGTTGTGCACGCTGCGCTGCTTGCCGCGCTTGCCGTGGATCGGGTCCACGGGCTCACCGGCCTTGATCTGGTGGATCACGGTGCGCTGGCCGGGGATGATCCAGAAGAACACGTTGGCGCTCATGGCCGTGGCGATCATCGCGCCCACCAGCAAGAAGGCCGCGCGGCCCGCAAACCAGTGGCAGGCCAGCCACGAGGCCACGCACACCAGCACAAACACCAGCGCACCCACGATGGCATCGCCGTTTTTCCTCTGGCCGAAGATGCGGCAGATGGCGTCGTATAGCAGCCAGAACACCACAAAGAACGCCAGCGCCACCACGATGGCCGTGGCAGGCGCCCAGTCCATGCGCGACTTGTCGATGAGGTAGGTGCTGGCGCTGTAGAGGTAGGACACCGTGAACAGCGCAAACCCGCTGATCCAGGTGCTGTAGCTTTCCCAGAAGAACCAGTGCAGATGACCCGGCAATTTGGGCGGCGATACGGCGAACTTGACGGGGTGGTAGAAGCCGCCGCCATGCACGGCCCAGAGTTCGCCGCTCACACCCTGTTTCTTGAGGTCATCGTCCTCGGGCGGCGTGAGGCTGCTGTCGAGGAAGACGAAGTAGAACGACGAGCCAATCCAGGCGATGGCGGTGATGACGTGGACCCAGCGCAGCAGCAGGTTGGCCCAGTCGAGAAGGTAGCTTTCCATGGTTCTCGGCCTTGGCGGCGTGGGAAACACGCCGCTTGTACAACCTGCTCACCACTGCGGGCGCTCTGAGCAGAAGAAGGGGGTCGCGCACCTGGGCAGAAAAGCATCTGCTGGGCACCGCTGCGACCGGTGAATCAAAGTGTATGCAGAAATTGTTCCCGCTTCCAGCCCCAGTCTGGTGCCTGCGGGGCGGGAATTACCCGCATTCAAGCTGTTGTGACGACAGGTGCATGAATCGTTCCAGCATCAGTTCTCAAGCTGCCTTCAGGCTGAGCAGCAGCTGCGCCGCCACGGCCACGGCGATCACCTCGGGCTCCTTGCCCCCGATGCCGGGGATGCCGATGGGGCAAGTCACTTGCGCCAGCTCGTCCTGGCTGAAACCCCGGCTGCGCAGGCGGCTGCCGAAAGTGGCCCATTTGGTCTGGCTGCCGATCAGGCCGATGAAGGGCAGGTCCCGCTGCTGCCGCTGGCGGTGCAGGCAGGCGGCCACCACGTCCAGGTCTTCGGCATGGCTGAAGCTCATGATCAGCACGCGGCTGCCCGGCGCCAGGCCCGGCACGGCCCCCTGCACGGGGTCGGAATGCTCGCAGACCGCGCCGTCGGGCGGTGGCTCGGGGAAGATGCCATCGCGGCTGTCGATCCAGGTCAGTGCAAAGGGCAGCGGCGCCAGCACACGGGCCAGCGCATGGCCCACATGGCCGCCGCCAAAGAGCGCCACGGGGTGCAGGTGGGGCGCCAGGCGGGCGGCCAAGCCGGGGGCATCGGCCACCGTGAGCAGGGCAAATCCCAGGTGCACCACCCCGCCACAGCATTGCCCGAGCGCCGGGCCCAGCGCGTACCGCACGGGTGCTGGGTTGGCGGCCGCCGTGCCAACCAGGCGCAGGCGCGCTTCGGCAATCGCCTGCAGCTCCAGGTGGCCCCCGCCAATGGTGCCCACCAGATGGTCGGCAAACACGGCCATCCAGGCCCCGGCCTCGCGGGGCACCGACCCTTGGGTAGACTCTACGGTTACCAGGCATGCTGGCCCGGCGGTCAAACCGTCCAACAGCAAACGCAAATTTGTCACCGCCATTCCTTTGTCGTTAACGCCCCTGGCCGCTGGCACTGCTGGTGGCCCCTGCCACACCCACACCATGCCCGACACGCCCCCCACCCGCTCCCCCGGCCCGCGCAGCCACTGGCTGCTGGCAGGCATCATGGCCCTTGGCGCCGCCCTGGTATCGGCCTGCAAATCGCCGCCAGAACCGGCCCCGCCGCCCGACAGCGTGCCGTCCACCAGCGCGGAGCCTGGCGGCATCAAGGGCCCGGTGCCCGCTGCCGCAGGGTCGGCACGCCCCTCGGCCGCAGCCACACCCCAGGCCTACCGGCAGGATGCAGCCACCCACCTCTATGGCCTGAACCGCGAACGCATCTTCAAGGGCAAACTGCCCGCCCAGTTGTACGCCATTGGCGTGCTGCAGGTGGACATCGACCGCAGCGGCAAGGTCACCCGCATGCACTGGATGCGCGCCCCGCGCCACGCGCCCGAGGTGGTGGCCGAGATCGAACGCACCGTGCGCGCTGCGGCGCCCTTCCCCGTACCCACACGCATGGGCAAGGTCACCTACACCGACACCTGGCTGTGGGACAAGGGCGGGCACTTTCAGCTGGATACCCTCACGGAAGGGCAGTTGTAAGTACATCCCTCCGAGCGGCTTCGCCGCTCGGCGCGGCCGCCCAAAGCAGCCGCGGTGCCTACGAACCTCGGTAGGTCGAATAGCTCCACGGGCTGACCAGCAGCGGCACGTGGTAGTGCTGGTCGGCATGCGCAATGCCGAAGTCTAGGCTCACCTGGTTCAGAAAATTCGGTTCGGGCAACTGCACGCCCCGGGCCTTGAAGTAGCCCGCCACATCAAATCGCAAACGGTAGGTGCCGGTGCGCAGGCTGGCGTTGTCGAACAGCGGCGCATCGGTGCGGCCGTCGTGGTTCAGCACCAGGCGCTTGATGAGGGTGGCGTTGTCGCCGTCGGTGGAGTACAGCGCGACCTCCATGCCGGCGGCAGGGCAGCCGTTCATGGTGTCCAGAACGTGGGTGCTCAATCCCATAGGGAATCTCCTGAAGTGGGGACCACGGCCAATCGGCGAGGATTGCCAAATCGCAGCGTGTAGACCAAAAGTGTATACACTTTTCGCCATCCAACGTATCATGCCACCATGGAATCTTCATCCACCAGTGCGATTGTCGAGGCGCTGACCCGCGCCATCGTGGAGCACCGCCTGCAGCCGGGCACGAAGCTGGCCGAGCAGAAACTGGCCGACCACTTCGGCGTGTCGCGCACGCTGGTGCGCCAGGCCCTGTTCCAGCTCGCGCAGAACCGGCTCGTCACGCTGGAGCCCGCGCGCGGCGCCTTCGTTTCCACCCCCTCGGTCGAAGAAGCCCGCCAGGTGTTCGCCGTGCGCCGCATGCTCGAAACCGAGATGACGCGCGCCTTCGTGCAGACCGTGACGCCCGCCAAGATCAAGGCCCTGCGTGCCCATGTGGCCAGCGAGAAGGCCGCCATGGGCACCGCAGACGCCAGCAGCCGCACCGAGCTGCTGGGTGACTTCCACGTGCGCATGGCCGAACTCATGGGCAACGAGGTGCTGGCACAACTGCTGGGCGACCTGATCTCGCGCTGCGCGCTGATCACGCTGATGTACCAGTCCGCCAGCGCCGCCGAACACTCGCACGAGGAGCACGGCGACATCGTGGCCGCACTGGCCGCGCGTGACGAAGCTCTGGCCGTGTCCCTGATGCAGGCCCACCTGGAGCACGTGGAGGCCAGCCTGACATTCGACCGCAAGCGCCCGGCCAGCGACCTGGCCGCAGCGCTCATGCCGTGACCCCTTGAACCCCTGACGCCCATGATTTACGACTCCACCCAGCATTACCCCCGCGACCTCATCGGCTACGGCAAGAACCCGCCCCACGCGCAGTGGCCGGGCGGCGCGCGCATTGCCGTGCAGTTCGTGCTCAACTACGAAGAAGGCGGCGAGAACGCCGTGCTGCACGGCGACGCGGGCAGCGAGCAGTTCCTGTCCGAAATGTTCAACCCCGCGAGCTACCCCGAGCGGCACATGAGCATGGAAGGCATCTACGAATACGGCTCGCGGGCGGGCGTGTGGCGCATCCTGCGCGAGTTTGAAAAGCGCAAGCTGCCTCTCACCGTGTTCGGTGTGTCGAGCGCGCTGCAGCGCCACCCTGAGCTGACCCAGGCCTTCGTGCAGCTGGGGCACGAGATCGCCTGCCACGGCCTGAAGTGGATCCACTACCAGCACATCCCTGAAGAAGTGGAACGCGCCCACATGGCCGAGGCCATGGAGATCATCGAACGCATGACGGGACACCGCGCCCTGGGCTGGTACACCGGCCGCGACAGCCCCAACACCCGCCGCCTGGTGGCCGACTTCGGCGGCTTCGAGTACGACAGCGACTACTACGGCGACGACCTGCCGTTCTGGATGGAAGTGAAAAAGAGCAACGGCGCCACGGTGCCCCAGCTCATCGTGCCCTACACGCTCGACTGCAACGACATGCGCTTTGCGCTGCCGCAGGGCTACTCGCACGCCGACCCGTTCTACCAGTACATGAAAGACACGTTTGATGCGTTGTACGCCGAGGGCGACCCGGCCGGCGACAACGCACCCAAGATGATGAGCATCGGCATGCACTGCCGCCTGCTGGGCCGCCCCGGCCGCATCACGGCGCTGCAGCGTTTTCTGGACCATATCCAGCAGCACAGCAACGTGTGGGTGTGCCGCCGCATCGACATCGCGCGCCACTGGAAACAGGCGCACCCCTACCCTTCACAGAAAGCAGGCTGAGCATGGCCCTGACCCTGGAACAACTCAACGCCGCCAGCCCTGCCGAGGCCCTGCAGTTGCTGGACGGCCTGTACGAGCACTCGCCCTGGATCGCCGAGCAGGCACTGGCGCAACGCCCCTTCCGATCGCAGGCCCACCTGCAGCACGCGCTGGCGCAGGTCGTGCGCACGGCGGGGCAGGACGCGCAGCTCGCGCTGATCCGCGCCCACCCCGAACTCGCGGGCAAGGCCATGGTGGCGAAGAATCTCACGGCCGAGTCCACCAACGAACAGAGCAAGGCCGGCCTCACGCAGTGCACGCCCGCAGAGTTCGAGCGCATCCAGGCGCTCAACGCTGCCTACAACGAGCGCTTTGGCTTCCCATTCATCCTGGCGGTGCGCGGGCCGCGCGGCACGGGCCTGCCCAAGCAGGAGATCATCGACACCTTTGCCAGGCGCCTGGACAACCACCCCGAGTTCGAGCTGGCCGAGGCCCTGCGCAACATCCACCGCATCGCCGAGATCCGCCTGAACGACAAGTTCGCCGCCGAGCCTGTCCTGGGCAACGATGTGTGGGACTGGCAGGAAAAGCTCGCCGAGCATTCCGACCCCGGCTTTGCCGAAAAGGGCCAGCTCACCGTCACCTACCTCACCGACGCGCACCGCGCCTGCGCCCAGCGCATCAGCCACTGGATGCGCGACTGCGGCTTCGACGAGGTGGAGGTGGACGCCGTGGGCAACGTGGTGGGGCGCTACCACGCCGCTGGCGAAGGCGCCCGCTACCTCATCACCGGGTCGCACTACGACACCGTGCGCAACGGCGGCAAGTACGACGGCCGCCTGGGCATCTTCGTGCCCATGGCCTGCGTGCGCGAGCTGCACCGCGGTGGCAAACGCCTGCCCTTCGGCATCGAGGTGGTGGGTTTTGCTGAAGAGGAAGGTCAGCGCTACAAGGCCACCTTCCTCGGCTCGGGCGCGCTTATCGGTGACTTCAACCCCGCCTGGCTCGACCAGAAGGATGCAGACGGCGTGACCATGCGCGCGGCCATGCAGCACGCAGGTTTGTGCATCGATGACATCGCAAAGCTCAAGCGCGACCCCGCGCAGTACCTGGGCTTCATCGAGGTGCACATCGAGCAGGGCCCCGTGCTCAACGAGCTGGACCTGCCCCTGGGCGTCGTCACCTCCATCAACGGCAGCGTGCGCTTCATCGCCGAGATGATCGGCACCGCCAGCCACGCAGGTACCACCCCCATGGACCGCCGCCGCGACGCAGCCGTGGCCGTGGCGGAGCTGGCGCTTTATGTGGAGCAGCGCGCCGCGCAGGACGGCGACTCGGTGGGCACCATCGGCCAGCTGCAGGTGCCCGCGGGCTCCATCAACGTGGTGCCGGGCCGCTGCCAATTCAGCCTGGACCTGCGCGCACCCACCGATGCCCAGCGCGATGCGCTGGTGAGCGACGTGAAGGAGCAGCTTGCCAAGATCGCCGCCCGCCGCGGCCTGCGCTACACGCTGGAAGAATCCATGCGCGCTGCCGCTGCGCCCAGCGCGCCCGCCTGGCAGCACCACTGGGAGCGCGCCGTCGATGCCCTGGGTGTGCCCGTTTTCCGCATGCCCAGCGGCGCGGGGCATGACGCGATGAAGCTCAATGAAATCATGCCCCAGGCCATGCTCTTCGTGCGCGGCCTGAACTCCGGCATCAGCCACAACCCGCTCGAATCCACCACCAACAACGACATGCAGCTGGCCGTGGACGCCTTCACCCAGGTGCTGCGCCAACTTGCAGAGGAACAACAACCATGACAACCCCCAATAACTACGCCGCACTGGACGCCTGGATTGACCAGCACTTTGACGAGGAAGTGCGCTTTTTGCAGGCCCTGGTGCGCGTGCCCACCGACACGCCCCCCGGCAACAACGCACCCCATGCCGAACGCACGGCCGAGCTGCTCAAGGACTTTGGCTACGAAGCCGAAAAACATGCCGTGCCCGCAGCCGATGTGTTGGCCTACGGCATGGAATCCATCACCAACCTCATCGTGCGCAGGCCCTACGGAAACGGTGGCAAGACCATTGCCCTGAACGCCCACGGCGACGTGGTGCCGCCCGGCGAAGGCTGGACACACGACCCCTACGGCGCCGAGATCGTCGATGGCGCCATGTACGGCCGCGCCACCGCCGTGAGCAAAAGCGACTTTGCAAGCTTTACTTTCGCGGTGCGCGCGCTCGAAGCCGTAGCCAAGCCCTCCAAGGGCGCAGTGGAACTTCACTTCACGTACGACGAAGAGTTTGGCGGCGAACTGGGCCCCGGCTGGCTGCTGAAAAGCGGCCTCACCAAGCCCGACCTGATGATTGCCGCTGGCTTCAGCTACGAAGTGGTCACTGCCCACAACGGCTGCCTGCAGATGGAAGTGACCGTGCATGGCAAGATGGCCCACGCCGCCGTGCCCCACACCGGCGTGGACGCGTTGCAGGGCGCGGTGCACATCCTGAACGCGCTGTATGCGCAGAACGACGAATACAAGAAAGTCACGTCCAAGGTAGCGGGCATCAAGCACCCGTACCTGAACGTGGGCCGCATCGAAGGCGGCACCAACACCAACGTCGTGCCCGGCAAGGTGATGTTCAAGCTCGACCGCCGCATGATCCCCGAAGAGAACCCGGTCGAAGTCGAGGCCGCCATCCGCCGCATCATCGAGCAGGCAGCGGGCGAGCGCGACGGTATCCGCGTGGAGATCAAGCGCCTACTGCTGGCCAACGCCATGACGCCGCTGGCGGGCAACCAGCCGCTGGTTGACGCGATCCAGACACACGCGCAGGCCGTGATCGGTGAGCCCGTGCCCGCCGTGGGCACGCCGCTGTACACCGACGTGCGCCTGTATGTGGAGCGCGGCATCCCGGGCGTGATCTACGGCGCGGGCCCACGCACCGTGCTTGAATCGCATGCCAAGCGCGCCGACGAGCGCCTGCAGCTGGAAGACCTGCGCCGCGCCACCAAGGTCATCGCACGCTCGTTGAGCGACCTATTGGCTTAACTCTTCAGCCGCTGCGCCTGCGCCAGCCGCGCAAGCTGCGCAAGCCGCTGCACCAGGGCTGGGTACTGCGATTCGGACGTGTTGCCGTAGCCCAGCACCAGGCCGTTGTCTTCGGGCTGCGCGCACAGGGCAAACCGCGACAGCGGCGCCGGGGCCATGTCATAGGCGCGCGCCGCCTCGGCAATCGCCTGGTCGGGGTACTCGGGCGGCAGCCGCACCGTGAGGTGCATGCCACTGTCGCCCCCCAGCACTACATGCGGCACGCTCAGGTGCTGCGCCAGTGCCTCGCGCAGCAGCGCCTGCCGGCTGCGGTACAGGCGCCGCATGCGCCCCAGGTGCCGACTGAACTGTCCGCTCTCGATGAACTCTGCCAGCGCCAGCTGCTCGTGGCGGTGCCCGCCGCGCAGGGTCTCCTTGAGCAGGGGGCCTGCCACGGCCGCCAGTGCCTGCGGCAGCACCACAAAGCCGAGCCGCAACGACGGGAACAGCGTCTTGCTGAAAGTGCCCACATACATCACCGGCGCATCGGGCACCAGGCCCTGCATGGCGCCGATCAGCTCGCCCGCGGGGCGGAACTCGCTGTCGTAGTCGTCCTCGATGATCCAGGCGCCGCAGGCCTGGGCCTGCCGGATCAGCCCCAGCCTGCGCGCCACAGGCAACACGGCGCCCGTGGGGTACTGGTGGGACGGCGTGGCGTAGATGAGCCGGGGCGGTGCCGTGGTCCATGCATCGGCAGGCACCACCAGGCCCGCGCCGTCTACCCGCAAGGGCTCCACCCGCAGGTCCCCGCACTGGAAGGCCGTGTGCGCCCCCCGGTAGCCTGGGTCTTCCACCCAGGCGGTATCGCCCGGGTTGGTCGCCAGCCGCACACACAGGTTCAAGGCCTCCTGCGCGCCTTCGGTGATGACCACCTGCTCCGCCTCGCAGCGCACGCCCCGCGCCACCGCAAGGTGCCGCAGGATGGCGCTACGCAAGGCGGCCTCGCCTGCAGGGTGGCCGTAGCCCAGGGCCGACACCCCCGCCGCCTTGAAGGCGCGATCAAAGCAGCTCTTCCACGCACTCACGGGGAAACGCGCCAGCGCAGGCACCCCGGGTTTGAACGCCAGGGTGTCGGCCGCATCGGCAAACCGGCTGACCACCCGTGCACCGCGTTCGGACAGGCGCGGCGGCGCAGCGCGGGCCGCGCCTGCTCGGCCCCGGGCCCGGCTGCGGTCCAGCGCGGCCACCTTGGTGCCTCGGCGGTTCAGTTCGATGTAACCCTCGGCCCCCAATTGCTCGTACACCGCCGTCACGCTGTTGCGCGACACCCCCAGGTCGGCCGCCAGGTCCCGCGATCCGGGCAGGCGGCAGCCAGAGGGGAAGCGCCCGTCCAGGATGGCATCGCGGATGCGCGTGAGGAGTTGGCGCTGCAACGAATCGCCTTGCCGCCCCCGCACCAGCGGGGCATCGAGCAGGACATGGCGGACGGGGTCAATGGCAGAGGGGCGTTGGATCATGGTGGGCCTGTGAGAACCACCCGATCCAGAACCCGGTGGCACCATCAGATTGTGCATTGGTGGATCTTTTTTACAGTCCACCACAACCCTAGAGTCGGGAACTCGACCTCTTCATTTTTGCCCCCCAGGGCCCTGCAACCCATGTCCTCTTTCACGAATGATTTCGCCCAGCCCATCGGCGCCCCCGTGCCCGGCTGGACGCCCCGCCCCCAGCCCACCGGCGTCACCCTGGCAGGCCGCTACTGCCAGCTGGAACCCCTGCAGGCCGACCGCCATGCCGCCGACCTGGACGCCGCCTACCGGCTCGCCCCCGACCCGCGCGCCTGGACCTACATGTTCATCAACCCGTTCAACACCTCTGAGGACTACCTGCACTACGCCCAGAGCGCCGCACTGAGCACCGACCCGCGCCACTTCGCCGTGGTGGACCGCGCCACCGGCAAGGCTGTGGGCACGCTGGCGCTGATGCGCATCGACCCCACGCATGGCGTGATCGAAGTGGGCAACGTTATGTTCTCGCCCCTGCTGCAGCAGACCCCCGCCTCCACCGAGGCGCAGTTCCTCCTCATGGCCTATGTGTTCGACACGTTGGGCTACCGCCGCTACGAATGGAAGTGCGACAGCCTCAACGCCCCCTCGCGGCGCACTGCCGCGCGCCTGGGTTTCCAGTTCGAGGGCATCTTCCGCCAGGCCGTGGTCTACAAGGGCCGCAACCGCGACACCGCCTGGTTTTCGGTCATCGACACCGAATGGCCGCTGCTGCGGCAGGCCTTCGAGGCCTGGCTGTCGGACGGCAACCAGGATGCGCAGGGGCGCCAGCGGCGTTCGCTGGCGCAGGTGCGCGGATCATTGCAGCGCTGAACCTGGCACGGCCGAACGGTGGGCCCGTGGAGTCACCGCTGCTGGCGCTCAGCGTCCGCCAGCAACACAGGCATGACGGGCTTGCATGGACTGCATATCCCATCGGCATAACCACCGCGTGCGCGCCATGGGGGCCCACCCTACACTTGCTGCGGCCCCTCGCGGGCTTCGCATCCCTCTTCCCTTTTCTACAAAGCAAAAACCAAGGAGCAGCTTCCATGAACATCCGACACACGCTGTTGGCCTCCAGCCTGGCGCTGGCACTGGCCAGCCTGACCGCCTGCGGCAGCGCGCCGCAGCAGGTGGCTGCGCCCGCCGCACCGGCACAGGCGCAGCAGACCGCCGCCGCACGCGCTGCCAGCGCGGCCTACGACTTCGACATGGACGTGTTCCACCCCGTGGTGGCACGCAATGGCATGGTCGCCACCGAACAGGAACTGGCCTCGCAGATTGGCCTGGACATCCTGAAAGCCGGTGGCAATGCGGTGGACGCGGCCGTGGGCATCGGCTTTGCGCTGGCCGTGGCCCTGCCCAATGCGGGCAACCTGGGTGGTGGTGGCTTCATGGTGGTGCACGACGCCAAGACCGGCAAGAGCGTGGCGCTCGACTTCCGCGAAGTGGCCCCTTTGAAGGCCACGCGCGACATGTACCTCGATGCCAAAGGCAACGTGGTGGACGGCAAGTCGCTCTACACCCACTACGCCGTGGGTGTGCCCGGCACCGTGGCCGGCATGGAACATGCGCTCAAAAGCTGGGGCACCCTGCCCCTGTCGCGTGTGATCGCTCCCGCCATCGAACTGGCCGACAAGGGCTTCCCGGTGAGCGAGACGCTCGCCAAGATCCTGCAGCAGGAAAAGAAGAACATGGGTAAGTGGCCCGCCACCCAGGCCATCTTCTGGAAGAACGGCGAGCCCCTGAAGGTAGGCGACCCGCTGGTGCAAAAAGACCTGGCCCAGTCCATGCGCCTCATCGCTCAGCAGGGCGCCAAGGCGTTCTACGAAGGCGAGATCGCCCAGAAGATCGCGGCCGAGATGGCCCCGCACGCCGGCGCCATCAGCCTGCAGGACCTGCGCGAATACAAGGTGGCCGAGCGCGTGCCCACGCGCGGCACCTACCGGGGCTACGAGATCGTGACCATGCCGCCCCCCTCCTCGGGCGGCCCGCACCTGGTGCAAATCCTCAACATGCTGGAGCCCCTGCCCCTGGCCCAGTGGGGTCCCAACAGCGCGCAGACCATCCACCACATGGCCGAGAGCAGCAAGCTGGCGTATGCCGACCGCTCCGAATACCTGGGCGACCCGGACTTCGTGAAGATCCCGCTCAAGGGCCTGACCTCCAAGCGCTATGCCGAGTCGCTGGCCAAGGGCATCGACCCCAACCGCGCGCGCCCCGCCAAGGAGATCAAGCCCGGCCAGCCCCAGCCGTATGAAAGCGACCAGACCACCCACTACTCGGTGGTGGACAAGGCGGGCAACGCCGTGGCCGTGACCTACACGCTCAACACCAACTTCGGCAGCGGCATCGTCGCCAAGGGCACAGGCATCCTGCTCAACAACGAGATGGATGACTTCTCGGCCAAGCCCGGCGTGGCCAATGCCTACGGCCTGGTCGGCGGCGACGCCAACGCCGTGGCCGCCAAGAAGCGCCCCCTGTCGTCCATGACGCCCACCCTGGTGCTGAAAGACGGCAAGCCCACCCTGGTGACGGGCAGCCCTGGCGGTGCGCGCATCATCACCACGGTGCTGCAGACGGTGGTCAACACCATCGACTTCGGCATGAACCCCGCCGAAGCCGCTGCCGCACCCCGCGTGCACCACCAGTGGACGCCCGACGAGCTGCGCGTGGAAAAGGGCCTGTCGCCCGACACCATTGCCCTGCTCAAGCAGCGCGGTCACAACATCGCCGTGAAGCCCTCGATGGGCCGCACGCAGACCATCCAGATCCGGGGCGGCGCGCTGTATGGCTACTCGGACCCACGCAACCCGGATGGGAAGACGTTGGGGTATTGATTGCTATTTAATTGATAGCTATTACCGCTTGATGAACGGGCGGTAGCGGCCAATTTGAATCAAAAATCCCGCTCACCGAGAGGTGTGCGGGATTTTTTGCGCCTCTGGCCCTGCCAAGCATCCCCCTTTTGCCCACGCTTGGCGCTGGCAAAGTTACGGGGACACGTAGGGCTTGTACCTTTGCCAGTGCCGCCAATAGCGGAAGTGGAAGAAAACCGCCAGCGCGACCATGGCGGCCATCACCGCGCCCATGAGCATGAAAAACCCGGAACCTGGCTGCACGGCTCCGGATAGCAACTGCTGCAACAGAAAGGCCAGCAGCGCCGCAGCGCAACCCAGCACGCCTTCCGACCAATGGATGTTGGTGGCCAGCGCGCCCTGGCATGCCGGGCACACGGGCACTGCGCGCTGAGGCAATATCTTTCGCTCACCCGGGAGTGGCTTGGATGTCACCAATCGCCACCCAAGGGCGGCTCCGCAGTAGGGGCAGTCATGTTTCATCGGTGGTCTGCAAGCGCTCTGGAACTGCTGCAACTCTAAGCCACCGCGCCCCGGACGCCTGAGGCCCATCGTTCAAGCCGCCACACCCTGCCCAATCTCAAAATTCGCCATCTTCTCCAGCGCCCGCACCATCGCCGAGTGGTCCCAGCCCTGCCCGCCATGAGCCACGCAGGCGTTGAACAGCTCCTGCGCCATGGCAGTGTTGGGCAGCGGCACGCCGAGCGCCCGCGCGCTCGACAGCGCGAGGTTCAAATCCTTCTGGTGCAGTCCGATGCGAAAGCCCGGGTCGAAGGTGCGCTTGATCATGCGCTCGGCGTGCACCTCTAGGATCTTCGACGATGCGAAGCCCCCCAGCAGCGCCTGGCGCACACGGGCCGGGTCGGCGCCCGCGCGGGCAGCAAACAGCAGCGCCTCGGCCACGGCTTCGATGTTCAGGGCGACGATGATCTGGTTGGCCACCTTGGCGGTCTGGCCGTCGCCGTTGCTGCCCACCAGGGTGATGTTCTTGCCCAGGCGCTCGAACAGCGGCTTGATGCGGTCGAACACCGCTTCGGGGCCGCCGACCATGATGGACAGCGTGGCGTTCTTGGCGCCCAGCTCGCCGCCCGAGACGGGCGCATCCAGGTACTGCGCGCCCAGGGCCTCGATGCGGCGCGCGAAGTCCTTGGTGGCAACGGGCGAGATGGAACTCATGTCCACCACCACCTTGCCCGCGCTGCCCTTGAGGCCGTGGGCCACGCCGTCTGCGCCAAACAGCACTTTCTCCACATCCGGCGTGTCGGGCAGCATCAGAAAGACGATGTCGGCCCGCTCGGCCACGCCGCGCGCGGTGGTGCACTGTGTGGCGCTGCTCTCGGCGATCTGCGGCGCCACGCGGCCACGGGTGTGCACGTACAGCTGGTGGCCCGCAGCGATGAGGTGGCCGCACATGGGCGCGCCCATGATGCCCAGGCCGATGAAGCCGAGTTTGAGAGGGGTGTCAGTCATGTTCTTGTTCTCCTGTTTGTGTGTTGTGGTTCATTCGCTTTCAAGCGGTCAAGGCGCTGCGCCATGAGAGGCCGATCTCGGTGGTGCGCGCGGGCCGGTACTCGCAGCCCACCCAGCCGTCGTAGCCGATGCGGTCCAGGTGCGCGAACAGGTAGCGGTAGTTGATCTCGCCGGTGCCCGGTTCGTTGCGGCCGGGGTTGTCGGCCAGCTGCACGTGGCCGATGCGCGGCAGGTGCTTTTGCAGCGTGGCGGCGATTTCGCCTTCGGTGCGCTGCGCGTGGTAGATGTCGTACTGCACGAAGGCGTTGCTGGCATCCACTTCATCCAAGATGTCCAGCGCCTGGTCGGTGCGGGTCAGGTAGAAGCCAGGGATGTCGAACGGGTTGATGGGCTCGATCAGCAGGCGCAGGCCAGCGGCCTTCAGCTCGGTGGCCGCAAAGCGCAGGTTGTCGATGAGGGTGCGGCGCAGCACGTCGGCCGCCACACCGGCAGGCGCCTTGCCCGCCAGGCAGTTGAGCTGGGGCACGTCCAGCGCCTTGGCGTAGGTGATGGCCTGGGCCACACCCGCGCGGAACTCGGCGATGCGATCGGGGTGGCAGGCGATGCCGCGCTCTCCTGCGGCCCAGTCGCCAGCGGGCAGGTTGTGCAGCACGATCTGCAGCCGGTGCCTGTCGATGCGCTCACGAATTTCTTCTGCGGGAAATTCATACGGGAACAGAAATTCCACAGCCTCGAAGCCCGTGCGCGCAGCGCGCTCGAAGCGGTCGAGAAAAGGCACCTCGGTGAACAGCATGCTGAGGTTGGCAGCAAAACGTGGCATAGAAAAACTCTCCGTGACAATGAATCAGAACAATGGGACTGGCGCTGTGGCTCGCGTTCTCCCACCACCGTTCGGGCTGAGCCTGTCGAAGCCAGGGCTTGGGGCAGCCTTCGACAAGCTCAGGCTGAACGGTTTGGGGAATGAATCCGCGCGCCACCAGGCGCTGCATCAATCCAGCATGGCGAGCGCGCTCGGCGCATCTGCTGCCTGCGTGGCCAGCTCTTCAAACTCGACGATGTTGTCGATCTCCGTGCCCATGGCGATGTTGGTCACGCGCTCCAGGATCACCTCGACGACCACAGGGGTGCGGTGCTCCGCCATCCAGGCCTCGGCCTGGGCGATGGCGGGTGCGAACTCTTCAGGGCGGTGCACGCGGATGGCCTTGCAGCCCAGGCCTTCGACCACCTTCACGTGGTCCACGCCATAACCGCGCGCCACCTCGCCCTCGGGCATGTTCACGTTGTCGAACGCGAGCTGCACGCAGTAGTCGATGCTGAAGGTGCGCTGCGCCTGACGGATCAGGCCCAGGTAACTGTTGTTGACCAGCACGTGGATGTACGGCAGCTTGAATTGCGCGCCCACAGCCAGCTCTTCGATCATGAACTGGAAGTCGTAGTCGCCCGACAGCGCCACGATCTTGCGCGCCGGGTCGGCCACGCGCACGCCCAGGGCGGCGGGCACCGTCCAACCCAGCGGGCCGGCCTGGCCGCAGTTGATCCAGTGGCGCGGCTGGTACACGTGCAAGAACTGCGCGCCCGCGATCTGCGACAGGCCGATGGTAGAGACGTAGCACACGTCCTTGCCCAGTGCGCGGTTCATGCACTGGTACACCCGCTGCGGCTTCATGGGTACGCTGTCGAAATGGGTCTTGCGCAGGTAGTCCACGCTGTGTTTGCGGGCCTGGCACTCGGCCGCCCAGGCACTGCGGTCGCGCAACTGGCCTACCGCCTTCCATTCACGCGCCACCTCCACAAATAGCTTGAGCGCCGCACCCGCGTCGGAGACGATGCCGAAGTCCGGCGCAAACACGCGGCCGATCTGCGTGGGCTCGATGTCCACGTGCACGAACTTGCGCCCCTTGGTGTAGACATCGACCGAACCCGTGTGCCGGTTGGCCCAGCGGTTGCCGATGCCCAGCACAAAGTCGCTGGCGAGCATGCTCGCATTGCCATAGCGCTGGCTGGTCTGCAGGCCACACATGCCCGCCATGAGCGGGTGGTCGTCCGGGATACTGCCCCAGCCCATCAGCGTGGGGATTACCGGCACGCCCAGCACCTCGGCCAACTGCACCAGCAGGTCGGAGGCATCGGCGTTGATGATGCCTCCGCCCGCAACGATGAGCGGGCGCTCGGCGGCGTTGAGCATGCTCAGTGCCTTCTCGATCTGCGCGCGCGTGGCGGCGGGCTTGTAGGGCACCAGGGGTTCGTAGGTGTCGGGGTCGAACTCGATCTCGGCGAGCTGCACGTCGATGGGCAGGTCGATCAGCACCGGCCCGGGCCTGCCGGAGCGCATGAGGTGAAAGGCCTGCTGAAACGCCTGCGGCACCTGGGCGGGCTCCAGCACCGTGGTGGCCCACTTGGTCACGCTCTTGGCGATGCTGGCGATGTCCACGGCCTGGAAGTCTTCCTTGTGCAGGCGGGCGCGCGGCGCCTGGCCGGTGATGCACAGGATGGGGATGGAGTCCGCACTGGCCGAGTACAGGCCGGTGATCATGTCGGTGCCGGCGGGGCCGCTGGTGCCGATGCACACGCCGATGTTGCCGGCCACGGCACGGGTGTAGCCCTCGGCCATGTGGCTGGCGCCCTCCACATGGCGCGCCAGGATGTGGCCGATGCCGCCGTGCGCCTTGAGCGCCGCATACAGCGGGTTGATGGCCGCGCCGGGCACGCCGAACGCGACACTCACGCCCTCCTTTTCCATCACTTTTACGGCGGCCTCGATGGCCTTCATTCTTGCCATTGCACATCTCCTGGGTTTGCTATCGGTTGGATGGCCCCACTCTAGGCAAGCCCCCCGTGGTGCGGAAGGTGGCGATGAACCATAAAATTTATTCCACACAGGAATAAGCCACGGTGCGCGCCCACGCCACCATGCCCAAAAGCCCCAGGAGACAACAACGATGGACCGGCTCGATGCCATGCAGATGTTTGTGCGGGTGGTGGAGACAGGCAGCTTCACCAAGGTGGCGCAGGAGTTCACCACCACGCAGCCCACCGTGACCAAACAGATCGCCGCGATGGAGGCGCATCTGAAAGTGCGGCTGCTCAACCGCAACACGCGCGGCGTGAGCCTGACCGAGCCCGGTGCGCTGTACTACGAGAAGTGCAAGGCCATCGTGACCGACGTGGCCGAGGCCGAGAGCGTGGTGCGCGTGCGCCAGACCCAGGTACACGGCCAGCTGCGGGTGGGCAGTTCGGTTGCGTTCGGGCGGCGCGTGGTGGTGCCGCTGGCGCTGGAGTTCATGGCGCAGAACCCACAGGTGCAGCTGGACCTGAGCTTCGAGGACCGCTACACCGACCTGGTGGCCAATGGCATCGACGTGGCGATCCGCCTGGGCAAGCTGGCCGACTCGGCCCTGGGTGCGCGCACACTGGGCATGAACCCCTGGGTGCTGGTGGCCTCACCCACCTACCTGCGCCGCCACGGCACGCCACGCAGGCCGTCGGACCTGAAGGACCACGCCACGCTGATATACAGCAGCGTGCAGGGCAACGACCTGTGGCGGCTGCGCAATGCGAGCGGCGAAGCGGTGTCGGTGCCCGTCACAGGGCGGCTGCGGTCCAACAATCTCTCCGCGCTGCTGGCGGCGGCGCGTGCGCACATGGGCATCGCGGCGCTGCCGCACTATGTGGCGGTGGAGTCGCTGGCCGCCGGGCGCGTGGTGGAGGTGCTCAAGACCTGCCGCCTGCCCGAGCAGGAGATTCATGCGGTGTACCCGTCGCCGCGCCTGGTGCCGCAGAAGGTGCAGGCGTTTGTGGCGTTCCTGCAGGGGCGGTTTGCCAAGGACTGGTGGGAGGAGAAGCGGCCATCGCCCTGAACCGGGCTCCGCCGGGCGTGGCCCGCGCCAGCGGGGCACCGGGTGCTACAGACGAAAATCTTAATAAAAGAAGGGCTTACCGCGCGCCCACCATGGGTTTAAAGCTACAAAATCAGTAGTGCGCGAAAGTCATTCACGTTGGTGTGCGTGGGCCCCGTGATGACCAGGTCGCCCAGTGCATCGAAATAGCCATATGCATCGTTGCGGTCCAGGTGGTCCGCGATGGAAAGCCCCTGCGCGGCAGCACGCGCCAAGGTGTCGGGCGCAACGCAGGCACCCGCGTTGTCTTCCACGCCGTCGATGCCGTCGGTGTCCGCCGCCAGCGCCCACACGCCCGCCTGGCCTTGCAGCGCCTGCGCGAGCCCCATGCAGAACTCGCCCGCGCGGCCGCCCCGGCCCTTGGCGGCGCCCGGGGCGCGCGGGCGGATGGTGACGGTGGTCTCGCCGCCCGAGAGGACCACGCAGGGCCGCGCAAACGGCTGGCCGTGCCGCGCCACGGCCCGCGCCAGCGCAGCGTGCACCTTGCCCACCTCGCGCGACTCGCCCTCGATCTCGTCCGACAGGATGTGGGCCTGGACGCCCGCTGCACGCGCCGCCTCGGCGGCGGCCTCCAGCGACTGCTGGGGCGTGGCCGTCATGTGCACGGCATGGCCTGCGAACACGGCATCGCCGGGCTTGGGGGTTTCCAGATCACCCGCCTGCAGCGCGGCACGCACGCTGGCCGGGATGTCGATGCGGTAGCGCGCCAAGATAGCCAGGGCGTCGGCGCAGGTAGTGGAATCAGGCACCGTGGGGCCGCTGGCAATCACCGACGGGTCGTCACCCGGCACATCGCTGATGGTGAGCGTGACCACGCGCGCAGGGGCGCAGGCCGCCGCCAGCCGCCCGCCCTTGATGCGCGAAAGGTGCTTGCGCACGCAGTTCATTTCGTCGATGGCGGCGCCACTCTCCAGCAAGGCCTTGTTGATGCGCTGCTTGTCCTCCAGCGTAAGCCCATCGGCGGGCAGGGTGAGCAAAGCCGAGCCGCCGCCCGAGATCAGGCACAGCACCAGGTCGTTTTCGGTCAACCCCTGGGTGAGCGCCAGGATGCGCTCTGCGGCCGCCAGCCCCGCCGCATCCGGCACCGGGTGTGCGGCCTCGACCACCTCGATGCGCTGCGGCAGGCCTGCGGGCCGGGGCGGCGTGTGGTGGTAGCGCGTGACGACCAGGCCCGACAGCGGCGCATCGGCCGGCCACAGCGCCTCCACCGCCTGGGCCATGGCACCACCGGCCTTGCCGGCGCCCAGCACCAGGGTGCGGCCGCCGCTCTCGCGGCTGGGTGGGGGGGGCAGAAATGCAGCGGTGTTGTGCAGCGGCAGTGCACGGCGCACAGCCACGCGGTAGAGGTGTTCGAGGAATTCCCCGCTCTGGCGAACGGGGTCGGGCACGGTGTCGGTGATGGTCATGGGGTTGTCTCCGCGGGCGATTGTGGGGCCACGGTCACCCGCACAGCAGTGCGCCAAAGTCAAAACTACTTCAACCCAGGCAGGGGATGGCAACACGCCAGAGCGGTGCACAGCACGGGATAACCCCATGTTCTGGCCTGCAACAGTTGTCTACATTTCTTGTATGCAAGATTGATTGCAGCGCACCTCCATCCTTTTTCTCACCAAAGGGTTCCCATGCTTCGCTTCTTCAACTCCCTCTTCGGCCGGGTGATCCTGGCCTTGATTGCCGGTGTGGCCATCGGGCTGCTCTGGCCTGACACGGCCGTGCAGCTCAAGCCGCTGGGCGACGGCTTCATCAAGCTCATCAAGATGCTGATCCCACTCATCGTGTTCTGCGTGGTGGTGCACGGCATTGCAGGCACGGGTGATTTGCAGCGCGTGGGGCGCGTGGGGGTCAAGTCGCTGATCTACTTTGAGGTGGTCACCTCCATCGCTCTGGTGCTGGGCCTGGCGCTGGCGTTCTGGTTCGAGCCCGGCGTGGGCATGAACGTGGACCCCAAGGCGCTGGACCCCAAGGCCATGGGCGCCTACGCAGAAAACGCCAGCAAGCTCACGGGCGGCGGCTTCAGCGACTTTCTGCTCAAGCTCATCCCCACCACGGCTGTGAGCGCTTTTGCCAACGGCGACGTGCTGCAGGTGCTGCTGTTCTCGATCATCTTCGGCTGCGCGCTGGCGCTGCTGGGCGAGCGCGGGGCACGCGTCACCGGCCTCATTGAAGACCTGTCGCATGTGCTGTTCAAGACCATGGGCCTGATCATCAAGCTGGCCCCACTGGGCGTGCTGGGTGCGATCGCTTTCACGGTGGGCAAGTACGGCATCGGCTCGCTCAAGCAGCTGGGCATGCTGGTGGTGCTGTTCTACGTGGCCGTGTTCCTGTTCGTGGTGGTGGTGCTGGGTCTCATCATGCGGTTCTCGGGCTTCAGCCTGTTCAAGCTGCTGCGCTACCTGCGCGAAGAGCTGGCCGTGGTATTCGCCACCACGTCGTCGGACAGCGTGCTGCCCCAGATCATGGCCAAGCTCAAGAACATGGGCATCCGCGATTCGACCGTGGGCCTGGTGATCCCCACGGGCTACTCGTTCAACCTGGACGCGTTCTCGATCTACATCACGCTGGCGGCCGTGTTCATCGCACAGGCCACCAACACCCCCATCACCATGACCGACCTGCTGACCATCCTGGCGATCTCGCTGGTCACCTCCAAGGGCGCGCACGGCGTGCCGGGCTCGGCCATCGTGGTGCTGGCGGCCACGCTGCACGCCATTCCGGCCATCCCTGCCATCGGGCTGGTGCTGGTGTTGTCGGTGGACTGGTTCATGGGCATCGCCCGCGCCCTGGGCAACCTGATCGGCAACTGCGTGGCCACGGTGGCGATTGCCGCGTGGGAAGGCGACATCGACCGCGAGCGCGCCCATGCCGTGCTGGACGGCCAGGCCGTCGCGCCGCTGCAGAAGTAAATCCCAACGCGCCACGCGAGGCACCCCCATGACCCAGCCATCCCGCTACTCCCATCCGACCCGGCGCAGCGCCATCGCAGGCGCGGCGGGCCTGTGCACGCTGGGCTGGGGCATCGCCGCCGCGCAGGGCAAGGGCGACGCACCGGACCAGCTCGAACGCATCCTCAAGAGCCGCGTGCTGCGCGTGGCCGCGCCGCAGGAGTTTCCCCCTTTCGGCTTCACGAAGAACGGCGTGCTGGACGGCTTTGACATCGCGGTGGCGCGCATGCTAGCCGGCGACCTGCGCGTGTCGCTCAAGACCCTGCCCGTGGCCAGCGGCGAGCGACTGGCGGCGCTGCGCGAAGACCGGGTGGACCTGGTCATCGCCAGCCTGGGCAAGACCGCCGAGCGCGAGCGCGAGATCGACTTTTCCACTGCCTACGCGCCCACCTACATGGGCGTCTTTGGCGACTCCGGCGCGGGACTGGCCGACCTGGCCGCGCTCAAGGGCCGCCGCGTGGGCGTGGTGCGCGGCAGCCTCGAAGAGGCCGAACTCAAGGCCCAGGCAGCGCATGCGACGGCCGTGGCGTTCGACAGCTCGGCGCCCCTGCTCGATGCCTACGTGCGCCGCACCATCGATGCGTTCGCTGCGGGCAACGTGGTGGCCGAATCCATCCCCGACACCGCCCTGCGCGAGCGCGTGCGCCGGGTGGCGGTGCTGCGGCAAAGCCCCTGCTACATCGGCGTGCGCAAGGGTGAACCGCGCCTGCTGGCGCGGGTAGACGCGTTCCTGGCCCAGGCCCGGTCGTCCCAGGCGCTCATGGTCAACGCGATGCACTGGTTCAAGCACAGCCTGTCACCGGACATGTTCAAGGACGGCAAAGGCTGAGCCCGCGCGCAGCAGCATCCGCTACCCCACCACCTGGCCGCATTACTTTCCGCACAACACACAGTGCACAGGTCCGAAGCTACCCACAGCCACCCCCACCGCTCCGCCCCTCTCCCCGGCCAAGGCAGCAATCCCATGATCACCTCGCTTCGCACCCGCATCCTGCTCATCACCACTGCAGCCGTCACCGTGGCCCTGGCACTCACGGGCGCGGCCACCTACACCATCGTGCGGTCCGCCACGCTGCAGACCATCGAAGAAAACCTGGCGGCCATCGCCTCGGGCAACACACTGGCCATCGAGAAATGGGTGGCTGCCAAAGCCACGGCCGTGACGGCGACGGCGGCAGTGGTCGAGCCCGGCGACCCCAAGGGCCTGGTGCTGCACATGAACCAGGCCGGCGGCTTCCCGGTGACCACGGGCGGCTGGCAGGACAAGAGCTGGGTGTCGAGCAGCGCCAGCACGCCGCCCACCTACGACCCCACGGCCCGCCCCTGGTACAAGACCGCGCTGCAGGCCGGCAAGCTGGTGGTGACCAAGCCCTATGGCGACGCCTCCACCGGCGAGCCCTTCGTCTCGTTCGCCGCGCCCATCCTGCGCGGCGGCACGGCGCAGGGCGCTGTCAGCGGCGCGGTGCCGCTCAAGGGCGTGCAGGAAGTGGTGGCTGCGGTGCACCCCACGCCCAGCAGCCTGGGCTTCGTGATCGACAAGGACGGGCTGGTGCTGGCCCACCCCGACGCGAAGCGCATGCTCAAACCCGTCGCGGAAGTCTCTGCCGCGCTCACGCCCGCCGTGGTGTCGTCGCTGCAAAGCGCCAGCCATTCGCTGGAGGCAGACCTCAACGGCACCCCCAAGCTGCTGCGCGCGCTGCCCGTGCAGGGCACCGACTGGCTGCTGGTGGTGGCGCTGGACAAAACCGAGGCCACAGCGGGCTTGGGCCAGGTGGTACGCACATCGGCCATCGCCATCGTGCTGCTGGTGCTAGCGGCAGCCGGCGTCACGGCCCTGCTCACCGCGCAGTCGTTCCGCCGCCTGTCGCAGGTGCGGGACGCGATGGATGAAGTCGGCTCCGGCAGCGGCGACCTCACGCACCGCCTGCCCGTACAGGGGCGCGACGAGGTGGCGCAGATTGCGGCGTCGTTCAACAGCTTTGTCGAGAAGATCGGCACGGTACTGCAAGACGTGCGCCAGGGCGTCGAATCGATGAAGACGGCCACCGACGAGATCAAGGCTGGCAACCAGGACCTGTCCAACCGCACCGAAGGCTCGGCCAGCGCGCTGCAGGAAACCTCGGCCTCGTTGTCGCAGCTGACCGTCACCGTCAAGCAGTCGGCAGAAGCCGCCGCGCAGGCCACGCGCCTGGCCAACTCGGCCAGCGCCACGGCCACGCGGGGTGGCGAGGTGGCGGCTGGCGCAGTGACCACGATGGACGAGATCTCGGCCGCCTCGGCCAGGATCGGCGAGATCATCGGCGTGATCGACTCCATCGCGTTCCAGACCAACATCCTCGCGCTGAACGCGGCGGTGGAGGCGGCCCGAGCTGGCGAGAACGGCCGAGGCTTTGCCGTGGTAGCCAGCGAGGTGCGCAGCCTGGCCCACCGCAGCGCCACAGCCGCCAAGGAGATCAAGGCGCTGATTGACGCCTCCAGCGCGAGCGTGGCCACGGGCACGCAGCGTGTTCAGGCTGCAGGCAAGACCATGGGCGAGATCGTCCAGGACATCCAGCACGTGGCGAAGATCATCGGCGAGATCAACGGATCGATGACCGAGCAGAGCGCCGGCATTGGCCAGATCAACCAGGCCGTGGCCGAGATGGACCGCGCGACACAGCAAAATGCTGCCCTGGTGGAAGAATCCACCGCCGCGTCTTCCGTGCTGAACGAACAGGCCCACCACCTTGCGCGCACGGTGGCAGGCTTCAAGCTCGACGGCGAGCCCGCCACACCCTCCTCCAACCCGCGCCTGGCGCTGCCGCGCTGACGCCACTGCCCACGCCCACAGCCCTCCCATGAGCATCAGCCCCAACCAGATCGCCCAGCAGGTGGTGGAATCCATCCTGGCCCAGAAGCTCGCCCCCGGCGAGCGCCTGGGCGAGCAGGAGCTGGCCGATCTTTTCGGCGTGAGCCGCACCCTGGTGCGCGAAGCGCTGATGCAGTTGCAGGCGCGCGGTTTTGTCGAGGTGCGCCCGCGCCGGGGCTGGTATGTGGTGGAGCCGTCGGTGGACGACGCCCGCGATGCGTTTTCGGCCCGGCGCATCATTGAATCGGGCATCCTGGCCGATGCGGGGCGCCCGCTGCAGGCGGTCATTCCCCGCTTGCGCGCCCACATTGCCGACGAGCAGCGCGCCATCGAGGGTGCGGACGCGGCCACACGCGCCTTCCTGCTGGCCGACTTTCATGTGTGTCTGGCCGAGGTCATGGGCCACCGCAGCCTGAGCGACATCCTGCGCGACCTCACGGCGCGCACCACCCTCGCTGCATCGCTTTACCAGTCACGCCACGAGGCCAGCCAGTCGTGCGCGGAGCACGAGTCCATTGTCGAGGCCCTGGAGGCGGGCAACGCGGCCCTGGCGCGCGAACGTCTGCTGGCCCACATTGGCCATGTGGAAGCAGCACTCAACCCCGGCCAGCCGCTGGTGCGCGACCGCCTGCGCGAATCGCTGGCCCCTTTGGCGGGGCCACGCGGCGTGCCCTGACCTGCCCGCAACTCCGGCGTCGGCCACAGGCCCTCTCTATCCCTTCCACCGCCCGGCGCGCTGGAGGGCGTTGCCGCTGGACCTAGGGTTTACCGGGATAAGCCGTTTCGCATATTTTGTATACGATTTTTGTATGGACTGCTGTGCACCACATTGCACACAGATCGCCACCCATCCCTCAGGCCCCGTACAAAAGGAATTCCCATGACCCCGCCCGTGCATCCCGTGGACGAACACCTGCCCTTGGGGCGCCTCACGGCGCTGGGCCTGCAGCATGTGCTGGTGATGTATGCCGGCGCGGTGGCCGTGCCGCTCATCGTCGGCCGCGCGCTCAACCTCACGCCCGACCAGGTGGCCAAGCTGATCTCGGCCGACCTGTTCGTCTGCGGGCTCGTCACGCTGATCCAGGCGCTGGGCGCCTCGCAGTGGTTCGGCATCCGGCTGCCGGTGATGATGGGCGTGACCTTTGCCTCGGTGGCGCCCATGGTGTCCATGGCGCAGAGCACAGGGGGCACCGCCGGGGCCGGGCTGATTTTTGGTTCGGTGATCGGCGCAGGGGTGATCTCGATCCTGATCGCGCCGCTGGTCAGCCGCATGCTGCGGTTCTTTCCACCGGTGGTCACCGGCACCATCATTGCGGTCATCGGCATCAGCCTGATGCGCGTGGGCATCAACTGGATCTTTGGCAACCCCGTGGGGCCGACCGCGCCCAATGTGGTGAATCCCGAGCACATCAAGTGGCTCAGCGAGATGCAGTCTGTTGCCGGTGCGCCCGGCTCGTCACTGCCGCCCGTGCCCAAGGGTTTTGCAGTGGTGCCCACGGTGCCCAACCCCAAATACGCCGACCTCACGGGTGTGGGCATCTCGGCCGTGGTGCTGGTGTCCATCCTGCTGATTGCCAAGTTTGCCAAGGGCTTCATTGCCAACATCTCGGTGCTGCTGGGCATCGTCATTGGCGCCGTGATTGCCGTGGCCATGGGCCTGATGTCGTTCGAGAAAGTGGCCAAGGCGCAGTGGTTTGACCTGGTGCTGCCGTTCGAGATTGCTGGGCCGGTGTTCGACCCCATATTGATCCTGACCATGACACTGGTGATGATCGTGGTGATGATCGAATCCACCGGCATGTTCCTGGCGCTGGGCGAGATGACCGACCGCAAGATCGAGCAGGCCGACCTCACGCGCGGCCTGCGCACCGACGGCCTGGGCACGTTGCTGGGCGGCATCTTCAACACCTTCCCCTACACCAGCTTCTCGCAGAACGTGGGCCTGGTGGCCGTCACGGGCGTCAAGAGCCGCTTTGTGTGTGTGGCCGGTGGCGTGATCCTGATCGTGCTGGGCGTGCTGCCCAAGATGGCCGCGCTGGTCGAATCGCTGCCCACCATGGTGCTGGGCGGCGCGGGGCTGGTGATGTTCGGCATGGTGGCGGCCACGGGCATCCGCATTCTGGGCGGGGTGGACTTCAAGCACAACCGCTTCAACGCGATGATCGTGGCCGTGTCGATTGGCGTGGGCATGATCCCGCTGATTGCACCGAGCTTTCGCCAGTGGATGCCGCATGCGATCCACCCCCTCATCGAATCCGGTATCCTGCTGGCCTCGATCACGGCTGTGGCCCTGAACGTTTTCTTCAATGGCGCCAGCCGCGACACCTCCGCCGCTGTGAACGCCGCACGCCAGGCCGACGCCCACTAGCATCCCGCCTGCCCGCTGCCGAAGAACCCCGCCCCGCCCCCCGGGGCCCTGCCCTCTTGCTGGCCTTGCCGCAAGGGGGTTTTGGCTTCATGCCGCATCCGCATAAACCGGCATGCGCACCCACCCCACCATCGGGTACGCTTGTTTTGCATTCCGCCGAGGACTTCCAGGATTTCCGTATGACCCAGAAACTTTCCGCCGCCGAAGAATCGCTGCGCGACGCTGCGCGCGAATACCACCGCAACCCCGGCCGGGGCAAGATTGCGGTGACCCCCACCAAACCTTTGTCCAATCAGCGCGATCTGTCGCTGGCCTACTCGCCAGGCGTGGCCTACCCCTGCCTCGACATCCAGGCCGATCCGTCCAAGGCGTTCGACTACACCTCGCGCGGCAACCTGGTGGGCGTGATCACCAACGGCACGGCCGTGCTGGGCCTGGGCGACATCGGCCCGCTGGCGGGCAAGCCGGTGATGGAAGGCAAGGGCTGCCTGTTCAAGAAGTTTGCGGGTGTCGATGTGTTCGACATCGAACTGGCCGAGCGCGACCCCGACAAGCTGGTCGAGATCATCGCGGCCATGGAGCCCACGCTGGGCGGCATCAACCTGGAAGACATCAAGGCCCCCGAGTGCTTCTACATCGAGCGCGAACTCAGCAAGCGCATGAACATCCCGGTGTTCCACGATGACCAGCACGGCACGGCCATCATCAGCAGCGCGGCGCTGCTCAACGGCCTGGAACTGGTGGGCAAGCAGATCGACCAGGTCAAGATTGCTGTCTCGGGCGCGGGCGCGGCCGCCATTGCCTGCCTGAACGTGATGGTGGGCCTGGGCGTGAAGGTCGAGAACATCTTTGTGTGCGACTCCAAGGGCGTGATCTACGAAGGCCGCCCCGGTGGCTACGACGAATCGAAAGCGGCCTACGCGCAAAAGACCGCCGCCCGCACGCTGGCCGATGCGGTCAACGGCGCCGACGTGTTCCTGGGTTGCTCGGCCCCCGGCGTGCTCACGGCCGAGATGGTCAAGACCATGGGCCCCAAGCCCATCATCCTGGCTCTGGCCAACCCCGAGCCTGAAATCCGCCCCGAGCTGGCCAAGGCCATCCGCCCCGACTGCATCATCGCCACCGGCCGCTCGGACTACCCGAACCAGGTCAACAACGTGCTGTGCTTCCCGTACATCTTCCGTGGCGCCCTGGACTGCGGCGCCACCAAGATCACCGAGGCCATGAAGCTGGCCTGCGTGCGCCAGATTGCCGACCTGGCCAAGGCCGACATCAGCGAAGAAGTGGCCAGCGCCTATGCGGGCAAAGAGCTGACCTTCGGCCCCGACTACCTGATCCCCACGCCGTTTGATTCGCGCCTGATCCTCAAGATCGCCCCCGCCGTGGCCAAGGCTGCCGCCGAATCGGGCGTGGCCACGCGCCCCATCGAAGACATGGAGGCCTACAAGGAAACGCTGTCGCGCTTCGTCTACCAGACCGGCATGCTGATGCGCCCCGTGATCAACGCGGCCAAGGCCCTGCCCGAAGCGAAAAAGCGCGTGGCCTACGCCGACGGCGAAGACGAGCGCGCCCTGCGCGCCGCGCAAATGGCCATCGACGACAAGATTGCCCAGCCCATCCTCATCGGCCGCCCCGCCGTGATCGCAGCCCGCATCGAAAAAGCCGGCCTGCGCATGCAGTTGGGCAAGGATGTGGAGGTGTGCAACCCCGAGGACGACCCACGCTTCCGCCAGTACTGGGAGCACTACCACCAGCTCATGAAGCGCAATGGCGCCACGCCCGAAGTGGCCAAGGCGGCCGTGCGCCGCTCCAACACCATCATCGCCTCGCTGATGGTCACGCTGGGCGACGCCGACGCCATGATCTGCGGCCTGGTCGGCACGTACGAGACGCACCTGGAGCGCATCCATAGCATCATCGGCCGCCAGGAAGGCGCACGCGACTACGCGGCCCTCAACGCACTGATGACCAACCGGGGCACCCTGTTCATCGCCGACACCTATGTGAACGAAGACCCCACGGCCCAGCAGCTGGCCGACATCGCCTGGATGTCAGTGCAGGAAGTGCAGCGTTTTGGCATCCCGCCCAAGGTCGCCTTCCTGTCGCACTCCAGCTATGGCTCGTCCAAGCGCGCCTCGGCCCGCAAGATGCGCGAGGCGCGCGACCTGTTTGTGGCTGCCCACCCCGAGATCGAGTGCGATGGCGAGCTGCACGGCGACGCCGCGCTGGAGCCGAACATCCGCAACGCCTACATGGCGGATTCCACGCTCACCGATTCGGCCAACCTGCTGATCTGCCCGAACCTGGATGCCGCCAACATCCTGTACAACGTGCTCAAGACCACCACCAGCGGCGGTGTGACCGTGGGCCCCATCCTCATGGGCGGCGCCGCCACAGCCTACATCCTGACGCCTGCCGCCACGGTGCGCCGGGTGTTCAACATGACGGCCCTGGCCGTGGCCAGCGCTGCGGCACGCGCGGCCTGACGGATATAGCTGATAGCGCTGATCGCGCTACGCCAAAAAGAAAGGCCCCTCGGGGCCTTTCTTTTTGTGTGAGACAACTTCAACGAACAGAGACATCCACATAGTCCGCCACCGGCGGCAGGTGCTCGGCCAGCCAGTGGGAATCGAGCTGCAGCGCCTTCTTGATCTCGGCGGGCAGGCTGGCAATGGTGTCGGCGGGCGACATGGGCTCTTCCAGCCCGATCTCGGCCAGCAGGGTGGCCACATGCAGGATGCCGCCCAGGCGGCAGAACGGTGTGGCGGCCACGGGGTCTTCGGCGGTCTCCAGCGCGCGGGTGATGGTGTCAGGGAAGCGCCAGCGCCGCGCCAGCTCGGCCGTCACCTGGGCTTCGGTAAAGCCCAACAGCGTGCGTTCGCGCTCCCAGCGGCCACCCGCATGGTGGGGCAGCTGTTCGATGGCCGGAATCTGCTCGGGCGCCTTCTGGGCAATGATCAGCTCACCCAGCCGCACCAGAAAGCCCGCCAGCCACGACTCCTGCACATTGGAGCCCAGCGTGCGGGCCAGCCACTGCGAATAGCCCGCAATGGCCATGCTCTCCTTCCAAAAGGCATCCGCATCCACCCCGGGCGCATCCTTGAACACGCCCGACATGCAGGACGCCAGCGCCAGTGTGCGCACCTGGTTGAGCCCCACCATGGTGATGGCATCGTCCAGCGACGCCACCTGCCTGGGCAGGCCAAACCGTGCGCTGTTGGCCAGGCGGATCAGCTTGGCCGTGAGGGCCGGGTCCTTGGAGATCGCCCCCCGCACCTTCTCAAAAGGGATGTCATCGTCCTTCATCGTGGCGATCAGCTCGCGCGCCACGTCGGGGATGGTGGGTAGTTGCACGTTCTCGAAAAAAGCCTGGATGTCTGCCATGAGAAGCCCTCCCAAGTGTTGGTGTGGATATGGAGATCGGGAACCACAAAGTGGATGCAGGGCTTTTGTTGTACCACCGGCGGGCGGGCACGGCCTGCGCGTTTGCCCCAATGTGCGCCCCCGCCGCGCGCCTCGGCACCGATTTAGCGGACCCCATGGGCGCGAAGCTTGTTGCCTCCAGCCTCGGACCGCCAAAACCCCTTTGCACCATTTCGGGAAAGCCTGTAGAACCGCGTGCACCAAACTGGCGAACAATAGCTCGCACCCCCTCCCCGCCCCGGTGAAACCAGGCATCGTTTTTGCTGACTGGCCCACCATGGCACGGTGGCGAACCCTGGGGCCGCCCCAGTGCCCCGTTGTGCTACCGCCTTCTCCCGCCGTCTTCTGACAGGAACCTCTTCATGATGAACAAACGCACCCTCCTGCAAGCCGCTCTCCTGCTCGCTACCGCCAGCACCTTCAGCACCGCCCACGCACAGGCCACCACGCCCATCAAGTTCCAGCTCGACTGGCGCTTCGAGGGCCCTGCCGCCCTGTTCCTGCAGCCTGTGGCCAAGGGCTACTTCAAGGCTGCGGGCCTGGACGTGGCGGTAGATGCTGGCAACGGCTCGGGCGGCGCGGTGCAGCGCGTGGCCTCGGGCACCTACGACATGGGCTTTGCCGACCTGGCCGCCGTGATGGAATTCCACGCCAACAACCCCGACGCGCAGAACAAGCCCGTGGCGGTGATGATGGTCTACAACAACACGCCCGCATCGGTCATGGCGCTCAAGAAGAGCGGCATCACCAAGCCCGCCGACCTGGCCGGCAAGAAGCTGGGCGCCCCCGTGTTTGACGCAGGCCGCCGCGCGTTCCCCATCTTCCAGAAGGCCAACGGCATTGGCGCCGTGACCTGGACCGCCATGGACCCCCCGCTGCGCGAAACCATGCTGGTGCGCGGCGACGTGGACGCCATCACCGGCTTCACCTTCACCTCGCTGCTCAACCTGGAAGCGCGCGGTGCCAAGGCCGCCGACGTGGTGGTGCTGCCCTATGCCGACTTTGGCGTGAAGCTGTATGGCAACGTGATCATCGCCAGCCCCAAGCTCATCAAGGAGAACCCGGCCGCCATCAAGGCCTTCCTCTCGGCCTTTGCCAAGGGCGCCAAGGAAGTGATCGCCAACCCCGCCGCCGCCATCGAACATGTGAAGGCACGCGACGGCATCGTGAACGTGCCGCTCGAAACCCGCCGCCTGCAGCTGGCCATCGACACCGTGATCAACAGCCCCGACGCCCGCGCCGAAGGCTTCGGCAAGGCCGTGCCCGGCCGCCTGTCGCTGATGGCATCGCAAGTGTCCGACGCATTCAACACCAAGACCCGCGTGAACGCGGACGACGTGTGGAACCCCAGCTTCCTGCCCAGCACTGCGGAACTCAACATCCTGCCGAAAAAATGAAGCACCCCCTGAGTCGCTTCGCGCCTTCCCCCTCTCTCAACTCGCTGCGCGAGTCGGGAGGGGGACGCCCCCCGTGCGGCGGGGCGGCCCTTGCACGGGGGCGCTGGCTTAGGCCGCGCCAGTTGCGTGCGGTGTTGGGTGGCGCGCAGCCCTGTGGATAACTCAAATGCACGGGCCGCACTGCGGCCCTATGCGTAAACTCTCTTAACGGACCTCTGATGCAGGCTGCCGATTCCTATTTTGTGGACTTCCGCGATGTCTGGCTCGCCTACAACGACGAGCTGCGCGCCAAGAACCAGTTTGCGGTGGAGGCCATCGACCTGCAGGTGCGGCGCGGCGAGTTCATCGCCATCGTCGGCCCCTCGGGCTGCGGCAAGTCCACCTTCATGAAGCTGGCCACGGGGCTGAAGATGCCCTCGATGGGCAAGATCCTCATCGACGGGCAGCCGGTGACGGGGCCGCTGAAGGTATCGGGCATGGCCTTCCAGGCGCCCTCGTTGCTGCCCTGGCGCACCACGGTGGACAACGTGCTGCTGCCGCTCGAAATCGTCGAGCCCTACCGCAGCAACTTCAAGCAAAAGCGCAAGGAATACGAAGAACGCGCCCGCAGGCTGCTGCAAAAGGTGGGGCTGGCGGGCTACGAAGACAAGTTCCCCTGGCAGCTGTCGGGTGGCATGCAGCAGCGCGCCAGCATCTGCCGCGCGCTGATCCACGAGCCCAAGATGCTGCTGCTGGACGAGCCGTTTGGCGCGCTCGACGCCTTCACCCGCGAAGAGCTGTGGTGCATCCTGCGCGACCTGTGGACCGAACAGCAGTTCAACGTGATCCTCGTCACGCACGACCTGCGCGAGTCGGTTTTCCTGGCCGACACGGTGTACGTGATGAGCAAGAGCCCCGGCCGGTTTGTGGTGAAGAAGGAGATCGAGCTGCCCCGCCCGCGCGACCTGGAGATCACCTACACCAAGGAGTTCACCGACATCGTGCACGAGCTGCGCGGCCACATCGGCGCCCTGCGCAAAGCGGGCGCGCCCATTCAGCAATAAGAAGAAAGCGCCTCATCCCCATGCACAAGAAAACCGTGGAGCGCTGGTCCCCCTGGATCCTGCTCGTCGCCATCATCCTTCTGTGGCAGATCATCTGCTCAGCCTTCAGCATCCCTGAATACCTCTTCCCCAGCCCCTGGGCTATCGGCGTGCAGCTGGTGGAGTTCAGCGGCGTCATCGCAGGCCACGCCTGGCGCACCTTCTGGGTCACCATGGCGGGCTTCGGCATCGCCATCGTGGTGGGCGTGCTGCTGGGTTTTGTGATCGGCAGCTCGCGCATCGCCTATGCCGCCGTGTACCCGCTGATGACAGCCTTCAATGCGCTGCCCAAGGCCGCCTTCGTGCCCATCCTGGTGGTGTGGTTCGGCATCGGCGTGGGCCCGGCCATCCTCACGGCGTTCCTCATCAGCTTCTTCCCCATCATGGTCAACATCGCCACCGGCTTGGCCACACTGGAGCCCGAGCTGGAAGACGTGCTGCGCGTGCTGGGCGCCAAGCGCTGGGACGTGCTGACCAAGGTGGGCCTGCCCCGCTCCATGCCGTACTTCTACGGCTCGCTCAAGGTGGCCATCACGCTGGCCTTTGTGGGCACCACGGTGTCCGAAATGACCGCTGCGAACGAAGGCATCGGCTACCTGCTGATCAGCGCAGGCTCGTCCATGCAGATGGGCTTGGCGTTTGCAGGCCTGATGGTCGTGGGCGCCATGGCCATGGTGATGTACGAGCTGTTCAGCTGGGTGGAAAAGCGCACTACCGGCTGGGCGCACCGGGGTTCTCAAGGTGAATAACCCGACGGCGTTGAGCGAAGCCCAGGCAGCCACGCTGCTGCGCCGCGCCAACGCCGTGGCCCAGCGCGCCAAGGACATGGGCCGCCACCCCTTCGGCGCGCTGCTCGTTGCGCCCGATGGCGAAACGGTGCTGGCCGAGCAGGGCAACATCGACACCGTGAACCATGCCGAGAGCACGCTGGCCCGCACAGCGGCGGCCAACTATCCCAGCGCCTACCTGGCCCAGTGCACCCTGGTCACCACTTTTGAACCCTGCGCCATGTGCGCTGGCACCATCTATTGGGCGGGCATCGGCCGCGTGTTGTATGGCGCCGAAGAAACCGCCCTGCTCGCCCTGACGGGCGACCACCCCGAGAACCCCACGCTGGCCCTGCCCTGCCGCACGGTGTTTGCGGGCGGCCAGCGCCCCACCGAGGTGCTGGGCCCGGTGCCTGCGGTGCAGGACGAGATCGCGGCTCTGCACCGCGATTTTTGGTAATAAACAGCCTCGCCGCCCGCCCACAATGCGCATATAGCTCCTCTTTTAGGAGCAATCAGCCCCACAACCCAGGCCGCAGGCACCCTGCCGCTATACTGCCCGCCCCGTTTGGACGACAGCAGGATCACCCGGCATGCGCTTGACCATTCTTTTGCGCCTTCTGGCCCTTGGGGCCGCAGCAGGTCTGGCCGCATGTGGCGGCACAGCCCCGACCCAGACAGGGGCGGGCAGCGACGCCACGCCCCTTTCCACCCTCACCGCGCCCGGCACAAGCCCCATCCGCATCGGCATCGCCCTGGGCGGCGGTGCGGCCAAAGGCTTTGCGCACATTGGCGTGATCAAGATGCTGGAGGCCAACGGCCTGGCGCCCGCCGTGGTCTCGGGCACCAGCGCAGGCAGCGTGGTCGGCGCGCTGTACGCCAGCGGCATGAACGCCTTCGAGATGCAGGAAAAAGCCGTGGCGCTGGACGAAGCCAAGATCCGCGACCTGCAGTTGTCGTCCGGCGGGCTGGTGCTAGGCCAAAAGCTTGAAGACTATGTGAACGAGCAAGTACGCCGCAAGCCGCTGGAGCAGATGGCCAAGCCCTTTGTGGTCGTCGCCACGCGGCTGGAAGACGGCGAGCGCACGGTGTTTGCACGCGGCAACACCGGCCAAGCCGTGCGCGCATCAAGCAGCGTGCCAGGCGTGTTCCAGCCCGTCACCATCGGCAAGTACCACTTTGTGGATGGCGGCATCGTGAGCCCCGTGCCGGTGGATGCAGCGCGCCAGCTGGGTGCCGACATCGTGATCGCCGTGGACATCTCCAACAAGGCCCGGGGCCAGACGCCCGGCAACATGCTGGGCGCGCTCAACCAGTCGATTGCCATCATGGGCCAGAAGCTGGGCCAGGCCGAGCTGGCGCGGGCCGACGTGATCATCCGTCCCCAGGTGCTGGACATCGGCGCCGCCGACTTCAGCCAGCGCGCCAATGCCATCGTGGAAGGCGAAAAGGCCGCGCTGGCCGTGATGCCGCAGATCCGCGAGCGTGTGGCCCAGCTGCAGGCAGAACGCAGCAAGGCGGCAGCGCAGGCCCAGCAGAAAGCGGCCGAGGCGCAGTACCAGGCCTGCCTGGACAACCGCAGCCGACTGCAGAAGCTGGCGGGCCTGGCCAAGCTGGACGACTCCTGCCCAGCCCTCAAGTAGAGCAGCCAACAAACCCTTCCGGCACAGAGCCCTTCGGGTAAAGTCCATTGCGCCCAACGCCTGCCCGCACCACCCGGCACCACGTTCACGCCCCACACTGCCCGCCCCACCCATTCCATGTCTTCGCCGTTCTCCGCCGTCAAACCCAACGCCAAGCTCTCCGACCAGGTGGCCAGCGCGCTGGAGGCCGAGATTCGCGCGGGCCGTATCCAGGCGTCCGAGAAGCTGCCCACCGAGGCGGTGCTGGCGCAGCAGTTCCAGGTCAGCCGCACGGTGGTGCGCGAGGCCATTTCGCGCCTCAAGTCGCTGGGGCTGGTGGACTCACGGCAGGGCAGCGGCGTGTATGTGCTGGCACCGGGCATCGAGCCGCTGCAGTTCGATGTACCCCTTGCGGCATCGCGCGAAGCGGTGATGCAGATTGTGGAAGTGCGCCGTGCGCTCGAAGCCGAGGTTGCCGAGCTGGCAGCCCTGCGCCGCACCGATGACGACATTGCCGCCATCCGCGCCGCCATGCAGCACATTGCCGACGCCGTGCGCGCAGGCCGCGATGGAGTGGAGGAAGACGTTCTGTTCCACCGTGCCATTGCCCAGGCTGCGGGCAACCCGTTCATGATCAGCACGCTGGACTACCTGGCCCAGTTTCTCAAAGGCGCCACGCGTGTGACTCGCGCCAACGAGGCGCGGCGCACCGACTTTGCCGATGCGGTGACCCACGAGCACACCCACATCGTGCGCGCCATCGAGGCGGGCGACCCAGTGGCTGCACGGGCGGCTGCAGCGCAGCACATGAAAAACGCACTGGCCCGCATCGAGCAGGCCGACCTCACGTTCTGGGCGCAAGATGGCGCGCGGCTGGCGCAGCCGTTGGTGGCTGCATCGACCCCCCTGGTGTTCTGAGTCGGGCGCGGGCCCGACTCCTGCAGCGCACTGGCGCTGCACAGGGGGATCTGGGGTGCCCCATGCCGGTTACTATCAAATTAATAGCTTACATCGCTTACCAGTCGCGCGCAGAGGGCCCAAAAACCTTCAAATAGCGCCGCACAATCCACCCCCATAGCCCATGTATGCGGGTTAACCCGGGCCAAAGCGGTGCACGATAATTTGTATGATAACCATATAAACACACCAACCAAGGTGCAACCAAGCACCAAAACAGGGCTACTCCAGGGCCTCTTTTTTGGTTGCCTGGGCCCGCCGCCTTCCATCCCGGAGATACCCGCTTCATGTCCACCCTCGCACTTCTCGGCATCGGCGCCGGCAGCATTGGCCTGCTCCTGTTGCTCATCATCCGCTGGCAGGTCCACGCTTTCGTGGCGATGATGCTGGTGAGCTTTCTGGTGGCTTTTGCCACCGGCATGCCCATTGGCGACATCATCAGCACGCTGATTGCGGGCATGGGCGGCACGCTGGGGTCGGTGGCCATCCTGGTGGCGCTGGGCTCCATGCTGGGGCGGATGATCGAGGTCTCCGGCGGCGCGGCCAGCCTGGCCAACCGCTTTACGCAGCTTTTGGGGCCCACACGGGTGCCCATGGCCCTGACGGCCGCCGCGCTGGTGCTGGCCATCCCGGTGTTCTTTGATGTGGGCTTCATCATCCTGGTGCCCATCGTCTACGGCTTTTGCAAGGCGGCGGGGGTCAACCCCATCAAGTTCGGCCTGCCCGTGGCGGGCATCATGCTGGCCGCGCACGTGGTGGTGCCACCACACCCCGGCATCGTCGGCGGGGCGGCCATCGTCAAGGGCGACATTGGCTGGATCACCATCATTGGCCTGGCCATCTGCATCCCGCTGGCGGCGCTGTCTCAGGTCGTGGCGGGCTGGCTCAATCGCAAGGGCTACCCCATGCTGCCCACGACGGCCGAGCAGTTTGCGGCCTTTGGCAACAGCGAAGACAGCAAGACCAGCAAAGCAAGCGCTGCTCCAAGCGTCGGCACCATCATGGCGCTGATCCTCATCCCCCTCGCCCTCATCATGGCGGGCACCACCGGCGCCACGCTGCTGCCCAAGGGCGACAACCTGCGCAACGTGCTGGGCTTCATCGGCTCGCCCATCTTTGCGCTGATGGTGGCCGTGGGCCTGGCGATGTTCCTGCTGGGCCGCAACCAGGGCTGGAACCGCGAGCGCACCAACGCCATCATGGAATCCGCCCTGCCCCCGGCCGCCACCGTGATCCTGGTGACGGGCGCTGGCGGCGTGTTTGCCAAGGTGCTCACGGCCAGCGGCATTGGCGCTGCGCTGTCGCAAAGCCTCACCGCCACGCACCTGCCGCTCATCCTGCTGGCGTTCATCATTTCTTTGGCCCTGCGCGCCGCCCAGGGCTCGGCCACCGTGGCCATCATCACCACCTGCGGCCTGCTGGCCGATGCGATGGCGGGTGGCGGGTATTCCCCCTTGCAAGTGGCGCTGCTCACGGTTGCCATTGGCTTTGGCAGCCTGGGCCTGTCGCACGTCAACGATTCGGGCTTCTGGATCGTGACCCGCTACCTGGGCCTGAGCGTGGGCGATGGCCTGCGCACTTGGACGGTGCTGACTACCGTGCTGGGCCTGGCGGGCTTTGCACTCACGGCTTTACTTTGGGTGCTGGTGGCCTGAGCGCCCTCTTTTGAATTTCATTGAAGGACTGACAACATGACAAAACCCACCGTCGGCATCATCGGCCTGGGCGCCATGGGCGCTGGCATTGCCAAGACCCTGCGCAACAACGGTTTCACCATCCACGTGTGCGACGTGCGCCCCGGCGTGGCCGATGCCTTTGTGGCAGACGGTGGCACAGCCCACGCCACCACGGCTGCATTGGCGGCGGTGAGTGATGTGGTGGTGTCGGTGGTGGTCAACGCGGCGCAGACCGAGAGCGTGCTGTTTGGCGACGACGGCAAGGGCGGCGCAGCCAGCACCATGCGCCCCGGCAGCACCTTTGTGATGTGCTCCACGGTGGACCCCAACTGGTCGGTGGCGATGGAAGCGCGCCTGAACGCACTGGGCCTGCACTATGTGGACGCGCCCATCTCCGGCGGCGCCGCCAAGGCCGCATCGGGCCAGATGACGATGATGACCTCGGCCAAGCCTGAGGCCTATGCCGCTGCGGGCGCCGTGCTCGACGGCATGGCTGGCAAGGTGTACCGCCTGGGTGACAAGGCGGGCGCGGGCAGCAAGGTCAAGATCATCAACCAGCTGCTGGCCGGTGTGCACATTGCCGTGGCCGCCGAAGCCATGGCCCTGGGCCTGCGCGAAGGCGTGGAAGCCAGCGCCTTGTATGAAGTGATCACGAACAGCGCGGGCAACAGCTGGATGTTTGAAAACCGCATGGCCCATGTGCTGGCGGGCGATTACACGCCGCTGTCGGCCGTCGATATCTTCGTGAAGGATCTGGGCCTGGTGCTGGACACCGCGCGCGCCAGCAAATTCCCCCTGCCCCTGGCGGCCACCGCGCACCAGATGTTCATGCAGGCATCGACCGCAGGCTTTGCCAAGGAAGATGACAGTGCCGTGATCAAGATCTTCCCCGGCATCACTCTGCCCGAAGGGAAGGACAAGGCATGACGCGCGCACGTGCCCTGCTGGGCTGCATTGCCGACGACTTCACCGGCGCGACCGACCTGGCCAACAACCTGGTGCGTGCAGGCATGCGCGTGGTGCAAGCCATGGGCGTACCCACGGCGCCGTTGGATACCGAGGCAGACGCCATCGTGGTCGCACTCAAATCGCGCACCATTCCGAAAGACGAAGCGATTGCCCAGTCTCTCGCGGCGCTGCAATGGCTGAAAGCGCAGGGTGCCGAGCAGATCTACTTCAAATACTGCTCCACCTTTGACAGCACGGCCGAAGGCAACATCGGCCCCGTGACCGATGCGCTGATGCAGGCCCTGGGCACCGACTTCACCATTGCCACGCCCGCCTTCCCCGACAACAAGCGCACCGTGTTCAAGGGCTACCTGTTTGTGGGCGATATGCTGCTGAACGAGAGCGGCATGCAGAACCACCCGCTCACGCCCATGACCGACCCCAACCTGGTGCGCGTGCTGCAGGCACAAACACCCAGCCGTGTGGGCCTGATCGACCACAGCGTGGTCGCACAGGGCGAGGCCGCCATCCGCGCGCGCATCGACCAACTCAAGGCCGAAGGCGTGCGCATGGCCGTGGTGGATGCAGTGTCCAACGCCGACCTGCTGCGCCTGGGCCCCGCGCTCAAGGGCATGCCGCTGGTGACCGCAGGCTCAGGCGTGGCCATTGGCCTGCCGGGCAACTTTGGCGTGGCGCCCAGCAACGAGGCCGCCCGCCTGCCTGCTGCGCAAGGCCTGCAGGCCATCGTGTCGGGCAGCTGCTCGGTAGCCACCAACCAGCAGGTCATGGATTTCATCAAGGCAGGCCAACCCGCTCTGGCCATCGACCCGCTGCGCATCGCCGCAGGCGTGGACGTGGCCGCCGAAGCGTTGGCATGGGCTGAAGGCCACGTCGGCCAAGGCCCTGTGTTGGTGTATTCCACCGCCGAACCCTCGGCTGTGCGCGCCATTCAAGGCAAGCTGGGTTCCGAGAAGGCCGGGGCCATGGTGGAAGACACCATTGCCGCCATTGCACGCGGCCTGGTGCAGCGCGGTGTGCGCCAGCTCATCGTGGCGGGTGGCGAAACCTCGGGTGCCTGCGTGCAGGCCCTGGGCATCACGCAAATGCGCATTGGCGCGCAGATTGACCCCGGCGTGCCGTGGTGCCATGCCGTGGCCCCCGACGCCAAGGACGGGCTGCACATCACGCTCAAGTCGGGCAATTTTGGCAGTACCGACTTTTTCACCAAGGCTTTTGCACAATTGTTGGCATGACCGCTACCCCCGCCTTCATGGACGAGAGTCAGGCCCGCGACGAGATCTGCCGCGTGGGCCGCAGCCTGTTTGAGCGGGGCTATGTGCACGCCACCGCAGGCAACATCAGCGTGCGCCTGGCAGACGGCTACCTCATCACCCCCACCGATGCCTGCCTGGGCACACTGCAGCCCGAGCGGCTGGCGCGTCTGGACGCCCAAGGCCAGCAGGTGGCGGGCGACCGGGCCAGCAAAACCATTGCGCTGCACCGGCAGATTTACGAGGCTTCGGCATCGACAGCGGCCCCAGCGCGCTGCGTGATCCACACGCACAGCACGCACCTGGTGGCGTGCTCGCTGCAAGCAGACACTGCTGCAGATGGCCAGCTGGCGCCCGATGCGCAATTGCTGCCGCCCATCACGCCCTACTTCGTCATGAAGGTGGGCCGTGTGCCGCACATCCCCTACCACCGCCCTGGTGACGCCACAGCGGCCGCGCTGGTGGCGCAAACCATCACCCGCTATGCCACACAGGGCATCCCTGTGCGCGCGGTGATGCTGGCGCGGCTTGGGCCCAATGTGTGGCACGACACGCCTGCAGCCGCCATGGCCGTGCTGGAGGAACTGGAAGAAACCGCCCGCCTGTGGATGCTGTGCCAGCCCCGCCCCACGCCGCTGACCGAGCCCCAGATCGAGGAGCTGCGCCAGAGTTTTGGTACCCACTGGTAACTGGTAACTGGTAACCGGCTGGCTGCGCACAAGGCGCGGGGACGAAAGAACACACACAAGGAGACAAGCCATGACCCTTTCTTTCTGGCGCAAAGCCTTTGCCCCCATGCTGCTGGGCGTGCTGGCCGCAGGCGGCGCATCGGCTGCGGACTACCCCGCCCCCAAGTATGGGGAATGGGTCGTCAAGGACTTCCGCTTCCACACCGGCCAGACCTTGCCCGAACTCAAGCTGGCCTACTCCACGGTGGGCGAGCCCACCGGAGAGCCCGTGCTGGTGCTGCATGGCACCAATGGCTCGGCAGAGAGCATGCTCACGCCCGGCTTTGCAGGCACGCTGTTTGGCCCCGGCCAGCCGCTGGATGCGCGCAAGCACTTCATCATCCTGCCGGACGCTATCGGCACCGGCCGCTCCAGCAAGCCGTCGGACGGCCTGCGCACCGCCTTTCCGGCCTACAACTACGACGACATGGTGCAGGCCCAGTACCGCCTGCTGACCGAACACCTGGGCGTGCGCCATGTGCGCGCCATCATCGGCAACTCCATGGGCGGCATGCACACCTGGGTGTGGGCCCAGCGCTACCCCAACTTCATGGACGTTACCGTGCCCATGGCCTCGCTGCCCGCTGCCATGTCGGGCCGCAACTGGATGATGCGCCGCCTTTTGGTCGAAGCCATCCGCAACGACCCCGAATGGCAAGGCGGCAACTACACCCGCCAGCCCCGCAGCCTGCAGTTTGCGTCGGTGTTCTTTGGCACGGGCACCAACGGCGGCAATCAAGGCTTGCAAAAGCTGGCCCCCAACCGCGCTGCGGCCGATGCGCTGGTGGAGCAGCGGCTCAAAGCCCCTTTCCGTGGCGATGCCAACGACCACATCTACCAGTGGGAAGCCTCGCGCGACTACGACCCCGAGCCCGGGCTGGAACGCATCACCGCGCGCGTGCTGGCCATCAACTCGGCAGACGATGAGCGCAACCCGCCCGAACTGGGCGTACTGGACAAAGCCATCGCCCGTATCCCGCACGCACAGGCCTACGTGATCCCTGCCAGCGCCGACACCCTCGGCCACAGCACGGTGGGCCTGGCGCGCTTTTACCAAGACCGGCTGGCACAGGTGCTCACCAGCGCACCACGCCGCTGATCTTCTCTTTTCAGGAACATTTCATGCCCCGCTTTGCCGCCAACCTGTCCATGCTCTACAACGACGTGGACTTTCTCGACCGCTTTGCCGCCGCTGCCCGCGATGGTTTCAAGGCGGTGGAGTACCTCTTCCCTTACGCCTACCCTGCGCAAGAACTGGCCACGCGGCTGCAAGCCAACGGGTTGCAGCAGGTGCTGTTCAACGCGCCACCCGGCAACTGGGACGCAGGCGAACGCGGGCTGGCCTGCCTGCCCGGGCGCGAGGCCGAGTTCCGCGAAGGCATTGCCAAGGCGGTTGAATACGCCCAGGCGCTGCAATGCCCCCGTATCCACGTGATGGCCGGGCTGGTGCCCCAGGGTGCAGACGCGGCCACCGTGCGCGCCACCTACATCGCCAACGTGCGCTACGCCGCCGAGCAGGCTGCGCCGCACGGCATCCAGATCCTGCTGGAGCCCATCAACGGCCGCGACATGCCTGGCTTCTTCCTCAGCCGCCAGGACCAGGCCCACGCGCTGATCGCCGAGATCGGCGCCGCCAACGTCAAGGTGCAGATGGACCTGTACCACTGCCAGATCGTGGAAGGCGACCTGGCGATGAAGGTGCGCCAGTACTTGCCCACCGGCAACGTCGGCCACTTCCAGATTGCCGGTGTGCCCGAGCGCCACGAGCCCGATGTGGGCGAGATCAACTACATCTACCTGTTCAAGCTGCTGGACAGCCTGGGCTACGACGGCTGGATTGGCTGCGAATACCGCCCTGCGCGTGGCGCTGCCGCCCACGCCACCAGCGACGGGCTGGGCTGGCTCAAGCCCTGCCTGTAAAAACCTACCCCGCACCACAGTTGCCGCTGCACGCCTGACGCTGGTGCAGCGCGCACCATGGCGCGGCACAAGGGGGCGTCCGGACACGGGCTCTCCCTGGGTTGGCATGGCACAGATCCTGCAAATACGCCGGCACCAAGAGTAGAAGCGTTCAGCGGCCACCGCCCGGAAATTGCTCTTGAAGCATGCAATGGACTGACGCCACCACGGGCGCGCAGGACTGTGCGTCTTCAGGAGGCCGCTGCCCCCACCGTGCAGCCCCAGCGCCCTGCCGGTTGATTGCATGCACCCCGTTCGGAGGGGTGTGAAGCCTGGCTTTTCACTCCCCCGTGGTTATCCGCCAACGACCAGGAGTGCTCCGCCATGCAACGCCGTTCCCTCATCCGCGCCACTGGCGCCGCCGCCCTGCTGTCTGCCACACCGTTTGTGCGCGCCCAGGGCAATCTGCAAAAGTTCAAGTTCAACCTGGGCTGGAAGGTCGAGGCCTCGGGCGCTGGCTTTTTGCTGGCGCAGCAGCGGGGCTACTACAAGGATGCGGGCCTGGACGTCACCATCGACACCGGCAATGGGTCCGCCTCGGCCATCAGCCTCGTGGCGGGGGGGGCGTATGACGTGGCGTCGGCCGACCTCTCGACCATGATCGAGTTCAACACCGCCAACCCGCAGTCCAAACTGGCGGCGGTCGCCATCCAGTACGATCTGAACCCCAACTCGGTCATGGTGCGCAAGGATGGCGCCATCAAGAAACCCACCGACCTGGCGGGCAAGACCATCCTGGGCCAGCCCTTCAACGCCTCGCGCAAGCTCTTTCCTGCCTTTGCCAAGGCACAGGGCTTTGATGGCAGCGGCGTGAAATGGGAGAACGTGGCCCCCGACATCGGCGACACGCGTTTCGTGAAAGGTGACTTTGACGCAGCAGCGTACTTCTTCTTCACCGGTCTGCTCAACCTGAAGGCGCGGGGCCTGACGCCGGATAAGATCACGGTGTTCCGCTTTTCGGACTACGGTCTCAAGTCCTACGGCAACGGGCTGATCGCCAACCCCAAGAGCATGCAGGACAACCCGGACGCCATGAAGGCCTTCGTCAAGGCCACCACACGCGGCTGGGTCGATGCGATTGCCGACCCGCGCGCCGGCGCTGCCGCCATCAAGGCCCGCGAGCCCCTGGCCCATGAAGAGATCGAGTTCGAGCGCCTGCAGCTCATCGTGGACGGCACCATGAAGACCGCCGAGACACGCGCCAATGGCTGGGGTGCTGCCACGCCTGCGCGCCTGCAGGCCACCATCGATGAGACCGTGGCAGCCTTCGGCCTCAAGAGCAGTCTGGCGGTGGCCGACATCTGGACCGACCGCTTCCTGCCCGCAGCCGCCGACCGCAAGCTCAAGGCCTGACCAGGGGAAAGCCATGGGCATCCCCCTCATCGACCTCAGCGGCGCCCTGCAGCCGGGCGCACCGCGCAGCCCTGCCGTGATGGCTGTGGCCGCCCAACTGCGCCAAGCCTGCATGGGCGCAGGGTTCTTCTACGTGCGCCACCACGGCGTGCCGCAGGACGTCATTGCGCGCCAGTTTGCCTTGGCGCAGCAGTTCTTCGACCTGCCGCTGGCATCCAAGGAAGCGATTTCGCTGCACCACTCACCCGCCATGCGGGGCTACGAAAGCCTGGGCGGGCAGACCCTGGATGCCAGCGCTCGGCCAGACCTCAAGGAGAGCTTCTACTGCGGGCTGGACTACGCGGCAGACCATCCGTACGTGCAGCGCGGCTACCACTCCTACGGCAGCAATCAGTGGGCGGAGGGGTTGCCTGAGCTGGCCGCCCAGAGCCGCAGCTACATCGCCGCCATGCGGCAACTGGCCCTGCGGCTGATGCAGCTGCTGGCACTCTCGCTCGACCTGCCCGAGGACTACTTCGACCACACGCACCAGAGCCCCATGCTCACGCTGCGGCTGCTGCGCTACCCGCCGCATCCAGAGAGCGCCGATGCACTCACCTTTGGCGCGGGCGAGCACACGGACTGGGGTGCCATCACCCTGCTGGCCCAGGACCACCATGGCGGGCTGGAGGTGAAACTACCCACCGGCGAATGGGTGGCTGCCACACCCATCGAGGGCGCGCTGGTCGTGAACCTGGGCGACATGATTCCGCGCTGGACCAACGGGCTGTACCGGTCCAACCCGCACCGCGTGCGCAACGTGCACAGCGGGGGCGCACCGCGCCACTCCATTCCCTTCTTCTACACGCCCGACTACGAGGCCCAGGTGGTCCCCGTCCCCACCTGTGTGCCTGCCGGTGAGTCGCCGCGCTTTGCACCCTGCACCGTGGGCGAGCACTTGCAGGCCATGTACCGCAAGACCTACGGCCTGGGTCAGACCGCTACATCCACCACCCCATCCAGCGCGGCGGTGATGGCATGAGGCTCTGGTTCAACCTGCTGTGCCAGGACATCGAGGCACAGCTGCAGTTCTATCAAGCCCTGCTGCAGTTGCCCGAGGCGCCGGCGACGCGCTCGGCCATCTACCGGGCGGTGGAGACCGAGCATTTCCAGCTCGGCTTCAACGCCCCCGAGGCCTATGCCCTGCTGGGCCTGGCCGACCGGCAATCCGGTGCCACCTTGCCGTCACCGCGCAGCGTGACAGGCTACGCCACCTTCATGCTGGACACACCGGACGCCGTGGACGCTACCAGCGAGAACGCAAAAGCCCTGGGCGGGCAGATCATCAAGCCACCCTACGCCACCTACTACGGCCAATGGCAGGCGGTGCTGGCGGACCCGGAGGACAACGTGTTCCGGATAAGCGCCGTGGGTGTACCCCGTCACGTCGGTTGAGTCAGCCCCTGCCCGGCCGCGCCATCGACGGCAGCCGCCCACCCAGGCATCGGCGGGGCGGACAAGCGCCCACCCCTGCCTCCCAAGTCACGCGTCAATAAGCCTTGAAGTTGGCCGCCACCCGCTGGTTCAGGTAGTCGCCCGCGGCAATCGCCGGGTACTTCTTGCCGGGCCCTTCGATGATGGCGTCGCGGTTGGCCTGGGCAAAGAAGGCGATGCTGTAGCGCGGCCCCATGTACTCGCCGGGCAGAGGGTTCTTCACACGGTGGAAGTTGCTGGGCAGCTGGTCGTCGCTCCAGCGCATCAGCATGTCCCCGATGTTGCAGGTGATGGCCTGCTCGTCGGGCTCCACCGAGGTCCAGGCCTGGGTGTCCATCTCCTTGCCCGGGCACACCTGCAGGCCGCCCTGGCCCTGGCGCTGAAAGAGCAGGGTCAGGCAATCAAAGTCGGTATGCGCCCCGGCGCGCCACAGGCCCAGGCTGGCTTGTTGCTCGGGCGGGGTCGCAAAGTAGTGCAACAGGCGCAAGGTGCTTTGGTAGCTGGCCTGCGCAGGGTCGTGCGCTCGGGCAAAGAAGGCCTCGTCAAACCCCAGCTTCCACGCAAAGCACGACAGCACCTGCATGGCCACCTGCCAGCACTGGCCTTCGAAGGCGAGCATGGTGGACTGAAAGCCCGCCAGCTCCTCGTCGGTGGGCCACAGGCCGGCCATGTGTGGGCGGGTGATCTGGTACGACTCCTTCTGGTCCGGCGTGCCGGTGGAGGGCCGCACCTGCGCGCGGCTCTCCCAGCCCACGTTGAGCGCTTTCTTGAGCGGGTACTGCGCCTTCACGGCATCGGGCAGCGCAAAGAAGCGCTCGGTCATCGCAAAGGCGTTGTGCACCTCGGCCAGGTCAATGCCGTGGTTCACGATCTGGAAAAAGCCGACATCCACGGCGGCGTCCCACAGCTGGTCGGCAATCTCGGTCTTGCGCTGGGCAAAGTGGCTGAGGTCGATGCGGCGGATCTCGCGGCTTGCGGTTTCCGAGCCCATCGCGCCCATGCGCGTTTCTTTTTGCAGCTCGGCGAGGTCGTAGGTGGCGGTGGTGGTCATGCAGTTCTCCTGAAGACAAGTGGAAGGAAGAAAGGCCCTCCCGCTGGGTGCTTCAAGAGTGGGTGACACCGCCTGCGGCGGCCGTCCTTTCAACCCTTGAAGCCACGATGTGCCAACGCACACCGCTGTGCGCACAGCGGGCTTCAAGAGCAATTTCCGACTGGCATCTCCCCGCGCAGGATGGCACAGGGACAACGCAGTGAACGCTTCTACTCTTGTCAATAGCGATGCAAGAAGAATGCCCACGCGCCTTGCATGTGTGCCAGCGCAAAGTCAGAGCGCTTGTGCACAGCGCGTCCAAAGCCATGCATACATGTCACTGATTGTGATTGGCATGCCAAATGCATAGCGCCCTGCACCACAACGGCGGGCGTGCAGACAGTCCGGCGTTGCACAACGACAGTAATCCACCCACCATCGACGGAGACACACCATGCACGCGCTCATGTCTGCACCCCCGGCCAGCTTTGACGACCCCACCCCCATCAACGACACCGACGGCACCTACCTGCGCCAGGCCATCGCGTGGTCGTGCACCGCCCGCGCGCGCGGCAACCGCCCGTTTGGTGCGGTGGTCATCAGCGCCGAAGGGCACTTGCTGGCCGAGGCCTACTGCAACACCACCGAGACAGGCGACTGCACCGGCCACGCCGAGACCAATGCCGTGCGCCAGCTCAGCCCCCGCGTGGGCCGCGATGCCCTGGCCAAGGCCACGCTGTATTCGTCGGCCGAGCCCTGCGTGATGTGTGCGGGCGCCATCTTCTGGTCGGGCATTGGGCGCGTGGTGTTCGGCATTGATGCCGAACGCCTGCGCGTGTTCCGGGGCGAACGTGCCGAACAGCGCGACGCCGAGCTGTCGTGCCGCGACGTGTTTGCCGCCTCGCCCCACGCCATCGAATGCATCGGCCCGGCGCTGGTCGAAGAAGCCAGCGCGCCCCATATCGGGTTCTGGAAAGTCTGACCCACTCCTGCGCGGGCAGAATCTGCGGCGCACACTCTGCCATCGCCCGTCCCCCATGCCTCGCACCAAAGCCATGACCGAATCCGAAGCCGAAGCCGCCTCCGGCGCGCTGCTCAGCCGCGCCAAACAGGGGCGCGAACGCATCTTGGGCGCCATCCGCGAGGCAGCCATTGCCGAGTTCAGTCGCCATGGTTTCAAGGGGGCATCCACCAAAGCCATTGCCGAGCGCGCCGGCCTGACCAAGCCCCAGCTGCACTACTACATCAGCAGCAAGGAAGAGCTGTACGAAGAGTTGCTGTACTCGGTGCTCAACGGCTGGTCGGGCGCCTTCATTTTTGACAGCAACAGCGACGATCCCAAGAAGGTATTGAGCAGCTATGTGCGCAAGAAGCTCGACTACGCACTGGACAACCCGGGCCTGTCGCGCATCTTCACCACAGAGGTGCTGGGCGGTGGGCGCAACCTGGGCAAGTACTGGCCGGTGGCCGTCAAGTCCACCCAGCAGAAGGTGGACCTCATCCACCGCTGGATCGCCGAAGGTCGCATGCGCGCCGTCAACCCCACACTGCTGCTCATGCAGATCTGGGGCATGACGCAGCACTACGCCGACTACGGCGTGCAGGTACACATCATGCTGGGCCTGGCGCCCGATGAACCCATCGACCGCGAGCCCATCGCGCGCGAACTCACCAGCTTTGTGCTGCTGGGCTGCGGCCTCGCACCAGACTAAAGCCCCATGCCCATTTCTGGGCATGGTCTGCGCGCCAGAGGGCCTGCGGGGCGTGATGCTCACCAGCAAGCGGCGTAAATCCGTCGCGATAAGGCCGCGTTGATCCACCACAAAGACGTTTGAGCGGTTTTTGTGGCTGGCACAGCCTTTGCAATAGTTTGACCAATCGATCAAATCACATGGTCAAACAATGCAGACAACCCCTGACACCGCCAGCGCCACCCGCACAGAACACGCATTCGAGCTGATCCTGCAGCGCAGCCAGATGCGCTTGCCTGTGGGCCCCGGCGAGAGCATGGCCGACGTGCTGCAGCTCGCTGGCGTGCCGCTGGAAACCCTGTGCGAGCAGGGCGTGTGCGGCACCTGCGTGACCCGCTGGCTGGACGGCGAACCTGACCACCGCGACAGCTGCCTGAGCGCCGCAGAGCAAGCCACCCACGTCGCCGTGTGCTGCGCACGCAGCCACAGCACCACGCTCACCCTGGACATCTAGGTCCATCCCACGCACCCGAAGGACACCCGCCATGCGCATCCTCGTGATCTATTGCCACCCCGTAGAGACCAGCTACAACGCCGCACTGCACACCGAGGTGGTGCAGCAGCTGCGCGGCGCGGGCCACGAGGTGGACGACTGCGACCTGTACGCCGAGGGCTTCAACCCCGTGATGACCCGCGAGGAGCGCCTGGGCTACCACGAGGTACCCAGCAACCAGTTGCCCGTGCAGGGCTATGTGGACCGGTTGCTCTGGGCCGAGGCGGTGGTGTTCTGCTTTCCCACCTGGTGTTTTGGCATGCCGGCGATGCTCAAGGGATTTTTCGACCGCGTGCTCATGCCCGGCGTGGCCTTTGACATCAGCGACCCGCACAACGTCAAACCCTCGCTCACGCACATCCAGCGCATCTCGGCCGTGGTCACCTACGGCCGCCCACGCTGGACGGCGCTGTTCATGGGCGACCCGCCACGCAAGTCGATCACCCGCTACATGCGCCTGCTCACGGGCGGCAAGGCGCGGGTGGACTACCACGCCTACTACCACATGAACGTGGCCACACCACCCCGGCTCGCGGCATTCAAGGCCCGCGTGGGCCAGGCCATGGCGCGCTTTGCATAAGAAAGCGTTCTAAGGACCACGGCATGCACGCATCCAACACCCCCGACCACATCCTGCGCGCCCGGTTGCCGCGCTGGCTGCTGCCCGCTACATGGCCGCAGCAGGGCCACCAGCCCGCACTGGCCGACCTGCACCTGGCACAGGGCCGCATCGTGCAGGTGCTGCCCCATGGCACCCAGCCAGCTCCCCACGGCACGGTGTGGGACGTGGCAGGCGCGCTGGTGCTGCCCGGCCTGGTGGATGCACACACCCACCTGGACAAGGCCTTCACCCTGCCCCGCATGGGCGTTGTCAAGCCCGGCCTGCTGGGCGCCATCGAGGCCATGATGGTGGACCGCCAGGGCTGGACCGAAGCCGACATCCACGCTCGCGCCAGCCGTGCTCTGCAATGGGCCTACGACGCCGGCACCGTGCACCTGCGCACCCACTGCGATTGGTGGGAGCCCGACGCGCAGCCACTGGCGTGGGGCGTACAGCGAGCACTGGCCCACGACTGGGCCGACCGCATCACGCTGGAGCGCGTGAGTCTGATCCCCCTGCACCTGTACGCAGACCGCAGCGCCGCCATGCGGCTGGCGGCCACCGTGGCTGCGAGCGGCCCCGGCGCATTGCTGGGCGGCTTTGTGCACTCCACCAACTGGGACCCACAAGCGCTGCGCCACCTGTTGGAAGCCGCACAACACCACGGGCTGAACGTGGACCTGCATGTGGACGAAGAACTGCACCCCGGCGCCCAGGGCTTGGCGACCACGGCCGCACTGCTCAAGGAGCTGGGTTTCGAAGGCCATGTGGTCTGCGGCCACGCCTGCGCCCTGGCCGCACAGGACGAGGCCACGGCCCTCGCCACGCTCGACGCGGTGGCGCAAAGCCCCATCACCCTGGTCACGCTGCCCATCACCAACTTGCTGCTGCAAGACGCCACCACCGGCCGCACACCGCGCCAGCGTGGCCTGACGCTGGTGAAGGAGGCGCGCGCACGCGGCATCCCGGTGCTGGTCGCCAGCGACAACGTGCAGGACCCGTTCTGCCCCGTGGGCAGCTTCGACCCGCTGGAGGCCCTGGCCACAGGCGTGCTAGCGGCGCAGCTGGAGGCACCTTTCGACCAGTGGAGCGAGTCGCTGTGCCGCGCCGACTGGCTGCACACCGGCCGCACTGGCACCACGGCGCTGCCCCTGCAGCCCGGTGCGGTGGCCGACCTGCTGGTCTTCACCCAGGCCGACCACTGGGGCTTTCCATCGCGCGCACAAAGCCGTGTGGTGCTGCGCCAGGGCCGCGTCGCCAGCGGCCATGCGCCCGCTGCCTGGCATGTGCCCACCACCCAATCCGCAAGGAGCCTCGCATGAGCCCCACATCTGCACCGGGTATCGCCCAGCCCCTGGCCCGCTACGCCGCATGGCGCCGCGCAGGCGACTTCATCTACCTGAGCGGGATCATCGCCGTGGACCCCGCCGCCAGCCGCATAGTTCGCGGCTATGCCGACATCCCTGATGAAGCGGCCACGCTGATTGGCCGCACGGGCGAGTTCAGCAGCGACATCAAGGAGGGTCCCATCCTCGCACAGAGCTGGTACGTGCTCGACCGCATCCGCCAGACCATCGAGGCCGCGGGCGGCCAGATGTCCGACGTGTTCAAGCTGGTGCAGTACTTCAAGAACCTGGACCACTTCCCGCAGTACAGCCGCGTGCGCAAGCTGTTCTTCCCCGGCGAGCCCCCCGCATCCACAGTGGTGGAAGTGAGCGGCATGTTGCCCACGCCCGACATCCTCATCGAGGTCGAAGCGACCGCCTACCTGCCCCAGCGCTGAGCCACCCCCAACACCCTCACGAAAGTCTTTCATGCTGCACGGCTACACCCCACCCCACCGCTACCTGCCCTACCTGAGCTGGACCGAGATCGCCGACCTGCCCGACAAGGAGAACACCGTCATCGTGCTGCCCACGGGCGCCACCGAGCAGCACGGCCCGCACCTGCCCTGTGCGGTGGACACCGTCATCAGCGCAGGCGTGGTGGGCCATGCGCTGGCGCGCCTGCCCGCTGAAGTGCCTGCGTTTGCGATGGCGCCCATCACCTACGGCAAGTCCGAAGAGCACCTGCACTTCCCAGGCACCGTCACGCTGAGCGGCGAGACCCTGCTGGCCACCATGAACGAGGTGGGCGAGTCGGTGTACCGCGCGGGCTTTCGCAAGCTGCTGTTTGTCAACGGCCACGGCGGCCAGCCGCAGGTGATGGAGATGTGCGCCCGCGAGCTGCGCCTGCGCCATGGCGACTTCATCGTGGTGCCCAGCTTCACCTGGCGGGTGCCGCATGTGGCGGGCAAGTTCCTCTCCGACAAGGAAAAACGCCTGGCCATGCATGCGGGCCACGGCGAAACCGCACTGATGCTGGCACTGGCCCCCGACACCGTGCACATGGAGCGCGCGGTGGTCAACTACCCGCCCGTTTTTGACTCGCCCCTGCTCTCGCCCGACGGCCGCCCTGCCTGCGCCTGGAGTGCGCGCGACTTCGGCCCCAGCGGAATCATTGGCGACCCGCTGCCCGCCACGGCCGAACAGGGCCACGCCATCCTCGACTCACTGGCCGTGAGTTGGGCCGCCGCCATTACCGAGCTGCATCGACTGCAGTGGGCACCGCGCACTGAGCCCACCTGGGGCCGCGCCCATCACACCGGGCACATCGAGCACCCGTCCGCACTGGCCTGAAACCTGCGAACGCAATCACCAATCCTTTTCGCTTTTCGCTTCGTTGTCCCTTCGTTCCACCTCCATCCCCTACCGGAGTACCACCATGATGAAAACCGCCTCCCGCCTTTCCAAACTTGGTGCAGCCGCGCTGCTCGCTGTTGGTGCCGTCGGCACCATGCAGGCCCACGCGCAGGAAAAGTTCACCTACCTGACCAACTGGTACGCGCAGGCCGAGCATGGCGGCTTCTACCAGGCGGTGGCCACGGGCCTGTACAAAAAGTACGGGCTGGATGTGACCATCAAGATGGGCGGCCCACAGGTCAACATCGTGCAGATGATGGCCGCTGGTCAGGCCGAATGCGTGATGGGATCGAGCGACCTGCAGATGATCCAGATGCGTGAAGGCGGCGTGCCGGTGGTCAACGTGGCAGCGGTGTTCCAGAAGGACCCGCAGGTGCTCATCGCACACGAGGACGTGAAGAAGTTCGAAGACCTCAAGGGCAAGACCATCCTGATTGCCTCGTCGGCCCAGCGCGGCTACTGGCCCTGGCTCAAGGCCAAGTACGGCTTCACCGATTCGCAGACCCGCCCCTACACCTTCAACATCCAGCCCTTCGTTGCCGACAAGAACACCGCCCAGCAGGGCTACCTGACCTCCGAGCCGTTTGCGATTGCCAAGGCAGGCGTCAAGGCGAATACGCTGATGTTCAGCGACCAGGGCTACCCCGCCTACGCCACCACCGTCTCGTGCATGGAAAAGACGGTGAAGGACCGCAGCGCCGCCGTGGCCTCGTTCGTGAAGGCGTCGATGGAAGGCTGGAAGAGCTACCTGGCCGACCCAGCCCCCGCCAATGCGCTCATCAAGAAGGACAACCCCAACATGACCGACGAGCAGCTCGCCTACAGCGTGGCCAAGCTCAAGGAAATGGGCATGGCCACCGGGGGCGATGCCACCACCATGGGCATCGGCATCATGACCGACGCGCGCGCCAAGGCCAGCTACGACTTCCTGGTGGACGCCAAGCTCATCGACCCCGCCAAGGTCAAGCTGACCGAGACCTACACCACCGCCTTCGTCAAAGACCTCAAGGTTCTGCCCTGAGCCCTGACAGCCCTGAAACAGCGGCCAGTGCGCAGCCCTCCCACGCCCGGCCGCATCCATCGAAAGGCGACCATGACATCCCCCGCTGAATCTCCACCGCTGGCACACGCCCAGGCACCGCTGCCCCATCCCACGCCCGCCGTGGAGGTGCTCTCCGCCGAAAAAACCTACCCCAACGGCACCCAGGCCCTGTTGCCGGTGGACCTGACCATTGAGGAAGGCGAATTCGTCACCCTGCTCGGCCCATCGGGCTGCGGCAAGAGCACGCTGCTGAAAATGGTGGCGGGCCTGCTGGAGCCTACCGACGGCCGCCTGCACCTGTGGCGCAAGCCCGTGGCGCAGCTGGAAGAAAGCGGCAAGAAGATGGCGTTTGTCTTTCAGTCGCCCACGCTCATGCCCTGGGCCAGTGTGCAGACCAACGTGCGCCTGCCGCTGGACCTGGCGGGCGTGCCGCGTGCCGAGGCCGATGCGCGCGTGACCGAAGCGCTGGCGCTGGTGGGCTTGTCCAAGTTTGCCAACGCCCTGCCCCGCGCGCTGTCGGGCGGCATGCAGATGCGCGTATCGATTGCGCGTGGCCTGGTCACCCAGCCCGACCTGCTGTTGATGGACGAGCCCTTTGGCGCGCTGGATGAAATCACGCGCCACAAGCTCGACGCTGACCTGCTCGACTTGTGGCGCAAGAAGAAGCTCACCGTGATCTTTGTGACGCACTCGATCCACGAGGCGGTGTTCCTCTCCAGCCGCGTGGTCATGATGGCCGCGCGCCCCGGTCGCGTGGTCGAAGAGTTCCGCATCGACGCGCCCTACCCGCGCACGGCGGACTTCATGGTGTCGCCCGAATTCAGCCGCTACGCCAAGCTGCTGCAGGACAGCCTGCTGCGCGCCAGCGTGGACACCGAGGAGACCGTGGCATGAGCACCCCTTTTCCTTCCGCACCGATGGCGTCGCCCGTGGTCACCGCCCATCCCGCAGCCGCCCAGCGCTCGACGCCTGCACTGATCGCTGCCAAACCTGCCACCAAGACAACGCCCAAACGCCCGCCACTCATGGCCCAGCCCCGTGTACAGCGCGTGGTGTACCCCGTGCTCGTCGGCCTGGTGCTGATCGCGCTATGGCAGGGGCTGGTCACAGCCATGGAGCTGCCGCCCTACCTGGTGCCTTCGCCCATCCTGATGATGAAGACGCTGTTCACCGACTGGGCGGCCCTGGGCGGCTCGCTGTGGGTCACCGTCAAGATCACGGTACTGGCTTTTGTGGTGGCCACGGTGGCGGGCGTGCTGATCTCGTTCCTTTTTGTGCAGAGCAAACGCATCGAGACCGCGCTCTTTCCCTACGCTGTGCTGTTGCAGGTCACGCCCATCGTGGCCGTGGCGCCGCTGATCATCATCTGGGTGAAGGACCCGATGGCATCGATGGTGATCTGCGCCGCATTGGTCGCCCTGTTCCCCATCATCAGCAACACGACGCTAGGCCTGCGCAGTGTGGAGCCTGACCTGCAAAGCTACTTCCAGCTCAACCGCGCCACGCGGCTGCAGACGCTGCTGCGCCTGCGTATCCCGAGCGCACTGCCCTACTTCTTTGGCGGGCTGCGCATCTCCAGCGGCCTCGCGCTCATCGGCGCTGTGGTGGCGGAGTTTGTAGCCGGAACCGGGGGCCAGGGTGCAGGGCTGGCGTACCAGATCCTGCAGGCAGGCTTTCAGCTCAACATCCCGCGCATGTTTGCTGCGCTGCTGCTGATCTCGCTCACCGGCGTCGCGCTCTTCGTGCTGATGGCATGGCTCACGCGCGTCGCCCTGGGCGGCTGGCACGCCAGCGAAACGTCGCACGACTAGACCTTTCAACCCCATCGCCAACACACCGCGCGCAGCCACTGGCGCGCGGCACGGGCTTCCTTTTGCCCCAAACGGCCAACAGCGGCCAAGGAGATACCGACATGACCACCACCGCCCAACAGCTCCCCGACCTGCTGCCCGACCTGGACTGGATCGCCGACCCGCTGCGCGTGGGCCGCCTCTCGCAGGACTTTGCCTGGTTCAGCCCCGTGCTCAAGCGCGACCTGGCGGGCAAGCGCGGCGACATCGCCGTGCGCCCGCGCACTGAAGCAGAAATCCGCCAGGTGGTAGCCGCATGCGCCAGCGCGGGCATCCCTCTCACCGTGCGCGGCAGCGGCACCGGCAACTATGGTCAGAGCACGCCACTGCACGGCGGCGTGATCCTGGACCTGTCGGGCTACAACGCCTTTGGCTGGGTGCGCGGCGGCGTGGGCCGCGCGCAGTCGGGCATCCGGCTGGCAGACTTTGACGCGCAGGCCAAGCCCCACGGGCAAGAACTGCGCTGGCTGCCCAGCACCTACCGCAGCGCCACGCTGGGCGGGCTGTTTGGCGGCGGCTTTGGCGGTGCGGGCTCCATCAACCACGGCCCGCTGGCCGCGCCCGGCAATGTGCTGGCCGTGCGCGCCATGACGGTAGAGCCGGAGCCCCAAGTCATCGAACTGCGCGGCCCCGAGGCCATGCTGCTGCACCACACCTACGGCACCAACGGCATCGTGCTGGAGCTGGAAGTGGCCCTGACCCCTGCCGTGGACTGGACCGAATGCATCGCCACCTTCGAACAGTTCGACGCCGCGCTGGAGTTTGCCGACCGCTTTGGCAGCGCACCCGGGCTGGAGAAAAAAGAGGTGTGTTTTGTGGCCGCCCCCATCCCGCAGTACTTCACCAGCCTGGCCGAGCACCTGCCCGCCAACCAGCACGCGGTGCTGCTGCTGGTGGCCCCGCACTCCGAGGCGGGCATGCGCGACATGGCGGCGCAGCACGGCGGCCAGGTCACCTACCGCAAGACCGCCGACGAAGTGGCCAGCAGCCACAAAACCTTGCTCGAATACACCTGGAACCACACCACCCTGCACGCCCTGAAGGTGGACAAAGGCCTGACCTACATCCAGAGTGGCTTCAACCCCATGCACCGCCTCAAGCAGGTGAAGGCGCTGGAGGCCGCGTTGAAGGGCGAGGTGATGATGCACCTGGAGTTCTTGCGCACCAAGGAAGGCGCCTTCAACTGCAGCGGCCTGCAGATCATCCGCTACACCACCGAAGAGCGCCTGAACCAGATCATGCAGATCTACCGCGACCACGGCGTGCAAATCAACAACCCGCACGTGTACATCGTGGAAGACGGCAAGCAGAACAACCTGGACCCCGCCGTGGTGGGCATGAAGCGCCGCTTTGACCCGCAAGGCCTGCTCAACCCCGGCAAGCTGCGCAGCTGGTATGCGGCCGAACCCCAGGTTGCAGCCCCTGCCCCCGCGCTCCAGACCGCCTGACCCGCCACAGCCACATCTCCACGCGCCCTCGGGTTTCCTCCCTCTCCCCTCGCGGGAGAGGGCCGGGGAGAGGGGGCAGCGCCCCCAAGTAGCGCACAACCCCCTCTCCCCCACCCTCTCCCACCAGGGGAGAGGGAGCCGCAAACCGGTCCCGCCCAGCGCAAACATCTGGTCAAAAATGCCCCTTGCGCTTATCCACAGGGCATAATCAGCTACTCATTTAATAGCAAAACTCCGCACCATGCCCTGGCACGCCCGCCTGCAGCTCGACTACACGGCCGAAAGCAACAACAACGCCCGCACCGTCGCCCGCTACGAGCACAACGGCCCGTTACGCATTCTGCAAAGCCTGTACCCCGAGGGCGACGCCATCTGCCACAACGTGCTGGTGCACCCCCCCGGCGGCCTGGTGGGCGGCGACACGCTGGACATCACCACCACCGTGGGCCCCGGCGCCCACGGCCTGGTCACCACGCCCGGCGCTACGCGCTTTTACCGCTCCACCGGCCCGCTGGCTCTGCAGCGCAGCCACCTCACCTTGGCCGGAGGCGCGCGCCTGGAATGGCTGCCGCTGGAAGCCCTGTGCTACAGCGCCTGCCACGCCGAAAACCACCTCACGCTGAACCTGGCCCCCGGCGCGGAATGCATCGCCTGGGACGTGACCGCGTTGGGCCTGCCGCACGCGGGCCAGCCATTCGAGCAAGGCCGCTTCACCCAGCATCTGGAAGTGCCTGGCCTGTGGCTGGAGCGCGGCGTCATCGACGCCGCCGATGACCGGCTGCTGAGCAGTCCCTTGGGTTTGGCAGGCCACCGCTGCATGGCCAGCATGTTTTTTGCCGCAGGCACGCCCCTGGACCGCACCCGCCGCGACGCCGCCTTGGACGCGGCCCGTGCGGTGATGGATCAACACCCCCAGGTCAAAGCCACCGCAGGCGCCACCAGCCCCAATGACCGCATGGTGGTGGTGCGCGTGCTGGCGCCGCAGGTGGAGCCAGCGATGAAACTGCTCAAAGCCGTGCGGGTGGCTTGGCGGGAGGTTCTGTGGGGGTTGGAGGGGGAAGCGCCTAGGATTTGGGCGATGTAGCTCCACCGGTGCACTCTCACAAAGTCAATTTACATTCCGAGAATGGACACTGGCAAAGCTTCAACGCACAGTTTTCGGGTCAATCACATTGCCATCATCGAATCCCTGCCGTCCCGAGAATTTCAAACTGGCAGAGAACTGGCGGGCTACCTCAACGGCCAGCTTGAAGATTTACAGACGCCAATTACCGTGTCGCATGTTGACATTGCGACGCCTTATGAATTCCGAGCTGTCATAGCAAATCTAGCGACACAGGCCGATCAGGAAGGCCTGCGCCCGATCGTCCACATTGAGGCTCACGGAGAAGACGATTTCGGGCTTCACTTCCGGGGCGGAAAAATCCACTGGCGGGAGATATGCGATGCTCTGATTCCGTTAAACCGAGCCAGCGGATTCAACCTGCTCCTATCTGTCTCTGCGTGCTTTGGTGTGAGCTGTATCTCAGGAGTTTCATTGCGCAGAGGAGCCCCTTGTTACGCATTGCTCGGCCCCTCAAAAGACCTATCACCGAGCGATCTACTGAACAGATTCAGGAGCTTTTATCGCGAAGTCATTCACTCGCAGGACTTGGACCTGGCCTTGGCCGCAATGAACAAAGACAAGCTTGAACGTGGACAAATGGTGTTCGTTTCTGCGGAAGGGTGGTTCGAGGAATTGATGTTGGAGTATTTGATAAACGCAGCGCATCCAAAGGAGCTGAAAGCAGCGGCTATGCGCATCTTCCGCAAGTCAAGAAGTGAGGGCGCAACATTGACCCTCGGGGAGACAAAAAGGCAGCTCGTTAAGAACCGGCCGCAGATTGCACAAGGCTATTTCGCTGAGTTTTTTATGGTTCACCACATTCCCGAGAATGCACAGCGTTTTGGGGCGTTGCTCAGGGCTATGGAGACCACAATCAAGCAAACCACTCCGAGCTAGCACGATGAACTCACAGGACAACCTAGCTGCAGAAACGTTGGCACAAAGCCGATTAGCCACTGAGACAAAGGCATCACAAAAGGCGGATCACCACTACAAACACCAGCAAGCCCCAACGAATTTCGCAGAGCTTTTTCTAGCAGCAATGATCCACCCGTGGCTCGATGTGTGATCCCCGTTCAGGAAGCGGCTGCTGCAGGCACCTTGAGTAGCCCATCCCCCTTAAACATCCCCCGAATCCCCCGCACCGCCTGCCGAATCCGCGCCTCATTCTCAATCAGCGCAAACCTCACATATTCATCCCCTTGGTCGCCAAAGCCGATGCCCGGCGACACGCACACCTTGGCTTTCTCCAGTAACTGCCGGGCAAATTCCAGCGAGCCCAGCGCGCGGTAGGGCTCGGGGATGCGGGCCCAGATGTACATGCTGGCCTTGGGGCAGTCCACGGCCCAGCCGGCTTCGGTGAGGCCCTTGTAGAGCACATCGCGGCGGCGCTGGTACTGGGCGGCGATGTCTTTCACGCACTGCTGGTCGCCCTCCAGCGCGGCAATGGCAGCCACCTGCAGGGGCGTGAAGGTGCCGTAGTCGTGGTAGCTCTTGATGCGGGCGAGCGCGGCCACCAGGTCGGGGTTGCCCACCATGAAGCCCACGCGCCAGCCGGCCATGTTGTAGCTTTTGCTCAGGGTGAAAAACTCCACCGCCACGTCCTTGGCGCCGGGCACTTCCATGATGCTGGGGGCGCGGTAGCCGTCGTACACGATGTCGGCATAGGCCAGGTCGTGCACCACCAAAATGTCGTGCTTCTTGGCCAGGGCGATCACGCGCTCGAAGAAACCCAGGTCCACGCACTGCGCGGTGGGGTTACTGGGAAAGCCGAAGATCATCATCTTGGGCTTGGGGTAGCTGCCGCGAATGGCCTTTTCGAGCTCGGCAAAAAAGTCCACGTCGGGCGCCACGGGCACGCTGCGGATATCCGCGCCCGCAATCACCGCGCCGTAGATGTGGATGGGGTAGCTCGGGTCGGGCACCAGCACGGTGTCGCCCCGGTCGAGCGTGGCTAGCATCAGGTGGGCCAGGCCTTCCTTGGAGCCGATGGTGACGATGGCCTCGGTGTCGGGGTTGATGTCCACCGCGTAGCGGTCTTTGTACCAATGGCTGATGGCGCGGCGCAGGCGCGGGATGCCTTTGCTGGCGCTGTAGCCGTGGGTGTCGGGCCGCTGGGCCACTTCGGTGAGCTTGGCGACGATGTGCGGTGGCGTGGCCCCGTCGGGGTTGCCCATGCTCATGTCGATGATGTCTTCGCCCCGGCGGCGGGCGGCCAACTTAAGTTCGGCCGTGATGTTGAAGACGTAGGGAGGGAGGCGATCGATGCGCGCAAAACGGCGCTTGCCCTGCGATGCAGACATGCGGTGTGACTTTCACGTAAGCGCCCGGAACCGTCCGAGCGACGTGGCTGGCAGAAAGGCCAGCCCGCGTTCAATGTAGCGCAGAACGCGGTGTTCTTTTCCCCCGCTGCGGCTGTGTCGCGCCGCCGCTACGGTCACACCATGGCGGGTTTCGTGCTCCGTTCGCTCGCCATGGACCACGCAAAGATCCCGACACCACCGAGGCCCAGCACCACCCCCACCCACCCGGTGGACGTCCAGCCCATGCCCGCCGAAATGGCCACGCCGCCCAGCCATGCGCCCAATGCGTTGGCGGCGTTGAAGGCCGAGTGGTTGAGTGCAGCGGCCAGGGTCTGCGCGTCGCCCGCCACGTCCATCAGGCGGATCTGCAGCGCGGGGCCGATGGCGACCACGGTGCCCAACAGGAACGTGGCCAGCGCGGCGCTGGCGGGGTGGTGCGCGGCGGGCACAAACAGCGCCATCACCACGATGGACCACAACAGCACCTTGCCGATGGCGGGCATGAGCGCCTTGTCGGCCATGCGCGAGCCCACCAGGTTGCCCGCCACCATGCCCAGGCCAAACAGCGACAGCACAAAGGGCATGAGCGCAGGCGGCATGCCTGCCACCTCCAGCAAGGTGGGCTTGATGTAGCTGAACACCGCAAACATGCCGCCAAACCCGATGGCGCCAATGCCCAGCGTGAACCACACCTGCTTGCGCGCCAGCGCGCCCAGCTCGCGCAGCGGGCTGGCGCCGTGCGATGCGGGCATGGCGGGCACCCACAGGCGCACCATGATGACAGCAGCCACGGCGATCAGGCCCACAAAAACAAACGCGGCGCGCCAGCCAAAGTGTTCTCCCAGGGCAGCCGCAATAGGCACCCCGACCAGCGTGGCCGTGGTCAGCCCCAGCATGACCCAGCCCACGGCGCGCGCGCGGCGGCCGGGCGGGGCCAGTGCAGCCGCCACCAACGCGGCCACGCCAAAGTAGGTGCCGTGGGGCAGGCCGGTGAACAGCCGCATGGCGGTGAGTGATCCATAGCCCGGCGCCAGTGCCGATGCGAAGTTGCCCAGCGCATACACCACCATCAGCGCCATCAGCAGCGCGCGCCGCCCCCAGTGGGCGCACAACACGGCCAGCACGGGCGCGCCCACCACCACGCCCAGGGCATAGGCGCTGATGACGTGGCCCGCCTGCGGAATGCTCACGCCAATGTCGCGCGCCACCTCGGGCAGCAAGCCCATGATGACGAACTCGCCCGTGCCGATGGAAAAACCGCCCACCCCCAGCGCCAGCACGGCGCGCACGAGGGTGCGGTCGTCGGTGGGGGTGATGTCGTTGGTGGGCAATGTGGAGGGCAAGGGCGCAGTCATGGCAACAACGGAGGGCGCAGCACCAGCAGGCGACGGTGCCGCAACCAAAGAGATCGGTGGGGTGGGGAAAGAGCTGCAACACAGCCGCCGGGCGGTTGCATTGTTACGCAGTTACGGGGGTAAACCCGAATTTTGTAACCATATCATGCCCGGCGGACCTCTGCTGGGCCGGGGGCATACCCCCGCCGGGGCGATGGCCCCAGCGGCGCCGCGCGGGTGCAAGCGCTGCCGGTATTCGCTACGTGCTAGTTGCTGCGCCTGATTGCTTGTGCCACCGCGCCATGGGCGTGCCCGACAGCTGGGCTATCTATCTGCAGCAGGATATGCGCAGGATCAGTGCGCCACCAACAGCTGCACAAACATCTGCACCTTGGCGTGGCATTCGGCGCTGATGGAGGTGAACTCCAGCCCGGCCACCCATTCGTCGCCCTCCTGCTTGAGGGTGATGACGCGCGCATACACATCGGCCACGCGGTAGTCCACCAGCGGCAGTTCAAACTCCAGCTTGATCTCGCTGTGCGGTTCCAGCGGCTCGATCAGCTCCACCAGCAGGCCGTGGTAGCCAATGTCGCGGATGGCGCCGTGCACGATGTGGGGTACGACGATCTTGTCCTGCATGCGCTGGCACAGGCAGGGCAGGCGCGCATCCACGCGGTGGCTGCGGCGGAACTCCTGGCGCGGCACCTTGAGTTTTTGCGAGGGGATGGCGATCAGCTCGCGCAGGCTGACGGGTTGCGTGCGGCCCTTGACATAGACCTGCATGGGCGCCGATGCCGACACCAGGCCCCAGCAGCGCTGGTAGGTCGTGTCGCTGATCAGCACCTGACCGCGCAGGCTCAGCGCCTCGATGCGCGAGGCCAGGTTGACCGCCTCGCCAATCACCGTGTATTCGGAATACACGTCCGAACCAAAGCGCCCGGCCATCACCGTGCCGGTGTTCACGCCAATTCCCAGAAACACCTCGGGCAGCCGCTCCCGCAGGTGCTCCAGGTTCAGCTCGCGCATGGCCATCTGCATCTCCACGGCGCAGAGCAGCGCGCGGTCCACATCGTCCTCGCGCGCCACGGGGGCGCCAAACAGCACCATGATCGAGTCGCCCATGAACTTGTCGATGCTGCCCTGGTACTTGAACACCACTTCAGACAGCCGCGCCAGGCAGCGGTTGAGCGCCGCAATCACCACCGACGCCGGTTGCGAGCCCGACAGCGCGGTGAACCCGCGCAGGTCGGCCAGCAAGATGGTGACCTCACGCGGCACCACGGCCAGGCCGTCGCTGGCGCCGCCATCGGGGCTCTGCATGCCATGCAGGATGGCGGCCATCTCGGTCTGCGCCGCTTCGGACAGGGGCGTGCCAGTCTCGCGCTCGATCAGCGCCTGCAGACGGCGCACGGCATCGTGGTGGAATTCTTTGTGCATGGGCGCGAGGGAAGTGGGGCGGTTTGTTGGTATGGGGGCATTGCCGGCCCCTGCCAGCCAGAATAGGCGCCGCCCAACGGCTGGTCAACCGGTGAAAACACTCCGGGCCGGGGGACAGCAGGCGGCGCCGGGCCCCAGAGCGACCGCCCCCTCTCCCCAACCCTCTCCCCAACCCTCTCCCCAACCCTCTCCCACAGGGGAGAGGGAGAAAGACGCAGCGCTGTGGGGCGTAGAAGCAGAGGCGGCCAACCCAAGGCCGGATGGACTGGAGTGAAAAATTCAAAGCTTTTTTGGCTACTACCGCGCGACCATCATGCCCTAACAGCTATCAAATTTGTAGCATCCACAGTATTCACCCGCTCCTGGCCCACCGCGCCGCCCTGCACCACCATCTGGTCAATCACGCCAAACGGCGCGGGCTGGCCCTGGTCGTCCAGCGCCACCATCTGCACGCGCTCGCCAAAACGCAAAAACGGCGTGCGCGGCGCACCGTCTGCCAGCGCCTCGACCATGCGGCGCTCGGCAATGCACGACGAACCCACGCCCGCATCCGCGTTCGACACGGTGCCCGAGCCAATGATGGTGCCCCCAGACAGCTTGCGCGTGCGCGCCGCGTGGGCGATCAGCTGGCCGAAGTGAAAGTGCATGGCACCGCCGTGCGGGTGGCCAAACCATTCGCCATTGCGCTGCGTCTGCAGCCGCAGGTGCACGCGCCCGCTATTCCACGCCGCGCCCAGTTCGTCGGGCGTGACGGCGATGGGGGCAAAAGCCGTGGAAGGCTTGGCCTGCAAAAAGCCGAAGCCGCTCTTGGCCTCGCGCGGGCCAAAGGCGCGCAGGCTCCAGTCGTTAATCAACACGACGAGACGCACGTACTGCAGCGCTTGCTCGGCGGTGACGCCCATGGGTGTTTCGCTGAGCACCACGCCAAACTCGCCCTCGAAGTCGATCTGGTCGTCCTCGGTCGGCAGCCGCACATCGTCGTGCGGTCCCAGAAAGTCGTCGGCTGCGCCCTGGTACATGAGCGGGATGGTGTCGAAGTCCGCCACAGGCGGCACCTTGAAGGCGCGCTCCATGAGGTGGCCGTGGTTCAAGAACGCCGAGCCATCGAGCCACTGCCAAGTGCGCGGCAGCGGGGCCAGGCACTGGCGCGCATCGAAGGGCATGGTGCCCAGGGCGGCGGGTGCATTCACGGTGCGGGACAGGTCTTGCAGTGCGGGCTCCACCACCTTCCAACGCTCCAACGCATCAAGCAGCGTGGGGGCCACGGGGCAGGCGTCGATGCAGCGGCGCGCATCGGCCGACACGACCACCAGGCGGCCATCGCGCTGGCCGTTGCGCAGGGTGGCGAGTTTCATGGCGCCACCCCGGCCGCAGGTTGCAGCGGCAGCACCGGGTCGAAGATCGCCACGGCCCGTGTCCAGCCTGCCGAGGCGCCGCGCACCTTGACGGGGAAGCACGAGATATAGAAGCCGCTGGCGGGCAGCGCCTCCAGGTTGTGCAGCTTCTCCAGGTGACAGTAACCGATGTCGCGCCCAGCCTTGTGCCCCTCCCAGATCAGCGATGCGTCTCCGCTCTCGGCATAGCGCTGCGCGGTGTAGGCAAAGGGCGCATCCCAGCTCCAGGCGTCGGTGCCCGTCAGGCGCACACCGCGCTCCAGCAGGTACATGGTGGCTTCGTAACCCATGCCGCAGCCCGCACGGGTGTAGCCGGGGGTGCCATAGGCGCTGCCAGCGCGGGTGTTGACCACCACGATTTGAAGCGGCTGCAGCGTGTGGCCGATGCGTGCCAGCTCAGCCTCCACGTCGGCAGCCTGCACCACATAACCGTCGGGCAGGTGACGAAAGTCCAGCTTCACGCCGGGCTGGAAGCACCAGTTCAGATCCACCTCGTCGATGGACAGCGCGCGCTGGCCGCCGTCCATGGTGGAGGCGAAGTGGTACGGCGCATCCAGGTGCGTGCCGTTGTGGGTGTTGAGCTGCACCTCCTCCACCGCCCACGACTCGCCGTCAGGCAGGTCTTCCTTCTGAAGGCCCGGGAAGAACTGCGCCAGGTCCGCAAAGCTCATCTGGTGGTCGATGTAGTTGATGCGCGGGCCCAGGCCTGGGGGGTCGGAGACAACATCGTTTTCAAGGTGCATCGAGATATCGACGATGCGGCGCGCAGGTGTGGCGGACGTGGCGGTCATGGGTGGGCTCAGGTGAAGGTTTGAAACGGGGCGATCAGGACTCGGCCGTGAAACCGGTCTGCTTGATGAGGCCGCGCCACTGGTCGGCATCGGACTTGAGCATCTGCCCCAGTTGCGCGGCAGTGGAGGGCTTGACCTCCAGGCCGTACTGCTTGCCGTACTCCACCACCTCGGGGTGGTGCAACGCAGCCTGCAGGGCATCGGATGCGCGCTTGATGGTCTCGGACGAGGCCTTCCCGGGCAGGAAGAAGCCGTACCACTCGCTGACCTTGAGCGGGTAGCCCAGCTCCGTCAGCGTGGGCACCTGCGGCAGGAAGGGCGAGCGCTTGGCTCCCGCAATGGCCAGCACGCGCAGCTTGCCGCCCTTGCCATGCTGCAGATAGTCGCCAATGGGTCCCCAGAACGCAGGGATCTGCCCGCCCAGCAGGTCTTGCATGCCCGGCACCGTGCCCCGGTAGGCAATATGGCGCATGTCGATCTTGCTGAATTGCCCCAGCAGCACCCCCACCATGTGTGGCATGGAGCCCGCACCGGGACTGCCGTAGTTGGCGCTGCCGGGGTTGGCGCGCAGCCACGCCAGAAAGTCGGCCAGCGTACGCACGCTGTCGGGCGTGCCCGGGCCCACGGCCAGGCCGTGGTCGAACATGGCGCCCAGCGACACGGGCGCCACGTCGTCGAGCGTGTAGCGCAGCTTGGGGTAGGTGTAGGGGTAGATGGACAACATGGACGACGGCGTGATGAGCAGGCTGGTGCCATCGGCCGGGCTGTCGCGCAGGTTGAGGATGCCGATTTGCCCGCCCGCACCCGGCTTGTTGTCCACCATGACGGCACCGGCGTACTGTCCGCGCATGCGGTCCCCCACACGGCGGGCCAGCGCGTCGGCCGTCCCCCCGGCAGGAAAGCCCGAGATGATGCGCGCCATGTCGGGCATGGCGTCCTTGCCGGCCTGCGCCCAGGCAGCGGGAGCAACGCCCAGGGTGGGCAACAGGGCGGCAGAGAGCTGGGTGAAGCGGCGGCGGGTGATCATGTTGTCTGTCTCCAGTAGGTGTGGGTGGGCATGCAGCACAAGCCCCACAAGCCCTGTGCGACAGGGCCTGCAGCGGGCGGCATGAAAAAATTATACGAACGTACAAATTCAAAATGACTGGGGTTTGTACGAGTGTTCAACAAATTTATACAACCGTATAAACCAGCCTATGCCCAAATCCACCCCCACCAAAAAAGCAGCGGCTGCAGCGCCCACAGCCTTGGCGGCCAAAGCCCCGGCACCGGCCCGCAAGCGCGCTATTGCTCGCAGCGCCACCAGCGAAGAAGAACTGGCCCCCAACCGCCAGGCCAACATCCTGCAGGCGGCCGAGCGGCTGTTTGCCACGCGCGGCTTTCACGGCGTGTCGATCCGCGACATTGCCGACGAGGCTGGCGTGCCGCTGGCACTGGTGGGCTATTACTACGGCCCCAAGCTGTCGCTGTACCACGCCATCTTCCGCGCGCATGCGGGCTACATCGACGTGCGGCTCAAGTCGCTGGCCGATGCCCAGCAGAAGGCACCGCCCGGCCAGTTGCTGGAAGAGATCGTGAAAGCCTTTGTGCTGCCCGTGCTGGAGGTGGCCAGCCAGCCCGCAGGCCACCACTTTCTGCGCCTGCTGTCGCGCGGCATGAACGACCACCTGGAAGAAGACGAGCCCATCATCCGCGAGCTGTTCGACCCGCTGGCCCATGCGTTCATCGACGCCATTGCTGCCGCCCTGCCCCAGGCCACGCGCAGCCAGGCCGCGTGGTGCTACCAGTTTGCGCTGGGCGCGCTGCTGCACCACGTGAACGACCAGCGCATCGAGCGCCTGTCGTACGGCCAGAACCAGCCCGGCGACGAGGCCACGGCCGGGCCGTTGCTGGTACGTTTTATTGCGCAAGGCATGCGCGGCGCCTGTGAAGGCGCGGTGCACTGATGCGCTACCGCTGACGCGCCCACCACCACTCGCACTCCCATCCACAGCACTGCCGCGCGAGCGCCGCATGCACAGCACAGCCACGTCCATTTTTCTCGCCCCCGCCCACCGTAATCCCCGGTGGCTGGGGCCCTGCGCCGCCGCTCCACCCAGGGCATTGGTGCGGCAGACCGGCGCACCCTGAGCGCCGCGCCCCCGGCGCCACCAGCGCTCTCAGCACGCACAACGCGCAAAACGCCCACGGCGCGCTGACAACCGCCCCCCGTTGAACTGGTTTTTCGGAACAGCCCTGGCTGCGCCGTGGGCCGGTTCGTCCCTAGCCCACCCTTCCATCCATTGAAAGACACCATGAAACACCGCACCTCCCAAGCCTCCCCATCCACCCCGACACGGGCGCGCCAGCGCTGGTCCCGCACCTGGGGCACTGCCGTCGCCCTGTCGGCCGCCACACTCGCCGCACAAGCCCAACCCACCGCAGGCCCCGGCCTGCAGCTGTACGGCCTGGTCGATGCCGCCGTGGGCCGCTTTGCCGCCCCCGCCACGGGCATCAACGCACAAGACCGCGCCATCACCAAGCTGGAGGGCGGCGGCATGTCCACCAGCCACTGGGGCGTGCGCGGCACCGAGGACCTGGGCGGTGGGCTGTCGGCGCAGTTCGAGCTGTCGTCCTTTGTGCGCAACGACTCCGGCGCCACCGGCCGCAGCGACGCGCTGCCCGCGCCGGTGAATGTGGCGGCCGACCCCGTGTTCTCGCGCGCCGCCTGAGTGGGGGTGTCGCACCGCGACTGGGGCCGCGTGCGGCTGGGCAATGTCACCTCGCTGCTGTTCCTGAACTCCATCACCTCCAACGCATTCGGCGACTCCACCGTGCTGGGGCCGCTGAACCTGGTCACCTTCATCGGCAGCCCACTCACGGGCGGTACCGGCTGGGCCAATTCGGTGGTGTATGACAGCCCCAACATCGCGGGCTTCAGCGCCTCGGTGGCGCATGCCATCTCCGAAGGCCAGGGCGGCGGCAACAGTGCTGCGCGACTGGCTTACGCCCAAGGCCCCTGGGCTGCATCTCTGGCCTGGCAAAGCGTGAAGAAAAACCCGAGCACCTTTGCCGACGGCACCTCCCCCAACGACACCCGCGCCTGGCAACTGGCGGCGTCGTACGACTTCGAGGTGGTCAAGCTGTTTGCCCACCTGGGCCGCATCGACAACCGGGGCACGGCCGCTGCGCCGCTCAACGTGGCATACCGCGTGTGGGATGTGAGCGCTTCGGTGCCCGTGGGCACAGGCCGGGTGCTGGCAGGCTACGCGGTGCGCCGCACCAACGACACCGTGGGCCCGGTGCCAGCCACGGTGGCAGGCGGCAATGTGGAACGCAAGGTGTTCACCCTGGGATACGACTATTTCCTGTCCAAACGCACCGACCTCTATGCCATGGTGATGCGCGACAGTACCCAGACCCGCACCCTGCCCGCGCCGCCCTCAGTGGTCAGCGCCCAAGGCACCAGCTTTGCAGTGGGGGTGCGCCACCGGTTCTAAGCCCGATCACAACGGTTGTCTCCAAGCTTCAGGGCGCCTTAGGGTGCCCTTTTTTGGGAACCACAGAACTGAAGACCGCTTCAACCGGACACCACAGGCTGGCGCAGCACACAGGCAAATTCACCACTGGCGCGGTCATAGTCCCAGCGCTCGGCCACCCGCATGCGCTGGCTGGTCGCAGCCCCCGAGGCTTCTTCGCGCAGCACGCCCAGGCTGTTGGGGCTGCCGTGCCGCAGGCGGTGCGACACCGCCGTGCCAGCGCGGCTGGCCCACAGGCCGGGCAGCGGCTGCAGCACACCGGGCTCGTGCACATGGCCCGACAGCAGCATCTGCGCACCAGCCGTGCGCCAGCGCTGCAAGGCTTCGTCGGCGCGGTGGGGGCGGTGGGCGCGGTCCGTCGCATCGCGCCCCACCAAGGGGTGGTGGCTGGCCACGATGCGCCAGGCGTCGGGCGGGGCCCGCGCCAGCAGCACGGCCACATGCTCGATCTGCGCAGACGACAGGCTCCCACGCTCGTGCCGCCAGGCGCGGGTGGTGTTCACGCCCACCACATAGAAGGGGCCCATCTGCCGCACAGGTTCCTGGTCCAACCCAAACTGCTCGGCAAACCGCTCGTACGCACGGCCCCAGCGCAGCCACCAGGCAAACAGGGGCAGATCGTGGTTGCCCGCCAGCACCAGGGTGCTGCGCGCATGCAGGCCCTGCACAAACCGCGCGGCCTGCGCAAACTGGCTGGCGGTGGCGCGCTGGGTGAGGTCGCCAGACACCACCGCCAGGGCCACGCCCAGGCGCTGTGCCAGGCGCTGGGCAGCGGCACACACCTCGGGGTCGTGCGCCCCAAAGTGCAGGTCGGACAGGTGCATCAAGGCGGGCATGGCGGCGGGTTGTCAGGCAGGTATCAGCCCAGGGGCGGGCGGTGCACCCGTCTCGGCCGCTGCTGCCGCCGGTGCAGGCTGCTGTGCCGCATCATCGCGCACCAGCGGCGACGGCGCCACCAGCCACAGCGGGCGTGTTCCGACGCGAAAGTGCAGCGGCGGGGCCATCCATTCGCGCTCGCCATCAAACGCCACCTTGACCTGCGGCGGGCGCCAGCTGGCCGGGGCCACGGTCAGCTCGGTGCAGGCAATGCTGGTCACGGCGCCGTCCTTGTCCAGCTGGCCGGTGGCGGCGTTCCACACGGTGCGGGCCGTGGCCCAGCGGCTCTGGGGCTTGAGCATGACCACCGCCAGGTGCCCGCCATCAGCCACCTGCTGCGCCTGCGGCAGCCCCATGCGGTCCAGCTGCAGCGGGTTGTTGCCCACAAACAGGGTGGTGACCAGGTGCTCCTCGTGCCGCACTTCGGCGCCATGGTGGGTGCTCATCACCACGCGCCAGCGCCTGCCAGCGGCGGGCCGGAACAGGCTCCACACCGCCGATGCCACGGCCACCCAGCGTTTGCGGCCAAACCGCTGGGAGGCCCGCTCGCGCTCGGCCAGCAGCTTGGGGTACAGGCCCACGCTGGCGTTGACGATGAACATGCGGCGGTTGACATGGCCCACCTGCACGGGGCGCATGTCCCCCGCGTGCAGGGCCTGCAGCAGGTCTTGCACGGCCTGCTCCGGGTCAAGCGCCAGGCCGTGCTCGCGGCTGAAGTAGTTGAAGGTGCCCATGGGCACCACCCCCATGGGCACGCCCGCATGCAGCGCGGCTGCCGCCACGGCGTTGATGGTGCCGTCGCCACCGGCGGCCACCACCAGGCCGCCATCGGTGCGCGCAGCTTCGGCGGCATCGCGCGCCAGTTGCACGATGTCGCCGCGCTGGTGGGGCACGTGCCACACCACGTCGTGCGCCTGCAGCGCCGCCACGCCTTCGAGCTTGGCGCGCAGCAGGTCCAGGTCGGCGCCCGGCCGCTTGGGCACCACCAAGTGGATGGGGCCACGGGGCGTTGGGGGGTGGGGGTGGTCGGAAGAGGTCATGCAAAAACTCTGCAACAAACAGGGGTAGCCCCACGCCATGGAGGGGAAGCGCAGGCAAGGCGCCATGGTGGCAGCCCCTGGCCACCCGAGCAGCCGGTCGCTGCGCTCTTGCCGTGTCAGCCGGCGCCGACACCGGCGGCCTGCACCCCCACCAATACACCCACCGCTGCGCGGGATGCTGGGAACTTCGGTACAACCCGTGGCTTCTGTCTGTTGACAGGTGCGGAGCCAATGGCTGCGCGCCCCCCCATCCACAAGGAAAGGCTCACTCCAGACCATGACAATGACCGCCCCTGCCACCCCATCCACTGCATCCGCCGCATCCGAGCTGGGCGCCCTGTTGGCGCAGCACCCCGTGGGCTGGTGGCTCGTTGGCATGGCCGCCCTGGCACTGCTGGGCGCCGCCGCACTGGCAGGTCTGCGTTCCCTGCGCCACCACGCAGGCCCGCCGCTGAACCGATTCTTCCCAGCGCAGGCCCCCACCCTCATGCTGGTGGCCATGGCTGCATCGGCCTGTGTGCTGGTGCTGGCGGGCGCCACGATGGCCGAACTGGCCGATAGCGGACGCACTCAGGGCCCCTGGGGCGTGCTGGATGACACGATCGCAGCGGGCCTGCGGGCCCAGGCCGACGCCGCCGTGCTGCAGGTGTTTGCCACCCTCACCCACCTGGGCGACACCTGGGTGCTGACGGCCCTGGCGCTGTGCGTGACGGCGGCACTGTGGCTGCGCCAGCAACGTCTGCTGGCCATCGGCTGGCTGGTGGCCATGGCGGGCAATGGCGCGCTGACCAAGGTGCTGAAGAACATTTTTGAGCGCGTGCGGCCCGAGCACACACACGGCATTGCCGAGGCCAGCGGCTACAGCTTTCCCAGCGGGCACAGCAGCGCATCGATGGTGGCCTACGCCATGCTGGCCTACCTGGCCACGCGGTTGCTGCCGCGTGTGTGGCACCTGCCAGCCGCGATGGTGGCGGGTGTGCTGATCTTCACCACCGGCTGGAGCCGCGTGGTGCTGCAGGTGCACTACGCCAGCGACGTGCTGGCGGGCTGGCTGCTGGGCGGCACCTGGTTGGTATGCACGGTGCTGATCATGGAAAGCGTGTCGCGCTGGCGCAGCCCGGCCCTCGCTACTGCGGCCCAGTGACCGCCTTTTTCAACATTCAGATCGCCACGAGGTTGCGAATGCCTTTGGCTTCCATCTCGCTGCCCGGTCCACGCGCGATGACCTCGCCGCGCTCCATCACCAGGTACTCGTCGGCCAGCTCCTGCGCAAAGTCGTAGTACTGCTCGCACAGCAGGATGGCCATCTCCCCTTTGTCGGCCAGCATGCGGATCACGCGGCCGATGTCTTTGATGATGCTGGGCTGGATGCCTTCGGTGGGCTCGTCCAGGATGAGCAAACGCGGGCCGGGGGCCAGCGCACGCGCGATGGCCAGCTGCTGCTGTTGACCTCCCGACAGGTCCCCCCCCCGGCGCTTGAGCATCTGCTTGAGCACGGGAAACAGCTCGTACAGGTGCGGGGGCACGGGCGTGGAGCCGCTTTTGTAGGCCAGGCCCATGCGCAGGTTTTCTTCCACGGTGAGGCGGCCGAAGATTTCGCGGCCTTGCGGCACGAAGCCAATGCCTGCGCGGGCGCGGTCGTAGGGGGTGGCTTTGTCGATGGGTTTGCCGTCGAAGCTGATGCTGCCGCTTTTGATGGGTACGAGGCCCATGAGGCTTTTGAGCAGCGTCGTTTTGCCCACGCCGTTGCGGCCGAGCAGGACGGTGACTTTGCCGGGGGTGGCGGTGAGGCTCACGTCGCGCAGGATGTGGGAGCCGCCGTAGTACTGGTTGATGTTTTGGACGGTGAGCATGGTGTTTTTTGAGTGTTTTGGCTGCTTGCGCCTGTTCAGAAAGCGCTTTTAGCTATTGTTTTTATAGTTTCTGTGTTGAGTCCAAACGGATGGGATGAGCTTGTTTGAGCCTGGGCTTGTGCGCTGGTTGGGGCGGTGTGCTTTTGCTGAGGGCGGAGGCCGGGGTGTGCGCCCGGCGGCGCAGTGGCTTTCTTTTGCTTCGCCAAAAGAAAGTCACCAAAGAAAAGGCGACCCTACAGGCTGCGTCCCTTCGCTTCGCTGCGGGCAACCTGCGGTGCTCGCGTCCAGCGGGGTCTCGCTCGAACTCGCTCCACTGCGTTGCGCTCAGACAATCGCGAGCCCTGATCCGCTGGCCGCTGCGCTCCTCGGCACATCCTGAAGGGAACCCAAAGGGATCGGACATCCACACGGGCCATTGCTCCGCTGCGCTGCGCTCGGCCCCCTCTTGCGGGCGCAAGCGCCACGCGCTGCGCAACCGGGGCCGAGCGAAGCGATGGCCCGTGTGGCTGTTCGGCTGCCCAACCCCCTGCTGGCTGCGCCTGCGGCGGGGCGGTTGTGGGGTGGCATGGGCGTCGAAGCGCCCATGCTTCGTGCTCTGACTCGTCGTGGCTGTCCGAGCGTCGCGCGCAGCGCAAAGCGAGTTCCACGGCGCACCCCGCAACCGACACGACGCAGGTTTACCCCGGAGCGAAGCGCAGGGGTCGCAGACTGGGGGTCGCCTTTTCTTTGGTGACTTTCTTTTGGCGAAGCAAAAGAAAGTTACTCGCACGCCGGGCGACTCCCGGCCTCCGACCCCAACACGAGCACGCCCTCCAAACCCGCAAGCAACAGCTTCGACAAGCTCAGCCCGAACGGCACTGATATAGCGCCCAGGCTTCGACAAGCCCAGCCCGAACGGATCGCTGACGCTCGCGATTTCATAAGAGCCAGGGCCAAAAACCACCATCACCGCCCCAGATAAACCTCAATCACCCGCTCATCCGCCTGCACCTGGTCGAGCGTGCCCTCCGCCAACACCGAGCCATCGCACAACACCGTCACCTTCTCAGAAATCGTGCGGATAAACCCCATGTCATGCTCCACCACCATCAGCGAATGCTTTCCCTTCAAAGTCAGGAACAGCTCCGCCGTACGGGCAGTTTCTTCATCCGTCATGCCCGCCACCGGCTCGTCCAGCAACAGCAGCTTCGGGTCCTGCATCAGCAACATCCCAATCTCCAGCCACTGCTTTTGCCCATGGCTCAGATTGCCGGATTGCCGCGTGACGCTGTCGGCCAAATGAATGGTGTGCAGGATCTCCGCCAGCCTGTCCGACTGCGCGGAGTCGAGCCGGAAGAACATGCTCGACTTCACGCCCTTGTGCGTCTTGAGGGCCAGCTCCAGGTTCTCGAACACGCTGAGCTGCTCGAACACCGTGGGCTTCTGGAACTTGCGGCCGATGCCCAAGCTCGCGATCTCGGGCTCGTTGTGGCGCAGCAGGTCAATCGTGGAGCCGAAGAACACCGTGCCTTTGTCGGGCCGCGTCTTGCCCGTGATGATGTCCATCATCGTCGTCTTGCCCGCGCCATTGGGGCCGATGATGCAGCGCAGCTCGCCGGGCGCGATATCCAGGCTCAGGCCGTTGATGGCCTTGAAGCCATCAAAACTCACATGCACGTCTTCCAGGTACAGGATGCGGCCGTGGGTCACATCCACCTCGCCGGGCACGGCGATGCGCGAAAAACCGGCAGCGCGTCCGCCCGATTCGGTCTGGCCCAGTGCGGCAGGCGCCAGCGTCTTCTGCAAACGCCGCGCGCCTTCTTCCATCAGGTCAGGCGTCATTGCGCGGCTCCCTTTTTGTTGTTGCCATCTTTCAACTTCTTGACCAATCCCACCACCCCGTTGGGCAAGAACAGCGTGACGGCGATGAACAGCGCACCGAGGAAGTACAGCCAGAACTCCGGCGCCGTCACCGTGAGCCAGCTCTTGGCCCCGTTGACGATGAACGCCCCCACGATGGGCCCGATGAGCGTGGCGCGCCCGCCCACCGCTGCCCACACGGCGATCTCGATGGAGTTGGCGGCACTCATCTCGCCCGGGTTGATGATGCCGACCTGCGGCACGTACAAAGCGCCCGCCACGCCGCACATCATGGCGCTGATGGTCCAGATGGTGAGCTTGTAAGGCAGCGGCGAGTAGCCCGAGAACATGACGCGGCTCTCGGCATCGCGCACGGCCTGCAGCACGCGGCCGAACTTGCTGCGCACCAGCCAGCGCGCGAGCAGGAAGAAGCCCAGCAGTGCCAGCCCCGTCAGCACAAAGAGCAGCATGCGCATGTTCTGTGTGGCAATCGGCGTACCCAGAATGCGCTTGAAGTCGGTGAACCCGTTGTTGCCGCCAAAACCGGTTTCGTTGCGGAAGAACAGCAGCATGGCTGCATAGGTCATGGCCTGCGTGATGATGGAGAAGTACACGCCCTTGATGCGTGAGCGGAAGGCAAAGTAGCCGAACACAAACGCAATCACGCCGGGCACCGCCACGATGAGGATCAGCGTGGCAACGAAGCTGTCGGACAGCGCCCAGTGCCAGGGCAGCTCCTTCCAGTCGAGGAACACCATGAAGTCCGGCAGGTCGCTTTTGTAGTTGCCGTCGCGGCCAATCTGGCGCATGAGGTACATGCCCATCACGTAGCCGCCCAGCGCAAAGAACAGGCCGTGGCCCAGGCTCAGGATGCCGGTGTAGCCCCAGATCAGGTCCATGGCCAGCGCGCAGATGGCGTAGCACATGATCTTGCCAAGCAGCGCCACGGCGTAGTCCGACAGGTGGAACACGCTGCCTGCTGGCACCCACAGGTTGAGCACGGGAGCGACGGCGCACACCACGATGAGCGCCACGATGAAGGCCGACCAACCGCCGCGCGTGAGCAGCGGCGCGGGTGCGGGCAGTTGGATGTTGGGAGAGGTTGGCGTAGTCATGATCTGTCGTCTCTGGTGCTTCAATCGGCCGTACGCCCTTTGACCGCGAAGATGCCCTGGGGCCGCTTCTGGATGAAGATGATGATGAACACCAGCACCGCAATCTTGGCCAGCACCGCGCCCGCCCAGCCTTCGAGGAACTTGTTCAAAATGCCCAGGCCCAGCGCGGCATACACCGTGCCCGCCAGCTGGCCCACGCCGCCCAGCACCACGACCATGAAGGCATCCACGATGTAGCTCTGGCCCAGGTCTGGCCCCACATTGCCCACCTGGCTCAGCGCGCAACCGGCCAGGCCCGCAATGCCCGAGCCCAGCGCAAACGCCATGGTGTCAATGCGCGCGGTGTTCACGCCCATGCAAGAGGCAATGGGGCGGTTTTGCGTCACGCCACGCACGAACAAGCCCAGGCGCGTGCGCGCAATCAGGTAGCCCATGCCCAGCAGCACCGCAATGGCAAAGCCGATGATGACAAGGCGGTTGTAGGGCAGCGTGAGGTTGGAGAGCACCTGAACACCACCGCTCATCCACGCAGGGTTTTCCACGCCCACGTTCTGCGCGCCAAATATCGTGCGCACCAGCTGCATCAGCACCAGGCTGATGCCCCAGGTGGCGAGCAGTGTCTCCAGCGGGCGGCCATACAAGAAGCGCAGCACGCCGCGCTCCAGCACCGCGCCCACGGCGGCCGATGCGCCAAACGCCAGCGGCAGCGCTGCGACCAAATACCAGTCGAACGCGCCCGGGAAATACTTTTGGAAGATGCCCTGCACCACATAGGTGGCGTAGGCGCCGATCATCATCAGCTCGCCGTGGGCCATGTTGATCACGCCCATCAGGCCGTAGGTGATGGCCAGGCCCAGGGCGACGAGCAGCAGGATGGAGCCCAGGCTGATGCCCGAGAACGCAGCCCCCAGGCGCTCGCCCCAGGCCAGTTGGCCTTCCATGGCGCGCAGGGCGGCCTGCAGCGCAGCCTTGACCTTGGGGTCTTCTTCGACCGTCACGCGTTCGTTGAGCAGCAGCCGCGTATCAGGTGTGGCGCTGAGCGACAGTGCCTGCGCCGCAGCAATGCGCTGCGCGGCATCATCGCTGCCCAGCAAGGTGGCGGCGCGCGCCAGCTGCAGCTGGGTCTTGATCTTGTCGCTGGTTTCCTGCGCCAAAGCCTTGTCGAGCAGGGGCAGACGGCCTGCATCGGGCTCCTTGGTCAGCGCCTTGGCAGCGGCCATGCGTTGGGCTTCGTCCTTGCCAAACAGCGCCAGGCCCGCCAGGGCCGTGTCGATCTCGCCGCGCATGCGGTTGTTGTTGATGATGTCTTCGGCATCCGCAGGCAGCGACACCTCGGTGCCGGTGACGGGGTCGATGCCCTTGTCGTCCCGCACGATCAGGGCCTTGCCCCCGGCGACCTTCACCGCGTCATCGGCCAGCGCCTGCAGGAAGGCGGCCGTGCGCTCGCTGGGCTCCACCACGGCTTGCTGCACAGCGGCCACACGGTCGTCGGTGTCGCCAGCGGCCATGGCCAGGGCCTGCTCGGCGGTGAGTGCATGGGCGCTACCGGCCATCAGCAGCAGGCTGGCACCCAAGGCCAGTAAACATCGCAACATAGAAGCATCCAATGGGCCCGCAGCGGTTTGCGGGCAGATCACACAAAGAAAAAGGAGGGCACGCGCCCTCCTTTCTCGGGCACTGCAAGAGTGCTTACTTCTTCTCGGGTTCGTCTTTTTTCTTGTCGTTGCCTTCGATGTACGGGCTCCATGGCTTGGCCTTCACAGGACCAGGGGTCTTCCACACCACGTTGAACTGGCCATCGGCCTTGATCTCGCCGATGAACACGCTCTTGTGCAGGTGGTGGTTCTTCTCGTCCATCTTGCTCACGATGCCCGAGGGCGCCTTGAAGGTCTGGCCGGCCATGGCGGCGATCACCTTGTCCACGTCGGTGCTCTTGGCCTTTTCAACCGCTTGCTTCCACATGTTGATGCCGATGTAGGTAGCTTCCATCGGGTCGTTGGTGAGCGGCTTGTCTTTGTGGCCGGCAATGCCCTTGGCCTTGGCGTAGTCGCTCCACTTCTTGATGAAGGCGGTGTTGTCGGGGCTCTTGATGGACTGGAAGTAGTTCCATGCGGCCAGGTGGCCCACCAGCGGCTTGGTGTCCACGCCGCGCAGTTCCTCTTCGCCCACGCTGAATGCGACCACGGGCACGTCCTTGGCCTTCAGGCCCGCGTTGCCCAGTTCCTTGTAGAAGGGCACGTTGGAGTCACCGTTGATGGTGGACACCACGGCCGTCTTGCCGCCCTGGCTGAACTTCTTGATGTCGGCCACGATGGTCTGGTAGTCAGAGTGACCAAACGGCGTGTACTTCTCGTCGATGTCGGAATCCTTCACGCCCTTGCTCTTGAGGTAGGCGCGCAGGATCTTGTTGGTGGTGCGGGGGTAGACGTAGTCGGTGCCCAGCAGCACCCAGCGCTTGGCGCTGCCGCCGTCCTTGCTCATCAGGTAGTCCACCGCAGGGATGGCTTGCTGGTTGGGCGCGGCGCCGGTGTAGAACACGTTCTTGGACAGCTCTTCACCTTCGTACTGCACGGGGTAGAACAGCAGGCCGTTCATTTCTTCCACGACGGGCAGCACCGACTTGCGGCTCACGCTGGTCCAGCAGCCGAAGATGACCGAGACCTTGTCCTGGCCCAGCAGCTGCTTGGTCTTTTCAGCGAACAGGGGCCAGTTGGAGGCCGGGTCCACCACCACGGGTTCGAGCTTCTTGCCCAGCACGCCGCCCTTGGCATTGATCTCGTCGATCGCCATGAGCACGGTGTCTTTCAGCACGGTCTCAGAGATGGCCATGGTGCCCGACAGGCTGTGCAGGATGCCGACCTTGATGGTCTCCTGCGCGTGGGCTGGCAGTGCAGACAGGCCAGCGAGCGTAGCGACGGCCGCGAGGGCCTTGAGGGAATAACGACGTTGCATGTGTGCTTCTCCGGTGGTGGTTTCAATCAGGGAATCAATCAAACCGCTTCGCCCGGCAGGCCCCGGTGTGGAGCCGCATTGGATCGGGCGATGGAATGGATTCTGGAGAGCGGGGCCCGTTGGCGAAATACGCCGGGTGGCGTACACGGGGGCAGCGCCGTTGCAGGGTGCGGGCCGCCGCGGCCGCCTGTGTCGGGTAGGCGAAACGCTATGCATTTAATAGCTATTAGGGCATACCCAATGCGCGGAAACGGCCAAAAATAGTCAAAATCTTCGGCAACCACAGAGCCCTGCGGGAAATGCCCGGCCCCTCTACGATGGCGACCACAGCCACCCCCGCTCAGCCACAAAGGATCGAACCCATGGTGAAACGACGCACAGTGCTGCTTGGCGGCGCCGCAACAGCCGGCGCGCTGGTCATTGGCTGGGGGGTGATGCCGCCACGCCAGCGCCTGCACCCCGCAGACCCCGTGCCCGCCGCGCCGGGCCAGGCCTCGCTCAATGGCTGGCTGAAGGTGGGCACCGACAACACCGTGACGGTGATGATGGCCAAGTCCGAAATGGGCCAGGGCACCCACACCGGCCTGGCCGCCATCCTGGCCGAAGAGCTGGACGCCGACTGGGCCCAGGTGCGGCTGGAGATGGCGCCCATCGACGACATCTACAACAACCTGGCCACCGTGGTGGACGGCCTGCCCTTCCACCCCGACAACGACGGATCGATGAAGGCCGTGGCGGGCTGGCTCACGGCCAAGACCATGCGCGAGGTGGGCGTGATGATGACGGGCGGATCGAGCAGCATCAAGGACCTGTGGCTGCCCATGCGCGAAGCCGGGGCCCATGCGCGCGCCATGTTGATCCGCGCCGCCGCCGCGCAGTGGAAGGTGCAGGCCGCAGAGTGCACGGCCAACGCAGGCTGGGTGGAGCATGCCGCAGGCCAGCGTGCCAAGTTTGGCGAACTGGCCGCGCTGGCGGCACAACAGCCCATGCCGGGCAAGGTGGCGCTGAAGGAGCCCGCGCAGTTCAAGCTGATCGGCAAACCCCTCACGCGCATCGAGGCAGCCAGCAAGCTCGACGGCAGCGCCGTGTTCGGCATCGACGCCAACCCGCCCGGCCTGCTGCACGCCAGTGTGGTGATGTGCCCCACGCGTGGCGGCAAGGTGGCCCGGTTTGATGCGGCTGCCGCGCAGAAGCTGCCTGGCGTGAAACACGTGCTGGCCGTGGCGCCCTACCACGGCGGCACCGGCGGTGTGGCCGTGATTGCCGACACGCCCTGGCACGCCAAGAAGGCAGCGGCCGCCGTCTCCGTGGAATGGGACCACGGCCCCGCCGCCACGCTGTCGAGCGAGGCCGTGATGACGCGGCTGGCCCAGGCGCTGGACGAAGCCAAGGGCTTTGGCTACCACAGCGCGGGCGATGTGGACCAGGCCATGCAGGGCGCGGCCAGCAACATCACTGCCGACTACCGCGCGCCCTATCTGGCGCACGCGGCGCTGGAGCCCATCAACTGCACAGTGCAGGTCAAGGACGGCGCAGCCCAGGTGTGGACATCGACCCAGGTGCCGGGCTTGGCGCGCATGGCGGCGGCCAAGGCGCTGGGCATCGATGAAGAAAAAGTGACCGTGCACCAGCTGTTGCTGGGGGGCGGCTTTGGGCGGCGGCTGGAGGTGGACTATGTGGCTCAGGCTGCTGCCATTGCCCAGGCCGCAGGCGGTGCGCCCGTGCAGACGCTGTGGAGCCGCGAGCAGGACACGCAGCACGACTTCTATCGCCCGGCCTGCATGGCGCGCTTCAAGGCGGGGTTTGACGCCCAGGGGCAGCTGCTGGCGTGGCACAACCTGTCGGTGGGCCAGGCCATCGTGCCGCAGGTGCTGGCCCGCACCTTCGGGCTACCCGGCGCGGGGCCGGACAAGACAGCATCGGAGGGCGCCTTCGACCAGCCCTATGAATGGCCCCATGCGCGCATCGCGCACGAGATCATCGACCTGCCGCTGCCCGTGGGCTTCTGGCGCTCGGTGGGGCATTCACACCAGGCGTTCTTCAAAGAGAGTTTTGTGGACGAAGCAGCGCATGCGGCCAAGAAGGACCCCGTGGCCTTCCGCGCCGCGCTGCTGCAAAAGCACCCGCGCCACCTCAAGGTGCTGCAAAAGGCAGCCGAGCTGGCGGGCTGGGGCCAGCCCTTGCAGCCTGATGCGTCGGGCATTCAACGGGCGCGCGGCGTAGCGCTGCACCAGTCATTTGGCTCCATCGTGGCGCAGGTGGCCGAGGTGTCGGTGGGGGCGGACAAGGCCATCCGCGTGCACCGCGTGGTGTGTGTGATCGACTGCGGCGCGGCCATCAACCCCAACCTGATCGTGCAGCAGATGGAAAGTGCGGTGGTGTTCGGCCTCACGGCGGCACTCTATGGCGAGGTCACGCTGAAAGACGGGCAGGTGCAGCAAAGCAATTTTCACGACCTGCCACTGCTGCGCATGGCCGACTGCCCGAAGGTGGAGGCCCACATCATCGACAGCGCCGAGCCCCCCGAAGGCGTGGGCGAGCCCGGCGTGCCGCCGATAGCCCCGGCGGTGGCCAATGCCCTGTTTGCCCTGACCGGCCAGCGCCTGCGCGCCCTGCCGCTGAAGCTGGCCTGAGAACCCGTTTGCGAATCAAGGAACGACGATGACCACCACCCTGCGCATCAACGGCAAAGCCGTCTCCGTCACCGCCGAGCCCGACACCCCGCTGCTGTGGGTGCTGCGTGGCGAGCTGCACATGAACGGCACCAAGTTTGGCTGCGGCATGGCGCTGTGCGGTGCCTGCACCGTGCACCTGAACGGCGAGCCCGTGCGCGCCTGCATCACGCCGCTGGCGGCTGTGGGCACTGCCGATGTGACCACCATCGAAGGCCTGCAGGGCCCCGAGGCCACGGCCCTGCGCGCCGCATGGACGGCGGTGGATGTGGCCCAGTGCGGCTACTGCCAGAGCGGGCAACTGATGTCGGCCTGCGCACTGCTCAAGAAAACCCCCAAGCCCAGCGATGCCGACATTGACGCGGCGATGGGTGGCAACGCGTGCCGCTGCGGCACGTACCCGCGCATCCGGGCGGCCATCCACCAGGCCGCCCAGGCACCGCGCCAGGGCTAGAAATCTGTCCTAGATTCCCTCGCCCAGGTCCAGCTGCGTAGGTACAGCCATGCTGCCGTCATCGGTCTGCGCATCAGCGACGTACACGGCGTTGCGCCCTGTGCCCTTGGCCTGGTAAAGGGCCTTGTCGGCACGGTTCACGAGTTCTTCAAAGTCGAGCCCCGAGCCCTTGTGCAGGGTGGCCACCCCGATGCTGACGGTGACTGCCACGTCCTGCCCCGCATCGCCTACCGCCACCCGCAGCGCCTCAACGTCCTGGCGCAGCGTTTCGGCCACGCGCAGCGCGCTCGGGCCGTCGGTTTCGGGCAGCACGATGACAAACTCCTCGCCGCCAAACCGCGCCACGATGTCCACACCACTGCGCTTGCGCGCCCCGCAGGCCTGGGCCACGGCGCAGATCACGCGGTCTCCCGCGAGGTGGCCGAAGGCGTCGTTGACGGACTTGAACAGGTCGATGTCCACCACCAGCAGCGACAGCGGGTGGCCAAAACGCTCGGTGCGCTTGTACTCCTTGGCGCCCAGCTCCATCAGCGTGCGGCGGTTCGACAGGCCGGTGAGCGAGTCGTTGGCGGCCAGCCGCTCCAGCGCGGTGTTGAGCTGCTGCAGCAGGCGGTTCTGTTCGGTGAGCTGCTGGTTGATGTGCGCGATCTCGGTCTCGCGGCACTTGCGGTCGTGAATGTTGAAGGTGACGCCGATCAAGCGCTTGCCCGGCGTGTCGCTGTGGCCATCCATGATGCGGCCGTAGTTGGCAAACCAGACCCACTCGCCGCTCTTGGAGCGCAGCCGGAACTCGCAGCGGTACTGCGGCGTGACACCCGTCAGGTGGTCGGCCACGGCCTGGCGCACGGTGTCGATGTCGTCGGGGTGGAACAGGCCATAGATGTCCTGCACGCCCGAGACGATTTCCTCCTCGGTGAACCCCAGCTCCTCGAAGGTCTTGGTGGCCTTGCGCGTGACGTTCCCGGTGATGAGATCGTTCTCCCACAGGTCCAGCCCGGCAGCCTCCAGGGCCAGTTCCAGCCGCTCCTTGTTCAGGTCTACTTCACCCATACCCGTGGCCATTTTTCACAGCGTTCCGTTTCTCTCAGGTGTCTTGCGCCAGGTGCCGGGCTTCCATCTTCCAACACTCAGGCCGGGGGCATGCCGCCCGCGTAGCCGATGTTGCGCAGCAGCGCGGCAAACGATGCCACCACGCCGGGGGTCTTGTAGAGCTGAGGCGCCGTCTGCACGGCAATCACGCTCACATGGTTGCCAGTGCTGCGGCCGGTGGCGGCATCGAAATACTGGGCCAGGTCGTCGCTCGCGTTCGAGAACCCGCGCCCGGTGCTCTCGGAGTAGTAGCAGATCGAGTCGGGCGCAATGATGTCGGGGGTGGTGCTCGCCGCCGAATACATGATCAGGTTCTCGTTGAGGTTGTAGAGGTAGTGCGTTTCGGTGCTCTGGGCGGGGTCCGGCGCATTGTCCAGCCGGATGATGCCCGAGTCCAGCGACGCACTCGACGTGGACTGGGTGACCGAGGTGATGTAGAAGTTGGTGAGCACGGCACGCGCGGCACGGCCGGTGATCTCCTGTATGGATGCTGCCACCGCCGAGGTGCCGAGCGGCGTGACGGCCTGCAGCATCTGCAGGCCCAGCTGGCGCGCCTGCTCCAGCGTGCCGGGGATGTAGCTGCCCGACAACGCGAACTGGTTGCTGGCGTTCGAGGGCCACATCGCAATGCCCGAATACCCGCCAAAACCGCCCACCACCCCGCCCGCCAGAGACTCGATGCCCGACGCCGTGGCGGAGCCCAGCACCGCATATTCCGCCGCCACGAGCGTGGGCGCATCGCTGGCCAGCGCGGCGGGGCTGGGCGCCGGCCCTGACGGGGCGGTGAAAGTGGTCTGGGGCAGCTCAGGCACGGCGCGGCCCGCGCCATCGCCGTTCACCACCCAGATGCTGCCGCCTGACATGGCGGCGCCGATCAGCGGCACCAGCGAATTGATGGGCCCGATCTCCACCGGAATGAAGGCGCCCGGCGCCATGCCCGTGTAAGCCTGCATCACGGCCACGGTGTTGCTGATGGAGTTCTGCACCGCCGTGAGGGTGAGGTTGTCAGCCGCGTCGGGCGAGCCCATGATGGCCAGCACACAGGCGTTGGTGGCACCGTCGTAGTCCTGCACCTGCACCGAGCCGGTGAAGCCTTGGTCTGCCAGCTGCTGCACGATGGCGCAGGCGTCGTGGTAGCTGCCGCCACCACCGCTGGCCAGCACGGCCGCCCCGGTGGCAATCGCCTGGAAATCAGTCAACCCATAGAAATAGACATTGCCCATGAGGCGCCCTCTCTCTTCATATTGTTGGTGGGAGCACGATACGCAAGCCGGGTCGAAAGTCAATTGGCGTTGTACTGGTCCACCGAACCGGGTGGCGGCGCACGCCACGGCAGGGCCAACACTCTGGTTTCCGGGGGCGTCATCGCCTATGCTGTGCACCAAGTCGTTTTCTGGCCGACAGCCACACCACACCATGAGCATTCCCGAAAAATCCTCCGTCTACGGCACCGAAGACCTCTTGATCAGCCTGTGCAACTCCGTCACCCGCGTGCTGGGCGTGGCCACCCACAGCCAGATCCACTACTCCGGCATGGTGCAGCGCATCAGCAAAACCTGCCTGCGGCCCGAAATCGGCTGTTTTGTGCTGTTCGATGGCGGTTTCTCGGGCCTGGTGATCATCAACTTCAGCGGCCAGGCGGCCATGGAGCTGTATGCCAACTACCTGCTGAACATGGGCATGTCCAAGGATGACCTGGTCAGTTCCTACACCTCGGACGAGGTCAGCAACGTGATGGGCGAGCTGATGAACCAGGTGGTGGGCGACTTCACCGGCAAGGTGCGGCGCGAGCTGCAGACCCACATCACCCAGAACCAGCCCAAGATGCTGGTGCTGAACAAGCAGGTGCAGCTGAGCGTGGATGCCAACCTCGACAAGCCCGAGGCCCGGCGCGTGACCTTCTACACCGCCAACAACAATATCTTCTACCTGGAGCTGGCGATTGACCGCACCGAATTCATCAAGCTCTACGACTTCGAGGCCCAGGAAGCACCAGACCCCGACGCCCTGATGGCCCAGTCGCAGGAAGGCCCTGCCGTGCCCGCTCCCCCACCCGCCGGGCAGGACGACACCGACGCGCTGTTGAAGTCGCTGGGGATGTAAGGGGGTGGCCGCGCCAGGGGCGCTGCCTATTCAAAAAAGATAGCTAAAAACCCTTTACCAGCGCGCGCAGACGGCCAAAAAGCCCTCAAAACCGCAGAAGGTGCGAATGAATTCGGCGTGCCCGAGCAGGCCGCCAAAATGCGCCCGATCTAGGCGCAAAGCGCAGCCATAGCGCGGGCTATGGCGAGCATTGGCAACGACGAGCAGGTGTGTTTTGGCGGGATGAGCGGGCATGGCGGGTTCGTTCACACCTTCTCAGCCCTCAAACTGCGGGTGCAGCTGGCGGATGCGGTTCATGGCCATGCCCGCCGCCGCCGTGCGTGTTTCCACGCCCAGCTTGGCGAAGACGCGCTCCAGATGTTTCTTCACCGTGGCAGGGCTGGCTCCCAGGATGTCGCCGATGTCGCGGTTGATCTTGCCCTTGACCACCCAGTACAGCACCTCAGCCTCGCGCGCGGTCAGCTTGAACGACAGGCTCATGGATTCGATGATCTTCGCGTCCGACACCTCGCGCATCACGATGAGCCAGTCGCCCCCGCCTGCGCTGTCACCCGCCTGCTGGTGCAGGCGGAAAGTGAGGCGGCGCGCGCCCTGCTCCACCGCCAGACGCGGTGGTTCAGCCAGCGACGCGGCCAGCAGTTCTGCGGCGTTGTCGGCCAGCACATGGCGGCGCAGCCAGGCCTGCACCGGCTCGGGTGCCCACTGGCCGAAGGCGGTGGGTGCGCCGTCCGGCCCCACCTCTCCAAAGTAGCTCTGCAGCAGCTCGCGCGCGAGCGGGGTCTGCCACACGATGCGGCCATCCACCGCGCGCACGGTGATGCTGGCATAGCCGAAGGCATCGAGCGCGTTGCGTGCCTCGCGGGCCTGGCGCGCGTCCTGCCGGGCCTTGCGGGCCGCGCCCAGGTGCACGCCCATGCGGGCCATCACCTCGCGCGGCTTGATGGGCTTGGTGACGTAGTCCACGCCGCCCGCCTCCAGCGCGGCCACCAGGTGTTCGGTCTCGGTCAGGCCCGTCATGAAGATGATGGGGATGTGCGCCGTGGCGGGCGACGCCTTGAGGCGCCGCGCGACCTCGAAGCCGTCCATGCCGGGCATCATGGCGTCGAGCAGCACGATGTCGGGCAGCGCCTGTGCGGCGCGCTGCAGCGCGGCTTCGCCGTGCATGGCGACCAGCACGGTGTAGCCTGATTCGTCGAGCGCGTCGTGCAGCACGGCCAGGTTGTCAGGCACGTCGTCCACGATCAGCACCACGTCGCTGTCGCTGCGGTCCAGTGCGGCCAGCGCGGGGGTTGCTGCGTTGGAGGGTGGCAAGGTCGCGGTCATGGGGTTGGTGGTCGTCACGAGGGGGCCCGCTCCAGGATCTGGCCCATGGCGTCGAACTGGAACTCACGCGCCATCTGCCGCATGGTGTGCACAAACGCCTGGTGGGCGGGCTGGCTGCGTTCAATCTCGTCCAGGGTGTTGAGGATGCCCCGGTAGTAGCCCAGCGCCACAGCCTGGGCCAGTGCGGCCAGGGCGGCGGCGTCGGGGTAGCTGAACGGGGCTGCTGCGGTGTTTGATGGTTTCGGGGGCGGTGGTGCCTCAGTCTGCGCCAACCCATCGCCTTCATACCACCACTGCAGCCCCAGGCGGCGTTCCAGCCAGTCCAGCAGCTCAGTGTGGCGCACGGGCTTGACGATGAAGTCGTCGGGGCGGATGTCCACATCGTTGTCCAGCGCCTTGTCAAAGGCATTGGCAGACACCACGGCACAACGCAGCCCCACAAGCTCCATCTGCCGCACCCGCCGCAAGGTCTCCCAGCCGTCGATGCCCGGCATGGCCAGGTCCATGAAGATCGCATGCGGGCGGTAGCCGGTGGCCAGCAGGTCCAGCGCGTCGTGGCCGCTGGCGGCCTGGCGTAGCTCGAAACCCAGGGGTTCCAGCAGCTGCACCAGCAGCTCGCGGTCGGGCTCTTCGTTGTCCACCACCAGGATGCGGCGGCGCTCACCGATATAGCCCTTGCGGGCGCGCCGGGCCTGCGCGGCCACGGGTGCTGCGGCCTTGCCCAGCGCCTCGGCATGCACCTCGGGCAGAAACAGCTTGACCTGGAACACCGAGCCCACGCCGGGCGTGCTGCTCACCGTGAGCTCGCCGCCCATGAGCGCGGTGAGCATCTTGGCGATGGTCAGCCCCAGCCCGGCACCCGGGGTCGAAGGCGCACCGGCCGAGCCACCGCGCGCAAAGGGTTCAAAGATGCGCTCGATCTCGCCCGGCGTGAGGCCCGGCCCGGTGTCCTGCACCTCGATGCGCGCCATCTCGCGCGCATAACGCACGCGCAGGGTGACGGTGCCCTGCGCGGTGAACTTGACGGCGTTGCCCAGCAGGTTGATGAGGATCTGGCGCAGGCGCTTGTCGTCGGCGCGCACCACCTCGGGAATCACACCCTGCACGTCGAACACAAACGCCAGGCCCTTGGCAGCAGCCTGCAGCTCGAACAGCGCGGCCATCTCGTGCAGCCCGTCGGCAAAACGCATGGGCGCCACGTCGAGCGTGAGCTTGCCCGACTCGATGCGCGCGATGTCGAGCGTGCCCTCAATCAGCGACAGCAAATGCTCACCGCCCCGGCGGATCACATGCACCGCCTGCTTGCGGTGTGGCGGCACGCCCGCGTCCTCGCCCATGAGCTGCGCGTAGCCCAGGATGGAGTTGAGCGGCGTGCGGATCTCGTGGCTGATGGCGCTGATGTAGCGGCTCTTGGCCTGGTTGGCCTGGTCGGCGCGCAAGCGGGCTTCCTCGGCCTGCTGCTGGGCGGCCTCGGCCACGCTGCGCGCCGTCTGCAACGCTTCGTCGGTCTGGCGGTGCAGCTCGATCTCGCGCACCAGCAGGCCCGTCTGGCGGTTGGATTCTTCCTGCGCCACCTGGCGGCTCTTGTGCGCCAGCACCAGCCACCAGGCCACGATGCCGGAGATGACGAGCAGCGCGAGATACGCCTTGAGCAGGCCCGAGCGCAGCGCCACTTCGGGGGCCGCCATCACCTCGGTGTCGGTGGCGGCCTGGGCAATGGTGTTCAGCTCCTGGTGGTACAGCAGCCCCATCACCGACGCCAGCAGCGGCGCAATCACCAGCATCAGCAGCAGGAAGTGGCCCAGACCCGTGTCCAGGTAGCGCCAGATGGCACGCGGCAGCACCCAGCGCAGCGCGGCAGACCACTGCACCGCCATGCTCGCGTGCGGCTTGCACAGGTCGCCGCAGCGCGCATCCAGCGTGCAGCACAGCGAGCAGATGGCGCCCCGGTAGGCGGGGCACTGGGCCATGTCGGGCGCTTCGTATTCGCGCTCGCAGATCACGCAGCGTTGCACGGTGAAGCGCTGGTAACTGCCCATATCGGAAGCCCGCGCGCCGGGCACAGGTCCCGCCACAGGCACAGCCACCGGCTCGCTCTGCCGCGCGATGTAGTACTTGCCGCGCGTGGCCCAGGCGATCAACGGCGCCGTCACAAAGGCCACGGCCATCGCAATGACGGCCGAGAACGCCTGCGGCAGCGGGCCGAACAAGCCCAGGTGCGCACTGATGGACAGCACCGACGCCAGCGCCATTGATCCCACGCCCACGGGGTTGATGTCGTACAGGTGCGCGCGCTTGAACTCGATGCCCTTGGGCGACAGGCCCAGCGGCTTGTTGATGACGAGGTCCGCCACCACCGACATGATCCAGGCGATGGCAATGTTGGAATACAGCCCCAGCACCTCGCCCATGGCGCGGAACACGTTCATCTCCATAAGCATGAAGGCGATCAGCGTGTTGAACACCACCCACACCACCCGCCCCGGGTGGCTGTGCGTGAGGCGCGAAAAGAAGTTGGACCACGCGAGCGACCCCGCATAGGCGTTGGTCACGTTGATCTTCATCTGCGAGACCACCACAAACAGCGCCGTGGCCGCCACCGCCCAGCCGTAGTGCGGGAAGACGTACTCATACGCCACCAGGTACATCTGGTTCGGGTCCACCGCACGCTCGGTGGGCACCATGTGCTTGAGGGCCAGCCAGGCCAGCAGCGCGCCGCCCAGCATCTTGAGCACGCCCAGCACCACCCAGCCCGGCCCGCCCACCAGCACGCCCAGCCACCAGCGCCCGCGTGTGGTGGCAGTGCGGGCGGGCATGAAGCGCAGGTAGTCCGCCTGCTCCCCCATCTGGGTAATGAGCGCAATGCCCACGGTGAGCGCCGCACCAAACAAGGGCAATTGAAACGTAGCGCCGCGCATCGATTCACCACCGTAGTGCATCACCCCAGAAAACGCACCAGAATCGCGCATCAGCACATACACAAACGGCACCACCAGCATCACCAGCCACAGCGGCTGCGTCCACACCTGCAGGCGGCTGATGGCCGACACACCGTGTGTGACCAGCGGAATCACCACAATGGCGCAGATCAGGTAGCCCCAGGTGGGCGGGATGTCGAGCGCCAGCTCCAGCGCGTAGGCCATCACGGCGGCTTCGAGCGCAAAGAAGATGAAGGTGAAGCTGGCGTAGATCAGCGAGGTGAGCGTGGAGCCGATGTAGCCAAAGCCCGCGCCGCGCGTGAGCAGGTCCATGTCCACCCCGTAGCGCGCCGCATACACGCTGATGGGCAGGCCCGCCAGAAAGATGATGAGCCCCGTGGCGACGATGGCCCAGAAGGCGTTGATGAAGCCGTACTGCACCAGCAGCGTGGCACCCACCGCCTCCAGGATCAGGAACGAGGCGGCGCCGAACGCGGTGTTGGCCACCCGCCATTCGGACCACTTGCGAAAACGCTGCGGCGTGTAGCGCAGCGCGTAGTCCTCCATGGTCTCGGTGGCCACCCAGCTGTTGTAGTCGCGCCGGACCTTGACGACCTGCTGCGGCGCCTGCGCGTCTGCGTCCGGCCCCAGTGCGGGGGTCGAGGCCGCGTCGGGCGCTGCAAGGGAGGCGGTGGAGGGGGGCATGGGCAAACAGGATGGAAGCCCTTGCAAGTGCAGTTTCCATGCCACGGGTTGCCTTCGTATGCGGAGCATCTTCGCCCTCTGGCGTATGGCGGGCACGGGGCTTGCTGCCTATGATGGGCTCGCTTCCACCCAATCGCCCGGTACACCATGGAACTCACCCCTAGAGAAAAAGACAAGCTCCTGATCTTTACCGCCGCCCTGCTGGCCGAGCGCCGCAAGGCCCGGGGGCTGAAGCTCAACTACCCCGAGGCCGTGGCCCTGATCAGTGCCGCCGTGATGGAAGGCGCACGCGACGGCAAGACCGTGGCGCAGCTCATGAGCGAAGGCCGCACCGTGCTGACCCGCGCCGATGTGATGGAGGGCATCGCCGAGATGATTCCGGACATCCAGGTCGAGGCCACGTTCCCCGACGGCACCAAGCTCGTCACCGTGCACCAGCCCATCGTCTGACCCCTTTTCTCTCTTCTCCGTGGAGCCCCCATGCGCATCGCCCTCTCACACCGCCACACAGCCGCTCTTCTTTTCATAGCTGCCAGCGCCATCAGCACTGGCGCCAGCGCCCATACGGGCGCTGAATCCCATATCCACAACAGCTTTCTGAGCGGCTTTGCCCACCCCCTGTTCGGCCTGGACCACCTGGCCGCCATGGTGGCCGTGGGCCTGTGGAGCGCGCTGGCCGCACGCAGTGCCGGGCGCGATCTGCTGTGGGGCCCCCTGGGCTTTGCGGCCATGCTGCTGGCGGGCGCGGTGCTGGGCCTGCAGGGCACGGCGCTGCCAGCGGTGGAGTCGATGATCGCCGCGTCGCTGCTGGTCACGGGCCTTCTCGTCGTGTCGCGCCTGCGTGTGCCCGGGCTGGTGGCGGCGCTGGGGGTGGGCGTGTTTGCCGTCTTCCACGGCGTGGCCCACGGTTACGAACTGGCAGGTAGCGACAACGCCTGGTTGACCCTGGCGGGCATGCTGACCGCCACCGTGCTGCTGCACGGCGCAGGTATGGCGGCGGGCTGGGCGCTGCGCAGCCGGCAGGTGTGGCTGGCACGCGCGGCCGGTGCGAGCGTGGCGGCATTCGGCGGTGCGCTGCTGCTTCAGCAGCTGGCGTGATGGCACAAATGCACTCTGCGTTTGCCAAGCACACAAGCCCCTCTCCCCGGCCCTCTCCCGCAAGGGGAGAGGGAGTAACCCCCACCCAGGATGACCGACCATGATCCCAGGCGAACTCTTCACCGAACCCGGCGAACACCCGCTCAACACCGGCCGCCGCACGCTCACCATCGTCGTGCGCAACACCGGCGACCGCCCCATCCAGGTCGGCTCGCACTACCACTTTGCCGAGACCAACAACGCCCTGGGCTTTGACCGCACCGCCGCACGCGGCATGCGGCTGAACATTGCGTCGGGCACCGCCGTGCGCTTCGAGCCCGGCCAGGAGCGCACCGTGGAGCTGGTGGACTACGCGGGCGAGCGCCGTGTGTTCGGCTTTCAGGGCCTGACGCAGGGTGCGCTCTAGAAAAAAGACAAGCAAAAACAGCCCTCTGCGCTCAACCCATAAGCGCAAGCAGCTATCAAAAATATAGTAATTACCCGTTCTCGCGGAGCACCCACACCATGGCAACCATTGGACGACGCGCCTACGCCGAAATGTTCGGCCCCACGGTGGGCGACCGCCTGCGCCTGGCCGACACCGAACTCCTCCTGGAAGTCGAGGCCGACTACACGCTCCGCGCGGGCAGCTACGGCGAAGAAGTGAAGTTTGGCGGCGGCAAGACCATCCGCGACGGCATGGCGCAATCGCAGCGCAGCAATGCCCAGGGCGCTGTGGATACCGTGCTGACCAATGCGCTCGTCGTCGATCACACCGGCATCTTCAAGGCCGACATCGGCCTGCGCGCGGGCCGCATCGCCGCCATCGGCAAGGCGGGCAACCCCGACACGCAACCCGGCGTGGACATCATCATCGGCCCCGGCACCGAGGTCATCAGCTGCGAGGGCAACATCGTCACCGCCGGCGGCATCGACAGCCACATCCACTTCATCTGCCCACAGCAGATCGAAGAAGCCCTGGCCAGCGGCGTGACCACCATGTTGGGCGGCGGCACCGGCCCCGCCACGGGCACGCTGGCCACCACCTGCACCTCTGGCCCCTTCAACATGGAACGCATGCTGCAAGCGGCCGACGCCTTCCCCATGAACCTGGGCTTCCTCGGCAAGGGCAACGCCAGCCTGCCCGATGCGCTGCACGAGCAGATCAGCGCGGGCGCCATCGGCCTGAAGCTGCACGAAGACTGGGGCACCACGCCATCGGCCATCAGTAACTGCCTGGATGTGGCCGAGGAGACCGACACGCAGGTCGCCATCCACAGCGACACGCTCAACGAATCTGGTTTTGTGGAGAACACCATCGCCGCCGTGGCCGGGCGCGGCATCTGCGCCTTCCACACCGAAGGCGCGGGGGGCGGCCATGCGCCCGACATCCTGCGGGTGGTGGGCGAAGACAACTTTCTGCCCAGCTCCACCAACCCCACCATGCCCTACACGCACAACACGCTGGACGAGCATGTGGACATGCTCATGGTGTGCCACCACCTGGATGCCGGCATCGCCGAGGACCTGGCGTTTGCCGAAAGCCGCATCCGCAAGGAGACCATCGCTGCCGAAGACATCCTGCACGACCTGGGCGCCATCAGCATGATGTCGAGCGACAGCCAGGCCATGGGCCGCGTGGGCGAAGTCATCCTGCGCACCTGGCAGACCGCGCACAAGATGAAGGTACAGCGCGGCAGCCTGGCTGGCGACACGGCCCGCAACGACAACACGCGCATCAAGCGCTACGTGGCCAAGTACACCATCAACCCCGCCATCGCCCACGGCATCAGCCACGAGGTGGGCTCTCTCGAAGTCGGCAAATGGGCCGACATCGTGATCTGGAAGCCCGCTTTCTTCGGCGTGAAACCCGCACTCATCCTGAAAGGCGGCCTGATCGCCATGGCCGCGATGGGCGACCCCAATGCCTCCATCCCCACGCCCCAGCCCGTGCACTACCGGCCCATGTTCGGCGCGTTTGGCGGGGCGATTGCCAAGACCTCACTCACCTTTGTGTCGCAAGCGGGCCTGAATGCGGGCATCGGCGAGCGCTTCGGCCTGCACAAGCAGCTCAGCGCCGTGCGCAACATCCGTGGCGTGCGCAAGCAGCACATGGTGCACAACAGCTACACGCCCAAGATGGAGGTGGACGCGCAGACCTATACCGTGCGCGCCGACGGCCAGCTGCTCACCTGCGAACCCGCCACCATGCTGCCGATGGCGCAGCGCTACTTCCTTTTCTGAGCAGTACATGACCGCACTCCCGACCCCGCTGCAGATCCGTCTGGACGACCTGAGCGACCCACGCATCGAAGCCTTCATGCAGGAGCATCTGCAGGACATGTATGCGGTGTCGCCGGCCGAAAGCGTGCACGCGCTGGACATGGACCAGCTGCGCCAGCCCGATATCGCGTTTTGGTCTGCGTGGCTGCCCGGAGCCGATGGCGACCTGCTGGTGGGCACGGGCGCACTCAAGCGGCTGGATGCAGGCCATGCCGAACTCAAGTCCATGCGCACCAGCGCCCGCCACCGGGGGCAAGGCATCGCGCGCCAGGTGCTGGCCCATCTGCTGCAAGAGGCTCGCGCACGCGGCTTCAGCCGGGTGAGCCTGGAGACAGGGCCCCAACCCTTTTTTGAACCCGCGCGCCAGCTGTATTTTCAGCACGATTTCATCGAATGCGTGCCCTTTGCCGACTACGGCCCGGACCCGTACAGCTTCTTCATGACACGCCCCGTATGACCGGTGCCAGCGCGCCATGCGCCCCGGGCCCACAATGCGCGTTCTGTTGATTGCCCATTGGACCGAAACCCCATGCTCCAAGCCTCCAAACTCCTCCCCCAGGGCCAAGGCCTGGCCCCCGTGCTGCTCAAGCGCGCCACCACGGTCGAACTCGACTGGGACGTGCGCCAGAAAAGCCGTTTTGCCGCCACCGACTCCGCCGGGCGCGAGCTGGGCATCTTCCTGCCGCGCGGCACGCTGGTGCGCGGCGGCGATGTGCTGGTGGCCGAAGACGGCTCCATGGTCCGCGTGATCGCCGCGCCCCAGCCCGTGCTGGTCATCACCCACTGCCAAAGCCATGGCACGCCGTTTGACCTGACCCGCGCTGCCTACCACCTGGGCAACCGCCATGTGCCCATCGAACTGCAACCCGACCACCTCAAGATCGAACCCGACCATGTGCTGGCCGACATGCTGCGCGCCATGCACCTGATCGTGACCGAGCAGAACCTGGCGTTTGAGCCCGAAGGGGGCGCCTATGCGGCAGGACATGGCGGCGGGCACCACCACGGTGGGCATGGACATGGGGACGACCATCACCATGATCACCACCATTCCCACGATCATGGGCATGGTCACGATCACAGCCATGCAGCCGCCCCCGCTGCCACCGCCGCAGCCCCGGCCCGTGGGCGCACCGTGTCCATCCCCGTGGTCGCCCAGGGGCATGTGCACGGCCCCGACTGCAACCACGACCACTGACCCTCGCTCCATGCGCCTGGACCGCCCCGCGCCCCTGCCCGCCGCCAGCTTCCTGCAGCTGATGTGGCTGGCCTCCCCCGCGCTGCCCGTGGGCGGGTTCTCGTACTCCGAGGGGCTGGAAAGCGCCATTGAAAACGCGGGCTTGGCCAGCGAAACCGCCGTGGGCGACTGGCTGCTCGACCAGCTCCACATCACCCAGGCGCGCGGCGACATGGCCCTCATCGCCAAGGCCGTGGGCGCCTGGCGCCGGGGCGACCTGGGGCATGTGAAAGAACTCAACGACTGGGTGCTCCACACCCGCGAAACCAGCGAATTGCGCCTGCAAACCGAACAGATGGGCCGGTCCATGGCCGACTGGCTGCGCAACCAATACCAGGGCGGCGAGGCCCTGATGCCCGCCGTACGCCACCTGGCCGCCCTGCCCCCCACCTACCCCGTGGCCTTTGCACTGGCTGCCTCCATCACCCAGGCTCCCGTTCGGGATGTGCTGCTGGCCTACGCCTTTGGCTGGGCCGAAAACATGGTGCAGGCCGCACTCAAATCCATGCAACTGGGCCAGAGCGCAGGCCAGCGCATCCTGGCGCGCCTGGCCGACGCCATCCCTGCTGCCGCTGACCATGCCGCAAGCCTCATGGACAGCGAACGCCAGGCCTTCTCGCCCATGCTCGCCATCCTGTCTGCGCAGCATGAAACCCAATACTCCCGCCTCTTCCGATCATGACCACCTGCACCCTGCACCACATCCCGAACCGCACCAAGCCACTGCCCCCCCTGCGGGTGGGTATCGGCGGCCCCGTCGGTTCCGGCAAGACCACCTTGCTGGAGATGCTGTGCAAGGCCATGCGCGATGACTACGACCTGATCGCCATCACCAACGACATCTACACCAAGGAAGACCAGCGCCTGCTCACCGTGAGCGGCGCCCTGCCTGCCGAGCGCATCCTGGGTGTGGAAACCGGCGGCTGCCCCCACACCGCCATCCGCGAAGACTGCTCCATCAACCTCGAAGCCATCGACCGCATGCTGGGCGAGTTCCCCAACGCCGACATCGTGTTTGTGGAAAGCGGCGGCGACAACCTGGCCGCCACCTTCAGCCCCGAGCTGAGCGACCTCACCATCTACGTCATCGACGTGGCCGCAGGCGAAAAAATCCCCCGCAAGGGTGGCCCCGGCATCACCAAGAGCGACCTCTTCGTCATCAACAAGACCGACCTGGCCCCCCACGTGGGCGCCAACCTCGACGTGATGCACGCCGACACCACCCGCATGCGCACCAACGCACAGGGTCTCAAGCCGTTTGTGATGACCAATCTGAAGAACCTGAGCGGGCTCAACGAGGTGATCGGCTTCATCGAGACGCGGGGCATGCTGAAAAAATCAGCACCCACAGTCGGCTAGAATTCGCGCCTTCCCTCCCGGAGACTTGGGTGAGTGGTTTAAACCAGCAGTCTTGAAAACTGCCGACGGGCAACCGTCCGTGAGTTCGAATCTCACAGTCTCCGCCAGAACACAAAAAAAACGGGCCCATGCGGCCCGTTTTGTTTTCCTCCCACCCTCGCCTCCTGATTGAGGCGCCGCATACACGGCACCGGGCAATGCGGGGGAATCAGCCGTTCACATCAAGTGCGACCTGCGCTTTCCGCCAGGTTCGATCCCTGCGGTGCAATTGGCGTCAGGTCTTCGGGCCGGCACACGTCTTCGCTGTGGGCCAGGCGGATCCACAGGCCGGTGCGGCGGATGATGATGTAGTCCACGGTGACCCGTCGGCCTTTGTAGATGAAAGGGGTGCCGGGTTTGTACAGGATCATTCTTGTTTTGTAGCGAGCGGCCGTTGCCTCGCCGTGACACCCAGGCTGGCAACCGATGATGGACCGATGGTGCCGCCACTTCATGCGGCTTGCATGGAGCAGGGTCAAAAGACCCAGGGATAGGCTGACTTTTTTGCGAGCAAGCCCGCGATGTGCCAGGCAAAAAAAAGCCCGCAGGGTGCGGGCTGAACACTTGCTTGGAGCAAGCGGGAGGGATGTCGAAGGGGTATCGACGGACCGATCGTAAAACGCACCAGAACCCACGGGTGTAGGACAGCGCCGATTGTGGTGCGCCCGTGCGGCCACACACTCTCCGCAGCGCCCCACCATCACATGCCGTAGATGCGCGCGCAGCCACGGCCGGAGGCCTTGGCCAGGTACATGGCGGAGTCGGCCTTGCGCAGGAGTTCTTCGGCATCGGCCGCGTCGGCGGGGGCCATGACGATGCCCACCGAGGCGCCGATCTGGATGAAGTGGGATTCGATTTCGGTAGGCTGGCCGATGGCCTGCACCAGCCGCTCGGCCAGGCGGTAGGCACTGTCGGGGTCAGAGACGCCGCGCTGCAGCAGTGCAAATTCATCGCCACCCAGGCGGGCCACCACGTCGTCGCCGCGTGCCACCTGTGTCAGTTGCTGGGCCACCCAGATGAGCAGCTGGTCTCCCACCGCATGGCCAAACCGGTCGTTGATGGGCTTGAAGCCGTCGAGGTCCACATACAGCACGGCAAAACCCCGTGCGGGGCGCCGCGCATCGGCCACGGCGGCCTGCAGGGTGTGCAGGAAGGCCGTGCGGTTGAGCAGCGTGGTGAGCCCGTCGTGCTCGGCCACATGGCGGATGCGCAACTCGGCCTCCTTGCGCTGGGTGACGTCGGTGAAGGTGCGCAGCGCGCCGCCACCTTTGATGGGCACGGTATGGACTTCCAGGACACGCCCGTCGGGCCGGGGGCGGTCATACACCTGCTGCTGCTCTACACCTCCGTTGCTGTGCAGCAACAGGTCCTGGATCTCCTTCGAGGCACCGTCGAATTCGCCGCGTGCACGCAGGTAGGCCAGCACATTCACAAGGGACGGTTTGGCGGCCATCAGTTCTGCGGGCAGGTCCAGCAGCTCCAGCGCGCGGCGATTGCACAGCTCCACGATGCCAGTGGCGCTGATCTTGGCCACGCCCTGGTCCATGTGCTCCAGCGTGGCCTCCAGCAGGATGGATTTTTCGCGCAACTGCGCTTCGCTGTCCCGTGCGCTGCGTTCGGCCTGGGCCAGCAGATGCTGCTGGCGCTTGAAGTCGGTAATGTCCACATGCGCATGGAACACGGTGCCGTCTGCACCCTGCTTGGCGATCACGCGGCTCCAGCGGTTGCGCGGCAGGGGCACTTCGAAGGGCGCGCCTGCAAAACGCATGTTCTCCTGCAGGATCGAGAGGCCGTCATAAAACGGCGCCATGTCGCCCGGCCCGTCGGCGGCCCAGGCGTGACGGTAGGCTTCAGCAAACGTGAGGCCGGTGGCCGCCGCCCGGTCGGTGAGGCTGTACATCTGCATGAAGGGCTCGTTGACCCACTGAATGCGCTGATCCTCGCCACAGATCATCAGGCCGTCGGGGATGCGGTCGAACAGCTCGGTGCTTTCGAACAGGGGACCGCGCAGGTAACCAGGCTCCTGGATGTTGGGGGCATCTGCCGCACCGGGCGTGTCGCGCAGGGCCAGGGCGCGCCACACGCGCACGCGGCCCACGCCTGCAATGGGCTGCGACGCCACCTGCACGCGCAGGCCCCGGTGCTCAAAGCTGTAGGGGCGCGTCTGGGCCCGGTGGCGGTCCACGCCGGCGGCGATGTAACGCTCAATGTTGGGCAGCTCCTGCGCATCGAGCCGCCCGGTGTAGAACCGGCGAAGGTTGGCGTGGTAGGGCTCGCCCGCGTACACGTGGCCCTCGTGCTCGGGGAAGAACTTGAAGAAGGTCCGGTTCCAGGCGATGGTGCAGTCGCCTTCGTCAAAGGCACACAGGGCCACATCCAGTCCATCCAGGGTGTCGCTCAGGGCGTGGATGAGGCGGAGAGTCGGGTCGTCGGACATGGCGGGCAGGGCTGCGGCAAGAACACGGAAACCAGAGGCCCGCGCGGCGCGCAGATTCGGGCACTGCCGATTCTGCCGGGTGCGCCTTACGCCAACCCATCACCGGCCGGGGCATGCGCCGGCGGGCCCGCACTGCGTTGCGCGCCACCCACAATGTCTTGACCGGCATCAAGCCCTGACCGAAACCAAGGGGCTGCACACGGCACGCCGGTTACGCAGAGACACCCCTTTGGCGCGCGCCTTCCGGTATGGTCAGGCCCTGTTTTTGATGGAGATGGTTTCATGACAAACACCGCTTTGGCCGCTGTGGCCAGCCTGGGTATGGCCGCCCTGATGGTGGGTTGTGCCAGCCACGGGCCGGCCCCGGCGGCGGCCCCCTCGCCCACCCAGTCACAGGCGCAGGCGCCCGCACCAGACATGCTGTGCAATGCGCAACCAGCCCAGGCGGCGGTGGGGCAGAGCAGCACAGCGTCGGTGGTCGAATCGGCACGGGCCCGGTCGGGCGCGCGGATGGTGCGCATCCTGCGACCGGGCCAGATGGTCACCAAGGAGTTCGACACCCAGCGGCTGAACCTGGAGGTGGATGCCAACGGGCACATCCTGGCGGTGCGCTGCGGCTGATCGGGGCCCAGGCCGGGCATCTGAACCCGGCGCCCCGTGCAACAGCAATCAATAGCTATTATTTTTATAGCTACCAACGCTTACCCATCGCGCGCAGACGGCCTTTTTTCCTTGAAATGCAGGCGCTTCACCCGGCTCAATCGGCCAGGAACAGCTCCTGCAGGTCGCTCAGGAAGTCAAAGCCCCGCTCGGTGGGGCGCACATGGGACAGGTCACGCTCGATCAGGCCCTTGCTCTCGGCCTCCTTCAGCCCCTTGGCAATCGCGGTGAGGGGCAGGCCCGTGCGGGCCATGAAGTCCTGCAGCGCAAAACCGTCGCGCAGGCGCAGGGCATTGAGCATGTATTCAAACGGCAGATCAGCACGACGCACCTCGTCGTCCTGCGCCACGGCGCGGCCGGCCAGGGCGTTGTCCATGTAGCGGGTCGGGTCCCGAAAGCGCACCTGCCGCACCACGCGGTGCGCAAAGCTGAGCTTGCTGTGCGCACCCGCGCCGATGCCCAGGTAGTCGCCAAACTGCCAATAATTGGTGTTGTGGAAACACTGGTGGCCCGGTTGCGCGTAGGCCGAGATTTCGTAGCGCGCCATGCCCGCCTGGCCCGTCAGCTCGGTGATGCGGTCGAGCATGGCGTAGGCCTGGTCGTCCTCGGGGATGGCCGGGGGGAACTTGGCGAAGTAGGTGTTGGGCTCGATGGTGAGGTGGTAGATGGAGATGTGCGGCGGCTTGAAGGCCAGCGCCGTGCGCAGATCCTGCTCCAGCTCTTGCTGCGTCTGGCCCGGCAGCGCATACATGATGTCGAGGTTGAAGGTGTCGAAGGACGCAGCGGCCTCCTCCACCGCTGCCATCGCCTGGGCACGGTCGTGCACGCGGCCCAGCGCCTTGAGGTGCTGGTCGTTGAAGCTCTGCACACCCACCGACAGGCGGGTGACGCCCGCTGCACGGAAGGCGCGGAAGCGGTCTTTCTCGAAGGTGCCGGGGTTGGCCTCCAGCGTGATCTCGCAGTCGGACTCCAGCCGCAAACGGGCGCGGATGTCGCCGATCAGCCGGTCGATGGCCGCTGGCGAAAACAGGCTGGGCGTGCCGCCGCCGATGAAGATGCTGTGCACCGTGCGGCCCCAGACCAGGGGCAGCGCGGCCTCCAGGTCGGCCATCAGCGCGTCGATGTAGCGCTGCTCGGGCACCCCGTTGTCACCCGCCCCGTCGCCACGGGCCTCGTGCGAGTTGAAGTCGCAGTACGGGCATTTCTTGAGGCACCAGGGCAGGTGCACGTACAGCGACAACGGCGGCAGGCTGGGCAATTGCAGCAGGCCGGGGCGCATGTAGTGCTGGATGTCGCGCACGACGGCGGGCGCATCGTCAGCAGCAGGGATGATAGGAATAGCCATTGCAAGCATCAAAGGTTCATAGCGCTCGCGCCACAGTAGCCGATTGCAGCGTGAGCGGTCGCGCGCACGACCGCCGTGCAAGGGCAGCCCGAGCGGCACAGCAGCGTTTCACTTGCGTGCGCTGGCGGTGTCCCCCTTGGGGGGAAGGCGCGAAGCGACTCAGGGGGGATTTCATGCCAACCAGCGTTCACGCATCAGTGCCAGCATCTGCGCGGCAGAGCGGCCCCGGTGGCTGTGGGCGTTTTTCACCTCCACGGGCAGCTCCGCAAAGGTTTTGCCGAACTCGGGGATGAACATCACGGGGTCGAAGCCAAAGCCGTTGCTGCCCCGGGGTTCGGTGGTGATCTCGCCCACCACGCGGCCCACGGCGATCAGCGGCTCGGGGTCTTGGGGGCTGCGCACGGCGACCAGGGTGCTGACCATGGCAGCGCGGCGGTTGGCCACGCCTTGCAGTTGCTCCAGCAGGGCACGCACGTTGTTGTCGTCGCTTTTCTCGTAGCCGAACTGGGTGCAGTAGTACGCGGTGTCCACCCCCGGCAGGCCACCAAAGGCATCGACGCACATGCCGGCGTCGTCGGCCAGTGCGGGCAGGCCGGTGTGTTCCGACGCAAACCGCGCCTTGGCCAGGGCGTTTTCGACAAAGGTGCGGAAGGGCTCCTCGGCCTCGCCCACGCCCAGGTCGGCCTGGCGCACCAGCTCCACGCCCAGCGGGGCGAACATGGCCTGCAGCTCGGCCAGCTTGCCACGGTTGTTGGATGCAAGAACAATTTTCATAGTCAAAATGGCCTCTACCGCGCGACCAGCATGCCTGAGCAGCTATTAATTAGTGAGTATTCTGAAGGGCCTGCTGCTGCAGCTGCACCAGCTCAGCGATGCCTTTTTCAGCCAGGCCCAGCAGCTGGTCCATCTCTGCTCGGCTAAAGGCCACGCCCTCGGCCGTGCCCTGCACCTCCACATAGTGGCCCGCACCGGTCATCACCACGTTCATGTCGGTGTCGCAATCCACGTCTTCCACATATTCCAGGTCCAGCAGCGGCGCGCCCTGCACGATACCCACCGAGATCGCCGCCACGGGCTGCAGCAGCGGCGACTGGGTGATCTTGCCGCTGGCCAGCAGCTGGTGGACCGCGTCCTGCGCGGCCACCCAGGCACCGGTGATGGCGGCGGTGCGCGTGCCGCCGTCGGCCTGGATCACGTCGCAGTCGAGCTGGATGGTGCGCTCGCCCAGCAGCTTGAGGTCGAACACGGCGCGCAGGCTGCGGCCGATGAGGCGCTGGATCTCTTGCGTGCGGCCAGTCTGCTTGCCGCGCGCGGCCTCGCGGTCGCTGCGCGTGTGGGTGGCGCGCGGCAGCATGCCGTATTCGGCCGTGACCCAGCCTTCGCCACTGCCGCGCTTGTGCGGCGGCACGCGTTCTTCGACCGAGGCGGTGCACAGCACCTTGGTGTTGCCGAACTCGATCAGCACCGAGCCTTCGGCGTGCATGGTGTAGTGGCGGGTGATGCGCACGGGGCGCAGTTGGTCGGCGGCGCGGCCGCCGGTGCGAATGAATGTGGTCATGGTCGTTGGGTGTCCAGAAAATGCCTTCCGTGCGCCGCCCAAGGCGCGCGCCAGAAAACGAAACGGGTCAGACAGCAGGCCTCAGCCCGCCGCACGAGGCTGTGCAGCCCGGGCAAATCAGTCTGTCAGGCTTTTCGAGCAGCGGAGCGGCGGATCGCCTCGTTGATTTCGGCAATCGAGCGCTCGATGGCCGCGTCGTCCAGGTCGTCCACCAGCCCGTCGAGCGGGCCCGCCTGGATGGTGGATGCAAACACGTCTTCGCTGATGCTGTCGGTGGACACGCCCTGGGTGGACTCGAACGCGTCGGGCGTCTCCCATTCCAGAGCCACCACGGTCACGTTGTCGCTGCTGTCGCCCGCCTTGCGCAGGGCATCTTCGACCAGGTCGGGCACGGCATGCGACACCGCGTTGCGCGAGAGCTGCTTGGCGATCTCGTCGTCGCTGAGCGTTCCCCACAGACCGTCGGAGCACAGCAGGATGCGGTCGCCCTGCTCCAGGTACACGGGCCCGGTGATGTCGTAGATGGGCTTGGTGGGCGAGCCCAGGCAGGTGAACAGCACGTTGCGGTTGATGCGCTCCAGCCCGGGCGGCGGGTTGTTGCGCAGCTCCATGTACGAGTGGTCGCGCGTGCGGGTCAGCAGGTCGCCATCACGCACCATGTACAGGCGCGAGTCACCGCAGTGGATCCAGGTGGCCGTGCCGGCCTGCAGCACGGCCGCCACGAGCGTGGTGCGCGGCGTGTCGAGCATGCCCTTGTCGGTGGCGTAGCGCAGGATCTGGTGGTGCGCGGCCAGCAAGGCGCCGGACAGGAACTCCTGCACGTCCTTGAGCTGGGGCTTGGCCTCGCGCTGGAACAGTGCCGAGATGGTCTGCAGCGCGATCTGCGCCGCCACTTCGCCCTCAGGGTGCCCCCCCATGCCGTCGGCCAGCACAAACAGGCCCGATTCGCGCGTGTAGCAATAGCCCATGCGGTCTTCGTTCTTCTCGCGGCCACCGCGGCGGCTGATCTGGAATACGGAGAATTTCATTTCAGTTGCTCCACCACGCCATTTGCCACCCGCAGCGCACAAAACCGGCGCGCCCCAAGCGCGGGCAGCCGCGCAAGGGCCGCCCCGCCGCGCTGGCTACGTCCCCCTGCCCGCATTGCGAAGCAAGGCGAGAGCGGGGGGAAGCCGCGCAGCGGCTCAGGGGGGTGTGCTTCATTTGGGTTTGGCTCCGATGCCGGTGGCTTCACCCACCTTCTGCACATTTTTCTTGGTGTCGGACACCAGGGTGTCGAGCTGCAGGCGCATCTTCTCGGCCACCGAGAGCTTGGTGTAGCGGCGCTCGCCTTCGCGGCTCAGTTCCTTTTGCAGCGCAAACACCGACTGCGGGCGCGAGAGCGGGTCGAGCGCCATGCACCACTCCACCACCTCGATGAGGTTGTCGGAATACACACCACGCAGCTTGGTCAGCGCGAGGGAGAGGCGGTCCTTGTCGATGCGCTGCGGGGCCTCGTTGGGCGGAAAACCCTGCATGCAGGCGTAGATGCAGGCACCGATGGCATAGATGTCGGTCCACGGCCCCATGGACGAGTCGCGCCGGTACATCTCGGGCGCAGCAAAGCCAGGGGTGTACATGGGGCGGATGAAGTTGCCTTCTTTGCTCAGCACCTCGCGCGCGGCGCCAAAGTCGATCATCACGGCCTTGTTGTCGTCGGTGATGAAGATGTTGGCCGGCTTGATGTCCAGGTGCAGCATCTTGTGCTGGTGCACGATGCGCAAACCGCGCAGCACCTCGTCGAACAGCGAGCGAATGGTGGATTCGCGGAAGACCTTCTGGGTCTTCAAGTCGCGCGCGGTGATGATGAAATCCTGCAGGGTCGCGCCCTCCAGGTAGTTCATCACCATATAAACGGTTTCGTTCTCGCGGAAGAAGTTGAGCACGCTCACCACCGAGGCGTGCGAGATCTGCGCGAGCGCGCGGCCTTCTTCAAAGAAGCTTTTGAGGCCGAGGCGGTAGAGAGAGAGCTTTTCGGAAGGAACCTTGGGCAGCAGCTCTCCGGGCGCACGCGTGGCCAGGGACGAGGGCAGGTATTCCTTGATGGCCACTTGCTGGCCTTCAGCATCCAGGGCCAGATAGACCACCCCAAAACCACCGGAAGACAACCGGCGCACCACGCGGTAGCCGCCAATTGCGGTATCGGGCGGCAAGGGTGCCGGCTTGATTTTTGACATATTTTGCGAAGATGACTCGGGGGTAGAGCGGAACCCGGATAATCGCCGGATCGCAAGCAACCATCAAAAAGTCCAATGCCAGTTTACAGCATGACCGGATACGCCAGCGCACAGCATGGCGCATCTGCCGCCGGCGCTGAAACCGACGCCCGCGCACCCCAATCGCGCCGGCTGGGGCTGGAAATTCGCTCGGTCAACAGCCGCTTTCTGGACCTCTCGTTCCGCTTGCCCGACGAACTGCGCGCTCTGGAGCCCACGCTGCGCAGCCTGCTGACGGCCCACCTCAAACGCGGCAAGGTCGAGGTGCGTGCCGCCCTGGACACCGACGACAGCAACACACTGCAGGACCCACCCGCGCGGCTGCTGCAGCGGCTCAACTCCCTGCAAGACTCGGTGCGGGCCTGGCTGCCCAGCGCGGCCCCCCTCACGGTGGCCGACGCCCTGCGCCTGTGCGCCAACGCCCATTCCGGCACGGAAGACTGGAGCGAAGCCGTCCCCGCGTTGGCCGAAGAAGCGCTCACCGCCCTGCTGGCGGCCCGGGAGCGCGAAGGCAAGCGCCTGGCCACCATGCTGCTGGACCGCGTCAAACAACTGCGCGCCCTGGCCCAGCAAGCCGTGCCCATGGTGCCCTTGTTGGTCGAACAGCAAAGGCTGCGCTTCATGGAACGCTGGAAAGAGGCCATGGCCCTGACCGATGGCGCCACGCTGCCCGAGGCCGCCCGTGACCGCGCCCTGACCGAGGCCACAGCCTTCGCCATTCGCATCGACGTGGCCGAGGAAATCACCCGGCTGGATTCGCACCTGGACGAAATCGAGCGCCTGCTCAAAAAGGGGGGCGAAGTAGGCAAACGCCTGGATTTCCTGATCCAGGAACTGCACCGCGAGGCCAACACGCTGGGCTCCAAATCGGCAGCACTCGACCTGACACGCATCAGCGTGGACATGAAGGTGCTGATCGAGCAGATGCGCGAGCAAGTGCAGAATATCGAATAAAACTCATTTTTTGATAGCGCATAGCGCACATCAACTATGGACTATCCCGGAAATCTCATCGTAGTAGCGGCGCCCAGCGGCGCAGGCAAATCCAGCCTTGTCAAGGCGCTGCTGGAACTGGACTCGCACGTTCACCTCTCGGTCTCCCACACCACCCGCGCCCCACGCGGCCAGGAAAAGCACGGCCGCGACTACTACTTTGCGTCGCAATCCGAGTTCGACGCCATGGTGCAAAGCAATGCCTTTGTGGAATGGGCACATGTGCACGGCAACCGCTACGGCACCTCCAAGAAGGCGATCGAGGAGCGCATTACCCAGGGGTCGGATGTGATCCTGGAAATCGACTTCCAGGGCGCTCTGCAAATCAAGGAGGCCTTTGCCAACGCGGTACTGGTCTTCATCCTGCCCCCCAGCTGGGAAGAGTTGCGCTCCCGCCTGGAGCGGCGCGGGGAAGACACGGCAGAGGTGATTGAAGTCCGCCTCAAGAATGCGGCCGAAGAGATGGCCCAGGTCAGCAAATTCGACTTCGTTATAATTAACGAATTGTTTGAGCGCGCGCTTTTCGACCTGAAAGCCGTCGTTCACGCCCAGCGACTCAAGTACGTCGCCCAGCGCCGCGCACGTGCTGACACCTTCCAGTCGCTCAATATCACCTGAATCCCGGAGTAAAACGATGGCACGCATCACTGTAGAAGACTGTCTGGAAAAGATCCCCAACCGCTTCCAGCTCGTGTTGGCCGCCACGTACCGTGCCCGCATGCTGAGCCAGGGCCACGCGCCCCGCATCGAAAGCCGCAACAAGCCTGCCGTGACCGCCCTGCGCGAAATCGCCGAAGGCAAGGTGGGCCTGGAGATGCTCAAGAAGGTTCCTGGTTGAGCCATTTCCTGGGCGCAGCCCCGAAAGAGCACCGCGACAGCGGTGCTTTTTTTTTCCCGCAAATCGTCTGATGCGCTCCCGCGCTACATTAAAGGCATGAACGCGGTGCTCAACTCACCTTCTGCAACGCAGCCCCGGCCTGGCGATCCGCCCACGGCAGGCGGTCTTTCTGCAGCCGCAGCAGCGGCCAATGCGGCAGCGGCCAGCTTTGCCGCGCTGACAGACAGCCTCGACTACCTGGATGCCTCCAGCATCGAACAGGTGCGCCAGGCATACCGCTTTGCCGACGAGGCGCACCTGGGCCAGTTGCGCAACAGTGGTGAGCCCTACATCACCCATCCGATCGCCGTGGCGGCCCAATGCGCCACCTGGAAGCTCGACGCCCAAGCCCTGATGGCAGCCTTGCTGCATGACGCCATGGAAGACTGTGGCGTCACCAAGGCCGACCTGATCGACCGTTTTGGCGCCCCCGTGGCCGAACTGGTGGATGGCCTCACCAAGCTGGACAAGCTGCAGTTCAACACCCGTGAAGAGAACCAGGCGGAGTCCTTCCGCAAGATGCTGCTGGCCATGGCGCGCGACGTGCGTGTCATCCTCATCAAGCTGGCCGACCGCACGCACAACATGCGCACGCTGTCGGACATGCCGCGCAGCAAGTGGGGCCGCATCTCCTCGGAAACGCTGGAGATCTATGCGCCCATCGCTCACCGCCTGGGCCTGAACCAGACCTACCGCGAGCTGCAGGACCTGGCTTTCCGGCATCTGCATCCCTGGCGCTATGCCACGCTGTCGAAGGCCGTCAACAAGTCACGCAACCGCCGCCGCGATCTGGTGCAGAAGGTGCAGACCGAGGTGGACACCGCCTTCTCCAAGATCGGCATGAAGGTGCGCCTGGCAGGCCGAGAAAAAACCTTGTACGCCATCTACCAGAAGATGGACCTCAAGCACCTGAGCTTCGCGCAAGTGACGGACATCTACGGCTTCCGGGTGATCGTGCCCACGGTGACAGACTGCTACACGGCACTCGGGGTGTTGCACCAGATGTACAAGCCCGTGCCCGGCAAGTTCAAGGACCACATCGCCATTGCCAAGCTCAACGGTTACCAGTCGCTGCATACCACCCTCGTGGGGCCGTCGGGTGTAAACATCGAGTTCCAGATGCGCACCGACGAAATGCACGTCATTGCCGAGGCCGGCGTGGCCGCGCACTGGCTGTACAAGGCCCAGGATGGCGATGGCACCTCTGCCGAACGCCTGGGCACCAAGTGGTTGCAGTCCCTGCTCGATATCCAGAACGAAACGCGCGACGCCGCCGAATTCTGGGACCACGTGAAGGTGGACCTGTTCCCCGACGCGGTCTATGTGTTTACCCCCAAGAGCCAGATCATGGCTCTGCCACGCGGCGCCACCGTGGTGGATTTCGCCTATGCGATCCACAGCAATGTCGGTGACCGCACCACCGCAGCCAAGATCAACAACGAGCAGGTGCCACTGCGCACCGAACTCAAGAACGGCGATGTGGTCGAGATCATCACGGATCCCGTCTCCACCCCCAACCCGGCATGGCTGGGGTTTGTGCGAACCGGGCGCGCGCGCTCGAAAATTCGCCACTACCTCAAGACCCTGGCGCAGACAGAATCAGAAGGCCTGGGCGAAAAACTCCTGACCCAGGCGATCCGTGCCGAGGGACTGGAACAGCTGCCCCCGCTCAACACAGACACCCAACCGATGTGGGACAAGCTGCTGCGCTTCACAGGCAACCGCAGCCGCAGCGAACTCATGACCGACCTCGGCCTGGGGAAACGCATCGCCAGCATCGTGGCCAAGCGACTCATGGTGCTGATGTCGGAGCACGGCCACCGCCCCGACGCTCTGCTCATGACCCGCGAGCGTTACACGTCACACGAGACCCTGTCGCAGGGCGCGGTCACGCTCGACGGCAGCGAGAATGCCTCGGTGCAGTACGCGTCCTGTTGCCGCCCCGTGCCCGGTGACAGCATCGTTGGCTATCTGGGCCGTGGCGAGGGCCTAGTTGTCCACAACGTGCACTGCAGTGTCGCCAAGCGACTGCAACACAAGGACAGCGAGCGCTTTATCGCCGTGGACTGGTCGGACGAGCCTACGCGCATGTTTGAAACCGGCGTGGTGGTCACCGTCACCAACGGCAAAGGCGTACTGGCACGCGTGGCTGCAGAATTGGCGAACTCCGAGGCGGATATCACCCATGTCGATATGGACGACGAGGCAGCGCTGGACACTACGGACCTGCGCTTCATCGTTGCCGTGCGTGACCAGGCACATCTGGAGCTGGCACTGCGCAACCTGCGCCGCACCCAGGCCGTCCTTCGCGCGGCCCGGATAACACCCCAGGCCTGAAAGCGGCCCCGAGGCCCCAAACAGGACATCCCGCGAGGCCAACGCTGAACCTGTGGCCGCAGCGCACCACTAGGTGGGATGTGGCAGCGGATAACGGACCTCGACCACCTCCAGGTGGCGTACGCCCCCTGGGGTGGGCAGCTGGACTTCGTCTCCCACCCGGGCTTTGAGCAGCGCACGCGCCACGGGTGCAATCCAGCTGACCTGTGATTCGCGGGTGTCGGCTTCATCAATGCCCATGATGGTGATGGTGCGCTCAACCCCCTCATCATCCAGATAGGTCACCGTTGCTCCGAAAAAGACTTGGTCGCTTCCAGCATGCTGGCTGGGATCGACCACTTCGGCGATCTCCAATCGCTTGGTCAGGAAGCGGATGCGCCGATCAATTTCACGCAAACGCTTCTTGCCGTACAGATAGTCACCGTTCTCAGAGCGGTCGCCGTTGCTCGCAGCCCAATGCACCACATCCACAATCTTGGGGCGTTCGTTGTCGATCAAGTCGAGCAACTCATCCCGCAGACGCGCATACCCGCCAGGCGTGATGTAGTTCTTGCCCCCAGCAGGCAGTGGCGGCAACGCCAACTCATCGTCGTCAGCCCCATCGGTTTCTTTGGTAAAAGCCTTGCTCATCGCCAGATATCCCCGGTCAACGCCAAGCGCGCGGACAAATGAAAAAGCCTGCAATCTTGCGATTGCAGGCTTTAAACATTGGTGCGGCTGGCAGGAATCGAACCCACGACCCCTTGGTTCGTAGCCAAGTACTCTATCCAGCTGAGCTACAGCCGCTAAGCTTTGAATTATAGCATGATTTCTTGGCGACCCTTGAAATCTTGCTTTTTATTTGCATCCTCTTGAGAGACTTGCTGCAAACAAAAGCTAACTCAGCGCAAGCCACAATTGTAATGCACTCCAAAGCGTCCCAAAGAGAAACGGGGCACATTGCTGAAGAAAAATGGCTTTGATCGTGATGATCACCCATGCGAGTGACGGGTGGTAGGGCGTGTTGGACTTGAACCAACGACCAAAGGATTATGAGTCCTCTGCTCTAACCAACTGAGCTAACGCCCCAAGCCATGCTCCAGCGCTATACAACGGGGCAAGCGCCGTATTGTAGAGGCTTACTTGCGGTGGCTGAGCGCGTTGGAAACAAGCTTGGAGGTGATGTCCACAATCTGGATCATCCTGTCGTAGGGCATGCGTGTGGGGCCGATCACACCCAGCGTGCCCACCACCGTTCCATCGACTTCGTAGGGTGCACTGACGATAGATAACTCTTCAAAAGGAACGACTTGGCTCTCGCCTCCAATGTAGATGCGAACACCCGCTGCCTGGCTGGAGATGTCGAGCAGACGCAGGATTTGGGTCTTTTGCTCAAAGAGGTCAAAGGCGCGCCTCAAATTGCCCATGTCGCTGGAAAAGTCACTGACCGCCAACAGGTTGCGTTCACCAGAAATGACCACTGCGTCTTGTGCCTCTGATAGCACTTCGGATCCGACATTCACGGCTGCCTGCATGAGTGACGCGATCTCGCCACGCAGCACATCCACCTCGGACTTCAGACGCTCGCGCACCTGCTCCATCGCAAGCCCCGCATAGTGCGCATTCAGGAAGTTGGATGCTTCGATCAGCTGCGACTGCGAATAGTCGGCCTCCGTGAAGATCACCCGGTTCTGCACATCGCCCTCAGGCGAGACAATGATGACCAGAAAGCGCCGCTCGGAGAGTCTCAGGAACTCGATGTGACGAAACACCGAAGTGCGCCGTGGAGCCATCACCACGCCGACAAACTGCGACAGGTTCGACAACAACTGCGCCGCATTGGCAATCACCTTCTGCGGCTGCTCTGGGGCAAGCTGGGGGGGCGTCAGCGGGTCCCGTTGCACGGTCAGCATGGTGTCTACAAACAATCTGTAGCCCCGTGCCGTGGGGATTCGACCTGCCGAAGTGTGGGGACTTGCGATCAGCCCCAACTCCTCTAGGTCCGCCATGACATTGCGGATGGTGGCAGGTGACAAATCCAGGCCGGACGCCCTGGACAGGGTGCGAGACCCCACTGGCTGCCCGTCGGCGATGTAGCGCTCGACCAGGGCTTTGAGCAACAACTTGGCACGGTCATCGAGCATGGAATGATTTTAATGATGTAATTTCGCGATGACGTCCAATTTCCGCCGTGTCGCACTCATAGGCAAGTATCAAGCTTCATCTGCGGGCTCCATGGGCGACAGTTCTCGCCAGGCACTGGAAGACATCGCTCACTTTCTGGAACGCCAGGGATGCGAGGTTGCGCTGGAAGCTGAGACCGCCAGCAACACGGGGTTGACGCATGATTACCCTTCGCTGAATGTAGACGACATCGGAGCCCGATGTGATCTGGGCTTGGTGGTTGGTGGCGACGGTACGATGCTGGGCATCGGCCGCAGACTTGCCCGGTTTGGCACACCGCTGATTGGCATCAACCAGGGGCGACTGGGTTTCATCACTGACATTCCGTTCGACACCTATCAGACAACCCTCTCGCCCATGCTGAAAGGGGCTTACGAAGAGGATCTCAGACCCTTGATGCACGCCACCGTTGTGCGCGATGAGCGGGTGGTGTTTGAAGCCCTTGCCATGAATGACGTGGTCGTGAACCGCGGAGCAACCTCTGGCATGGTGGAGTTGCGGGTCGAAGTCGGTGGACGGCTAGTGGCCAATCAGCGTGCCGACGGGCTCATCATCGCCTCCCCCACGGGCTCGACGGCCTACTCGCTGTCAGCAGGAGGGCCCATGCTGCACCCATCCATTCCAGGCTGGGTTCTGGTGCCCATTGCGCCACACACCTTGTCCAATCGCCCCATTGTGTTGTCAGACGCCACGGAAGTGGCAGTGGAGGTCGTGAGCGGGCGCGATGTCAGTGCCAACTTTGACATGCAGTCGCTGGCCTCACTGCTCCATGGCGACCGCATTCTGGTCAAACGATCGGAGCACTGTGTGCGGTTCCTTCATCCACAGGGTTGGAACTACTTTGCAACGCTGCGCAAAAAACTGCGCTGGAACGAGGGAGGCTCCTGACCATGGCACTCCGGCGAATCACGCTGCGTGACTTTGTGATTGTTCAGGCGCTGGAGCTTGAACTCCAATCTGGATTTACCGTGCTGACCGGCGAAACCGGGGCGGGTAAATCCATTCTGATCGATGCATTGCAACTGGCCCTGGGGGCGCGCTCAGACGCTGGGGTTGTGCGTGAAGGCTGCCCTCGAACAGATATTTGCGCAGAATTCGATTGCCCAGAGCATGTTCGACCGTGGCTGGAAGAAGCAGGGTTTGATTCAGAGGACATGCTTTTGCTGCGCCGCACGGTAGACGCGCAGGGTAAAAGCCGCGCATGGATCAATGGGACCCCAGCCACGGCAGCGCAGTTGCGCGCACTAGGCGACATGCTGCTCGACATTCACGGTCAACATGCTTGGCAAAGCCTCACCCGTCCCGAGTCGGTACGTGGGTTGCTCGATGCGTTTGCGGGCATCAGCACTGCGGACACCCTGGCCCGATGGTCGCAATGGCGTGCGGACCAAAAAACCCTGCAGCAGGCACGCCAGGCCCAGGCCACATTGCAGCAGGAGCGTGAGCGCCTCCAATGGCAAATCAGCGAAGTAGAAAGACTGGCACCTGCTCGCGATGAATGGGATGAGCTGGATGCGCAACACAAGCGCCTGTCGCATGCGCAAGCGCTTCTGGATGCCGCCGACGGCGCCATTCAGACCTTGCAAGCAGATGAGGCTGGTGCACTCAGTGCACTGACGCAGGCCCAAGCGCTCCTTCAGGCCCAGGAGCACATCGAACCCGAATTTGCCAACCTGGCCGACATCCTGGCGTCAAGCCTTGCTCAGGCCAATGACGTGGTCCATTCGCTGCATTCATACCTGCGACATGCAGACATTGATCCACAGCGGCTTGCCCAGCTGGATACCCGCATGGCTCAATGGATGGCCCTGGCCCGCAGGTACAAACGGCCACCCGCTGAGCTGCCCGCACTTCTGGAGGACTGGAAGGCCGAGATGCGCCACCTCGACTCCGCCACCGACATAGAACGGTTGCAAGCCGCCGAGACGGCCAGCGCCAAAGCCTATCAGGCTGCAGCTCGGACGCTTTCCCAGGCGCGCGCCAAGGCAGCACCCAAGCTGTCTATCGCCATCACCCAGGCCATGCAAGGCCTCGGTATGGAAGGAGGAAGGTTCGAAGCGTCCGTGACACGCGTCCAGGAGCCCGCAGCCCACGGGCTGGATGAGATAGCGTTCTTGGTCTCCGGCCACCCTGGCATGAGCCCCAAGCCGATCGGCAAGGTCGCCTCCGGCGGTGAGCTGTCGCGCATCTCTCTCGCCATCTCGGTCACTACGAGCGAACTGGGCATGGCGCCTACACTCATCTTCGACGAAGTGGACTCCGGTGTTGGCGGCGCTGTTGCAGAAACTGTGGGCCGGCTGATGCAACAGCTGGGCAGCGATCGCCAAGTGCTGGCCGTGACCCACCTCCCCCAGGTCGCGGCCTGCGCGCACCATCACCTCAAGGTGGCCAAACGCAAGAACCCGACAGGAACTACCAGTACCGTGCAGGCGATCCAGGAGGAACAGCGTGTAGCTGAAATTGCGCGCATGCTGGGTGGCGAACGCTCTACAGCCACAACCTTGGCCCATGCCAGGGAAATGCTGAACCATGTGGCAACAACCCTGGAAGTGGATGACTGATGGCGCTTGAGATTGTTCTGATCACGGGAATGTCGGGTTCAGGCAAGTCTGTGGCCCTGCATGCCCTGGAGGATGCAGGGTACTACTGCGTGGACAACCTCCCCCCCGAGCTACTGCCCGCTTTTGTGGCGCTGGAGCATCGCCACCATGGGAACCGCGTCGCCATCGCCATGGACGTGCGCAGCGCGACATCTCTGCATCAGGTTCCCCAGGAGCTGAACCGCCTGCGCAGCCAGGGCGTAGCTGTCCAGTCGATTTTTCTCGATGCGACCATCGACACGCTGGTGCGGAGGTTCTCCGAAACGCGCCGCCGCCACCCCCTGTCCCATGACGATCTGCAGCAAGGACGGCGGGCTTTGGTGCAAATCATTGAACTCGAACGTGAGTTGCTGGCCGACCTGCGCGAGCAATCACACGTCATCGATACCAGCACGATACGGGCGTCCCAACTGCAAAGCTATGTCAAGGGCCTGATGTCCACCGCACAAGGGCAATTGACCTTGGTGTTTCAGTCCTTTGCATTCAAACGTGGCATCCCCATGGATGCAGACTATGTATTTGATGTGCGAATGCTGCCCAACCCCCACTATGAGTCGGCACTGCGCGACTTGACCGGACTAGACCAGCCCGTCGCTGACTTTTTGCACCACCAGCCCGACGTGAGTCTCATGCGCGCACACATCGAGCAGTTCCTGGCACATTGGCTGGACATGCTGGACAGAAACCACCGCAGCTATGTCACGGTTGCGATTGGCTGCACTGGCGGGCAGCACCGCTCTGTTTACCTAGTGGAGAGGCTCGCGGAGGCTTTCAGCGACCGCTGGACTGCCCTGAAGCGCCACCGGGAACTCGACGGTCGCTGAGGGATGTCAGTGGAGACCAGCTCTGGCTACTTACCATAGCCGGGCCTGCGTTGCGTCCAGCAACTTGCGAATGGGGGCGGGCAACCCCACCGACGGCCATTGATCCTGCCCCAGCCACTCGCCCTCCCCCAAGGCGTCGCCCCCAACATCGCCGCTGATCAGCACCGGATGAAGATGCAGGTCCCTGTGCGTGAGTACATGCACAAAAGGAGGCAACTCTTCCAACACACGCTGCGACGGGTCACCAAGTCCTGCCACGAAAGCAGCGCAGGCAGCATCTTCAGAAAAGACCGGCACACAATGCATGCCTGCCCAGATGCCCGTTGGAGGGCGTCGCTGCAGCCAGACACGGCCCCGCTCATCACGAACAATTGCCAAGTGCCAGGACTCGGCCCTGCGGGTCAGCTTGCGTGTTCTGACGGGGTAGCGCTCAGCGTCGCCATCTTTCATAGCCCGGCAGGACTCCATCAAAGGACAGGCGGAACAGCGAGGGGCGCGCGGAGTGCAAATCGAAGCACCCAGGTCCATGAGCCCCTGGGTATAGCGGGGCATCGCGTAGCCCAGGTCCTGCGACGGCAGCAGCGACTCGGCAAGCCCCCACAACAAACGCTCGTTGGCCGCCGATGCCATGTCTTTGTCAAAACCCAGCAAGCGCGTCAGCACCCGCCGCACATTGGCATCCAGAATCGGGACCCGCTCTGAGAAACAGAATGCGGCAATGGCCCCTGCCGTGGATCGGCCAATGCCCGGCAGGGTCGCCAATACCTCCGCCGTACGAGGAAACGCCCCCCCATATTCTGCCACAACCTGCTGGGCACACCGATGCAGATTGCGCGCCCGACTGTAGTAGCCCAGGCCGCTCCAAAGCCCCATGACTTCATCTTGCGGGGCATTTGCCAACGCAGTGACGTCGGGGAACCGCGCCAGAAACCGCCCGTAGTAATCGAGCACGGTACTGACCTGGGTCTGCTGCAGCATGATCTCTGACAGCCATACCCGATAAGGGTCTCGGGTCTGCTGCCATGGCAGGTGGTTGCGGCCATGGCGTGCCTGCCATGCCACCACACGCTCGGCGATGCGTGCTTCCTCTGCGAACACACTCATGCCGACACAAGATGTGCGTCGGAAGCGGAAGGCTCCAGGCCCGGCAAGGCGATGAGCTGGGATGTAAGTTCCTGCAGTCGGCGCTCCAACTGGCTCAGCGCCTCTTCACCAATTTCGATCTCCGAGATACGCTCCACCAGCCCGCTGGCCGCTTGCTGTATGCGGTCCACCGCTTCGATGCGGCGCGCAAAACTGCGGCGGCGCTCGCGCAATTGCGCATCCAGCTGCGCCGTTGCCGACTTGCTCCACAGCTCAAGGTCGTTGGCAGCGGATTCATACACCGTGCGCAATCGCATGGCCAAGGCCCGCACGAGCCGCTCGGCAAACTCCGGCTGCGCCAGCTTCAGCGCGTTGCCCACGCCCAGGTACTGCAAGTGGCTTTGTTCGATCTGATTCAGATCATGTGTGAAGTGCTCCAGCTGCGGAGGTGTGGGCACCTGGAGAGAGAACCCAAACTCGGCATTGAGCTGCCGGAAGGTGCCTCCCAGCATGGCCTGAATTTCTGTACCGGAAGCCTGTGCCTTGTCCAGCGTGCCGCGCAGCTTGTCGAAAGTCTGAACATAAATTTTCTTGACGCCCAGCTTGAGACCCTTTTGCTGCAGCGTCTGCGCCAGCTCTGCAAGCTCGGCCTTGAGCGCTTTCGCGCCCAGTTGCTGGAACACGTCCCGCAGCAGCTTGAGGTGCACGGCGCGCACAGCCTGAATCTTGGCGGTGCTCAGGTCGAATTCGCGCTGCTCCTGCTCGATGCGATGGCGCATCGACTCAATCACCGAGGCATTCTTGCCTCGCAAGCTGCGCAACTCGGCCATCTGGTCGTCCAGGTCGCGGCGGCGGATGTTGATGACCCGAGCGGTCTCCGTACGCAGGCTGGCCACCCCAGTGGAAACCGCCGCCCGCAGAATGGAACGGCGGCGCCCCATGATGCCTTTAGCAAGGGCCTCTTCCAGCACTGGCAATCCACTGGTTTCCAGCAAGACGTCGTCCGCCGTGATCTTGGCAACCAGCCCCTTCTGGGCCGAAACAGGCACCACCCTGTCCAGCGGCACGCCAAGCATTTCAGCAGAGGTGCTGCACTGGCGCTCCATCTGTGCCTGCACCTGCTCGGCGCTGTTCAACGTGTCCCACAGCGTGTCGATTTTGTTCAGCACGACGAGACGCGCATCCATGCCGTCTGACGAGATCGCGAGATGCTCGCGCCAGATGGACAGGTCAGAACGGGTGACCCCGGTATCAGCACTCAGGATAAAAACCACCGCATGCGCTTGCGGAATCAGGTTCACGGTCAACTCAGGCTCTGCGCCCACAGCATTCAAACCCGGCGTGTCCAGAATCACCAGCCCCTGCTTGAGCAAGGGGTGCGGAATATTGATGATGGCGTGCCGCCACATGGGCACTTCCACCAGACCCTGTGCGTCGGGCACAGGATTTTCATCGGTTAACTCATCGTGCCAGAAGCCCAGCGCGCGGGCATTGTCCAGACTGACCTTGCGGACCTCGGCCACCTTCTCCAGCGCCTTGGCAATCTGGTCAGCATTGCTGACATCCAGAGGAATTTCAGTCCAGCGGTCGGTCTTCATCCGCCACTCGGCCAACCCCTGCATCTGCAGACGCGTCTCGATCGGCAACAACCTCAAGCTGGGCGCAACCGCAGCGTCATACCCTAGCTCCGTCGGGCACATGGTGGTTCGACCAGCGCTCGCAGGCATGATGCGGCGCCCATAGTCCGCAAAAAAGATCGCATTGATCAGCTCGGACTTGCCACGGGAAAACTCCGCCACAAAGGCCACCATGACCTTGTCGCTACGGACCTGCTCCTCCAAGCGGTGCAGCCTCTCCTGCACGGCGGCATCCATGAGGTCGTGCGAGGACATCCACTCGGCCAGCCGCTTGAGCTGCTGGGCGAACTCCCGCCGCCAGGCGCCATGCTGGTCGAACTGTTCGTTGAATGAAGGTCCCACTTTGCTCCCACAGATCTATGAATGGCCTACAGGGTAGACATACACAAAATATAGCATCGACCGCACGCGGGCTGTCGCTGGCCCAGGATTGAGGCCTTTGCAAGCCTAAAGCCTACCGCTGCACTATTCACCGCGCAGCCTATCCCCTATGGTCTCTGACATCGGGGGCAGAAGTAGCTGCTCCTCTGCCCTTGACGCAAAAGCCGTATCGTCGTGCCACAGGCATGGCATGGAGCGCCTTCCCGCCCGTACACATTGGCAGCGGTCTGAAAATGCCCCGCCATACCCTCCGCATTTGAAAAGTCACGCAATGTGCTGCCCCCCATATCCACAGCACGCGCCAGCACCACACGAATGGCCTCGTACAGACGACGCACCCGCGCAGCCCCGATGCGGTAAGACGCCGCAGTGGGCCGGATCCCTGCCATGAAAAGCACTTCAGACGCATAGATATTGCCCACCCCCACCACCAGATGCCCTGCCAGCAGCAGCTGTTTGATGGGCATACGGCTTTTTCTCAGGCCTTCCTGAAAATGCGGAAGCGAGAACGCGTCAGACAACGGTTCCATTCCAAGCGCCCCCAGCAGCTTCACGGCCACTGGCGCGTCTTCACCGGCGGCAAACACCACTGCACCAAAGCGACGCGGATCGTGCAAGCGCAAGGTTCCCCTGTCGGTTACCAGCTCAAAATGATCATGCGGGCCGCCCGGCGGCAAACCGTGCGCAAAACGCAAACTGCCCGACATGCCAAGGTGAACCAGCAAGAGCCCTCCACTCAGGTCGGCCAGCAGGTACTTGCCCCGGCGGCGCAACCCCAACACCTGTTGCCCCACAAGAGACAGAGGATCACAACCCAAGGGCCAACGCAACGGCTTGCCCAGAACCACGGCTTGAATTTTTGCCCCCGCGATTGCATCGGCAAAACTGCGGCGGGTCACTTCCACTTCGGGCAACTCAGGCATACAAAATGCCGGACAACGGCTTCACAGGCATGGATTATTATGACCCGATGGTGCTTTTTCACAGCTTTCGAACCGCCGCACTCGCTACCGTAGTGGCGGTGACTGCCCAGTCCGCATGGGCCCAGCAAGTTGGCAATGACAGCCGTGCCGCGGCCAGCAGGCCACCTGCGACCGCCAACCCAGCCCTGGATGCCGAGCTGTTCTATGAAATCTTTCTGGGCGAAATCAGCGCACGCACAGGTGACCCTGGCGCGGGCTATGCATTCATGCTTGAGGCTGCTCGCCGCAGTGCTGACGGCCAGCTCTACCAACGGGCGGCCGATATCGCCTTGCAGGCGCGCTCGGGCGAATACGCGCTGGCCGCAGCCAAGGCCTGGAAAGAGGCCCTACCCCAATCCCGTGAAGCCAACCGCTATGTGCTGCAGATCCTGGTGGCACTCAACCGAATCGGAGAAACCCCCGACCTGCTGCGCCAGGAACTCGCACAGTCCCCACCTCGTGCCAAGGCAGCCACGCTGTCCGCCCTGCCCCAGATGTACGGGCGCGCCAGCGACAAGGCGCTGGCAGCCAAGGTGGTAGAACAGGCCCTTGTGGACGAGTTGGCCAACCCCGCCACAGGCCCTGCCGCCTGGGTGGCCCTGGGACGCCTGCGCCTGGCTGCTGGCGACAAAGGCGGTGCACTGAATGCCGCGCGCAAGGCGCAGGAACTGGACAACGCCAGCGAGGACGCCGCGCGGCTGGCACTCGAACTGCTGGACGAAAACATCCCGGAAGCCGAAGCCATAGTGATTCAGGCGCTGGCCAAACAGCCCATCCCCGAGTTGCGAATGGCCTATGCGCGCGTGTTGTTGGGGCTGCAACGCTATCCAGATGCCAGCCGCCAGTTGGAAGCCGTGACCAAAGAAAAGCCGGATCTGGCAGAAGCCTGGCTCGTGGTTGCCACGCTGCAGCTTCAGGACAACCGCTTGCCCGCTGCAGAGGCCTCGCTGCAGCGCCTTCTCGATCTGGCCTCGGCCTCGGCCGATGCAGAAGTGCGACAAAAAAGCCTGACCCAGGCATATTTGCTGTACGCACAAATTGCAGAGAAAAGGAAAGACTTTGCGGCCGCAGAGGCCTGGCTGGGCCGTATTGACAACGCGGAAGAAGTGTTTGGCGCACAGATTCGCCGAGCCTCTTTGTTGGCACGCCAAGGCAAACTCGCCCAGGCGCGTGCGTTGCTGCGCAGCCTGCCCGGAACCTCCGCAGAAAGCCAGCGCATGAAGCTGTCGGCCGAAGTGCAGCTGCTGCGCGAGCAGCGCCTCTTCAAGGAAGCCTACCAAGTACAGGTTGAAATGGTGGCACTGGCGCCGGACGATGCGGAACTGGTTTATGACCAGGCAATGCTGGCGGAAAAAATGGGCAGCCCAGACACCATGGAGCAACTGCTGCGACAGGTGATTGCGCGCCAACCGCAGTACCACCACGCCTACAACGCGCTCGGCTATTCACTTGCAGACCGGGGGCTTCGACTGGCCGAGGCCAAGCAACTGATCATGAAAGCGTTGGAATTTGCGCCAAACGATCCCTTCATCATGGACAGTCTTGGCTGGGTGGAGTTTCGCCTGGGCAACAAGGCCGATGCCAAACGCCTTCTGGAAACCGCCTTCGAGGCGCGCCCTGATGTCGAAATCGCTGCCCACCTGGGCGAGGTGCTGTGGAGCCTGGGCGACAAGGAAGGCGCCTCCAGAGTCTGGAAGGAAGGGCAGCGCATCAGCCCAGACAACGACATCCTCAAAGAAACACTCAAGCGGCTTGGAGCAGGGCTCTGATGCAGGCCCACGGCGAAAGCCTCCAGCCAGGATCTGGCGTGGCCTTTCAACGCCGCTGGATGGTGTTGTGGATCACGTTCTGCGTACTGTGGATTTCGGGTTGCGCCCAACCGACACGAAGCCCCCCCCCTGACGACGGCAGTTGGCGCGGAAGAATCGCACTGCAGGTCGAGGGGCAAGCCGCCCAGTCGTTCTCGGCCACGTTTGAGCTGCATGGCAATCCTGAAAATGGCGGCCTGGTGCTGCTGAGCCCCTTTGGCAACCGCATTGCCCAGCTGGATTGGAACGATGGCCAAGCCCAGTTGCAGAGCGGACAAGAAACACGCACTTCAGACTCCCTGGAAACGCTGCTGCTGGATGTGACAGGCACCCGCATTCCCGTTGCAGCCCTGTTCAGCTGGCTCAACGGCATTCAGGCCACGGCGCCTGGCTGGCAGGCGGACCTTTCGGGCATGCCCGACGGGCGCCTCACCGCCCTGCGCAACCACCCCGCTCCACAAGCCACTTTGCGCATCCTGTTGACCCGCTGAGGCGATCGCCCCAGCCACCTCAGCCCGCGCCACTTTTCCCACTCTGCGATGCAAGCGCTGTACGACGTGCCGGCTCCGGCCAAGCTCAATCTTTTTCTGCACATCACCGGGCGGCGTGCTGACGGTTACCACCTGCTCCAGTCCGTCTTCATGCTGGTGGATTGGTGCGACACCTTGCATTTCGAGCGCCGCAGTGATGGCGTCATCTCCCGGGAAGATTTGGGCCCACCCTTGCCGGATATGGACCTGACGCTGCGAGCTGCACAGGCCCTGCAATCCGCCACGGGCTGCACACTCGGCGCGCACATTGGTGTTCTCAAGAGCATTCCTGCGCAGGCTGGCATGGGCGGAGGCTCGTCCGACGCGGCCTCGGCACTGCTCGCCTTGAACCGACTCTGGGGCTTGGGCCTGTCACGCGCGGCACTGGAATCGATCGGTTTGCAGCTCGGCGCAGATATTCCGTTTTTTTTACGCGGTCACAACGCTTGGGTGGAGGGAATTGGTGAGACAATCACGCCGCTTGAGAAAGCACACCAACTGCCGCAAGCGCGCTTTGCCATAGTGAAGCCCGCAGCAGGTTTGGAGACAAAATTAATTTTTTCGTCACCAAGTTTGAAACGCGATTCAGATAGTGCTACAATCTTAGGCTTTGCTGCAGCACACTTTCACTTCGGTAGAAATGACTTGCAGCCAGTTGCTCAGGCACTTTGCCCGGACGTCACCAAGGCCATCGAATGGCTCAGGAGTCGCGGATTGCAAGCCCGAATGACAGGCTCTGGAAGTGCAGTGTTTGCGCAAATCTCAGACGCTGTGGACTTAAGCGGAGCCCCCGAAGGCTGGCAAGTCAAAGCGTGTGAAAATCTGATGATTCATCCTCTGGCAGGGTGGGCATCAGACGAGAATTAAGGTTGGCTGCTTTCGGCAGTTGACCTGTGTAGGGGAGTCGCCAAGCTGGTTAAGGCACCGGATTTTGATTCCGGCATGCGAAGGTTCGAATCCTTCTTCCCCTGCCAAATATTTTCTCGCGTACGGGCTTTTTTTTCAGATTGCTGGGACTCTCATGCAAGCCAATCACCCCGACTTCATGGTTTTCACTGGCAATGCCAATCCTGGCATGGCAGCTGAAATTGCCCAGCACCTCGGCACCACCTTGGGTGCAGCCGACGTAGGTCGCTTCTCTGACGGTGAGGTCACCGTCGAAATCAAGCAAAACGTGCGTGCGCGCGATGTTTTCGTGGTGCAGTCCACCTGCGCACCCACCAACGAAAACCTGATGGAACTGCTGATCATGGTGGATGCGCTCAAGCGTGCATCGGCCGAGCGTATCAGCGCTGTGATCCCCTACTTTGGTTACGCCCGCCAGGACCGCCGCCCTCGTTCCACCCGTGTGCCAATCACGGCCAAGGTCGTGGCTAACATGCTGCAAGCCGTGGGTGTGGCGCGCGTTCTGACCATGGACCTGCACGCGGACCAGATCCAGGGTTTCTTCGACATTCCCGTGGACAACATCTACGCCTCTCCGGTTCTGCTGGGCGACCTGCGCCAGAAGAACTACGAGGACCTGATCGTGGTGTCCCCCGACGTGGGTGGTGTGGTGCGTGCGCGTGCCCTGGCCAAGCAGTTGGGCTGCGACCTTGCCATCATCGACAAGCGCCGCCCCAAGGCCAACGTGTCGGAAGTCATGCACGTGATCGGCGAAATCGAAGGCCGCAACTGCGTGATCATGGACGACATGATCGACACCGCTGGCACGCTGGTGAAGGCCGCAGAAGTGCTCAAGGAGCGTGGTGCCAAGAGCGTGTACGCGTATTGCACCCACCCCATTTTCTCGGGTCCCGCCATCGAACGCATCGCCAAGGGCACGGCCCTCGATGAAGTGGTCGTGACCAACACCATCCCCCTGAGCGACAACGCCAAGGGATGCACCAAGATTCGCCAACTCTCCGTGGCTCCGCTGATCGCCGAGACGATCCAGCGCATTGCCAAGGGTGAGTCGGTGATGAGCCTGTTCTCGGACCAGGACAACCTGTTCTGACCCGCTCCCGCCGGGAGCGCTGCAGACCGGTTGCACACAAGCCTCCCTCGGGAGGCTTGTTGTCTGTTCGGGGACACCAAGTGGCGGGCGGCAACAATGCCGCAAGCCTTTTTAAAACAGAGGATGACTGGTCGCGGTCGCCTCTTTCCAGGAGCTAACTATGAACTTCGTCGCTTTTGAGCGCGCCAAGCAAGGTACGGGTGCGAGCCGCCGTCTGCGCAATTCGGGCAAGACGCCTGGCATCGTGTACGGCGGTGCCACCGAACCCCAACTGATCGAGATCGACCACAACGCTCTGTGGCACGCCCTCAAGAAGGAAGCTTTCCACTCCAGCGTGCTGGACATGGAAGTGGCCGGCGCAACCTCCAAGGTCGTGCTGCGTGACGTGCAATACCACCCCTACAAGCAACTGGTGCTGCACATCGACTTCCAACGCGTGGACGACAAGACCAAGCTGCACCTGAAGGTGCCACTGCACTACAGCGGTGCTGAAGAGTCCAACGCCGTCAAGGTGGACAAGTGCATGGTCAACCCGATCGTGAACGAACTGGACGTGACCTGCATGCCTTCGGATCTGCCCGAATTCATCGCTGTGGACCTGTCCAAGCTGGAAAAGGGTGCTTCCCTGCACCTGAAGGACATCAAGCTGCCCAAGGGCGTGGTGGCCAAGGTCCGTGGCGGCCAGAACAACAACCCCGTGCTGGTGTCCGTTGTGCCTCCAGTCGTGGTCGTTGAGACCCCTGCTGACGCCGCTCCTGCTGCTGACGCCAAGGGCAAGGGCAAGGGCAAGAAGTAATCGGCCGCTCGCTGATTCACTCGCCTTACCAAGCAGGCCAACCCGTCTCGGCGGGTTTGGCCTCCCAACGGCCCACCTCGGTGGGCCGTTTGTTTTTGTAGCCTGGCCTGCGTGGCCGCCACACGGCACTGACCCCATAGCGGCCAACCACCAACGAGCACCAGGCACCGCACCACCCAGCGCGCGGCAATCCACCTTCGCACACGGATAATCCACAGATGATCAAGCTGTTTGTAGGCCTTGGAAACCCGGGGCCCGACTACGAAGCGACCCGCCACAACGCCGGGTTCTGGTGGATTGACGCTCTGGCACGCGACCTCAAGGCCACGCTGGTGCCCGAGCGCAGCTACCACGGGCTGGTGGCGCGCACCACGGTGCACGGCCAAAGCGTGTGGCTGCTGCAGCCTCAGACCTTCATGAATCTCTCGGGCAAATCCGTGGCCTCGCTCGCCCGGTTCTTCAAGATCCAGCCCGAGGAAATCCTGGTGGTGCACGATGAGCTGGACATCCCCCCCGGCCAGGTCAAGCTCAAGCGCGGCGGCAGCCACGCCGGGCACAACGGCCTGCGCGACATCCACGGCCAGCTGGGTTCGCCGGACTACTGGCGCCTGCGCATCGGCATCGGCCACCCCGGCGTGAAGAGCGAAGTCGCCAACTGGGTGCTGAAAAAGCCGTCGCCCGACCAGCGCACGCTGATCGAGGACTGCATCATCCATTCGCTGAAAGCCTACCCCGCCATGCTGGCGGGCGAGATGGACAAGGCCACCTTGCTCATCCACACCACCAAGCCACCCCGCCCCAAGCCTGTGCGCCCGGTGGAGGACTGATCAGCGGTTGTGTCAATAACCAATTGCTATATTTTTAATAGCTTAAAACGTTTGGTGGTCGCGCGCAGACGGCCAAAAAAGCTTAAGGATCAGCCTGCCGCCGGCGCCTGCAGGCGCTGGAACTTCTGCCACAGCGTCTCGCGGTTTTCCACATGCTGCGGGTTCACGGGGATGCAGGCCACGGGGCAGACCTGCACACACTGGGGCTCGTCAAAATGCCCCACACATTCCGTGCACTTGTGCGGGTCGATCTCGTAGATCTCCTGCCCCAGGTAGATCGCCTGATTGGGGCACTCGGGCTCGCACACATCGCAGTTGATGCACTCGTCGGTGATCATCAGCGCCATACGGCCTCCCTGGGCGCAGGGCCAGACACAGGGGCAACGGGGTACATGGCGCAGTTCATGCTCCGTATTATCCCGCGCGGTGGCATGTGCCTTGCGTGCCACACTGCAACCCACCACCGCTGACGGGGATGTTTTTACCGTTATGCTGTGTATACACATTAATTTTTACGCGCTCGCGTCCCACCCTCCTCCACCGCCTGCTCCATGGGTCTGTTTTTCCTCAAACGGTTTGCCACCCTCCTGGCCACGCTGATCGGCGCATCCATCGTTGTGTTTCTGGTGCTGGAGATCCTGCCAGGCAATGCCGCGCAGATTCTGATGGGCCCCGATGCCTCTCCCGATGCCGTGGCCGCTCTGGCCACCAAGCTGGGGCTGGACCAGCCCGCCAGCCTGCGCTACTGGCAATGGGTGAGCGGCCTGGTGGTGGGCAACATGGGCGACAGCTACGCCTACAGCTCGCCCGTGCTCGACCTGGTGCTGGAGCGCCTGGCCCTGACCGTGCCACTGGCCCTGATGGCCATGGTGATCACCACGGTGCTGGCCCTGGCCGCTGGCGTGTATGCCGCCTCCCGCCACAACAAGTTGGGCGACGTGGGCGTGATGGGCCTGGCACAGATCGGCATTGCCATCCCCAACTTCTGGTTCGCCATCCTGCTGATCCTGCTGTTCTCGGTGAAGCTGCAGTGGTTCTCGGCCGGGGGCTTTCCGGGCTGGACGGAAGACGCTGGCGGCAGCCCGCTCGAAGCCCTCAAGGCCCTGCTGCTGCCTGCCATTGCGCTGGCCGTGGTGCAGGCAGCCATCCTGGCGCGCATCACCCGCTCGGCTGTGCTGGAGGTGCTGCGTGAAGACTTTGTGCGCACGGCGCGTGCCAAGGGCTTGACGCAGCGCGCAGCGCTGTGGGGTCATGTGCTGCGCAACGCGATGATCCCGGTGGTCACGGTGATGGGGCTTCAGTTTGCCAACCTGCTGGCGGGCACCATCGTGGTGGAAAACGTGTTCTACCTGCCGGGCCTCGGGCGCCTGATCTTCCAGTCCATCTCCAACCGCGATCTGATCGTGGTGCGCAACTGCGTGATGTTGCTCGCCGCCATGGTGGTCATCGTGAACTTCGTCGTGGACATTCTTTACGCCGTGATCGACCCGCGCGTCAAAGCCTCTGACATCTGATCCCCATGAGCGCTGCCATTCCTTCTTCAACGCCTTCCTCCGCCCCTGGCTGGCTGCACCGCGCGTTGCGCCACCGCAGCTTTGTCATTGGCGCCGTGCTATCGCTTCTGCTGATCCTTGCGGCGACACTGTCGCTGGTCTGGACGCCCTGGTCTCCTTACGAAATGGACCTGGCGTCCAAACTGCAACCGCCCACAGGCACGCACTGGCTGGGCACCGATGCCTTCGGGCGCGATGTGGCCTCGCTGCTGCTGGTTGGGGCGCGCAACTCCATTCTGGTCGGCGTCATTGCGGTGGGCATTGGCCTCACCATCGGCACGGCGCTGGGCCTGCTGGCGGCTGCCAAACGCGGCTGGGTGGAAGAACTCATCATGCGGCTGGCGGACTTCACATTTGCCTTTCCCGCCATCCTTTCGGCCATCATGATGACGGCGGTGTTTGGTGCGGGCATCGTCAACTCCATCATCGCCATCGGCATCTTCAACATCCCGACGTTTGCACGCGTGACCCGAGCCTCGGCCAACGCCGTGTGGTCGCGCGAATACATCATGGCCTCGCGCGCCTGCGGCAAAGGCAGCTGGCGCATCACGCTGGAGCATGTGCTGCCCAACATCCTGTCGGTGCTCATCGTGCAAGCCACCATCCAGTTCGCCATCGCCATCCTGGCCGAGGCCGCCCTGTCGTACCTGGGCCTGGGCACCCAGCCGCCCCAGCCCTCCTGGGGCCGCATGCTCAGCGAGGCACAGACCTTGATGTTCCAGGCCCCGCTGCTGGCCGTGTGGCCCGGCGTGGCCATCGCCATGGCGGTGCTGGGCCTGAATCTCCTGGGCGACGGCCTGCGCGATTTGCTGGATCCCCGCCTTTCCCGCAAGCGCTGAACGGCCACATAAAAACGATACGCCAAGAGCCCACGATGTCCCTGTTAGAAGTCTCCAACCTCCGCATCCGCCTGCAGACGCACCGGGGCCCAGCCGATGCCGTGCGCGGCGTGAGCTTTTCGCTGGCGCGCGGTGAAACCCTGGGCCTGATTGGCGAATCGGGCTGTGGCAAATCCATCACCGCCATGTCGCTCATGGGCCTGCTGCCCGACAGCGCTCAGGTCACGGGCAGCATCCGTTTTGACGGGCAAGAGCTGGTGGGCCGCACCGATGCGCAGATGTGCAAGATGCGCGGCAACCGCATTGGCATGGTGTTCCAGGAGCCCATGACGGCCCTCAACCCCGTGCACACCATTGGCCGCCAGGTGGCCGAGCCCCTGCGCCTGCACCGGGGCATGGACGCCGCCAGCGCCCGCAAGGAGGCCATCGCGCTGCTGGACCGCGTGGGCATTCCCAACGCGGCGCAGCGCATCGACGCCTATCCACACCAGTTCTCGGGCGGACAACGCCAGCGCATCACCATCGCCATGGCGCTGGCCTGCAGTCCCGACCTGCTGATTGCCGACGAGCCCACCACGGCGCTGGATGTGACCATCCAGCAGCAGATCCTGGACCTCATCAGCGACCTGGTGGCCGAGCGCAATATGGCCATGATCCTGATCTCGCACGACCTGGGCGTGATCTCGCAGAACGTGGACCGCATGATGGTGATGTACGGCGGCAGCGTGGTCGAAAGCGGCTCTACCGCGTCCGTCTTCTCGGCCATGGCGCACCCCTACACGCGGGGCCTGTTTGCGGCGCGCCCTCACCTGGGCGCCGTGCATGCGCCCGGCCAGCGCCCGCGCCTGTCCACCATCCCCGGCACCGTGCCCGAACTGGTGGACCTGCCCGCAGGCTGCCCCTTTGCGGGCCGCTGTAGCTACACCATCGACGCCTGCCACCACGAACCCCCGCCGACCATCGTGGTGGCTACCGATGCCGATGGCGACCACGCCGTGCGCTGCCTGCGCCGCGAAGCCATTGCAGAAGCGCACGGCGCGCTACAGGGCGCGGAGGTGGCGGCATGAGCGGCACTATCACTACGAAAAACAACGCCAACAACAACAACAGCCCCCTGCTGCAGGTGAAAGACCTGGTGCGCGAATACACGCTGCCGCGCGAGCACCTGTTCCGCCCGCCAGGCACGGTGCAGGCCCTCAATGGCGTGAGCTTTTCCATCGCCGCCGGGCGCAGCCTGGGCGTGGTGGGCGAATCGGGCTCGGGCAAATCCACCCTGGCACGCCTGGTGATGGCGCTGGATGCGCCCACCACCGGCACGGTGGAGCTGCTGGGCCGCAACCTGCACCAGCTGCCCGCCGAGCAACTGCGCCAGGCGCGGCGCGACTTCCAGATGGTGTTCCAGGACCCCTATGGGTCGCTGGACCCGCGCCAGACGGTGGAGCGCATCGTGACCGAGCCGCTGCAGGCGCAGGGCCAGACCACCCGCGCCGAGCAGCGCGAGCAGGCGGCCCAGGTGCTGTCGCAGGTGGGCCTGCGCACCAATGACCTGGGTAAGTACCCGCACGAATTTTCGGGCGGCCAGCGCCAGCGCATTGCGATTGCACGCGCCCTCATCACCCGGCCTCGCCTCATCGTGGCCGACGAACCCGTGAGCGCGCTCGACGTGTCGGTGCAGGCCCAGGTGCTCAACCTGATGCAGGACCTGCAGCAGCAGTTCGGCATCACCTACATGCTCATCAGCCACGACCTCGCGGTGGTCAACCACCTGTGCGACGAGGTGGTGGTGCTGTACCAGGGCCGCATCGTGGAGCGCGGCTCGCCCGCCGAGCTGTTCCGCAATGCGCAGCACCCTTACACGCAATCATTGGTGGGCGCCGTGCCTCAGGTGTTGCCGGGCCGCGCCAGGGCGCGCCGTGCGGCCGCCGCTGCGGCTGCAGCTTCTGCCGCAACGGCGAAAACCGCATAACCACATGCAGGTGTGATGGTGTAAAAAGCTTCTTTCCTCCCCGGTAACAAATTGCACCGGGGTCTTTATGGTTGTTGTCTGGTTTTTTGTCTGGAGAGTCCGAACATGCTGAACCGCCGTACCGTCCTTGCCACTGGCGCGATTGCCGCCGTGCCCCTGTCCACCCCGCTCAGCGCCCTGGCGCAGGGCCGCAAAGATGCGGTGACGCTGGCGATGACGCTGGAGCCCCCAGGCCTGGACCCAACCGCCGGTGCGGCCTCGGCCATCGCCGAGATCGTTCAGTACAACATCTTCGAGACGCTCACCAAAATCAACCCCGACGGCAGCGTGTCGCCCCTGCTGGCCGAAAGCTGGGAGGTCTCGCCCGACCTCAAGACCTACACCTTCAAGCTGCGCCGTGGCGTGAAGTTCCAGAACGGTGAGCCTTTCACCGCCGCGTCGGTGAAGTTCTCGTACGACCGCGCCGGTGGCGAGAAGAGCACCAACAAGGACAAGCGCACCTTTGCTGGCATCACCACCCAGGTGGTGGACGACTACACCGTGGTGCTGCTCAACAAAGAGATCGACCCCGACCTGCTGTTCGTGCTGGGCCAGGCCACCTCCATCATCGTGGAGCCCAAGAGCGCCGACACCAACGCCAACAAGCCTGTGGGCACCGGCCCCTACCAACTGCAGGCATGGAACAAGGGCTCGTCCGTGGTGCTGACCGCCTGGGCCGACTACCGCGACGCCAAGGCCATCAAGATCAAGCGCGCTACCTTCCGCTTCATCTCCGACCCCGCTGCTCAGGTGGCCGCCCTGCTGGCCGGCGACGTGGACGCCTTCCCCCGCGTCACACCGCGCAGCGTGGCGCAGTTCAAGGCCAACCCCAAGTTCCAGGTGGTGGTCAGCGGCTCACGTGCCAAAACCATTCTGGCCATCAACAACGGCAAGAAGCCGCTCGATGACGTGCGCGTGCGCCGCGCCATTGCTGCAGCGGTGGACCGCAAGGCCGTGATCGAAGGCGCAGGCGATGGCTACGGCGCGCCCATTGGCAGCCACTATGTGCCCGGCGCCTTTGGCTATGTGGACACGACCGGCGTGAACCCCTACGACCCCGAGAAGGCCAAGAAGCTGCTGGCCGAGGCCGGCATCAAGACGCCGCTGGAGCTGACCCTGACGCTGCCGCCCACCCCCTACGCCCGCCAGGGTGGCGAGGTGGTGGCCGCCCAGCTGGCCAAGGTCGGCATCATCGCCAAGATCCAGAACGTGGAATGGGCGCAGTGGCTCAGCGGCACCTACGGCAGCAAGAACTACGACCTGACCATCATCAGCCACGTAGAGCCCTTTGACCTGGGCAACTTTGCCAAGCCCGACTACTACTGGGCCTACAACTCGCCCAAGTTCAACGACCTGTTCAACCAGATCAAGAACGCCGCCCGCCCTGCAGACCGCGCCAAGCTGCTGGGCGATGCGCAGCGCCTGCTGGCCGAGGACTCGGTGCACGCCTTCCTGTACTCCAACCAGTGGATCACGGTAGCCAACAAGAACCTCAAGGGCCTGTGGAAAGACATGCCTGTGTTCGTGAACGACATCTCGTCGCTGTCCTGGAGTTGATGGGACACCCCCCTGAGGCCCTACGGGCCTTCCCCCCGCTCTCGCATTGCTGCGCAATGCGGGCAGGGGGACGCAGCCCTCGCTGCGGGGCGGCCCTTGCTCGGCTGCCCGCGCCTGGGCTGCGTCAGTCTCAGGGGCTGCGCGTTCCGCACAGAGCGCTGGAAAACGGAAACACGCGGAAGCCAGATTGCTACCAAAACAATAGCTACCAGCTCTTTACCAATAGGCGGTAGCAGCCTTTTTTACTTTTACCCCCGACATGACTGCCCTGCACGACCTGCCCGCCCACGAACTCCTGGCTGCCTACCGCCAGCGCACGCTGTCCCCCGTGGAGGTCACGCAGGCCGTGCTGGCGCACATCGAGCGCTGGGAGCCCCACATAAAGGCCACCTACCTGCTGCGCCCCGATGCCGCGCTGGAGCAGGCGCGTGCGTCGGAGGCCCGCTGGCTGCGGGGTGAACCCAAGGGGCCGCTGGACGGCGTGCCCAGCACCATCAAGGAGAACATCTCCACGGAAGGCGACCCCACGCCGTTGGGCACCGCCGCTGTCGAGCTGGTGCCTGCCGCAGCCGACGCACCACCCGCCGCCCGCATGCGCGAGGCGGGTGCCGTCATCGTCGCCAAGACCACCATGCCCGACTACGGCATGTTGTCCTCGGGCCTGTCCACCTTCCACCCGCTGTCGCGCAACCCGTGGGATGTGAGCAAGGGCCCCGGCGGCTCCAGCGCTGGTGGTGGCGCGGCGGCCGCAGCGGGCTACGGCCCGCTGCACATCGGCACCGACATCGGTGGCTCGCTGCGCCTGCCCGCCAGCTGGTGCGGCATCTTCAGCCTGAAACCCAGCCTGGGCCGCATTCCGATCGACCCAGCCTACACCGGCCGCGCTGCGGGCCCCATGACCCGCACTGTGGCCGACGCCGCGCTGATGATGCAGGTGCTGAGCCAGCCCGACGCGCGCGACAGCATGAGCCTGCCCGCGCAGGACATCGCCTGGAGCCAGTTCAACAAGGGCGCCGAACGCCTGCGCGGTCTGCGCATTGGCCTGCTGCTGGATGCCGGTTGCGGCCTGAGCGTGGAGCCCGAGGTGAAAGCCGCCGTCGAACACGCCGCCCGCCTGATGGAACGCGCAGGCGCCACCATCGTGCCCATGGCACCGTTCATGACGCAGGCCATGCTCGACGGCATGGACCACTTCTGGCGCATGCGTTCGCACATCGACCTGCAGGCCCTGCCCGCCGCGCGGCGCGACAAGGTGCTGCCCTATATCCGCACCTGGGCCGAGAGCGCTGCGGGCATGAGCGGTACTGAAGTCTTCAACGCCAGCCACCAGTTCCACCTGACCCGGGTGAACACGGTCAAGGCCTGCAGCGCGTTCGACTACGTGATCTCGCCCGTGGCACCCAACGTGGCCTTCCAGGCCGAGCTGCCATCGCCCACCAACGACCCGCTGCGCCCGCTGGAGCACATCGGCTTCACCGTGCCGTTCAACATGTCCGAGCAGCCTGCCGCCTCGGTCAACTGCGGCTACACCCGCGCGGGCTTGCCCATTGGCCTGCAGATTGCAGGCGCCCGTTTTGACGACCTGGGGGTGCTGCAGGTGGCGCACGCCTTCGAGCTGATCCGCGAGCCCCAGCGGGCATGGCCCCAGCCGCCTGCGGCTTGAGGGTGTAAGTAAATCCGCCAACCCGCGAGGTCGAGAAAGCCTGCAAGGAGGTTGTTGGTAACCTTGGGGTTTTGTTGGCAGCCGCAGCCCCTTGGGGAGCGCGGCGCAGCCAGCCCCGCCACAGACCGACAACCCCTGCACACCAGCAGCCCCACCGCATGGACATCCTCATCCTGGCGATCCTGATCGCCTCTGGCACCTACATGCTCAACGCCAAGGAGCAGCGCAAACGCATCGCGCTCCTGGGCAGCCACCTGGCCAACTACCAGATCGAAAAGCTCATGGAAGCCCTGACCGACGGCTACCTGCGCGCCCTGGGCGAAAGCACCGACGAGCGCCGCCAGCAGATCTGGAGCCTGCTGAGCACCACCGAATCGCAGCTCACCGAACAGTTCAGCCGCTTTGCCGCCGACTTCGCGCAAATCAACGAAGCCGACGCGCGGGTCAGCCGCCTCTCCATCGCCCTGCCCTTTGCCGAAAAGCTGCTGCCCGCCGCCACCTTCGACATGCGCAAGGCCCTGGCCGTGCACGCGCGTGGCATTGCGCACGTGGTGCAGAACACCGGCCACCTGGCCCCCAAGGACCGCGCCTACATGATGACCGCCGAGCTGTTCCTCATGCAGCACACCTGCCACTGGTTCTGCAAATCCAAGACCATTGCCACCGCCCGCATGCTGGCCCGGCACCAGACGCCACACGAACAGCTGGTGGCCTCGGTGTCGCCTGAAACCCGCAAGGCCTATATGGCCCTCATCCAGGGCGGCTGACCCCGCCCCCATAAAGCCCCATGCCATCCTCCACGCACACCCGCACGACCGATAGCCTGGGCAACCCCCTCACGCTGCACGACCCGGCCAGCGCGGCCGCCGTGAATGACTTTGTGGAAGGTTTCATCGCCTGCGAAGCCCGCGCGGTGAATGTGCTGAACGCAGCGGCAGACACCAGCCCCATCGTCCAGGCCAGCTGCGCGGCGCTGCACATGTTTGCCGAGTCGGCCGATGCCCCGCGCAACGCCCGCCCCTTCATCGACCAGGCCCTCGCCCACGCCGCAGAGGCGACGGAGCGCGAACAACGTTTTGTGGCCGCCGTCGCCGCCTGGGTAGATGGCGACCTGCCCCGCGCCATTGCGCTGCACGAAGAGCAAGCCCGCCTGCACCCGCGCGACCTCGCCTCCCTCAAGCTCGGCCAATACCATTTGTTCAACCAGGGCGACTCGCCCGGCATGCTGCGCCTGGCGCTGCAGGCCCTGCCCGCAGCGGCCGAGGTGCCCTACCTGCACGGCATGCTCGCCTTTGGCTGGGAGCAATGCCACCGCCTGCCAGAGGCCGAAAGTGCTGCACGCTACGCCATCACCCTGTGCCGCAAAGAGCCCTGGGCCCACCACGCCCTGGCACACGTCATGCTGACCCAGGGCCGCATCCGCGAAGGCGCCGACTTCATGGCCAGCGTGAGCGACACCTGGACAGACCTGAACTCCTTCATGGTCACGCACAACTGGTGGCACCAGGCGCTGTTCCTGCTGGAACAAGACCGGCACGCCGAGGTGCTGGCGCTCTACGACCAGCAGGTGTGGGGCGTGGTCAAGGAATACACCCAGGACCAGATCAACGCCGTGTCCCTGCTCTCCCGGCTGGAGCTGGCAGGCGTGGATGTCGGCGACCGCTGGACCGACGTGGCCGACCACCTGGCGCCGCGCCTAGCCGACCATGTGCTGCCCTTCCTGGACCTGCAATACCTCTACGGCCTGGCCCGCGCCGGGCGCATGGAGGCCGCACGCACGCTGCACAACAACATCGCAGCCCACGCCGCCACCCGCACCGAGTCGCATGAACGCACCGTGTGGCAACAGGTCTGCGTACCCGCCGCTCAGGGGCTGATGGCACACGCGCAGGGCGACTGGGCGGCGGCAGTGGAGAAGCTGGGCGTGGCCCTGCCTCGGCTGGTGGAGATTGGCGGCAGCCATGCGCAACGGGATTTGTTTCACCAGATCTGGCTGGATGCGCTGCAGCGAAACGGGCAGTGGGCGGCGGTGCAGAACGTGTTGCAGCCGATGGTGAATGGGCAGCCGGAGTCGGTGAGGCTAGCGCGGCAGGTGGGGGTGGTGAATAGGGTTTTGGAGTTGTCCGCTGAGCAGCAGGGTGCTGTGTGTGACTGAAGTGCCACAACAAAGCGCTGGCACCCAGCCTCCAACGCCAAGCGATGAACCTGCAATCCGCAGTGAGGTCGCAAAATTTCGTGCATGGGCAGAGCGTTATCCCACGGAGGATCGCTACGGTGAGTGGGAATGCGACTACCCTGGGTGGCCCGAACTCCACTCCGCCTTCATTGACTACATGGATGCAACGCCTACAGCCGAGCTTCAAAGCGAGGTGGTCGCAGACCTTATCTACGCTATCGCCCGGGACAACGAAATCAGCTACCTAGCGTCGCAGTTAGGACAGCGACCAGTACATTTACTCCGACTGCTGCCTCACGTTCTGATCAGCGAGGAGCCCGATGCCCGTTGGCAGATTGCAGCCCAACTCGGCAAGCGTGCGCTCCCAATAGAAACTGCTGAACCCGCCTTGATAAAGCTGGTGGCAGACCAAGATGAGTACGTACGCCGCATCGCACTACAAGCACTGGGGGGCATCGACTCACCGCACACAGAGCACTTCTGTGGTCAGGCATGGGAATCCGGGCACGAGTACCAGCGGATCATGGCGCTATGCGTGCTCCATACCATTGGCTCACGCCAACTTGACCGCTACCTAGCGCTGGCGAGGGACGATGGCCGAGAGTACCTGCGTATGAACGTGGACCGTATCGAGAGAGAGAGCCAAAGGCCCGACTGAGTGACTGCGCAAGCTCCATGGCACGCCAGTACCGCACCAGGGGAGTAAAGCCAGGCTCGCAAGTTCAGTGCGCGCGCCGATTCACCGCACCACCAACTTCGTCTGGTCATACACCGGCTGCTCCGGCAAATCCGCCAGGTGCCGCACATCGGCCCAGTCCAGCACTTCCACCGCCTCGCCACTCACCCGCACCCGGTTGAGCCCTGCGTTGGGGATGTCGCTCTGGCGCGGGCCGTCCAGCCCGGTGCCGCGTGCAGTGCGCCAGATCATGTCGAGTACGCCGCCGTGGGTGACGACCATCACGGTCTGGCCGCTGTGCTGCTGGGCGATGCGGTAGACGGCGTCCATCACGCGGGTGTGGAACTGGCGGGTGGTCTCGCCGCCAGGCATGCCGTAGTCGGCTTCAAAGCGCAGCCACTGGTTCCATGCGTCAGCGTGGTCCTGCTTGACGTCGTCCACGCGCTTGCCGTCTACCACGCCAAAGTTTTGCTCGCGCAGGGCACTGTCGGTGAGGGTGTCGATGCGGGCCTGGGGGAAGAGCACCTGCAGGCTGGGCGTGGCGGTCTGCTGGGTGCGGATGAGGTCGCTGCAGATGAGGTGGTGCACCACGGGGCGCTCTGCGGCCAGGCGCTCGGCCAGGCGGCGGGCCTGTTCGTGGCCAGTGGCATTCAAGGGCACATCCACGTGGCCCTGGAAGCGCAGCTCGCGGTTCCAGTCGGTCTCGCCGTGGCGGATCAGGATGAGTTCGGTCATGCGTGCCATTATCGAATGTACACACACGATTGCAAGGTTTTTTGGCCGCTACCGCGCGTCCAGCAAGCTTTAATAGCTATTGTTTTTATAACAAAACAACGTAGGGACCCTCTGCACGAATCGAGCGGCACGTGTGCACTGCGGATCGGGATGGGCTGCAAGGCGCAAAACGCAGCAATGGCCGTCGCTATTGCGAGTATTTGCAACGCGGCAGGCCGCCCGAGCCCGCAGGTGCACACGGCGCGGTGATTCGTGCAGAGGACCCCTATGCACTACCGCATGGGCACGATGAGCACCTTGCGGCGAGGCTGGCAGCCGGGGCCTTCGTGGGGGGCGCTGTCTTGCTCCCAGCCCGGGCCGGGCGAGGTTTGTGCGCACACACGCTGGCCATCGACCAGGCTGCGCCAGTAGTACCAGGGCGCGGGGGCGGCCTGCACCAGCAGCGGGGCCAGCAAGACAACCAGCGCAAACAGCGCGCACGAAAGGCGGGGGGCGAAAGGCATGGGCAAACAAAGCATCAACGTGTCCCGCCCATGCTATGCCGCCTGCGGTGGGCCGATGCCCGGAAAAGCAGCGGGATCGTCGGTCAGGGCTTGTCCGCCGTGACGATCCAGCCTTCCAGCGGGTCGAGCCCTGGCGGCAGGCCATAGAGTGCGTTGCCCTCAGCGTGGCGCTGCTCGGCCCAGGCGGCTTGCAGCAGGCACAGCACGGCGTCCAGGCTGTCGCCGCTGGCGTCCTGCACCAGCGCGTCGCGCTGGGCGTGGCTGAGCTTGAGGCGCAGGCCCAGGCGGGTCTGACCCAGCTCCAGCGCGTTGACCAGGTCTTTGCGGGCGATGAGGCGGTCGGGCGTTTGCTTGGCGCGGTCATCGCTTTTGTAGCTGCGGCGCTGCAGCACCTCGCGCGCGAGCAGACCGGGGTAGGCCTCCAGCGCCACGCGGCGGGGGTCGCCTGCGTGCAGGCCAGGCAGGTGCACGCCCGCGTCCAGCAGCAGCGGCAGGCCCGCGTGCAGCATGTAGGCCACGGGCGGGTTCACCCATTTCATCGACGGGCTGGAGCCTGCGGGCCCGTCGGTGGCGCGGTGGGCAAACTTGCCGCCCACGGGGCGCGCATCGCAGAACGCCGCAAACTGCGCGCGGATCTGCTCGCGGCTCAGGCTGCGGTAGTGCTGCATGCAGGCATGCCAGTCGGTAGGCCAGCCCAACGCCTGCACCAGCTCGCGCGGCAGGCCAAAGGGCAGGTCAAAGCCGCCCACCCAGTCTCCGGGCTCCGCCAGCCACTGGCCGAATACGGCCAGGGTGTCGAACGGCTGCAGCGCGGTGAGCACCACGCGCGCGCCCTGGCGCTGGCCCAGCGCCAGCACGATGGGTTTGCGCCGCGTGGGGCTGCTGGAGAAATCGCAGCCCAGTAGCTGGAAAGGGGATTGGGGTGCCATGGTGGTCATCCCAAGGCCAGGGCCGTAACGCCCGCCGCAATGCACAGCGCGCCACAGATGCGCGCCACGCGGTCACCCTCGCCCAGCAGGTGCCCGCCGATCAACGCTGCAAACAGCATGGACACCTCGCGCGCGGGAGCCACGTGCGACAGGGGCGCCTGCTGCATGGCGTAAAGCACCAGCACATAGGCCACCGGGCTCACCACCGCCACGGCCAGGGCAAAACGCCACTGGGCCAGCCACAGCGTGCGGGCGGTGGGCAAATCGCGCAGCACCACCGGCGCCAGCAGGCCCACGCGCACAAAGTTGCCCATGTAGTCCACCAGGATGGGCGACATCAGCAAAAACTTGACCGCGTAGCCATCGACCACCGTGTAGCTGGCGATGAACGCACCCGTGAGCAAGCCATACAACATGCCTTTGTGCACCCGCGCCCGCGCGGCAGGGTCGTGCGCGGCGCGAAGCAGGCCCGGGCCGCCCGCGATCAGAAACACGCCCCCGACCACGCCCACGATGCCCAGGGCACCCAGCCCAGAGATCTGCTCGCCCAGCAGCGTGATGGCCACCAGCGACGACAAGAGCGGCCCCGAGCCGCGCGCCAGCGGGTAGACCACCGTGAGGTCCGCCACACGATAGCCGCGCAGCAGGATGACGAAATAAGCCACATGCAGCAGCCCGCTGGCTACGACAAAGCCCCACTCCACCGCACCCCACAGCGGCACCGCGTCGCGCCCCAGGTACCAGCCCAGCGGCGCCCAGACGACCATCATGATCACCGAGGTGAAGAACGCAAACCGCGAGTCCCCCCCAGCCTTCTTGGCCACGATGTTCCAGCACGCATGGATGAGGCCGGCGAGGATGATGAGGGCGAAGGCGGTGAAGGTCACGGGTCAGAAAGAGAGAGGGCTTGAATGCAAAAAGCCGCAGCCCCTGTGGGCTGCGGCTGCGATGACGAGTTCAGGACAACGACGAAAAGTGGGGTGATTGGCGTAGCGAGCGGCCTCAGCCCGGGTGGAGGAACGCAGCCGCACTCCCGTGCGGCGAGTACCGCAGGCCCGGGATCAGGCCGCGCAGTAGCCAAGCGCCCCGCTTTTCAGGCTCTTCCGATGATGGAGGCCGTGGCCATCAGCTCTTCGAGCAGCGCATACGACACCTTGCCCGACACGGCATACGGGTCCAGCTCGGGCTTCTCGGAATACTTGAGCAGGATGGAATGGTTGATCTTGGAGAGGTTCACCTGCCCCATGGTCCAGCCACCAAAGCGGCGCTCGGAGATTTCCTCATAGTGCAGCAGCTCCACGTTCTTGTGGCGCGGGTCTTTCTGGATGTGGCCGTACAGGTCGCTCACGGCGGAGCGGCCGCCTTCGATGGCCTGCAAAAACACGCCGCCGCCATAGCACAGCACCCCGGTGATGCCACAGCCCGGGTTGTGCTGGCGCGACTGCGTCAGGATGGCTTCGATGGCGGCAGGAGAGGTGTCCACCGCGCGGCTGGCATAAAGCAGGCGTACCAACATGGCTTAGTTCTTTCCGGGGATGAGGGACAAAAATTCGCGGCGCAGGGCGCTGTCCTTGAGGAACACGCCGCGCATGACCGAGTTGATCATGCGGCTGTCGTTGTCGCGCACACCGCGCCAGGACATGCAGAAGTGGCTGGCCTCCATGACGATGGCCAGGCCGTCGGGCTGGGTCTTTTCCATGATCAGGTCGGCCAGCTGCACCACAGCTTCTTCCTGGATCTGGGGTCGGCCCATGATCCAGTCCACCAGGCGCGCGTACTTGCTCAAGCCGATCACGTTGGTGTGCTCGTTGGGCATCACGCCGATCCAGATCTTGCCGATCACGGGGCAGAAATGGTGGCTGCAGGCACTGCGCACGGTGAGCGGGCCCACGATCATCAGCTCGTTCAAGTGCTCGGCGTTGGGGAACTCGGTGATGGGCGGCTGCGCGACATAGCGCCCCCTGAACACCTCGTTGAGGTACATCTTGGCCACGCGGCGCGCGGTGTTGTTGGTGTTGTGGTCGCCCTCGGTGTTGATCACCATGCTGTCGAGCACGCCCTGCATCTTGACCTCGACCTCGTCGAGCAGCTTCTCCAGCTCGCCGGGCTCGATGAACTCGGCGATGTTGTCGTTGGCGTGAAAACGCTTGCGGGCGGCGGCCAAGCGTTCGCGGATCTTCACAGAAACGGGCGTGCCTTCATCTTCCGGCGGGGTGGGCGTCATATCGGCGGCAGGTTGGCTGGACATGGCTGGGATCGTAACAGCGAACCACTCTCTGCAGATTTCAAGGGTTTTAGGCCCTCTCCGCCTGCTGCATATACCTTGATAGCTATATTTTTTATAGCATTATCAGGATGCAGGGCGCTGCGCACCATACATGGCCCAGTCGGCGGGCGCGGCCCAGGCCAGGGCCACCGACCAAGGGCCACACCCGCAGCAAGGCTGCTCACGGGGTGTCTTCATCAATACCGGTTGCCAGTCACCCACAGCGCCAGCCGCATCAGGCCGAACGCGATGCGGTCAAGCACGCGCTGGCGCAGCGGGCGGCCTGCGTAGCGTGCCGGGTCCATGCGACGGCCCGCGTGCTGCATGGCGTGCACCAGGCGCTGGCGCAGGTCGGTGGCAAAGGCACCGTCTTCCACCACCACATTGGCCTCGCGCGCCAGCAGCAGACTCAGGGGGTCGAGGTTGGACGAGCCCACCGTGGCCCAGGGCCGCTCGCCTTGCGCGTCGATCACGGCCACCTTGGCGTGCAGGAAGCTGGGCGCGTATTCATAGATCTCGACCCCCGCCGCCAGCAGCGCGCCATACACCGGCCGCGCCGCGTGGTACTGCATGAAATACTCATAGCGCCCCTGCAGCAGCAGGCGCACGCGCACGCCCCGGCGCGCGGCCATCACCAGCGCACGGCGCAGCTTGCCGCCGGGCATGAAGTAGGCGTTGGCAATGATGATCTCGTGCCGTGCGTTGCCAATGGCGCGGCGGTAGGCTTTCTCGATGCGGCTGCGGTTGCGCACGTTGTCGCGCAGCACCAGCGCAGCGCGCATGGGCGGACCCGCGTTGCCATCGAGCCGCGCCGCGTGGCTGGCAGCGCTGGCAGCACGCAATGCCTGCAACGCCTCGGGCAGACGGCGCAGGCGCGCATCGCGCACGGCCTGCATGCGCCACCAGAGCTGGTCCATGGTGTCGCTGGCGGCCTCCACCAGGCTGCCCGTGGCACGCACCGCAAAGTCAAAACGGGGAGCATCGAGCGTGCCGTGGTTGGGGTCGTGAAAATCGTCCAGCACATTGATGCCGCCGCAAAACAGCAGGCGGCCATCGACCACACACAGCTTGCGGTGCAGGCGCCGCCAGCGGTGCGGCAGCAGCAGGCCCAGGGGCCCGAGCGGCGAATACACGCTGTATTGCACCCCGGCGGCCAGCAGCCGCGCTGCCCAGGCCTCGGGCAGTGCCCCGGTGCCCACACCGTCCACCACCAGCTGGGTGCGCACACCCCGCTGCGCTGCACGCATCAGTGCCTCGGCCACGGCCGCACCCGAGCCGGTGAAATCGAAGATGTAGGTCTCGAACTGGATGTCCGACAGCGCGGCGTCCATGGCCTCGGTCAGGGCCGGGAACAGTTCCTCGGCCCCCTGCAGCAGGCGCACCCGGTGGTCGTCGGAAAACTCCGCGCCACGGACCAGAGGTGGTTTTTTCTTCACGCGTTCACAGCCGGAACTCGGCGATCAGCGGCAGGTGGTCGGACATGCGCCACCAGATGCGGCCGCGCGGCACATGCAGCGACAGGGGCGTGAGGCCCCGCGCATACACATGGTCCAGCTGGGTCAGGGGCAGCCGCGCGGGGTAGGTGAAGGCGCGTGGTTCCTCGAACTCGTAGAGCGAAAACCCGGCCAGCATGCGCTTGAGCTGCTGCCCCCAGTCGTTGAAGTCGCCCGCCACCACCAGCGGCGCGCCAGGCGGCACCTCGCGGTCGATGAAGCCCTGCAGGCGCTCGATCTGCCGCACACGGCTGCCGGGGATGAGCCCCAGGTGAACCACGATCACGTGCACATTGCGGCCATGGGCGTTGACCTCGACATGCAGCAGGCCGCGCTGCTCGAAGCGGTGGTCGGAGATGTCCTCGTGCTGGTGCCCGATCACGGGCCAGCGCGTGAGCAACGCGTTGCCGTGCTCGCCATGTTTGGTGATGGCGTTGGTGCGGTACACAGCCTCATAGCCTTCGGGCGCCAGGAACTCGGCCTGCGGCACGTCGGGCCAGCGCTGGAAGTAGGCCGCCTCGCGCCGGTGCAGCTTGCGCACCTCCTGCAGGCAGACGATGTCGGCATCGAGCTGCTCGACCGCCAGGCCGAGGTTGTGGATCTCCAGCCGCCGCGCGGGGCCGATGCCTTGCACACCCTTGTGGATGTTGTAGGTGGCTACCCGCAGGATGTCGTCGTGTTGCATGGTCCTAGAAACGGTAGTTGAACGCACTCACCAGTGCCGTGATCGGCGCGCCAGGCAAGGCGCGAGGACGCAGCGGGCCCATGCCCGCAAGGAGGAGCAACGCTGCATGGCGCGGCGAGCGCGGTGCTGGCGAGTGTGTAGCGTGCCCACTCGACAGGCGAACGTCAACGAAGCAGCGAAAGTCAGTATCCATCGGGCTCTCTTGAAAATGGCAAGCGGTCAACTGCCGTTTCTAGGACTTGGGATTGTGTCGCAAGCTAGATTGGCAGCGGGTTTGCCCGACGCCCGCTGGGTACCATGGGCCAGTACACTGGGGCCGTCTCATTCACACCACACACAGGCCAGCTCAGCCCCATGGCCACCGAGAACCGACAACCCGTTCCCCCGCAGGTTCAGGCCCTGATTGTGGACAGCAATGCCACTTCACGCAGCATCCTGGTGGGGCAATTGCGCGAGTACGGCGTGTCCCGCATCGTGCAGTGCTCGCGTGTGCAGGACGCACGCAGTAGGCTGGAGCACACGGTGTTCGACTATGTGCTGTGCGACCAGTTTTTTGGCGATGCCAATTACTCGGGCCAGACCCTGCTGGACGACCTGCGGCGTGCCCAGCTGCTGCCGTTTTCCACCGTGTTTTTCATGGTCACGGCCGAGGCCTCGTATGCCGCCGTGGCCGAGGCGGCCGAATCGGCGCTGGATGGCTACCTGCTCAAACCCTTCACACCCAGCGCGCTGTTCGAGCGCCTGAGTCTGGCGCGCCTGCGCAAGGTGCACCTCAAGCCCATCTTTGACGCCATCGAGGCCGAGGACTTCGAGCAGGCCGCTGCGCTGTGCGTGGAACGCTTTGAAGCGCGCAAGCCCTATTGGCTGTATGCCGCGCGCATTGGCTCGGAGCTGCTGCTGCGCCTGGGCCGACACGACGAGGCACGCACGCTGTTCGAGGCCGTGATCGCTGCACGCGCCCTGCCCTGGGCCAAGCTGGGCGTGGCCCGTGCGCAGATCGAGTCGGGCCAGGCAGCGCGCGCCATCACCACCTTGCAGGAGCTGATCGGCGAAGACGCCTCGTTTGCCGATGCCTACGACGTGCTCGGCCGCGCGCAGGTGGAGCTGGGCAACTTCGCGCAGGCCATCGAAACCTACCGAACCGCCAGCACCCTCACGCCCGACTCGGTGGTGCGGCTGCAGAAACTGGGGATGATGTCGTACTACATGGGCGACCGCGAGACTGCCACCAAGGTGCTGGCCCGGGCCGTGATCCTGGGGATCGACTCCAAGCTGTTCGACTACCAGTCGCTGGTGCTGCTGACCTTTGCCTACTACGCCGACAACGACCGCAAGGGCATCGAGCGCTGCATGGCCGACTTTGTCCGCATCATGGAGCGCCACTCTGACAGCGCACGCATCCGCCGTTTTTCCGAGGTAGCGCGGGCGCTGCAACTGATACAGCAGCGGCAGTTTTCGCAGGCGGTGGAGTCGGTGCGCGCCATGGCGCGCGAGATCGGCACCGCCAGCTTTGACTTCGAAGCGGCCTGTAACCTGGGCAGCCTGCTTGCGGTGCTGGCCGTCACGTCCATCGAATTGTCCGAAGGCGAAAGCTGGGTGCGCGCCCTGGGCATGCGCTACGCCAACACACGCGGGCTGACCGAACTGATGGCCAACGCCTGCAGCCTGCACGAGCCCTACGGCGTGCTGGTGCGCGACTGCCTGCAGCAGGTCAACAAGGCCGCCGAAGTCGCCATGGCACAGAGTCTGGCGGGCGACCCCGCAGGCGCCGTGCAGAACCTGCTGCAGCAGGCCAACACCAGTCTGAACTCCAAGCTGTTGGACCTGTCGCAGCAGGTGCTGTTGCGGCACGGCGCACGCATCGCATCGCCCGAACCGCTGCAGGAGGCCATTGATGCACTGCGCCTGCGCATTGGCAACGCCCCGGCGCGCGCCATCTTGGGGCAGGACAACGAGCGGCGCCCCGGGGGGGTGGTCATCCGCTCACGCAATGCCGTGGAAGGCACCTCTGCGGCCGCTGCCGCACCTGCCGCGCCTGCCACAGACGACAGTGCCAACGGCAGTGATGGCGCAGGGGAGCCCGATGGCGCCGGGCCCGAAAGCGCGGCGGACAAGCTCCGGCTGCGCCCCTGAGCACACACCGATCTCCGCGTGCGGCGCACGCAGACCATTCCAGTCACACAAACCGGAACGCGATGTTGCCGAGCGGCCCGTAGTCCGCATGGAAGGTGTCGCCCGCAACCGCCGCCACGGGCCGCGTGAACGAGCCCCCCAGCACCACCTCGCCTGCTGCCAGGCCCTCGCCATACGGAGCGAGCTTGTTGGCCAGCCAGGCCACGCCCGTGGCCGGGTGGTTGAGCACGGCGGCCGCCAGGCCCGACTCCTCGATCACGCCATTCTTGTAGAGCAGTGCGCCGCACCAGCGCAGGTCCACCGCATCGGGCCGCACGGGGCGCCCGCCGGTGACGATGCCGGCATTGGCCGCGTTGTCCGAGATGGTGTCGAAAACCTTGCGCATCACGCCCGTGTGGCGGTCGTGCTGCTCGATGCGCGCGTCGATGATCTCGATGGCGGGCACCACGTACTCGGTGGCGGCCAGCACGTCGAAAATGTTCACCGGCGGGCGCCCCGGATCGCCGCGCAGCGGCTTGTTGAGCACAAAGGCCAGCTCCACCTCCACGCGCGGCAGGATGAAACGCTGCATGGGAATGTCGCCGCCCTCGGCGAAGAACATGTCGTCGAGCAGGGTGCCGAAGTCGGGCTCGGTGATCTGGCTGGCCACCTGCATGGCGCGCGAGGTCAGGCCGATCTTGTGGCCACGCACAGTGCGGCCCTCAGCGATCTTCATCGCCACCCAGGCGCGCGAGATGGCATAGCCGTCCTGCACGGTCATGCCGGGGTGGCGCTTGGAGAAATGCTCCACCTGCACACGGGTCTTTTCGGCCTGGTGCAGCTCGCTGGCGAGTTGCTGGATCAGTGCGTCATCAAACATCTGTTGTTCTCTCTTCAAGGTTGTGCACCGTGGCAACCGCGCGAAGACTGGCGCGACCGAGGCCAGTGGCCGCCGCGCAAGGGCCGCCCTGCCGCGCTGGCCGCGTCCCCCTTGAGGGGGAAGGCGCGAAGCGACTCAGGGGGTGTCTTCAAGACTCTGCGGTAAAGCCAATGGCCTTCACGATGGGACCCCACTTGTCCCCATCGGCCTTGAGCAGCGCCGCCAGCTCGGCCGGTGTGGACGAACGCGCCTCCAGCCCCATGGCCGCCAGCCCGGCGACCACGTCCTTGTCGGCCAGCGCCGTGCGGATGGCGGCGTTGGCCTTTTGCACCACCTCGGCCGGGGCCTTGCCCGGAAGGAAAAAACCGAACCACTCGCCATAGACCATGTCCTGCAAACCCTGTTCGACCAGAGTGCTGACGCCCGGCACGAACTTGTTGCGCGTGGCACCTGAGGTGGCGAGCACACGCAGCTTGCCGCCAGACAGGTGGGGCAAGAACTCGCCCACCGGGGCCGACACGGCCGCGATCTGCCCACCCAGCAGGTCCAGGATGGCGGGCTGCGAGCCACGGAAGCCCACATGGCGCATGTCCACCTTGCCCGCGCGGCTGATCAACTCGCCCACAAAGTGCGGCACCGAGCCCGGCGCAGGCGAGCCAAAGTTGGCGCCCGTGGGGTGGGCCTTGCACCACTCCAGAAACTCGGGCACGGTCTTCACCGATGCCGGCACCTGCGGGCCCACCGCAAAGCCCATGTCGAACACCACGCCCAGCGAGACAGGGGTCACGTCAGCCACGGGGTCGTAGGGCAGCTTCTTGTAGGTGTGGGGGTAGATGCCCAGCATGGACATGGGCGTGACCAGCCAGGTGGCGCCGTCTGCGGGCACGCCCTTGAGCGTGGTGATGGCGATCTGCCCGCCCGCGCCGGTCTTGTTCTCGACCACGGCGGACTTGGCATAGCCGCCCGTGATCTGGGTCGCCACGCGCCGCGCCAGCGTGTCCACCGTGCCACCCGCAGCAAAGCCCGCCAGGATCTTCACGGTATCCAGCGCCTGGGCCTGGGCCATGAAGGGCATGCTGCTGGCCGTTCCGGCCAGGGCCCATTGCAGGATGTCGCGGCGAGAGAGGGTGAGGGAAGGCTTGGTCATGGGATGTCTCCTGTGCTGGTTGTTGATCACTGTCACTGCTTCTTCGCGGCCTGCCGGTAGTTGGCCTTGAGGTGCTCGGGCACGCGCTCGTCAAAGCCGCAGGCCACGCGCCGCACCTCGGGGCTGTCGGTGGGCTGGTGGCCCACGCCCAGGGCCGAGGCGCGAGGTGCGTCGATCGCAACCACCGTGCCGGCCAGACGGCCCAGGCCGGTGATCTCGCACTCCACCCGATCGCCCGGGTCCACCGAGCGGGAGTGGCAGGGCGTGCCCATGAGGATCACATCGCCCGGCACCAGGGTGATGTGGCGTGCGATGTCGGCCACCACGTAGTGCGGGCCCCAGATGGTCTCGTCGCCGATGTGCGCCTCCTGCACCACCAGGCCGTTGCGGTAGGTGCGAAGCGTCTGCGCGAACAGGTTGACGCCGCGCACGATACCCGGGCCGATGGGCAAGAGCGTGTCCGCCCCCTTCACGCGCAGCATGCTGCCCTGGTCGGTGTCGCGGTAGTTCTGCAGGCCCATGTCGAGTGCCGGGCAAAAGCCCTCGATGTAGTCCCAGGCCTCGTCGGGCAGCACGTTGCGGCAGGTCTTGCCGATCACCACGGCGTACTCGCCCTCGTAGTTCAGGTACTGGCTGTCGGCGGGCTTGTGGATCTCGCAGCCATGGCCGTTGACCGAAGTCGGCGGCTTGGTGAAGTAGGTCGGCGTCTCGGTGGGCTTGGGCTGGTTGCGTGTCTCGAAGCTGCGCGAGCTGTACGAGATGTGCACAGCGATGACCTTGCTGGGCGAGACCGGCGGCAGGTGCTGCACCGTGGCCGGGTCGAGCACGCGGCCATCGTCCAGGCGCAACTGCCCCTGCTGCGCGCCTTCTTCCACCAGGGTGCCCCAACAGGCGCTGCCGCCCACCAGCACGCGGCGGCGCTCCACGCGCGGGCCGCGCATCACGGCGGGCAACTCGGTGATCGGGAATTCGAAGTTCATGCCGCCACCTCTGCCTTGTGGGCCGCTTCTTCGCCATCGAACCACATGTGCACATTGCCCGTGCCGCGGGCGTTCTCGTAGGCCGACAGGGCCACGCCGCGCGCACGGCAGTCGGCCCCGCCCATGGCACCCAGCATCTGCAGGTAGTGGGCGCCGAAGGCCTCCCAAGGCATCTTGCGGTACTCGTCCTGCCAGCGGTCGAGCACCATATCGTGCCGGCCCTGCTCCATGAGGGCGATGGCGCCCTTGTCGCTCACGATGTTCTCGGGGCGCGAGACATTGCTCTCGTGGAAGATGCGCGGGTGGTTGGGCTTCCAGTCGATGGGGTTGAACTTGTGGCTCAACGCACCCGAGGCCAGCAGCAGCACGCGCAGGTCGCTGCGGCGCACGGCCTCGGCAATCGCTTCGCCCGATTTCAGGAAGTGGCGCCAGTCGCAGTTCTGGCACGAGCTCACGGTGACCACCGGCGTATCGCTGCGCTCCAGGCGCAGGTGCTTGACCAGGTTGATGGTGGCGTACTGCTTGCCCAGGTCGGGGTGGTTGATGACGCGGTTGTAGCCCTTCTGCTCGCGCGATGCGGCCTCGATGGCCAGGGCCAGATCAGGGTGGCCCCGGTAGTCGTAAGGCACGCCATGCAGGTACCAGGGCATTTCATCCGAGATGTAGGTCCCCTCATAGCGCGCAGCGCCGTCCACCAAGTGGTAGCCGGTGGTGAACCAGTGCGAGTCGAAGATGATGGCCACGTCGGGCCGGGCCGCGGCGATCTTCTCGCGCAGGCGGGCGTAGCCGGGGATAAGGTCCGAGTCGGCCCCCGCGCCCTGCAGCACGCGGAACTCCTCGCACTGCATCAGGCCGGGGTGGTGCGAGACGATGGCGGCGCCAACGATGCTTCCCATGGTGTGTGTCTCCTGTGTACTTGGTGGCGTTCAGCGGTGGCTGAAGCTCGCGCGGAAGGGCTTCTTGGGAACGACGACATCCTTGATGTCGCAGAAGAACTCGAAGCTCCAGTCCCCGCCCTCGCGGCCCACGCCGCTGCGCTTGATGCCACCGAACGGCGCGGCCAGATCGCGGATGCCGAAGCTGTTGACCCAGATGAAGCCGGTGCGCACCTGCTGCGCCACGGCGCTGGCATGCTCCGTGGCGCCGTAGCACACACCGCCCAGGCCGTAGTCCGTGCCGTTGGCCAGGGCGATGGCTTCCTCGTCGCTGTCGAAGCTTTGCAGTGTGAGCACCGGGCCGAAGACCTCGTTCTGCACGATCTCGCTGTCCTGGCGCAGATCGGTGAGCATCGTGGGCTGGTAGTACTGCGCGCCGAAGGCGTGCGGCGCGCCGCCCCAGAGCAGCGTGGCGCCGTCGGCCACAGCGCGCTGCACGAAGCCCTGCACGCGCTCGAGCTGGCGCGGGTGGATGATGGGGCCGACCTCGGTGACCTCGTCGCGCGGATCGCCTACGGTGAGCTTTTCCACATAGCCGCGCAGCGCGGCGACGAATGCATCGTGCACCTTGCGGTGGACCAGAAAGCGCGTGCCCGCCAGGCATACCTGGCCGGCATTGCGGTACATGAGCGCACCGGTGGCGGCGGCGTTGTCGATGTCGGCGTCTTCCAGCACGATGAAGGCCGACTTGCCGCCCAGTTCCAGGCTGCAGGGAACGAGGTTGGCGCCGGCAGACTGTGCGATCCACTTGGCCGTGGGCACCGAGCCAGTGAACGAGATGCGCGCCAGGCGCGGGTCGCTGACCAGGCGCGCGCCGGTGCTGGCGCCCGCGCCCTGCACGATGTTGAACACCCCGGGCGGCAGCCCGGCCGCGTGCGCGCAGTCGGCCAACAGGCTGCTGGTGAGCGGCGCCCACTCTGGCGGCTTGACGATGACGCAGTTGCCTGCGGCCAGCGCCGGGCCCAGCTTCCAGGTGGCCAGCATCAGCGGCGCATTCCAGGGCGTGATGATGGCCACCACGCCGGCAGGGTCGTGGCGCACGATGTGAGTGGCCTGCTCGGTCTCGATAGTGCGGTCCTGCAGGCTCAGCGCATGCTCGGCGAACCAGGTGATGTTCAGCATGGCGCGCGGCACCACGCCGTGCTTCATGCGCGAGAGCAGCACGCCCGCGTCGTTGGATTCGAGCGTACCGAAGTCATTGGCACGCTTGCCGATCTCGGCAGCGAAGCGGTCGAGGTACGGCTTGCGCTCGGCGGCCGTGAGCGCGCTCCACGCCGGAAAGGCGCGTGCGGCTGCGGTGACGGCTGCGTCCACATGCGCGGGCGACCCCTCGCTGATGCGCCCCAGCAGCGCCTGGTCGATGGGCGAGTGCAGGTCAAAGCGCATGTCCGACGCCTCGCGCTGGCCGTCAATGTAGTGGTGGGGCGATACGGCAATGCCGGCGACGTTCAGCGTGTCGGTGCTCAAGGGAATTCTCCGGTCAGACAACAAACGGGGTCAGGCAACCTTGACCAACCGTCGCGGAGTATCTGCAGCCGGTTTCTTGACCACAATCAATGCTTTCTTACAGATTGTGAAGATGATCTAATGAATGGCATCACTGCCATCCGTGTGCCTATGTCCCTGCCCCATTTCACGCTGCGCCAACTGGAGGCTTTCGTCACCGTCGCCGAGATGCGCAGCTTCACGGCCGCTGCCGACCGGCTGGCGCTCACGCCTTCGGCCGTGAGCCAGTTGGTGGGCGAACTGGAGGATGTGCTGAACTTCAAGCTGTTCGAGCGCAGCACCCGCCGGGTGGGCATCACCAGCGCGGGGCGCGAGTTTTTGGCCTCGGCCGAATCGGTGCTCAAGCACCTGCGCATGGCCCAGACGGCTGCGAGCGATGTGCGCAACCGTGCAGCCGGGGTCGTGCGCATTGCCGCCCCACTGGTGGTGGCCAGCGTCATCCTGCCCCGGGCCATCAAGGCCTACCAACAAACGCGGCCCAAGGTGCGCATCCATATCCGCGACGCACCGGTGGAAAAACTGGTCGATGCCGTGGCCAGCGGCGACGCTGACCTGGCCCTCGGACCGGACCGCGCCTGCGGAGAGGACATTGCACGCACCCCGTTGTTTGAAAGCCCCTGGGTGCTGTGGTGCGCCCCCACCCACCCGCTGGCGCGCCAGCGCAGCGTGACCTGGGCCCAGTTGCACGCCCACTCCCTGGTGGCAGCAGGGCGCGACCATGAGCGCAGCGTGGCCCAGATGCACACGGGTCTGCCCACGGAGCAGCGCGTGAAGCCGGTGGAGATCGTGGACAACATTTCCACTGCACTGGGCCTGGCCGCTGCCGACGTGAGCGCCACGCTCGCCCCCGACTACGTCGGCGCATTGGCCAAGCCGTTGGGACTGGTGCGGCGGCGCATTCTGCAGCCCGAAGCCATGCGCTACGTGTGCCTCTACAGCCCCACGCAACGCGCCACCTCACCCGCCGCCGAGGGGTTTGCCGAGCATTTGGTCAAGCTGCTGGCCAGGCCGCAGTAAACCGGGGCTTCACGGCCTGCCCACGGCCGACTTCAGCGCCTCAAACGAAACGCGGCAGCAGAAGACAGGCCTCGGCATTCGAGGCCGAGAAACAGCGGTCGGCCGCCTCGCGCCAGGGCAGCCATTCGAAGGCCACATGCTCGCGCGGACTGAGCACCACCGGCGTACCGGCTGGAACGCACAGGCCGAATACCCGTTCGCGGTTGAACACCACGCCAGGCGCATAGCGGTGGCGCCACTGCGGCCAGATGTCGTAGACGTTCTCCAGCAGCCAGTCGCTCAGCACACAGCCGGGGGCGTACACGTCGATGCCCGTTTCTTCCCGCACCTCGCGCGCCGCTGTGGTTTCCCAAAGTTCATGGGGATGGTCCTTGCTGCCGGTGACACATTGCCAATGCGCCCCGCCGTCCGCGCGGTGCATCAGCAGCACATCCAGTGCCGGGGTGTGGATCACCACCAGCACAGACTCGGGGATCTTGAAGGGCCGCTGCTGCTCCATCGCCGCCGCCGGGGGTCAGGGCTTGGTTTTGGTCGCCACCGGGGGCGGCAGCTCCTTGGCCTGCAGCGCACGCACTTGCACCACCAGCTGGTTGTGCGCATCCAGGAAGGCGGCTGCGATCACCTTGCCCTCGTTGGTATTGCTCCAGCCTGCACCGGCTGCGCCGCCGAGCTTGCCGAACACCAGGCCTCCGACCCCCAGGTCGGTGGTGCGGGCAGCGCCCGTGGCCGCAGCCACCTGCTCGGTGGTTTCGTTGTCGGACAGCAGCAATGCCGTCTGCGCCTCTTTGAACTTGACCTGTTCCACCATCCCAGCAAGGCCGGCAATGTCGCGCAGCACCGGAATCATGGCGATCACCCCGGCCAGGCCCCGGCCTGCATCCTGCTCGCTGAACGTGAGGCTGGGCGTGAGCGTGTACTGCGCCTCATAGCCCTTGCCTTTGGCCACTGTGGAGTTGTTCTTGCGCAGGATGCCTGCGTCCTTCAGCTCCTGCTCCTGTATCGTGCCTTTCAGGCCCGCCGCCCGGTCCACCACCCGGAAACACCCGCTTTGCTGGGCCAGCAGCTTGACCAGGGGCACCGGCGATGCCGGCAGTTGGTAGCCCGACCCCATGATGTAGCCATTGGGGTTTTCGGCCAGTGCCAGCGTGGCCACCGGGGCGTCGCAGCGCACCAGTTCCTTGGCGGCGTTCTGCGCGCCTTGAGGGCCTGCCGAGCCGGTGACGACCGCCCCCCCCTGCCCCAGCTCGGTCTTCTTTTCGCCGCAGCCCGCCAGGGCCAGCAACGCCGTGGCACAGGCTACCGCCTGCATCGTCTGAAAACGCATTGAGAACTTCCTTTGTGCGCCAGCGGGGGCCGGCCAGTAAAAAAGCGGCCCGGGCTTGAAGCCCGTGCCGCTTAGTGGTGCGATGCCCCGAAAGCGCATCTGCAGCGATCCATGGAATCGAGAAACGCCCCGGATCAGGCAGCCTTGATGGCGTCCGGGTTGCGCAGGCGGATGTGCAGCTCGCGCAGCTGCTTCTCGTCCACCGGCGATGGCGCCTGCGTGAGCAGATCCTGGGCGCGCTGGGTCTTGGGGAAGGCGATCACGTCGCGGATCGACTCGGCGCCGGTCATCAGCGTGATCAGGCGGTCCAGGCCGAAGGCCAGGCCACCGTGCGGGGGCGCGCCGTACTGCAGTGCATCCAGCAGGTAGCCGAATTTGGCCTGCGCATCCTCGGCCGAAATCTTGAGGGCGGTGAACACCTTACTCTGCACGTCGGCGCGGTGGATACGGACCGAACCGCCACCCAGTTCCCAGCCGTTCAGCACCATGTCGTAGGCCTTGGCCAGGCACTTGGCCGGGTCGGTGTCCATCAGATCCTCGTGGCCGTCCTTCGGGCTGGTGAAGGGGTGGTGCACGGCGGTCCAGCGGTCTTCTTCCTCGTCGTGTTCGAACATGGGGAAGTCCACCACCCACAGGGGTGCCCAGCGGCTCTCGAACAGGCCACTCTTCTTGCCGAATTCGCTGTGGCCGATCTTCAGGCGCAGCGCGCCGATGGAGTCGTTGACGATCTTTTCCTTGTCGGCGCCAAAGAACAGCAGGTCGCCGTCTTGCGCACCGGTGCGCTTCAGAATCTCGGCTATGGCGGCGTCGTGCAGGTTCTTCACGATGGGCGACTGCAGGCCGTCACGGCCATTGGCCACTTCGTTGACCTTGATCCAGGCCAGGCCCTTGGCGCCGTAGATCTTGACGAACTCGGTGTAGGCGTCAATCTCGCCGCGCGAAATCTGCGAGCCACCGGGCACGCGCAGGGCCACCACGCGGCCACCCTTGGTGGTGGCGGGGGCGGAGAACACCTTGAAGTCCACGTCCTTCATCACTTCGGTCAGCTCGGTGAATTCGAGCTTCACGCGCAGGTCGGGCTTGTCGGAGCCGAAGCGGAAGGCCGCCTCCTGGTAGGTCATGATGGGGAATTCGCCCAGGTCCACACCCAACTGGGTCTGGAACACTTCGGTGATCATGCGCTGGAAGATGGCGCGGATTTCTTCCTCGTTCAGGAACGAGGTTTCGCAGTCGATCTGCGTGAACTCGGGCTGACGGTCAGCGCGCAGGTCTTCGTCGCGGAAGCACTTGGTGATCTGGTAGTAGCGGTCGTAGCCGGCCACCATCAGCATCTGCTTGTAGAGCTGGGGCGACTGGGGCAGCGCAAAAAACTGGCCGTCGTGCACACGGCTGGGCACGAGGTAGTCGCGCGCGCCTTCGGGCGTGCTCTTGCCCAGCATGGGCGTTTCGATGTCGATGAAGCCTTCCTTGTCCAGGAAGTTGCGCACCTGGATAGCGGTCTTGTAGCGCAGCATCATGTTGCGCTGCATGTGCGGGCGGCGCAGGTCCATCACGCGGTGGGTAAGACGGGTGGTTTCCGACAGGTTCTCGTCGTCCATCTGGAATGGAGGCGTGACGGACGGGTTGAGCACGGTCAGCTCGTGGCACAGCACTTCGATCTGGCCGCTCTTGAGCTTGTCGTTGGTCGTGCCAGCAGGGCGCGCGCGCACCAGGCCCTTGACCTGCACGCAAAACTCGTTGCGCACGTCTTCGGCAGTCTTGAACATCTCAGCGCGGTCGGGGTCGCACACCACCTGCACGTAGCCTTCGCGGTCGCGCAGGTCGATGAAGATCACGCCACCATGGTCGCGGCGGCGGTTCACCCAGCCCGACAGGGTGACGGTTTGGCCCATCAGGGCTTCGGTCACAAGACCGCAATAGTGGGAACGCATGGCCATGGCAAAAACTTCCGGCGCCCGAGGGGCGCGTTAAAAGGGATTCACTTACTGGGGGAAACGAGCGTGGGGTCTGCAGGAGCGACCACGCCCATCGAAACAATGTATTTGAGGGCGGCGTCCACGCTCATGTCGAGTTCAACGCAGTCGCTCTTGCGCACCATCACGAAGTACCCGCCCGTGGGGTTGGGCGTGGTGGGCACGTACACACTCACGAATTCGTCGCGCAGGTAGGCCGCTACTTCGCCGTTGGGCGCGCCGGTGACAAAGGCCACCGTCCAGACGCCCTCACGGGGCCACTGCACCAGCACTGCTGTGCGAAAAGCGTTGCCGCTTTCGGAAAACAGCGTGTCGGACACCTGCTTGACGCTGGAGTAGATGGAGCGCACCACCGGGATACGGTGCACCAGGGCATCGCCCCACTGCACCAGCTTGCGGCCTGCAAAGTTGCTGGCAACGGCGCCCACCACGAGCAGGATCAGCAGGGTGAGCACCACACCAAAGCCGGGCACATGGACACCCAGCAGTTTGTCGGGATGCCATGCGACGGGCAGGATCTGCAGGGTCTGGTCGAGCGTGCTCACAATCCAGTTGAGCACCCATGCCGTGATGACACCGGGAACGATGACCAGAAGACCCGTCAACAGCCATTTGCGCAAGGCAGCCATGCAGATCCTCAGCTCGAAGAAACAGGAGCAGAACTGCCACTGGCGCCTGATGCGCTTGGGCTAGCAGCTTCCTTTTTAGGAGCATCACCCGTGCTGGCAGGGGCTGCCGCCTCGGTGGAAGCGCCCGATTTGGCTTCCGTCGCCGGTGCGGAGTTGCCACCGCTGCCACCCCGGAAATCAGTCACATACCAGCCCGAGCCCTTGAGCTGGAAGCCTGCCGCCGTGACCTGCTTGGAGAAGGCCTCGGCCCCACAGGCGGGGCACACCGTGAGGGGCGCGTCAGAGATTTTTTGCAGCACATCCTTGGCATGGCCGCAGGAGCCGCATTTGTAGGCGTAAATAGGCATGTCAGTGTGTTGAGGGAAAGTGCAAAACCCTCAATTATAGGCGGCATGCCTGCCCCTCAAGCCCCGCGCCATGGGCACAGAGGCCAAGCACTCAGCGGGCGCTGCCTTCGTAGTGGGTGACATGGCCCTTGTGGTCATCAATCCACTGCGGCGCCAGAGAACCCCCGATCATGCCCACCAGCGCGGCCAGCACACCAGCGAGCTGCTGCGGGAACGCCTCCGACAGCATGGGGCTGGCCACAAACAGTAGCCACACACCCAGACCCATCGCCACGGCCAGCAGCGCCCCTTGGGTCGTGGCACGTTTCCAGTACAGGCCAAAAACCAGAGGCACAAAGGCACCTACCAAAGGCACCTGGTAGGCACCGGACACCAGTTCATAGATCGAGGTGCCTTGCATGGTGATGGCATAGGTCAGCACACAGGCAGTGAACACCAGCACCGAGATCCGCATGGCCTTGAGTGTCTGCTGGTCGGTCATGCCGGGGCGCAGGTTGTGCAGTATGTTCTCCACAAACGTCGTCGAGGGCGCCAGCAGGGTGGCGGACGCCGTGGACATGATGGCCGACAGCAATGCGCCAAAAAAGGCCACTTGCAGCATGATGGGCATACGCTCCATCACGAGGGTCGGCAGCACCTTCTGCGGATCTTCATTGAGCAGCGTCTGCGCCGTTTCGGGCATCACCAGCACAGCGGCCGTCACCACAAACATGGGGATAAAGGCAAACAGCAGGTACAGCACCCCGCCAATCACGGGGCCTTTGCGCGCAGTTTCAGGGCTGTTGGAGGACATCACGCGCTGGAACACATCCTGCTGCGGGATGGAGCCCAACATCATGGTGATGGCGGCGGCAATGAAGAATGTCCACTCCTTGAGCCCTCCGCTCGGGAAAAACTGGAATTTGCCCTCACGCGCCGCGTATTCCACCACCTTGCCAGCGCCCCCCGCTAGGTCGGCAGCAAACCAGGCAATGGCCAGCAGGCCCACGCCGATCACAATCATCTGCACGAAGTCGGTCATGGCCACAGACCACATGCCGCCATACAGCGTGTAGACCAGTACCACCAGCGTCCCGATGACCATGCCCAAAGTGACCGACACGGCTCCCTGCGTGAGGAGGTTGAAGACCAGGCCCAAGGCGGTAATCTGCGCCGCCACCCAGCCCAGGTAGCTGAACATGATGATGGCCGAGCAGGCCACCTCGATCACCCGCCCATAGCGCTGACGATAGTAATCACCCAGCGTGATCAGGTTCTTCTGGTAGAGCTTGTAGGCAAAAAAGAGGCCCACCAGCACCAGACACATAGAGGCGCCGAAGGGGTCCTCGACCACAGCGCCCAGGTTTCCACTGACGAAGCGGGCCGAGACCCCCAGCACGGTCTCCGACCCAAACCAGGTCGCAAACGTGGTGGCGATCACCACGGCCAAAGGCAGGCTGCGCCCTGCCACTGCATAGTCTGCCGTGTTGTGCACGCGGGTCGCCGCATACAGACCCACACCAATCGAAATCAGCAGATACAGAACAATGAATGACAACAGCATGGGCCGCTCCGAAGCTCCAAGGGGGTTGCGAAAAAACAGGACGCGCAGCGGGCACCTCGTGCGTCCGCGCTACTGCACCGGGAAGACCAAGAGGCTCTGGCCCCTTTTCCAAATTCGTAACAAAAGTCGCTGCGGATTATGAAGGCAACTTTTGTGCCTCAGAACACCCGGATCCGCATGAAGAGCTGCATGGCCAGCAAGCCCAGCACAAATCCAACACCGCCATAGATGATGGACTGCAGCAGCCGGTTGGTGCGTTTCTGGGTCTCCAGCAATTCCTTGAGCAGATGTTGCTGGTCGGCAGGCCGCTGCCGCAGCGCGTCGTAGAGCAGGCGTGGCAGCTCCGGCACCAGCTTGGCGTAGTGCGGCGCCTCGGCGCGCAACTCGCGCCACAGGCGCTGGGGACCCATCTGCTCCAGCATCCACTTTTCGAGGAAGGGCTTGGCGGTGCTCCACAGGTCCAGGTCCGGGTCCAGCTCGCGGCCCAGGCCTTCGATGTTGAGCAAGGTCTTTTGCAGCAGCACCAGCTGCGGCTGGATCTCGACATGAAAGCGCCGCGAGGTCTGGAACAGGCGCATCAGCACCATGCCGAGCGAGATTTCCTTGAGAGGGCGGTCGAAATACGGCTCGCACACCGCACGGATGGCCGATTCGAGGTCATTCACCCGGGTCTCGGGCGGCACCCAGCCACTTTCGATGTGCAGCTCGGCCACCCGTTTGTAGTCGCGGCGGAAGAAGGCCACGAAGTTCTGGGCGAGATATTCCTTGTCCGATTCGGTGAGCGTGCCCACGATGCCGAAATCGAGCGAGATATAGCGGCCGAAGGTGGCCGGGTCCAGACTGACCTGGATGTTGCCCGGGTGCATGTCCGCATGGAAGAACCCATCACGGAACACCTGGGTGAAAAAGATGGTCACGCCGTCGCGCGCCAGTTTGGGAATGTCCACGCCCGCTTCGCGGAGGCGGTCGATTTGGCTGATGGGCACGCCGTTCATGCGCTGCATCACCATGACCTCGGCATGGCAAAAGTCCCAGAAAATTTCTGGGATCAGCACCAGGTCCAGCCCCTGCATGTTGCGGCGCAGCTGCGCGGCGTTGGCGGCCTCGCGCACCAGATCCAGCTCGTCATGCAAGTAGTTGTCGAACTCGGCCACCACCTCTCGGGGCTTGAGGCGCTTGCCGTCGGCCGACAGGCTCTCCACCCACCCGGCCATCATGCGCATCAGGCTCAGGTCCTTCTCGATCACCGGCAGCATGCCGGGGCGCAACACCTTGACTGCTACCTCGCGCTCCACCCCCTGGCGGTCGCGCAGCGTGGCAAAGTGGACCTGGGCGATCGAGGCGCTGGCCACGGGTGTGCGGTCGAACGAGACAAACACCTCGCCCACCGGCCTGCGGAAGGCACGCTCGATGGTGGCAATGGCCACATCCGGATCGAAAGGCGGGACGCGGTCCTGCAGGCGCGCCAGTTCGTCGGCGATATCGGGGGGCAACAGGTCGCGGCGCGTGGAGAGCACCTGGCCGAACTTCACGAAAATGGGCCCCAGGCTCTCCAGCGCCTCACGCAGCCGCTGGCCGCGCGGTGCGTCCAGATTGCGCCCGACCGACAGGATGCGCGAAATCATCCGCAGCCAGGGCTTCTGGAAACTGTCGAGCACCAGGCCATCCAGGCCATATCGGAACACCACCCAGAGGATGGCCACCCCCCGCAAAAAGCGCTTCATGCGTCGGCCCGGTCGTTGCCTGCGTGGGGCGACAAGGGCGCGGCCGGGGCCAGCGGGGCGGACGCGGGCGATGCGCCTGCCCCAGCCATGCGCGTCCCCACAAACTGGCGCAGTGCCTGGGCGCCACGGCTGGCCACCTGGGCCACGGTGTGGGCCGGTGCGTCACCAATCACGCGGGCCAGGTCTTCCTCGACATCCCAGCGTACATGGTCCACCAGCCAGTTGATCTCGGCCGCCAGCTGCACATCGCCTTCGATGCGGATGGCGGGCTTGTCGCCGCGCAATGCGCCCTGGGCCAGGGTGAAGGGGGAGGTTTCGGTGACGTGCAGCTGCAGATCCGGCACAGCCGTCTCGGGGGCCAGGTTGAACAGGCCCGCAGGCGTGATGACAAGCGCCAGCGAATACACCCGCCACTGCACACGGGCAACGCGGCCCTTTTGCCGCACCAGGCGGTCCATGGCCTCTTTTTCCTGCATCAGCACATGGTTCAGGAACAGCACCAGACGCTGCTGCACCTCATGCACAAGCCATTGCGGGGGTTGCGGACCGGCGGCCACGCGCTCGAAAAGGCCGTCCAGAAAAGAAAAAGGGGACTGTGGTGTTGCCATAGTCCCCGATTATTCCCTGAACTGGAAAGCCCCTTGCACAGGGGCTTGCGTCTTTCTTTACTGGAGGGCCTGCACGCCTGCCACCAGCCAGCCGCTGCTACCCGCCTTGGGCTTGGTCATGTTCCACACCTCGCGGAACGGGCTCGGGCCGGCCGAGGGCTCCTCGCGGATCATGCCGGAGAACTCCACGCTGGCCATGTAGCCGTCGCCCAGGTCTTCGATGCCCAGCAGCTGGGCTTCGATCATGACCACGTCCGTGTGGTTGGGCTGGGCGCCCCGGTGGGCTTCACGCTCGGTCAGCTGCGTGCGGATTTCGTCCAGCATGCCGTCCGTCATCATGGAGCGCAGGGTGCTGATGTCCGAGCGGTCCCACGCAGCCTGCAGCGTGACGAAGTTGCGCTTGGCGGCCGACAGGAAACCTTCGGTATCGAAGTCGGCCGGGACACCCCAATTCTGTGCACCCGACAGGCCCGAACCAATCACCACACCCGCACCCACGCCGCCACCCTGCGCGCCGCGCGAGGCATCAAAGGCCATGCTGTTGCGCTCCCAGGGGCGCGCCGAGGCATCATTGCCCACGTTGTTGGGGCTGTACTGCGGAGGCACTTGCGCCGCCGCAGGCGTTGCGGCACCTGCACCGGCGCCTGCGCCCTGGAAGGCAAACGGTGATCCGCCAGCCGCTGCGCCACCGCCATTGCCCGCCCCACTGCGCGCGCGCATCACCAGCTTGAAGACCACAAACGCTGCCACGGCCAGCAGCACGATCATCAGGATGTTGCCAAAACCTGCACCCAGCCCCAACGAGCTGGCCAGCCAGGCCAGACCGAGGCCCGCTGCCAGGCCGCCCAGCATGGCGCCCCAGGGCTTCTTGGCCGGTGCTGCGGGCGTGGCCGCAGGTGCAGCCGCCGGTTTGGGCGCTGCAGCACTGTTGACATTCTGGGCAGGGGCGCCGGGCGCGGCGGGCGGCTGCGTGGCCGACTCGCGCTGCGTCACGTTGCTCGACTGCTTGCCCGTCGATTTGCCACCACCCAGCCGCCGGGCGTCAGCATCTGCGTGTGCCAACGCCAGCATCGCGACCAACACCACAGACCACAGTTTCATCATGACTTCTCCGTCTCCGTTAATCACCGAGCAACATGCTCAGCACTTGATTCCAACATGCAGGGCCACAATGCCCCCCGTCATGTTGTGATAGTCCACATGCCCAAAGCCATTTTTTTGCATGAGGCTTTTGAGTTCTTCCTGCCCGGGGTGCATGCGGATCGATTCGGCCAGATAGCGGTAGCTGGAATCGTCGCCCGCCACCAGCTTGCCCAGCTGGGGCAGCACCTTGAACGAATACCAGTCGTAGGCCTTCGAAAGCGGCTTGGCCACTTTCGAGAACTCCAGCACCAGCAGCTTGCCGCCCGGCTTGAGCACGCGGCACATCTCGGCAATCGCCTGGTCCTTGTGTGTCATGTTGCGCAGGCCAAACGCCACGCTCACCACGTCGAAATGCGCGTCGGGGAACGGCAGCTTCTCTGCATCGCACACCAGGGTGGGCAACACCACGCCCGCGTCGATCAGGCGGTCGCGGCCCACGCGCAGCATGGCTTCGTTGATGTCGGTGTGTACCACCCGGCCGGTGGCGCCCACCTTTTTGACGAAGGCCAGCGACAAGTCGCCCGTGCCCCCCGCGATGTCCAGCACCTGACTGCCTTCGCGTAAGTTGGCCACCATCACGGTGTAGGCCTTCCAGGCACGGTGCAGACCCGCCGACATGAGGTCGTTCATCACGTCGTATTTGGAGGCCACCGAGTCGAACACACCGCGCACATGGCGGGCCTTGTCCTTCTCATCCACCGACTGAAAACCAAAGTGGGTCGTGCTCATAAGTTTCATGCTAGGCGCGCAAGCGCCAGAGGTACAGCGACAACCCCGCACCGAAATGGGGCTTGTGTCGCAATTTGGACAACACCATTCAAAGAAAAAACAGCCGCTACCGCCCGTCTATATTGGCCTTGCAGCTCTTTCTTTAATAGCAAACCAGTCAACAAGGGCTTCTGTGGCCGCGCTCAGTGGCTGCCGCAGCCATGGCCGCCAGCACCACCTTTGGGCAGCATCGGGGCATCGCGCTCGACCCCGGCTGCCGCCAGGCGCTCGGTGTACTGGGCCCACAGGGCTTCCTGCTGCTGACCCAGTTCGTAGAGGTAGTCCCAGGTGAAGATGCCACTGTCGTGCCCGTCAGAGAACGTGGGCTTGACGGCGTAGTTGCCCACGGGCTCCAGGTTCACCAGCGCCACATCGCGCTTGCCCGTCTGCAGCACCTCCTGGCCGGGGCCGTGGCCCTGCACCTCGGCCGAGGGCGAATACACGCGCATCAATTCGAAAGGAATGCGGAAGGTGGCGCCATCGGAAAACCCGACCTCCAGCACCCGCGAGGTCTCGTGCACCGTGAGTGCTTGCGGCGTGGGCGCGCCTGCTTTCAAACCTGCCATGGGACTCCCCTGATAAGAGAAAACTGTGTTGTGGATTGTGGCCGAGCCCCACCATCGCGACCGGCATGGGCCGGGCACCGCGCCGCCAGGGGCTTGATCAAGGCAAGGGCAGCTCTGCCAGCCGCAGCCGCAAGGCCGCCTCCAGCCCAGGCAGCAGCGCACGCACGGCGTCTTCCTGCGCGGCCGGGCTGGGCCGCTGGGCGGGCGCCCATACGGGCGACGGGAAATGGCTGTCCCAGCCGAAGCGGGCAATCACATGCCAGTGCAGGTGAGGCACCATGTTGCCGAGCGCAGCAATGTTGACCTTGGTGGGGGCCAAGTGCTCACGCAGGACCTGCTCCACCACCGTCACCGACTCCATGCAATGGGCGCGTTCGGCGGCCGACAGGTCTGAGAACTCGGCCACATGTGCGTTCCACACCACGCGGTACAAGGCCGGGAAGCCCGCCTCCTGGGCGCGGATCACGCGCAAACGTTCACCGCGCCAAATGAGCGCGCCGCCGTCTTCCGCGCACAGGGGGCACGCCATGTCCGCCATCAGACAAGCACCCGCTCGATGCCGCCGCCGTTGGCGCGCTCCACATACTCCGGCATCCAGTTCTCACCCAGAATCTCGCGCGCCATCTCGACCACGATGTAGTCGGCTTCGAGCAAGCCGTTCTGCAGGTCGTCCTGGTAGCGGTTCAGGCCCTGCAGGCAGCTGGGGCAGCTGGTGAGGATCTTCACGTTGTCCTGGGCGGCCACGGCGCCGCTTTCGCGCAGCTTGGCCTCGCCCTTGCGGATTTCTTCTTCCTTGCGGAAACGCACTTGGGTGGACACGTCGGGCCGGGTCACGCCCAGCGTGCCCGACTCGCCGCAGCAGCGGTCGCTCTTCAAGACCTGCTCGCCCACCAGCGCCTTCACAGTCTTCAGCGAGTCCTGCTGCTTCATGGGGTTGTGGCAGGGTTCGTGGTACAGGTATGCGCCCTTGCCTTGCAGCTGGATGCCCTTTTCGAGCAGGTACTCGTGGATGTCGATGATGCGGCTGCCCGGGAAGATCTTGCCGAATTCGTAGCCCTGCAACTGGTCGTAGCAGGTGCCGCAACTCACAACCACGGTCTTGATGTCCAGGTAGTTGAGCGTGTTGGCCACACGGTGGAAGAGCACACGGTTGTCCGTGATCATCTTCTCAGCCTTGTCGAACTGGCCGCTGCCGCGCTGCGGGTAGCCGCAGCACAGGTAACCCGGTGGCAGCACCGTCTGCACGCCCGCGTGCCAGAGCATGGCCTGGGTCGCGAGACCGACCTGCGAGAACAACCGCTCCGAGCCGCAGCCGGGGAAATAGAACACCGCCTCCGTCTCGGCCGTGGTGGTGGCCGGGTTGCGGATGATGGGCACGTAGTCCTTGTTCTCGATGTCGAGCAGCGCGCGCGCCGTCTTCTTGGGCAGGCCGCCGGGCAGCTTCTTGTTGATGAAGTGGATCACCTGCTCCTTGACGGGCGCGGTGCCCACCGTCGCAGGCGGTTTGCCGGTCTGCTTGCGGGCCACCTTGCGCAGCAGGTCCACCGCGACACGCTGGGCCTTGAAGCCCACGTCCACCATGGCGCTGCGCATGAACTTGATGGTGTCCGGGTTGGTGGCGTTGAGCATGGTCATCGCCAGCGCGTTGCCGGGGCGGAAGGTCTTCTTGCCCATCTTGCGCAGCAGGTTGCGCATGTTCATGGTGACGTCGCCAAAGTCGATCTTCACCGGGCAAGGGCTCTCGCACTTGTGGCACACCGTGCAGTGGTCGGCCACGTCTTCAAATTCCTGCCAGTGCTTGATGCTCACGCCACGGCGCGTCTGCTCTTCGTACAGGAAAGCCTCGACCAGCAGCGAGGTGGCCAGGATCTTGTTGCGCGGGCTGTACAGCAGGTTGGCGCGTGGCACGTGTGTGGAGCACACGGGCTTGCACTTGCCGCAGCGCAGGCAGTCCTTGACCGAATCGGCAATGGCGCCGATGTCGCTCTGCTGCATGATCAGCGACTCGTGGCCCATGAGGCCGAAGCTCGGGGTGTAGGCGTTGGTCAGATCCGCGTGCATCACGCCAGAATTCGAAGCTAAATTCGCCCCTGCCGCGCTTCCATCATGGCTTGATAGCTCCTGATTTCGGAGCAACTTACCCTTGTTGAAGCGGCCTTCCGGGTCCACCTTCTGCTTGTACTGCGCGAACGGGCGCAGTTCGTCGTCGGTCAGGAATTCGAGCTTGGTGATGCCAATGCCATGCTCGCCCGAGATCACACCATCCAGGCTGCGCGCCAGCACCATGATGCGCGCCACGGCCTCGTGCGCCGTCTGCAGCATCTCGTAATCGTCGCTGTTGACGGGGATGTTGGTGTGCACATTGCCGTCGCCCGCATGCATGTGCAGCGCCACCCATACGCGGCCCTTGAGCACGCGCTTGTGGATGGCCACGGCCTCGTCCAGGATGGGCTTGAAGGCCGCACCGGTGAAGACGGCCTGCAGCGGGGCACGCAACTGGGTCTTCCAGCTCGCACGCAGCGTGTGGTCCTGCAGCTGGGGGAACAGCGTTTCCACATCGTGCAGCCAGCCCTGCCACAGGGCGCGCACCTCTTCGACCAGGGCGATGGCTTGGGCCACGCGGTCTTGCAGCAGCTCGGGCGAGGGCACTTCATCGTCGGCGTCGTGCTTGCCCAGCGGCAGGTTGCCGCGTTCGAAGAACTCGGTCAGCGCGTCGCACAGCTTGAGCTTGTTGCGCAGGCTCAGTTCGATGTTGATGCGCTCGATGCCGTCGGTGTACTCGGCCATGCGGGGCAGCGGGATCACCACGTCTTCATTGATCTTGAAGGCGTTGGTGTGGCGGCTGATGGCCGCCGTCTTCTTGCGGTCAGCCCAGAACTTCTTGCGCGCATCGGCCGTGATGGCCACAAAGCCTTCGCCGCTGCGGGTGTTGGCCAGGCGCACGACCTCGCTGGTGACGCGGGCCACGTCGTCAGCGTTGTCGCCGGCAATGTCGCCAATCAGCACCATCTTGGGCAGGCCGCCGTTGCCCTTCTTGCTCTTGGTGGCGTAGCCCACAGCCTTCAGGTAGCGGTCATCCAGATGCTCCAGGCCCGCCAGCAGCACGCCACTGCGCTTTTGCTCGGCAAACATGAAGTCCTTGATTTCCACAATCGAAGGCACGGCGTCCTTGGCGTTGCCGAAGAACTCCAGGCACACGGTGCGCGTGTGCTCGGGCATGCGGTGCACCACCCAGCGCGCGCTGGTGATGAGGCCGTCGCAGCCCTCCTTCTGGATGCCGGGCAGGCCCGACAGGAACTTGTCCGTCACGTCCTTGCCCAGGCCTTCCTTGCGGAAGGTGCGGCCCGGAATTTCAAGACGCTCGGTGCGCACGGGCGTCTTGCCATCGGCCTCGAAATACTGCAGCTCGAAGGTGGCCACTTCCACGTCATGGATCTTGCCCATGTTGTGGTCCAGGCGCGTCACCTCCAGCCACTGGGCGTCAGGCGTGACCATGCGCCAGCTGGCCAGGTTATCGAGCGCGGTGCCCCACAGCACGGCCTTTTTGCCGCCTGCGTTCATGGCAATGTTGCCGCCGATGCAACTGGCCTCGGCACTGGTCGGGTCCACGGCGAACACAAAACCTGCGCGCTCGGCCGCATCGGCCACGCGCTGGGTGACCACACCGGCCTCGGTCCACACCGTGCCCACCTCGCGGTCCAGGCCCGGCAGGCGGCGCATCTCCACCTCGGTCATGGCTTCGAGCTTTTCGGTGTTGATGACCACGCTCTTCCACGTCAGCGGAATGGCGCCGCCGGTGTAGCCGGTGCCGCCCCCACGGGGAATGATGGTCAGGCCCAACTCGATGCAGCCCTTGACCAGGCCGGCCATCTCGACCTCGGTGTCGGGGGTGAGCACCACGAAGGGGTACTCCACACGCCAGTCGGTCGCGTCAGTCACGTGGCTCACGCGCGAGAGGCCGTCGAACTTGATGTTGTCCTTGGCCGTGAGGCGGCCCAGGGTTTTCTGGATCTGGCGGCGCAGCTGCGTGGCCTGCTCGAACTTGGCATCGAATTCGGTCACGGCGCGGCGCGCGGCCACGACCAGCTCGCCCACCAGGCGGTCACGCCCGGCGTCATCGGCCGGGGTGCGGCGCTTTTCGATTTCGGCCAGGCGGTGGTGCAGGGCCTCCACCAGCAGCTTGCGGCGGCCGGGGTTGTCCAGCAGGTCGTCCTGCAGATAGGGGTTGCGTTGCACCACCCAGATATCGCCCAGCACCTCGTACAGCATGCGTGCCGAGCGGCCCGTGCGGCGCTCCTTGCGCAGCTGGTCCAGCACATCCCAGGAGGCGGAGCCCAGCAGGCGGATCACGATCTCCCGGTCGGAGAACGAGGTGTAGTTATAAGGAATTTCACGCAGACGGGCGGGCTCGGCGGCCTGCGTCTGCAAGGCCGCCAACGCGATCGGTACATTCATGGGGGTCTACCTGGGGTGGGGGCGCGATTTTAAGCCACCGGCCTCCGCCCTGCCGGGCAGGGGGAAGCCACACAACGCCAAACGGCCGGGCAATGCCCAGCGCCAACGTCAGAACAGCACGCGGCTGCGCAGGGTGCCGCCGACCTTGGCCAGCTTGTCCAGCGCCAGGTCGGACGAGGCGGCGTCGATGTCGATCACCACATAGCCGATCTTCTCGTTGGTCTGCAGGTACTGGGCCGAAACGTTGATCTGGTTGTCCGAAAAAATGCGGTTGATTTCAGACAACACCCCTGGCACGTTGCGGTGGATGTGCAGCAGGCGGTGCTTGCCGGGGTGGGCGGGCAGCGCCACCTCGGGGAAGTTGACCGAGGACGTGCTGGTGCCGTTGTCGCTGTACTTCACCAGCTTCTCTGCCACCTCCAGGCCAATATTGGCCTGGGCCTCCATGGTGGAGCCGCCGATGTGCGGTGTCAGGATCACGTTGTCCAGCCCGCGCAGGGGCGACTGGAACTCGTCCTTGTTGGTGCGTGGCTCGACCGGGAACACGTCGATGGCCGCACCCAGCAGCTTTTTAGCCTTGAGCGCCCCGGCCAGCGCTTCAATATCCACCACCGTGCCCCGCGCCGCGTTGATGAGGATGCCGCCCGGTTTCATGGCAGCGATTTCGGCGGCGCCGATCATGCCCTCGGTGGACGGCAGTTCGGGCACATGCAGGCTCACGATGTCGCTCTGGCCCAGCAGGTCGTGCAGGTGTTGCACCTGGCGCGCATTCCCCAAAGGCAGCTTGTTGACCACGTCAAAAAAGGCCACGTGCATGCCCAGCGCCTCGGCCAGCACCGACAGCTGCGTGCCGATGGAGCCATAGCCCACGATGCCCAAGGTCTTCCCCCGGATTTCGTAGGCGTTGTCGGCGCTCTTGAGCCAGCCGCCCCGGTGCGCCACAGCGTTTTTCTCGGGCACACCGCGCAGCAGCAGGATGGCTTCGGCCAGCACCAGCTCGGCCACCGAGCGGGTGTTGGAATACGGCGCGTTGAACACCGCGATGCCACGCTCCCGCGCCGCGTTCAGGTCTACTTGGTTGGTGCCGATGCAAAAACAGCCCACGGCCACCAGCTTGTGCGCCTGGGCAAACACTTCTTCGGTGAGCTGCGTGCGCGAGCGGATGCCCACAAAGTGCACATCGGCAATCTTGCGCTTGAGTTCCTCGTCCGGCAGTGCGCCAGACACCGTCTCGATCTGGGTGTAGCCCGCTGCCCGGATCACATCCACCGCAGAGGAATGAATGCCCTCCAGCAACAAAAATTTGATCTTGTTCTTGTCGAGCGAATTGAGGGCCATGGCTTTAGAGGGATTGGTTTAAAAAAGGAGGCCGCAACCCCCGGGAAGGAAAAACGCGGCCCGTGAAATGGCGAACGCCACTATGCACCAAGCATGCTGCAACGCACAAAACCTTGCAGCACCGGGCAATTGGCTGCGAGACTGTCACAAAAGGGTCACAATCGCTCCCCTTGCGGGTACCCCACGGGGTTTCCCCCGTTGTTACAGGCAACTGCGTCTGCGACAACGACACACTCCCGTCACATTGGCTGCCTACCCTCCGGCCTTTGTGCATTTCGTCATTCTTGGAGATACATACATGCAACTCAAGCATCTGGCGCTCTCTGCGGCCATCGCGCTGTCCGTCTGTGCCCCGGCACAAGCACAGCAACAACCGGTAGAGATTCAGTGGTGGCATTCGATGAGCGCAGCGCTTGGCGAATGGGTCAATGACCTGGCCAAGCAATACAACGCCAGCCAGACCAAGTACAAGGTGGTGCCCACCTACAAGGGCACCTATGACGAATCCATGACAGGCGCCATCGCGGCCTTCCGCGCCGGCAATGCCCCCCACATCCTGCAGGTGTTTGAAGTGGGCACCGCCACCATGATGGCCAGCAAGGGCGCCATCGTGCCCGCAGCCAAGGTGCTCAACGACGGCGGCTTCAAGTTCGAACCCACCCAGTACGTGTCGGCCGTGGCCGGTTACTACACCGCCCCCAACGGCCAGATGCTGAGCTACCCGCTCAACAGCTCCACCACGATCTTTTATTACAACAAGGACGCCTTCAAGAAGGCAGGCCTGGACGCCGACAAGCCGCCCAAGACCTGGCCCGAAGTATTCGCTGCCGCGTCCAAGCTGAAGGCCAGCGGCCACAGCTGCCCGTTCACCACCAGCTGGATCAGCTGGACACAGCTGGAAAGCTTCTCGCTGTGGCACAACACCCTGTTCGCCACCAAGAACAACGGTTTTGACGGCAACGACGCCCAACTGCAGATCAATACCCCCCTGCACGTGCGCCACTTCGAGAACCTGGCCAAGGCCTCCAAGGAAGGCAGCTTCGTCTACAAGGGCCGTGGCAACATTCCTGATGCCTCGTTCCCTTCGGGCGAATGCGCCATGATCACCGGCTCGTCGGGCCTGTACGCCCGCGTGGCCAAGGAAGCCAAGTTCGCCTATGGCATCTCCACCCTGCCCTACTACTCTGACGTGCAGGGCGCACCCCAGAACACTGCCATCGGCGGCGCCAGCCTGTGGGTGATGTCGGGCAAGAAGGCCGAGGAATACAAGGGCGTGGCCGACTTCCTGAACTTCCTGAACGACACCAAGGTGCAGGCCGCCAGCCACCAGCGCACGGGCTACCTGCCTGTGACCATGGGCGCCTACCAGCTGACCGAAGCATCGGGCTTCTACACCAAGAACCCCGGCACCGACGTGGCCGTGACGCAGATGATCAAGAAGGCGACCGAGAAGTCGCGCGGCATCCGCCTGGGCAACTTCGTGCAGATCCGCTCGATCATCGACGAGGAAACCGAGCAAATCTGGTCGGGCAAGAAGTCGCCTAAGGAAGCCCTGGACACGGCCGTGACCCGTGGCAATGAGCAGCTGGCCCGCTTCGCACGCGCCAACAAGTAAACGCTGCCTAGCATCTGCCGATACCGCCGGGCAATACTGCCAGGTGGCGTCGAAAGCCCGCCGCCCCGTCAACCACCATGGTTCACGGGGCGGCGGGGTTTTCTTTTTGAGAGTTCCGACATGGAAAAACGCGTACTTTTCCGCTCTGCATGGCTGCCGTGGGTGCTTCTGGCCCCTCAGCTGGTCATCATCAGCGTCTTCTTTTTCTGGCCTGCAGGCCAGGCCCTGGTGCAGTCCTTCCAGATGCAGGACAGCTTCGGCATGTCCACCGAATGGGTGGGGCTGGACAACTTCAAGCACCTGTTCGAAGACCCTGGCTACCTCGCCTCGTTCAAGACCACGGCCTTCTTCTCGATACTGGTGGCAACGGTGGGCATCTGCCTGTCGCTGATGCTGGCGATCTTTGCCGACCGCATCATCAAGGGCGCCATGGTCTACAAGACCGCGCTCCTGCTGCCTTATGCCGTGGCACCCGCTGTGGCGGGCGTGCTCTGGATGTTCATGTTCTCGCCCTCGCTGGGGGTGGTGGCCTACATGCTGCGCCAGTCGGGCTTTGACTGGAACCACATGCTCAATTCCGACCACGCGATGGCGCTGATCGTGATTGCCGCCGTGTGGAAGCAGATCTCCTACAACTTCCTGTTCTTCCTGGCAGGCCTGCAGTCCATTCCCAAGTCGCTGATCGAGGCGGCCGCCATCGACGGCGCAGGCCCCTGGCGCCGGTTCTGGAGCATCCAGTTCCCGCTGCTCTCGCCCACCACCTTCTTCCTGCTGGTGATCAACGTGGTGTATGCCTTCTTCGACACCTTCGCCATCGTGGACGCCACCACGCAGGGTGGCCCGGGGCGCGACACCGCCATCCTGGTCTACAAGGTCTACCACGACGGCTTCAAGGCCATGGACATGGGCGGCTCGGCAGCGCAGTCGGTCGTGCTGATGGCCATCGTCGTCGTGTTGACGGTCATCCAATTCCGCTACGTCGAGAAGAAAGTGCAGTACTGAAATGGTTGAACGCAGTCCTTATCTCACCGCGTTCTCGCACCTCATCATGGTGCTGGGCGTGATCATCGTCGGCTTCCCGCTGTACCTGGCCTTTGTGGCCTCCACCCACACGGCGCAAGACATCGTGCAGGTGCCCATGCCCATGGTGCCCGGTGGCAACTTCTGGCAGACCTACCACGACACGCTGTTTGGCGGCGGCTCGGGCGCGGGCTCCACCGCGCCCGTGGCGCGCATGATGTGGGTGAGTTTTGTCACCGCCATCGTCATCACCGTGGGCAAGATCGCGATCTCGCTGCTGTCGGCGTTTGCCATCGTGTACTTCCGCTTCCCCTTCAAGGGCATCTGCTTCTGGCTGATCTTCATCACCCTGATGCTGCCCGTGGAAGTGCGCATCGGCCCTACCTACCAGGTCGTCTCCAACCTGGGCATGCTCAACAGCTACGCGGGCCTCACGGTGCCGCTGATCGCCTCGGCCACGGCCACCTTCCTGTTCCGCCAGTTCTTCCTCACCGTGCCCGACGAGCTGGTCGAAGCCGCGCGGGTGGACGGCGCGGGCCCCATGCGCTTCTTCAAGGACATCCTGGTGCCGCTGTCGCGCACCTCGATCGCTGCGCTGTTCGTGATCCAGTTCATCTATGGCTGGAACCAGTACCTGTGGCCGCTGCTCGTGACCACGTCGGAAGACATGTACCCCGTGGTCATCGGCATCAAACGCATGATTGCTGGCGGCGACGCAGGGAACGAGTGGAACATCGTGATGGCCACAGCCCTCCTGGCCATGCTGCCCCCGGCCTTTGTGGTCGTCGTGATGCAGCGCTGGTTCGTCAAGGGTCTGGTGGATACGGAAAAATGACAAAAACACAAGCCAAAACAGCCCCTACCGCCTTATCCATCTGCGCTAGCAGCTACTAATTTAATAGCAAAATGGCATCTCTCTCTCTTCGCAACATCATCAAGCGCTACGGGCACGGGCCCAAGGCCAACCAAGTCATCCATGGCGTGAACGCCGAGATCAAGGACGGCGAATTCGTCGTGATCGTCGGCCCCTCGGGCTGCGGCAAATCCACGCTGCTGCGCATGGTCGCGGGCCTGGAAGAAATCTCGGGTGGCGAACTGCGCATTGGCGACCGTGTGGTGAACGACCTGGAACCCGCCCAGCGCGATATCGCCATGGTGTTCCAGAACTACGCGCTCTACCCCCACATGACGAACTTCGAGAACATGGCCTATGGCCTGAAGATCGCCAAGGTGCCCAAGGATGAAATCCAGCGCCGCGTGGACAAGGCCGCCAAGATCCTCGAACTCTCGCACCTGCTGGAGCGCAAGCCCCGCGAACTGTCCGGCGGCCAGCGCCAACGCGTGGCCATGGGCCGCGCCATCGTGCGCCAGCCGCAGGTGTTCTTGTTCGACGAGCCCCTGTCGAACCTGGACGCCAAGCTGCGCGCCCAGACCCGCCTCGAAATCCAGAAGCTGCACCGCGAACTGGGCATCACCAGCCTGTTCGTGACGCACGACCAGGTCGAAGCCATGACGCTCGCGCAGCGCATGATCGTGATGAACGCGGGCAACATGGAACAGTTCGGCACGCCCGAAGAGGTCTACCACACGCCCGCCACCACCTTTGTGGCCAGCTTCATCGGCTCGCCCCCCATGAACCTGCTCAAGAACGCGCCCGGCGTGCAGCCCGGCACCATCCTGGGCATCCGCCCCGAGCACCTGGACGTGCGCAGCGAAGGCTGGGCCGTGACGGTGGAAACCGTGGAACTGCTGGGCGCCGAGCGCCTGATCTATGGTCGCATCAACGGCGAACAGGTCATCGTGCGCGTGGAAGAAGGCACCCATGCCCCGGCGCCCGACACCGTGATCCACGTGCAGCCCCGCACCGACCGCCTGCACGCGTTTGACGCCACCACGGGGAAGCGCAAGTGACAACCCCCTGAGCGGCTGCGCCGCTTCCCCCTTCTCTCGGCTGCGCCGGGAAGGGGGACGACGCCCTCGATGCGGGGCGGCCCTTTCTCGGCGTCCCGCGCCATGGTCCGCGCCAGTATCCACAGCAGCGCGCCGCGCACATTACAAGGTACAAGGCAATTCGACGATGTCCCCCAACTGGCCCTACCCCCGCTGGATCGCCCACCGAGGCGCTGGCAAGCTGGCCCCTGAAAACACCCTCGCCGCGTTCCGCCTGGGTGCGCAGCATGGCTACCGCATGTTCGAGTGCGATGCCAAGCTCAGCGCTGACGGCGTGCCGTTTCTCATGCACGACGCCACGCTCAACCGCACAACCAGCGGCCACGGCACCGGTGGCGACCAGCCCTGGAGCCAGCTCGCGCAGCTGGACGCGGGCAGCTGGCATTCCCGCAGCTACGTGGGTGAGCCCCTGCCCACGCTGGAGAACCTGGCGCGCTACTGCATCGCCAACGGGTTCCTGCTGAACATCGAGATCAAGCCCACGCCGGGGACCGAAGCCACCACCGGCAAGGTGGTCGGCGAACACGCCGCGCGCCTGTGGCAAGGCCAGGCCGTGCCGCCGCTGTTCTCGTCCTTCCAGCCCGATGCGCTGGAGGGTGCGAAGGCCGCCGCGCCCCACATCCCGCGCGCGCTGCTGCTGGACACCCTGTGGGAGGGCTGGGCCGATGTGGCCCAGCGGCTGGGCTGCGTGGCCATCGTCTGCAACCACGCCTTGTGGGACACAGCCCTGGTGGCCCAGATCAAGGGCCTGGGCATGCGAACCCTGAGCTACACCGTCAACGACGACTGGGCCGCACAGCGGCTCATCGCGCTGGGCACCGACGGCATCATTACCGACCGCGTGGACTTCTTTTCGCCCGCCACGCTCTAGGGCGCGCCTTCACGCCAAACCCGCGCCAAGCCAGCGCCACAGTGGAAACGGCTTTGCCGGGCCAGGGGTGGCGTCCCCCTTCAGGGGGAAGGCGCGCAGCGCCTCAGGGGGTCAATCGAGTTTTGCTCCCGACTTCTTCACCGCATCCGCCCAGCGCGGCATCTCGGCGGCCAGGAACTTCGCGAAATCGTCCGCACCCAGAAACGCCGGGTCGGCCCCCTGGCTCACCATGCGGCTCTTCACATCGGGCGACTGCATGACCTGGCCGAAGGCATCGCTGAGCTTGGCCACCACGTCCTTGGGCGTGCCTGCGGGCGCCAGAAAGCCGTAGAAACCCACCACCTCGAAGCCCTTGATGCCGCTCTCGATCACCGTGGGCACATCGGGCAGCGCAGGGTTGCGTTCCTTGCTGGTCACGGCCAGGGCGCGCACCTTGCCCTGCTTGTGGTACGCAGCGGCCTGCGGAATGCTCTCGGCCATGAACTGCACCTGGCCGCCCATCAGGTCGGTGAACGCGGGCGCGCTGCCCCGGTAGGGGATGTGCACCATGAACAGGCCCGTGGCGGTCTTGAACATCTCGGGCACCAAGTGGCTGATGCCACCGTTGCCCGCCGAGCCAAAGTTGACCTGGCCGGGCCGCGACTTGGCATACGCCATGAACTCCTGCAGGTTCTTGGCGGGCACGCTGGGGTTAACCAGCAGCGCCAGCGGCTGCATGGCGGTGCGCGCAATCGGTGTGAAGTCCTTGAGCGTGGCATACGGCAGGCGGCTGTACAGCGCCGGGTTAATCACCATCACGCCCGTGTTGGCCAGCATGATGGTGTGGCCGTCGGCGGGGGCCTTCATCACATCCTGCGCCCCCACGGTGCCGCCCGCGCCCGCCTTGTAATCCATCACCACCGGCTGGCCGAGCACGGCCTGCAGCCGGTCGGACAACAGGCGCGCATGCTGATCCAGCGGGCCGCCCGCCGGGAAGCCGACCACGATGCGCACGGGCTTGGACGGAAAGCTGGCAGCGGTTTGCGCCGATGCCGCCACGGAGAGCAGCAGGCCAGCCGCCAGGGTCCAGCAGGTTTTCAGCGCGATCTTGGATTTCATTGTTGTGTCTCCGGAGTTGGGGAAAAAAGCACCGGGCGCGCGTTGCGCGGGCCCCGGGGGCATGCCCCGATTCTCATCGGCATTTGGCCCCCGAAAACTCCCTGAAAACACTGGGCCTCTCCGGGCCCGGCAAGACACCTGGGGCACTCAGCCCTTCCAGCCCCGCAGCAGGCACCATTGGCAGGTGGCCGTGGCGACCACCAGCGCGGCATAGGTCAGCATCTTGCCGTCGCGCCCCCACAGGGCCAGCCCTGCGGCCAGCACCACCAGGCCCACCACAAACACCGCAGCCCACTGCCGCCAGATGGCCAGGGCTGCGCCCTTGGCGCCCAAAAGCCGCCCGCCCCACACCAGCAGCAGGGCCACAAAAGCGGCGGGCGCCACAAAATTCAGCAGGTGGTTGAGGATGTCGAGGGGACCCATGAATTGACCCAAATCAAGGCATGAACAGGCAAGGCCACCTGTCCGGGCCAACAATTTTATAATTGGCGGCTATGGCAGTCTGGGCCCTCGGCATCAACCACACCACCGCGCCGCTCGATCTGCGTGGCCGGTTCGCGTTTGCGCTCGACCAGATCGCGCCCACGCTGCAGGGCTTGCGCCAGTCGCTGGGCCACTCTGGCGGCGGTGCCAACCGCCATCCCGGGGTAGAGACCGCCATCATCTCCACCTGCAACCGCACTGAAATTTACTGCGCAGGCGACCAGCCCGCCATGGACCACACGCTGGGCTGGCTGGCCCACAGCGGCGGTGTGAGCCCCGCGCTTTTGCGCTCGCACTCCTACACCCTAGAAGACAGCCTCGTCGCCCGCCACGCCTTCCGCGTGGCCAGCGGGCTGGATTCCATGGTGCTGGGCGAGGCGCAGATTCTCGGCCAGATGAAGGACGCGGTGCGTGCTGCAGAAACCGCAGGCGCCCTGGGCACCACGCTCAACCAGCTGTTCCAGCGCAGCTTTGCCGTGGCCAAGGAAGTGCGCAGCAGCACCGAAATTGGCGCGCACAGCATCAGCATGGCCGCCGCTGCCGTGCGCCTGGCCGGGCAGCTGTTTGAAGACCTGGGCAAGATCCGCGTGCTGTTTGTGGGCGCGGGCGAGATGATCGAACTGTGTGCCACGCACTTCGCGGCCAGGAACCCCAAGCAGATCGCGATTGCCAACCGCACGCTGGAGCGCGGCGAAAAGCTCGCTACCCGCTTTGGCGGCGAGGTGATGCGCCTGGCCGACCTGCCCGAGCGCCTGCACGAATTCGACGCCGTGATCAGCTGCACGGCCAGCAGCCTGCCCATCATCGGCCTGGGCGCCGTGGAGCGTGCACTCAAGAAGCGCCGCCACCGCCCCATGTTCATGGTCGATCTGGCCGTACCGCGCGACATAGAACCCGAAGTCAAGGCCCTGGGCGATGTGTACCTGTACACCGTGGACGATCTGGCCACCGTGGTGCAGACCGCGCAAGCCAACCGCCAGGCCGCCGTGGCACAGGCCGAAGCCATCATCGACGCAGGCGTGCAAAGCTTCATGCACTGGATGGAGCTGCGCAGCCCCACCGCCGCCGAAGGGGGCGTGGTGCCGCTGATCCAGCAGCTCAACGCCCAGACGGACGAGTGGCGCGCGCTGGAGATCGCCCGCGCCAAGAAGCTGCTGGCCAAGGGCGAGGACGTGGACGCCGTGCTCGAAGCGCTGTCGCGCGGCCTCACGCAGAAGATGCTGCACGGCACCTTGGCCGAGCTGCGCGCGGGCGACGCCGAGGTGCGCGCCCAGACGGCCCAGACCGTCTCGCGCCTGTTCCTGCGCTCGCAGAGCAAGACCACCAACAACACCAACGGGCTGTAGCGGCGCTCGCCCGCTCCCCGCCCGCCCCGATTTCAAGCCAAATCGGCCCCTGGCGCCTGATGGATCAGCGCCAGAAGCTACAAAAATTGTAGCAAATCATTTTTCCATATCCCATGAAACCTTTTCTCCGAAGCCAGCTGGAGCGCTACGCACAACGCCTGGGCGAACTCGACTTCCTGCTCTCGCGCGAAGACATCATGAGCGACATGGCGCAGTACCGGCGCATCTCCGTCGAACATGCCGAAGTCACGCAGGTCGCAGGCCGCTACGCCCGCTACCTGCAGCGCGAGGCCGACCTGGCGGGGGCCCGCGAGATGCTGGCCGACCCTGACATGACAGAGATGGCGCAGGAAGAAATCACCAGCGCCGAGGCTGAGTTGCTGCAGCTCGAAGACGAACTGCAGCGCCTGCTGCTGCCCAAGGACCCCGACGACACCCGCAATGCGTTTGTCGAAATCCGCGCGGGCACGGGCGGTGACGAATCGGCCCTGTTTGCAGGCGACCTGACCCGCATGTACACCCGCTACGCCGCCAACGTGGGCTGGAAGGTGGAGGTAGTGAGCGAGAACGCGGCCGAGTTGGGCGGCTACAAGGAAATCGTGCTGCGCATCGAGGGTGACCATGTGTACGGAGCGCTCAAGTTCGAATCCGGTGGCCACCGCGTGCAGCGCGTTCCCGCCACCGAGACGCAGGGCCGCATCCACACCAGCGCCTGCACCGTGGCCGTGATGCCCGAGCCCGACGAGCACGAGGCCATCAAGCTCAACCCGGCCGACCTGCGCATCGACACCTTCCGCGCATCGGGCGCGGGTGGTCAGCACATCAACAAGACCGACTCGGCCGTGCGCGTGGTGCACTTGCCCACCGGCATCGTGGCCGAATGCCAGGACGGCCGCAGCCAGCACAGCAACAAGGCCAAGGCGCTGCAGGTGCTGCAGGCGCGCATCCAGGAAAAGGAGCGCAGCGAGCGCGCCGCCAAGGAGGCCGCGCTGCGCAAGGGCCTGATCGGCAGCGGCGATCGCAGCGACCGCATCCGCACCTACAACTTCCCGCAGGGGCGGCTCACCGACCACCGCATCAACCTCACGCTGTACAAGCTGCTGTATGTGATGGAAGGCGACCTGGGCGATGTGCTGCAGGCCCTGCAGCATGCCCGCGAGGCCGAGCAGCTGGAAGAGCTAGAGATGGGCGCCACAGGCTGAGCGCCGTCCAGAATTTGAGTCAAATAGGCCTTCTGCGCGCGACCATCAAGCCCAAGCAGCTATCAAAACCATAGTGACCTCTGCCACCCCCACCCTCGCCCAGGCTTTGGCCCAGGCCCACACGCTGGGCCTGGCGCGCATCGACGCGCAACTGCTGCTGCTGCACACCCTGGCACGCCCCGACGCGGGCCGCGCCTGGCTGCTGGCCCACGACACGGACGCGATGGACGAAGCCGCACACGGCCAGTTCATGGCCCTGTGCCAGCGCCGCCTGGCAGGCGAGCCCGTGGCCTACCTCACGGGGCGCAAAGAGTTCTACGGCCTGCCGTTGCAGGTGGACGCGCGCGTGCTGGACCCGCGCCCCGACACCGAAACGCTGGTGGACTGGGCGCTGGAAGTCATCGCCCCACTGGCATCGCCGCGCGTGATGGACCTGGGCACCGGCAGCGGCGCCATCGCACTGGCGCTGCAAAGCCAGCGCGCCGACGCCCAGGTGCTGGCCGTGGATGCCAGTGCCGATGCCCTGGCCGTAGCGCAGGCCAACGCTGAGCGGCTGGGCCTGCCCGTGCAGTTTCAGCCAGCCAACTGGCTCACTGGCGTGGAGGGCCTGTTCGACGCCATCGTCTCCAACCCCCCCTACATCCCCAGCGCCGACCCGCACCTGGCCGCGCTGACGCACGAACCGCTGCAGGCCCTGGCCAGTGGCGCAGACGGGCTCGACGATATCCGCACCATCATTGCCCAGGCGCCAGCCCACCTGCAGACCGGCGGCTGGCTGCTGCTGGAGCATGGCTACAACCAGGCCCAGGCCGTGCAGGCGCTGCTTGCCGCCCACGGCTTTGCCCAGGTACAAAGCCGCAATGACCTCGCTGGCATTGCGCGTTGCACGGGCGGGCAGTGGCCACCAGGGCGTGCCACCCTTTAATTTCCCCACGCGCTGGCTGCGCAATGCGGATGGATGCGCGAAGGGCGGCGCAGCCAATAGCGGGCTATTGGCAAGCCGCCCGACAAAGCAGACGCCGCATTGCGTAGCCAGCCCGAAGGGAAAGCCATCCAGGCCGCGCAATGCGTCGTTGCCCTTCGCTTGTGTAGCCAAGGCTACACGGTACTCAGGGCGCCTAGCACTGCACGGCCTGGATGGCTTTCGCGTGGGGAAATTAAAGGGTGACACGCCCTAACGCAGACAGTGAAATAATCCACCCCATTGCGGGCCCTCCCCCACCCAGGCCCGCCCGCCTCTTTCAAGGAGTTTTACCCATGAGCGACACCCAACAACGCATCGACGCCCTCGTCAAATCCAGCGAGGTCCTGCTTTTCATGAAGGGCAGCGCCAGCTTCCCCATGTGCGGCTTCTCGGGCCGCGCGATCCAGATCCTCAAGGCCTGCGGCGTGGACCCCAAGAGCGTGGTCACCGTCAACGTGCTCGAAGACGACGCCATCCGCCAGGGCATCAAGGAATACAGCAACTGGCCCACCATCCCCCAGCTGTACGTGAAGGGCGAGTTCATTGGCGGTTCGGACATCATGATGGAGATGTACGAGTCGGGTGAACTCAAGCAGGTGCTGGGCACCGAAGGCTGATCGACGCAGCTGTTGCACCACCCGCCATCAGGCCGCCTTCGGGCGGCCTTTTTGTTTGCCCGCAACAGAGGCACCAATCAGGGGCTTTTCCGGTGGAGCGGCGGGCATGTTGTGTGCTTGAATAATTGCGTGACGTAACCCTCACAGGAGCATGCAATGACCAGCCATAGCCTTGTTCCCCAGTCTCCCGCCCTGCGCCTGCCGGTGGCCCAGATGCGCAACGTGTTCCATCCGGGTGATGTGGAACGCAAGCTGGCCCGGTTGCAAGAGTCGGGCAACCAGCGCGAATACGAAACCCTGCGCACCGTGTACGAACGCATGCTGGAGCGTGGCCCGGAGCGCTTTCAGGTCAAGCCCTCGGGCATCCCCGACATGGCCAGCCTGTATGAGCAGTTGCCCAACTTCACCGAGGTGCTGGACGACGTGAAGCGCCACGTGGCGCTGGCGCAGGACAGCAGCGACGGGCTGGAAGTCACGCCCATGCTGCTGCTGGGCCCGCCCGGCATCGGCAAGACCCACTTTGCACGCCACCTGGCCGAACTTTTGGGCACGGGCATGAACCTGCTTCCCATGAGTTCCATGACCGCTGGCTGGCTGCTGTCGGGCTCGTCTGCACAATGGAAAGGCGCCCGCCCCGGCAAGGTGTTTGAGGCGCTGGTCGAGGGCGAATACGCCAACCCGGTCATTGTGGTGGACGAGATCGACAAGGCCAGCAGCGATGCACAGTACGACCCGCTGGGCGCGCTGTACAGCCTGCTCGAATACGACACGGCGCAGAGCTTTACCGACGAGTTTGCCGAGGTGGCCATCGACGCGAGCCAGGTGATCTGGATCACCACGGCCAATGACACGCGCGGCATTCCCGACCCCATCCTGAACCGCATGAACGTGTTCGAGGTGGAGGCGCCCACGCTGGAGCAGGCCCGCACCATCGCCCGCAACCTTTACCTGGGCATCCGCGCGGGGCATGACTGGGGCCGCCTGATCGACCCCGAGCCGCTGGACGACGTGCTGGACCACCTGGCCCAGATGCCCCCGCGCGAGATGCGGCGGGCGCTGATGACGGGCTTTGGCAACGCGCGGCTGGACCGGCGCAGCACGGTGGAGATCACCGATCTGCCCAAGGCGGCCTCTGGCCGCAGCCGCATCGGCTTCGTGCAGTAACCCACAGCGGGTGCTTGGCCCCAGCGCACGGTGCGCTGCGGGGGCCGCCCGCAGGGCGCACAGATACACTCGGGTGGCCGCTGTGCCTTGGCCTGCGCTGCCCTCCCTCTTCATGACCCTGTCCCAAAGCCTTTTTGTCATCGGGCTGCTGATCGCAGCCAGCGCCTTCTTCTCCATGGCCGAGATTTCGCTCGCCGCTGCACGCCGTTTGCGCCTGCGGCAGATGGCCGACGAGGGCGACGCGCGCGCAGGCCGCGTGCTGCGCATGCAGGAGCAGCCGGGCGACTATTTCACCGTGGTGCAGGTGGGGCAAAACGCGGTGGCCATCCTGGGCGGTATCGTGGGCGAAGGGGCGCTGAGCCCGCACTTCAACGCGTTTTTTGGACTGTGGCTGTCCGAGTCCACCGCAGAAAAGACAGGTTTCCTGGCGTCCTTTCTGGTCATCACCTCGCTGTTCATCCTGTTTGCCGACCTGTTCCCCAAACGCCTGGGCATGGCAGAGCCCGAGCGGCTCGTGGTGCGCCTGGCACAGCCCATGGCCTGGTGCACCACCTTGTTGCGCCCGCTGGTGTGGTTCTACAGCCGGGGGGCCGATGCGCTGTTCCGCGTGCTGGGGCTGTCGTCGCTGCGTGACGACCGCATCACCTCGGACGACATCCTGGCCATGATGGAGGCCGGTGCGCGTGCCGGCGTGCTGGCCGCGCGGGAGCAGCAGGTCATCACCAACGTGTTCGAACTGGACACGCGCACCGTGTCCAGCGCCATGTCGCCCCGCGACCGGGTGGCGTTCTTTCTGCGGGACGAGCCCGACTCCGTCATCCGCCTGCGCATTGCGGCCGAACCGTTTTCGACCTACCCCGTGTGCGAGGGCGACATCGACCATGTGGTGGGCTATGTGGATGCCAAGGACCTGTTCCAGCGCGTGCTGAACAACCAGCCCATCTCGCTGGCCGACGACAGCCTGGTGCGCAAGGTGCTGATCGTGCCGGACCGCCTGACCTTGTCGGAGGTGCTGGAGCAGTTCCGCCAGGTGCACGAGGACTTTGCTGTCATCGTGAACGAATACAGCCTGGTGGTCGGCGTGGTCACCCTGAACGACGTGATGAGCACCGTGATGGGCGACCTGGTGGGCCCGGCGGACGAGGAGCAGATCGTGCGGCGCGACGAGGATTCGTGGCTCATCGATGGCGTCACGCCCATTGAAGATGTGCTGCACGCGCTGTCGCTCGATGAACTGCCCCACACCGGCGAGTACGAGACCCTGGCGGGGTTCCTGATGGTGATGCTGCGCCGCGTGCCACGACGCACCGACAGCGTGAGCTGGGGCGGCTACAAATTCGAGGTGCTGGACGTGGACAGCTACCGCATCGACCAGGTCATGGTCTCGCGCGTGAACTCTGCCAGTGGCAGTGGCAACCCGCCCACCCCACACGCGGAGCGTGCCTTGGGCGCTGGGGGCTGATCCAGGGTGTCAGGTTGTGTGCGCGCCCGCTGGCTGCCATGCCAGCCAATGCCCACCCGTCATACGGCAGGCGCCCCCGCAGGCCTGTCGGCAAACGCCCAACTGCGCTGGGCACCAAACACCGCATCCGGGTAGGGCGAGCGGCCACGGCTACCGTTGTAACGACCCAGGGCCATGAAGAGGTTGCCCTGCTCCCGGTCAATGTAGTGGCGCAGGATCACGCAGCCAAAACGCAGGTTGGTCTGCATGTGGAACAGCTTGCCCGCATCGCCATCGCCGATCACCCGCGTCCAGAACGGCATGACCTGCATGTAGCCCCGGGCACCAACGCTGGACACGGCAAATTTGCGGAACCCACTCTCCACCTGGATGAGCCCCAGGACCAGCGACACATCCAGGCCCGCACGCTTGGACTCGTACCAGACCGTCTGCAGAAAGTCGCGGCGTACCTCCCACTCGGGCTTGCGGCGGCGCAGCCGGTCGCTCTGGGTGCCCAGCCAGCGCAGGTAGTGCAGGCGGGCTTCGGTGGTGAAAAACTCGGGCTCGGGCGGCGCCTGGTTGGCAATGGCCGAACTCAGCGCCGTGCGCACGGAATCCATCAAGGGCTCTTCCTGCTGCCCTCCAGCGTGCGCCACCTGCGGTGCGGCCAGCCAGGCAACAGGCGCTGCGAGCGAAGCAGTGGCCAGCAGGCATGCGCGCCGCGAGAGTCCTGCCGCCGCGCCAGGTAGCACCACGGAGGATGCGTGGGCGTCCCGCTCGCTCATGCTCATACCACCATGCGGCCCTTCACATGGGCCAGGATGTCTGCCACCGCCACCTTGGTGGCGGCCGTGTCACGGCGGTTCTGGTACTCGACCATACCCTCCTTGAGGCTCTTGTCGCCAATGGTCACGCGGTGGGGCACGCCGATCAGCTCCCAGTCGGCAAACATGGCGCCGGGGCGTTCACCACGGTCGTCCAGGATCACATCCACACCGGCTGCCAGCAGGTCGGCATAGAGCTGCTCGGCTGCAGCCTTGACGGCCTCGCTGCGGTCCATGCCCACGGGGCAGATCACCACGGTGAAAGGCGCAATCGCGTCGGGCCAGATGATGCCGCGCTCGTCGTGGTTCTGTTCGATGGCCGCCGCAGGCAGGCGCGTCACGCCAATGCCGTAGCAGCCCATCTCGAAGAACGCGGGCTTGCCGTCGTCACCCAGGAAGGTGGCGTTCATGCCCTTGCTGTACTTGGTACCGAGGTAAAACACATGGCCCACTTCGATGCCGCGCTCGATGGCCAGCTCACCCTTGCCATCGGGGGAGCGGTCACCCGCCACCACGTTGCGCAGGTCGGCCACCGCATCGGGTTCGGGCAGGTCGCGCCCCCAATTCACGCCGGTGATGTGGAAGTCCACCTCGTTGGCGCCGCAGATCCAGTCGGCCATCTGTGCCACTTCGCGGTCCACCACAATCTTGAGGGGCTTCTTCAGGCCGATGGGGCCCAGATAGCCGGGCTTGCAACCAAAGTGGTCCTCGATCTCGGAGAGCGTGGCAAAACGGAAGCCTGCCAGGCCAGGCACCTTACCCACCTTGATCTCATTCATATCGTGGTCGCCACGCAGCAGCAGCAGCCAGACCTGGCTCTTGACAATCTCGCCTGCCTCGTTGGTTTCATCCGTGGCCAGGACCAGCGACTTCACGGTGGTGCTCAAAGGCACACCCAGCAGCTCTGCCACGTCGGCGCAGGTGCTCTTGCCGGGCGTCGCCGTCTTTTCCATGGCCTTGGCGGGTGCAGGGCGTGGACCGGCAGGCGCCAGGGCCTCTGCCTTTTCCATATTGGCGGCGTAGTCGCTCTGTGGGCAGTAGACGATGGCGTCTTCGCCCGTAGCGGCGATCACCTGGAACTCCTCGGACAGGTCACCACCGATGGCGCCGCTATCCGCCGCCACGGCACGGTAAGTCAGGCCGAAGCGATCAAAAATGCGGCGATACGCCTGGGCCATCACCTGGTAGCTGGCCTTGGCGGCCACCTGGTCGCGGTCGAAGCTGTAGGCATCCTTCATGATGAACTCACGGCCGCGCATGAGGCCGAAGCGAGGACGGCGCTCGTCGCGGAACTTCGTCTGAATCTGGTAAAGGTTCTTCGGCAGCTGCTTGTAGCTCTTGAGTTCCTGGCGAGCGATGTCAGTGATCACTTCTTCGCTGGTCGGCTGTACCACAAAGTCACGGCCATGACGATCCTGGATGCGCAGCAACTCAGGGCCCATCTTGTCGAAGCGGCCCGTCTCTTGCCACAGCTCTGCGGGCTGCACCACGGGCATGGTCAGTTCCACGGCACCTGCGCGGTTCATTTCCTCCCGCACGATGGCCTCCACCTTGCGGATGACCCGCAGGCCCATGGGCATGTAGTTATAGATACCCGCGCCCAGTTTCTTGATCAGCCCTGCCCGCGTCATGAGTTTGTGGCTGACCACTTCTGCGTCGGCCGGGGCTTCCTTGAGGGTGGAGATAAAGAATTGGGAGGCTTTCATCGGAATCGATTTCAGGCGGAACGGGGCCGTCCACTTGCTGCGCGCTAGGCGCCGTGCATAATGGACACAGTTTAAAAATTTGGGGTTTGATTATGCTTGACCGGGACGGCTTTCGGCCGAACGTCGGCATCATCCTGCTCAACCAGAAAAACCAGGTGTTCTGGGGCAAGCGCATACGCACCCACAGCTGGCAGTTTCCGCAGGGTGGCATTGACCGGGGCGAAACCCCTGAGCAGGCCATGTTCCGCGAGCTGCACGAGGAGGTGGGATTATTGCCTGACCACGTGCGCGTGGTGGCCCGCACCCGGGACTGGTTGCGCTATGAGGTGCCTGACCGGTACATCCGCCGCGATGCGCGCGGACATTACAAGGGCCAGAAGCAAATCTGGTATCTGCTCCAACTGGTGGGCCACGACTGGGACTTGAATCTCCGCGCGACCAACCACCCCGAGTTTGATGCCTGGCGCTGGAACGATTACTGGGTGCCTCTGGATGTGGTGGTGGAGTTCAAGCGCGGGGTCTACGAAATGGCCTTGACCGAACTGTCGCGCTATCTGCCGCGGCACGAACAACGCAACCGCTATCTCCGCAGTGGCATGCGGACACGGGAAGGCGAACACACAGGGACCAGCATGTACCGCACAGGGTCCATGCTGATCAATCCGGGCATGGAGCTGCCACCCGGCGCCAGTTTTGACCCCGACCCACAGAACAGCATGCCCGGGGAGCTTGATGGGATTCCACCCCTGACCACCACACCCCGTTGAGCTCCTCGGCCACCAATAAAAAAGCCTGCAATTGCAGGCTTTTTTATTGGCTGGACCGCAATGCGCCGGAGCACACAAGCATTCAAGTGGGAGGTTCTGGCGCTCAGGCGATCAAGCCCCCGCAGCCAAAACCAGGTTGTCGCGGTGGACCATTTCTGGCTCGGCCGTATAACCAAGCAGCTTTTCAAACTCGGCCGAAGGCTTTCGGCACAGCAAGCGCGCCTCAGCAGCCGCATAGTTGGCCAGGCCACGTGCAATTTCAGCCCCGGAGGCATCCCGCACGGCAATCACGTCACCCCGCGAAAAGTCGCCCTCCACCGCCGTCATACCAATCGGCAACAGGCTCTTGCCTTCGTCGCGCACCTTGGCGGCGGCCCCGGCATCCACCACCACCGAGCCCCGCAGTTGCAGGTGGTCGGCCATCCATTGCTTGCGGGCCTGTTTCTTCTGGGTTTGTGCGACAAGCAGCGTCCCCAAGGGCTCGCCCCCAACCAAGCGCAGCAGCACATCCGGCTCTCGCCCCCAAGCGATCACAGTAGACGCGCCCGAACCTGCAGCCCGCTTGGCCGCCAGGATCTTGGTGATCATCCCGCCCCTGCCAATGCTGGAGCCTGCGCCCCCGGCCATGGCCTCCAGGGCCAGATCCCCCGCCTTGGCTTCGTGCACAAATTGCGCGGAGGGATCGCGGCGCGGATCGGCGGTGTACAAACCTTTCTGGTCCGTGAGGATGATCAGCGCATCGGCCTCGACCAGATTAGCCACCAGCGCCCCCAGGGTGTCGTTGTCGCCAAACTTGATCTCGTCGTTGACGACCGTGTCGTTCTCGTTGATCACCGGCACCACGCCCAAGCGTAGCAGCGTGAGCAAAGTAGAACGCGCATTCAGATAACGTTCGCGGTCGGCCAGGTCGGCGTGGGTGAGCAGCACCTGGGCACTGCCCATACCCTCCTCGCGCAGCTTGGTTTCGTACATTTGCGCCAGGCCCATCTGCCCTACGGCCGCTGCAGCCTGCAGCTCGTGGATTTCCTGCGGGCGCGTGGTCCAGCCCAGGCGCTTCATGCCCTCGGCGATGGCACCACTGGACACCATCACCACCTCGCGCGCCGCCCCGCCTTCACCACGCACCAAGGCGGCCAGCTGGCGGCTCCATTCACCAATGGCGGTTTCGTCCAGGCCACGGCCTTCGTTGGTCACAAGGCTGGAGCCCACCTTCACTACGATGCGGCGGGCATCTCGCAATACGCTGGAAACCATTGTTTCAATCAATTTGGGCCACTACCGCGCGCTCATCAAGCGTTAGCAGCTATTAAAAATATAGCAATCCCACGACGGAACCCGCAGCACCCGGCACTAGGCAGGCGCGTCTCCGGCAAACCGGGGATCCACTTCCACGGGCTCGTTCTCCGTGCGCTGTTCCGACTGCACATGGCGGAAGATCGCGTGGATCAAAGGCTCGCAGCCCTCACGCGTCAACGCAGAAATCTCAAACACCGGCCCCTTCCACTTGAAGCGCTTCACAAAGTCTTTGACACGCGCCTCGCGCTCGTCGGCGGGCACCATATCGAGTTTGTTCAACACCAGCCAGCGGGGTTTGCTATAGAGCTGTTGGTCGTACTTCTTCAGTTCGTTGACGATGGCCTTGGCCTGCGCCACCGGATCCACAGCGTCATCAAAGGGCGCCAGATCAACGATATGCAACAACAGGCGCGTGCGCTGGAGATGGCGCAAGAACTGGTGACCCAGCCCCGCCCCCTCCGAGGCCCCTTCGATCAGGCCAGGGATGTCTGCCACCACAAAACTCTGCTCGGGGCCCACACGCACTACGCCCAGGTTGGGATGCAGCGTGGTGAAGGGGTAGTCGGCAATCTTGGGCCGGGCATTCGAAACCGCTGTGATGAAGGTGGACTTGCCAGCGTTGGGCATGCCCAACAGGCCAACGTCGGCCAACACTTTCAGCTCCAGCTTCAGATTCTTTTTCTCACCCGGCCAGCCCGGCGTTTTCTGCCGGGGTGCACGGTTGATGGCACTCTTGAAGCGCAGGTTGCCGAACCCGCCATCCCCGCCCTTGGCGATGGTGATGACCTCGCCCGGATTGAGCAACTCATACAGCACCTCACCCGTTTCCGCGTCAGTGATGATGGTGCCCACGGGCATTTTCAGGGTGATGTCGGCGCCAGCCGCGCCAAACATGTCAGAGCCCATGCCATGCTCTCCGCGCTTGGCCTCGTGCCGGCGCGAGTAGCGAAAGTCCACCAAGGTGTTCAGATTGGGATCGGCAACGGCAAACACATGCCCCCCACGCCCGCCATCGCCCCCATTGGGCCCGCCGAACTCCTTGTATTTTTCGTGCCGGAACGACACGCAGCCATTGCCACCGTCACCGGCAGCAATGTCAATAAAGGCTTCATCGACGAACTTCATGGAATATCCAGTTTACAAAAAGGCGCCGGACCGACCGACAGCCAACGGCCGATTGTGGCGGAACAACGGAGCGCCTTCCAGGCGCCTCAGGCGGACGGCATGCAACAGCCACCCGTACAGACCAAACAACAAAGCCCCGGCAAAGCGGGGCTTCGTTGCTTGCCGGAGGAAAATTCCTCAGGCGGGAGTCACATTGACCGTGGACTTGGACAATGCACCCTTGGTGCCGAACGACACGTGGCCGTCCACCAGGGCGAACAAGGTGTGATCCTTGCCGACACCGACGTTGTTACCGGGGTGGAAACGCGTGCCACGTTGACGCACGATGATCGAGCCTGCGCTGATCAGTTCACCACCGAACGCCTTGACACCCAGCATCTTTGGCTTGGAGTCGCGCCCATTTCGCGTAGAGCCGCCGCCTTTTTTCTGTGCCATGACTCAGCTCCTTCGCTTAAGCAGCAATCGCACCGATTTGCAGTTCGGTGAACTGCTGGCGATGGCCTTGGCGTTTTTGATAGTGCTTGCGACGGCGCATCTTGAAGATGTGCACCTTGTCGTGCTTGCCGTGGGCCACAACAGTGGCTTTCACGGTTGCGCCGGACACCAGGGGCGTACCAACCTTCAGTTCAGCGCCGTTGCCGACAGCCAGAACCTGGTCGATCACGATCTCCTGGCCTACGTCCGCAGCAATCTGTTCTACTTTAATTTTTTCGCCGGAAGCAACGCGATACTGCTTGCCGCCGGTTTTTATGACCGCGTACATGTTGACCTCTTAATATGAGTTCCGCAGACGGATTTCTGCAGAGCCAATGAGTATAGCGCATCGCCAGAAAAGCGTCCAGCCCCTGCACAGACCAGCACAACAAGCAACGCCTGCGCTGCAATGACCCCGCTCAGGCCTTCCTATAATCCGGGCACTTCCTGTGACCGCCATCTTGACTGACCATACCGCCCCCACAGCCTCCCCCCTCACGCTCGTTGCCGATGACATGCACGAGGTCGATCAGGTCATTGGGCGGCGCCTGACGTCCAGCGTACCGCTGGTCGCCCAGATATCGCAGTACATCATTGCCGCCGGAGGCAAACGCCTGCGCCCTGCGCTGCTCCTCATGGTGTGTGGCGCACTGGGCTATCGCGGCGCCCATCGATTCAGCCTCGCAGCGGTGGTCGAGTTGATTCACACCGCTACATTGCTGCATGACGATGTGGTGGACGCATCCACACTGCGCAGGGGCCGCCCCACGGCCAACGAGACATTCGGCAATCCAGCCAGCGTGCTGGTGGGCGACTTCCTGCACACCCGCTCCTTCCAGATGATGGTGGAAGCAGGAAGCATGCGGATCATGGAAATCCTCTCGGAAGCCACGAACGTGATCGCCGAGGGCGAGGTACTGCAGCTCATGAATATGCATGATGCCTCGCTGGACGAAGCGGGCTATTTGCGTGTGATCCGCTCCAAAACAGCCAAGCTGTTCGAAGCCAGCGCCAGACTCGGCGCCGTACTCGCCGACAGCACACCCGAAATCGAAGAAGCATGCGCCACCTACGGGCAAGCGCTGGGTACCGCCTTCCAGATCATTGACGACGTCCTGGATTACGACGGCGATGCCTCGGAAATGGGAAAAAACCTGGGCGACGACTTGCGCGAAGGCAAGTCCACGCTGCCATTGATTGCCGCCATGGAGCGAGGAACCCCCAGCCAGGCCCTCATTGTTCGCCAGGCCATCGAACAAGGTTCAACAGAACAATTGAGCGAGATCATCCTCATTGTTCGAGCCACCGGAGCCTTGGATGTAACTCGCGCAGCCGCATTCGCAGAAGCACACCGAGCCATGGCTGCCGCAGAGCGACTTCCAGCCAATGCGCATTCAAAGGCCTTGCTAGAATTAGCCGCACAATTGTTAGCTCGGCGCAACTAAAACGCCCACTCCGCTCACAAACGGATGTATTGCAATTCACGGGGTGTAGCTTAGCCTGGTAGAGCGCTACGTTCGGGACGTAGAGGCCGGAGGTTCGAATCCTCTCACCCCGACCAGGAATAAAACGGAAAAGCCCAAGTGAATCAAGCACTTGGGCTTTTTTGCTTTTGGTCGTCATGAATGACGATTCAGAGTAAATCTTGGTCCTCGATGGCCCAAGAATGGCCCACGTCGGCATGCAGGTTGCGCGCGGTAAAGTGCAGCTCTACACTGATCGCACTGACTGACCTGTGTGGCTGGTGCGGTGGATGTGGAGTAGTGCCCCTCCACCCGGTGTAATTTAAGGGAAGCGCCAGCACGTTCCTTGGGCGATTTAGCGATAGCCCGACACGCCAAACACAGTGCCCGGAAATCCCCGAGGCCGCGACGCATGCGGACAGTCTTTTAGCGCCACGATGGCGAGTTGAGTCTGGGATGGGATTGTGTGACTCCCCTTAGCCCATAGTTCCAGACTCAAAAGGGAACCTGCTCTCATCTGATTTGAATCGCTCAACGAACCGGCCACCGGTTCGCCGATGTCGATTGGAAGAGTCATGGAGATCCCTGTCCTGCCAGAAGCACACTCTGGCCATTACCTTGTCAGCGCCCTCCTCGCTGAGCCCCCTCCACCCGTTCGCATCCTCTTCATCGAGCAGCTCTCGCTGCTGATCGGCAAGAGCTGCACCACCATTCGGACCTTCGCGACCTGCGAAAAGTACAAGGACCGGAACTTGATCCCCCGGCCTTTCAAGATGCCGGGCTCAAGGCGCCTGTGCTGGTATGAACGCGATGTCCTCGCGTGGATCGAATCCACTCGCCCTGCGGAGCCACCCCCGCCACGCCGCCCTCGCGGCCGCCCGACCAAAGCCGAACAACTTGCTCGACAGCGCTGGGCCAACTCGGCGGGAGGGCGCTGAACCATGGCAGCGCTTTCCTCCAACACCCAATGCAGCCCGCAATCACAGCAACACCGTCTGGATCAGGCTCTCGGCCGGTTACGCCAGCGCGTCCTTGAGCGGTCTGCCGCGGCCTCGGCGACGCCGCGTGCGACCAAAGAAGCAGTCGTCCAGCTTCCGTGGTGGCATGACCTGGATCGCGCGATTCCAAACCACATTGCGCGGTCAAGCCTCTTTGCCCCAGTGGCCCGAGGCCGCAGAGCTACCCACGAGGGAAAGGTGCTCACCAGCCGATCAGATGTGCAACTGCGGTACTGGGGCGTTCAGCTCGATGAGCCCGACTCCGATGTCTGGATGCAAGCCCTTCACGAGGCACGTCGTCATCCTGTTGGTGCGCCAGTGCCCGTCGTTCGCTCGCACTTTCTGAAGTCCTTGGGGCGACACATCGGGAGCACGGATTACGGATGGCTGCATGAGTCGTTCTTGCGGCTCAGCCTCGGCATGTTGGAGATCAAAACGCGGAAGTACACCGTGGGCGAAGTTCCGGGCGACGCCGCGCCGAGCAAGGGCATTCACCGCGTCCTGCACCTGATCGACGGCTTCGATTTGGACGAGGAACTGGACACCTACGTTCTGCGCATCGACCGTCGCATGGTTCGCCTGTTCAGCAACCGTGAGTTCGCGCTGATCGATTGGGAGAAGCGATTGCAGATCAAGGTCCAGCGGGACATGGCAAAGGCGCTGCAACGCCTGGTCGCCACCTCGTCAGACGCGACCCAGCGCCACAGTCTTGCCTGGCTGAAAGACAAGCTGCAATACAGCAGCCCGATTTCCAAGTTCCGTCAACCAGTGCTGGCTGCTGCAGCTGAGTTGGAGCGACTGGGAATCATCGCTGGAGCGCGCCTGGAACAAAGCACCCACGGGAAGGAGCAGATCGTATGGACGAGGCTGTGATTTCCAGCGCCACCGATCAACCCCGACCGCAGTCCGACGAAGACGCAGCTGCAGCAGAACACCTGCCCGAGGTTCAGCGCCTCGTGGATGCCGTCCGCGCGTGCCTGAACGCTCTGCCTGCGATCAAGTCGAAGGGGGAGCCAACAAGCAAATCCGCAGCCACGCAGGAGGAGTACCTGAAGCTGGCAAGGCAGCTGCTTTATCGCGGCAACACCGGCGAGGACGACCTCGTTTCAGTGGTGAGCAACACTGGCCGCTCAACCACGTTCTACAAGCGCTTGGCCGCTCTTCGGTATCACTGCCTCTGGAGCGTCGGTGCGATGTCATCGGCTCTGCCACAGGCATGGGACACATCGACCCGCGAACGGTTGATGGCCTCGTGCAGCCAACTGTTGATGACCATGCGGGCCCTGGTCCGGCTTCAGCAGCAAGGGATGACGCAGCCAAGGTCCAAGCGCCGAAGCAAGCGCCAGGCGCTGCGTGGACTGCCATCCACGTGGAGGGAAGACATTTGCGCACGCGGCATGCATGGCAAGTACGCCGACGCGCTCTTGATCTCCGCGCTGACTGGCGCCCGCCCTTCCGAGCTGGCGACAGGAATCGATGTGTGGGTGGAATTCGACGACCTGCTGCGCAAGCACATCCTCTGCTTGCATGTGATTGGCGTCAAAGTCAAAGCAAGCCAGGGCCAACCGAATCGCTTTGTGGCCTACGCGGAGGACGACGCCCATCCACTGGTTGCTGCCCTTGCACGGCGACTCAGGATGGAGCCTGGAAAAAAGCTGCATGTCCAGATTGCCAGCGCTGCCAACTTCACAACCGAAGTCCGACGGCTCGGGCACGCCCTCTGGCGGGACCACGCTCACACAATCACCGCCACCTGCTTTCGACACCAGTGGTCCGCAGACCTTAAGGCGTCAGGCGACGGAGATGCCGCCAGCCGTGGTCTTGGCCACCGCAGCAGCAAGACACGCCGCAATTACGGCACAGCGCACCAGGCGAGCAGCGGGCGCGTCTTGCGCCCGGTTCGCGTCGAAGCGGAATTGCCCGTGAAGACGCAGCAATCCTGGCCTCGCCTCGAAGCTAAAGCGCCGCGACTGGAATGAGGGAACGCGAACGACGAATGGGGCAATGACGCCAGTCATTGCCCCATTTCTGTTTGGATATCCAGCCGTGATCTACGACCCCCTGCCACTGCGCCCGGCCTGGTGCAACATTGCATTGCGCTATTGCATGCAAAGGCAGTACATTTACCAGACACCATTGACGAGACGCTGCCATGTCACGCCTGAAGGACGAAACCCTTTCCATCCGCACCTCCGCCGAGATCAAGCAGCTTTTGCGCTTGGCGGCTGATCGCGAGCGTCGCTCGGTGGCGTCGATGATCGAAATTTTGGTGTTGGAGTACGCGCGCAGCCATGACTTGAGACTGGACCGCCCGAACGGAGAACCGGCCAAGGCGAGCGCTTGACGTGGCCACCCTAGCCACAGGGAGCCGCCTGCCCGCAAACCACACATATCCATGACGGCAGGAACAGATTCATGACGACCACAGAACACCAAATCGAGCTTGACCTGATCGCCAAGCTCGGTGACCTCAAATACAGCTACCGCCCAGACATTCGCGACCGAGCTGCGTTGGAAGCTAACTTCCGCACCAAGTTCGAAGCGCTCAACCGAGTGCGGTTGACCGACAGCGAGTTCCTACGCCTGTTGGACAGCATCATCACGCCCGATGTCTACAAGGCGGCACAAACGCTGCGCAACATCAACGCCTTCGAGCGCGACGATGGCACGCCGCTGAACTACACCCTGGTGAACATCCGGGACTGGTGCAAGAACGACTTCGAGGTCGTCAACCAGCTGCGCATGAACACCGACAACAGCCATCACCGCTACGACGTGATGCTGCTCATCAACGGCGTGCCGGTGGTGCAGATCGAGCTGAAGACGCTGGCGGTCAGCCCGCGCCGTGCCATGCAGCAGATCGTCGATTACAAGGGCGACCCCGGCAACGGCTATGGCAAGACGCTGCTTTGCTTCTTGCAGCTCTTCATCGTCAGCAACCGCACCGACACCTGGTACTTCGCCAACAACAACGCCCGGCACTTCAGTTTCAATGCCGATGAGCGCTTCTTGCCGGTCTACCAGTTCGCCAGCGAGGACAACAAGAAGGTCACCCAGCTCGATAGCTTCGCCGAGAAGTTCCTCGCCAAGTGCACCCTGGGCCAGATGATCAGCCGCTACATGGTGCTGGTGGCCAGCGAGCAGAAGCTGCTGATGATGCGGCCGTACCAAATCTACGCCGTCAAAGCCATCGTGGAGTGCATCCACCAGAACTGCGGCAACGGCTACATCTGGCACACCACGGGGTCAGGCAAGACCCTGACCTCGTTCAAGGCGTCCACCCTGCTCAAGGACAACCCGGACATCGACAAGTGCCTGTTCGTGGTTGACCGCAAGGACCTGGATCGCCAGACACGTGAAGAATTCAACCGGTTCCAGGAAGGCTGCGTCGAAGAGAACACCAACACCGAGGCGCTGGTGCGCCGCCTGCTGTCTGACGACTATGCCGACAAGGTGATCGTCACCACCATCCAAAAGCTCGGCCTGGCGCTGGACGAAAACAGCAAGCGCAACAAGCAGAAGGAAAAGCAGGGCCAGGAGACCTACAAGCAGCGTTTGGAGCCCCTGCGCGAGCAGCGCGTGGTGTTCATCTTCGACGAGTGCCACCGCTCGCAGTTTGGCGACAACCACAAGGCCATCAAGGAGTTCTTCCCGAAGGCCCAGTTGTTTGGCTTCACTGGCACCCCGATCTTCAAGGACAACGCGACGGCCGTACAGATTGAAGGCCAGCAGGCCAGCTACCGCACCACGGATGACCTGTTCCAGCGATGCCTGCACGAATACACGATCACGCACGCCATCGAGGACCAGAACGTCCTGAAGTTCCACATCGACTTCTTCAAGCCCGAGGGCAAGAAGCCGCCCAAGCCGGGCGAGGGCTTGCCGAAAGCCAAGGTCATCGAGACCATCCTGGCCAAGCACGATGCTGCCACCAACGGGCGCAAGTTCAATGCTGTGCTGGCCACCGCCAGCATCAATGACGCCATCGAGTACTTCGAGGCCTTCAAAGAACTGCAGGACAAAAAGCAGGCTGAGGATGACGGCTTCGTCCCGCTGAACGTGGCCTGCGTGTTCTCTCCCCCTGCCGAAGGCAACAAGGACGTGCAGCAGATTCAGGAAGACCTGCCGCAGGAGAAGGCCGACAACCAGCAGGACCCCGAAGGCAAGAAGGCCGCGCTCACGCGCATCATGGCCGACTACAACGCGCGTTTCGGTACCAACCACCGCATTGCTGAGTTCGACCTGTACTACCAGGATGTGCAGAAGCGCATCAAAGACCAGCAGTACCCGAATGCCGATCTGCCGCACAGCCAAAAGATCGACATCACCATCGTGGTGGACATGCTGCTCACCGGTTTCGACTCCAAGTACCTCAACACGCTGTACGTGGACAAGAACCTCAAGTACCACGGCCTGATCCAGGCGTTCTCCCGCACCAACCGCGTCTTGAACGACAGCAAGCCCTACGGCAACGTGCTCGACTTCCGCCAGCAGCAAAAGCCCGTGGAAGAGTCCATCGCGCTCTTCTCGGGTGAGAAGACCAACAACCCGCGTGAAATCTGGCTGGTAGATCCAGCGCCCAAGGTCATCGACACCTTGCAAGCCGCCACCCAGAAGCTGGCGGACTTCATGCAGTCACAAGGCCTGACGAACGCCCCAGAGGAAGTCGCGAACCTGAAGGGCGACGCCGCCCGCAGCCAGTTCGTCAACCTCTTCAAAGAAGTGCAGCGGCTTAAAACGCAGCTGGACCAATACACCGACCTGTCGGAAGAGCAGAAAACGCAGATCACCCGGATCGTGCCGCCCGACCAGATGCTGGGCTTCAAGGGCGTATACCTGGAGACCGCCAAGCGCTTGAAGGCCCTGCAAGACCGCGACCAAACGCCGCCCGAAGTGCAGCAGCTCGACTTCGAGTTCGTGCTCTTCGCCTCGGCGGTGATCGACTACGACTACATCATGGGCCTGATCGCGCGCATGACGCAGCAGAAGCCCGGCAAGCTGACCTTGAACCGCGAGCAACTCATCGGCCTGATCCAAGCCGATGCCAAGTTCATCGACGACCGCGACGACATCGCCGAGTACATCCGTGGCCTGCCCGTGGGACAGGCGCTGGACGAAGACGCCATTCGCAAAGGCTTTGATCGTTTCAAGGCCGAAAAGAAGAGCCGGGTGCTGTCAGAGGTGGCCCTACGCCATGGCCTGGGAGCTGATGCGCTGCGAGGCTTCGTCGATGGCGTGCTGCGCCGCCGCATCTTTGATGGCGAAGCGCTGAGCGAGTTGATGGCACCACTGGATCTGAGTTGGAAGGCCCGCACACAGAAGGAATTGGCGTTGATGGAAGAACTGACGCCGCTGCTGCACAAACTGGCGCAAGGGCGAGAGATTTCAGGTTTGAGTGCGTATGAACAATAAGGAAAAGAGCGCCATGCGCGAAGACAAGAACGGGCCAGGACTGGTCCCTCGGCTGCGGTTCCCGGAATTTTTGAATGCTGGGCAGTGGAGTGCGCCAACGCTCGCAGACATTTCCACGCCAGTCGAGGAGCGCGTCGGCGACAGAACCCTCACACCAGTCAGCATCTCGGCAGGTATCGGATTTGTCCCGCAGGCCGAGAAGTTTGGCCGCGACATCTCGGGCAACCAATATCGGATGTATACCGTGGTACGAGACGGTGACTTTGTTTACAACAAGGGAAATTCACTCAAATTCCCTCAAGGATGCGTATACGACCTTCAGGGCTGGGGTGAAGCAGCTGCGCCTAACGTATTTATCTGCTTCCGACCAAAAGCCGGGTATGAAAATAGCTTTTTGCGGCAGTGCTTTGAGCAAAATATTCATGGGATCCAGCTCAAAAAGAAGATTACCAGCGGCGCTCGAAGCAATGGCCTACTAAATATTAGCAAGGAAGCGTTTCTTGGGATAAAGATTCCGACACCCAGTCAAGCAGAACAGCGCCACATTGGTGAATGCCTGTCTTCGCTGGATAACACGATTGCCGGAGAAGTCAAAAAGCTCGAAGCCCTCAGGCTGCATAAAGATGGCTTGATGCAAAGGCTTTTCCCGAGCACTGAAAGATCTATCCCCGAGCTACGGTTTCCGGAGTTTGATGACGGTAGTGCCTGGCCAAAAGTTCCAGCTGGAGATGTTTTCACCAATCGGATCGAGCGCGGGAGATCTGATCTTCCAATTTACTCGGTAACGATGACTGACGGGATGGTCCCGCGCGCCTCGCTAGATCGAAAAATTGAAGATACAGCAGTGGCTGGAGTCAACAAGACGGCACGCGCAGGCGATATTGCTTACAACATGATGCGGATGTGGCAAGGCGCTTTAGGCGTTGCCCCTGAGAATTGCATGGTTAGCCCCGCGTACATTGTTCTTGAGCCACAAGGCATCAATCCATTCTTTTACTTTTATCTATTGAAGAAACCTCAACTCCTTCATATTCTAACTGCCCATTCAAGAGGCTTGACGGAGGATCGATTGCGGCTTTACTACGACGATTTTGCGAAGATTAAACTACCATGCCCCCCACTAGCTGAGCAAAATCGAATCGCGGACTGCCTGCTATCAGTCGACCAACTCATCACCGCCCAAATTAAACGAGTTAATGCGATCAAAACTCAAAAGAAGGGACTGATGCAGCGGCTCTTTCCCGACCTAAGCCGGGTGGGTGTATGAAACAGGGCCAAACCTTCGCCGACTTGCCACAAGTGGCCTCGCATCTGCGCCGAGAACTGGAGAATAAAAAGACTATCGTCTTGTATGCCTACAACGGCACTGGCAAGACGCGCCTGTCCATGGCCTTCAAGGACATTGGAAAACAAGGCGGCGCCAACGCAGAAGCGCGTGACACCCTGTACTTCAATGCCTTCACCGAGGACCTGTTCCACTGGGATAACGACCTAGAGGGTGACAGCGACCGCAAGCTGACGCTGAACGCCAGCTCGCGCTTCTTCGCCGGCTTGGCAGAGTTGGAGATGGACAACCGCATCCGCCCGTTGCTGCAGCGCTATGCGGACTTTGACTTCCGCATCGACACCCAGGAATGGGCGGTGCGGTTTTCGCGCACAGTGGACGGGCAGGTCATCGACAACATCAAGGTCTCTCGTGGGGAAGAGAACATCTTTGTTTGGTGCTTCTTCCTCGCCGTCATGCGGCTGGCGATGGACCCGGAGATTGAGGCTTACCGCTGGGTGAAGTACGTCTACATCGACGACCCGATTTCGTCGCTCGATGAGCACAACGCCATTTCGGTGGGCAACCACTTGGCGCAGCTCTTGAACAAAGCAGACAACCCGCTGAAGGTCGTTATCTCGTCGCACCATCCGCTGTTCTTCAACGTGATGCACAACGAACTGGATGCGCGCAAGTCGAAGAAGGTCTCGGCGCACTTCTTGTCGCGATCCAAAACGGATGGTTCATACACCTTGGCCTACACCGGGGCGACCCCGTTCTTTCACCATGTGGCGGTGCTGACGGACCTGTACCAGGCGGCGCAATCGGGCGAGCTGTACACCTACCACTTCAACATGCTGCGCTCGGTGCTGGAGAAGTCAGCGAGCTTCCATGGCTTCTCGAAGTTCTCGGCCTGCATCCCAACCGACGATGCGGACGACCCGGAAGGCGTGCTGCATGCCCGGCTCATCAACATCCTGAGCCACGGCGACTATTCCTTGTTCGAACCCAAGCCGATGGGGGACGAGAACAAGGAGCACTTCAAGACGATTCTGAATGGCTTCCTGAGCCGTTACCCATTCAACCCCGATTTGTTCTCCCAGCCTGCTCCGGCTGCCGCACCCGCAGGTACACCATGACCGATTACGAAAAGCAAAAACTAGGCAAGACCCTTTGGGCGATTGCGGACCAACTGCGCGGTGCCATGAACGCGGACGACTTCCGCGACTACATGCTCGCCTTCCTGTTCCTGCGCTACCTCTCGGACAACTACGAGGCCGCCGCAAAGAAGGAACTGGGCCAAGACTACCCGAAGCAGATCGACGGTTCAGTCACTACGCCGCTGCAGCTTTGGTACGAGGCCAACGAAGGCGACGTGAAGGAGTTCGAGAAGCAGATGCGCCGCAAGGTGCATTACGTGATCGAACCTCAATACCTATGGGGCAACATCGCCGAGATGGCACGCACCCAAGATGCGATGTTGCTGAACACGCTTCAGCGCGGGCTGGGCTACATCGAGACTGAATCCTTCGCCAGCACGTTCCGGGGCTTGTTCTCTGAGATCAACCTGGCCTCGGACAAGCTGGGCAAGACGTACACGGAGCGCAATGCCCAGCTGTGCAAGATCATCAAGGAGATTGCAGACGGGCTGAGCCAGTTCTCGACTGACAGCGATACGTTGGGCGATGCCTACGAGTATCTGATCGGCCAGTTCGCAGCAGGCTCAGGCAAGAAGGCGGGCGAGTTCTATACCCCGCAGCCCATTTCCAGCATCCTGTCAGCCATCGTCACGCTGGACGGGCAAGAGCCCGCCACGGGCCAGCGCTCGCACCTGGACAGCGTGTTGGACTTTGCCTGCGGGTCTGGTTCGCTGCTGCTGAACGTGCGCCACCGCATGGGGCCGCACGGCATCGGCAAAATCTATGGGCAAGAAAAGAACATCACCACCTACAACCTGGCGCGCATGAACATGCTGCTGCATGGGGTGAAGGATTCGGAGTTCGACATCTTTCACGGCGACACCCTGCTCAACGAGTGGGATGACCTGCGTGAGACCAATCCGGCCAAGATGCCGAAGTTCGATGCGGTGGTGGCCAACCCGCCGTTCAGTTATCGCTGGGAGCCCTCGGAATCGCTCAGCGAGGACATGCGCTTCAAGAACTATGGCCTGGCGCCCAAGTCGGCTGCGGACTTCGCATTCCTGCTGCATGGCTTCCACTTCCTGAAGCAGGACGGCGTGATGGCCATCATCCTGCCGCACGGGGTGTTGTTCCGTGGCGGCGCCGAGGCACGCATCCGCACCAAGCTCCTCAAGGATGGGCACATCGACACGGTGATTGGCCTGCCGGCCAACCTGTTCTTCTCCACGGGTATCCCGGTCTGCATCCTGGTGCTGAAGAAGTGCAAAAAGCCGGACGACGTGCTGTTCATCAATGCCGCCGAGGAGTACGACAAGGCCAAGCGGCAGAACGTGCTCCAGCCTGAGCACATCAACAAGATCATCGGCACCTACCAGTTCCGCAAGGAAGAGCAGCGCTACTCGCGCCGGGTGAGCATGGAAGAAATCGAGAAGAACGATTTCAACCTGAACATCTCGCGCTATGTGAGCACTGCGGAAGACGAAGAAGAGATCGACCTGGCAAAGGTGCACGAGGAGTTGGTGGCTTTGGATCGGAAGATCAAGACCGCCACACAGCAGCACAACGAGTTCCTCAAGGAGCTGGGGCTGCCATTGCTGCCCTGACTCTCCGGAAAGGCCGACCGCGTGAGCTATCCCAAACCCTGGAAGAGCTATGCCGATCAACTGGACCAGTTGATCGGCCGGGGCATGGTCGTCACCGACCGTGCTCGGGCGCTGGACTACCTGGAGCGCATTGGCTATTACCGCCTCAGCGGCTACTGGTTCGCGTTCCGCGAACGCAGCGAGCCGTTATGCCTGTTGGATGAGCACGGTCGCAAGCCTAAGAAGGTGCGCGAAGAGCGCATCGCCCTTGATGCCTTCCGGGCTGGGACCACCTTCCAGAATGCGGTGGACCTGTACGTCTTTGACAAGCAGCTTCGGCTGCTGGTCATGGACGCATTGGAACGCATCGAAGTCGCGCTGCGCGTGGACGTGTCCCACACCCTTGGGCAACTTGACCGCTTTGCCTACCTCAAGCCCGAGCTCTTCCACGACGAGTTCAGCGTCAAGCTGGACAAGGATTCCGGCCTCACCCGGCACCACGAGTGGCTGGGCAAGCATGCCCAGTTGATCGGCCGCTCCAGGGAAGAATTCGTTCGGCACAACCGGACGAAATATGGCCTACCACTGGCAATCTGGGTGGCCTGCGAGGTGTGGGACTTCGGCACGCTTTCGACGCTGTTCAACGGCCTTCGCGAGGCCGAGCAAGACGCGATTGCCAGCCAGTACGGCGTGAGCAACGGCCGGGTGTTCGCGACATGGCTGCGAAGCCTGAACTATCTGCGCAATGTCTGTGCGCACCACAGCCGTCTCTGGAATCGGAACATCGTCGATCAGCCGAAGCTGCCGTCGTCTGCAGAGCAGGCCTGGGTCACACCGTTTGAGACCGATGCGCACGCGCGGGCGCGCTGCTTCTTGCTCTTGAAGATCACCCGACATCTGCTGGGCGTGGTCAATCCTCGGTCGAGCTGGCCTGATCGGATGAAAGCGCATCTGCTCGCCTTCCCCGATCTCTCTCACCTCGGCCTGAACCTGGCGGGCATGGGCGCCCCTGGTGCGTGGGAGGCAGACTGGTGAGCACAGGCAATAAAAAACCCCTCAGCAGCTTCTCTGCCGAAGCAGAGTCACCGAGAGGGGCCGTGTTGATACGAATTCTAGGCTACCGGGCCGGTACCGTCAACGCCCGTACTTGTCCGCAGACGTGCGCCAAGGACTAGGAAAGCGCGCAATTAGGGAGGAAAAGATGGCAATTTGGTTGATTCGCGCTGGATCTCACGGCGAATACGAACAGAAGTTCATCCAGGAAGGTAGGGTCTATGTGACCTGGGATGAGCTGAACCTGGATCTGTCTAAGCTGCAGCAGCGAAGCGAGTTGACCGCTGAAATGACCCAGCGCTACCCGGAGGCTAAGCCCAAGGCTGTGCTGAACTGGGTCAGTCAGGTCTGGCCCTTCGCCCACGAGATGCAGAAGGGCGACCTCGTAGTGTTGCCCCTGAAGACGCAGCCTGCGGTCTACATCGGTGAGATCACGGGGGACTACCACGCCGAGACGGCTGGCCCGAACCCCTTCTTCCACTGGCGAGCTGTGAAGTGGATCGGCGAAGCCATCCCCCGGACGCACTTTGGCAAGGACCTGTTGTTTTCCTTCGGGGCGTTTCTCACCATCTGCCGTATCCAGCGCAACAACGCCGAGCAGCGCATCGCTGCCATGCGCGCCCATGGGTGGAAGGCAGAAACGCTGGCAGCACCTGCCAAGGCAGCGACGGCAACGACCGCCGATGTCGAGGCCGCAGATGCCGACCTGGACGAGTTGGCACGCGACCAGATCGCCGCTCTTGTTGCTGCTCGCTTCAAGGGGCACGGCTTGACCCGACTGGTTGAGGGCATCCTGAAAGCCCAAGGCTACACCACCTACCGCAGCCCGGAAGGAGCAGACGGCGGTGCAGACATCCTTGCAGGCTCTGGCCCCTTGGGGTTTTCCGCGCCGCGTCTGTGCGTGGAGGTGAAGTCTGAGGACTCGCCGATTGGCCGCGAGCCGGTGGACAAACTGCTGGGCGCCATGACCAAGTTCAATGCTGATCAGGGCCTGTTCGTGGCCTGGGGTGGCTTCAAGGGCAACGTGCAGAAGGAGCTGGCCTCCCAGTTCTTCCGGCTCCGGCTCTGGACGCAAAAGGAGCTGCTCGAACAGCTGTTCGAGCAGTACGAGCGTCTGGATGAAGACCTCAAGGCCGAGCTGCCACTGAAGCGGGTGTGGATGGTGGCATCGCAAGATGAGGTGCTTTGAAAGCCAAGCAAGGCGAGGTGTTCGCACCTTGTTCGGCCGGATGTCACCACACTGTTCGCACAGTTCACGGCACGCTGTCGCCAACGTCTTTGCACATTGCCCCCACCTGCTTCGCACAAAGCAGGCACCGGTCTTCGCGCAAGGGTTGGCACCGTCTGTCGCACATTCATGTTGGACGCACGGTCGCAGGGAGGCTGTCCCCACCGCATTCGACACATTCTTTGAGTTCGCTTCTTCGAGCTCAAAGAATGTGGCCGCTGGACGCCAAGCCGACAGGTTTGGTGGGCAGCGGCAGCTGGGGACACTGCAGAGAAAGGCTGCGTCCAGATCAGGCAGCAGGCTGAATCCTCGCTGCGGCCACGGGCCGGATTGCCGCCATGGGCGGCAGTGGGGGACAGCACGAGGCATGGGTTCGCACCCCGTGCGCCGTGCCAGCATTGCAGCTAGGTTGACCTGACATGGCCAATCCCCGTTCGTTGGTCTACGCCTTGTACAACCATTGGGACACCGTCGAGGTCCTGGTGAGGTTGTCCCGCGAGTTTGCGGTGCTCACCACCGAACAAGTGCTGGGCTGCATCGCGAAGGTGGCACCGCAGCTGGATGCCGAGGCACAGGGGGCAGCCCTTCGCGCCATGGTGAATGCAGACATCCTCCAACCCTGCGCCCGCAGCAGCGACCTGCAGCTCAATGCGTACGTGCTGGACTTCGTGCGCGGGCTGACTCGCGAGCACGAGCTCGGTCTGGCTGCGGTGCTTCAAGCACGCGTTGCTGCCATCCGCGAGGCCACGGAGGCTCTCAACGAGGGCATGCAGGCTGCCGACATGGATCGGACGCGGGGGGCTGCCAACAAGCTCGCTGAACTCTTCCGCCAGATCAGCCTGCAACTGGATCAAGACCGCCACGCACTGCTGGAACTTGCCGAAGACGCCAAGAGCGCCGACGCCAGCATGCCCATCGCCCAGCGCTACCGGCGTGTGCTGGAGGCCTATGACCACTACGTGGAGCCGATGAACCAGATGATGGACACCGGCCCGCAAGGCACGTTTTACCGTTACCTGGAAGACGCCGAACGCTCGCTCGATCTCGCCTTTGAGCAGCTGTCGGTTCAAGGCGGGCTGTACTCGCATCGCCTGCAGCTCAGGCAGGTGGCGCACCAGGCCAAGGAGCTGCGGCGATTTGGCCGTCTGATCGCTCAACAGTGCGCCGACACGGTGCTGCCGTTGCGCGAGGAGATGCGTCAACACAATGCGCTGACCAGTGCCGTCAGCCTGCTGCTGGGCCAAGTTCGCAAACGGGGCCTGCGCAGAGCCTTGTCGCGGCATACCGTCGGCACCGAGATGCCCGTTTGGCGCAATGAGCGGGGCTTCCGCCTGCAGCTGGGCGATGAGGTGCGCACCGTGATGGCCGCAGCGCAGCAGTACCAACCGCAGTCGGTGGCCTTCCCGCAAGATGACCCTGGCAACGCCCCGCCGCTGCTGGAGCACGTGGACGAGGTGGGCATCCGGCAGCAGCTGAGAAGCAGCCTCCCGGTGGACAACCTGCTGGACTGGCTGCATACCCATCACGGTCATCTGCAGGATGCGACGCTGCTGCGGCTGTTCCATGAGCTGCAGCACGAGGGCAGTTGGCAGATCGAAGCCAGTGCGCATCCTGAGACCACCACTTTGCAGACCATCCGCGTGCTGCACCATCCTCACCGCGTGAGCATTCCGGAATGACAACGCCTCATCCACTGACGCCGCAACTGGCGCAGATGCCAGCACTGGCCGAGCTCTTCCGCTTGTTCATGTCCGGCAAGCACCTGAACCGCATGGCCGAGCCCGCACTTTGGGCCGAACTTGAGCAGCACGAACCGGCCTACGCAGGTCTTTTCGCAGCGCTGGGCTTTGAGCTGCGCGTGGATGCGCGAGGCTTTGCTTGGTTCCACAGCACCGATGCCAGCAGCAACATCGGCAAGGTCAGCCGTCAACTGGCGCTGCTGTTCATGGTCATCTTCGACGCCCAAGCCAATGCCGGCAAAGCGCTACAACGCTTCACTGACTGGCTCGTTGATCGGGAATGGCTGGCCGAGGTGCACGAACAGCAGAAAGACCTACTGGACGCCGAAGGGCTGTCTCCCGATGGGCTGATCGATCTGCTGGGCCGCGCCTGCACGCTGGGATTCGCAGTGGCGGAGCCGGCAGGCTGGCGCCTGTTGCCCGCCGTCTGCCGCTACCTGGACCACTTTGAGGGCCTGGCCGCAGCCTCCCGAGATGACGACAACGAGGCGGACGCTGCCCCTGAGGAGAGCGGCGACGAGGTGCTGAACGACGAGGAGGGCGACTGATGCAGCACGGCTTTCAACGCCTGGTTTTGCTTGGCAGCGCAGGCTACTCCCGCGCCGAGCTTCCGCTGGATGGCGCAGTCTCCCTGGTGGCGCCCAACAACACGGGCAAGACCAGCCTGATCAATGCCCTGCAGTTCCTGCTGATCATTGACCGGCGCCGCATGGACTTTGGCGCGCACGACGTGGAGAAGAGCCGGCGGTTTTACTTCCCCAACAACAGCGCCTATGTGCTGCTGGAGGTGTCGTTGCCGGAATCCGGCACCGTGGTGCTCGGGTGTGTCGGCAAGGGTGTGAGCTTCGAGTACGAGTACTTTGCCTACGCCGGCCCGCTCAAGGTGGAAGAGTTCTGCCTGCCCGATGGCTCGCTTGTGGCACAGCCCAAGCTGGCCAGCCATCTGGCCACCCATGGGCGCCGCGTGTTCAGCTACAGCGGCAGCGAGTTCGCCGACATGGTGTATGGCGGCCGGAATCGCAAGCTCAGCGGATCACAAGACTTCTGCGTGTTCCGCCTGGAGCACGCCAGTGACGCCAGCGTCTTCCAGCGTGTGCTCACCCGGACGCTGCGGCTGGACAAGCTGCGGTCCAGCGAGGTGAAAGACTACCTTCTGCAAATCTTCCGGCGTGATCTGCCGGATGCCAGCATCGACTTCAAGGCGGAGTGGGACAAGGCCTTTGCCGACCTCAACGCGGAGCGCAGTCAATACCTGGCCGCCGAACGCCTCAAAGGCAGCCTCGCTGAACTGGAGCGCAAGCAAGATGCTCGACTGACCCTGCGCGGCAAGCTGCTGTGCTGGCGGCCCATGATCGACGAGGCCCTGTGCCAGTGGCAGCAGCACTTCGAGTCACGCCAGCAAGCCCTTCAGCACGAGCTGCAGCAGTGCGATGGCGAGCTGGACCGCTTGCGAGAGCAGGATCGCCAGGCCGTGCGGGAGCAGAGCCAGTGGGAGCTGGAGCAGAAGCAACTGCGCCAGGAGCGCCAACAGCTGCAAGCATTGCAACAGCGATTCGCTCTGGTGGAAAGCCGGGCGGTTCTGGAGACGTGCCGCCGCGACGTGCAGGCACAACGAGATGCTCTGGTGGTCCGCTTGGGCCAAGCGCAAAGCCGGCCACCGGCATCCATCGAACGCGATCTCTCCCGTGTGGACAGAGAGCTGGCCCAGCTGACACAGGAGATGCGCACCCAAGGCCACAACCTCTACCAGCAGCTGGCAGGCGCTTTGCCGCCCGATCAATTGGCGGCGCTGAACAAGGTGCTGGCCAGACCCGTGCTGACCTTGGGCGCCGAAGACTTCCAGCTCGATGGCCAGGCGCTCTCCAAGGCTTTGGGAGATGCCAATGGTGAGCATGCTGGCCTGCCGGGCCTGCAGCTGCGCGTCGCCGCCCTGCCTGAGCAGCACCAACAGCGCGGCCTGGCCGAGCTGGGCGAGCTGCTGCGGGATTTGCAGCAACAGCAGGTGCAGCTGAAAGAGCAGCTGGAGACGGCACAAGCGCTGGCACTTGTCCAACGCGAACGTGATGGATTGGAACAGCAGCTTGTGCAGCTGGACGCCGAGTTGCGGGACTACAGCCAGTTGCAGGCCCTGCAAGGCAGCGACGCTGCGCGGCAAGCACGGCTTGTGACACTCGACCAGAAGCTCGCCGAGCTGGCCACCAGTTTGGCGCAATCGGCTGCCCGGTACCGGGCGCTGGATCAGCAGCGTCAACAGAGGCAGAAGGATCTGGATTCACTCGGGCAACAACACCGGCAGATCGAGCAACGCCGCAACCAACGCATCGATCAGGAAGGCCCGTTCACCTGGCTGTCCGACTCACCCCACCACCCCTGGTTGGCGCAGCCGGAGTTCGCGCTGGAACAGCTGGCCGAGCGCCTGCAGACCTATCAGGCTGACTGCCGCCAATTGCTGGAACTGGACGACCAGATCCGCCGACTGCTGGGCGAAATCCACACGGGCGGGCTCACCAAGTACCAGTTCGTCGGTGAGCCCGAGGCAGAAATCGCGCGCCTGGTGGAGTTCGCCCATCACCTGCCTCAGGAGGCTGAGGCCCTGGAAAAGAAGGTGCGGTCGGCGGTGGTGAATGTGGCCGCTTGCCTGCGCGAACTGCGCGATGGCTTGGCCGCCTTCAAACGCCGGATGCGCGAGTTCAACCGCAAGATCAGCGGGCGCCAGCTCTCCGATCTGGCGGTCTTCAAGATCGAACCCGAAGACGAAACCGCGCTTGTCGAGGCCATCGAGCTGCTCATCAGCACGGCTGCCACAGTCGGCAATGGCGAGACCTTCGAGCTCTTCAACCAGCAGAGCGTGCTGGATGATGACCAGCTCAACCGTGCCAAGACCCTGCTCATCGAGGAAGGCAACGCCCGCCACGGTTTGCGCGTGGCCGACCTGTTCCGTCTGCGCTTCTGGGTGGGCAAGGCGGGTCGCGAGCCGGAAGCCTTTGATGACCTCGACAGCGCCGCCTCGAACGGGACGGTGCTGATGGCCAAGCTGGTGACGGGCTTGGCGATGCTGCACCTGATGCAGGATCAGCGGCGCCCGATCCAAGGCATTTGCTATTTGGACGAAGCCCTGGCGCTGGATGCGCGCAACCAGCGCAGTCTGATCGAGACCGCTGCCGAGTTCGGCTTCTCGCTGATCTTCGCCTCCCCGGCGCCGCTGACCACCGTGCGCTACTGCGTGCCCATTCATCATCGGCAGGGCAGCAACCAGATCAGCCGCTTCAGCTGGCAGATCATCGAACCCGTGGAGGCCTGATGACGGAGCAGGCCCTGCGCGCGGCGTTGCTCAAGCTGCAAGGCAAAAGCACCTTACCCGCCAGCCAGTTCACCGCTGCACAGCGCATGGCTCTGGATCAATTTGCCCGGCGAACAGGTGCCGTGAACTGTCTGCGCCAGGGCCGAGGAGACGTGTACAGCGTTTGCGATCAGGCGGTGTTCGACACTCACGTCTCGCAGCTCTCTCCTCGGCTTGAGCCGTCTATCGCCGAACAACTGCCTCTGCGCGCACAGCACGTGGCCCATGCCCGCGACAGCAAAGCCCGGCGTCATCAACACGGCAGCTATTACCCGCTGCTCAAGGCGGTCGGCGACGCGGTCAGCTGGCATGAGGCCGAAGGAGGCTCGGAGTTGGTACTGAGTGCTGCCACACGCGACTTCGGTGCGGCCTCACTATGCATTCAGTCAGATGACGCTTGGCACTCCGAGCAAGCGCTCTGGCTCGTCGAGAACCAAGCCTTGTTTGATCGCACGGACTGGCTGCCCGAAGGCACGCAGGCCTCGCTGCTGTACTACGGAGGGCAGCTCGACGGCAGGCTACTGTCGTGGCTGGGTCATCGCCCCCGTGCCAGCCAGGTCATCCTTTTTGCCGACTATGACGGCGTGGGCCTGAGCAATTTCGCGCGACTTCGTGAAGCGCTGGGCGATGCTTGCGATTTCTGGCTGATGCCGCAGTGGGAAGCCAAGCTGGCGCGCTATGGCAGCGTGCAGCTATGGCGGGACACCTTGCGCCACTTCACCAAGGCCGTGGCGCAACTACCAGCGCCCGTGCGCGAGCTGACCGAGCAGATGCAACACCTGGGGATGGCACTGGAGCAGGAAGCGGTCTGGCTGCCCTCGTCCTAGTCGCGTTCGTTCGGCAGTTCAGCCAGGTTTGGCTTTGCCTGGACGGGGGAAGTCGTCTTCATCGAGACGCATCGTCTCGATCTTTAACGCCAATTGCGTGGGGCTCAACCCCCTGCGCATCGCACTGCGCAAGCTCACCTCCAAGATGCGCCAGCCCAACGAGTCGCCGTTCGTGAGCACAAAGTCCTGCCCAGGCGGCGCTCCAAGGCGTTGCATGAAGCCATGGGCCAGTTCGCCAGTGGGGATCTCCTGCCCACCCTGCTCGGCGAGGCTCAAGAGCGCAGAAGCGGTCGCTTGCGGGTCTTGCGTGGGGATGCCTTCCAGCGCAACGGGCAGCACGATCATTCGGTCGGGGCTGACCATCGCGGCCAAATCGTCCTGCGCAGTCGGCCCCGGCGTGAGAGACAGCCGAACCCATGCCTCGCCCCACTGCAGGAATCTTGTATGGGACATGCCAGGATGCTCATCGAGAAACAAGCATCGGGGCGCCACTGGCGCCTGGAGCAGGTTGAAAACGGTGCGCAGGTGTGCCCATTCACCTTGGTCGCTCCAGGTGTGCACCATGTCCGACCGAAGCTGCCCCCCTTGGACACCCAGGTGGTAAAGCAACGCCGTCACGCGCGCCGCAGAGATGACCTGCGGTCTGCCTTTAAGCCATGCAGACAGGTTGGCCGCGCGAATGCCCGTGGCGTCAAACACCGCTGCCAACGTGAGGCCTCGCAGACGCAAGAGCGCGCCGGCCAGTATGGGGAGTTGCTCGCTGCTCAAGGCAGACATGTCCGCCTCCAAAAGAATCACAGTAAATCACTATAACCAAGACTAACGCGGCAAGCGAACACTGGATCATCGCGCCTGACATTGTTATAGTAATTTATAGTTAATCAAAAGAGGCCGCCATGACTCGTCCTAACAGCCGTCGCCCCATGAGCCGCGCCGCCTACCAAGCGAGCCTGGCAGCCTTGAAAGCCGAGCACCCATGGCTGGACAAGCAGGTGGTGGAGCCCGCCCCTGGCCACCTGGCGGTACTGGCCCATTTCGTAGGTCAGTGCGAGCTGCTGATGAAGCCGGCCGACTACCGCCACCTGCCGCTGTTTTGCGCCACCAACCAGCGCGACAAGCTCAGCCTGCGGGTGGAACTGGTGGGCGCCAGCGTGAACAGGGACAGGGCTTTGTTGGATCTGATCGAGGCCGCCCGACATTCCGCCCAACAACATTGCCCGGTTTGCTCGGCGCCCGTGATTGGCGGCGATGCGAACGCAGGCCTGGGAGTCCGCTGCAAGCAGCACGAGGCCACCATCGGCCTATTCGCCGAAGACCTCAAGCGCAATCACAAACTCGCGGTAGCGGCAGGGCTACTGCCGGCCGCCACCAAGCCCGAGAAGTCGGTACGTGGCGAGCCGCTCGATCCGTCCATCGACGATGCAGTACACGCGCTGGTGCAGTCGCTGCCCGACATGAAGCCACCGGCAGCGGCGCCGGATCAGCCCGCGCCGCAGGCACCTCGGGCAACACCCCAAATCGCGTTTCTTGACGCCGCAGGCCTGCGCAGCTTTGTCGAGCGCCACCGCGCCAAGCCCGACGAGAAGGCCAAGCGGGCCCAGTACATCGCCGAGCGCATCAGGGCCGCTGGCCACGAACGCCGCAAGCTGGGTGAGCTACCCGATGACTGGACAGAGCTGATCGAAGACTTCCAGCGCGACTTCCCCAACTTCGCTGAGCTGGCCGAGGTACTGCACGACCACTTCGCCCTGCATGCGATGGGCGATGGCCGCGTGGCATGGTCGCCTATCCTGCTGGTCGGAGCTGCCGGGATTGGCAAGACAGAGGCCGCCCGCTGGCTGGCTGCGCGGCTGAGCCTTCCCTTCCGTGTGATCGACATGGCCAGCACCCAATCCAGCTCACCGCTGGCGGGATCGGAATCGTTCTGGTCGAACTCGGAGCCCGGCGTGGTGTTTGAGCTGCTGGCCTACCAGCCGCTGGCCAATCCGGTGATCGTGCTGGACGAGCTCGACAAGACCGACCAGCAACGTCAGTACGACCCGCTCGCGGCGCTCTACACCCTGCTGGAACCTCGCAGTGCACGCGACTTCATCGACCTTTCGATTCGCGACTTTGCCATCGACGCCAGCCACGTGAACTGGATCGCCACGGCCAACAGCATCGAGAGCATCCCTGCACCGCTGCTGTCGCGCATGACGGTGCTGCATGTGCAGGCCCCGACGGCCGCACAGATGGCTCACATCGCTCAACAGATTTATGGGCGCATGCGGGCTGAGAGTCCATGGGGTGGGGCCTTTGAGCCAGCACTGGATGAGCAGGTTGTGGATCGACTCAAAGGACTTCCGCCGCGTAGCCTTGGGATGACGCTGAAGCGAGCACTCGGCAAAGCAGCCCGCGCCGAGCGCTGCCGGATCTTGTCTGAAGACCTCCCACAGGCATCGTGTGAGGTGAGGAGAAGCATTGGGTTTACGGCGGTAGTCTCCAAGCCAGCCTAAGGGCAGGCGCAACAACTCCATGAGCGGATCGCCATCACAAGGCTGGAAGCCTCAAGCTTTTAGGAAGACCGGCTTTTAAACGAAACATTTTTGTGGCATACTCAGCGATAGCGAAATAAACTCAGATGCCAGGACTGACCATGCGTCACCAAGACTCGATCCACGAGCTTCTCGTGAAGAACATACCGCGTCAGCTTCTTCTGGGGCTTGAGGAGGCCAAACTGGTCGGCGCTCAACGTGCCTATGCTGCAGCGCGGGGGATGGACGACGGGCACTTGCCCAGTGTGGTGGGGCAGCTGCGCCACTTCCATATGAATGAGTCCTTCCATCGCGCACTCGCCGTTGCCGACGCATCTCCTTCACCGCTACGCGGCAATCAGATCGTCACAGGCCGGTCAGGGATCTTCACCTTGGCACGGTTCAACACCAAGTATGGGGTCTGGAACAGCGGGCGGCGTAGCGAAACCCGAAAACAGATGTCCCTGGCGAACGCAGCCATCGAGCCACTGGTTCAACCCGGACTCTTTTCAGGCTACGTGGAGCCATCCCAAGCGGTTGTGTTCGTCGTGGCCTGCTTTGCAGGGTCGCTTCACAGCCAGCCGGACACACCCGTCTCCATCGAAATCGCGGTTCCAGATCGCCACATGCAAGGCTGGCTTTTCCGGGAACCCATTGATGCATTCATCAAGCGCTACGACCAGCAGCCGACAGCAGGCCAGGACGATTTGGCTGTGCCGAAGCTGAAGAAGAACATCGGCAAACAACAAGACAAAGACGGAACAGGATCATGAGCAGGGGCGGTGTACAAGGATTTCAGAAGGATCGACTCAGCCAAATTCTTGCGGCCCGTCGCCTGACTCAAGTCCAGCTGGCCTCAATGGTCGACGTTTCGCCGGCGACCGTCAGTAAGTGGCGCGCAGGAACGCAAGCGCCCGAGCGTGACGCGCTTGAACGCCTTGCTGGCGTGGTCAACGTTACGCCGGAATGGTTTACGCGTGCGCCCGGGGCGAAGTTGTCGTTGCCGCTTTTTCGCAGCAACGCTTCAGCGCACGTCGCTGCACGAGCCATGCTGGAGGCCCGCCTTGAATGGGCCCAAGACGTGGCGGCTGCCTTGATGGAGTACGTTGACTACCCCGATGTCAATTTGCCATCGCGTAATTACACCGAGCCGGAGCAGATAACTAACGAGGACATCGAGAAGGCTGCCTGCGAATGCCGGGATCTTTGGCGTCTGGGCCGCTCGGCGATTCAAGACTTGGCTCTGGCCGTGGAAGGCGCTGGGGTCATCCTCGTTCGGGAGGAAACCGGCGTTGCCCAGATTGAAGGGCTGTCGGCTTGGAGTGAGGTACTGGGCAGACCGTTGATCCTCCTGTCCGCCGACAAGGACAATGGTTACCGCAGTCGCTTCGACCTTGCCCACGAAATCGGGCATCTTGTACTGCATCGTCATATTCAGCGCACGACTGACAGCGCACGCCACAAACTGATGGAGCAGCAGGCGCACCGCTTCGCAGGCGCATTTTTGCTGCCAGCCGAAACGTTCGCCAGCGAAGTTCGTGTGCCACCGACTCTGGATGACTTGTTGCTGCTCAAGCGCCGTTGGGGCGTATCGGCGGCGGCGATCATCATGCGGCTCAAGGCTCTTGAGATGCTGGATGAAGATGGCGCTCTGATGCTTTTCAAGCGTCGCTCTGCGCGGTGGGGTGCGAAATCGGAACCCGGAGACGAGGATCGCCGACCAGAGCAGCCACGCCTGCTTCGTCGCACCATTGATCTGTTGGTCGAAGAAAAGGTCATGCCCTTAGAAGCCATCCCGAGGCACATCGGGCTGGCGGCGGGAGACGTGGAAGCACTCGCCGGATTGCCCGAAGGCTACTTCCAGGGCAAAACCAATGTCGTGGAGTTTGCGCGACTGAAAGCAACCCAGAAGCACGTTGATGACCAACCAGCCCAAGGCAATAAGGTGGTGCCATTCCGGCCCGTCTCCAAATCCTGATGTGAAAGGAGCAGCGATGTCCAAGAACACTAAGCAGACGTCCTCACGAATTGGTCGGCTGGCGTCGGAAACGCTGCAAAGCAGCAGTTCGTCGCAAGTGGCCAAGAGTCTGGCTGCTTCGGCACTGTCTCAGCGCAGCGGCGACAAACAGACCGGTGCCCAGATGGAAGACAAGGCCGCACGCGTTCTGGCCAGCGACCGATACGCCAAAGAGACGAAAGAACTGGCGGCCTCGGTCCTGTCCCAAGCCAACAAGCAGCGCTGAGCCAGGGAGTCGAGTCCCCCATGTCACAGGATCTGAGCGACTCGCAACTGAAGGATCTCTGGCGGCAGGGAAGAATCCCGGTCATCTTTAAGCGCAATAAGCCACTCCCGGCCTTGGCGCGCGTTCCGTTTGACCAAGGGAACATGGAGTGGCTGCGGGATGGCCGACGCCTGAAGCCAGATTGGTGCGCGCAGTTCAAAGCCTGGGAAATTCCGACGGCGTGGTTCGACAGCGTGATCAAACTTGCGCTGAGGCGACACCAAGAGGTCTACGTGATCCAGTTGTACCGGGAGCACCAGAAATGCGCTTCAGCATGCTGGAACGCTGGGGGTTTTCATTGCGAATGCTCCTGCATGGGGGAGAACCATGGCGGTGGTCATCCGGGTGGCAAGTGGTACGAGGTTTCAGAAACCTTCGCCGTATCCTGGGGCCAACAGCGCTATTCATGCCGCCATCTCCGGGTGCGTGCATAGGGCTGCAGTTACCGTAATTACGGTAGTTACGGTAATCCGACTAGATCCGTCATCCCCGCTGGTGTGCCTGCCCACAGGTATGGCAGAACCAAGTGTTCTGCCACTGGCGCTTCGCGGCACTGTATGCCTTCGCCTGGGCATGCCAGCCCTTCATCAGCAGCCAGCCCAGCGCGATGAGTCCCACGCCGACTGCCGCTTGCTTCCAGTTGTAGCGCAGGCCCGCCAGTCCGACGTACACGCACTCACGCGCCAACAACGGGCACACAGTCATCGACATGTAGATGATGATGCCGCCAATCCCATAGGCTCCAATGAACGGCAGAGGTGATGGCGGCGCAGGTGGAGCGCAGTGCTGGGCCAGCGCCGTGGACTGCGAGCCCTGGCTGCTACCTTGAACGAACTGCCCATCTGAAGTGACCGCCGTGTGCGTTGCGTGGAACTGCTGCGTGCCGCCTGCATGCACGACAGCCATCGGCTGAATGTGCGTGCCGCCACAACTCGGGCATTGCATCGCCATGGTCAGCCCTCCGAACCTTCGGTGTTGACTGTGCAGGTCAGCGTGGCCTCGCCGCCGTCCATGCCCGCCGAAAGCACGCCGACCTTGGTCAAACGGCCATAGGTCTTGCCGTCCTTGCCCAGCTTCAACGAGCCTGATTTCGCAAGCTGCTGGACCGTAAGGCCGGGCAAGTAGCTGCGGTAGGTTTGCTCACCCCCGTCACGTGACACCGCTACCTTGCGGACGCTGAACCCATAGACCTTGACGGGCTCGGCGAGCGTGACCGGCGTTACGCCTTGATCTGGATTCCATCCCGACTGCTTGAGCAGCGACTCAGCCAGTTCAAATCGTGGACCGATGGCCGTGCAGCTCAGCGCCTGTTCGAGCTGCGCCTTGGTCTTGGCGTCCACGGGCTGCAACGCTCCGTTGCTGGAGGCAGGAGGCACGGTTGGCTTGATGACCACGTTGGCGTCATACCCTACCAACCAGAGATTGGTCGGGGCGCCCGGCTGCCATCCGGTGTCGAGCACCAGTTGCTGGATAAACCCCTGGAAGGCGAGCTGCTGCCCCTCACTGATCGGCTGCCGGTCGGGAATGGCCAGCATGGGCGGCTTGGGGCCAACGGTGCGGACATTGCCGCTGTGCTCGACCGCCGTCTGCTGCATGAAGAGGTGCAAGTTGGCGGCGTTGTTGACCGCGTACCCCACTGACTGCCCCCAGCACACCGAGAAGGCGGGCACAGCTTCGGACTTTCTCTGACTCCACCAGATGGTGGCCGTACCGATCCAGCAGTCGTTGCGAGACCAGTCCGTGACCGTGACAGCCACGCGGGGGAAGTAGCTCTTGGGCGTTCCGTCGTAGGGGTACTTGCTGAAGACGCCTGCCAGTGCTGTCGAACGGATGCCGGCGAAATTGGAAGAAACGCTCGGGGCTGTCCTCGGCTGCTCGGCAACCGGCGCCGACCGGACCTTTGGGGTCAAGACTTGAGCGGGGAGATCGCTGCCCTGACTGGCTTCAGGTGGCACACCGAGTGAGATGCGCACCTTCGTTGAGCCATCAGTCTGGGGCTGTGTCGTGACGCAGCCGCCCATGCCGATCACTGCCGGGACGATCATGAAGGCCCTCTTCGCCATGGCGCCAACAGCGCTCAACGGGACGGTGAGTCCGGTGCTCCGCGCCAACAAGGTGTGTAGGTGCTTCATCTGCCTCCCCCAAAAAATTCGATAGCAGTTCGATTGTTATCTATAGACACGTGTCAATAGTAAACCAAACCCGAAGACTTTGGGCCTATGCGTCCAAGTCGAAACCAACTGCTGATCAATGCCCTGGGGGTAGAGGTCAAGGTGCGCCGGTTGGAGTTGGCGCTATCCCAGGAAGATGTAGCGGGGCGTTGTGAGCTCGATCGCCCGTTCATCACGATGATTGAGAGCGGACGCAAGCAGCCCACCATCAGCGTCCTGCACCGCCTGGCGGGGGCCCTGGATCTGTCGTTAGGTGAGCTCTGTCAAAGGGTGGAAGGGCGCTATCGCGCAGAGGCGGCTGCGGCAGCCGCAGCTGCCAGCCTATCCACAGGCCGGTCCGGTAGATGACTGGTAGAAGACGGTAGAGGCTGCGCGGCCAGCCGGAAACCGTTGTGCCAGTTGGTCTTTCAGCAAGCGTGACGGAACGCCATCCCGACGGATCGGAAAGTCATCCCGATGGCGCGGCATGCCATCCCGAACAGCATGGAACGCTATCCCGATGCCTGCCCCCGAGTTATCCACAATCAGCCGAGTTTCTTCGCGAGGTCCTCGGCTCTGGGGTGGTAGTAGCGCTTGAGCATGCGCAAATCCTTGTGGCCGGTGACAGCAGAGAGCTCCAAGACGTTGTTGAGCCTCTCTGCCAGGCGTGATGCAGCCTCGTGGCGAGTGTCATGAAAGTGAACATCTTCCAAGAAGCCTGCAACGGGCCGGAGCTTGGCCTGCTTGCAGTCAGCACGGTACTGTTCTTGCGCACGCTCAATAGCCCGCGCAAATCCCTTTCGCAGTGCTAGTGCTGTTGTCCGGAAGACGGGCCCAGAACGTTGAACCTCGGTTCCGTCCTCAACATCCTCTTTGGCCTCTGGTGCAGGCAGCGCCTTGAGGATGGCCACGGCCCGAGTAGACAAAGGCACCGTTCGTGCGTCACCGTTCTTCGTCAGAGGTAGGTGGGCCGTCTGACGCTCCAGGTCCACGTTCTCCCATGTCAGCGATAGCAGCTCACCGCGCCGCATGGCCGTCTCAATGGCGAGTTGAACGAGCGGTAGCAACCATGGATTGCGTGCTCCTTTGCTGAACGTACCATCGGCCAGACGCTCGCCACCCGTCAGCGCGGCCAGCAAGTAGGACTCCTCCTCGGCCGAAAAGCGACGATCACGCGCTCGCGCCTTCTCCGGTCGTTTAATGAACGGGATCGGGTTCTCAACATGGATGCCCCACTCCCGACGTGCGTGGTTGAGCACTGCGGACAGCACGTCGATCTCGCGGTTCACAGTGGCTCCGCTAACTTCCTTGAGTCGGCGATCTCGCCAGCTAGCGATGGCGCTGCCCGCAAGTGCCGACATCTTGAGCTTTGGCAGCACCGCATCCTTCATGATCACGTCGATCTTGACCGATTCGATGGAAGCGGACCTCTTGGTGGGGGTCACCTCTTGCTGGTAGCGGCGGAGAACTTCCCCTAGCGTGTTCTTGTCCGCCTCGCGGCGATCCACGAAACCAGAGGTCTCCAGCTCCCGCTCGACGGTCCGGATCCACTTCTCCGCGTCCTCCCGGTAGGTGAAGGTGCGCGACTGCTCCGGGAAGCCCTTGCGCCGAACCTTAGCCCGCCACTGGTACTCGCCGCGCTTCGTGATCTGTCCCATACGTCTCCCTGATGGCCCAATGGCCCAAGAATGGCCCAAATAATCAGGAACCACGTTAAACCACCAGTAAAAACGGCACAAGGGCCAAGCGTTCGGGACGTAGAGGCCGGAGGTTCGAATCCTCTCACCCCGACCACAAATCAATCGCACGCGCATTTGCGCCGCCTGTGGCGCGGTTACCAATATCCAGCGCTGTACACCCTCTGTGCGATCGGTGATGATAGGATGGTTTCTTCTCCACACCTAACACATATACCGGTTACATGGCCGCTGTTGATACTGTCCCCAAAGAAGCCTCTGCAGTAGCCCTGCCCGGACTGGGTCGGGCTTTGATGTCTGCTGGCAAACTGACCCAAAAGTCAGCCGAGGACATTTACAAAAAATCACAAATCAGTCGCACCAGTTTTATCGCCGAACTGACGGGCTCTGGTGCGGTATCTGCAGCTGATTTGGCCCACACCGTTTCTGCCGTGTTTGGCGCGCCACTGCTGGACTTGGATGCTATTGATCCACTTCGGCTTCCCAAAGAGCTGCTGGACGGGAAAATATGCCAGGCCTACCGTGTTGTAGTGCTCAGCAAGCGCAACAACCGGCTGATCGTCGCCACGGCCGACCCCACCGACCAAGAAGCTGCCGAGAAAATCAAATTTACCACGCAGATGGGCGTGGATTGGATTATTGCGGAATATGACAAGCTGAGTCGCTTGGTTGAATCATCGACCAAATCCACGAGCGAATCCATGGATACGCTGGTCAGCGGCGGCGGCGATTTTGAATTTGATGATGTTTCCATTGAGGAAGCGCCAGACGAAGCCGACACGGGCGTCACTGAAGTCGAAGACGCCCCCATCGTCAAGTTTCTTCACAAAATGCTGCTCGATGCTTTCAATATGCGGGCATCTGATTTGCACTTTGAGCCTTACGAGCACCAGTACCGCGTACGCTTTCGGATTGACGGCGAACTGCGCGAAATAGCCTCCCCTCCGATCGCCATCAAGGACAAGTTGGCTTCGCGAATCAAAGTGATTTCGCGATTAGACATCTCGGAAAAGCGCGTGCCGCAAGATGGCCGCATGAAGCTGAAAGTGGGCCCCGACAGGGTCATCGATTTCCGCGTCAGCACGCTGCCTACTTTGTTTGGTGAAAAAATCGTGATCCGTATTCTGGATCCGAGCAGCGCCAAACTAGGTATTGACGCACTGGGCTACGAGCCCGTGGAGAAGGAACGACTCCTTCAAGCCATTGGTCGCCCTTACGGCATGATTCTTGTTACTGGCCCTACAGGGTCCGGCAAGACAGTGTCCCTTTACACCTGCCTGAATCTTCTCAACAAACCGGGCGTCAATATTGCGACAGCTGAAGACCCCTCGGAAATCAACTTGCCTGGCGTCAATCAGGTCAATGTGAATGAGAAGGCTGGCCTAACATTTGCTGTCGCACTCAAATCCTTTCTCCGCCAGGATCCTGACATCATCATGGTGGGTGAAATCCGGGATCTGGAAACTGCCGACATTTCGATCAAGGCAGCCCAAACCGGTCACTTGGTGTTGTCCACCCTGCACACAAACGATGCACCGACGACGCTGACACGGATGCGCAACATGGGCATAGCGCCCTTCAACATTGCCTCGAGCGTGATCTTGATCACCGCCCAGCGGCTGGCGCGCAGGTTGTGCCCTGCATGCAAGGCCCCTGCCGATATTCCCCACGAAACACTGGTGGAAGCCGGCTACAAGGAGGACGACATCGACGGCTCCTGGGTCACCTACCGCCCCGTCGGCTGCTCTGCCTGCAACAACGGATACAAAGGCCGAGTCGGCATTTACCAGGTCATGCCGGTATCCGAGGACATCCAGCGCATCATTCTTCGCGATGGAAGCGCCCTGGAAATTGCGGAACAAGCGCGGGCCGAAGGCGTGCGTTCGCTGCGGGAGTCTGGGCTCCACAAAGCCAGGCTCGGAATGACTTCACTCGAAGAAGTCTTGGCAGTTACCAATGAATAGCATCCACTGACGAGGGCAGTATGGCGACCGTAGCATCAAAAAGAGATATCAAGGATTTTGTCTTCGAATGGGAAGGCAAAGATCGCCACGGAAAAATTGTTCGCGGCGAAATTCGTGCTGTTGGTGAAAATCAAGTACAGGCTACCTTGCGGCGTCAGGGGGTTTTTCCGACAAAGATCAAAAAGCGCCGGATGCGTTCTGGCAAAAAAATCAAACCGAAAGATATTGCCCTTTTCACCCGGCAACTTGCAACCATGATGAAGGCTGGCGTCCCTTTATTGCAAGCATTTGATATTGTAGGAAGAGGCAATACAAATGCCAGTGTCACCAAGCTTCTTAATGATATTCGTGCTGACATCGAGACAGGGACATCATTGAATGGCGCCTTTCGAAAATATCCTATGTATTTCGATAGCCTTTACTGTAATTTGGTCGAGGCAGGGGAAGCTGCGGGTATTTTGGAAGCACTTCTGGATCGCCTTGCCACTTACATGGAGAAGACGGAAGCTATTAAATCAAAAATCAAATCGGCCTTGATGTATCCGATATCGGTGATCATTGTTGCTTTTGTGGTTGTGACAGTGATCATGATTTTTGTGATTCCGGCATTCAAGGAAGTTTTCACATCCTTTGGGGCAGACTTGCCCGCGCCTACACTTTTTGTGATGGCCGTAAGCGAAATTTTTGTTAAATGGTGGTGGCTGATCTTTGGCGCCATAGGCGGCGGGTTTTTCTTCTTCATGCAGGCGTGGCGCCGCAACGAAAAGATGCAAATGTTCATGGATCGGTTGCTGCTGCGCATGCCCGTCTTTGGAGCGCTCATCGATAAATCATGCGTCGCGCGCTGGACCCGGACTTTGTCCACGATGTTTGCAGCGGGTGTCCCCCTTGTAGAAGCACTCGACTCTGTGGGGGGGGCAGCAGGCAACTCCGTCTACGCCATGGCTACCGACAAGATCCAGCAAGAAGTGTCCACCGGCACCAGCCTAACCGCCGCGATGGGCAATGCCAACGTTTTCCCTTCCATGGTGCTGCAGATGTGCGCCATCGGGGAAGAATCCGGCTCCATTGACCACATGCTCGGCAAAGCCGCCGATTTCTACGAAGCTGAAGTGGACGATATGGTGGCAGGCCTTTCCAGCCTGATGGAGCCCATCATCATTGTGTTCCTGGGTACCTTGATTGGCGGCATCGTTGTTTCCATGTATCTCCCCATCTTCAAACTGGGTCAGGTTGTGTAATGGAGTTCGAGGTCTGGTCGGGCGCTGCACTGGGCGGCGTCATTGGTTTGCTGATTGGCAGCTTCCTGAACGTCGTGATTTATCGGCTGCCCAAGATGATGGAGCGGCAATGGGCGGCAGAGCTGGCTCAGTTGGAGGCAGAAAAACAAGGCACAGAATCTCCTACGGGTACGCAGGAGCCCTTCAACCTCATGACCCCTCGGTCGCGTTGCCCAGGTTGCGGGCATGCGGTGCAGTGGTATGAGAATGTTCCCGTCCTGAGTTATCTGTTTCTGCGGGGCCGATGCTCGGCCTGCAAGACACGGATCAGCGTTCGCTACCCACTGGTCGAGCTGCTGACGGGGGCACTGTTCTTCTTCTGCATCTACCGCTGGGGTGTAACCCCGGCCGGTTTTGCGTGGTGCGGCTTTTCGGCAGCACTGGTGGCATTGGCCTTTATCGACTGGGACACCACGCTGTTGCCAGACGACATCACCTTGCCCTTGCTCTGGGCGGGCCTGCTCTCTGCCGCCTTTCAGTGGACTGCCGTTCCGCTGCATGCCTCCGTGGTGGGTGCTGCTGCCGGTTATTTGTCGTTGTGGCTGGTGTACTGGGGCTTCAAGCTGGCGACGGGCAAGGAGGGCATGGGGTACGGAGACTTCAAACTGTTCGCCGCGCTGGGCGCCTGGTTCGGCTGGCAAGCACTGGTGCCCATCATTCTGATGTCGTCGATCATTGGCGCCATCATCGGCATCGCCATGAAGATCTTCAGCAGCCTGCGCGAAGGTGGCTACATTCCGTTCGGTCCGTTCCTGGTGGGCGCTGGGCTGACGGCGATGGTGTTTGGCCCCAACGCTATCCTGAACACAGTGCTGAGCGCGCTGGGGCTATAGCGTTAGCTCGACCATGGCAAACCAGAGGCGCCCGGTGCGCCTGGGCCTGACCGGCGGGATTGGCAGCGGCAAGAGCACAGTGGGCGGCATGTTTGTATCGCTCGGAGCCACCTTGATCGATGCAGACCAGATCGCACGCAATGTGACAGGCCCCCAGGGCGATGCCATGGATGCCATCCGCAGCACATTTGGCGACACGTTCGTGGATGACTCTGGCGCCTTGGACCGCACCAGGATGCGCCAACTGGCCTTCAGCGAACCCGAGGCCCGCACGCGGCTGGAGGCGATCGTGCATCCGCTCGTGACCCGCCACAGCCTTTTGCAGACGCAACAGGCCCTTGCCGCAGGCACCCGCATGATCGTGCACGACATTCCACTGCTGGCGGAATCCGGCCGGTGGGCGCGCCAGCTGGATGCTGTGGTGGTCGTGGACTGTCCCGTTGAGACGCAGATCGAGCGGGTTGTGCAACGCAATGGCCTCGCACGCGAGGTAGTGCAAGGCATCATCGCGTCGCAAGCCACGCGCCATGCGCGTCGGGCAGTGGCCGATATCGTGATAACCAACGGGCCTGGCTGTACGCTGCCCGCATTGCAGGCCCAGGTGCGGCAAGCAGCCGCCCTGTTCGGGCTATGATGCACCAGAGCCTCAAGAATCCGCCAGCGTGATCCTTTACGAATACCCCTTTAACGAGCGTCTCAGAACCTATCTGCGGCTTGAGCAGTTGTTCCGCCGGTTGGGGGAGCTGATTCCCCGCACCCACGCGCTGGACCACCACTTCGCCCTGGTCACGATCTTCGAGATCATGGATGTGGCTGCACGGGCCGACCTGAAGTCGGACGTGCTCAAGGACATCGAAAAACACAAGCACCAGCTCGATGGTTACCGTGGCAATCCTTCCATCTCGGAGGCGGCACTGGACGCTGTGATCGCGCAGCTCGACCGGTGCTTCACAGCACTGAACGGACAAAGTGGGAAATCGGGCCACGCGCTGACCGAAAACGACTGGCTGATGAGCATCCGCAGCCGCATCGGCATTCCCGGTGGTACCTGTGGGTTTGATCTGCCTGCCTACTACGCGTGGCAACACCACACCCCCGACGTGCGCCAGCAGGCGCTGGAGCAATGGGCGTCCACCCTCGCTCCACTGGCTGAATCGATCTATGTGCTGCTCAAGCTGCTGCGAGACTCAGGGGTCCCCCAGAAGGTGGCGGCAGAACGCGGCCAGTTCCAGCAGAATCTGCCACAAGGCCGCACGTTCCAGCTGCTGCGCCTGCGCATCGACCCCGCCCTGAACCTCATTCCCGAGATCAGCGGCAACCGGCTGATTGTTTCCGTGCGCCTCATGCGGCTTGAAGGAGATGGTCGCCTGCACGCCTGCAACGAAGATGCGGCCTTTGAACTCACACTCTGCGCCTGAGTCTTCGTTCAATGGCCTGCAACGCGCCAGGCCAAGCTGACTGACCCTGGCGACCCGGAGGCACAACCCGCCATGACCCGCCCCACGCCCACTGACCATCCAACCGCACGCACTGTGGCCTGCCCCAGTTGCGGCGGCGACAGCATCTATAGCCCCGCCAACGCCTACCGGCCTTTTTGCAGCGAACGCTGCAAGCAGGTCGATCTGGGCGCCTGGGCCAGCGAGGACTTCCGCATGCCCGCCGAGGCCCCGCCAGCGGACGCCCAGTATGGCGATCCGCGCCTGCAGCATTGATGTGGGCACCGGGCCATCAAGAATTACAGAAAATCGGCCTTCTGCGCCTGACTGCAAAGACTTTTAAGCTATTGAAAATATAGCAAACAGATCGGCCTTTCGACCACCCCCTGGCACAGCGGGCAGGTGGGCAGGTGGCGCGACTACCCGCCGAGCACTCACTCGGGGGTGAACACCAGGCCCCGCTCCTCGGCCAGCCATTGCAGCACCGGGTAGGCGCCTGGCAATACGGGGCTTACCGTCAGCGGCATCTGCTGCCAGGCCATGGACTGGCCTTCGCGCATCTCGAACTCCCCCGTCCACGCCCAGACCTTGCACCAGTGCAGGCGCACCAGGGCATGGGGATAGTCGTGCTCCGTGACTTTCCAGACGCTGGCCGCCCCAATGGTCACGCCCAGCTCTTCGATCAGTTCGCGGCGCAGCGCCTCTTCCACCGTTTCGCCCGCCTCCAGCTTGCCGCCCGGAAACTCCCAATAGCCCGCATAGGGCTTGCCCGGTGGGCGCGTGGACAGCAGCATCGCGCCATCCTCGCGCAGCAGGATGCCCACGGCCACCTCAGTGTGTTTGCGTGCTTCAGCCACTGTGGCGCCCCGCATAGTCGCGCGCAAACTGGTAGGCCACGCGGCCGCTGCGCGAGCCCCGTTCCAGCGCCCAGACCAGCGCCTCGGGCCGGGCCGCAGCGATGGCAGAGGCAGGCACGCCCAGCGACGACAGCCATTGCGCCGTGATGGTCAGGTACTCCTCCTGGCTGAAAGGGTAGAAGCTCACCCACAGGCCAAAACGCTCTGACAGGGAAATTTTCTCTTCCACCACTTCACCGGGATGCACCTCACCATCCTCGGCGTGGGTGTAGGTGAGGTTTTCCTTCATGTACTCCGGCAACAGGTGGCGCCGGTTGCTGGTGGCGTAGATCAGTACATTGGGCGTGGCCGCAGCCACCGAGCCGTCGAGGATGGACTTGAGCGCCTTGTAGCCGGGCTCGCCGTCTTCAAAACTCAGGTCATCACAGAAAACAATGAATTTCTCAGGTCGGCCCGACACCACGTCCACGATGTCGGGCAGATCGGTCAGGTCGGCCTTATCCACTTCGATGAGGCGCAGGCCCTGCGCCGCATAGGCGTTCAGGCAGGCCTTGATGAGCGAGGACTTGCCCGTACCGCGTGCGCCAGTCAGCAGCACGTTGTTGGCGGGCTTGCCTTGCACAAACTGCTGCGTGTTGCGCTCGATCTTTTCCTTCTGGGGATCGATTTCCTTGAGGTCCGCCAGCGCCATCGCGGCCACATGGCGCACCGGCTCCAGGGTGCCATGGCCACTGCTGCGCTTGCGGTAGCGCCAGGCGATGGCGGCCGACCAGTCGGGCGCCGAGAGCGGCTGGGGCAGCACGAATTCGATGCGGGCGATGAGCTGCTCGGCGCGCTCGATCAGATGTTCAAATTTCTGGTTCATTTTGGCATCTACCGCGCTTCCATCATGCGCCAGCAGCTATCAAATCAGGAGTATTTCGATGAATCAGGAACGGTAGTCCGCGTTGATCGTCACATATTCGTGGCTGAAATCGCAGGTCCACACCGTGTCCGCAGCATCGCCACGGCCCAGCAGCACGCGCACGGTGATCTCGGCCTGCTTCATCACGCGCTGGCCGTCTTCCTCGCGGTAGGCGGGGTTGCGGCCGCCCTGCACGGCCACATGCACGTCGTCCAGGTACAGGTCGATGGCGGTCTGGTCCAGGTCGTCGATGCCCGCATAGCCCACGGCTGCCAGGATGCGGCCCAGGTTCGGGTCGCTGGCAAAGAAGGCGGTCTTGACCAGGGGCGAATGGGCAATCGCATACGCCACCTTGCGGCATTCGTCGCCTGTCTTGCCGCCTTCCACCCGCACGGTGATGAACTTGGTAGCGCCTTCGCCATCGCGCACGATGGCCTGGGCCAGCTTCTGCGACACCGCCAGCATGGCCGCCTTGAGGGCCTGGCCCTCGGCACTGTCGAGCGTAGTGATGGGCGCGTGCGCGGCCTTGTTGGTGGCCACCACAACGAAAGAGTCGTTGGTCGAGGTGTCGCCGTCGATGGTCACGCGGTTGAAGGAACCATCGGCCAACTCGCGCGCCAGTTGCTGCACCACAGCGGGTGACACACAGGCATCGGTGGCCAGGAAGCCCAGCATGGTCGCCATGTTGGGGCGGATCATGCCCGCGCCCTTGCTGATGCCGGTGATGGATACCGTAGCGCCGCCAATCTGCGCCTGCGCAGAGAACGCTTTGGGCAGCGTGTCCGTGGTCATGATGCCTTCGGCCGCGCGCGCCCAGTGGCCCGGTTGCGCATCCGCAATCGCTGCGGGCAGGCCTGCTTCGATGCGGTCATTGGGCAAGGGCTCCATGATCACGCCGGTGGAAAACGGCAGGATCTGTTCGGGCGCTACGCTCAGCTGGCGGGCGAGCGCAATGCAGGTGGAGCGTGCACGCGCCAGGCCATCGGCACCCGTGCCCGCATTGGCATTGCCGGTGTTGATGACCATGGCACGGATCGGCTGGCCGCTGCTCAGGTGTTCGCGGCTGATCTGCACTGGGGCGGCGCAGAAGCGGTTCTGGGTGAACACGCCCGCCACGCTGGCGCCTTCGTCCAGCAGGAACACGGTGAGGTCCTTGCGGTTGGCCTTGCGGACACCGGCTTCGGCAACACCAATCCGGACACCGGCAATCGGGTGCAGGTCGGCGGCAACAGAGGCAACAAGATTCACAGGCATGGGACGGGGCCTTTCTATCGGAGGGAGGGGTCGGGTGCATGGCGGCTACACAGCCTCTGCATCCGTCAATGAGGATTGCGGCCGATTATCCGGAAAACCGTGGCGCGCCAATGAAAACACGGGCCGAAGCCCGTGTTGCGTAGATCAGGAAATCAGGCCAGCTTGCCGTGACACTGCTTGTACTTCTTGCCGCTGCCGCAGGGGCAGGGGTCGTTGCGGCCCACGCGGATGCCCTCCGGCAGGGCCTGGCCCACTGTTTGGGCATCGACCGTGGTCTCCACCTCGCCCGTTTCCGTGGGTGCGGTGTAGGTCACGTTGGCGATGCTCTCGGCGCGGCTTTCCATGTCCTGCGCGGCCTGGTCCAGCTGGGCCTGGGACTGGATCTGCACGGTCATGAGGATCTTGGTGACCTCGTTCTTGACCTGGTCGATCAGCTGGCGGAACAGCTCGAAGGCTTCGCGCTTGTACTCCTGCTTGGGCTGCTTTTGTGCGTAGCCGCGCAGGTGGATGCCCTGGCGCAGGTAGTCCAACGCAGAGAGGTGGTCGCGCCAGTTGGAGTCAAAGTTCTGCAGCAGCACCACACGCTCAAACTGCGTGAAGTTGTCGCGGCCCACCTGCTCCACCTTGTTGTCGAACGCAGCGTTGGCGGCTTGCAGCACTTTTTCCAGGATTTCGTCGTCGGTCACGCTGTTCGCGCCCTGCACGTCCTGTTGCAGTGCAATCGCCACCTGCCAATCTTCGGCCAACACCTTTTCAAGCGCGGGCAGGTCCCATTGCTCTTCCACCGACTCGACCGGCACATACTGGCGCACCAGGTCGGTCATGCAGTCTTCGCGCATTGCGGCAATCACGTCCGACAGATCGGACGCGTCGAGGATGTCATTGCGCTGCTGGTAGATGACCTTGCGCTGGTCATTGGCCACATCGTCGTACTCCAGCAATTGCTTGCGGATGTCGAAGTTGCGGGCTTCCACCTTGCGCTGGGCCGACTCGATGCTGCGGGTCACGATGCCGGCTTCAATGGCCTCGCCATCGGGCATCTTCAGGCGGTCCATGATGGACTTGACGCGGTCGCCCGCGAAGATGCGCATCAGCGAGTCATCCAGGCTCAGGTAAAAGCGCGAGGAGCCTGGGTCACCCTGGCGGCCCGAACGGCCACGCAGCTGGTTGTCGATGCGGCGGGACTCATGACGTTCGGTCGCAATGATGCGCAGGCCGCCGAGGGCCTTGACCTTCTCGTGGTCCACCTTCCACTGCTCGCGCAGCGCAGCCACCTTGGCGGCGCGCTCGGATTCGGACAGGGATTCGTCGGCCTCGACGGCCGCCACATCCTTCTCGATGTTGCCGCCCAGCACGATGTCGGTACCACGGCCTGCCATGTTGGTGGCAATCGTGATCATGCCGGCACGGCCGGCTTGGGCCACGATGTCGGCCTCGCGGGCGTGCTGCTTGGCATTGAGCACCTGGTGTGGCAGGTTTTCCTTGTTCAGCAGCTGATCAATGATCTCGGAGTTCTCGATCGACGTCGTGCCCACCAGCACGGGCTGGCCGCGCTCATGGCACTCACGGATATCCTTGATCGCGGCTTCGTACTTTTCGCGTGTGGTCTTGTAAACACGGTCCAGCTGGTCGTCGCGCTTGCTCGGGCGGTTGGGCGGAATGACCACGGTTTCGAGACCGTAGATTTCCTGGAATTCGTACGCCTCGGTATCGGCCGTGCCGGTCATGCCGGCGAGCTTGCTGTACAGGCGGAAATAGTTCTGGAAGGTGATGGAGGCCAGCGTCTGGTTCTCTGCCTGAATCTTCAGGCCTTCCTTGGCCTCCACGGCCTGGTGCAGGCCTTCGCTCCAGCGGCGGCCCGACATCAGGCGGCCGGTGAACTCGTCCACGATCACGATCTCGCCGTTTTGCACCACGTAGTGCTGGTCGCGGTGGTACAGGTGGTTGGCACGCAGCGCAGCATACAGGTGGTGCATCAGCGTGATGTTGGCCGGGTCGTACACAGAGGCGCCTTCGGCAATCAGGCCATGGCTTGCGAGCACGCGCTCTGCGGTCTCATGGCCTTGTTCGGTCAGGAACACCTGGTGGCTCTTTTCGTCCAGCGTGAAGTCGCCTGGCTTGGTCACGCCTTCGCCCGTACGGGGGTCGGCTTCGCCCTCCTGGCGCACCAGCAGGGGCACCACCTTGTTCATGGCGACATAGGTGGCCGTGTGGTCCTCGGCCTGGCCGCTGATGATCAGGGGCGTGCGTGCCTCGTCGATCAGGATCGAGTCCACCTCGTCCACGATGGCGAAATTCAGGCCCTGCTGCACGCGGTCGGCGGCCTCATAGACCATGTTGTCGCGCAGGTAGTCGAAGCCGTATTCGTTGTTCGTGCCGTAGGTGATGTCGGCGCGGTAGGCTTCCTGCTTTTGCTCGCGTGGCATGTTGGGCAGGTTGATGCCCACCGTGAGGCCCAGGAAGTTGTACAGCCGCCCCATCCACTGCGCATCGCGGTTGGCGAGGTAGTCGTTCACCGTCACCACGTGCACGCCCTTGCCCGACAGGGCATTGAGGTACACCGGCAGCGTGGCCGTGAGGGTCTTGCCCTCACCCGTGCGCATTTCGGAGATCTTGCCGTAGTGCAGCGCCATGCCGCCCAGCATCTGCACATCGAAATGGCGCATCTTCATGATGCGCTTGGAGCCTTCGCGGACCACCGCAAAGGCTTCGGGGAGGATATCGTCCAGCGAGGTGCCCTTGGCTACGCGCTCCTTGAACTCCTGCGTCTTGGCCTTGAGCTGCTCGTCCGACAGCTTCTCGTACTCGGGCTCCATCGCATTGATGCGGGACACCGTCTTGCGGTACTGCTTGAGGAGCCGGTCATTGCGGCTGCCGAATATTTTGGTGAGGAAGTTGGTGGCCATGCGAACAGGACCGCTTGCCCGCTGCAATCAGCGCGCCAAGCGACCGAAATCCCTAAGATGAATTGAGTTCAGGTGGGTCCTTTGGCCGGGTTTGCAACCCAGGCAATGAACACCGGACCCGTGATTTTACCTGCCCGGGGTGGCCCCGGGCCCCTGTGCAGTGGCCACCTGTGCATTGGTGGCCGTGCCCCCGGCACTCAGAAATTTCTGGGGGTCCTGAAAAACGCCCTGCACCAGCACTTCAAAGTGCAGATGGGGCCCGGTAGACCGCCCCGTGGTGCCCACCTCGGCAATCTTCTGCCCCCGGCGCACGATGTCCCCTTGCTTCACAAGGGTACGCGAGGCATGGGCGTAGCGAGTGATCAGTTGGTTGCCATGGTCCACTTCGATCATGTTGCCGTAGGCTGGGTGGTATTCCTGCGTCACCACCACACCCCCTGCGGCCGCCAGGATGGGGGTTCCGGTGTCCGCCTGAAAGTCCAGGCCGGTGTGCAAGGCCGACTGGCCTGTGATCGGGTCCAGTCGCCAGCCAAACCCCGATCCTGCGGCCCGCCCAGTCACAGGCGCGTGGGTCGGCACCATCTTCTTGCGGATGTGCTGGTCAAACAGCCGGGATTCGAGCACCGTCATCAGATCCACACGCTGGCTGGTCAGGCGCTCCAGCTCATCCAGCGTGGCCTGCAGCTCTTCCATTGACAGATTGTGGGCGCTGACCAGCGCGCCACCACGCGCGTCCGCCTTCTGGAGATCACCCGGCGCCATACCAGCCAGACCCAGGACACGCTCCCCCAGCGATTCCAGCTGCACCATGCGCGCCTGCATTTCACCCACGCGGCGCGCCATGGCATCAAGGTTGGCACGCATAAAGCGGTCACGCTCGGCAAACTCATCCTTGACCACCAGCCGCACGAGGGAGCCAACAATAGGCCAACCCTCCCGCGCGCCCTTCAGAAAAACCCAGTGGTACAAGGTGGCTGCCACCAGCATGAGACACAGCGACAACGCCAAGCCCGCCAGAAGCAGGCGCGCGCCCGACAGATGAATGGCCCGGCTGCGCGCCAACCTGGCGTCCGTGATAATCAAATGCACTACGAATTCCCCACGCCCGAAGACGCCACACCATGAATCGCCGCCACCACGCTGTCACTGTGCAGCAAGCCAGCGCGGAATCTCCCACGCTGGCCAGGCTCACAGCGCTGACACGCGACTCCAGTGATCGGCTCAAGGCCATTGAATTGCTGATACCCGCAGCCTTGCGTCCAGCCATCCAGGCCGGCCCCATCGATGGGGACAGCTGGTGCCTGCTAGTCAAGAGCAATGCCGCAGCGGCAAAAATACGCCAACTGCTGCCTGCGTTGCAGGCGCATCTGCGCAGTCGGGGGTGGGAGGTTAACGCGATTCGCCTGAAAGTTCAAACCTGACGGTCAACGCCAGAACCAGGGAATGCAGAAGAAAGCAAGAAAAATGGTGCCGGTTGTCGGAATCGAACTGACGACCTACCGCTTACAAGGCGGGTGCTCTACCAACTGAGCTAAACCGGCGAAGGCAGTATTTTATCCTGTAAATACAGCCCAAAAATCGAAAGCAGCGCTACTTGACGCGCTTGAGGGACGGGCGCGCACCACCAGAGACAGGTGGAGGCCGGGGAGCATCGCCCCCGTCATCTTTGGCGCCGTCGTCACTGCCCACCAGCTGAACCACCCGGTCCTCTGCCGATGCAGGCGCCGCCACCGCAGGGCTCGCGGGCGCGGGCGCAGACGCCAGCACGGGAGGCACATCCCCGCCCGCCAACATGTCCACTGGCGGAGGGAACGCCATGCCCTGGCCATTTTCACGGGCATAGATCGCGATCACCCGGCCTACGGGCACCAGGATCTCACGGGGCTTGCCACCAAAGCGGGCCTTGAATTCAATGAAGTCATTACCCAGCTGCAGCGCACTCGTGGCATCAAAACTGATGTTGAGCACGATCTCGCCATCCTTTACATACTCACGCGGCACCTGCACGGAATCGTCCACGCGCACAGCCACATAGGGCGTGAGCCCGTTGTCTGTGCACCACTCGTACAAGGCACGAATGAGATACGGGCGCGTGGAGGTGGATTCCTGTGCGGTCATTGGGATGGATGTATGCCAGCGGCGTGGATGGGAAGGAATGTAGACAAACCGCAGCTTACTTGCGCATGACCTTTTCGGACGGCGTCAGTGCCTCAATGTAGGCCGGGCGCGAGAAGATGCGCTCGGCATACTTGAGCAACGGAGCCGCATTCTTCGACAGGTCGATGCCGTAGTAGTCCAGACGCCACAGCAGCGGGGCGATGGCCACGTCCAGCATCGAGAAGTTGTCACCCAGCATGTACTTGTTCTTGAGGAACACAGGGGCCAACTGCGTGAGGCGGTCGCGGATATGGGCGCGGGCCTTTTCCAGCGCCTTTTCGTTGCCCTTGGTCGCGCGCGATTCGAGCGTGTTCACATGCACGAACAGCTCTTTTTCGAAGTTCAGCAGGAACAGACGCACGCGGGCACGGTCCACAGGATCTCCAGGCATCAGCTGTGGATGGGGGAAGCGCTCGTCGATGTACTCGTTGATGATGTTCGACTCGTACAGGATCAGGTCGCGTTCGACCAAGATGGGCACCTGGCCATACGGGTTCATCACGCTGATGTCTTCGGGCTTGTTGTACAGGTCCACATCGCGGATTTCGAAGTCCATGCCCTTTTCGAACAGGACAAAGCGGCAGCGGTGGGAGAAGGGACAGGTCGTACCCGAGTAAAGCACCATCATGGTGGGAGGCTCCTAAAAATCAAAAGAGTGGGAGCCCAAAGCGCCCACTCTGCAAACAATCCAGCGGCACCCCGAAGGGCGCCCGATCAAGGATTGGCGGCTCGTGCTGTTACTTCACGTCCTTCCAGAAAGCTGCGTTCAGCCTCCAGGCAACGAGAGTGAAAACGCCGAGGAAAATCAGCACCCACACGCCAACGCGCACGCGGGTGTTTTGGGCGGGCTCGCCCATCCACTGCAGGTAGTTCACCAGATCACCCACGGTCTGGTCGAACTGCAGCGTAGTCATGGTCCCAGGCTTGACCTGCTCCCAGCCCTTGAAGACCTGGGTCTTGTGGCCGTGGCTTTCATGCTCTTCGAACACGGGGCGGCGGTCGCCCTGCATTTCCCACAGCACATGGGGCATGCCCACGCTCGGGAAAGCGAGGTTGTTCCAGCCCGTGGCCTTGGTCTCGTCACGGTAGAAGGTGCGCAGGAAGGTGTAGAGGTAGTCAGCACCCGTGCCACCGTGGCCAGCACGCGAACGCGCGATCACGGTCAGGTCGGGCGGATTCGCACCAAACCATTCCTTGGCCTGCTTGGGATCGATGGACGCCTTCATGGTCTCGCCGACCTTGTCGGTCGTGAACAGCAGGTTGTCTTTGATCTGCTGCTCGGTCAGACCGATATCACGCAGGCGGTTGAAGCGCATGAACGCAGCCGAATGGCAGTTCAGGCAGTAGTTGACGAACACCTTGGCGCCGTTTTGCAGCGAAGCCAGGTCGTTGGTCTTGTTGGGCGCCTTGTCCCAGGCAATGGTATCGCCACCGGCAGCATGGGCTGCACCGGCAACCAGGCCCACAGCGGCGATCAACGTGAGGATGATTTTCTTCATTGTTGTTGTCTCCAGGCTCAGTGCGCCACAAAGGTCACGCGGTCAGGCACGGGCTTGGTTTCACCAATGCGGCTCCACCAGGGCATCAGCAGGAAGAAGCCGAAGTAGAACAGGGTACCCACTTGCGACACACGCTCGCCGATCGGCGATGGCGGCTGCACACCCAGATAGCCCAGGATCAGGAAGTTGATCACAAAGATGCCATACAGGTACTTGTGCCAGTCAGGACGGTAGCGGATCGACTTGACCGGGCTGAAGTCCAGCCAAGGCAGGAAGAACAGGATGATCACAGCACCACCCATCACGACCACGCCCCAGAACTTGGCATCGATGGACAGCATCATGGCCACCACCACCAGGGCCACGCCCACGATGCCGGTCTTGATGAAGCTGGGCAGCTTGGCCTTGAGCACACCAAAACCCGCACCCGCCACCACACACAGAATCAGGGCATACATCATTTCGGTGGTGATGGCACGCAGCATCGAATAGAACGGCGTGAAGTACCAGACCGGCGCGATGTGCGCAGGGGTCTTGAGCGGATCCGCAGGGATGAAGTTGTTGTATTCGAGGAAGTAGCCACCGAACTCGGGTGCGAAGAACACCACTGCCGTGAAGGCCATGAGGAACATGCTCAGCGCGAAGATGTCATGCACCGTGTAGTAGGGGTGGAAGGGCACGCCGTCCAGCGGTTTGCCGTTGGCATCCTTGGGCGCCTTGGGGCCCTTGATTTCCACGCCATCGGGGTTGTTGGAGCCTACATCGTGCAGCGCCAGCAAGTGCGCCACCACCAGGCCCAGCAGCACCAGCGGCACGGCGATCACGTGGAAACTGAAGAAGCGGTTCAGCGTCGCATCGCCCACCACATAGTCGCCACGGATCAGCAGAGCCAGATCAGGACCGATGAAGGGGATGGCAGCGAACAGATTCACGATCACCTGAGCGCCCCAGTAGGACATCTGGCCCCAGGGCAACAGGTAGCCCATGAAGGCCTCGGCCATCAGGCACAGGAAGATCGCGCAGCCGAAGATCCAGACCAGTTCGCGCGGCTTGCGGTAGCTACCGTAGATGAGACCCCGGAACATGTGCAGGTACACCACCACAAAGAACGCCGAAGCGCCCGTGGAGTGCATGTAGCGGATCAGCCAGCCCCAGGGCACATCGCGCATGATGTACTCGACTGAAGCGAACGCCAGGTTGGCGTCTGGCTTGTAGTGCATGACCAGGAAGATGCCGGTCACGATCTGGATCACCAGCACCACCAGGGCCAGCGAGCCAAAGATGTACCAGAAGTTGAAGTTCTTCGGAGCGTAGTACTCCGACATGTGCACCTTGTAGGCATCGAACGCGGTCGGGAAGCGGTTCTCGAACCAGTTCGTGACCTTGGCGCCTGCCGAGGCGTTGGGAGAGATTTCCTTGAATTCAGCCATGTCGTCGTGCTCCTTCAAGCCTTCTTGTCTTCACCGATCACGAGGCGCGTGTCGGACAGGTACATGTGCGGAGGAACTTCAAGGTTGTCGGGCGCGGGCTTGTTCTTGAACACGCGGCCGGCCATGTCGAACGTGGATCCATGGCAAGGGCACAGGAAGCCACCCTTCCAGTCGTCGGGCAGCGACGGCTGTGCGCCGGTCTGGAACTTGTCCGACGGCGAGCAACCCAAGTGCGAGCAGATGCCCACACCCACAAAAATCTCCGGCTTGATCGAACGCGCCTCGTTGCGCGCGTACTCGGGGGTCAGCTCGGAAGGCTTGCGCTCGGACTTGGGGTCGGCCAGCTGGCTATCGAGTTTGGGCAGCTCTGCGAGCTGCTCGGGCGTGCGCTTGATGATCCAGACGGGCTTGCCGCGCCACTCCACGGTGACTTTTTCTCCAGGCTTGAGGGCGGAGATATCCACCTCTACCGCAGCCCCGGCGGCTTTTGCGCGCTCGGAAGGCTGGAAGGTACTCACGAAAGGGACGGCAGTTGCCACGCCGCCCACCGCACCAGCACATGCTGACGTGATGATCCACGTCCGCTTGCTGGAGTCGATTGGAGTGTCACTCATGGGGATCCTCGATTGATCATCGCTAGATTGGGGTCAACCGCGAATTGTAGCGGAGTGAAAATGGTTATTTCAACGCGTTCGTCTGTCTTGACAGCCCATTGTGCTGAGCAATACTCCCGCATCAACATCCATTCGCACAAGGAGCAACAACATGGGGATGATGCAAGAGTTCAGGGAATTTGCGGTCAAGGGCAATGTGGTGGACCTCGCCGTGGGGGTCATCATCGGTGGCGCCTTCGGCAAGATTGTGGATTCTGTCGTGTCCGACCTCATCATGCCGGTGGTCGGCCTGGTGTTCGGCAAGCTCGACTTTTCCAACCTGTTTGTGGTGCTGGGCACGATCCCGCCAGGTACGGGCACCACGCTGGATGCGCTCAAGAAGGCCGGGGTGCCGGTGTTTGCCTATGGCAACTTTTTGACGGTGGGCGTCAATTTCCTGATCCTGGCGTTCATCATCTTCATCATGATCAAGCAGATCAACCGCCTCAAGCGCGAAGCCCCGGCACCCGCGCCTGAAGCCCCTGCAGCCCCCGCAGAAGACATCGTGCTGCTGCGCGAAATCCGGGACAGCTTGAAAAAGTAAACACCCCCTGAGTCGCTTCGCGCCTTCCCCCTCTCTCGCATGGCTGCGCCATGCGGGAGGGGGACGCCCCCAGCGCGGCGGGGCTGCCCTTGCGCGGGGCACTCGCTTTGGCCGCGTCAGTTTCGCAGGCTGTTGCCGATGGGCGGCATAAACACCGACCTGCTACGTGGACAACTGGCGGGCCATGTGCACCGCCTCCACCAGACTGGATGCGTCGGCAATGCCCTGCCCTGCAATGTCAAACGCCGTGCCGTGGTCGGGGCTGGTGCGCACCAGGGGCAGGCCCAGCGTCACGTTCACCCCCTTGTCCACCCCCAGGTACTTCACCGGGATCAGGCCCTGGTCGTGGTACATGGCGATCACCACATCGAACTCGCCCGCGCGCTGTGGCGTGCTGCGTGCGCGCATGAACACCGTGTCGGGCGCAAACGGACCATGCACATCCAGCCCCTGGGCGCGTGCTGCAGCGATGGCTGGGGCGATCATCTCCAGCTCCTCGCGGCCAAACAGGCCGCCCTCGCCCGCATGCGGGTTCAACCCCGCCACTGCGATGCGCGGCACACGGCCCAGGCTGCGCAGCAGGGCGGCATGGGTGATCTGCAGCGTCTGCAGCACGTTGTCGTGCGTGACAGCCGCCAGCGCATCGCGCAGCGACACATGGATGCTGACCAGCACGGTGCGCAGCTCGTCGTTGGCCAGCATCATGCGCACGGGCATGCGGGCCAGCGGCACGCCCTGGTGGGCTGCAGCCTCGGCTTGCAGCAGCTCGGTGTGCCCAGGAAAATCCACGCCCGCAGCAGACAGCGCCTCCTTGTGCAGCGGCGCGGTGACCATCGCCGCCACCTCACCGCGCAATGCAGCACGGGCCGCCCAGACCACGCAATCAGCCGCCGCCCGCCCCGCTGCGGCGCTGACCTGGCCCCAGGGCTGAGGGCCCGGAATGCCCGGCACTGGCAGCACAGGCACGCAGCGCGGGGGCATGGCCAGCGCCTCTTGCGGTGCACTGATCTGAGCCACCGGCAAGCCCCCCACACCCGGCCGCGCAATGGCCTGCGCCGCACGCCGCAGCGTGGCCACATCGCCCACCACAAAACAATGGCGCAGCACCTCGGGCGCGTCGCGGAAGGCCTTGGCCACGATCTCGGGACCGATGCCGGCGGGGTCTCCCTGGGTGATGGCGATGGTGTACATGGTTCTCTCGAAGGTTTTATGCCGCTACCGCGCTATCAGAAAGCCTTGATAGCTATGAATAAGTGAGCAAACACCCGCGCAGCGTGGGCAACCGACGCGGGATGCAACAGCCAAGCGGGCAGCTACGCGGGGTTGTCGATCTCGATGAACTGGTGGTCCAGCCCGCACTGCGCTGCCACATGGGCGGCCACGGCGGGCGCGCCGTAGCGCTCGGTGGCATGGTGCCCGGCGGCAATGAAGCCCACGCCCATCTCGTGCGCCAGGTGGGCCTGGGGTTCGGAGATTTCACCGGTGATGAACGCATCGGCACCCGCTGCAATGGCCGACTCGAAATACCCCTGGGCGCCCCCGGTGCACCAGGCCACACGTCGGATGGGCCGCTGCGCGCCGTCTGGCGCGGGCTGTACCAGCGTCACGGCGCGGCCCAGCACCTGCGCCACATGGTCGGCCAGGGCCTGGCCGCTCGCAAAAGACGCCGGCGCGGAGAACCCCAGGTCCTGCTCGCCAAACCGCGCATCGGCGGCAAAACCCAGCACCCGGCTCAGTTGCGCGTTGTTGCCCAGCTCGGCATGGGCATCGAGCGGCAGGTGGTAGGCAAACAGGTTGATGTCGTGCGCCAGCAGCAATTGCAGCCGCTGCTTCATCCAGCCCGTGATGCGGCCGTCCTGCCCGCGCCAGAACAGGCCATGGTGCACAAAGATGGCGTCTGCGCGGGCAGCAATGGCAGCCTCGATCAGGGCGCGGCTGGCGGTCACGCCGCTCACCACGCGCTGGATCTCGGCCTTGCCCTCGACCTGCAGGCCGTTGGGGCCGTAGTCCTTGAAGCGCTCGGGTTGCAGCAGGCCGTCGAACGCCTGCAAAAGTTGGTGGCGAGAAATGCTCATGGCGCTATTGTCGCGCGCAGCCCCGGCCACTGCGTCAGAGACATTGGTGGTGCGAAGGGACTGCGAGGAGATGCATAGCAAGGCAGGCAACGCCGCCGCGAACCCGCTGCAGCCCAGGCCCGTTGTGGATTTCTTGGATTCGGTGGACCCACCCCCACATGGGGGACAATGCCGCCGTGACAGCGCGCCGCAGCCGCCCATGCGTGGCGCCCGGCCCGCGTCCACGCTCCATCGCCCACCACCTCGTACGTGCATTGGCACGTGAATTTCATGAAACGACTCTGGCTGCTGTTTTCCCAGACCGTGACGGTGCTCGTTGCGGCCTATTTTGTTGTCGCCACGCTCCAGCCCGACTGGCTGGGCCGGGGCACCACGCGCTCAGGGGCGGGCATTGCGCTGCTGGAGGCGCCCGCCACGCCGCCCTCCCAGCCCGCAGCGGGCAGCTTCAGCGGCGCGGCGCGCAAGGCCGCACCGGCCGTGGTCAGCATCAACACCAGCAAGGAAGTGCGCCACCCGCGCAGCAACGACCCCTGGTTCCAGTTTTTCTTTGGCGACCAGGGTAGCCAGGCGCAGGCCGGCCTGGGCAGCGGCGTGATCGTGAGCCCCGATGGCTACATCCTCACCAACAACCATGTGGTCGAAGGCGCCGATGAGATTGAAGTCACCCTCACCGACAGCCGCCGCGCCCGCGCGCGGGTGATCGGCACCGACCCCGACACCGACCTGGCCATCCTCAAGATCGAGCTCGACAAGTTGCCCGTGATCGTGCTGGGCAATTCCGACGGGCTGGACGTGGGCGACCAGGTGCTGGCCATTGGCAACCCCTTCGGCGTGGGCCAGACGGTGACCAGCGGCATCGTGAGCGCGCTGGGCCGCAGCCAGCTGGGCATCAACACCTTCGAGAACTTCATCCAGACCGACGCGGCCATCAACCCCGGCAACTCGGGCGGCGCGCTGGTGGACGTGAACGGCAACCTCATGGGCATCAACACCGCGATCTACTCGCGCTCGGGCGGCAGCATGGGCATCGGCTTTGCCATTCCCGTGTCCACGGCGCGCATGGTGCTCGACGGCATCGTGAAGGACGGCCAGGTCACGCGCGGCTGGATCGGCGTGGAACCCAACGAACTCTCGCCCGAACTGGCCGAGACCTTTGGCGTGAAGAAGGCCACCGAGGGCGTGATCATCACCGGCGTGCTGCAGGACGGCCCCGCCGCCCAAGCAGGCATGCGGCCCGGCGACGTGATCGTGCAGGTGGATGGCAAGAAGGTGGGCAATGTGTCCGAGCTGCTGAGCGCCGTGGCGGCACTCAAGCCCGGCACCAGCTCGGCCTTCAACGTGCAGCGCGGGGACAAGCTGGTGGAGCTGAGCATCAACCCCGGCGTGCGCCCCCGGCCGCAGCAGCGCAATATCCGGCGATAAGCGGGAGGGAGCAGCGAGCGGGCAGGCCCCGCCCCGTGGCGTGGCCCGGACTGCAGGGCAAACGCATCTGCCCCACCCTGCCCTGTCCTGGCCCAAGACGACGCCCACAGGAATCACCATCACTGGCGGTGGCAGATCCAAGACAAGCACTTTTAGCTATTAAAAATATAGCTACAAGTGCTTTATAGATGCGCGGTAACGGCCAACTTTATTCAAAATCAGCCACCCAAACAGGGTCAGAGGCGGGCACAGGCCGCTGTGGCCTTGACCCGCTCAGCTTGCCCCACGCATGTGCTGGCGCAGGGTGCGCCAGGGGTTGCTTTGTACACCCCCGGCGTTGAGAACTTCAGGAGGCCGAGGCGGACTCTTCCGCTTCTTCCGGCGCCTTGGTGTGCTTGATGAAGATCTGTGCCGCCCAGATGCCCACCTCGTACAGGATGCACATGGGGATGGCCAGCGACAGCTGAGATACCACATCGGGCGGGGTGACGACGGCGGCGATCACGAAGGCGACCACGATGAAGTAGCCCCGGAACTCGCGCAGCTTCTGCACGCTGACCACGCCCATGCGGGCCAGCACCACCACGGCGATAGGCACTTCGAACGCGAGGCCAAAGGCCAGGAACATCGACAGCACAAAGCTCAGGTAGGCCTCGATGTCAGGCGCGGCCGTGATGCTCTTGGGTGCAAAGCTCTGGATGAACGCGAACACCTGGCCAAACACCAGGTAATAGCAAAACGCCACGCCGATGAAGAACAGCAGCGTGCTGGAGATCACCAGCGGCAGCACCAGTTTCTTCTCGTGCGAGTACAGGCCGGGCGCCACAAAGGCCCACACCTGCCACAGCACAAACGGCAGCGCCAGCAAGAAGGCCGACATCAGCAAGATCTTGAGCGGCACCATGAAGGGCGAAATCACCGAGGTGGCGATCAGCGTGGCCCCCTTGGGCAGATGCGCCACCAGGGGCGCCGCCAGAAAGTCATACAGCGCGCCAGGGCCGGGGAAGAAGAACAGGATCGCCGCCGCAATCGCGATGGCGATCATGGCCTTGACCAGCCGGTCGCGCAGCTCCATCAGGTGCTGCACAAACGGCTGCTCGGTGCCGGCCAGCTCGTCTTCTTTGGTGGGGGTTTCGGACATGGTGGGTTTTCAGGGGCGCACAGGGCGCCCATGCAGCGCCGCGCACAAAAGTCCGCGCGGCATCATCGTCAATGGAATTTCTGGGGGCGGAAGCGGGCCACGCGCGCCGCGCCCGACTGCGCCTTGGTGCGCACACCGCTTCTGGACTTGTACCACTGGGGCACGGCACCGCGCTTGAGGCGCCAGTTCTTGCCCGGGTGCTTGTAGGCAGGCACCACCGTGGTCTGCTCGTTCAGGGCAGCAGTGGCGGTGTCGGTGGCTTCGGCCCAGTCCTTCTCGAACTCGCTGGCGCTGGTCTGGATGGAACTCTGCACATCGCGTGCGGCGTTCTCGACCGTGTCCTTCATCTTCTTGAGTTCGTCCAGCTCCATCGACCGGTTGACCTCGGCCTTCACGTCGGACACGTAGCGCTGGGCCTTGCCCAGCAGCATGCCCACGGTGCGCGCCACACGGGGCAGCTTTTCGGGGCCGATGACGATCAGCGCCACGGCGCCGATCAGCGCCATCTTGGACAGGCCGATATCAATCATGGATGGATCAGGCGCAAAGGCAAAACAGAGTGCAGCGTGTGCCGGTCAGCAGCCACAGCGGCTCAGCTCTTTTGCTTGGCTTCGACATCGATGGTGGTCTTGTCGCTGGCCTGGCTGTTGGCCACCTGACCTGCGGGAGGCGTTGCAGCGTTGTCAGGGGTGGAGCCGTCCTTCATGCCGTCCTTGAAGCCCTTGACGGCGCCCCCGAGGTCGGAGCCCATGTTCTTGAGCTTCTTGGTGCCAAACACCATGACAACGATCAGCAGCACAATCAGCCAGTGCCAGATGGAAAAAGAGCCCATGGAATATCTCCTAACGAATTGCAACCATTTTAGACGGGGGCTGTGACCAAAGTTCGGCACACAGGCCCCCAAGAGCGGGAAACCACCGGCTCGCGCCGTCAGCCTGGGTCAGCCTTTAAGCCACGGACGGGGGCCGCCCATCACGTGGACATGCAGGTGGTGGATTTCCTGTCCGCCTTCCAGACCGGTGTTTACCACGACGCGAAAGCCACCCTCGGGGTACGGGTTGCAGCCTTGCTCCAGGGCCAGCTTCGGGGCCAGCGCCATCATGCGCCCCAGCACGCCCGCATGCTCGGCAGTGACCTGGGCCATCGAAGGGATATGCAGCTTGGGAACCATCAAGAAATGCACCGGCGCCCAGGGGTGGATGTCGTGGAAGGCGAAGATTTCTTCGTCCTCATAGACCTTCTTCGAAGGAATCTGGCCCGCGATGATCTTGCAGAAAAGGCAGTTCGGATCGTGCATGGAAAAAATGTCAAAACGAAGTTAACAGTTCAGCGGGCGCTGCTCGGCCCCCAAAGCGATTGAAACCGGCGTACCCGAGACCAGTGCCACCGTGGAACTGGCTCCGCCAGGCCACGGGTGGCATTCCCCTGAGGGGGAAGGCGCCGCAGGCGACACAGGGGGCTTCACGCATTTTCAGCGATCTTGATGGAGGGCCGCACGCCCACATCCTTGCGGTGCGCCTGCAGCCATTCCTGCCCGGCCGTGCGGCCCAGCGCGAACAGCTTGCGCACAAAGGGAAGGTCCGCGCGGGTCTTGCTGTCTGCCCCCGAAGGGCGCGAGCACGGCGCCGCCGTCGATGCGGTGCATGCGCACGCTCTTGTAGCGGCGCGGGTCCAGCTTGCCCTCGGCCAGCAGGCGGCGCACGAACTCGATGGCGCGCATCTCGGCCAGCAGGCTGGCGTTGAAGGTGACCTCGTTCATGCGCTCCATGATCTCGGGGCCGGTATGGGGCAGCTCCAGGTGTTCGATGGGGTTGATCTGCACGAGCAGGATGTCGGAGGTTTCGGTCTGGTAGATCAGCGGGTGCAGCGCGGGGTTGCCCGAATAGCCGCCGTCCCAGTAGTGCTGGCCGTCGATCTCTACCGCCTTGAACAGCAGCGGCAGGCAGGCCGAAGCCATCACCGCATCGGCGCTGAGCCGGGGGCCGGAGAAGATCTCGCCGCGCCCCGTGCGCACATTGGTGGCGCACACAAACACCTTGGGCCCGCCTGCGGCGCTGATCGCGCGACGCTCGGAACACAGCAGGTCAAAGTCCACCTCGCGCTCCAGCAGGCGGCGCAGCGGGTTGATGTCGAGCGGGTTGGTCTGGTAGGGCGAGAGCCATTGGCTGATCATGCCCAGCATGGGGTTGGCGGCCGACAGGGGCGAGCCCCACATCAGGCTGCCCAGCGTGCCCACGCCCTCCCACAGGCGGGTGAGGGTGTCGCGCGCCTGCTGGCAACCGGCCTGGTGCGCCTCATGCGGGTCTTTGTGTTCCTTGGCGGCTGTGGCAAAGCCGTGAGCCAGCGCCACGGCATTCATGGCGCCGGCGCTGGTGCCGCTCACGCCATCGAACTGCCACTGCCCGTCTTCGAGCAGCGCGTCCAGCACGCCCCAGGTGAGCGCACCGTGCGAACCGCCGCCTTGCAGGGCCAGGTTCAGGCGCGGCAGCGGGGCTGCGGGGGCTTCAGGCATCCACCGCCCGGTTGTTGCTCATGGCCAGCATGCCGCGCACGATGCGGTACAGGAACCACAGCGAAATGATGCCCCAGGCAATCCAGCCCGGCGCAATCAGCAGCAGCCACAGGGGTGCAGTCACGATGTACAGCACACCCACCCAGATCGTCGAACGGATGCGCCAGGAGAAATGATTGGCCTGCCAGGTGCCTTCGGCATCGCCGCGCTTGACCAAGTCGATCACTAGCGCAATCACCAGCAGCAGTGCGCTGGCCTGTGCCCCCGGCAGCACCGCCCCCACGGCCACGATGAGGTGCAGCACATAGCTGACCCAGCCAACGTTCTTGAGGCCCTGGGCCTTCTGGTCGTTGGTCTGCACATCGACGATATCGCTCATGAAGAACCCTCCTCGGTGGCACGCGCATCGGCCTTGCGCAAGGCTTTTTCTTCGATGCCGCTGGTGCCCTCGCGGCGCTCCAGCTCGGCCAGCACGTCGGCGGGCGTCAGGCCGTAGTGGGCCAGCGCCACCATGGAGTGGAACCACAGGTCCGCCACCTCGTACACCAGCGTGGACTTGTCCGCGCCATGGTCTACGTCCTTCGCCGCCATCACCACCTCGGTGGCCTCTTCGCCGATCTTCTTGAGGAAGGCGTCCGGCCCCTTGTGCAGCAGGCGCGAGACATAGCTCGTCGCAGGGTCGCCGCCATTGGCAGGCTTGCGGCTTTCAATGACGGCGGCCAAACGCGCGAGCGCGTCTTGCGACGCGGGGGCGAGGGAATCGTTGGAACTCATGGGTGCTATTTGTAGATGGATTCGGGGTCTTTCAAGACCGGATCGACTGGCGTCCAGGCGCCGTCCTTGAGCACGCTGAAGAAACAGCTGTGGCGGCCGGTGTGGCAGGCGATGCCGGGTTCGTGGCCCTGCTGGGTGACCTTGAGCAGCACCACGTCGTTGTCGCAGTCGAGGCGGATCTCGTGCACGGTCTGCACATGGCCCGATTCTTCGCCCTTGAACCACAGCTTCTTGCGCGAGCGGCTGAAGTACACGGCGCGGCCGAGTTCGGCGGTTTTCTGCAGGGCCTCGCGGTTCATCCACGCAAACATCAGCACGTCGCCCGTGCCCTGCTCTTGCGCAATCACGGGCACCAGGCCCTGCGCATCCCATTTCACTTCGTTGAGCCAGTTCATGGCGGGGATTGTCGGTGATTTGCCCGGCGGGCCTTTGCAGCAGGCACCGGGGGACGCGGTTTTTTTGCCCTTTGGGCGCGACCATCAAGCCCTGTCAGCTATCAAAACATGAGTAAACCGCCCCCACCGGATCGCAGGCACCGGGCCCTGCTGCAGCGCAACCGGCCCGCCACACATCCATTCAAAAATGATAGCTACCAACGCTTGCCCAGCGCGCGGGAGAGCCGTTTTACCTTCTAACTATGGAGCCACAGTCAGGAAGACCCATTTGCGGTCCCAGTTCTTGCGCCCCAGGTACTTGATGGCGAAGGCATACCGGCCCGGGGGCAGGAAGTCCTGCGTGAGGGTTTCCTGCTGCGTCACCACCGGCTGGCCGTTGATGCGCACGCTTTGCTGGGCCACCAGCTCGGATTCGCTGTCCAGGTCCTGGCCATCCAGGGCGTAGACGATCACATCGGGCTCTTCCTGCTCGTCCCCCACATGGGGCAGCCCCTGCGCGGTGGCACGGGTTTCCACATCCAGCGCCTGGGCGCCCGGCACGGGCTCGCGCACGATCCAGTGCACGTCGCGCACATTGCGGTTGAGCGTTTGCAGCAGGGCCTTGAGCTTGTCGAATTCGGCCTTGTCAGCAATCACGTCCACCCGCTTGCCGCCGATGGTGGCGTCAAAACACCGGCCGATGCGGTGCACACAAGGCAGGCGCTCAGAAAAACTGGCGTATGACGGGGGCGGCACCTGGGCCGCAGCGGGCAGCGCCGTGGCCATGAAGGCCACAGCAGCCAGGGCGGCCAGCGCCCCGCAGGCGCCCGCGAACCGCGCCATTACAGCCGCACCGGAATCCCGCGTTCGGCCATGCGCTGCTTGGCCTGGCCCACGGTGTATTCGCCGTAGTGGAAGATGCTGGCCGCCAGCACGGCATCCGCCCCGCCCTGCTGCACGCCGTCGGCCAGGTGGTCGAGGTTGCCCACGCCGCCCGAGGCGATCACGGGCACGCTCACCGCATCGCTCACGGCGCGCGTGAGGGCCAGGTCAAAGCCGGACTTGGTGCCGTCGCGGTCCATGCTAGTGAGCAGGATCTCGCCCGCGCCACGGCGCGCCATTTCGGTGGCCCAGGCCACGGCGTCCAGGCCCGTGTTCTTGCGCCCGCCGTGGCTGTACACGTCCCAGCCCTCGCCGCGCGCGGCCAGGTCATCGCCCTGGCGGCGCTTGGCGTCGATGGCGACCACGATGCACTGCGCACCGTACTTGGCCGACACGGCGTTGATCAGGTCGGGGTTGGCGATGGCGGCGGAGTTGAAGCTGGTCTTGTCTGCGCCCGCATTGAGCAGGCGGCGCACATCCTCGACCGAGCGCACACCGCCCCCCACGGTGAGGGGAATGAACACTTGGCTGGCCACGGCCTCGATGATGTGCAGGATCAGGTCGCGCCCATCGCTGGTGGCGGTGATGTCGAGAAACGTGAGTTCGTCGGCGCCCTGCGCGTTGTAGCGCGCGGCGATCTCGACCGGGTCGCCCGCGTCACGCAGTTCGACAAAGTTGACGCCCTTGACCACGCGGCCTCCGGTGACGTCGAGGCAGGGGATGATGCGTTTGGCAAGCATGTCGGTAGTCAGTCAGCGATTCGTGGGTGGGGCGCCGCCGAGGCCAGCAGACGCCGTGGAACGGGCTTCGCCAGGCCACTGGCGCGTCCCCAGGGGGAGGCGGCGCTGCCGCTCAGGGGGTATCTGTCTCAGCCGTTCAACTCGTCGGCGCGCGCTTGCGCAGCGGCAAAGTCCAGGTCGCCGCTGTAGATCGCGCGACCGCAGATCACGCCCTCGACGCCCTCGCCTTCCACGGCGCACAGCTGTTCGATGTCGGCCATGTTCGACAGGCCGCCCGAGGCGATCACGGGGATGGAGAGCGCCTGCGCGAGCTTGACGGTGGCGTCGATGTTGATGCCCGAGAGCATGCCGTCGCGGCCGATGTCGGTGTAGATGATGGACTCGACGCCCCAGTCCTCGAACTTCTTGGCCAGGTCCACGACCTCGTGGCCGGTGAGCTTGCTCCAGCCGTCGGTGGCCACCTTGCCGTCCTTGGCGTCGAGGCCCACGATGATGTGGCCGCCGAAGGCGCTGCACGCATCTTTGAGGAAGCCAGGGTTCTTCACGGCCGCCGTGCCGATGATCACGTAGCGCAGGCCGCCGTCGATGTATTTTTCGATGGTGTCCAGGTCACGGATGCCACCGCCGAGCTGCACAGGAATATCGGAGCCGACCTCTTTGAGGATGGACTTGATGGCGCCGTAGTTCTTGGGCACGCCCGCAAAGGCGCCGTTCAGGTCCACCAGGTGCAGGCGGCGTGCGCCCGCATCCACCCACTTGCGCGCCATGGCGGCGGGGTCTTCACCAAAGGTGGTGGATTGGTCCATATCGCCTTGTTTGAGGCGTACACAGTGGCCGTCTTTGAGGTCGATGGCGGGGATAAGCAGCATGGTGGTGGGGGTTCGGGGGAGAGGCCTGGTCTCGGCACAGCCCGAACGGGGTGGTTGAAGGGGAAGGAAGGGGTGGTTGGAAAATCAGGGATTCCAGTGCAGAAAGTTGCGGTACAGGGCCAGGCCGTGTTCCGCGCTTTTCTCCGGGTGGAATTGCGTCGCAAAAATATTATCGCGTGCAATGGCCGCAGCAAACAAACCGCCGTAGTCGGTTTGCCCCGCACAGTGGGCGGGATCCTGCGGCAGGGCATAGAAGCTGTGCACAAAGTAGAAATAGCTGTTGTCGGGCACACCGGCCCAGACAGGGTGCACGGCCACGCCGCCCGCAGGGTGGGGGTGGGCCATCTGGCGCACCTGGTTCCAGCCCATCTGGGGCACCTTGAAACGGCTGCCATCGGCCTGGGTGCGGCCCGCCAGGTCGAACTTGCGCACGTCGCCATGGATCAGGCCCAGGCCCGGGGTGTCCCCTTCGGCGCTGTGGTCCAGCAGCATCTGCATGCCCACGCACACGCCGAACATCGGCTTGCTGGCAGCGGCTTCGAGCACCGATTCCTGCAAGCCGGACTCGCGCAGCTCGCGCATGCAGTCGGGCATGGCGCCCTGACCGGGCAGCACGATGCGCTGCGCGGCGCGCACGTCTTCGGGGCGCTGGGTGACGACCACGGTCCAGCCCGTGCCCTGTGCGGCGGCCAACACGGCCTGCGAGACGGAGCGCAGGTTGCCCATGCCGTAGTCCACGACCGCGACGGTTTTTGCTTCCATATTCATAGCTGCTAGCGCTTATCCATCAGGCGGTAGCGCCTGATTTGATCCAAATTTTCACAACGAACCCTTGGTGGAAGGGATGACACCGGCCGAGCGCGGGTCGCGCTCCAGCGCCGCACGCAGCGTGCGCCCGAACGCCTTGAAGATGGTCTCGCACTGGTGGTGGGCGTTGAAGCCCTTGAGGTTGTCGATGTGCAGCGTCACGCCCGCGTGGTTCACGAAGCCCTGGAAGAACTCGTACACGAGTTGCGTATCGAGCTGGCCGATGCTGCCCGCCGTGAACTTCACGTCGATGTGCAGGCCCGGGCGGCCCGAAAAATCAACCACCACGCGCGACAGCGCTTCGTCGAGCGGCACGTAGGCGTGGCCGTACCGGCGGATGCCCTTCTTGTCGCCCACGGCGCGCGCAAAGGCCTGGCCCAGCGTGATGCCCACGTCTTCCACCGTGTGGTGGCCGTCGATGTGCAGATCGCCTTCGCAGTCGATGTCCAGGTCAATCAGGCCATGGCGTGCGATCTGATCGAGCATGTGGTCGAAGAAGCCGATGCCGGTGTGCAGCTTGGCCTGGCCGGTGCCGTCGAGGTTGATGCGCACGGTGATGCGCGTCTCGGCGGTGTTGCGGCTGACTTCGGCGATGCGGTCGGCCATCGGGTCGGCCGATGGGGCGGAAGGTACGAGTGCGGAGGAAGTCATAGGGAGGCTTGGAGTGCGGCCAGCATCTGCGCGTTGTCTTCGGCAGCGCCCACCGTGAGGCGCAGGCAGTTGGCCAGCATGGGGTGCATTGTAGAAACGTTCTTGACGAGCACCTTGCGGTTTTTCATGCCCTCGTAGGCCTTGGCGGAATCCGCCACGCGCACGAGGATCATGTTCGCCTCGCTGTCCCAGCATTTTTCGATGCCGGGCATCTGGCGCAGGGCGGCAACCACCTTGGTGCGCTCGGCGCGGATCTCGGCGGCCTGGGCGGCGAACACGTCGGCGTGCTCCAGCGCAAACAGCGCGGCCTCGCAGTTGAGCACGCTCACGTTGTAGGGCGGGCGCACCTTGTCGATTTCGCTCACAAACGCCGAAGGCCCGATGAGGTAGCCCAGGCGCACACCCGCGAGGCCAAACTTGCTGAGCGTGCGCATGAGCAGCACGTGGGCGTTGCGCGCGGGCTCTGCGCGCATGCGGTCGATCCAGGTGCGGCTGGCAAAGGGCTGGTAGGCCTCGTCCATCACCACGATGCCGCCCTGCGCGCCTGCGGCGTCGATGATGCGCTGCACCGCGCCCTCGTCCCACAGCGTGGCCGTGGGGTTGTTGGGATAGGCGATGTAGGTGATGGCGGGGTTGTGCTGGGCGATGGCAGCCAGCATGGCGGGTTCATCCAGCTCGAAGTCGGGCGTGAGCGGCACGCCGACAAAGTCCAGGCCCTGCAGCTGCGCAGACAGCGGGTACATCACGAAGCCTGGCATGGGCGCGAGCATGGTGGCGCGCTGGCCCGTGCCAGGCTGTGCGCAGGCCAGGGCCAGCAGGGTGATGAGCTCGTCCGAGCCGTTGCCCAGCACAATGCCGTAGCCCTCGGGCAGGCCGGCGTACTGAGCGAGGGCCGCCTTCAGGTCCAGCAGGCGGTCGCCGGGGTAGCGGTTGAGCGCGAGCGCCCCCAGGCGCTGGCCCAGCGCGGCCTGCAGATGCGCGGGCAGGCGGAACGGGTTCTCCATCGCGTCCATCTTGAGCATGCCGGTGGAAGGCTGCACGCCATAGGCATGCATGGCGCGCACGTCGGGGCGGATGCGGGCCAGGGCTTGAAGCGGGGAAGATGGAGCGGCGTTGGTCATTCGGCGGTGTCCAGTTCGTTGGGGGAGGTGAGAAACGGGTTGACGGGTGTGACCGCATCCATGGGCTCGCCGTGCGGCAGCGCCTCGGTCAGCAGATAGCGGCAGCCCTGCTGGTGGGCCGACGAGAGGATGAGCGCATCCCAGTAGCCCAGGCGGTAGCGGTCCTGCAGGTCCCAGGCGCCGTCCACGGTGTAGGAGTCCAGGTGCGGCGGCAGCCACACGCGCAGGCGGCGCACCTGGGCACGCACCTGCTGCAGCACCTGCGGGCCGTCGAAACGCTGGATGGCCTGGTTGTACAGCTCGTTGAGCACCTGCGAGCTGATGCGGCCGCTGCGCGTTTGCCAGCAAAAGGCGACCCATTCACGCGCCCGCGCCTGGCGCTCGGCATCGCGGTCGTCCACGCTGGCGAGCAGGATTTCGGTATCGACAAAGATGGGGACGGTGCTCATGCGTTCTGCCCTGCTCAGCGCAAAAACAGGGTGTCGCGCGGCACATAGGGCCCGCTGGACGCGCCCCAGGACTCAAACCCCAGCGCCTCGCGCATGGCCTGGGCGTAGGCGTCTTCCTGGCGCATCTTTTCGGCCAGCCATTCACCGAGCAGGCGCGACACGCTGCTGCCGCGCTTGGCGGCTTCCACGCGCACCCATTCGGCAACGGCGTCGTCCATGGTCACGGTGATGTTCTTCATGGGCAAAATATTACACGAAGTTCGTGCAACACGAAGTTCGTGTTATTTTCAGGCAATCATGCGGCCCGGGGTTGTGCGCTCTTGTGCAGCATCTGGCAGGCCATGTCACCCACGGTGCGCAGCGCCGCCAGATGGGCGGGCGACCAGTCGCCCCCCACGCCGATGCGCAGGCAGTTGCGAAACCGCCCGCTGGCGCTGAACACCGTGCCGGGCGCAATCAGGATCTGCTTTTCCAGGCAGGCTTCGTGCAACTGCACCGAATCCAGCGCGCGGGGCAGCTCCAGCCACAGCAGCAGGCCTCCCGGCGGATCGCTCACGCGCGTGCCCTGCGGGAAATGCGCCGCAATCACGTGGCGCACCTCGTCCATGCGCGCCGCCACCGCTGCGCGCAGCTGGCGCATCGCGGCCGCATGGCCCGCCTGGGTGATGAGGTCGGCCAGCGCCAGCTCCAGCACGGCCGACTGGCCACCCGCCTGCAGGTCCTTGATGGCGCGCACCTTGTCGGCCCAGCGCCCGGCTTCCAGCCAGCCCAGGCGCAGGCCCGGCGCCAGCGTTTTGGAGAACGAGTCGCACAGCATCACGTGGCCCGTGGTGTCGTACGACTTGACGGTGCGGCGCATCTCGTCCACCTCCACGAGGTCGTTGTAGATCGCGTCCTCGATCACCGCCATGCCATACCGTGCCGCCATCTGCGCCAGGCGCTTGCGCTCGGCCTGGGGCATGCAGCTGCCCAGCGGGTTGCTGAGCGTGGGCACCACCATCAGGGCCTTCACAGGCTGGGTCTCCAGCGCCAGCTGCAAGGCATCGAGCGACAGGCCGTTGCGCGGATGGGTGGGGATTTCCAGCGCGCGCAGGTGCAGGCCCTGCAGCACCTCCAGAAACGAAAAATGCGTGGGCGACTCCAGAGCCACCACATCGCCTGGCTGCGTCACCGCGCGCAGGCACAGCGCAATGCTGTCCATGCAGCCGCCAGTGACCACGATGTTCTCCGGGTCCAGGCTGCAGCCCAGGCTGACGGCATACCGCGCAATCGCACGGCGTGCATCCTCATGCCCTGACGAGGTCGGGTAGGTGCACAGCAGGTTGCGGTGGCGCTGCGCTGCACGCACCACGGCCCGGCGCACCCGGTCGGGGTTGAACAGCTCGGGGCCGGGCGTGCCGCTGCTGTACGACACCATGTTCTCGGGCTGGTTGCGCCCCAGGATGCGCTGGCCCAGCCAGTCCACCGACACCTCGCGCGGGCGGCGCATGGGGCGCGGCGTGCTGGGCTCGGGCAGGCTCACGGGCCGCGCCGCCACAAAAAATCCGGAGCGCGGGCGGGCCGTGATCAGGCGCGCGTCCTCCAGCCAGTGGTAGGCCTGCACCACCGTGGTCTGCGCCACGCCATGCTGGCGCGCCAGTTCGCGCACCGAAGGCAGCTTTTCGCCGCGCGCCAGGGTGCCGTTGCGGATCAGCTGCGCGAGCTGTTCGGCGATTTGAAGGTAGAGCGGGGGGGCGTCATCGGTGGCCATGCGAGCATTCTGTACTGATCGCTGCGCCAAAGGGCAGTACAGAGGCGCATCTGTACGGGCAGTACAGATCCCCTGTACTGGCCATCTGTACTGCATCAGGTGGCCCCAGGCTGTGGCTGGCCGCCAAAGCCTTGCGCCCGCACAGTGGAAGGCATGAAAACCCAGCCCGCCCCCACCCCTTCGTCGCCCGCCACTGCCCCACAGGTGCCGGGTGCCCTGCCACTCCAATGGAAGCGCCAGCCCCTGCCACCGCTGCAGGCCGTCCAGGTGCTCGACTTCCGCGCGGGCGACATCGCCCTGCTCGAAGTCGAACAAGGCCGCGTCTGGGTGACCTGCGACGGCCTGCTGGAAGACTATTTTCTGGAAGCAGGCCAGCGCCTGTCGTTCACCGGGCCCGTGCGGCTGCGTGTCAGTGCAGAAGGCCGCCAGCCTGCACGGCTGAACTGGGCGCAGCACCGGGCAGTGGCAAGCGCCGCCTATCCGCCTGCACCCACAGCAGCCTCTCTGCCCAAAGCCACAGCACCCGCACAGGGTGCCCTGCCCCGGGGCGCGATCAGCGCGGCTTGACGGGCGTGGTCAGGCGCATTTCCGCCGCCTGCGCGTGGGCCTGCAGGCCCTCGCCATAGGCCAGCTCGGCGGCGATGGTGCCCAGCACCTGGGCACCGGCCTCGCTCACCTCGATGAGGCTGCTGCGCTTTTGGAAGTCGTACACGCCCAGGGGCGACGAGAAACGTGCGGTGCCGCTGGTGGGCAGCACGTGGTTGGGGCCTGCGCAGTAGTCGCCCAGGCTTTCAGAGGTGTAGGCACCGAGGAAGATCGCACCCGCGTGGCGCAGCAGCGGCTCCCAGCGGTGGGGGTCGGTGCTGCTGACCTCCAAGTGCTCGGGCGCGATGCGGTTGCTGATGGCGCAGGCTTCTTCCATGTCCTTCGTCAGGATCAGTGCGCCCCGGCCGGTAAGGCTCTTGGCGATGATCTCGGCGCGCGGCATGGTGGGCAGCAGGCGGTCGATCTCGCGCTGTACGGCGTCGAGATAGGCGGCATCGGGGCACAGCAGGATGCTCTGGGCCAGCTCGTCGTGTTCGGCCTGGCTGAAGAGGTCCATGGCCACCCAGTCGGGCGGCGTGGTGCCGTCGGCCAGCACCAGGATTTCGCTCGGGCCTGCAATCATGTCGATGCCCACGGTGCCGAACACGCGCTTCTTGGCGCTGGCTACGTAGGCGTTGCCGGGGCCGGTGATCTTGTCCACCTTGGGCACGGTGGCCGTGCCGTAGGCCAGTGCAGCCACGGCCTGGGCGCCGCCGATGGTGAAGGCGCGCGTGACGCCGGCCACGTAGGCGGCGGCCAGCACCAGCTCATTGCGCTCGCCCTTGGTCGAGGTGCCCTCGCCCGTTCCGCCTGTGGCCACGCTGCCGCGCACCGGCGTGGGCACGACCATGATGATTTCCTGCACGCCCGCCACATGGGCCGGGATGGCGTTCATCAACAGGCTGGACGGATACGCGGCCTTGCCGCCGGGTACGTAGATGCCCACGCGATCCAGCGGCGTGACCTTCTGGCCCAGCAGCGTGCCGTCTTCGTCGCGGTAGCTCCAGCTCTCGCCCGAGGCCTTCTTCTGCGCTTCGTGGTAGCTGCGCACGCGCTTGGCGGCGGCCTGCAGCGCGTCGCGCTGGGCCTGCGGGATGGCGTCGAACGCGGCTTTGAAGTCGGCCTGGGTCAGTTCCAGCGCCGCCATGGTGGGCGCCGAAAGGCCGTCGAAGCGGGCGGTGTACTCCAGCACGGCGGCGTCGCCACGCTTTTGCACGTCGGCCAGGATGTCGGCCACGCGCTGCTCGATGGCCGCGTCGGTGTCGGCAGACCAATGCAGGCGGACTGCAAAATCAGCCTCAAAAGTGGCCGCAGCGGTGGACAGACGGGCGGGAGCAGCTACCAAAGTCATAGTGTCAGTCGGTGGAGATGGATCAGTTTTTTTCAGCCGGTATGGCCGAGGCGAACGCATCGATGATGCGGCGCAGCGGCGCCTGCTTGAGCTTGAGCGCCGCCTGGTTCACGACCAGGTGGGAGCTGATGTCCATGATGCGCTCGACCTCGACCAGGTGGTTGGCCTTGAGCGTGTTGCCGGTGGAGACCAGGTCCACGATGGCATCGGCCAGGCCGGTCAGCGGGGCCAGCTCCATGCTGCCGTACAGCTTGACCATGTCCACGTGCACGCCCTTGGTCGCAAAGAAGTCGCGGGCGATGCTGGTGTACTTGGTGGCAACCTTCAGGCGTGCGCCCTGCTTCACGGCGCGTTCGTAGTCGAAGTCGTTGCGCACGGCCACGCTCACGCGGCACTTGGCGATTTGCAGGTCCAGCGGCTGGTACAGGCCCTGGCCGCCGTGCTCGATGAGGGTGTCCTTGCCGGTCACGCCGATGTCGGCACCACCGTACTGCACGTAGGTGGGCACATCGGTGGCGCGCACCAGCACCACACGCACGTCGGGCTGGTTGGTGGGCAGGATGAGCTTGCGCGACTTTTCGGGGTCTTCCAGCACCTCGATGCCTGCGGCGGCCAGCAGCGGCAGGGTTTCGTCAAAGATGCGGCCCTTGGAAAGCGCCAGTGTGATCATCGTCATGCTTTCAGTCTTTCAATGTCCGCGCCAATACCGCGCAGTTTGGCTTCCATGCAGTCGTAGCCACGGTCCAGGTGGTAGATGCGGTCCACCACGGTTTCGCCGTCGGCCACCAGTCCCGCGATGACCAGGCTGGCCGAGGCGCGCAGGTCGGTGGCCATCACGGTGGCGCCGGAGAGGCGGGGCACGCCTTCGATAACCGCCACCTTGCCATCGGTCTGGATCTTGGCGCCCAGGCGCACCAGCTCGTTGACGTGCATGAAGCGGTTTTCAAAAATCGTCTCGGTCACCGTGGCCGTGCCCTGCGCGATGCAGTTGAGCGCCATGAACTGCGCCTGCATGTCGGTGGGGAAGCCCGGGTACTCGGTGGTGCGGAAACCCTGGGCCTTGAGCGTGGCGCCGCCTGCACTTTGCACGCGGATGCCGCCGTCCACCGCTTGCACGGTGGCACCGGCTTCGCGCAGCTTCTCGATCACGGCGTCGAGGTGGTCGGCGCGGCCATGGCGCAACACCACATCCCCGCCCGTGGCCGCCACAGCGCACAGGAAGGTGCCCGCTTCGATGCGGTCGGCCACCACGCGGTGGGTGCAGCCGTGCAGCTTGTCTACGCCCTGGATGCGGATGCGGCTGGTGCCATGGCCTTCGATCTTCGCGCCCATGGCGATCAGCATCTCGGCCAGGTCCGAAATCTCGGGCTCTTGCGCGGCGTTTTCGAGCACCGTCTCACCCTCGGCCAGCGCGGCGGCCATGAGGAAGTTCTCGGTGCCGGTCACGGTGACCATGTCGGTGGTGATGCGCGCGCCCTTCAGGCGCTTCCAGCCAGCGGGCAGCTTGGCGATCATGTAGCCGTGCTCGACCACGATCTCGGCGCCCATGGCGGCCAGGCCCTTGATGTGCTGGTCCACCGGGCGCGAACCGATGGCGCAACCACCGGGCAGCGACACCGTGGCCTCGCCAAAACGCGCCAGCAGCGGCCCCAGGGCCAACACGGAGGCACGCATGGTCTTGACCAGCTCGTACGGGGCTTCGGGCGTGCTCAGCGCGCTGGCGTCGATGTGCACCGTGCCGTCATCGGCCCGCTCCGCCGCCACGCCCATGTTGCGGATGAGCTTGAGCATGGTGCTCACATCCTGCAGCTGGGGCACGTTGAGCAGCGTCACGGGCTCGGCCGTGAGCAGGGCGGCGCACAACTCCGGCAAGGCGGCGTTCTTGGCGCCGGAGACCAGCACCTTGCCTTGCAAGCTGCGTCCGCCGCGAATCAGGAGTTTGTCCATGTCAGGTAACCAGAATATGAATAAAAATGGGCTTCACCGCGCATCCATCATGCGCTGTTAGCTATCAATAAATGAGCAAACACCCGGCACTCTGCCCCGGTGTTTACTGCGCCTGCGCTGCCCACTCGGCGGGGGTGAAGGTCTTCATCGACAGCGCATGCACTTCGTCGGTGTGCATTTTCGCGCCCAGCGTGGCGTACACGCGCTGGTGGCGCTGGATGGCGCGCTTGCCCTCGAACTCGGCCGAGACGATGGTGGCGTACCAATGGCGGCCGTCACCTTCGAGCGTGATGTGTTCGCAGGCCAGGCCAGCGGCGATGATGTCTTTGAGTTGGTCAGCGGTCATGGTGGGGCGCTCGGGATCAATGAGGACTGACGCAAATCGGGATGCAACAACCGCCTCGCCCTGGAGGGGAGCGTTTGCCTGAACCTTGTTTTGCGTAAGTCATGTCAGTTACGGATTTTGTAGCCCGTGCGCAGCAGGTGCACGGCCAGCGCGCTCACGGCCAGCCAGGCGATGCCCACGATGCCCAGGCTGAGCCAGGGCGAGGTGTCGCTCTGACCGAAGAAGCCGTAGCGGAAGCCGTCGATCATGTAGAAGAACGGGTTGAGGTGGCTCACGGCCTGCCAGAACGGCGGCAGCGACTGGATCGAATAGAACACGCCCGACAGAAAGGTCATGGGCACGATGATGAAGTTCTGGAACGCGGCCATCTGGTCGAACTTGTCAGCCCAGAGCCCCGCAATCAATCCCAGTGTGGCCAGCAGCGCCGCGCCCAGCAGCGCAAAGGCCAGAATCCACAGCGGCGCCGCAAACTCGGGCCGCGCAAACGCCAGCGTGACGATGAACACGCCCAGGCCCACCACCAGCCCGCGCACGATGGACGAGCCCACGTAAGCGCAGAACCACGCCCAGTGCGACAGCGGCGTGAGCAGCACAAACACCAGGCTGCCCATGATCTTGCTCTGGATGATGCTGGACGAGCTGTTGGCAAATGCGTTCTGCAACACGCTCATCATCACGAGGCCCGGCACGAGGAAGGTCGTGTAGCTGATGCGGTCGTAGACCTTCACATGGTCTTCGAGCACGTGGCCGAAGATCAGCAGGTACAGCACGGCCGTGAGCACGGGGGCGGCGACGGTCTGGAAGCTGACCTTCCAGAAGCGCAAAACTTCTTTGTAAAACAGCGTCTGCCAGCCGGTCATAGCGCGACCTCGGACAAGGAAATATTGGATGCGGACGTGCCCGACATGACCTGCAGGAACACATCCTCCAGATCAGGCCTGCGGATCTCCATGTCCTGCACCTCGACCCCGGCCACGCGCAAGGCAGCCAGGTGGTTTTCAATCTCTGCCGCGTCGTGGGCGGGCAACTGCACGATACGGCCGGTGACCCGCGCCACGGCGGCCAGCGCGGGCGGCAGGGCCGTGTCGGTCTTGAACTGCAGTACGCTGCCCGAGGCGGCCTTGAGCAGCTCGCTGGTGCGGTTGAGCGCCACCACCTGCCCCGCCTTGAGCATGGCAATGCGGCCACACAGGGCTTCGGCTTCTTCCAGGTAATGGGTGGTGAGCAGCACGGTGTGCCCTTCCTTGTTCAGGCGGGCGATGAAGTGCCACAGGGTCTGGCGCAGCTCCACGTCCACGCCAGCCGTGGGCTCGTCGAGCACGATGATGGGCGGCTTGTGCACCAGGGCTTGTGCCACCAGCACGCGGCGCTTCATGCCGCCCGAGAGCTGGCGCATGTTGGCGTTGGCCTTGTCGGCCAGGCCCAGGTTTTCGAGCAGCTCGTCGATCCAGGCGTCGTTATTCTTCACGCCGAAGTAGCCCGACTGGATGCGCAACGCCTCGCGCACATTGAAGAAGGGGTCGAACACCAGCTCTTGCGGCACGATGCCCAGCTTGCGGCGGGCCTCGGCGTACTGGGCCTGCACGTCGCTGCCCTGCACCAGCACGCGGCCACTGCTGGCACGCGCCAGGCCGGCCAGGATGCTGATGAGGGTGGTTTTACCGGCGCCGTTGGGGCCGAGGAGCCCGAAGAACTCGCCCTCCTCAATGTCCAGGTTGACCTGGTTCAGCGCCTGAAAAGGGCCTTTGGGCGTGGCAAAGGTCTTGGAGATGGCTTGGAAGGAGACTGCGGGCATGAAGCCCCTGATTTTACGGCCTTGCCTTGAACCGCGTTGGGAAGGGGGCAGACAGCGGCTTGCAGCGGCCCAGGCCCGGCAAAAAAAGCCGGGCCGCGTCAGGACACGGGCGTGAGCAGCGTGCCCACGCCATACAGGCCCGCCATGCCGCGCAGCGCCGGGGGCAGGCCCTGCACGGCAAAGGTCTTGCCCACCGACAGCGCCTCGCGCCGGCATTCCAGCAGCACCGCCAGCGCCGAACTGTCAAACACCGCCATGGCGCTCGCGTCCACCACCACACCCGTTTCACGGTGCACGCGCAGGCCCTGCAGCAGCATCTGCAGGCAGGCCGTGGCCTGGCGGTGGGTGAGTTCGTGGGGCAGTACCAGCATGGCGGAATTGGTCACACCGCCTCAGCCTTTGGCTGAGGTGTTGGTTTTGTTGCGCGCAACCAGGGTCTCGATCAGGCCGTCAATGCCCTTGGCATTGATTTCCTGGGCAAACTGGCCCCGGTAGGTTTCCACCAGCCACACACCCAGCACATTGAGGTTGTAGATTTTCCAGCCAGCGCCCTCGCCCGGGGTTTTTTCCAGCCGGTAGTCGAGCTGGATGGGGTCGCCCCGGCCCACGATTTCGGTGCGCACCAGCACGTCCTTGTCTTCGGCCGCAGCACGCAGGGGCTTGACCTGGATGGTCTGGTCGTTCACCTGGGCCAGGGCTCCAGCATAGGTGCGCACCAGCAAGACCTTGAACTCGTCCTGCAGGCGTTTTTGCTGCTCGGGCGTGGCCTGGCGCCAGCCGGGGCCCACGGCGGCGGCCGTCATGCGGCGGAAGTTGACGTTGGGCATCACGGTCTTGTCCACCAGCGCAATCACCTTGCTGATGTCGCCGCCCTGGATGGCCTTGTCGGCCTTGACGGTGGTGAGCACATCGGAAGACAGGCGCTTGATCAGCGCGTCGGGGGCTTCATCGGCCGCCAGTGCAGGCAGGGACAGGCCCAGCGACAGCGCCATCCCGGCAGCCAGGCCCAGGGCGCGGTGTCCCAGGGTACGTCGGTTCATCATGTTCGTGACTTTCATCGGTGCGGGCTCGTGCCCGTCAAATCATTGTGGTGGCGCGGGTGGACCCGCATGCGTCGCTGCGGTTGCGGATTGCAAGCAAGTGCAACAGTGGCAGTCCCGCTGGAGCCCTTTAAAGCGAGCCCCTTCAGCGCGGAGGTTCCTCGGGCAAGACGCCGTTGTTGCTATCGTTGTCGCTCTTGTCATCGCCACTGAACGGCGCGCCGGCCTGCTGGCTGCGCACCTGCAGAAACACATCGCGTGTAAAGCTGTACTTGTCCAGCGCCGCGCTGTCGAGCACCGAGCTGGCGCGCAGCAGGTTCGATCGCGTGTCCACGATGCGCAGCGCGTACAGCGAGTTGCGGGCGGAGACCGGGTCCACATAGCTCACCACGTTGCCCTTCATGTCCACCGGCAGGGCCAGGGTGTCACGCACCGTGGACGGGCCCAGGATGGGCAGCACCAGGTACGGGCCGGTGCCCATGCCCCAATAGCCCAGCGTCAGGCCGAAGTCCTGCTTGTAGCGGTCGATGCCCAGCTCGCTGGCGATGTCCAGCACGCCGCCCAGGCCCATGAGGGTGTTCACATTGACCCGCATGAAGGTGGAGGCGGCGGCTTCACCGCGCAGCTGCAGCACGTTGTTCACGAAGGACCACACATCACCCAGGTTCGCAAAGAAATTGCTCACCCCCGTGCGCACGGGTGCGGGAGTGACGTCCTTGTAGGCAATCGCCACCGGCTTGAGCACCATCGCATCAACCTGTTCGTTGAAGTTGGTCATGCTGCGGTTGTACGACTCCAGCGGGTCACGCGGATCGGGGTTGGCCACCGTGGCGCAGCCTGTCAGCAGCGCGGCGCCCAGCACAAGGCCCAGGCTGGCGGCGAGGCGCAAGGCCCGGGGCATGTGCCCGGCACGGGGGGGCAAGTCTGTGTAGTGAGTGTTTGTCATTTTTTGCCACCTGTCCCTGCAGGCTTGCTGCCGTCTTCGGCCTTGCTGTAGAGAAATTGTCCAATGAGGTTTTCCAGCACCACGGCCGACTGGGTCGAGGTGACCATGTCGCCCGCCACCAGATTTTTTTCGTCCGCGCCTGCTTCGATGCCGATGTACTGCTCGCCCAGCAACCCGCTGGTGAGGATCTTGAGCGAACTGTCCTTGGGGAAGGCGTAGCGGTTTTCCATCGCCAGCGTCACGCGCGCCTGGTAGGTCTTGTCATCGAAGGTGATGGCCTGCACCCGCCCCACCACCACACCGGCACTGCGCACCGCCGCCTGGGGCTTGAGGCCGCCGATGTTGTCGAAACGCGCGGTGATCTGGTAACCCCGCTGGAAGTTCAGGCTCAGCAGGTTGGCCGACTGCAGTGCCATAAACACCAGCGCCACCGTGCCGAGCATCACGAAGAGCCCCACCCAGAGATCGTTTTTTGAACGTTGCATTGTCTTGGATTCCTTCCCGCGCCAGCTTCGCCAGCGTCAGATACTGAACATCAGGGCCGTGAGCACGAAGTCCAGCGCCAGCACCGCCAGGGACGCCATGACCACCGTGCGTGTGGTGGCCCGCGAAACGCCTTCAGGCGTGGGCTTGGCCACATAGCCCTGCAAAAGTGCCACAAAGGTCACAGTGAAGCCGAAGACCACACTTTTGAGCACGCCGTTGCCCAGGTCTTTCCAGACATCCACCCCGCCCTGCATCTGGCTCCAGAAGGCCCCAGGGTCGATGCCGATCATGAGCACGCCCACCACCCAGCCGCCAATGATGCCCACCGCACTGAACACAGCCGCCAGCAGGGGCATGGTGACCACGCCGGCCCAGAAGCGCGGCGCCAGGATGCGCTGCACCGGGTCCACCGCCATCATCTCCATGGCACTAAGCTGTTCGCCCGCCCGCATCAGACCGATCTCGGCCGTGAGCGAGGTGCCCGCACGGCCCGCAAACAGCAGCGCCGTGACCACGGGCCCCAGCTCGCGCACCAGGCTCAAGGCCACCAGCAGGCCCAGGGCTTCCGACGAGCCGTAGCGCTGCAACGTGTAGTAGCCCTGCAGCCCCAGCACAAAGCCTACGAACAGGCCTGACACCGCAATGATGGCCAGGGAATAGTTGCCCAGGAAGTGGATCTGGTCGCGCACCAGACCAGGCCGCAGAAAGGTCGCACCCACCAGCCGCAGCAGCCGGAAAAACAGGCGCGCGCCCAGGCCGATGTCTGCCAGCTGCTGGCGCACGGCAAGGCCTACATCCGAAGGCTTGTACCAGCTCATGACCTGCGCCCTCCTGCGGGCCCAAAGTCTTCGGCGGGCTCGGGGGACGGATAGTGGAACGGCACGGGCCCCGTGGGCAAGGCATTCACAAACTGGTGCACCAGCGGATCGCGGCTGGCACGCACTTCGTCGGGGGTGCCTTGTGCAGCCACCACGCCCTCGCCCAGGATGATCACGTGGTCTGCAAGCCGGAAGGTTTCTTCCAGATCGTGCGAGACGATGATGCTGGTCAGGCCCATGGCGTCGTTGAGCTGCCGGATCAGTTGGGCGGCCGTGCCGAGCGAAATCGGGTCCAGGCCCGCAAAAGGTTCGTCGTACATGACCAGCTCCGGGTCCAGCACGATCGCACGCGCCAGGGCCACGCGGCGCGCCATGCCGCCGGATATCTGGCTGGGCGCCAGATCGCGCGCTCCGCGCAGGCCCACCGCATGCAGCTTCATGAGCACCACATCGCGGATCAGCGCCTCGGACAGATCGGTGTGCTCGCGCAGCGGGAAGGCCACGTTCTCGAACACGCTCAGGTCAGTGAACAGTGCTCCGAACTGGAACAGCATGCCCATGCGCCTGCGCGCCGCATACAGGGCAGAAACATCCATGCGCCCCACGTCCTGGCCATCGAACAGTACCTGGCCGCTTTGGGCCTTCTGCTGCCCGCCAATCAGGCGCAGCACCGTGGTCTTGCCGCCGCCCGACGCCCCCATGAGCGCCGTGACCTTGCCCCGTGGCACCGAGAGCGAAACGTCGCGCAGGATGGCGCGGTCACCATAGGAGAAGGTGACGTTGCGCAGTTCGGCGAGGAAGGACGGCTCTGGCATGCAAGAAAAGGGTGATGGGAATCCGGGACCTGCGCACACGAACCCAGGACACGCCCCGAGGAACGAGCCGCGATGGTAGCCGAAGCCACAAACATACATTCACGCATGTTTGTAAAAATTCGCACGGTGCTTGGTGGGCCTCAGCGCACCAAAGGCCGAGACAACCCCGGATTGACAGTACTGCCGATTGTGCCAACAAAGCGCCGGGGCAGCAGAGTCCGTGGTTTTGCATGGTCAACCCCTGCCGGCCCCACCACACATCCCCCAACAAAAGCGGCGCCCGCAGGCGCCGCTTCGGCTGGAACCTATCCGCAGGTAATCAGCGGGGCAGATCCGAGTAACCCATCAGGAACTCGTCCACCGCACGGGCGGCCTGGCGGCCTTCGCGGATGGCCCAGACCACCAGCGACTGACCCCGGCGGATGTCACCGGCTGCAAACACCTTGGGCACGTTGGTGGCATAGCCGCCGTCGAACTCGGTGGTGGCGCGGGCGTTGCCACGGGCATCCTTGTCCACGCCAAAAGCGTCGAGCACGGCAGCCACAGGGCTCACAAAACCCATGGCCAGCAGCACCAGATCGGCCTGGTAGTGCTTTTCAGTGCCAGGGATCTCGACCAGCTTGCCGTCCTTGAACTCGACCTGCACGGTGGTCAGGCTCTTGACCTTGCCCTTTTCGCCCGTGAACTCCTTGGTGGAGATCGCGAACTCGCGCACGCAGCCTTCGTCATGGCTGGAGCTGGTGCGTAGCTTCAGCGGCCAGTAAGGCCACGTCAGGGGACGGTTTTCCACCTCGGGGGGCTGGGGCATCACCTCGAACTGGGTGACGCTGGCCGCGCCGTGGCGGTTGCTGGTGCCCACGCAGTCGCTGCCGGTGTCGCCGCCACCGATCACGATGACGTGCTTGCCCGTGGCCATGATCTGGCCCTTGAGCTTGTCGCCCGCGTTGACCTTGTTCTGCTGGGGCAGGAACTCCATCGCGAAGTGGATGCCATCGAGGTCACGCCCAGGCACGGGCAGGTCACGCGATTGCTCGGCGCCACCGGTCAACAGCACGGCGTCGAACTCTTTGTTCAACTGCTCGGGCGTGATCGTTTCCTTGGCCCAGTTGGTGACCTTGGAGTCCTTGCCCAGGCCGTCCTTGGCCGCGCCCACGAACACGCTGGTGCGAATGACCACGCCTTCGGCTTCGAGCTGCTTGACTCGGCGGTCGATGTGCGACTTCTCCATCTTGAAGTCGGGGATGCCGTAGCGCAGCAGGCCGCCCACGCGGTCGTTCTTTTCAAACAGCGTGACGCTGTGGCCGGCACGGGCCAGTTGCTGGGCAGCGGCCAGGCCTGCGGGGCCTGAGCCCACCACGGCCACCTTCTTTCCCGTCTGGTGCTTGGCGGGGCGGGGCTTGACCCAGCCCTCTTCCCAGGCGCGGTCGATGATCGCGTGCTCGATGGACTTGATGCCCACGGCGTCGTCGTTCACGTTGAGCACACAGGCTGCCTCGCAAGGCGCAGGGCAGATGCGGCCGGTGAACTCGGGGAAGTTGTTGGTGCTGTGCAGCACCTCGATCGCGCTCTTCCAGTCCTGGTGGTACACCAGATCGTTGAAGTCAGGAATGATGTTGTTGACCGGGCAGCCGTTGTTGCAAAACGGCGTGCCGCAGTCCATGCAGCGCGCGCCTTGCACCTTGGCCTGGGCGCTGTCGAGCCCGATCACAAATTCCTTGTAGTGCTTCAAGCGCTCGGGCACGGGCTTATAGCCCTCTTCGATGCGCTCGTATTCCATGAAGCCGGTAGTTTTTCCCATGACGGTGTCCTTGTCTATGAATGCTGTGCGAAGGTCTGTGGCGCCTTATTTGGCAGGAGCCACTTCTTTTTTGGTAGCAGCTACCGCCGGTGTAGCGGACTCTTCCAGCACTTTTCGTTCATAAATTTCAGCCAGCGCGCGCTTGTACTCGGTCGGGAAGACCTTGACGAACTTGCCGCGCGATGCCGCCCAGTTGTCCAGCAGCTCACGGGCACGCTTGCTGCCCGTCCAGCGGTTGTGGTCTTCCAGCAGCTTCTTGAGCTGGGCTTCGTCGGTCTGGCCGCCGTGCCAGATGGCGCGGGGCACGGTGGCCTCTTGCTCCGAGGCAGGCAGGATGCGCTCCAGCGTCACCATGGAGAGGTTGCAGCGCGTGTCGAACTGGCCGTCTTCGTCGTAGACATAAGCGACGCCGCCGCTCATGCCCGCTGCGAAGTTGCGGCCGGTCTTGCCCAGCACCAGCACGGTGCCGCCGGTCATGTATTCGCAACCGTGGTCGCCCGTGCCTTCCACCACCGCCGTGGCACCCGACAGGCGCACCGCAAAGCGTTCACCGGCCACGCCACTGAAGAAGGCCTCACCCGTGGTGGCACCGTACATCACGGTGTTGCCCACGATGGTGTTGCGCACGGCATCGCCTCGGAAGTCGATGCTGGGGCGCACCACCACACGGCCGCCCGACAGGCCCTTGCCCGTGTAGTCGTTGGCGTCGCCGATCAGGTACAGCGTGATGCCGCGTGTGAGGAAGGCGCCGAACGACTGGCCGCCCGTGCCTTCGAGCTGGATGCGGATGGTGTCATCCGGCAGGCCCTCGGGATGGGCACGCGTCACGGCGCCGGAGAGCATGGCGCCCACGGAGCGGTTCACGTTGCGCGCCACTTCGATGAACTGCACGCGCTCGCCCTTTTCGATGGCGGGCTTGCTGCGCTCGATGAGCTTGCGGTCCAGCGTGTGCTCGATGTTGTGGTCCTGCACATCCACATGGAAGCGCGGCACGTCGGCAGGCACGTTGGGCTGGGCGAACAGACGACCGAAGTCCAGGCCGCGTGCCTTCCAGTGTTCCAGGCCCTGGCGCATGTCGAGCAGGTCGGTGCGGCCGATCAGATCATCGAACTTCTTGATGCCGAGCTGGGCCATGATCTGGCGCACTTCTTCCGCGATGAAGAAGAAGTAGTTCACCACATGCTCAGGCTTGCCCGAGAACTTCTTGCGCAGCTCAGGGTCTTGCGTCGCCACGCCCACGGGGCAGGTGTTGAGGTGGCACTTGCGCATCATGATGCAGCCCTCGACCACCAGCGGAGCAGTCGCGAAGCCGAACTCATCCGCGCCCAGCAGCGCGCCGATGGCGACGTCGCGGCCAGTCTTCATCTGGCCATCGGCCTGCACGCGAATGCGGCCGCGCAGGCGGTTCAGCACCAGGGTCTGCTGGGTTTCGGCCAGGCCGATTTCCCAGGGGCCGCCCGCGTGCTTGATGGACGACCAGGGCGAAGCGCCCGTGCCACCGTCATGACCGGCAATCACGACGTGGTCGCTCTTGCACTTGGCCACGCCTGCGGCGATCGTGCCCACGCCCACTTCGGACACCAGCTTGACGCTGATACCGGCATGCGGTGCCACGTTCTTCAGGTCGTGGATCAGCTGGGCCAAGTCCTCGATGGAGTAGATGTCGTGGTGTGGTGGGGGCGAGATCAGGCCCACACCAGGCACGCTGTGGCGCAGCTTGCCGATGTAGTTGGAGACCTTGCCGCCAGGCAGCTGACCACCTTCGCCGGGCTTGGCGCCCTGGGCCATCTTGATCTGGATCTGGTCGGCCGACGAGAGGTATTCCGCCGTCACTCCAAAGCGGCCCGAGGCCACCTGCTTGATGCGGCTGCGCAGCGAGTCACCGTCTTGCAGGGGCAGATCGACTTCCACGTTCTCGGCACCGATCACGCTCTTGAGGCTGTCACCCTTCTTGATCGGGATGCCCTTGAGTTCGTTGCGGTAACGCGCTGCGTCTTCACCGCCTTCGCCCGTGTTGCTCTTGCCGCCGATTCGGTTCATGGCCACAGCCAGCGTGGCGTGCGCCTCGGTGGAGATGGAGCCGAGCGACATGGCGCCCGTGGCGAAGCGCTTGACGATTTCCTTGGCGGGCTCGACCTCGTCGATCGAGATCGCCTTGGAGGGGTCGATCTTGAACTCGAACAGGCCGCGCAGCGTCATGTGGCGCTTGCTCTGGTCGTTGATGATCTGCGCGTATTCCTTGTACGTGTTCCAGTTGTTGGCACGCGTGCTGTGCTGCAGCTTGGCAATCGCATCGGGGGTCCACATGTGGTCTTCGCCACGGGCGCGCCAGGCGTATTCGCCACCCGCGTCCAGCATGGTTTCGAGCACGGGGTCGTCACCAAACGCGGCCTTGTGCATGCGGATGGCTTCTTCGGCGATCTCGAACACGCCGATGCCTTCCACGCGGCTGGCGGTGCCGGTGAAGTACTTGCCCACCGTTTCCGTGTTCAGGCCAATCGCCTCGAACAGCTGGGCACCGCAGTAGCTCATGTACGTGCTCACGCCCATCTTGGACATGATCTTGGACAGACCCTTGCCGATGGCCTTGACGTAGTTGTAGATGGCCTTGTCGGCCGACAGGTCGCCGCCCAGGTCCTTGTGCATGTCGGCCAGGGTTTCCATGGCCAGGTAGGGGTGCACGGCCTCGGCGCCGTAGCCTGCCAGCACGGCGAAATGGTGCACTTCGCGGGCGGTGCCGGTCTCGACCACCAGGCCTGCCGTGGTGCGCAGGCCAGCGCCCACCAGGTGCTGGTGGATGGCCGACAGCGCCAGCAGCGCGGGAATGGCCACTTGCGTGGCGCTCACGGCGCGGTCGCTGATGATCAGGATGTTGGCACCACCTTTGATGGCGTCCACGGCCTGCGCGCACAGCGAGGCGAGCTTGGCTTCCACACCTTCACGGCCCCAGCTCAGTGGGTAGGTGATGTCGATGGTCGCGCTCTTGAACTTGCCTTGCGTGTACTGCGCGATGTCGCGCAGCTTGGCCATGTCGGCAAAGTCGAGCACGGGCTGGCTCACTTCGAGCCGCATCGGTGGGTTGACCTGGTTGATGTCCAGCAGGTTGGGCTTGGGGCCGATGAAGCTGTTGAGCGACATCACGATCGCTTCGCGGATCGGGTCGATCGGCGGGTTCGTCACCTGGGCGAACAGCTGCTTGAAGTAGTTGTACAGCGGCTTGTTCTTGCCCGAGAGCACGGCCAGCGGGCTGTCGTTGCCCATGGAGCCAATGCCTTCTTCACCGTTCTTGGCCATGGGCGCCATCAGGAACTTGATGTCTTCCTGGGTGTAGCCAAAGGCCTGTTGGCGGTCGAGCAGCGGCAGATCAGCGGCCTGGGGCGCTGCAGCCTGGGCACCGGCCTCGATGCTGTCGAGCTTGATGCGCAGGTTCTCGATCCACTGCTTGTAGGGCTTGGTGTTGACGACGTTGGCCTTGAGCTCGTCGTCGTCGATCATGCGGCCTTGTTCCAGGTCGATCAGGAACATCTTGCCGGGCTGCAGGCGCCATTTGCGCACGATCTTGTTCTCCGGCACGGGCAGCACGCCCGACTCCGAGCCCATGATGACCAGGTCGTCATCGGTGATGCAGTAGCGCGAGGGGCGCAGGCCGTTGCGGTCCAGCGTGGCGCCGATCTGGCGGCCGTCGGTGAACACGATGGAGGCTGGGCCGTCCCAGGGCTCCAGCATGGCGGCGTGGTATTCATAGAAGGCGCGGCGGCGCTCGTCCATGGTGGTGTGCTGCTCCCAGGGCTCGGGGATCATCATCATCACGGCCTGGCTGATGGGGTAGCCGGCCATGGTCAGCAGTTCGAGGCAGTTGTCGAACGTTGCAGTGTCAGACTGGTCAGCAAAACTGATGGGGTACAGCTTTTGCAGATCGGCCGCCAGCACGGGCGAGGCCATCACGCCTTCGCGGGCCTTCATCCAGTTGTAGTTGCCCTTGACGGTGTTGATTTCACCGTTGTGCGCCACGTAGCGGTACGGGTGGGCCAGAGGCCACTCAGGGAAGGTGTTGGTGGAGAAACGCTGGTGCACCAGGCCGATGGCCGAGATGCAGCGCTCATCCGACAGGTCCTTGTAGTACACGCCCACCTGGTCGGCCAGCAGCAGGCCCTTGTAGACCACCGTGCGGCTGGACATGGACGGAACGTAGTATTCCTTGCTGTGCTTGAGCTTAAGCGCCTGGATATTGGCGCTGGCCGTCTTGCGGATCACATACAGCTTGCGCTCCAGCGCGTCCTGCACGATCACGTCGTTGCCACGGCCGATGAAGACCTGGCGCAGGATGGGCTCCTTCTTGCGCACGGTGGGCGACATGGGCATGTCCACATTCACCGGCACATCGCGCCAGCCCAGCAGCACCTGGCCTTCGGCCTTGATCGCGCGCTCCATCTCCTGCTCGCAGGCCAGACGGGAGGCGTGCTCCTTGGGCAGGAAGATCATGCCCACGCCGTATTCCCCGGCGGCGGGCAGCGTGATGCCCTGCTTGGCCATCTCTTCACGGTACAGCGCGTCGGGGATCTGGATCAGGATGCCCGCGCCGTCGCCCATCAGGGGGTCGGCCCCCACGGCGCCACGGTGGTCAATGTTTTCCAGGATCTTCAGGGCCTGCGTCACGATGTCGTGGCGCTTCACACCCTTGATGTGGGCGACGAAGCCGAGGCCGCAGGCGTCGTGTTCGTTACCCGATGAATACAAACCGTGTTGTTGCAGATGCTGGATCTCGGCAGCCGTGGTCATGGCGCACTCCTCATATTTTTCGCAGGGAGTGGGAGATTAGTGCATTGCAACATGATTTGGCAAGCACATTAATTAGGGTCAGATTCCTCTTAATAACCAAGTATCTCAGTTTGATATTTTATTGGGGACATATCAGTTTTAATAGCATAAAACCCAATATAGATGGGCGGAGAGAGCTATTTTTTCTCTGATTTTTTCATGCTCTTCGGCCGCCCGGCCTGCCCCGCCGTCACACGACGGGGTGTCTGTTTTTGCAAACCCTCAATGAAATCAGTGTCGCCCAGCGCCCACCCGCTCAGGGCCGATGCCGTGAGTGCCGTCTGCTCCAGCGATCCGATCCCTGTCTGCACCAGCGCCGCATAGGCCGCCTCGCGGGCAAAGGGCGTGTTGCCCAGCGCCCAGTACAGGGCATGCGGCGTGAGCAGGCGGTCATTGCGCACGCCACGCCAGTGGGCGTGGCTGGACCAGGGGTAGTCCGCCGCATTCGCCACCAGTCCGGCACGCACCGGGTTGAGGTCCAGGTACACCATGCAGGGCAGCAGGTACTTGTCGGCTTGCAGCACCGTGGACCGGTAGCGCCCTTCCCACAAGGTGCCGGTGCGCCCATGTCGGCGGTTGAAATACTGCACATAACGCCTGCCCACCGCCTGCATCATCTGCGGCAAAACATCGGCCGACGAGGGGGTCACCAGCAGGTGGAAATGGTTGTCCATCAACACATAGGCATGCACAGCCACCCCATGCTGCTGCGCGTTGTCTGCCAGCAGGCCGAGCATGGTGTTGAAGTCATCCCCATCCAGAAAAATCGGCTGGCGGTTGTTGCCACGCTGGATCACGTGGTGCAGATGGCCTGGCAGGGTCAGGCGCGGAAGGCGGGCCATGGGCAAGGGTCAATGAAAGCGATGCGCGCCATCATAGACCCGTCCCCGATTTTGAAACCTCCGGCACGCTGCCGCGCCACGGAAGCACGGGTGATGCAATCAGCCCGCAGCAGCAGCCTCGGCCACGTCGGCAGCCACCGCCAACCCAAAACGCGGCCCCAGGACCTTCTCCAGCCCGAACTCGACCAGGATGGCCCGCAGGCGCTCAGCCGCGCTGCGTTTTTTCTGTCCGGTGTAGCGGGCGATGATGAGTTCGTTCTTCATGCTGTGCTCCCACCCGACCAACTCGGTCACCGTCACCTGGTAGCCGCTGGCTTCCAGGTATAGGCAGCGCAGCACATTGGTCACCTGGCTCCCCAGCTCGCGGGTATGCAGTGGGTGCCGCCACAGCTCGGCCAGGGGCGTGCGGGCCAGCTGCAGGGCCTTGCCCTGACGCAGGCAGGCAGCCATCTCGGCCTGACAGCAGGGCACCAACACCATGGCCCTCGCCTTCTTTTGCAGCCCGAAAGCGATGGCATCGTCCGTGGCGGTATCGCAGGCATGCAAGGCCGTGACCACATCGATCTGCGCAGGCAACTCGCCCGCATCCGACGATTCAGCCACGGACAGATTGAGAAAGGACATGCGCCCAAAATCAAGCCGCTGCGCGAGCAAGCGCGATTTCTCCACCAGCTCGGCCCGGGTTTCCACCCCGTAAATATGGCCACGCTCCAGGGCCTTGAAGTACAGGTCGTACAGAATGAACCCGAGGTATGACTTGCCCGCGCCATGGTCGGCCAGGGTGGGGCCCTGCTCGCCCGCAGACAGCTCTGTCAGCAACGGCTCGATGAAATTGAACAGGTGGTACACCTGCTTGAGCTTGCGCCGTGAGTCCTGGTTCAGCCGCCCGTCACGGGTGAGGATGTGCAACTCCTTGAGCAGTTCCACCGACTGCCCCGGCCGCAGCTCGGACAGTTCGGCTGCTTGGGCCGAGGCTTGGGAGTTCTTTTTGGAAGTAGCCCCTGCAGTTCCACGCAAAGAGGGAGATGGTTTCTTCTGCATCATCGAGCTCCCTGGCCCTGAGGGTCTACTGCCAGGGGCGCAACCACGTGGGGCCCCACATCCAGTGCGCGCCATCCCTCCAGCCCCAGGCCCTCCAGCACTTCCATGTTCCGCTCAAAAATGGCCTCAGCCTCTGGGAACACTTCCACGGCCCGGTCGATGCTGTCCTCGCGCAGCAAATGCAGCGTGGGATAGGGCGCGCGGTTTGTGCAGTTGGTCACATCGTCCACCTCGGTGCCCGCAAACTGGAACTGGGGGTGAAAGCTGGCGATTTGCAAAATGCCATCAAGCCCCAAGGCATCCAGCAGACCTTCCGCGTCACCAAGAAAATCATTGAAGTCCAGAAAATCCTGCAAACAATGCGGTAGCACCAGCAGGGTCGTATCCCGCACCTCGGCGGGTGTCTTCTGCAAAGCCAGCAACTCCTCGCGCAGCAGCGATAGCACTGTTTCGGTGTCTTCGGTCAGCGCCACAACGTAGTGGATCTGTCCTTTGACATGCACGCCTTTGGCGAACGGACACAGATTCAGCCCGATCACAGCCTTCTCAAGCCAGTGCACGGTGTCATGAATGAACGGGGCTGCGGGATCAGACGCGCCCATCGGGGTGATGGAAGGGGTGGAGGTCATAGGCGCGCTGGCTGGCACAGTAAAGCGGGACCCGATTTTACCGGGGGCATCGGCTTGGCCCGAGGTAGACGGTACCTCACAAGGCAGTGCAGCACGGGCACGCGAGCAGGTTTGTTGCCATTCCGCAGGCGATAGAGTAATTGGGCAACGGGCCGGTGCCAGAGCCCACTACAGCTGCGAACTCAGGTGGCCTTGCGGCTGAAAGCCCTTAGCCACCCAACAGACTGCGCCCCGTCAGCCGCTCATGCTCACGTGCGGCAAAACGGTCCGTCATCCCGGCAATGAAGTCGGCCACGGCACGCGCCCGCATGCTGGCATCGCCCGCCAGCGCCTGCTGGGCAAACGCCGCTTTCATTTCCTGCGGAGCAGCCACATAGGCGGCGAAAAGGTCGCGCACAATTTCCTGGGCCAGCCCCGTGGTCTCCATCACCTGGGGATGCCGGTACAGGTGCCGAAACAGGAACTGCTTGAGCGCCGTCGATCGCTCGCGCATGCCCCCACTGAACAGCACCAGCGGTGGGCAACGGCGAACCTCGTCAGCACTGCCTGGCGCATGCTCGCGCAGCGCCTCCCGCGTCGCATCAATCACGTCGTACACCTGCGCGCTGAGCATGCGCCGAATGGCCTCGAACAACAGGCGCCGCTGCAGGCTGGGCGCGGAGAGATCCGGGTACTCGGCCTGCGCTGCAGCCCGGTACGCATCGAACAGGGGAACGTCACGCAATTGCGCCAGACTGATCAAGCCCGATCGCACGCCATCGTCAATGTCGTGCGCGTTGTAGGCAATCTCGTCGGCCAGGTTGCACAGCTGCGCCTCCAGACCGGGCTGCTCGCGTCGCAAAAAGCGGCTGCCGACACCACCGGGCTCTGCGGCCTCCAACTGCTCGGCGTGTTGCCGGGAGCAATGTTTGAGGATGCCTTCTCGCGTTTCGAAGGTGAGATTGAGGCCGTCGTATTGGGGGTAGCGCTCTTCGAGCCGGTCCACCACGCGCAGGCTTTGCAGGTTGTGCTCAAACCCGCCAAACCCCGCCATGCAACCATGCAGCGCATCCTGCCCCGCGTGCCCAAACGGTGTATGGCCCAGGTCATGGGCCAGCGAAATCGCTTCCACCAGATCTTCATTGATCTGCAAAGACCGCGCAATCGAACGCCCAAGTTGAGCCACCTCCAGCGAGTGGGTCAACCGGGTGCGGAACAGATCCCCTTCGTGATTGAGGAAAACCTGTGTCTTGTACACCAGACGCCGGAACGCGGTGGAATGCACGATCCGGTCGCGGTCCCGCTGGTACTCGGTGCGCGTCGGCGCCGGTTGCTCCGGGTGGCGTCGCCCCCGCGTCTGCGCGGGGTTTGCAGCGCAGGGTAAAAGGTCAGAATTTTGAATCAAAATCGATGCCTGAGCGCTTCTGATCTACGTTATCAGCTATTGATTAAATAGCAATCGAACAACGATCACACGCAACACGCGTCAATGACCTCTCGCACCAATGCATCGGGAGCCGCCCGCACCACGGCTTTGCCCGGTCCGTCAATCAGTACAAAACGGATCTCTCCTCCCTCTGACTTTTTGTCGATGCGCATCAATTCCAGATAGCGACCCGCATTGTCGGTCACATCCAGCACAGGCCCTTTCGTAGGCAAACCCGCCCGCGCAATCAACGCGGTAAGCCGCTCGACAAACGCAGCATCCACCAAACCCAGGCGACAAGACAGCTCAGCGGCCATCACCATGCCGGCAGCCACCCCTTCGCCATGCAGCCAGACTCCATACCCCATGCCCGCCTCGATGGCGTGGCCAAAGGTGTGCCCGAAGTTAAGGATGGCACGCAGGCCGGTTTCTTTTTCGTCTTGGCTGACGACCCAGGCCTTGATTTCGCAGCTGCGGCGCACCGCATGCGCCAAGGCCGATCGTTCACGGGCCAACAAAGCCTCCATAGAAGACTCCAGCCAATCCATGAAATTGGTGTCGGCGATGGGGCCGTACTTGATCACTTCGGCCAAGCCTGCGCTGAGCTCTCGCAAAGGCAGTGAATCCAAGGTGGCGAGGTCACACACGACAAGCCTAGGCTGATAAAAGGCCCCAATCATGTTCTTCCCGAGAGGATGATTTATGGCTGTTTTCCCCCCGACAGAAGAATCTACCTGCGCCAAGAGCGTCGTTGGCACCTGCACAACGGGTACACCGCGCATGTAACTTGCAGCAGCGAAACCCGTCATGTCTCCGATCACGCCACCACCCAATGCGAAAAGTACAGTTTTTCGATCGCACCCATTAGAAAGCAGAGTATCAAAAATCGACTGCAATACTTTCCAATTTTTATGTTCCTCACCATCAGGGAGCAGAACTTCATGAATTACATCAAACCGTCCGTGAAGCCCAGACCTTAACTTTGCGACGTACAGCGGGGCCACTTTGTTATTAGAAACAATGAGAGCCGTGCTAGCGGAAGGCAAACCCAGGTAAATTCCGGCACTGCCAAGCAGGTCACTACCAATCGCGATACTGTAGCTGCGCGCCCCTAAATCAATCAAAACGCTGTACACGCCAACAACCTCCATTTTATGAAATTCATTAATCACCCATTAGATGATCGAAACCAATTACGAAATTCATACCCCAACCCAGAAAGGCAATCTATCCATCATAAATCATTTAACTTCAGGGGCAGCCACCTTATAAAGACGAGGCGCAATTCAAATCACAGAACACTCAAGAACTCAAAAAACAAACTAATCACATCTGCAAAAAATTCAAACATCAATATCAGAAGGGGCTAGCTTGCAAATCCTCTGAAAACCAGCGCCATTAAACCGCAAATCTACGCCCCACACCAACGCTCATCGCCTCGCGATGATTTTTTATAGCGTGAGAATAATTTGCCGATCAGAAAACAACCAAATTTACAAACGCAACGGGGACGCACCGCCTCAAAAAAATCATTCACCCATCACCATAACGTCACTCTCTTTGCGTCAGCCAATTTAACGGCAGTGATTGCCAAATGGCCAGCGACGTGGGCATCACCACAGCCCTAAAGTAATTATCAAAATTTATCCCGACATAAACAATTTTTAAGAATTTAAAACAGATAACATCAACAAATCACAAAAACATAGACATCCAAAATTCAGAAGCCTATCGACACCAAAATCAAGCTAGAAAATAATAAAAACCCCGCATAGAGCGGGGTTTTTATTTATTTATTAAGTAATACAAAATTCATAAATAGTACAAACCCAATTCCTCAAGGGCACGTCACAGGCGGCACTGCAGCAGCATCGCCAACAGTCTCAATCGACACTTGACGAGTTACCACATTCGCACCACGCGTAGCCGTCACCAAAAAGGTATTTATTCCACAGGTAAGAGGGGTACCACTGATAAACCCTGTATTTCCCGTAGTTGCGGATGTCAGCCAAGCGGGCAGAAGTTGAAAGTCCCAAGTAACATCCACAGTGGTATCACCACCGCTTGCCGAAAAAGAGTAGAGATAGGGACTATTTTTAACCGCATTGGGCAGCACGCAAGCCGTGTTAACACCTGCAGAGCACCCGTTTACAGTAAAAACAAAAGGATCCAAGGGCAACGCGCCAGTCACAGTCAATGTGACGTTGCGAGCTACGGTGGCTCCAACAGCATCCGTGACAGTGGCAACGAACGTGTAAGCTCCGGGCGCCGCCAAAGGCGTCCCACTGATCACCCCAGAACTACTTAACGCCAACCCCGGCGGCAGAGCACCGACCGCAGACCAAGTGTAGGGTGGCACGCCACCTGTGGCCACCAATACACTCGCAAATGGGAGAGTATTAGGCACGGTAAGAGCTGTCGCGGCAAAAGTAAGCGGTGTGGATGCAACGCCCTCAACAACAGCGATCGCGACCAACGAAGAAACAGCATCCTGAATGCCATTGCTGACGTTATTATCAAAACGATCGGCAACTAATTCCAACAAAATAATGCCGCTATTCGGCCCACTCGTCAGGGAGAAGGACCCAACCCCCCCCAGCGTTCCAATCTGGACAACCCCTCCCGCTTGATTACCCGCTATCAATTTAGCACCAGATGAAGCGCCAAAAGGGCGAATACTCACCTGCAAATTAGAGGCCGAAGAATTAGGAACAGGCTGGTTTGCATCATCCATCAAAAACGCCTGAATACCCACATTATTTCGCAAATTCGAAATATTATCCTTAACCCCTAAAAAACCAGGCGCTTGCGCACTACTACGCACACTCGCAGGCTTGCCCCCAACCCCTCCACCTACTGCGATGTCAACACTTGCGCTACGCACTTGCCCATCGCGCGGATCGGTAACAGAACAAGTTATGCGGGCCGTACCGACTTGATTACCCGCATGAAAATGAAAAGATGCACCACCACTATTCGCATCCAATGTCACAGCCCTAAAAGCAAGCGGATTTTTATTCGCATCCTCATGCTCCGTATCACCATCTAGGTAGTAAAGCGCTCCTGAGTCTAGACCCTGCTCGATTTTACAACCGAAAATACCCTCACCTCCAGGAATGGGCGAAGCCCCTTTCCGCGCATCAACGTAGAGCGTTGTCGTATACGAGCCATACGCCCCAATGACCGCCGGTTGGTTCGCAATATTCAGAGGTAACTGATTTTTTGCAGAACGCAGGGTGATGCTGTAAGACTCATTGGTGCTCCCCGAGCTACCACCACCACCACCGCATGCGGACAAAATACCAATTCCAGCGATGGCTAAAATTTTTAAAAACTTATTCATTTTGATTACATCCTCAACTCGATTTAACGCGAAGAAATACGATCTGAAATTATTTTTGGCGTAATGAAAACCAACATTTCCCGCTTTGTGGACTCTTTGGTCCGACTCTTAAATAAATTACCCACAACCGGCACATCCCCAATCAAAGGTATTTTATTTTCTTGATTGGTTTCTTCCATTTCAAAAATACCACCGATTACCACAGTTCCACCATTTTCAATAAGAATTTGCGTCTTAACATGCTTTGTATCAATAGCAACGCCTTGACTAGTCGTTTCACCTCGACTGTCTTTATTCACATCAAGATCCAGAATAATGTTCCCTTCTGGTGTTATTTGAGGGGTCACTTCCAACTTCAGAACGGCCTTCTTGAATGCCAGGGTAGTTGCCCCGTTCGGAGCGGTCACCGAATAAGGATACTCGGTACCCTGCTCAATAAGCGCTTTTGTCTGGTCTGCAGTAATAATTCTGGGACTTGAAACAATACGCCCCTTACCATCGGCCTCCATAGCAGATAACTCTAGAGTGAGGAACCGATTGGCAGCCGAATTGAAAATTGATAGTGCGAAACTACCTACGCTGCTGACATTCGAAAGGCTGGCGGGAAGATTGACAAAATTCCCATTGGTATTGGTAGTCCCACCAGCCCCACTAGATGCCACAGCATCACTGTATGACGAGCCGAAGGCGAGCCTGTTATTCCCTCCAATGCCATAGCCGCCATCACCTCCTCTGTTAGCTCGAAGATCCGTACCGCCAAGACGCACTCCCAGCGAACGCCCAAAGGAATCCCGAGCTTCAACGATGCGAGCCTCGATAAGCACCTGTCGAACAGCTACATCCAAGCTGGCAAGTAAAAGTCGCACTTCTTCTAATTTACTCGGCGTATCAGTTACAAAAAGCTGATTCGTGCGTGGCTCAGAAATTGCGCTGCCACGCTCAGATAGAAAACGAGTGCTAACCCCCCCGCCTCCAGTCGATGAGGTAGTTAACTGAGCGAGAATGTCCGCCGCCTTGGCATAATTTAATTGATATGCCTGAGTCTTCAGAGGTTCAAGCTTCTGAATTGCCTGGGCAGCTTCGAAATCTTTCTTAGTACGTGCATCAATTTCATCCTTGGGCGCAATCCAAAGAACGGAACCTGTTTTCTTCATTCCGAGACCCTTCGCATCCATAATAATTTGAAGCGCCTGATCCCAAGGAACGTCTTTGAGTCGCAAGGTTAGACCCCCTGTGACTGTATCAGAGGTTACAATATTAAAATTAGTGAAATCTGCAATTACCTGCAGTAGCGACCTGACTTCGATATTTTGAAAATTCAAAGATAGCTTCTCGCCAGAATACCCCGGTCCCTGTGTGAGCTTATTCAAGTCAACTTTTTTCTGCCGAATTTCTACAACAAATTGACTATCGCTCTGATACGCACTGTGCTCCCAATCACCCGCTGACTCAATCAGCATACGGACACGTTCACCCATCTGTGTAGTTGTCACGGTCTGTACCGGCGTTCCAAAGTCGGTGACGTCAAGACGGCGCCTGAGCCCTTCAGGCAGTGAAGAGCGCATAAAATCAACAACAATACCTTTTGACTGCTGCTGAAGGTCAACTCCCACTTGGTTACTCGCCAAATTGACCACGACCCTTCCCGAGCCATCTCCCCCTCGGCGGAAGTCAACGTCTTTCAATGGCAATACGTCACCATTCTGGGAGTCCGAGAAATGAATAATAGAAGGCGCATTCCCTGAATTTATTCCAGCTACTGGATCAAGTGCCAACACTAAAGTTTTACCTTCAATATCAGCACGATAGGAAGTTGCAGATTTAAGATTTAGTACAATACGAGATCTCGCTCCGGCCTGCACTATATTGATAGATTTCAAGTTCCCCAGATTCACTTCATGGATCGATTTTCCAGTGGAATTACTAACTCCATTAAAATCAAGTGCCACACGTGGGGGCGATTGGGTTGAGAACCCCGTAGGAGCCGAAGCAAGCGGTTCATCGAAATCTATTTTCAAAACTTCCACGCCACCTTGAATACTAGCAGCAATGGCATTGATGGTTCCCTGTGCAGCCACTCCCAAGGAAATCAATGCGATAGAAGCGCCTACAGCCACGCCGCGACAATAGCTCGCAAAGAAGTCACTACGATATTTCATTTTTTCCCCTCCTGCAGGTCTAGCGACACTGAGCGCTCCATCCAATCTCCTGTTGCGTCTTGAGCAATCTCACGCAATTGAATTGCCGTTTCAGTTATTCCAGTAATTTTTCCATAGTTCTGTCCCAAATAATTTCCAACCTTCACTTGATAAATAAGGTTGTCAACTTTCAACAAAGCCGTAGGCGTCCCTGTTTTATTGAGACTACCAACCATTTCCATTGCGTCTAATGGAAATGACTCCAAAGGCTCCTTACGTCGCGTCATCTCAGGGGCGATTAATGCGGCATTAGAGGCGGTTTGGGTAGATTCACGACGTAAAGCCTGAGTAAGTTTTACCTGATTGAATGGCTCAAGCACTCCCGCTTGAGAATATGGTTCAGGAATAAATTTCTTAGGCTCTGTCAGAGGAACAACATTGGGTCTAGTGTTCGCTCGCTGATCGGCCATCCACATACGAAGCTCATCCTCGCCAGACGGCAAGCATCCGGCAAGTACAGCGACGGGCAAACACATGAATATGCTCTTTACAAGGCGACTCATTTGGCACCTCCAGCCCTTTTCTGCGCCTGTATTTCCTCAGGATCCAGATATCTAAATGTGCGAGCAGTCGCGTCCATAACCAAGCCGTCCCTAGTACCAGGCGTAATTGATATGCTGTTTAAGGTAACAATACGAGACAAGTGCGCAATATCTGACGCAAAGGCGCCAATATCATGATATTTTCCCGTCACACGAATAGATATCGGAAGCTCAGCATAATAATCTTTAGCAACAATCTGCCCTGGTTTAAAAAGCTCAAACTGCAAACTTCGGCCAAGTCCCGCCTGATTTATATCAGACAACAATGCTGCCATCTCTGCTTTGCTCGGCAACTGCTTTTCTAATTGAATAACATATTGCTGAATTTGCTCACGTTGCTTTTTCAAGGCATCCAAACTAACCGCTTTAATCAGCTTCTTTTGATAATCATCTCGCAAAGCAATCTCTTTACTTCGCTCGCCTTCCAACTCTATTTCATACTCTTTCAAAAATGCAAACCATGCGACTACAGCAACCGCTGTCGCAATAAAAAAACAAATCAGAGTTTTGGGCAATACCGGCCATAGCGAGGGGTCTTTAGCATCCAGATTTTTGAACTGCCGTTGAACCAACTCCATCTGCTCGGCAAAGCTAATAGACTTCTCTTTCTTATTAGCCATATCACTTACCTCCCGACGATGAAGCGGCACTCGCAGCAGCCATCGTTTTTTGGGCTTCACTAGCACGCACTAGTTGGAACTTCAGATTGAATGAAGACACTCTTCGCTGATCACGTTGACTTAAGGACACCGTGCTGGCTGTAATTTCACTCAACTCCGGCTTGTCGAGCCATGGGGTATTTGCGGATAAGTTACGCAGCAACTCGGAAACCCGTTCATTAGACTGGGCCATGCCTTGCATTGTGATCGTTTGCCCAGTTTGCCCGATAGCGGTAATGTAGACACCGTCTGGCAACTGCTTGACTAGCTCTGTCAACAAGTGGACGGGTAGATTGCGATCGGATTGAAGATCCTCCACAGCCTTCTGGCGTGCACGCAAAGCAGCGATTTCGTCTTCAATGGACGCGATCTCTTTGATCTGCTCTTCGAGCACCTTTATTTCTTGTTGCAAAAAATTATTCTTAGCCTGCTGATCAGTAATCATCATCTGGAACCACCAGTAAATAGCACCGGCGATCACCAGCCCAAGAAGGAATGACGCAAACATCGTGGCCTGGAAGGCCTCTTTACGGCGCTTACGCGCCTCTTCTCGGTGAGGAAGTAGGTTAATCAGAATCACTGCAAGAACCTCCGCATAGCCAAGCCACAAGAGGTCAAATAGGACGGCGCTTCACGGACCATCTTTTTGAGCCGGACGGAACTTCCTATCTCCATCCCATCAAATGGGTTGACCGCGCTGCAGGCGAACCCCGTCTGCTGAGTCACCGCTTCGGTGAGACCTGGCAAAGGAGCAGATCCCCCCGCGAGCATGATGTGATCTACGCGGTTGTGTGGCGTACTGGTAAAGAAAAACTGCAACGCCCGGCCAATTTCCTGGGCCATGCTATCGACAAATGGACGGAGGACAGCGGACTGGTAGTCCTCTGGGAGATCGCCATTGCGTTTTTTGCCTTCGGCCTCTTCTACAGAGAAACCATATTGGCGCACGATCAACTGCGTCAGTTGCGCGCCGCCAAAGGCTTGGTCGCGGTCATAAAGGACTTCTTCATTGCGAATAACCTGCATGCTGGTGGTCAACGCCCCGACCTCGAACAATGCCACCATCGCATCGACACCTTTGTTGGGCAGTGCCTCAATCACACGTCCCGCAGCCAGCCGGGAGGCATGGGACTCGATATCCACTACCACCGGCTTCAGCCCCGCAGCTTCCGCCAAGCCCTGTCGATCCTGGACCTTCTCGCGCCGCGAGGCGGCGATGAGCACATCCACGTCGCCGGGAGCATTTTTGCTCGGTCCGATCACGCAGAAGTCCAGGCTCACTTCATCCAGAGAAAATGGAATGTATTGATTGGCTTCCGACTCGACCTGAACTTCGAGTTCCTGTTCCGTCATTCCACCCGGCAGAGTGATCTTCTTCGTGATGACGGCGGACGGCGGCAGAGCGAGTGCGACATTTTTTGTCCGCGTACCGCTCTTCTTCACAAGCCGACGCAGCGCGTCTGCGACCTCGTCGAACTTTTCGATGTTGCCATCCGTGATCCAGCCACGTTCTAGTGGCTCGATGGCGCAGCGCTCCAGAACCAGGCCACCCGCCTTATCACGCCCCAACTCCACCAGTTTGACACTGGAGGAACTGATGTCGATTCCCAGCAGCGGAGCAGACTGGCGACTGAACAAAGACCCCATTGAGATCAAGATTGGTCCCCTGTAACTTGCCAAAATGAGGCAACAAAACTTAACACTTCACATGAATGCTATCAGTAAGATAGTTCTCCAGCAAAGATTTTTCCCGTTGTAACGTCTGCGTAGCGTTGCCAAAAGCAGACGAAATTTCGACGGCCGGCAATACCGTTCGACAAGGATCGGACGCCTTTCGGCAGCAGCGGAATGGCTGGAATTTGAGATTCCAGGGACGCTCGGGCAGACATTTTTATAATGGGCAGCCTTACCCATCCGGAGCGATATGCCGCCCTCCCCCTCGAAGTCGTCCGACAAGTCGGACACATCCTCCGCTCGCCCCCGGTCCACCTGGCTTCGCTGGCTTCTTCGCATCACGCTGTGGATGGCGGGGCTGGCGGCGGCTGGGGCTGCCGGGCTTGCACTGATCATTGCGGTGGCGCTCTCGGTGGCCTACCCCAACCTTCCTGACATCTCGGATCTGGCCGACTACCGGCCCAAGCTGCCCCTGCGCGTCTACTCTGCCGAAGGTGCCTTGCTGGGTGAGTTTGGTGAAGAGCGCAGAAACCTCACGCCCATTGAAGACATCCCGAAGGTGATGAAGGACGCGGTCCTGGCGATTGAAGACGCGCGTTTCTTCCAGCACGGGGGCGTGGACTACAAAGGTGTGTTGCGTGCAGGCCTTGCCAATTTGGGCCGCGTGAAGAGCCAGGGGGCATCGACTATCACAATGCAAGTGGCACGCAATGTTTATCTGTCTTCAGAAAAAACATTTACCCGCAAAATTTACGAAATCTTACTGACATTCAAACTGGAGCACTTACTGACCAAGGATCAGATTCTTGAGATTTACATGAATCAGATTTTCTTGGGCAATCGCGCTTATGGTTTTGCGGCAGCTTCGGAAGCTTATTTTGGCAAGCCGCTGAAATCACTCTCGATTGCAGAAGCCGCCATGCTCGCGGGCCTGCCCAAGGCCCCATCGGCCTACAACCCCATCAGCAACCCCAAACGTGCCCGCGTTCGCCAGCAGTACATCATCGAACGCATGGAGGAAAACGGGTTCATCACGGCGCAGCAGGCGGCAGAAGCCAAGAAGGAAGAACTCAAGATCCGGACCGGCCCCGACAACACGCGGGTCCATGCCGAATACGTGGCCGAGATGGCGCGCCAGCTGATTTTTACGCAGTACGGCAACGAGGCCTACACGCGGGGCCTCAACGTCTACACCACGCTGAATGCGGCAGAGCAAGAGGCGGCCTACAGCGCTTTGCGCCGAGGCATCATGGACTACGAGCGGCGCCAGCAGTACCGGGGCCCCGAGAAGTTCGTGACGTTGCCTACGGCCCAGCAGGAAGTCGAGGATGCAATTGACGACGCCCTGGCCAACCACCCGGACAACGGCGATGTGCTTTCAGCCGTGGTGCTGGAGGCCAGCCCGCGCAAGATCGTGGCGGCCCGCGCCAATGGCGATGCACTGGAGATCACGGGCGACGGCTTGAAGCCTGCGCAGTCCGGCCTGAGCGATAAGGCACCGCCCAACATCAAAATCCGCCGTGGAGCAGTGATCCGCGTAGTCAAGACCCCCAAGGGTGCCTGGGAGATCACGCAACTGCCTGAAGTGGAAGGCGCCTTTGTGGCCCTCGACCCGCGCAACGGCTCCATCCGAGCCCTGGTGGGTGGTTTCGACTTCGATAAGAACAAGTTCAACCACGCCGCTCAAGCGTGGCGCCAGCCGGGCTCCAGCTTCAAGCCGTTCATCTACTCGGCAGCCCTCGAAAAAGGCTTCACCCCGGCCACGGTCATCAACGACGCGCCCCTTTTCTTTGACGCAGGGGTCACTGGCGGCCAACCTTGGGAGCCGAAGAACTACGACGGCAAATACGATGGCCCCATGAGCATGCGCACGGGTCTGGCCAAGTCTAAGAACATGATCTCGATCCGCATCCTGCAGGCCGTGGGCCCCAAGACGGCGCAAGAGTGGGTGGGGCGTTTTGGCTTCGACCCCGAAAAACACCCCGCCTACCTGACCATGGCGCTGGGCGCGGGATCCGTCACGCCGCTACAGATGGCGACCGCCTACTCGGTGTTTGCCAACGGGGGCTACCGCGTGAACCCCTGGTTGATCACCAAGGTGACCGACCACAAGGGCCGGGTGATTTCCGAGACCACACCGCCGGTGACCAGCGAACAACCTCGGGCGATTGAGGCACGCAACGCTTTTCTGATGAACAGCCTGCTGCAGGAAGTCACCCGCTCCGGGACTGCGGCCCGTGCCCAGGCCACCCTCAAGCGCCCCGACCTTTACGGCAAGACCGGTACCACCAACGATTCGGTGGACGCCTGGTTTGCGGGCTACCAGCCGACCATCGCAGCCGTGACCTGGATCGGATACGACACGCCCCGCAACCTGGGCAGCCGTGAAACCGGGGGTGGACTCAGCCTGCCTGTCTGGATCAGCTTCATGGAGCGTGCGCTCAAGGGCGTGCCGGTCATGGAGCCCACCGTGCCGGCAGGCGTAGTCAATGTCGGCGGGGAATGGTTCTACGACGAATACGCACGCAGCTCTGGCGTGTCCAGCGTGGGGCTGGAAGACCATCGCTCAGCCTCACCGGCGGTTACCCCCCAGGCGCCCCCGCCTTCCGAAGAGCGCAGCCGCATTCTGGACTTGTTCCGCAACTGATCGGCGCTTCCCCCCGACACTGCATTGGTGTTGGGGGGCTGAACAGCCCGACAGGATGACGTTGCAGCAGGGGCCACCCGGCGCCAGCCGTTTTGGGGGTTGAAGCCGGTCGGCCGGGCAGGGGCGCCTAAAGGGCGGCCGCAAACTGCAGGGGCAGCCCTGATTGCTGGGTCGCATCGCGGCTCAGGCACACGAAAAACTCTCCCGCCCCCTTGGTGTCTTGCCACACGCTGCCATCAAACCGGTAGTGGTAGCCCCCGGAGCGGGCGGCCATCCAGACCTCCTGCAGAGGCTTTTGCAGGTTGATCACGATCTGGCTGCGGTTGGGGAAAGTCAACGTCACCATGCCTCCCGACCGCTGGGCGTCCACATCGGCATCCGTGGTGTCGTTGATGCGATCACAACTGCGCTCGACGGCAAGCAGCAGTTGTTCGGCGTGGTCCATGTATTCAAGGTCGGTCATTACAATTTGCGCATGTTGAAAGCTCCCCAAATTCTAGTCAGGACGCTTGTCCTTGCTGCCAGCGCGGCGGCCCTGTTTGGCTGTGGACAGCGGGGGCCGCTGTATCTTCCTACCGGGCCCGCTGCAGGGCAACGCGCCACGCTGCCCGAGACGCTGACGCCCGGCAGCAGCGCCGGGGCCACGCAGGCGCCCACTCCGGCAGCATCGGCCCCTCGCTAGCCCGACCGGGGCAAGCGCCGCGAGCGCCTCTTCACCCAGGGGCGCCAATGCCCATTCACTTGATTTCTATCAAGTACAAACCCTAGGGGCACTCGTACAGTCTGCGCTTTATTGCACCGCAGGATGGCCATGGCCCTGGAACTCTACCGCGACAAGAATCACGCTTGCCTGATGTTCACCGACCTCATTGAGGAGGACGGCCAGGCCGTGCAGGCCAATCAGTTTTTGATCGTTGATGACGACACGGGCGCCATCATCGACCCGGGTGGCAACCTGGCCTTCAACGAGCTGTTCATGGGGATGACCAAACATTTCCCACCCCACAAGCTCTCGTACCTGATTGCATCGCACGCCGACCCGGACATCATCGCCTCGCTCGACCGCTGGATGACAAGCACCAAGGCCAACCTGGTGATCTCGCGCGTGTGGGAACGTTTTGCGCCCCACTTCACCAAGGTGGGCAAGACCGAGAACCGCGTGATCGGCGTGCCCGACAGCGGCGGCCACCTGCCCCTGGGCCGCCATGAGCTGGTGCTGCTGCCTGCGCACTTCATGCATTCCGAAGGCAACTTCCACTTCTACGACCCGGTCAGCCGCATCCTGTTCACAGGTGACCTGGGCGTGTCGATGATGTCGGGCGCCGAAGCCCGGGTGCCGGTGACCGACCTCAAGGCGCACATCCCGCGCATGGAGGGTTTCCACCGCCGCTACATGGTGTCCAACAAGATCCTGCGCCTGTGGGTGCGCATGGTGCGTCAGCTCGACATTGCCATGCTGGTGCCACAACACGGAGCCCCCATCATGGGCAAGGAAGCCATCAACGACTTCTTTGAGTGGATAGAGAACCTGATGTGTGGCATTGACCTGTTCGACGACCGGGCCTACCAGATCCCCACGGCCTACATCGACCCGGTGACCCGGCAGATGCGCCCTGCACTGCGGGCCGTCAACGGATAAAAACCTGCCCCCACAAGGAAAAAGAGCCTTCTCCGCGCGATGGGCAAGCAAAGTTTGCTATTAAACATATAGCAAACAGCTAGTGATGCTATGGCGAACCCGCCGGATTGCCGCGCCCGCGCTGGGACGCGGTCACAGTGGGCTGCGGCCTGCGCCAGCGGTGCCAGGCACGCCAGCCCAACAGCGCAGCCAGGATAGAGGCATACAGCGCGACCTCGGCAAAGTCATTCTTCCCGGCGCGCATCCAGAAAAAATGCAGCACCGCCAGGCCCGCCACCGCATAGACCGTACGGTGCAGCGCTTGCCAGCGCTTGCCTCCCAAGGCCTTGATCGCCCGGTTGAACGAGGTGCCCGCCAGCAGTGCCAGCAGCAGCAACGCCAGCGATCCCACCAGGATGAAGGGCCGCTTGGCGATGTCGCGCAGGATGTCGGCCACATCAAAGCCCATGTCGAACCAGGCATAGCTCAGCAGGTGCAGCACCCCGTAGAAAAACACGAACAGGCCCAGCATGCGCCGAAACCGCGCCAGCTGTGGCGTGGCCGTGAGCACCCGCAGCGGCGTGACAGCCAGCACCAGGCACAGTGCCCGCAGCGTCCAGTCACCCGTGGCGCGGATCAGGGCCTCGGCCGGGTTGGCGCCTAGTTGGCTGGTGGCGGTGGCCACCACCAGCCACACCAGGGGGAGCAGGCACAGAACGAACACCAAGGGTTTGGCAGCGGGGTGGAGCAGGAGTTTGCGCATGGGGATCAGTGCCTGGCCTTGCCGCTGCAACCCACACGCGGCGGGCCGGGCGCAACACAAGAACCAGGGAGCATCAGGCCGTGATCGTCGGAGGTCGTCGATGACTACCGGAATCAGTAGAACTTCTTGAGGTCCATGCCCGCATAGAGCTGGCCGACCTGGGCTTCGTAACCGTTGAACATCAACGTCTTGCGCTTCTTGGCAAACAGGCCGTCTTCGCCAATGCGCCTCTCGGTGGCCTGGCTCCAGCGCGGGTGGTCCACCTCAGGGTTCACGTTCGAGTAGAAACCGTATTCCTGCTTGGCCGCCTTGTTCCAGGCCGTGCCCGGCTCCTTTTCGACGAAGCGGATTTTGACGATGCTCTTAGCACTCTTGAAGCCGTATTTCCAGGGCACCACCAGGCGCACCGGCGCACCGTTCTGATTGGGCAGCACTTCGCCGTACATGCCAAAAGCGAGCAGAGTCAGTGGGTTCATGGCTTCGTCCAGGCGCAAGCCTTCCACATACGGCCAGTCGAGCACCCGCGAGCCCACGTAAGGCATGGTGGCCTTGTCGGCCAGCGTCACAAACTCCACGTACTTGGCGCTGCCCTGCGGCTCCACGCGCTTGATCAGCTCGGCCAGCGAGTACCCCACCCAGGGGATCACCATAGACCAGCCCTCCACGCAGCGCAGCCGGTAGATACGCTCTTCTTGCGCGCTGAGCTTGATCAGGTCTTCGATGCCGTATTTGCCGGGTTTCTTGACCAGGCCTTCCACTTCCACTGTCCAGGGGGTGGTCTTGAGCGTATGGGCATTGCGCGCGGGGTCGGCCTTGTCGGTGCCGAACTCGTAGAAGTTGTTGTAGGTGCTCGCGTCTTTGTAGTCGGTGAGCTTTTCCATCGTGATCGCACCGGCCACGGTGGACTTGGCGCCCGCCAGCGCAGCCAGCTTGTTGGGCCGCATCACCTGGGCCTGCTGCGCCAGCGCTTCGCGGCCCGCCCAGGCCGCCATCGCGGCACCTGCCGCGCCGCCCGCCATGAGCTTGAGCATCTGGCGGCGGTCTTCGTAGACCGCGCGGGGCGTGATTTCGGAGGGATGGGGGTGGTTGAAACCCGAGTCGCGCGAGGGGATCAGCATGGGGAGGCTCCGGTCATGGTCTGGTGGAAACAGCTGCAGCGGTAGAGCTGCACAACTGTTAGTTCGTTCCCTGAACCACGCAGGTTACACCGACGACGCAATAGTTGCAGCCTCCTGCGCCGATGCCCGACAGGGGCGCCATCCCTTCAACCCTTAGAGCCTGTTTACGATCTCGCGGGGGATCGCGCTGGCGCGCAATCGGGATGAGTGGATGCTTCGGATGCGCCGCATGGGCTCATGCCCATGCAAGCAGCCGGGGCGTTCAATCGCCCGATTTCGCTCCAACCCTTCGGGCAGTGGTCTTTGCGGGCAGTCTGCGGCGTTGCGGCGCTTGTGGGTAGCCGGGCTATTCACACCGCGCACCGCGCCTTGCATCCCATCCCGCAAAGACCGCTGCGCGACCCCTGGGAGATCGTAAACAGGCTCTTAGAACGTGTTGACGTTCTTACAACGTGCCATAGCTGTGCAGGCCGCTCAGGAACATGTTCACCCCGAGGAACGCGAACGTGGTCACCGCCAGGCCCACCAGCGCCCACCAGGCGGACACTGTGCCGCGCAGCCCCTTCATGAGGCGCATGTGCAGCCAGGCGGCGTAGTTGAGCCAGACGATCAGCGCCCAGGTCTCCTTCGGGTCCCAGCTCCAGTAGCCGCCCCAGGCCTCGGCCGCCCAGAGGGCGCCCAGCACCGTGGCGATGGTGAAAAACGCAAAGCCCACGGCGATGGACTTGTACATCACATCGTCCAGGATCTCGAACGACGGCAGGCGCGCCGCAATGCGCTTGCGGCCCAGCAGGATGCCCGCGACGATGAGCGCGGAGATGCCGAAATACACCATCCAGTAGCTGCCGCCGTTTTCGGTCGCCCCTTGGCGGAACACGATGGGCTCAAAACACAGCACCACGCCCAGCAGCCACAGCGGGGCCAGTTTGTACCAGCGGGTTTCGGTGGCCTGTTGCTTGATGAGATACGCAAACGCCACCATGGCAGCCAGCGCAAAGGTGCCGTAGCCGATGAAGTTGGCGGGCACGTGCAGCTTCATCCACCAGCTCTTGAGGGCGGGTACCAGGGGCTGGATTTCGTGCGCCTCGCGCACCACGGTGTACCAGAGCAAAAAGCCCACGGCCGCGCTCACCACCAGCATCACAAAGCCACCCAGGGCGCGCGTGTCGTACTGCTCTTCGTAGTACAGGTAGAACGCCGCCGTCATCCAGCAAAACAGCACGAATACTTCGTACAAATTGCTCACGGGAATGTGGCCGATGTCGGGGCCGATGAGGTAGCTCTCGTACCAGCGCACCAGGGTGCCGATGAGCGCCATGGCCACCGCCACCCAGGCGATGCGCGAGCCGAGCATGCCCATGGTCTTGCCTTCTCCGCGCGAGAACATGCCCACCCAGTAGAAGATGGTGCTCATGAAGAACAGCATGCTCATCCACAGGATGGCCGACTGGCTGGAGAGGAAGTATTTGAGGCCGAACACGGTATCGGCCCGCGTCAGGCTGCCCGCCCCGTCCTGCTGGTAGAGCCCGATCGCCATCAGCGCCACGGCTGCCACGATGAGCAGCAGCACCCGCAGCGGGCGCCAGAACCAGCACAGCCAGATCGTGCACGGGATGGTACCGAGCAGGATGCCTTTTTCGTAGCCGTCCATGAAGCTGCCGTAGCGCTGCAGCGCGTAGAGCCCCCCCACGGTCACGACGACCGCAAACAGCCAGTCCAGCCAGTTGCGGCGGGCAAAGAAGCCCTCGTTCAGGGTGATCGTGGTAGCGGTCGAGGAAGAAGTCGCGGTGTTCATGCGGTGCCTTCGCGGGGCGATGCCCCGATCAGTTTGTGTGCGAGCTGGACGAACTCCTGATCGCCATCCATGGTCTTGCGGTTGGTGGACAGGGCCATGGTGGCGTGGGTGCGTCCATCCTGCGGCGCCACCCAGACCCAGACGCGCCGCTCGCGCACGTAGAGCATGGCAAAAACGCCCAGAATCAGCAAGGCGCAGCCCAGATAGACAACATTCTTGCCAGGGGCGCGCGCCACCTGGAACACGCTGGCCTGCACCTGGGTGAAGTCCTTGAGTTCGAACGCCAGCGGCGCGGGGTAGATCTGCGCGTCAGACAGCGAGAGCACGGCCTGCGTCATGAAGCCCTGGGTGCGGTCATCCTGCTGCAGCGGCGCCTGGCCCGCCTGCTTGCGCGCGAGCTGGGCCACCTCGAACAGCGTACCGTTGAGGATGCGCACCAGCACCTCGCCCGCCCGCGCACGCTCGGCCTCGGGCACATTGGTTTCCATGAAATCCGACACCGCCTGCAGACCGCCCGTGGGCTTGCCATCGACCATGCCCTGGCCCGCAAACAGCGCCAGCGCGCGGGATGCCGAAAGGCGAAGCTGCTCGGCCAGCTCGGGCCGCGACGAATCCATGGCCTGCGACACATAGCGGCGCACAGCCTGCTCGCGCGCATCGGGGTCGGCCAGCAAGGCCTTCATGCGCAGGAACCCATCCATGCTGCCGTTGTCGTCGGCAGGCACACGCAGATACCGGAAGGGGTCGGCGGGCGACTCACGCACGCCGAGCAGGAACACCGGCACGCCATCGCCGGTGTCCACCGGCAGCATGTAGTTGTGAAACTCGCGCGCCTGGCCTGCGGCGTCGCGCAGCTTGTAGCTCACGCTGGGGCCCACGTTGCGCAGCTCTTTTTTGGTCACGGTCTTGTTGGCGGCCCCCAGACGGGATTCCACCGATTCGCGCAGGTCCACCTTGCGCACGTCCGCGCCGCTGCCGCCAGGGCCCGCGCCGCCAAAGTTCTCGACGTTGATGGTGCGCAGGGCCGTGAACTCCAGCGTCAGCGTATCGCTGCCCGGGCCGCCGCCCTTGTTGGTGAGCTGGGTGGAGCCGCCCACCACACCCTCCACATCAAACGGCTTGGCACCCGCCACCATGGGCGCAGCGCGCAGCTTGAGGTGCGAGCCGCCGTCGTCAAAACTCGACTGGTAAATCTCGATGCCTTTGTAGCTGGCCGGGTGGTTCACCTCGACGCGCGCAGGGGTCTTTTCGCCCGTGGCCTTGTCGTGGATCACGATCTCGCTGGCAAACAGCTTGGGCATGCCAGTGGAGTAATGCTCCACGATGAACTTCTTGAGTTCAATGGCAAACGGCAGGTCCTGCAGCAGCACGCCGTCGGACTGGTTCAGGATGGCCGTGCTCGACTGCGTGCCTTCGGCCACCAGCAGATTGCCACGGAAGGTGGGGTTGCGCTCGGACAGCCGGTGCTCGGGCTTAACGTCGGCAATCAGCCCGCCGCCCTGGTACGGCGTCTTGCCGCCCAGCAGCATCTGGGCGCGCACAATGAGGTCGCCGTCCAGCAGGCCGCCCACACACACCAGCACGATGGCGCTGTGCGCCGCGATGTAGCCGATCTTGTTGGCCGCACCCGCCTTGGCCGCCACCATCCAGCCCGTGCCGGGGCCTGCGGCGGTGTCGCGCTGCTGCAGGCGCACCTTCCAGCCACCACCGGCCAGCAGGGTGCCAATGCGGCGTGCCTCGGCCTCGGCAGAATCGCTGAGCGCAGCCTCGGCCTTGTGGTGAAACGCTTTCAGGCTTTGCTCACGGATGTTCTCTTTATAGACCTTGAGGTCGGTGAGGATCTTGGGCGTGTTGCGGGCAATGCAAAGCGAAGTGCTGATCACGAGGAACGCCAGGATCAGCAGAAACCACCAGGCGCTGTACACCGCATTGAGCTGGATGGCACCAAACAGCTCGGCCCAGAACGGCCCGAACTGGTTGACGTAGTTGGCCGCAGGCTCGTGCTGCTTGAGCACCGTGCCGATCACCGAGGCAATGCAGATCACCGTCAGCAGGGAGATGGCGAACCGCATGGAGGACAGCAGTTCGATCCCGGCACGCCATGCCTGGGAACCAGACTGGATGCGAAGGCCTTGGGTGTTGTCGGACATGGATAAAACGGGTCTGCGAAGCGCGAAAGAAAAAGGGCGGGACCATCTGTTCAGATGGACCCGCCCTTTTTGGGGTTGTTATTGGCGGTAGGTTCCGCGTGACCCGGTCAAAAAGACGTCATGGGGCCACGGTTTGACGAAGATCAATCAGCGCAGGCCGGCGATGTAATCCGAGACGGCCTTGATTTCCTTGTCGTTGAGCTTGGCAGCCACCTGGGTCATCTGCAGGCTGTTGGCGCGCGAACCGTCGCGGAACATGTTCAGCTGGGCAGTGGTGTAGTCGGCGTGCTGACCCGCCAGACGGGGGTACTGGGCGGGGATGCCTGCGCCATTGGGGCTGTGGCAGCCCGCGCAGGCGGCGATGTTGCGGTCGGCAATGCCGCCACGGTAGATGCGCTCGCCCAGGGCGACCAGGTCCTTGTCCTTGGCGAAACCTGCCTTGGCGGGCTTGGAAGCCAGCCAGTAGGAAATGTTGCGCATGTCGTCGTCCGACAGGGCGGACGCGAAACCCTTCATCACGGCGTTGTTGCGCTTGCCCGACTTGAATTCCTGCAATTGCTTGACCAGGTATTCAGGGTGTTGCTGCGACAGCTTGGGGTTGGCCGCGATGGCCGAATTGCCGTCGGCGCTGTGGCAGGCCGCACACACGGCGGTGAAGCTGGCCTCGCCTTTGACGAGATCCGGCTTGGCCGCCTTGGGGGCGTCGCCCGCCGCGTAGGCCGAGAAAACAGGTGCTGCCAGTGCGGCAGCCGTCAGCAGGGAGGCGAGCAACTTCATATCGAGGGTGTATGTTTATGTGCGCAAAACCGCGCGATTCTACAATGAGGCTTCCTCGCATCCCAATTTCTCATGACGACTTCTCCTACCGCGCCAGTTGCTGGCTCCCTTCCGCCCGCACCCGACGCCAAGATCGCCATGGGCTGGATGCACACGGCCAGGTTCCTGACCACGGCCGCGCAGCTGCACCATCTGCCCCCCATTGATGTGCCCGAAATCGCGTTTGTGGGCCGCTCCAACGCCGGTAAGTCCACCTGCATCAACACGCTGACGCAGCAAAAGCAGCTCGCGTTTGCGTCCAAAAAACCTGGCCGCACGCAGCACATCAACCTGTTTTCGCTGGGCAAGCAGGGCGTGACGGACGCCGTGCTGGCCGACCTGCCCGGCTATGGCTATGCCGCAGTGTCGCGCTCGGACAAGGTGCGCTGGCAGCAGGTGATGGTGAACTACCTCGTCAGCCGCACCAGCCTCACCGGCATCGTGCTGCTGTGCGACCCCCGCCTGGGCCTGACCGAACTGGACGAAGCCCTGCTGGAAGTGGTACGCCCCCGCGTTGAAGAGGGCCTGAAGTTCCTGGTCGTGCTGACCAAGGCCGACAAGCTCACGCGCGCCGAGCAAGCCAAGGTGCTGTCGATTACGCGACTGCACGCGGGCGGCGGCGAGGTGAAGATGTTCTCGGCCCTCAAGAAGCAAGGGGTGGACGAAGTGGCCCAGCTGCTGTGGCAGTGGGCCCACCCGGTACGCCCTGCGGCAGAACCCGAGGCGGCCGACAGCGCGCAGCCTTCTGCAACAGGCCCTGCCCCTGAGGATTCAGACAAAAACAGCCCCTAGCGCGCGACCATCATGCGCTAGAAGCTATTCAATTAGTAGCAAAAGCGCCATGATCCAACAGCCCCCCGTCGCCCTCCCCCATGGCATCACCCTGCACTGCCGCGTAAGTGGCGTGGCGGGGCGCCCGGTGCTGCTGTTCCTGCACGGGTTTCCCGAGGGGGCCTTCATCTGGGACGAGCTGATGCTGCACTTCTCCCGTCCCGAAAACGGCGGCTACCGCTGCGTGGCGCCCTACCTGCGCGGGTTTGGCCCATCGAGCAGCCCGACCGAGGTGGAGGCCTACCGCGCCAAACACCTGGTGCAGGACCTGGTGGCGCTGATCGCCCACGAATGCCCTGGCGGCGCACTGGAATGCCTGGTGGCCCATGACTGGGGCGGCGCCGTGGCCTGGAACCTGGCCAACCAGCAGCCGCAGCTGATGAAGCGCCTGGCGATCATCAACTCCCCCCACCCCGGCGCCTTTGTGCGGGAGCTGTCGCACAACGCGGCGCAGCAGGCGGGCAGCCAGTACATGCACTTCCTGTGCCGCCCAGACGCCGAGGAACTACTGGCAGACAACGATTTCCGCCGCCTGTTCGGCTTTTTTGACGACCCGCACGGCCGTGCACCGGCCTGGCTCACCGACAGCGTGCGCGCCCAGTACCGCGCGCTGTGGCAACAGGGCCTGAAGGGCGCCTGCAACTACTACCGCGCCAGCCCCATCCGCCCGCCACGCGATGGTGACCCCGGCGCGCAGGCCATCACCTTGCCCGAATCGATGCTGACAGTGGACTTGCCCACCCTGGTGCTGTGGGGCATGGACGACCCGGCACTGCTGCCCGGCCTGCTCGACGGGCTGCCGGGCTGGGTGCCCCGGCTGCAACTGCGACAGGTGGAAGCCGCCTCGCACTGGATCGTGCACGAGCACCCGGAGCGCGTGGCCCAGGAGTTGCAGCGCTTCTTTCATCAGAAAGCATAGCTACCAAGGCATACTGGGAGCGCGGAGGCGACCATTTTCACCAAGAATCATGAAGCCCATCAGCGGACCCACGCCACCCAGGCAGAGCCCCACCACCCAAGATCAGTACACCGAATCCTCGCCCTCAGGCCGGGTCTTGAAACGCTTGTGCACCCAGTAGTACTGCTCGGGCATGGTGTCGATCACGGCCTGCAGCTCGCGGTTCATGCGCACGGTGTCGGCCTCGGCATCGTCCGTGGGGTAGTGGGCCCACGCGGGCGAGACCTCGGCCACATAGCCCGTGGGTGTCATGCGCGAGTACACGCCCACCACCTTGGCACGCCCCAGCCGCGCAAAACGCGACAGCGACGGAATGGTGGCCGCGGTCACGCCATAGAACGGCACAAACAGCGAGTCGTTGCGGCCATAGTCCATGTCGGGCAGCAGGTACAGCAGGCCGCCCTTGCGCAGGCTGGAGATGATGGGCTTGACGCCATCGGCGCGGTTGAGCATGCGCACATCACCAAAACGCTGGCGCCCGGCCATGAACCAGGCATCCACCGCCGGATCGGGGTGGGTAGCAAAAATCGACGTGAAGGCGCGCTGGGTGTTCAGCGGCAGCGCCAGGCCGCCTGCGTCCATGCCGTAGAAATGGGGCGCGAACAGGATGGTGGGCGTATCGCCCTCCAGCTCATGGACCGCCCCGGTCAGGCGCACGCGCTGCTCGACCACCGCGCGCGGTGCGGCCCACAGCCAGCTGCGGTCCAGCCAGGTCTGGCAGAACACCACAAAGTTGGCCCGCGCCACAGCCCGGCGGCGCGCCTCGGTCCAGTCAGGGAAACACAGCGCCAGATTGCGCAGCGCCACCTTTCGCCGCCGCACCACCAGCACATAGGCCACCTGCCCCAGCACCCAGCCCATGCCGCGCAGCACGGGCAAGGGCAGCAGCGCCAGCACGCCCATGAACCACACACCCAGGCGGCCGGTCACGCGGCACCTCCTGCAGCAGGCTCGGCGGGCGCGGCGTCCCCGCGTGGCTGCTTGTAGCGGCCGTAGCCCCACAGGTACTGCTCGGGGCATTGGCGGATGAGGTGTTCCATGGCCTGGTTGATCTGCAGCAGGGCCTGGCCCATGTCTGCGGACAGCGGCGCGGGCAGAGGCTCGAAATGCGTGACATAGCCCCGCCCCCAGGACAGGCGCTCGCAGCGCACCAGCACCACGGCGGCGCCGGTCTGCTGCGCCAGGCGCGCGGCAAGGGTCATGGTGTAGGCATCGCGGCCAAAAAACGGCGCCCACTGGCCCTGGCCTTCGGGTGGCACCTGATCGGGCAGCAGGCCCACGGCCTCGCCCCGGCGCAGTGCCTTGATCATCTGGCGCACGCCCGCCAGCGTGGTGGGCACAGCCAGCATGCCGGGGCGGTTGCGCGCGGTCTCCATCACTTTGGCCAGCCAGGCCTGCCGCGCCGGACGGTACAGCACCGTGATCGGGCCCCGTTCGCCACTCCAGCGCCGTGCCACCGCCTGCGCCGACAGCTCAAAACACCCCTGGTGCGGAGTCAGAAGAACGATGCCACGACCGGCAGCATAGGCCTGCTCCACACAGGCTTCGCCTTCGATGCGGCAGGGCAGCGGCGCCCCCAGCCACAGGCGCGGCAGCTCGGCCACCATGCGGCCTGCATGGGCCACGGCGGCCCGCACCGCACCGAACGAATAGCCCGCCAGTGCCGAATTGGCAAGGAAGCGGCGCCGGTAGGTGGGCGACGCGCAAAACGCCATCCAGCCCATGGCCGCGCCCAGGGCATGCAGCAACCACAGTGGAAACACGGAAAAGAATCGGAAGACGACTGGCATTAAAATGATGGGGTCGCTGAGTTAAATGAGCAACTTGCAGGGCGACGTTAAAAAAATCTGCTAAAGCGTTCGCCAGATCTCCTTCGGGGTGAGGGCAACGCCCCAAATGCCGGAACACAGGAGTTTATTCAAATGGCGAACGACTTTCTCTTTACCTCGGAATCCGTTTCCGAAGGCCACCCCGACAAGGTGGCCGACCAGATCTCGGATGCGATTCTCGATGCGATCTTCAAACAGGACCCCCGCAGCCGCGTCGCCGCTGAAACGCTGACCAACACCGGCCTCGTTGTGCTGGCAGGCGAAATCACCACCAACGCCCACGTGGACTACATCCAGGTGGCGCGCGACACCATCAAGCGCATCGGCTACGACAACACCGACTACGGCATTGACTACAAGGGCTGCGCCGTGCTCGTGGCCTACGACAAGCAGAGCAACGACATCGCCCAGGGCGTGGACCACGCAAGCGACGACCACCTGAACACTGGCGCCGGTGACCAGGGCCTGATGTTCGGCTACGCCTGCGACGAAACGCCCGAGCTGATGCCCGCGCCCATCTACTACGCGCACCGCCTCGTCGAGCGCCAGGCCCAGCTGCGCAAGGACGGCCGCCTGCCCTTCCTGCGCCCCGATGCCAAGAGCCAAGTGACCATGCGCTATGTGGACGGCAAGCCCCACAGCATCGACACCGTGGTGCTCTCCACCCAGCACCACCCCGATCAGAGCGAAACGCAGACCAAGATGAAGGCCTCGTTCACCGAAGCCATCATCGAAGAGATCATCAAGCCCGTGCTGCCCAAGGAATGGATCCAGGACACGCGCTACCTGATCAACCCCACCGGCCGTTTTGTCATCGGCGGCCCGCAAGGCGACTGCGGACTGACCGGCCGCAAGATCATCGTGGACACCTACGGCGGAGCCTGCCCCCACGGCGGCGGCGCGTTCAGCGGCAAGGACCCAACGAAGGTGGACCGCTCGGCCGCCTACGCTGCCCGCTACGTGGCCAAGAACATCGTGGCCGCAGGCCTGGCCCGCCAGTGCCAGATCCAGGTGGCCTACGCCATCGGCGTGGCCGAGCCGATGAACATCACGGTTTACACCGAAGGCACAGGCGTGATCCCCGACGACCAGATCGCCAAGCTGGTGCGCGCACACTTCGACCTGCGCCCCAAGGGCATCATCCAGATGCTGGACCTGCTGCGCCCGATCTACGAAAAGACCGCAGCCTACGGCCACTTCGGCCGCGAAGAGCCCGAGTTCAGCTGGGAACGTACGGACAAGGCTGCCGCACTGCGTGCGGCAGCAGGGCTGTAAAGCCCGCTGCGCGAATAGCGCGGTATCGGTCTTCGGGCGAAGTTCATATCGCACAAGCGATGTGAACGGAGACCCAAAAGACCCCCAGAGCCGCCCCACCTCCCAAGCCGCAACGCCCCGCGTTGCGGCTTTTCTTTTGGCGCTTCACCCCAACCCGCCAGCGGCTCTCTCCTACACCCGCCGCCCGCCTGCACTGACGGCGCACCCCACCGCCCGCCGGTATCGTTCCTGCACACCCTCCGCAGCCCCGCGCTGCCTCAACATCCACCGCAAGGAGCGAGCCCCATGCTGAAGTACGCCCTCATTTTTGCCCTGATTTCTCTCGTGGCTGGAGCCCTAGGTTTCACCGGTGTGGCCGCAGGCGCGGCGGGCATCGCCAAGGTGCTGTTTGTGCTGTTCCTGGTGATTGCCGTGGTGTTTGTGGTGCTCGCCGCCATCGGCGTGGGCGCCGCTCGCAAGGTGCTCAAGTAAGGCCACACGCCATCCTCAACACCACTGCACAGCCCACCATGACTGATACCACCAACATCTTCGAAGCCCTGCGCGAAAGCCACGAGCGCCAGCGCTCGCTGTACAGCGCACTCACCAACACCAGCGGCGACACGCCCGAGCGGCGCGATCTGTTCGATCAGCTCAAGAAGGAACTCTCCGCACACGCCCAAGCGGAGGACCGCCACTTCTACATCCCGCTGATGGCGCACGACGCAGGCATTGATCTGTCGCGCCACGCCATTTCCGAGCACCACCAGATCGATGAGCTGGTGGAGTCGTTGGAAGAAACCGAGCCTTCAAGCCCTGCATGGCTGCCCCTGGCCAAAAAGCTCGCCGAGAAGGTGGAGCACCACCTCAAGGAAGAGGAACACCGCTTCTTCCAGATGGCGGGCAAGCTGCTGACAGAAAAGCAGAAGACCGCGCTGGCTGCTGACTACCGGGCGGACTACGAAGAGGCCCTGGCCGCCACGGCCTGAGCCCGCACCCACGAATCAGGCGGCGTCTTCGGCCTGGATCACGCAGTTGCGCCCGCTGGACTTGGCCTTGTAGAGCGCGGTGTCCGCGCGCTTGATCAGCGCATGGCTGTCTTCCTTGTGGTCCCAGGTGGCCACACCAAAGCTGGCGCTCACATGGCCCACGGCGTCGAACGGCACGCCCGCAATGCGCGCGCGCACCGCCTCGGCCATGGCCATGGCGGCGTCCACCGGGGTTTCCTTGAGCAGGATGATGAATTCCTCGCCCCCGAAGCGCGCGGCGCAGTCGGATGAGCGCAGCAGCTCGCGCACGCGCAACGCCGTGTTCTTCAGCACCACATCGCCCGAGTCATGCCCGAAGGTGTCGTTGATGCGCTTGAAGAAGTCGATGTCGAACATCACCACCGACAACTGGCTCTTCTTGACCCGGGTCTCGGCCATGTCGGCCTCCAGCCGCTCGAAGAAACGTCGGCGGTTGACCAGATCGGTGAGGAAGTCCTTGGTCGCCAGGTCTTCCAGCTTGGCATTGAGCCGTGCCATGGGCTCGATCACCAGCGACGACAACGAAAGGTTGAGCACCACAAACAGCAGCGCAAAGCTGGCCACCAGCGCCGCCATCACGGTGTTGAAGGTCTGGCGCGCCTTCTCCAGCGGGAAGTACATGGGTACCTTCACCACCTGGATGCCCACGGTCTCGTTCATGCCCCAGCCAAAGCCGTTCTTGTCGCCATAGACCTTGAGCATGGTGGGCGGCGCCACGGCCGGTGTGCTGTGGCAGGCCATGCACTGGGCCTGCTTGATGGTGATGGGCCGGGCCACATACATGGCGCGGTGCATGCCCTCGCCCACCTCGCCCGTCACTTCCTTCTTGAGGTCAGCGCGGCCTTCGCGGAAGTCGCTGATAAGACGCTCCTCCCACTCGTTGGCGCGGTCGCGCAGGTTGGTGGGGTTGAGCACCGCCTCCTTGTATTCATAGCCCGGAAAGCGGCTTTGCAGGCGGCGCAGCGTCTCGGTGGCGGCGTAGGCGGGCACGGTCTGCGGCAGGAATTTCTCGGCCAGCGTCACGTCCAGGTGCGGCTTGACCAGCTCGGTGGTGTAGTCGCGGATGGCCATGGCGGCGTGCATCATGATCTGCGAGTTGTGCTGCACCTCTTCGATGGCCGACTGCTGCAGGAAGCGGTGCACATAGGCGCCCGCGCCCAGCACCGCCAGCAGCAGCACGCCCGCCAGCACCAGGTTGAATTTGAGCCGCAAAGACATGGATCTCCCTCAGGGACCAGCACCGGGCTGGCGGTTCATTGGCGGTGGCACTGGGGCCGAAGAGTCCGGCCGCGCGCAACCATTGTTCGTGGGACACAAAGTTTGCGTTTGTGCCAGATTTGCACGCGGCGGTCCAATGTTTTGTGCGCCCACCGGGGCAAGGCTACAGGCCCCGGGCACTCAACGACAGCTGGCGCCGGTAAGCGGGGCGCACCCGGTACAGCTGCGCGGGGCGGTGTGCGCCGCCGGTCTGCAGTGCGCCGGGCACGGGCTCCAGCATGGCCAGCTCGTCCACCTTGCGGCGAAAACTCACCTTGTTGACCGGCTCGCCCAGCACCGCTTCGTACACCGCCTGCAGCTGCGGCAGCGTGAAGGGCTCGGCGCACAGGTGCACGGGCAGCGACGAATACTGGCTTTTGCTGCGCACGCGCAACACGGCAGTGTCGATGATCTGGCGGTGGTCGAAGGGCAGCGGCGGCAGTGCATCCACCGCCACCAGTTCCACCCGCTCCCCGGCCTGCGCCAGCACGGTGGCGGGCACCAGGGCGCAATAGGCCACGGCCACCGACCAGCCCCGGGGGTCGCGCACCGCGCCGGTGAAAGTGGCGAGTTGTTCTAGGTAGGGGCTTTCGAGCCCGGCCTTGTCCCGCAGCACCCGCGCGGCGCTGGCCTGGGCGTCCACATCGCCCTGCGCATGGATGTAGCCGCCGGGCAGCGCCAGGGCCTGGGCAAAAGGCTCACGCTCGCGGCGCACCAGGGCCACCTTCAACGTGGATTGCTCCAGGGTCAGCAGCACCACGTCCACGGTGCAGATCACGGCGGGAATGCTGTCGGTTGTCATGCTGCGCGGTAGTTCATTGCAAATTTGGACGAACAAGGCTACCACCAAGCCGCGCATCGGGAAAGCGCTGCAATCCCTCTGTAGCCCGCGCATTGGAAACATCGGCTTGCAAATTACTTAGTTGCAAATTTGAATTAACAAAACTACACTGCAACCATAGCGAAGGAGAAAGACCATGGCAACGCGTACCACCCAGCTTCTGGTGATCGACCCCCAAAACGATTTCTGCGACCTGCCCGCCAGCCACTGCCCCGCAGGCCGCGCGCCCAGCCTGCCCGTGGCGGGGGCCCATGCCGACATGCAGCGGCTGGCGGCCTTCATCCGGGCACAGGGCGGCCAGATAGACGCCATCACCGTCACACTCGACTCGCACCAGAGCTTTGACATCGCCCACCCTGGCTTCTGGCAGACCGGCGCAGAGGCAGAGGTGGCGCCCTTCACCCCCATCACTGCCGCCCAGGTGCGCGCAGGCACCTTCACGCCGCGCGATGCGGCCGCCCTGCCGCGCACGCTGGCCTACCTGGACGCGCTCGAAGCCCAGGGCCGCTACACGCTCATGGTCTGGCCTGTGCACTGCGAGATCGGCAGCTGGGGCCACGGCATCCACACCGATGTGCTGGCCGCCTGTGGCGACTGGCAACTGCAACGCCAACGCGCTGTGCGCAACGTGTTCAAGGGCACCAACCCCTGGACGGAGCACTACAGCGCCATCGAGGCCGAGGTGCCCGATGCGGACGACGCCAGCACCGCGCTCAACACCACCCTGCTGTTGTCGCTGGGCCAGGCCGATGTGCTGTTGATTGCGGGCGAGGCCAGCAGCCACTGCGTGCGCTCGACCACCGAACACATCGTGCAGCACCTGCCCCGCCTGGTGCCCGGCTGGCAGGCCAGCCGCATCGTGCTACTGACCGACGGCATGAGCCCCGTGGGTGGCTTCGAGGCGCAGCACCAGGCGTTCCTGGATGCCATGCGCGCCGCGGGCGTACAGCTGAAAACCATGAATGAAATTGGCCTCTAGCGCCTGACCACATTCCCCTGATAGCTATTAATTCAGGAACAAATCATGTCCCCCATCATCACCAGCCTGCTCGACACCGACCTCTACAAGTTCACCATGTGGCAGGCGCTGCTGCACCGGCACCCACAGACGCAGAGCGAATACCGCTTTGTCTGCCGCAACCAGCCCATCTACCCGCTGGCCGAGCTGTTGCCCGAAGTGAATGCCGCGCTGGACCACCTGTGCACCCTGCGCTTCAGCGAAGACGAGCTGGCCTACCTGGGCGGCCTGCGGTTTATCAAGAGCGACTTCATCGACTTTCTGCGCATCTTCCAGTTCCAGCGCAGCTTCATCCGCGCCTGGGCCGAGGGCGACCAGTTGCATATCGTGGCCCAGGGCCCGCAGGTGCATGTGATGGGCTTCGAGATCTTCGTGCTGGCCATCGTGAACGAGCTGTACTTCCGCCGCTTCGATACCACCGCCGCCCTGGCCAGCGGCCGCGAGCGGCTGGCGGTGAAGGTGCAGCAGCTGCAGGACCTGGCGCAGCAGGCCACACTGCGCAACCCCTTTGAGCTGTTCGACTTTGGCCTGCGACGCCGCTACAGCGGCGCCTGGCAGCGCGAGGTGGTGCAGACCTTTGCCACGCAGACGCCGCAGTGGTTCAAGGGCACCAGCAACGTGCTGCTGGCACGCGACCTGGGCCTGGTGCCCATCGGCACCATGGCGCACGAGTACCTGCAGAGCTACCAGGCGCTGGGCGTGCGCCTGCGTGATTTTCAAAAGGCCGCGCTCGAAGACTGGGTGCAGGAATACCGAGGCGACCTGGGCATTGCACTGACCGACACCGTGGGCATGGACGCCTTTCTGGCCGACTTCGACCTGTACTTCGCCAAGCTGTTCGACGGCCTGCGGCACGACTCGGGCGACCCGGTGGCCTGGGGCGAGAAGGCGCTGTCCCACTATGCCAAGCTGCGCATCGACGCGCACACCAAGCGGCTGGTGTTCTCCGACGGGCTCACGCTGACCAAGGCGCTGGCACTGTACCGGCATTTTGGCGACCGCACTCAGCTGGGTTTTGGCATTGGCACCCACCTCACCAACGACATGGGCGATGCACCGGAGATGAAGCCGCTCAACATCGTGATGAAGCTGGTACGCGCCAACGGGCAACCGGTGGCCAAGCTGTCAGATACGCCGGGCAAGACGCTGTGTGACGATGAAACCTACCTCGCGTACCTGCGCCAAGTCTTCAACGTGAAGGACTGACACCATGCTCCGCATCACCATCGCCCAACTCAACCTCACCGTCGGCGACATTGAAGGTAACGTGGCCCGCATGGTGGCCGCCGCCGAGCAGGCCGCCCGCGAGCAGTCCGACCTCATCGTGTTCAGCGAGCTCGCACTGTGCGGCTACTACCCCGGGGACATGCTGGACGAGCCACCCTTCCTGCAACGCGTGCAGGACGGCCTGGCGGGGTTGCAGAAGGCATCGGCCGACCTGCCCGCGCTGCACTGGGTGGTGGGCGCGCCCACACCCGCCGCAGGCCCGGGCAAGCGCCTGCACAACAGCCTGCTGGTGCTGCAGGGCGGCGCCGTGCGCCTGCAATACGCCAAGCAGTTGCTGCCCACCTACAACATCTTTGACGAGCGCCGCCACTTCGAGCCCGGCCCGGACGTGGCCAAGGTGCTGCGCATTGGCGGCACGCAGGTGGGCCTGCTGGTGTGCGAGGACGGCTGGAACGACCACGGAGCCGACTACGCCACCAACCCCTTCGAGCGCCTGCGCGACGCTGCGCCCGACCTGGTCATCAGCATCAACGCCAGCCCCAGCCACGTGGGCAAGCGCGAGCAGCGCCACCAGATCTTTGGCGGCTCGTCGCGCCGCCACGGCCTGCCCATCCTGTACGTGAACCAGGTCGGCGGGCACGACCAGGTGGTGTACGACGGCGCATCGTTCGCGGCCGAGCCCGAGGCGGGCATCGTGTTCGAGGCGCCGCGTTTTGTGGAGGACCTGCGCACGCTGTGGTTTGACAACGGCCACTTCCTCACCGCCGAAGGGCAGACGCCAGCACGGGTGCCCGCCGAAGGCCTGCCCACCATGGAGTTCTACCGCCAGCAGATCCTGCTGGGCCTGAAGGACTACGCACGGCGCTGCGGTTTCAGCCAGGTGGTGGTGGGCAGCTCAGGTGGCATCGACAGCGCGCTCACGCTGGCATTGGCTGCGCAGGCACTCGGCCCTGAGAACGTGGTGGGCGTGACCATGCCCTCGCGCTACTCCAGCAGCGGCTCGGTCGATGACTCGGTGGCGCTGTGCCAGAACCTGGGCGTGCAGCTGCACACCCACCCGATTGCCGAGCTGGTGGCGGGCTATGCAAAGCAGTTCGAGGGCAGCTTCGGTCCGCCGCTCTCTGGCCTGCCGCTCGAAAACCTGCAGGCCCGCATCCGTGGCACGGTGCTGATGGAATACTCCAACGCCTTCGGCCACCTGCTGCTCACCACGGGCAACAAGAGCGAAATCTCGGTGGGCTACTGCACGCTGTATGGCGACACCAACGGCGGGCTGGGGCTGATTGGCGACCTGTACAAGACCGAGGTGTTTGCGCTGTCGCGCCATGTCAATGCGCAGGCGGGGCGCGAGCTGATTCCGCAGGTCATCATCGACAAGGAGCCATCGGCAGAACTGGCCCCGGGCCAACGCGACGTGGACAGCCTGCCGCCCTACCCCGTGCTGGACGAAGTGCTCAAGCTGCTCATCGAAGGCGAGCGTCTGTCGCCCCCCGAACTGGCCGCCGCACAGGCGTTCGTGGCGCAACTGCAGACCGACGACGCAGGCCGCGCCCTGGTGCAGCGGGTGCGCATGATGGTGGCGCGCAACGAGTACAAACGCCGCCAGGCCCCGCCCATCCTGCGCGTACGGCCCAGGGCATTTGGCAGCGGGCGCCAAATGCCCATTGCTGCGCGGTATGTGTGAGCTGTTCCCCTTCGGTAGAATTACTATAAAAACAATAGCTACTTGGGCATGATGGACGCGCGCAAGGGGCCAAAAAACCTCAAAATTTCGGAGACCCATGTACGACACCGCCCTCCTCATCGGCCGCTTTGAACCCGTGCACAGCGGCCACCTCGCACTGCTGCACGAGGCCCTGCGCATGGCGCCCCAGGTCATCGTGGTGGTGGGCTCAGCCTGGCAGGCCCGCTCGCCCAAGAACCCCTTCACCTGGGCAGAGCGCGAGGCCATGCTGCGCGACGCGCTGCCCCTGGCCGACCGCAGCCGCGTGCGCGTGCTGCCCGTGCGCGACTACTACAACGAAGCCGTGTGGGTGCAGGCCGTGCGCCAGGGCGTGGCACAGCACACCCAGCCCGGTGCCCGCATTGCGCTGGTGGGCCATTTCAAGGACGCGACCAGCAGCTACCTGCGCGCCTTCCCCAGCTGGGCGCTGATCGACCTGCCGCGCCAGGGCAGCATGGACGCCACCACCATCCGCGACGCCTACTTTGGCGCCACGGCCGCCACCGTGGACCAAGCCCTGGCGCCGCTGGCCGCGCAAATCCCGGCGAGCACGCTGGCCCAGCTGCAGGCCTTTGTGCACACCCCGCACTACGCCGCGCTGCAGGAGGAGTGGAGCATGCTGCGCGGCTACCGCCAGGCCTGGTCTGCCGCGCCCTACCCGCCCGTGTTCGTGACGGTGGACGCCGTGCTGCGCTGCCAGGACCAGGTGCTGCTCATCCGCCGTGCGCACGCGCCCGGCAAGGGCCAGCTGGCCGTGCCCGGCGGCTTCATCGAACAGCGCGAAACCGTGTGGCAGTCCTGCCTGCGCGAGCTGGTGGAAGAAACCCACTGCAACCTGCCCGAGGCCCACATGCGCGCCGCGCTGCAGTCAGTGGCCGTGTTCGACCACCCTGACCGCAGCCAACGCGGGCGCACCATCACACATGCGCATTACTTCGACCTGGGCGATGCGCCGTTCCCGGTGGTGCAGGCCGACGACGATGCGGCGCTGGTGCAGTGGACCCGCATCGATCAGCTCGCCGGGATGGAAGAAGAGTTCTTTGAAGACCACTTCCACATGCTGGACCACTTCCTGACGATCACCGGGGCGCCGCTGCGGGGCTGACCGTCCGCCCCGCAACCCCGCCGATCAACGCGGCAGTGGGTGCTTGCGCAGCCAGTCTGTGAGGGCCTGCACCGGCATGGGCCGCGCATACAGGTAGCCCTGGTACTGCGCAATGCCACGCCCTGCCACCCAGTCCAGCTGCTCCTGCGTCTCCACGCCTTCGGCCACGGCGGTGAGTTTCATGAGTGTGGAGAGCGACACAATCAGATCGGCCAGCGAGCGGTTGGCGTCCGTGTCCTGGATGAAGGTCTTGTCGATCTTGAGCGTGTGGATGGGAAAACGCTGCAGGTAGGCCAGGTTGGAATAGCCCGTGCCAAAGTCGTCCAGCGCAATCGTCAGGCCCAGCGCCGACAGTTCGCGCAGCACACTCAGCACATGCTGGTCTTCGCCCAGCAGCATGGATTCGGTGATCTCCAGCTCCATGCGCGCAGGGTTCACTCCGGCTTCGCGCAGCACACCGGTGATGTCGTGCAGCAGGCCGGGCGCGGCAAACTGGCGCGGCGACAGGTTGACGGACACCACCAGGTCCCAGCCCTGCGCGGCCCACGCCACCTGCTGGCGCGCGGCCTGGGCCAGCACCCACAGCCCCAGTGCACCGATGAGGCCCATGCTTTCGCAGGCCGGGATGAACTCGGCGGGCAGCACCATGCCCAGGCGCGGGTGGTTCCAGCGCACCAGCGCCTCCACCGCGCGGATGCGGTTGGTGGCCACATCGACCCGGGGCTGGAAGTACACCTCGAACTCCTCCCGCTCCAGAGCGTGGCGCAGCTCTTTTTCCAACTCGGTGCGGCTGCGCACCGTCTCGGCCATGTGCCCGTCGAAGTAGGCCAGGGTGTTGCGCCCGCGCTGCTTGGCCGCGTACATCGCCAGGTCGGCGTTGCGCAGCAGGATCTCGATGCTCTCGCCGTCCTGCGGGTACAGCGCCACACCGATGCTGGAGGTCACGCGCAGCTGCGTGCCGGCCACCAGCAGCGGCGCAGCCAGCGCCACAGAGATGCGTTCGTGCAGCGCATCCAGGTCCTCGCGGATGCGCGGCGAGGTCAGCAGCACCAGGAACTCGTCGCCTCCCCAGCGGGCCAGCACCTCGGTGCCATGGCGCGTATGGCGCAGGCGCTGCGACAAGGCCACCAGCAGCTCGTCGCCCGCCGCATGGCCCAGGGTGTCGTTCACATCCTTGAAATGGTCCAGGTCGATGAGCAGCAGCGCGGCCTCCAGCGACTGGGCGCGGGCTTCGTCGATGGCGCGCGCAAACCGCTGGGTGAAATGGGCCCGGTTGGGCAGGCCGGTGAGCACGTCGTGCAGCGACTGGAAGTTGGCGCGCTCCTCGGTGTGCTTGATGGCGCTGATGTCGGCCTCGCTCACCAGCACCGCCTCCTGGCCGGTGATGGCGTCATTGCAACGCCGTGCCGACAGCTCGTGCCAGCGGTCGCCCTGGGGGGTGCGCACCGCCAGCGTGAGCGTGCCCACGCCGTGCTGGTCCAGGCTGCGCGACAGCGCGGCAAAGGCCGCCGGGTTACCGACGCGCTCCTGCAGCCGCTCGCCCGGGCTGAGCACAGCAGCCCGCGCGGCCGGGTTGCGGTACAGCGCCGCGCCGCCCTGGTCATACAGGGTGATCATCACCGCCGTGTGCAGCAGGGCCTCCACCGAGCGCAGCGACTCGGGCGGCACCGCGCCCACGGGCTCGGCCTCGCACAGCATGCACGTGCGACCATCGGGCAGCCGGTGGCCGCTGAAGCGCACATTGAGCGACACCGGCACGCCACCGGGGTAGATGGTCCACTGCTCGTTGAAGCTGGCGTCGGCCCGCAGCACAAAGTCGCTCTGGTACTGCGCCAGCCGCCGCGCCACCGACTCGGACATGTCGTGCCCCATGTCGCGCCCACAGAGTTCGGCCAGTGTGGCGGCGTTCCACACCGCCAATGCGGGGGTGTTGGCCCAGTGGACACATTGGCCATCGATGTCAAACACCCAGACGGGGCGCGCCAGCCATTCCAGCGCCGCGTAGCGGGCTGCGCGCGCGGCCAGCTCGCTGGCGGAGGGCAGGCGGTCCGCCGGCAGGCGGGCTGCCGGGGTGGGTGCCGACACGGTCATGCCAACCCGCAGCCGGGCGCCAGGCCCAGGGCCTGCGCACACAAGAGGGTCAGCGACAAACGGGCGGACATGGGCGGTCAGAAGGTGGGAGAAAAACGCAAGAGAGGTTTGCGCCAGAAGCAATTATCAATTGCATCTTCGCACACTCCCATGGCTTGTCCAGCCCACTTTGGCAGGGGCTGCGCCCGCCGCCTGCGCTGCCCGCCTCCGGGGTCAGGCCACGCGGAATTGCCCCACGGTCTGCGACAACGCCACGGCCTGCTGGCTCAGCGACTGGGCGGCTGCCAGGGCTTCCTCCACCAGCGCCGCGTTCTGCTGCGTGCTCTGGTCCATCTGCGAGATGGCCTGGTTGACCTGGGCGATTCCCGCGCTTTGTTCACCGCTGGCGGCGCTGATCTCGGCGACCATGGTGGTCACGCTTTTCACGCCCGCCACCACCTCGCCCATGGTGGCGCCGGCCTGCTCCACCAACTGGGTGCCCACACCCACCTTGGCCACGGAGTCATCGATCAGGCCCTTGATCTCCTTGGCTGCGGCCGCGCTGCGCTGGGCCAGGCTGCGCACCTCGCTGGCCACCACGGCAAAACCCCGGCCCTGCTCACCGGCGCGGGCCGCTTCCACCGCAGCGTTGAGCGCAAGGATGTTGGTCTGGAACGCAATACCGTCGATGACGCTGATGATGTCCACGATCTTGCGCGATGACTGGTCGATGGAGCCCATGGTGCCCACCACCTGCTGCACCACGTCACCGCCGCGCACGGCCATGTCGGATGCCGAGCGGGCCAGCTCATCGGCCCGTTTGGCGTTGGCCGCGTTCTGCTGCACGGTGGAGGTGAGCTGCTCCATCGAGGCCGCTGTCTCCTGCAGCGCGCTGGCCTGCGACTCGGTGCGGGCTGACAGGTCGCCATTGCCTGCGGCAATTTCGGAGGACGCGGTGTTGATGGAGTCGGTGCTGTCGCGCACCTGCTTCACCAGGTGCGAGAGGTTGTCGCGCATGGCGCGGATGGCATGCAGGATGCTGGTGGTGTCGCCGGGCAGCGTCTGCACGTCCACAGCCAGGTTGCCTTCGGCGATCTGGGTGACCACCTCGGCCGCGTACTGGGGCTCGCCGCCAAGCTGGTGCACCAGCGTGCGCAGCATCTGCCAGGCCATCAGCGCCACGATGAGCATCAGCACCGCGCCAATGGACAGCAGGATGGCCGTGTTGCGCCAGAAGGCGTTTTCGATGTCGTCCACATAGTCGCCAAAACCGATGATCCAGTCCCAGGGCTCGAACTTGATGATGGCGTAGAGCTTGTCCACCGGCTCCTTGGCGCCGGGGCGCGTGCCGGGGGCCGTCACGGTGCCCACGGTCACGCCCTGCAGCGCAGCGCGGTAGCGCACGCCCGCCTCCTTGCCGCCTTTTTCATCGACGATGCCGATGCGCTTGGGGTTGGGGTGCACGTAGTTCACATCGTTCGTGAAGCCCCGGACAAAGAAGTATTTATCCTTGTCCACAAAACTGCCGATGGTCTGGGCGGCTTCCTTGATGGCGTCTTCGCGCGAGAGCGCGCCGCTCTTCTCTTTTTCGTGCGACTTCTGGGCGGCCGCATGGGCCAGCACCACCAGGTTGGACAGCTGCGCCGTGCGCTCTTTCATCATCGACTGGTAGAGCGTGGTCAGCGCCATGGCCGACAGCACGACCAGGCCCAGGAGCGTGGCGGCGCACAGCCACAGGATGCGGGTTTTGAGCTTCATGGACCTGTCCTCTTCTCGGAATACGAAATTTAAAGTAACCAGAAGATACAACGCAGCCCATATCCTGTGGGCGTGGTGGCCTAAAAACTGGGGCGCGGAGCCCCGTCTGGCCGCGCCAGATCAGGTCCCTGCCCGCTCCAGCATGGCATGCAGCAACACATTGCACCCCGCCTCGATGTGCTCGGGCTTGGCGTCCTCGATCTCGTTGTGGCTGATGCCGTCCTTGCAGGGGATGAAGATCATGCCGCTGGGCGCGAGCTTGGCCATGTAGACAGCATCGTGCCCTGCACCCGAGACGGCGGGCATGTGGCTGTAGCCGAGCTTGGCCGCAGCGCGGCCCACGGCCTCCACGCACTCGGGCTGGAAGAGCTGCGCGGGGTAGCTGGACACCATCTCGATGTGCACCTGCACGCCATGTTCCTTGGCCACCTGGTCGGCAAAGGCCTTGACCTCGCCGGCCATGGCGTCCACCAGTTCGTCCGTGCTGTTGCGCAGGTCGATGCTGAACTTGACCCGGCCCGGAATCACGTTGCGGCTGTTGGGGAACACCTGCACCATGCCCACGGTGCCCCGGCCATGCGGCGGGTGGCGGTGGGCAGCGGCCACCACGTCTTGCATGATGCGCGTGGCGGCCAGCATCGCGTCTTTGCGCAGGGCCATGGGCGTGGGGCCTGCGTGGGCTTCCATGCCGGTGACGGTGCAGTCAAACCAGCGGATGCCCAGCACGCCGCTGACCACGCCGATGGTCTTGTCGTTGTCTTCCAGCACCGGGCCTTGTTCGATGTGGGTCTCGAAGTACGCGCCAATGGGGTGGTCGCCGGGCTCCTGGTCGCCGATGTAGCCGATGCGCTCCAGCTCGCCCTTCACCGTCTTGCCTTCGGTGTCGGTGGCGGCGTAGGCGTGCTCCAGCGTGAAGGCCTTGGCGAACACGCCCGAGCCCATCATCACGGGCACAAAGCGGCTGCCTTCTTCGTTGGTCCAGAACGCGACTTCGATGGGGGCCTCGGTTTCGATGCCATGGTCATTGAGCGTGCGTACCACCTCGATGCCCGCCAGCACACCATAGTTGCCGTCGAACTTTCCGCCTGTGGGCTGGGTGTCGATGTGGCTGCCGGTCATGATGGGCGGCAGGCTGTTGTTGCGCCCGGGGCGGCGCATGAAGCCGTTGCCGATCTTGTCGATGGTCACCGTCATGCCGGCTTCGCGTGCCCAGCGGGTGACCAGGTCGCGGCCCTGCTTGTCCAGGTCGGTGAGGGTGAGGCGGCACACGCCGCCTTTGGGTGTGGCGCCGATCTGCGCCAGCTCCATGAGCGAATCCCACAGGCGCTGGCCGTTGATGCGCAGGTTCTCAATGTCAGTCTTCACTTTGGTGTCCATGGTTTTCTCCGGATGCATTGCGGCGGTTAGCGCGCCACCGCCGTGGGGGCCAGGTCCTGCGCGCGTTTCTGCACGGCCTGGAAGTTCGCGCCAAACGCGGGGCGCTTGATGTAGCGGCCCTTGCCCTGCTCGGCGCGCAAGTCGCCGTTGGCAAACACCACGCGGCCCTGGCTCACTGTGTGGCTGGGGATGCCGCGCACGGTGCGGCCTTCGAAGATGTTGAAGTCGCCCTTGCTGAACTGGGTCTTGGCCGAGAAGGTCTTGGTGCCTTGCGGGTCCCACACCACCAGATCGGCATCGGCACCTTCGCCGATGAAACCCTTGCGCGGGTAGATGTTGAACAGCTTGGCCGCGTTGGCCGAGGTGATGGCCACGAACTCGCTGGGCGTGAGGCGCCCGGTGTTCACACCGCCGTCCCACAGCGCAGCCATGCGCTCTTCCACGCCGCCGGTGCCGTTGGGGATCTTGGCAAAGTTCTCTTTGCCCATGGCCTTTTGCGCCGCGCAGAAGGTGCAGTGGTCCGTCGCCGTGGTGTGCAGCTGGCCCGACTGCAGGCCGCGCCACAGCGCCTCCTGGTGGCCCTTGGGGCGGAAGGGTGGGCTCATCACATAGGCGGCGGCCTTGGCAAAGTCGGGGTCGCGGTAGACGCTGTCGTCCACCAGCAGGTGGCCGGCCAGCACCTCGCCGTACACGCGCTGGCCGCGTGCGCGGGCACGGGCAATGGCGTCGGCCGATTCCATGCAGCTCACGTGCACCACGTAGATGGGCACGCCCAGCACGTCGGCAATGGCAATGGCGCGGTTGGCGGCCTCGGCCTCGACCATGGGGGGGCGCGACAGTGGATGACCCTCGGGGCCGGTGATGCCCATCTTGGCGACCTCTTGCTGCAGCAGGTAGACCAGCTCGCCGTTCTCGGCATGTACCGTGGGCATGGCGCCCAGCTCCAGCGCGCGCTTGAAGCTGTTCACCAGGGTTTCATCATCACACATGATGGCGTTCTTGTAGGCCATGAAGTGCTTGAAGCTGTTCACGCCTTCTTCCTGCACCAGCGTGCCCATGTCGGCGCGCACCTGCTCGCTCCACCAGGTGACGGCGACATGGAAGGAATAGTCCGCCGCAGACTTCTCCGCCCAGCCGCGCCACTTGCGGTAGGCGTCCATCAGCGGCTCCTGCGGATCGGGGATCACAAAGTCTATGATGCTCGTGGTGCCGCCCGCCAGCGCAGCGGCCGTGCCGGTGAAGAAGTCGTCCATGGTCACAGTGCCCATGAACGGCAGCTGCATGTGCGTGTGCGGGTCGATGCCGCCGGGCAGCACGTACTGGCCGCTGGCGTCCAGCGTCTCTGCACCCGCCGGGGCCTGGGCCGCGGCATCCTCCCCCACGGCCACGATGCGGCCATCGACGCACAACACATCGGCGCGCTGTTCACGGTCGGCGTTGACCACGGTGCCACCGCGGATCACAAGGGCTTGGCTCATGGGGGTCTCCTTCAGGGATACGGATCAATTCAAAAAAAACGGACCCTGCACTGGCACCAGGCCCAGGCAAGGTCCGGGGGATTACTTCTTCTTGGCCGTCAGGTAGTAGTAGGTGCCAGCCACCGCCAGGCTGAAGAACCAGCCCGAGTCGAACAGCGACAGCCAGATGGCAGGCATGCCCGCCTTGTCCGCCACACCCGACACGGCCAAGTAGCCCGGCAGGCAGGGCAGCACACCCAGCGCAAAGGCGATCAGGGCTTGCAGGTTCCAGCCGTTGCTGTATTCGTATTCACCGCCACGGCGGTACAGGTCGTCAACCTTCAGCTCGCTCTTGCGCACCAGGTAGTAGTCCACCAGCAGGATGCCGGCAATGGCCCCCAGCAGCGTGCCATAGCCGCCCAGCCAGGTGAACAGGTAGCCGCCCGACGTGGCCAGCAGCTTCCAGGGCATGAACAGCAGGCCGATGCCCGCAGCGATCAGGCCGCCCATGCGGAAGCTGATCTTGGACGGCGCGCACTGGCTGAAGTCATATGAAGGCGACACCAGGTTGGCGGCCACGTTGGTCGTGAGGTTGGCCAGCAAGATCACCAGCAGGCCCAGGCCTGCGGCCACGCTGCCCATTTGCGTGAGCAGACCATCGGGGAACAGCTGGGCCTTGCCGTACAGGATGGCCGAGGCAGAGAAGCCGATCACGCCCACCATGGAAAACAGCGCCATGGGAATCGGCAGGCCAATCGCCTGGCCCATGACCTGGTCCTTCTGTGACTTGGCAAAGCGCGTGAAGTCCGGGATGTTGAGCGCCAGCGTGGCCCAGAAGCCGACCAGGCCGGTCAGCGCCGCCCAGGTCTTGGGGCCGCCCTCGACCACCTTGGCGGGCAGGTTGAAAAGCTGGCCCGAGGGCACCTTCATCATCAGCACGACGACCAGCGCAATGGACGCAATGATCATCAGCGGCGCGGCAATCACTTCGAGCTTGCGGATGGACTCCGGGCCTTTCCAGATGAACCAGATGTGCACCGCCCAGAACGCCAGGAAGCACATGAACTGCGAAGTGCTGATGGTCTGCCCATCAGCGGGGCCCGCGAGCCCCATGCCCAGGATGTTCAGAAAGCCATGCAGCGCCAGCGCGCCGAAATAGCAGTTGATGGAGAACCAGCCACACGCCACCAGGCCGCGCAACACGGCGGGCAGGTTGGCGCCTTTCACGCCAAACGATGCACGCGCCAGCACAGGAAACGGCACACCATATTTGGGCCCCACGCGACCGATCAGCACCATGGGCACCAGCACGATGCAGTTGGCCAGGAACACCAGCCACACCGCCATCTGCCAGGTAAAGCCCTGGTCCAGCATGGAGCTGGCCATGGTGTAGGTGGGCACACACACGACCATGCCCACCCAGAGTGCGGCAAAGTCCTTCCACGTCCAGTGTCGCTGCGCGGCGGTGGTGGGGAGCAGATCTTCATTGGCGAGCGTGTTGGAGGCTCCGCCGGGCATTAGCCCCGCCACGTGGGCCGCGCTGCCGGTACTGTTGGTCATGCCTGTACTCCTGTTAAAGACGTCGTTGGGGTTGCACACAACCCACCGCCTGTTTCAGCGCCCTCACGCTGGCAGATGGCGGGCAAAGGGAAGCGAGCGATGCTAGAGATCACGCAAGAACTGCACCAGATGCAGTGCAGCATGCGTTGCAAATCGGCACCACAAAGGGTGCTGTCACAACGCCTTGCACGGTCTGTGGCACACGCTCGCACGGGCACATATCAAGCGGCTGCAGACACGCGCTGCGGGTTGTTAGGGTGCGTGGTCCAGTTGGCGTATTCGCCCGTCACCTTTTTGCCGGTGCGCACGTCCACCTCGCCGGGCTCCAGCGCGCGCATGGTGATGCACTCGGGCACGGGGCAGATCGACACGCACAGGTTGCAGCCCACGCACTCGGCCTCGTTGATCTCGAACTTGCGCACGCCGCCTTCTTTGGTGAAGGTGATGGCCTGGTGCGAGGTGTCTTCGCACACCACATGGCAGCGGCCGCACTGGATGCAGGCATCCTGGTTGATGACGGCTTTTTCGATGTGGTTGAGGTTGAGGTTCTTCCAGTCTTTCACCGTGGGCACGGCTTGGCCCTTGAAGTCGTCGAGCGTGGCGTAGCCGTGTTCGTCCATGAAGTTGGACAGGCCATCGCACATGTCCTGCACGATCTTGAAGCCATAGACCATGGCGGCGGTGCACACCTGCACCGTGCCACAACCCAGCGCAATGTATTCGGCCGCATCGCGCCAGGTGGTGATGCCGCCAATGCCGCTGATGGGCAGGCCGGCGGTCTGCGCGTCGCGCGCAATCTCGGCCACCATGTTGAGCGCGATGGGCTTGACGGCCGGGCCGCAGTAGCCGCCGTGCGAGCCCCAGCCATCGGTGCTCGGGCTCATGACCATGCGGTCCAGGTCCACACCCATGATGGAGTTGATGGTGTTGATGAGCGACACGGCATCCGCCCCGCCCGCCTTGGCAGCGCGTGCGGGCTGGCGCACGTCCGTGATGTTGGGCGTGAGCTTCACGATCACCGGCAGCTTGCTGTAGTGCTTGCACCAGGCCGTGACCATCTGGATGTATTCAGGTACCTGGCCCACGGCCGCGCCCATGCCGCGCTCGCTCATGCCGTGCGGGCAGCCGAAGTTGAGCTCAATGCCGTCGGCGCCGGTGTCTTCCACCAGCGGCAAGATGTTCTTCCAGCTCTGCTCCTCGCACGGCACCATCAGCGAGACGATCATGGCCCGGTCCGGCCAGTTGCGTTTGACGCGCTTGATTTCTTCGAGGTTGGTGTGCAGCGGCCGGTCGGTGATCAGCTCGATGTTGTTCAGGCCGATCACGCGGCGGTCTTGCGACATGAGCGTGGAGTAGCGCGGGCCGTTGACGTTGACCACCGGTGGGTCTTCGCCCAGCGTCTTCCACACCACGCCGCCCCAGCCCGCCTCGAAGGCGCGGGTGACGTTGATCTCTTTGTCGGTGGGTGGTGCGGAGGCGAGCCAGAAGGGGTTGGGGCTCTGGATGCCCAGGAAATTGCTGCGAATGTCTGCCATGGGGTGCTCCCGTGAAAACTGGGTGGAAGGGGTTCAGGCCATCAGTGCGGCGTGGATGGAGACAGCGGCGACCTTGCCGTGCTCCACCGCCTCCACCGTGAGGTCGCGGCCGCCCACGCGGCAGTCGCCACCGGCCCACACGCGCGGCAGGCTGGTCTGGCCTTCGGCATCGGTGGCGATGCGCCCGCCCTCCAGCGCAATGCGGCTGCCCACGGGCTCGGCCACAAAGGTCTGGCCGATGGCCTTGAGCACCATGTCGGCTTCGAGCGTGAAGGTCTCGCCGGCTTCCACCAGCTTGCCGCCGCTCAGCGCCGTGGCGGCAAAGCGCACGCCCTTCACCGCGCCGTTTTCGCTCAACACCTCTTTCGGTGCGGCCCAGTGGCGAATGGTCACGCCATTCGTCTGCGCCCATTGCTGCTCCACGGGCGATGCCGACATGGCCTCTGCGCCCCGGCGGTAGACGATGGTCACTTCTTCGGCGCCCAGCTTGCGCGACTGCACGGCGGCGTCCACCGCCGTCATGCCGCCGCCAATCACCACCACGCGGCGGCCCACAGGCAGGGTGGAGAGGTCGGTGCTCTGGCGCAGTTCGGCGATGAAATCCACCGCATTGCTCAAGCCGGTGGCCGTGGGCTCGGCCACGCCCAGCGCGTTCACGCCCTGCAGGCCCAGGCCCAGGAACACGGCGTCGTACGCGCCCAGCAGGCTGTCGAGCGTGATGTCACGGCCCAGTTGCTGCGCCGTGCGCACCTCGATGCCACCGATGGACAGCAGCCACTCCACTTCCTTCTGCGCGAAGTTGTTGGTGGTCTTGTAGCTGGCCAGGCCATATTCATTGAGGCCGCCCAGCTTGGGGCGCGCCTCGAACAGCACCACGTCATGTCCACGCACGGCCAGGCCATGTGCGCAGGCCAGGCCCGCAGGCCCGGCGCCCACCACGGCCACACGCTTGCCGGTGGCTGCTGCGCGCTGGAACAGCGGTGCACCGGGCTTTTCAAAAAATGCGTCAGTCGCATAACGCTGCAGCGAGCCGATCTCCACCGGCTTGTCTTCGTTGGTATTGCGCACACAGGCCTGCTCACACAGCACCTCGGTGGGGCACACGCGGGCGCACATGCCACCGAGCGGGTTGGCCTCCAGGATGGCGCGGGCCGCGCCCCGGTTGTTGTCCTGCGCAATGCGGTGGATGAACGAGGGGATGTCGATGCTCGTGGGGCAGGCCGTGGCGCAGGGTGCGTCGTGGCAGTAGTAGCAGCGCTCGGCCTCGATCAGCGCCTGCGCCCGGGTGAGCGGCGGGTGCGCGTCGCCGAAGTTGACTGCGTAGTCGGCCAGGTTCAGGCGTGCGGCATGAATGCCGCAGGCACGGCTTGCAGGTGTGTCCATCAGGTTTCCTCCGAGAGGGTGAGGGTGAGGGTCTGGGCGCCCAAGGGGCGTGCAAGCGCACGCCGCGCAGCGTTGAAACGCCAGCCAGTGGCGCCAACCAATGCGGCACCAGCGTGGGTGCTGGTGCCCGCAAACTTCGGAGGTTTCATCGTGGTCCTCGCTGTGGGGTGGCAGGTGCCCGCTGCTTTGGTGCGGCGGTGCCCTGCGGTGTGGATCAATTTACCAACGTGTAAAAATTTACCAATTGGTAAAATCCCTAGAGCAAACCGCGTGCCAGCCCCACGCCAGCGATTTGCCAGTTTTCAGTCCCGGCTTGTTCCACAATGGTGCAATGACTGCCGCCGCCTCCCGCCCGCCCAAAGCTCCCTCCGCCCCCCGCGCTCCCAAGGTGCCGCACACCGCCCCTGGCAACAACGTGGCGCCCCGCGCGCCCAAGGCATCGCGCCTGGCCAAGGAGCAGGGCATCCTCACCGAGGCCGAGAACCACTTCGCCCAATTCGGCTTCGAGGGCGCCTCGCTGGAGAACATTGCCGCCGCGGCGGGCATCAGCCGCCACAACCTGCTGTATTACTTCCCGAGCAAGGAGGCGCTGTACCAGCGGGTGCTGGACGATGTGCTCACCCAGTGGCTGGCGGGCATGGAAGACCTGTCGCACAGCGACGACCCGCAGCAGGCGCTGCGGCGCTACATCCGCGCCAAGCTGCACTACTCGCGCACCCGCCCCCAGGGCGCCAAGGTGTTCACCAAAGAGGTGATTGCGGGTGCACCACGGTATGGCACGGCCATCACAGAACGCGTGGCGCCGCTGCTCAAGACCGAGGTGCGCACCTTCGAACGCTGGGCGCGCGAGGGCCGCATTGCCAAGGTCAATTTCACACACCTGATGTTCATCATCTGGTCGGTCACGCAGGCGTATGCGGAGCAGGAAGCGCAGTTCGCCCTGCTGCTGGGCAAACCCGCACTGACCGAGCGCGACTACGAGAAGGCCGAGGAACTGATCGTGCGCATGGTGTTGAGCGCGCTGTCGCCCGACGCGGTGGTCTGAGCGCCGAAAGCGGCATGGTGGCAAAGCCATCCATCGGGCCAAAGCCTGCATGCTATATATTTAATAGCTTAAAAGCCAATATGGTCGCGCGCAGAAGGCCAATTTTTATCCAACCTCCCCTCTCCCCGGCGGCACCAGCGCCCTGAGCCGCCGGTACAGCGAACGTTCGCTGATGCCCAGTTGCCGCGCCAGCGCCGCACGGCTGCCCCGGTGGCTGGCGAGCGCCTGGCGCAGGGTGGCGTCGTCCGGCGGGGCGGAGGCATGTGTTGCACCCGCACCATCCGCCAAGGCTGGCAGGCCGCAGGCCAGCGCCTGGTGCACATGTTCGGCATCGATCAGCGTGTGGTCGCACAGCAGGGCGGCGCGCTCCAGCAGGTTGCGCAGCTCGCGCACGTTGCCCGGGTAGGGCTGCGCCTGCAGCACGGCCACAGCGGCTTCGGACAGGCGCAGCGCGCGGTGGGCAGGGGCCAGGCGGTCGAGCAGCGCCTGCGCCAGCAGCGCGATGTCCTCCTGCCGCTCGCGCAAGGGCGGCAGCAGGATGGGAAAGGTGCCCAGGCGGTAGTACAGGTCTTCACGAAAGCGCCCCTCGGCCACCAGGCGCGGCAGGTGGCGGTGGGTGGCCGACACCACACGCAGGTCGGCATGCCGCAGCTCGGTGCTGCCCACACGGCGGTAGGTGCCGGTCTCCAGCAGGCGCAGCAGCTTGACCTGCTGGGGCAGAGGGATGTCGCCCACCTCGTCCAGAAACAGCGTGCCGCCGTCCGCCACCTCCACCAGCCCGGCCCGGGCCTGGGCCGCACCGGTGAAGGCGCCCTTCTCGTGCCCGAATAGCTCGGCCTCGAACAGGCTTTCGGACAGGCTGGCGCAATCCACCGGCACCAGGGCGCGTGCGGCCCGGGGGCTGCCCCGGTGCAGCGCCCGGGCCACCAGCTCCTTGCCGGTGCCAGACTCGCCCAGCAGCAGCACTGCCGCCCGCACGGGTGCCACACGCGCCACCAGCCCCAGCATGCGCTGAAACGCTGGCGAGCGCCCGACCAGGCCCGGAACGCCGGGCAGGCTGGGGGCTGCCAGGGGCAGCGGCACCATCTTCTCGACGAAGAAGGCGGCCTGCCCGTCAGCCCCCCGTATGGGCGCCAGCGCGATCTGCACGTACTCCTCGCCCTGCGGCGTGTGGTGCAGGTGCAGCACATGTTCGCGCTGGCCCGACTGGCGCGCCTGCGCCAGGGGGCAAGACTCGCCCGCCTGGTCGCAGGGCAGGCTGGCATGGTGCGACACCTCATGGCAGCGGCGGCCCACCACAGGGGCCCCGCCGCCAAACTGCTGCTGGTAGGCCGCATTGGCCGCCAGGATGCGGTAGGCACCGTCCAGCAGGATGTGGGGGTCGGGCAGACCGTCGAGGAAGGACACCAGTTCGGGCGGCGGGAGGTGGGGACTGGCCATGGGTGGATGTGAGGAAGACGGAGCACAAGGCAGAGCGCCGAAGCCCCCACGGTGCCTGAGTTCGGGCGCCCTGGCTTTGATCTATGCCATGGCGTCTGCACCTGGCAGTCAGTTGGCAGTGTTTTGGCAGTGTTTTGGCAGTGGCTCGCATCCCTGGGCAAGCGAAAAGTTTCGGCACCCTGTTGATTCACAAAGGTTTTTCGCCCGGCGCCTCGGTGGCACGCCAATTGCCAAGAGAAAGCCAGGCCGGGACAGCCGCCGGGCGGTTTTGTATCCCCTCTGGTCGCGCCCCCGCCTGCTCCACCGCCCTCTCGCACACTGGAACGCCGCCATGCCCTCCACACTCCTCCCCTCCCCCACCGTCCTTGTCCCCGCTATCGACAACCCGGCCCCCACCGAGCGCCGCCAGATGGTGCTGCTGGCCGCAGCCGCTGGCGGCCTGGCCGCCGCCGGGGTGGCGATCCCCCTGGTATCCAGCCTCGCGCCCAGTGAGCGGGCGCGGGCCCTGGGAGCGAGTGTGGAGGTGGACATCAGCGACCTGCCGCCGGGCGGGCTGGCCACCGTGGAGTGGCGCGGCAAACCGGTGTGGATCCTGCGGCGCACACCCGACATGCTGGCCACCCTGCCCGGGCTGGACCCGGCCCTGGCCGACCCCACATCGCAGAAAGACCAGCAGCCCGAATACGCCCGCAACCCGGCGCGCTCCATCCGCCCCGAACTGCTGGTGGCCGTGGGCATCTGCACCCACCTGGGCTGCTCGCCCAGCGCCATCCCCGCAGGCACGGCCCACCCCAGCGTGGGGCCCGACTGGCAAGGGGGGTTCTTCTGCCCTTGCCACGGCTCCACCTTCGACCTGGCGGGCCGCGTGTTCAAGAACAAGCCAGCGCCCGTCAACCTGGAAGTGCCGCCCCACCACTACGTGTCGGACACCCGTTTGCGGATCGGCGAGGACGCCGCCTGAGTGGCCTGATGACGGCTCTGCGCCGCATCAGCCCTGTTTCTGCTGCCACAACACATCCAGCACATGTTGGGTGGCACGCTCCACGCCGCCTTCGCGGTGGGCAATGCCCAGCGGGCGCCAGAGCGGGCGCTGCAGGGGCAGCATGCGGATGCGCGGGTCCAGGGGTGCAGCAGACGGGGCCTCGTGCGGCAGCAGCGTGGCGCCGTAACCAGCGGCCACCAGGCTTTTGATGGCGTCGTTGTAGTTGAGCTGGATGCGCGCCCGGGGGTGCTCTCCCGCTTGGGCAAACCATTCCTTGCACAGGCGCGACAGGCTGGTGCCCTCGTCGTTCAAGATCAGCGGCTGGCCCGCCAGCCAGCGCGGCGTGGCGCGCCTGGGCGCGGCCCAGGCCGATGGCACAAAGGCCATGACCGGATCACGCCGCCAGGGCAGCACCGCCACCCCGCGCACAGCGGGCTGCGGCAAGGCCACCAGGCCAATGTCCAGCGCCCCGCTGGCCAGCCGGGCCATGGTCTCTGGCGAGGTCAGCACCGCCACCTGCACATCCACGCCCGGGTGGTGCTGGCCCAGCACCTCCAGCGCCTGGGGCAACAGGTGGGCAATGGCGCCGGTGGATGCCCCCAGGCGCACCCGCCCGGCCAGCCCCTGCACCTGGCGCTGAATCAGGTCCAGGGTGTCGTCCGCATCGGACAGCAGGCGCCGCGCGCGTTCGACAAGCGCCTCGCCCACGCCCGAGGGCCGCACCTCGCCGCGTTTGCGCACCAGCAGGGGCGCGCCGATCTGGGCCTCCAGGTCGGCGATATGCAGGCTCACCGTGGGCGGTGCCAGGTGCAGCACCCGTGCGGCTTCGGCGAAGGAGCCGAGGTCGGCAATGGTGACCAGGGTACGCAGCCGGTCAAGGTTGAGTTCGCGCATGACGTTCAGTAAACCTGATGCTGATGTTTGTGAAATTCAACTTTTCAAAGTTTAGACCGGCGCCGAAGATTGCACATCCCTCACATCCCTTCTTTACCGGCACCCATCCACCTCGGCATCCGCCCCCCCCGGCCAGGGATGCTGCCTTGACCACCAGGAGCCCCACCCCATGACTGCATCTCCCCTTGTTTTTATCGACGGCGACCAAGGCACCACCGGCCTACAGATCCACGAGCGCCTGCGCGGCCGCACCGACCTGCGCCTGCTGACCCTGCCCGATGCCGAACGCAAAAATGCGGCCCGCCGGGCCGAGGCCATCAACAGCTGCGACATCGCCATCCTGTGCCTGCCCGATGCCGCCGCGCGCGAGTCCGTGGCCGCCATCACCAACCCGGCAGTGCAGGTGATCGACGCCAGTTCGGCGCACCGCACCGACCCGCAGTGGGTCTATGGTTTTCCTGAAATGGATGCCGCGCAGCCTGCGCGCATTGCAGGCGCCCGGCGGGTAAGCAACCCGGGCTGCTACCCCACCGGGGCGGTGGCCCTGCTGCGCCCCCTGGTGCAAGCGGGACTGCTGGGCCGCGAGCATGCGGTGTCGGTGCACGCGGTATCGGGCTACTCGGGCGGCGGGCGGGCCCGGGTGGAAGCGCATGAAGGCCCCAGCGGCGCGCATGCCCCGGCCTTTCAGCTGTATGGACTGAAGCTGGAGCACAAGCACACGCCCGAAATCGCACAGCACGCGGGCCTGGCCCAGCGCCCGTTTTTTGTGCCCGCCTATGGCGCGTTCCGCCAGGGCATTGTGCTGAGCATTCCCCTGTTCATGCACCAGCTGCCTTCGCGTGCCAGCGGCGAGCGGCTGCACGCCTGTTTGCAGCAGCACTACACGGGCGCCGCCCATGTCGAAGTCATGCCCCTTGCACAGGCCGAAGCCGCCGAACACCTGGACCCGCAGGCCCTCAATGGCACCAACCAGCTGCGGCTGGGCGTGTTCCACAACACGCGGCATGGGCAGGTGCTGCTCACTGCCGTGTTCGACAACCTGGGCAAGGGCGCATCGGGCGCGGCTGTGCAGAACCTGGATTTGATGCTGGCCCACAGGGCCGGTTAGCCCCAGGGCTCTATGAACCAACAAAAAGGGCTCCCGATGGGAGCCCGATCTGTTTGATTTGCAGCCCCGGGGAAAAACACTCCCCATGGCAGCAACACCCCGCCAACGCGGCGTGCCACCACCATGGGAAGGCCCGCAACTGCGTCAACCGATTACATGGCGCTGAATTCGCCCGAAGGGATCTGGCCCGTGCGCAGGGCTTCAGCAGCCTGGGCACGCACCGCAGCGCGGTCAGCCGTGGACTTGTAGGTCACCACACGCGAACCTGCGGGTTCGATGGAGCGAGTCTGGGCCACAGTAGCGGCTTCAGCAGCCACTTCAGCACGGGTGCGGTTCGTGTCGAACTTCAGTGCGAACTGCGAGCCATCGGCTTCGTCAGCGTGGGCGCCGAAGGCAGAGAAAGCAGCCACAGCGGCGATGGACAGGAAACGAGCGGTCTTGTTCATGGTGAAACTCCGATGAAATTCAAAAAAGAGGGATGTACTGGGCAATACGAAACAGGAAGGGCGGTGGATTCAGCGAATCAGACGCTGAGCAATCAACCACGCTCGCCGTAAGAGATCTGGCCAGTGCGCACAGCTTCAGCAGCCTGGGCACGCACAGCAGCGCGGTCAGCGGTGCTCTTGTAGGTCACCACGCGGGAACCAGCAGGCTCAATGCTGCGGGTCTGGGCCACCGTGGCGGCTTCGGCGGCCACTTCAGCACGGGTGCGGTTCGTTTCGAACTTGGTGGCGAACTGCGAAGCATCGGCTTCGTCAGCGTGGGCGCCGAAAGAGGCGAAAGCAGCGACAGCGGCGATGGAGAAGAAACGTGCGGTGTTGTTCATGATGAAAATCCTTGAAGTTAAAAAGCGTCTCAAAAAAGCCGGGCCAAAAAACCATTCCTGAACCGGGTTCGGTGAGTCGCCTTGCGGGTTCGGCTCATCGATGGGTTGAACTGTACGCCGATGGTGTTCAGAGAAAAACCACCGGGTCGCGAACTAACTGTTCCAGTATTAGAAACAATACCGCGTGGCGTGGACAGGCACAAAAAAAGCCCGTGGTTCCTTTCAGAACCACGGGCAGGGCGGGCGCAAACCCTCAGAGCCTGTTTAAAGGCGGCGCTTTCTTGGCGACACGCAAGGGCTGCGCACACCCCCCCGCCGCCGTCTCTCAGTACAGGTACACGGCACCCGCGTTGGTGCGACTTTCGTCGGCCTGGTTGCCCCCAATGCCATTCGCCCCTCCGTCTTCCGTCGAGGCCCCGACGGCCAGCGTGGTGCCGTCGCCCGACAGCGCCACCCGGCCGCCAAAACGGTCGCCACTCCCGGTGTTCGGCGCCTTCAGGTAGGCCTGTTGCACCCAGGTGCCTGCCGTGCGGCGAAACACCAGCACGGCGCCCGCATCTGCGGCCGTGGTGTCGGCCTGGTTACCGTTGAAGCCCGTGGCCGCGCTGTTGTCGCGGTAGGAGGGCACAACCAGCGTGTTGCCGTCGCTCGACATGCTGAGGTTGTTACCAAAGCGGTGCGGGGTGCGGGTGTTGGACGCCTTCAGGTAGGCCTGCGGCTGCCAGGTGCCGCCGGCACGGGTGTAGACAAACACGGCCCCTGAGTTGAGCGCCAGGCTGTTGCTGGCAGGGGGCACCACAAAAACGCCCGTGTGGTCGCTGCTGTCTCCGTCCATGCCCACGGCCAGCGTATTGCCGTCCCCCGACAGTATGACCGCCACGCCAAAGCGGTCCAGCGCCAGAGGGCTGGGCGCCTTGAGGTAGGCCTGCTGGGCCCAGACCCCGGCGCTGCGCTGGAACACATAGGCGGCACCCGCGTCCTGCAGGGAGTCGTCGGCCGGGGTGGCGGCCGAGGCGCTGCGCTCAAAGAACGCCCCCACCGCCAGCGTGTCGCCACTGCCAGACAGGCTGAGGTAGATCCCGAAGAAATCCCCCGCCCCTGCATTGGCGGCCTTGATATAGCCCTGCTGCGCCCAGCTGGTGCCCGTGCGGTTGAACACATAGGCCGCGCCGGACGACGCAAACGCCGCATCGCCGTGGGCGCCCGTCAGGTCCCCGCTTTCGTAGTAGGCACCGACGGCCAGGGTGTTGCCATCGGCCGAGAGCGCAACAAACGCACCGAACAGATCGGAGGCAAAGGTGTTGCTGGCCTTGATGAATGCCTGCTGCGACCACGCGGTGCCCACGCGGGAATAGACATACACGGCGCCAGAGCTGCTGGCCAGGTTGTTGCTGGGGGGCATGGCCGCAAAGGTCCCCGTCTGGTCGCCGCTTTCGCCATCGGCGCCAATCGCCAGGGTGTTGCCATCGGCCGACAGGGCCACGGCATTGCCGAAATAATCGTTGGCCTCGCCATTGGGCGCGGTGATGCGCGCCTGCTGCGACCAGATGCTGCCCGTGCGGGTGAAGACATACACCGCGCCCGTGTTGCCAGCTTCGCCATACGCCCCGACGACCAGGGTCGTGCCGTTGCCGGACAAGGCCACCCGGTTTCCAAACCGCGCCTCCGCTGCCGTGCTGGAGGCTTTGAAGTAGCCAACGGCCTGCACCATGTCTGCCGCCACCGAGGCCGAGGGGGCGCTACACCCGCTGACGTTGCAGGCCCGCACCGTGTAGGTGGCATTCAGCCGCAGGTGCAGCAGCACCGGCACCGCATGCGCGAGCGTGGTGCTGGCCGTGGTGCCGATCTGCGCAGCCGCCAGCGGCCCCGGCCCGTCAGGGTCTTCGTACACGGTGTAGCTGGTGGCATGAACAGCGGCCTGCCACGAAAAGTTCAGTGCCTTCGTCCCATAGGCAATGGCCATGCCCAGAGGAGCAGCAGCAATGGGTGGAGGGGGCGGTGGCGGGGGGGGCACATCGATCGTGCGACAGGTCACCCGCACCTGCGTCACCTCTGTCAACGCCACGCCGGTGGCGCCATTGGCCTCGCAAAACTGGTCCACCGGCTGCACCTGCACAGCCACCGAATAAGTGCTGCCATGGGGCACGGCCTGGGCAAAGCGGAATGCCCCATCGATGGTCACCAACAGGTCGGCCGTGCCATTGAGCCGCAAGGTCAGCGCCCCCGCGAGGCCCGCCACCGTCCCGCCCACCGCATAGGTGTTGGTGGTGCAGCGGACCAGCACATTGGTGACCGGCCCCGCCACCACGCCCGCGCCGTTCTCCACCAGGCAGGTCTGCCCCGTGGGCTGGGTGCGCACCACGATGTTGTACGACTCGCCCTGCGCCACCTGGGTGGCATAGCTGCCGCTGGTGGTGATGGTCCATTCCCCCCGCGTGCCATTGGCCAGCACCAGCACCCCGGCGAGCCCGCTCACCTGGCCACCCACGGGGTGCTGCACTGCTTCGGGCGGCGGAGGCGGAGGGGTCGCCGCGCCATCGCCCCCCCCGCAGGCCACCAGCGCGCTGCCCACCACCCCCATCAACACACCGGCCGCCCAGCGGCGCATGCGCAGCAGCGCCTGGGGCAGCCCGAGCGGCCCACACGGTGCCCCGCTGGGGCGCTGTGGGCAAAGGGTTGGGCTAGGGGTAGGGGAGGGAAAAGAAGCAGATCGGGACATCAAGGGTTCTCCGCGCACGGGACAGGGACAGCGGCCCGGCAGGCCAGCACGCACTCTAGTTTTTGCAAGCGCTCGCACCCACCCCACCGAAGCCGGGTTGACAGACGGGGCTGGCGGTGTGCTTGCCTTTCAGTTCTGCGGCTGGCTGCCGATAAACCCTGGATAAAACCAACGAGAAAAACCCAGCAATGAGTGTTGTCGGCCTGTCCAGCCTCTCCCCCACCCCGGCGACCGCGTGGAGCCCCGCAGTGACCCCCGCCCCATCGGCAGCCACGCCCCTGGTCACCGCACCGCCGACACCCATCACAGTCAACCCCACCACGCCCAGCCACAGCGTCGCTGCCACCCCATCGGTGAATGGCAGCAGCCAGTTCCTGCACATCACGCAGAGGCCAGGCAGCCTGGAGACAGCCACTGCCACCTACGAAGCGCTGCTGGAAATGCAAAACCGGGGCGGGCGCATGCAGGTGTGGGAACAGGCCCCCGACAACACGCTGGCTGAGGTGATGGGCCGCAACACCAGCGGCACCACGCAACAGGGCCGCCTGGCGGGCCTGGGCTCGGCGCTGCTGGAGCAGGTGGCCAGCACGGGGGCGGGCTACCGACAAACCGTGGTGTACATGGCTCCTGCCTATTCGCCCGACCGGATCCAGGGCAAGGCGATGGATGCGCTCTGGTCCTTCAAGAGCCGCCCGAGCGGCAGCGTGGAACTCTCCATCGAGACCCGCTCCGGCGCCCGGGTGCGCCTGTCCATCCACGACCAGCGCGAGCCCAGCGCCACGGGTTCTGGCATGTCGGTTGAAATCGTGGTGGACGGAAAACTCAGCGTGCAGGAGCGCGAGGCGCTTCGGGCCCTGGCGGGCGGGTTCGACAAGGCCGTGCAAGGCCTGTCAGGCGACGACCCCAAACTGGATGTGGAAGAACTGCTCCGGTTCGACACCAAGGCTTTCGCCCGGCTGGAACTGCAGCTGGAGAGTTACGGCAAGGACAGGGACGGCAACCGGGTGCTGACGCTGGGTGCACAGCTTCAGGTCGATGGAGACCGGCGCGCAGTGCAGCTGCGCAGCCGCGAGGGGGTGGTGAAGATGGCCACCGACCTGCGCCAACCCGCGCAGTGGGGCACAGAGGCACAACGGGCCAACGCGGTGGAACACTACCTGGGCCGCATCGACAAGGCGGCAGAACGCGGCCAGGCCCAACCGGCGCTGGTGGACCTGTTCAAGTCCACCTTTGCGGCCATGCACAGCCGCTACGACGCCCCCCAGGCGGGCGTCGGCCTGAAGCTTGGCACCCCGCTGCACACCCAAACAGGCACCTTCGGCGAAGAGGATCAGGGCCTGCTGACGGGCCTGGCAGACTTCGATGCCAGCATCACCGCCACCACCCGGGCCACCAACCCGCGCCGTACACAGGAACTCGACACGTTCCACTACACGCTGAACCAGTCCACCCACATCACGGGCAGCTCCAGCCGCAACCGGGCCGTCAGCCAGACCCAGACGGCGCAGCTCATGGCGTCCTACCACCAGTCCCTGCTGGTGTCGGCCGCGCCCCGGCTCGACACCACCTCGGCATCGCAGAACTACCTCTACAACAAGGTGGAAGACCGCAGCAGCACGGAGGTAGACCTGGCCTACGACAACGGCGAGGCCATCCGCGCCACGCTCACACAGGCCATGTCCCGCTCGCAGCACACCACCCGGGTCGAGAACAACCAGGTCACCGCCAGCACCACCACCGCGCCTGGCGAGCAGTCCCGGCACACCGACCTGCTCCCCCTGCTCAAGCAGTTGCAGCGCCAGCAAGAGGCCCAGGATGCGGACGACACCGCCCGCCGCGAGCGGCAGGCCACCCTGCAGGCCTGGCACACCCAGGTATTGCAGGGCCTGTAACGGCCGCCCCGGCAACCTGCCCAGCGCCTGTCACCCGGAGCCTCCACCCCTGCCCCACCCGGGCGGCGGCGTTCTGCACACCTTCGCCTCCCTTTTTGCCCTTCCAAACCCCCAGGCGTCTGCAGGGGGTGTCTTGAAACGGCCACAAATGCCCGTATCATTAGCACTCACTGCAGACGAGTGCTAACACGCCCCGCCTGCCGGAAGTTTGGTAGCGCCTGGGCATCCAGGCGCTGAGTACGTCAGCTTTTTTACTGAAAACAGGAGCATTGCAATGAACCTTCGCCCTCTGCACGATCGCGTGATCGTCAAGCGTATTGAAAGCGAAACCACGACCGCCTCCGGCATCGTGATCCCCGACAACGCTGCTGAAAAGCCTGATCAAGGTGAAGTGCTGGCCGTGGGCCCTGGCAAGAAGAACGACAAGGGCGAAGTGGTTGCCCTGAACGTGAAGGTCGGCGACCGCGTTCTGTTCGGCAAGTACTCGGGCCAGACCGTCAAGGTCAAGGGCGACGAGCTGCTGGTCATGAAGGAAGACGACCTGTTCGCCGTGGTCGAGAAGTAATCCCTTCTCCCTCGTTTACTCACTTTTTCATAGCTGCTAGCGCTTACTGGATAGGCGCAAGCAGCCAATTTGAATCAAATTTTAGGAGCCAAACATGGCAGCAAAAGACGTAGTTTTCGGCGGCGAAGCCCGCGCTCGCATGGTTGAAGGCGTGAACATCCTGGCCAACGCGGTCAAGGTCACGCTGGGCCCCAAGGGTCGCAATGTGGTGCTGGAGCGCTCGTTCGGCGCCCCTACCGTGACCAAGGACGGCGTGTCCGTGGCCAAGGAAATCGAACTCAAGGACAAGCTGCAAAACATGGGCGCCCAGCTCGTGAAGGAAGTGGCCTCCAAGACCAGCGACAACGCTGGTGACGGCACCACCACCGCCACCGTGCTGGCACAAGCCATCGTGCGCGAAGGCTTCAAGTACGTGGCCGCTGGCATCAACCCGATGGACCTGAAGCGCGGTATCGACAAGGCTGTGGCAGCCCTGGTGATCGAGCTGAAGAAGGCTTCCAAGCCCACCACCACCTCCAAGGAAATCGCCCAAGTGGGTTCGATCTCCGCCAACTCCGACGAAACCATCGGCAAGCTGATCGCTGACGCCATGGACAAGGTCGGCAAGGAAGGCGTGATCACCGTGGAAGACGGCAAGTCGCTGGACAGCGAACTGGACGTCGTGGAAGGCATGCAGTTCGACCGCGGCTACCTGTCGCCCTACTTCATCAACAACCCAGAAAAGCAATCCGCCATTCTGGACAACCCCTTCGTGCTGCTGTTCGACAAGAAGATCAGCAACATCCGCGACCTGCTGCCTACGCTGGAACAAGTCGCCAAGGCTGGCCGTCCCCTGCTGATCATTGCCGAAGAAGTTGACGGCGAAGCCCTGGCTACGCTGGTGGTCAACACGATCCGCGGCATCCTGAAGGTTGTGGCTGTCAAGGCTCCTGGCTTCGGCGACCGCCGCAAGGCCATGCTGGAAGACATCGCCATCCTGACGGGCGGCAAGGTCATCGCTGAAGAAGTGGGCCTGACCCTGGAAAAGGTCACGCTGGCCGACCTGGGCCAAGCCAAGCGCATCGAAGTGGGCAAGGAAAACACCATCATCATCGACGGCGCTGGCGCTGCCGCTGACATCGAAGCCCGCGTCAAGCAAGTGCGCGTACAGATCGAAGAAGCCACGTCCGACTACGACCGCGAAAAGCTGCAAGAGCGCGTGGCCAAGCTGGCTGGCGGCGTGGCCGTGATCAAGGTCGGCGCTGCCACCGAAGTCGAAATGAAGGAAAAGAAGGCCCGCGTGGAAGACGCACTGCACGCTACCCGTGCAGCTGTGGAAGAAGGCGTTGTGGCCGGTGGTGGCGTGGCTCTGCTGCGTGCCAAGCAAGCTGTGGGCGACTCGGTCAAGGGCGACAACGCCGACCAAGAAGCCGGTATCAAGCTGGTGCTGAAGGCCATCGAAGCGCCTCTGCGCGAAATCGTGAACAACGCCGGTGGCGAAGCCTCGGTGGTGGTGAACGCTGTGCTGGCCGGCAAGGGCAACTACGGCTTCAACGCATCGAACGACACGTACGGCGACATGCTCGAACTGGGCATCCTGGACCCCACGAAGGTCACCCGCACGGCCCTGCAGAACGCTGCTTCCGTGGCATCGCTGCTGCTGACGACCGAAGCCATGGTGGCTGAGGCTCCGAAGGAAGAAGCCGGTGCCGGCGGCGGCATGCCCGACATGGGCGGCATGGGTGGCATGGGCGGCATGGGCATGTAATTGCCCGGCTGCTGAGCCCCTGGCTCCGCACCACCAAGCCCGCAGGCCCCACGGCCTGCGGGCTTTTTTCATGGCGGAAGCAAACCGCATTCACCCGCCTATATGCGATATCAGCAGTTAACAAATATCAACAATTCATAGGTCCTCATACTGAATACGCCATTCAGCGTGGAACACCCAATTAGTTATATTTCGATACAATTTTTAGCGTTCCGTCCCCCTCTGCGTGGATTCGCTGGCGATCTTCCTTGCAGCGCCGCGTCTCGGAGCCCCCCTCCCCCTCCACGACCATGGCGTTCACCCCTCCCACCGTCACCGTTCTTGACCTGACCGCCCGGCTGGGCCTGCATGCCCTGGCGCAGCTGGGGGTGGCCAATGCGTCTGGCCCCGGGCCCTGGCTGCAGGTGCCGCTGGCCGACGCCAGCGTGGCGCCCATGATCGACTGGCTGCGCCCCGCCAGCGCCAAGGAGCTGCGGCTGCCCTCGCCCGCAAGCGCCGCCGTGATCTTGCTGGTGGGCCCGGGCTCGGTGAACCTGGTGCGCGCCACGCTGGAGTGGCTGGCCCCCCAGAACCCCGCCGTGGTCTGGGCCTTCCTGATGCCCAACGCGCTCATGGAGGAGTCCATCTTCAAGTCTGCGCCACCTGCACAGATGGCGCGCACCCATGTCTACCAACTGCCCGACAGCAGCCCCCAGACCCTGTGGTTCATCCTGATGGAGCAGCTGGGCAAGCTCAGCGCCATGGATGAACTGGCCCTCCAACACACCCACAACCTTTTGCAGACCGACGATATGAGTTCCAACCTGAAGCAATGTATGGATGCCGCAATGACCATCGACGGCGCGCAAGCGGTGGCGCTGGTGGACTACCGCAGCGGCATGTGCCTGGCGCAGGCAGGCGGTGGCCTGGACCTGGACTTGGCGGCCGCCGGCAACACCGAAGTGGTCAGGGCCAAGCTCAAGACCATGGAGATGCTGGGCCTGCGCCGCGGCATCGAGGACATCCTCATCACCCTGGGCGACCAGTACCACCTGATCCGCCTGGTGCCCAACAACCTGGGCCTGTTCCTGTACCTGGTGCTCGACAAGGCCAAGGGCAACCTCGCCCTGGCGCGCTACAAGCTCACGGACATCGAGCGCTCGCTCAAGGTCTGAAGCCCGCGCGGCCCGCCGCGCCTCCGACCCGCCACAAAAAAGCCCGCAGACCTCATGGCCTGCGGGCTTTGTTTCTTTGGGCAGCTCTGCGCTGAGGGCGCGGGCGCCTGCGCAGCGGGGTTCAATCGTCGCCGCTGGGCTGCACCCACCAGTAGATCAAGACCAGCGAGCCGATGCCGGTGAGCGACAGCAGCTGCCACCAGCCCGAGCGCCCGATGTCATGCAAGCGGCGCGCACCCACGGCCAGTGCTGGGAGCAGCAGCGCCAGCGCAGCAATGCCATAAAGCACTTGGCTCACCAGGGTGGCAATCACCAACACGCCCAGCTGGAACAAGGCAAACCACCAGAACTCCGAACGGGGCGCGCGGCCCGAAAACCCTGCGTACTGCGCAAAGCAGCTTTTGACAGCCGAAACAAAATCCATAGTGAACTCCCTCTCTTGGTTGAAAAAGCAAACCAGCGATGTGGGGGCACAGCCCCCCGCGCCATGATAGGGGCGCTCCGCGTCAGAGCCTGAAGGAAACTGCCTGGCGCCGCCTGGCTGCTCTTGGCAGCGCTGGCGGCCTGCGGCGCATCCGCAGCCATTCACTACTATTTCTATAGCTAAAAAGGCTTACCTATCAGGCGGCAGCGGCCATTTTGACTATATTTTTCGGTATCAACCCGCTGTGCGCAGCGACTGCGTGGCGCGTGCCAGCTCGGTGATGCGTGCCCAGTCGCCCGCACGCACCGCGTCGGTGGGCGTGAGCCACGAGCCGCCCACGCAGCGCACATTGGGCAGTGCCAGGTAGTTGGGGGCAGTGGCGTTGGTGATGCCGCCGGTGGGGCAAAAGCTCACCTGGCCAAACGGGCTGGCCCAGGACTTGAGCAGCGGGATGCCGCCCACGGCCTCGGCCGGGAACAGCTTGAGGAACGAGAACCCATCGGCCAGCGCCGCCATGATCTCGCTCGACGTGGCCACCCCGGGCAGCAGTGGCAGGTTCAGGCCCTTGCAGGCACTGCCCACTTCCGACGTGTAGCCAGGGCTCACAGCAAAACGCGCACCGGCTTCGCTCGCGCGGCGGGCGTCATCGGCGTTGAGCACCGTGCCCACGCCCACGACGGCTTCGGGCAGATGGCGGGCGATGGTTTCGATGGCGGGCAGACCGGCAGCGGTGCGCAGCGTCACCTCCAGCACCTTCACGCCACCGGCCAGCAGGGCCTCGGCCAGGGGCAGCGCGTCTTCCACGCGGTCAATCACGATGACAGGGATCACAGGGCCGTGGCTGGCGATGTCGAGAGGGTTCATGGGTTGGTGCTCCTTGGTGTGTTCGATGTCGGATGCCGCAAGCGGCCTACAAAACGGGCGCTACGCGATGCCAGTGCACCCGTGGAACTGGCTTCGCCAGGCCACCGGGTGCGTCCCCCTCCCGCGCAGCGAGAGAGGGGGAAGGCGCGCAGCGACTCAGGGGGTGCATCCTGCTACAGCCAGGTGCAGGCGCCTTGCTCGGCGCCACCCGCGTGGCGGCGGAAGTTGGTGAAGAGTTCGCGGCCAAAGCCGGTTTGGGATGGGGCGCTGTACGGCGCTGGTGTGCGTGCCGCCCAGGTGGCTTCATCGACCAGCACATCGAGCGTGCCCGCTACCGCATCGACCCGCACGATGTCGCCATCGCGCACCTTGGCCAGCGGGCCACCGGCCAGCGCCTCGGGCGTGACGTGGATCGCGGCGGGCACCTTGCCCGATGCGCCGCTCATGCGGCCGTCGGTCACCAGCGCCACTTTGAAGCCCTGGTTCTGCAGCACCGCCAGCGGGGGCGTGAGCTTGTGCAGCTCGGGCATGCCATTGGCCTGCGGGCCCTGAAAGCGCACCACGGCCACCATGTCCTGGTTCACCTCGCCCGCGCTGAAAGCGGCGAGCAACGCCTCTTGCGAATCGAACACGCGGGCGGGAGCTTCGATGATGTGGCGGTCTTCGGGTACGGCCGACACCTTGATCACCGCGCGGCCCAGGCGGCCTTGCAGCAGGCGCAGGCCACCCGTGGGCGAGAACGGCGCGCTCACGGGCCGCAGCACCGAGGTGTCGCCCGACACGGCCGGTGCGCTCTTGCCGCCATCGGCAATGCCGCCCGCGTTCACACTCATCACATCGGGGTGCATGAAGCCGCCCGCCAGCAGCTCGCGCAGGATCCAGGGCGGGCCGCCTGCGGCCTGGAACTGGTTCACATCGGCATCGCCATTGGGGTACACGCGGGCCAGCAGCGGCACGGCGGACGAGAGTTCGTCAAAGTCCGTCCAGTCGATCAAGATGCCCGCGCTGCGCGCAATCGCCACCCAGTGGATCAGGTGGTTGGTGGAGCCGCCCGTGGCCAGCAGGGCCACCATGGCGTTGACGATGCAGCGCTCGTCCACCAGCTTGCCGATGGGCGTGAAGCGCTTGCTGCGCTTGCCGATGTCGAGCACGGTGCGCATCGCCTGGCGGGTGAAGGCCTCGCGCGCCTCAGTGCCGGGCGACTCGAACGCTGCGCCGGGCACATGCAGGCCCATGGCTTCCAGCAGCATCTGGTTGCTGTTGGCCGTGCCATAAAACGTGCAGGTGCCTGGGCTGTGGTACGCGGCCGATTCGGCCTTGAGCAGCTCGTCGCGGCCCACCAGGCCTTGTGCGTACTGCTCGCGCACCTTGGCTTTGTCTTTGTTCGACAGGCCCGTGCCCATGGGGCCTGCGGGCACAAACACGCAGGGCAAGTGGCCGTAGTGCAGCGCGCCGATCAGCAGGCCCGGCACGATCTTGTCGCACACGCCCAGCAGCAGCGCACCGTCAAACACATCGTGGGACAGCGCTACCGCCGTGGCCATGGCAATGGCATCGCGGGAGAACAGCGACAACTCCATGCCGGGCGTGCCCTGCGTCACACCGTCGCACATCGCAGGCACACCGCCCGCCACTTGCACCGTGGCGCCAAGCTGGGCGGCTTCGTCGCGCAAAACGGCGGGGTAGCCCTGGTACGGCTGATGGGCCGAGAGCATGTCGTTGTAGGCCGTGACGATGCCGATGTTGGGGGCCTTCTCGACCGTGACCTTGAACTTGTCCGAGCCCGGCAGCGCCGCGTAGGCATGGGCCAGGTTGGCGCAGCCCATGCGGTCTTGTGCGGGCTTGCGGGCGATCATGGCGTCGATGCCAGCAAGGTATGCGCCGCGCGTGTCTGCGCTGCGCTGGACAATGCGCTCGGTGACGCGCGCTACAACTGGATGCATGGAAGTCTCCATCGGTGGGTGGCTCGGCCCCGTGCATGGTGCCGGGGCTCAGTATCTGAGGCCCTAGAATGTAACTCGATAACCATCCCACTTCAACCCATGTCCCTGCAAACCTTGCCCTTGCCGCCGTCCGAACTGGGCGAATCCCCCTTCTGGCACCCCGAGGAGCAGCAGCTCTACTGGTGCGATATTCAGGGTTTTGCAGTGCATGCGTGGAGCCCCAGTACCGGCCAGCATCGCCAATGGCGCGTGCCCAGCGAGCCCGGCTGCTGCGCGCCAGCGGCGGATGGACGATTGGTAATCGGGTTACGAAACGGTTTCTATCTTCTGGACACGGCCAAGGACAGCGCAGACCCCACCGCCCTTACCTGCCTGGCCCTGCTGCCGCACGAGCAGCACGACACCGCTGTGCTGCGCCTGAATGACGGGCGTTGCGACACCGCAGGCCGGTTCTGGGCGGGCTCGGTCATCACGCCCCGCACTGCGCCCCATGCCGCGCTGTGGTGCCTGCAGGCCGATGCCAGCAGCGCCACTGGCTACAGCGTGCGCCACATGGCAGGCGACAACTTCACCGCCAACGGCCTGGCCTTCAGCCCCGACAACCGCACGCTGTACTGGTCTAACACGCCAGAGCACCGCATCGATCAATTCGAGTTCGATGCGGCCACAGGCGAAATCACCAATCGCCGCCCCTGGGTGCAGTTCGACCGCAAGGTGGAAGGCCAGCCCTACGGTGGCCGGCCCGATGGCGCGGCAGTGGATGTGGAGGGGAACTACTGGGTGGCGATGTACGAGGGGGCTTGTGTGTTGCAGCTCTCGCCAGCGGGTGAGGTGCTGCAGCGCATCGCCGTGCCGGTGCAGTGCCCGACCATGGTGTGTTTTGGAGGGGAGGATTTGCGGACGCTGTTCATCACGTCGGCACGGGCGGGGAGGCCGGTGGAGGAGCAGCAGGCAGACATTCCTGCGGGGTCGCTGTTCAGCGTGCGGGTGGAGACTGCTGGACTACAAGTGAATCTCTTCACGTACTGAGGACGCTGGGCAGCTCAAGAGACATTGCAGACGTTTGACCTCTCTGAAGGTCGGCACCTACTACCCACGCTTACTCTGACGACAGGAGAGCTAGGCTTCACTGAGGTAGCCCCTTTCAACTTGCTGCTTCTGATTCTCAAAAACAGCCATGGCAGTCTTCATTCGCAAGAAGCCGAACTTCCTATAGAAAGGCTCTTTGCCAGGGACTGCATACAAGATGATTTTCTTGTGTCCGCATGACATTTCCATCAAGTTGCTGACAACCTGTTTGCCAAGGCCAGTCCCCTGATGACTGGGCGATACCGCAATGTCGCAGATGTACGAGCAATCTGCACCATCTGCGAGCGCACGCCCCACCGCTACCAGCTTTGCATTCTCGTAGACGAAACACTTGAACATGCTGTTCGAGAAGACCTTCTGCAGATGAAGCGGGCTCTTCTCACCCAGAGGCGCGGCTCGATAAAGAGCAGAAAGTTCTTCCCAGTCGATCCCATCCGTAGAGTGTTTCCATTCGATTGACACTTGTGACTCCCTTGTCCGAAATTGACCGATAGCCATCATTCTTGCTCACACACCACCACACCCAACGCGTCACAACACGCCCCTATGTTGTGACGGCCCCCGCATTGCCCTTCTCGCAGGTGGTGTTGCGGTTGTCGCGGCGCAGGATGCCAAACCACGCGACCGGCCCCGGCTGCAAAATGCCCACCGTAAGCACAATTACGGACGCCGAGCGCTACGCCGTTCAGTAGACTGGCCACTCCCATAAAAAGAGAAGCGCTCGGAACCCTGTTCCGGGCGCTTCTTGCATTCATAACAGTGGAGTTCAGTATGGAGTTTGTTCAAAGTGCCGATTTCTGGATCGGCCTGGTGAAGATCGTCTGGATCAACATCATTCTTTCCGGCGACAACGCCGTGGTCATTGCCTTGGCGGCCCGCTCGCTTCCGCCGCACCAGCAGCGCAAGGCAGTTTTCTGGGGCTCGGGCGCGGCCGTCGTGCTGCGCATTGCGCTCACTGTTGTTGCAGCCAAATTGCTGCAACTGTCCTTCCTGCAGATTTTGGGCGGATGCCTGCTGCTGTGGATCGGCTTCCAGCTGCTCAGCAACGATGAAGAAGACGAAGGCGAATCGAAGACCTATGGCAGCCTGATGGCCGCTGTGCGCACGATCCTGATCGCCGACCTGGTGATGAGCCTGGACAACGTGATTGCCGTGGCTGCTGCGGCGCAAGGCAGCGTCTTGCTGCTGGTGCTGGGCCTGGCCATCAGCATCCCGCTGGTGATCTTCGGCAGCACGCTGATGATCAAGTTGATGGAACGCTTCCCCGTCATCGTGCTGCTGGGTGCAGCACTCATTGGATGGGTGGGCGGGGAAACCATCGCCAGCGACGCAGCGCTGCATGACTATGCCGTGGCACACCCTGCGCTGCACTACATCGCCGCAGCCTTGGGCGCAGCGCTGGTCGTGGGGGTCGGCAAGTTCTGGCCTTCCAGAGCAGCCCGCAACTCAGCGGCTTGAGCGCGCACTGGCCAGGCGCCGTCGGGACGGGAACCACGGCAGCCCTGGCGCCGCCGTAACGGCTCTTCAAGGGTTGTTGCGGCGCGTGGCGCAGCAGTGCTGACAGCGAAAGCGGGCCAGCACCGTCACCGGTTCTCAAGGGTGGCCAGGGGCCACAAAACGGCTTTCCCCCAAGAATCCCTGCGCGTCCAGCGCCCACAACAACACGTCATAACACGCCCCCATGTTGTGATAGTCCACCTTCCCCGCGTTGCTCTTCTCGCGGGTGGTGTTGTGGTTGTCGCGGTGCAGGATGCGAAACCACGCGCCGTGTTCGTGGTCCACAAAATGCGCCCAGCAATAGGCCCAGATGCGGTCGTACCACTGCCAGTAGCGTTCATCGCCCGTGCGCTGGGCCAGCACGGCAGCGGCGGCCATGCTTTCGGCCTGCACCCAGTGGTATTTGCCGTCGTCGCAGATGCTGCCGTCGGGCGCCATGCCGTAGTACAGGCCACCGTGTTCGGCGTCCCAGCCCCGCTCCACCGCAGCATCGAACAGGCGCTGCGCACAGGGCAGGTGCCAGTCGGCGGGCAGCAAGGCGTCGAGCTGCAGCAGCAGCTTGGCCCACTCGGTCTGGTGGCCGACTTGGTAGCCCCAGGGGCGGAAGATGTTGCTGCGATCGTGGCGGTTGTAGTCCCAGTCCACGGACCAGTCGGCATGGAAGTGCTCCCACACCCAACCTTCGGCAGCAGGGGCATGCGCTGGGTCCGACAGCGCGGCTTGCCGCTGGCAAATGCCTTGCGCGAGTTGTTCCGCACGCTCGATGTAGCGGCGGTCGCCCGTGGCGCGGAAGGCCGAGATCATGGCCTCGCAGGCGTGCATGTTGGCGTTCTGGCCCCGGTAGCCCGTCAGTTGCCAGGCGGGGCTGGCCTCGTCGGCATACAGGCCAGCGGCGGGTTGCCAAAAGTGCTGTTCAGCGGTGTCAAACGCTTCTGCCAGCCACGCGCGGGCTTCAGGCACACCGGCCTCAAAAGCGCGGGCATAGGCCAGCATCACAAAGGCCATGCCGTAGCAGTGGCGCGTGGCGTCTTGCACGGTGGCGCGGCCATCCTGCCAGTCGATCAGCCACGCATAGCCGCCCGTGGCAGGGTCGAGAAACGCGGTGCGCAGAAACGTGAGCGCATGCCGCATGCCCGCCTGGTAACGCGCCTCACCCGTGGTGCGGTAGAGCATGGCGTGTGTGACCACAAAACGCGTGGCGCTGACGAGGTGGCGGGTGTGCGTGTTGTAGACCGTGCCATCGTCAAGAAAGAAGTGGTACTGCCCGCCGCCCGGGTCGGTGGCCACGGGGTCATAGAACGCCATGGTGTCCCGCAGATGCTGGCGCAAAAAGGCAACGGAGCGGAAGTCCGGAAGGGGCGGGATCGGCATGGTAGGTGTCTCCTGATGCATTGGCTATCGGCCGGAAACCGTGCGGTTTCTGCCGATGGGGCGCGTGGTCTGCCGCCAGCGCTGCCCCAAGACGTGTGGTGTTCCGGCGATCAGGTCGCGTCGCGCAAGAGGCCCAGCAGGCCTGCAGTGGAGCCATCCAGCCCCGCCACATCACCGCTCTCCAGCCGCGCCTCGATGTCCTTGGCCAGCACCTTGCCCAGCTCCACGCCCCACTGGTCAAAGCTGTTGATGCCCCACAGGCTGCCGCTCACAAACACGCGGTGCTCCTGCAGCGCAATCAGCGCACCCAGCGACGTGGGGGTGAGCGAATCGAGCAGCATCAGCGTGCTGGGGCGGTTGCCGGGGAAGTGCCGGTGGCCGTCGTCGCTGGCCTTGCCCACCATCAGCGCCTGGGTTTGCGCCAGCGCGTTGGCCAGCAGTTTTTGCTGGTGGCCCGGCAGCGGGTGCGAGGCCTTGCGCACGGCCACGATCTCCAGCGGCAGCACGTCGGCACCCTGGTGCAGCATCTGGAAGAACGCGTGCTGGCCGTTGGTGCCGGGCTCGCCCCACAGCACGGGCGACGTCACGCACGCCAGTGCACTGCCGTCTTGCGCCACGCGCTTGCCGTTGCTCTCCATCTCCAGCTGCTGCAGATAGGCCGAGTAGCGGCCCAGCGCCGCGTGGTACGGCGCGATGCAGCGGCTGGTAAAGCCGTGGAAATTGCGGTACCAGACATCGAGCAGGCCCAGGCGCACGGGCAGGTTCTGCGCGAGCGGCGCGGTGCGGAAATGCTCGTCCATGGCATGGGCACCCGCGAGGAAGTCGCGGAAGCCCTGCGCACCAATCGCAATGGCAATCGGCAACCCAATGGCCGACCACAGCGAATAGCGGCCGCCCACCCAGTCCCAGAAGCCGAACGTGGTGGTGATGCCGAGGGCCGCGGCAGCCTCGATGTTGGTGGTGAGCGCCGCGAAGTGGCGCGCCACATCGCGCCCGCCCTGGGCAGCAAACCACGCGAGGGCCGAGCGCGCATTGGTCATGGTCTCGGCGGTGGTGAAGGTCTTGGACGCGACCAGAAACAGCGTGCTCTCGGGCCGCAGGCCCTTGAGCACATGGTGCAGCTCGTGCCCGTCCACGTTGGAGACAAAGTGAAAGCGCTTGCCAGGAATGCGGAACTCTTCCAGCGCGCGCACCGCCATGTGCGGCCCCAGGTCCGACCCGCCGATGCCGATGTTCACCACATCGGTGATGGCGGCATCACTGCGCACCTGCTCGGCGTAGTGCAGCATCGCATCGAGCGTGTGGTGCACGTCGGCCAGGCGCTGCGCGGTTTCGGGCACATCGCCGGGCAGGGCCACGCCCGCAGGGCGGCGCAGCAGCGTGTGCAGCACGGCGCGGTTTTCGGTGGCGTTGATGGCCTCGCCTGCCAACATCGCATCCCGGTGCTGCGCCACCCCGCAGGCGCGGGCCAGGTCCAGCAGCAGGGCTTCGGTCTCGCGGCTCCAGAGGTTCTTGGAGAGGTCGGCAAACACGTGGGGCGCCTGCTGGCTGAAATGCGCAAAACGCTGGGCGTCCTGCGCAAAGGCCTGGCGCATGTCCAGGCTGCGGCCCTGGGCGTCAAAGTGGGCCGCCAGCAGGGGCCAAGAAGCAGTCTGGTCGCAACGGGTGGGCATGAAGGTCAGTCGTCTGGGGTTGGAAATGCGCCGGAATGGTAACTTGATTACAGAAATTCAATGAATTTCAAAGATTCTTTTGGGTTACAAGCAGCAGGAACATAGCAAAGAAGACTACAAATTTATGTAACGTGATTACAATTCCACGCAGCAAAACGAAACACCCACCACGGAGACACCATGAGTTTTGACCTCGTCCTGTTCGGCGGCACCGGCGACCTTGCCTGGCGCAAGCTCATGCCTGCATTGTTTCAGGCATTCCGGCATGGCACGCTGCCCGAGGGCGGACGCATCATCGCCGTGGCGCGCGACGACCTGAGCGACGAACAATACCGCAGCCTGATCCAGTCGCGGTTCGACAGCGTGGAGCTGGCCAAGCGCCCGACGCCGGACGAGTTTGCGCGGTTTGCAGCCCTGCTGAACTACCTGCGCATGGACCTGTCCAAAACCCAGGACTACGAGCGCCTGGCCGAAACGCTGAAGGCGCGCGGTGCAGATTCGGTGGTGATGTATGTGGCCACCGCGCCCAGCCTGTTCACCAACGTGTGCGAGCAGATCGCCGCCGTGGGCCTGAACGGCCCCACCACCCGCGTGGTGCTGGAAAAGCCCCTGGGCCACGACCTGCAGTCCAACCGCGCCATCAACGACACGCTGCGCCGCGTGCTGAAGGAAGAGCAGGTCTTCCGCATCGACCACTACCTGGGCAAGCCCTCGGTGCAGAACCTGTTTGCGCTGCGCTTTGGCAACGCGCTGTTCGAGCCCCTGTGGCGCCGCGAGACCATTGCCAACATCCAGATCACGATTGCCGAAGAGCTGGGTGTGGAGTCGCGCGGCGCGTTCTACGACCAGACCGGCGCGATGCGCGACATGGTGCAGAACCATGCGCTGCAGCTCCTGTGCGCGATTGGCATGGAGCCCCCCATCAACTCCAGCGCCAACGCCATCCGCGACGAAAAGCTCAAGGTGCTGCAGTCGCTCAAGCCCTGGACGCTGGAGACCATCGGCCAGCATGTGATCCGTGGGCAGTATGCGGCGGGCAACCACCAGGGCCAGCCCGTGCCCGGCTACGCGCAAGAAAAAGGCGTGGCCCCCGGCAGCACCACCGAAACCTTTGTGGCGCTGCGCACCGAAATCAGCAACTGGCGCTGGGCGGGTGTGCCGTTCTACATCCGCACGGGTAAGCGGCTGGCGGGGCGCGATGCGCACATCGTCATCAACTTCCGGCCCGTGCCCCACCCCATCTTCAAAACGCCTGCAGGTGCCGCCAACCGCCTGGTGATCAACCTGCAACCCAAGGACGGGCTGGAGCTGCACCTGATGGCGCAAGGCGCCGCCCAGCACCAAACCGAGCCAGCGCTCTCGCAAGTGCACCTGAACCTGGACTTTGACCAGCGCTTTGGCACCGAACGCGTGGGCGCCTACGAACGCCTGCTGCTCGACGTGATTGCCGGCCGCCTGAACCTGTTCGTGCGCAGCGACGAGCAGGAAGAAGCCTGGCGCTGGGTAGAGCCCATCTTGCAATACTGGAAGAACGACCCGACAGGCCCCCGCCCCTACCCCGCCGGCAGCTGGGGCCCGCGTGCAGCCAGCGCGATGATTGCGCGCGACGGGTATTGCTGGAGCGAGGAGATGTGATCGACAGGTGGTAGCCTTGAAAGCTCCGCCTGCCCCAGAATCAAACAGCGCCAATGGCATGCTCACGAAACGAAAGCTAATACCCTTCATCCTGAGCATTCCTTTGATCGGGGCGGTCGCCTTCTTCGGGCCATTGAGTCCTGAAGGTTGGAAGTCTGCGTGTGGATGCATGCCTGCAGACTGGGAGTTCGTGCGCATCCTGTCGATTGAAGCGGAAGGGTCATCTTTCCCGGCTTCTGTGGACCTCGACAAGCTGGACGCAGAAAGAGTTGCCTCTGGCTTCAGGCGCAAGATTCCCGTTGGCTCCAGCATGCAAGAAATCAAGGAAACCAGCAGATTCATGGAATCTACCTGCGAAGAGGTGAATGCCCGCCTCTATCGCTGCGACTACTGGCTTCAATTCAAACGCACCTCAGCACGAGGTTACTCAGTGTCGTTTCACCTCTCCGAGCGCCAGCAGCTAGTGTCGGTAGAAGCCAAGTCAACAACGAGAGAGAAAAAACAGGCGTTGTGATTCGCGCGGGAGGCTCAGTCGGTTCCAGCGGTCTTTCTATCGCGCCCCTCAACCAGCTCGATCGGCAACCCATCCGGATCGGCAAAAAACGTGAACAGAGCGCCAGTGAACGGGTCCACCCGCACCGGCTCCACAGCCACACCGTGCGCCACCAGGGCGGCCACGCTCGCCTCCATGTCGGCCACGCGCAGGGCCAGGTGGCGCAGGCCGCAGGCCTCAGGGTAGGACGGGCGTGCGGGCGGGCGGGGGAAGGAAAACAGCTCCACCTGCGTGCCATCGGGCAGTTGCAGGTCGAGCTTGTGCGACTGCCGCTCGGCGCGGTAGTGCTCGTGTACCACCTGCAGGCCCAGCACCTCGGTGTAGAAGCGGCGCGAGCGGGCGTAGTCGCTGGCGATGATGGCCACGTGGTGCACGCCGCTGGGCCGCAGCGCGGGCAGCGGCGCAGTGGCCGGGGTGCTGCCGCTCATGCGCCGGAGCCCGCAATGTCCAGCGCGCGCGAGGCACCGTGCAGCGCGGGCGTGGCGCCGGGGTCGATCACCCAGCAGGGGATGGAGGCCAGGTAGGACTGGAAGCGCCCCTTGGATTCAAACCGCGCGCGGAACGGCGACTGGTCGAACCAGGTGCCCAGGCGCGGCACCATGCCACCGCCGATGAAGACACCGCCGCGCGCGCCGAGCGTGAGCGCGAGGTTGCCCGCCACGCTGCCCAGAAAGCCGCAGAACAGCTCCAGCGCCTCCAGCGCCAGCGGGTCGTTGGCCTGCAATGCCAGCTCGGTCACCTGCGCGGCCGAGCTGACTTCCTTGCCGCCGCGCTGGGCCAGCCGGCGCAGCGCGTGGTACAGGTCCACCAGCCCGGCGCCACACACAGCGCGTTCGGCCGACACATGGCCGTAGCGCTCTTGCAGGATGGCGAGCACATCGAATTCGCGCTGTGTCTGCGCGGCCAGCGTGACGTGGCCGCCCTCGCCCGACAGCGGCACGCCCAGGCTGGAGCCGGGTGGAAACACCAGGCCCGACACGCCCAGGCCCGTGCCTGGGCCCAGCAGCGCAATCGCGGCGCCCGGCACGGCCGCGCCGCCGCCCACGGGGCGCAGCTGCTCGGGCGTGAGCAGGGGCAGCGCCAGTGCGAGCGCGGTGAAGTCGTTGATGACCACCAGCCGCTCAAAACCAAACGCCTCGCGCACGGCGCGCTGCGAAAAGCTCCAGCTGTGGTTGGTCATGCGGATGGCGTCGCCCGTGACCGGGTTGGCAATGCCAAAAGCGGCCTCGCGCGGGGTGGGCACGCCCACCTCTTGCAGGTAAGCGGCCAGCGCGGCGTCCACCGTGGGGAACTGCGCACAGGGCAAGACCCGCGTGTCGTTGAGCGGGCCCGTGGGCGATGCCTGCCAGGCCAGGCGGATGTTGGTGCCGCCAATGTCGGCAAGAAGGCGCTGCGGGTGCATAGATCGACGAAAAGAATCCCAAAGGGTCCGAAGAAGGGCCGGGCAGGCAGCATGCGCCACCCGCCCGGCAGCGGGAGAGCCAGCGGCTGCGGCCCTCAAATGCTACATAATTTATAGCTTAAAAGGCATACCAGTCGCGCGCAGAAGCCTGTTTTTACTTCAAATCTTTGCCGCGACAAAGACCAAAGTCGGGTGGCGGCGCCAGCGCCGCAAGATCACACCGTTTCTCTCAGGCCACCAGCCGCTCTTCCGATTTCACATCGAACCAGTGGGCATGCGCAGGCGCCAGCGCCAGGCCCACATGCTCGCCGGGCTGCACGCGGGTCTGGGCGTCGGTGCGCAGCGTGACGCTGCCCGCAGCGGTGTCCACCATCACATAGGTGTCCGGGCCCGTGGGCTCGACCACGCTGACCCGGCCGCGCCAGGGGGCGGTCTCCTGCATCACCAGGTGCTCGGGGCGCACGCCCAGCAGCACCTCGTTGGCACTGGAGGGCGGCGGCGCCAGGTTCAACGCTGCGCCCTGGATGCCAAACTGCCCCCCGGTGACCGCGCCGCGCAGCAGGTTCATGGTGGGCGAGCCGATGAAGGTGGCCACGTAGGTGTTGGCCGGGCGGTTGTAGATCTCGTCGGGCGTGCCCAATTGCTGCACCACGCCGCCCTTCATCACGGCGATGCGCGAGCCCAGCGTCATGGCCTCGACCTGGTCGTGCGTAACGTACACGCTGGTGATGCCGCTGGCCTGGTGCAGGCGCTTGATCTCGGCGCGCATCTCCACGCGCAGCTTCGCGTCGAGGTTGGACAGAGGTTCGTCAAACAAAAACAGCTGCGGCTGGCGCGCGAGCGCCCGGCCCATGGCCACGCGCTGGCGCTGGCCGCCGGAGAGCTGGCTGGGGCGGCGGTCCAGCAGGTGGCTGATCTGCAGCATGGCTGCGACTTCGTCGATGCGCTTTTGGCGCTCGGCCTTGGGCATCTTGCGCATCTCCAGCGCAAAGCCGATGTTGTCGGCCACGCTCAACGTGGGATACAGCGCATAGCTCTGGAACACCATGGCGATGTCGCGGTCGCGCGGAGGCATGCCCACCACGTTCTTGCCGCCGATGCAGATCTCGCCCTCGGTGGGCTCGTCCAGCCCCGCAATGATGTTGAGCAGCGTGGACTTGCCGCAACCGGAGGGGCCGACCAGGATCAAAAATTCGCCCGGTGCCACGTGGATGTCCACCTTGCGCAGCACCTCCACGCTTTTGTCGCCTTTGCCAAAGCGCTTGTTGATGCCTGCGATGTCGAGTGATGACGCCATGATTTCTAACCTTTAACCCTTGACCGCGCCCGCCGTGAGGCCGCGCACAAAAAACTTGCCTGCGAGAACGTAGATCACCATGGTCGGCAGGCCCGCGATGATGGCGGCCGCCATGTCCACGTTGTAGGCCTTCACGCTGGAGCTGGTGTTGGCCAGGTTGTTCAGCCCCACCGTCACCGGCTTCGAATCCGTGCCCGAGAACACCACGCCAAACAGGAAGTCGTTCCAGATGTTGGTGAACTGCCAGATCAGTGTGACCATGACGATGGGCGTGGATAGCGGCAGCACGATGCGCCAGAAAATCTGCCAGAAGCTCGCGCCATCCATGCGCGCCGCGTTCACCAGCTCCTTGGGGATGGCCGCGTAGTAGTTGCGGAAGAACAGCGTGGTGCCCGCCAGCCCCGCCAGGCAGTGCACCAGCACCAGGCCCGTGATCGAGCTCGACAGGCCGAGCCAGCCCAGCACCTGGCTCATGGGCAGCAGCACCACCTGGAAAGGCATGAACACGCCGAACAGCAGCAGGCCAAACAGAACATCGCTACCGCGAAACTTCCACAGGCTGAGCACATAGCCGTTGACGGCGCCCCACACGGTGGAGATCAGCACCGCAGGCACGGCCATGAACACGGAGTTCATGAAGAACGGGCGCAGGCCATTGCAGTCCACGCCCGTGCAGGCGCTCTGCCACGCCGTGCCCCAGGCCGACCAGTTCAGCGAGCCTGGCAGCGCCAGCAGCGAGGTGCTGCGGATCTCTTCGGCGTCCTTGAACGACGTGACCAGCATCGCGTACAGCGGCAGCAGGAAGAAGGCGGTGGCCAGGGCCAGCACCGCGTAGACCACAAAGCGGCCCACGGAAGGGAACAAAGAAGGCTTAGCGGTCATGGGGCTTGGTCCGCAGTTCGCTGTAAAGGTAAGGAATCACCAGGGCCGCCACGGTGGCCAGCATCATGGTGGCGCTGGCCGCGCCCAGGCCGATCTGGCCGCGCGAGAACGACATGGTGTACATGAAGGTGGCGGGCACGTCGGTGGCAAAACCGGGGCCACCTGCCGTGAGTGCCATCACCAGGTCAAAGCTCTTGATCGCCAGGTGCGACAGCACCATGAGCGTGGAGAAGAACACGGGCCTGAGCGCGGGCAGCACGATGCGCCAGTAGATGCGCGGCAGCGAGGCGCCATCGACCTGCGCGGCCTTGATGATGCTGTCGTCGATGCCACGCAGGCCCGCCAGGAACAGCGCCATCGCAAACCCGGCGCTTTGCCAGATGCCTGCGATGACCACGCAGTAGATGGCCATCTCGGTGTCCACCAGCCAGCCAAATTCGAAGTTGGGGAAGCCCCAGTCGCGCACCATTTTTTCCAGCCCCAGGCCGGGGTTGAGCAGCCACTTCCAGGCCGTGCCCGTGACCACAAACGACAGCGCCATGGGGTAGAGGTAGATGGTGCGCAATGCGCCTTCGGCGCGGATCTTCTGGTCCAGCAGTACGGCCAGCACCACGCCGATGGCGAGCGACCCGCCCACGTAGCCCACGCCGAAGATGCCCAGGTTCTTGAGGGCGACCCACCAGCGGTCCATCTCCCACAGGCGCTCGTACTGCGCCAGGCCCGCCCATTCGTAGTTGGGCAGCATGCGCGAGACGGTGAGGCTGAGCACGCCATTCCACACCATCAGGCCGTAAATGAAGGCGAAGCCCAGCACAAAGGCAGGCGCTACCACCAGCTTGGGCAGCCATGTTTCAAACGTGTTTTTGCTCATGGCCGCGGTATGTGTTTGTCATTGTCCTGCAGGGAAAAAAAGCGGGGGACACGCAGGAGTGCCCCCCAAAACTGAACAAAGTCACCTCGGAATAACTCGCTAACTCACGATCTCCTCAACGGATCACCACCACACCTCGTACTGCACGCCCACCAGCGTGCGCGAGGTCTTGCCATTGGCACCAAAGCTGCCCGCATTGGCTGCGGCGGCGGCCTGGTTCCAGTTGGCCTTGGTCACATACAGGCGCAGCTCGGGGCGCGACCAGAAGTCTTCCGACAGGGCCAGAGCGCCCGCCAGCGTGGCCTTGGACAGGCGCTGGTCCGGGCCGCTGCCCTTGCGGGTGGTAGTGGACAGTTCCACCAGGCCCTTGAAGTTCTTGGTGAACGCGTACGAGCCCCGGCCGCCCAGCGAGAAGTCCTTGGTTTCCACACCGGTCAGGTCGGCCTTGTTGGTCTGGTAGCCGATGAGTGCCTGGCCGCCAAACGGGCCGCTTTGCCAGTTGATCGAGTCGGCAATGCGCGTGGAGCGCCGGCCCGCCCGCGTGCCGTCGATGGCTTCGAACTCGCCGTCGATGCGGGCATGGCCGCGCGAGGTCTGCAGGTAGAAAGTGTTGCTGATGCTGGGCAGCAGGAATTCCTTCTGCGTGTGCATGAAGGAGATGCCCGAGCCCGAGCCCCCGTTGACCTGGCCCTTGCCGCCCACGGCCGTGAGCAACACCCGCAGCTTGCCGCCGGGGTTGGTGTTGATTTCAGACAGGTCGGCGTTGATGCGGTGCGCCTTCACGTTGTTGGGCAGGCCGCCGTCGAACTTGTCGCCGGTGAACAGGCCCACGCCCAGCTTCATGCCGCCCACAGGCACATCGGTCACACCGGCGCCGATGTTGTCGCCGTAGTTCAGCAGGAAGTAATCGACGATGTGCACGTCCTGGATGCGCAGGCGGCGCTGGCCAGCCCAGAACTTGGCTTCGGGGGCGAACGAGAAGCCGCTCATTTCCACAAATGCCTGTTCGGTGCTGATGTCGCCGCTGCCCCACTTGGCGGGCATGTAGTTCACCTTCCACTTCACGCCACCGGCTTCGAAGGTGCGCGCAAAGTTGACTTCGATGCCGTTGTCGCCTTCGTTGCCCAGGCGGAACTTCTGCAGTTCGCCACCGAGCGCCAGGTTGCCCTTGACGCCGTCCGAGTGGTTGAACACCGGGCCACCGCGTGAGTAGCCGTTGAACTCAAAGCCTGCTACGTCCATAGCAAAGGCGCCATTCGCGCATGCGGCGGCCAAAGCCACCGCCGTGAGGCGGTTTCTTGTCTTCATGATGGGATCCCTCTGGGGTTGGTTTTAGTGCGTGTGTGCGCGTGTATCTGGCACGGCTTACTTGGTTTTCGCGGCGGCCGCGATCTTCTTCATGGCATCGGCGACGCTGACCTTGTCGTCGTTCCAGAACTGGCTGACCACGTCCTTGATGGCGCCTTCGGTGGCCGGGGCAATCGCCATGCCGTGGGCCGCGCTGGGCACCAGGCCGCCGCTCTTGGCGGTGTCCACAAAGTCCTTGGCCGAGGCCTTGGCGCAGTCGTCGAACTTGTCCATGGGCTGGCCCGCACGCACGGGGATGGAGCCCTTGTTCAGGTTGAACACTTCCTGGAAGGCCGGGCTCATGATGGAGCTGGCCAGGTCGCTCTGGGCCTTCTGCGCGGCAGCGTCCTTGAGCTTGAACAGGATGAACGAATCCACGTTGAAGGTGAACGCGTTGGCCGAGCCCGGTGCAGCGGCGCACAGGAAGTCCTTGCCCGGTGCCTTGCCTGCGGCCAGGAACTCGCCCTTGGCCCAATCACCCATCAGCTGGAAGCCCGCCTTGCCCTGGATGAGCATGGCCGTGGCCAGGTTCCAGTCGCGGCCGGGTGCGCCGGGGTCGGTGTAGCCCTTGATGCGGCGGAAGGTCTCCAGCGACTTCTTCATGGTGTCGCTGGTGAGTGCGGTGTTGTCGAGCTTGACCAAGGCGTCCTGATAGAACTTGGCGCCGCCCACACCCAGCACGACGGATTCAAACGTGGTGAAGTCCTGCCAGTTCTGCCCGCCGTGGGCCACAGGCACCAGACCTGCAGCCTTGAGCTTGTCGGCGGCGGCAAAAAACTCGTCCCAGGTCTTGGGCATGGCGGCCACACCGGCCTTCTTCAGGGCTTCGGAGCTGCCCCACATCCAGTTCACGCGGTGCACATTGACCGGGGCGGCCACGTAGGCGCCCTTGTACTTCATCACGTCGGCGACGACCTTGGGCAGCAGCTCGTCCCACTTCTCGGCCTTGGCCAGGGTGTCCATGTTGGCCAGCACGCCTTCGGCAGCCCATTCCTGGATGGCCGGGCCCTTGGTCTGCGCGGCCGAGGGTGGGTTGCCCGAGATCACACGGCTTTTCAGCACCGTCATGGCACTGTCGCCACCGCCGCCCGCCACGGCAAAGTCGCGCCAGGTGTGGCCCTTGCCCTGCATGATCTTCTTGAGTTCGGCCACCGACTTGGCCTCGCCGCCCGATGTCCAGTAGTGCAGGACTTCGACCTCCCCCGCGCTGGCCGACATCGCTGCCGCCAGGCCCACCGCCACTGCGGCGATTTTTGTCATCTTCCACATACCCGTGTCTCCTCGATGTTTGAATCCGTTTGGTGCGCCGGAATCCGGTGCTGTTCAGCGCAGTCGGTACTTTAATTACAATAATTAATTTAATTCTCAGGGCTTTCCCTGAGAGTCGCGGAAGGCCCACAACAGGCCCGCCACGGGGCGCTTTGATATGCTCAATCCATGGCCACGCTACTCATTGTCGAAGACGACGCCCTCCTGCTCGACGCACTCACCGGCCAACTCAAGCAACTCGATTACAGCGTCTGCACCGCCAGCAGCGTGCCACAGGCCATGGCGCTTTTGCAGATGCAGGCCGTGGACGGAATCATCCTGGACCTGGGCCTGCCGGGCGCCGATGGCACCGAGCTGCTGACCTGGGCCCGCGCCCACATTGCGGGCCTGCCTGTGTTGATCCTCACCGCCCGCGACGGCGTGGAAGACCGCGTGCAGGGCCTCAACGCCGGGGCCGACGACTACCTCACCAAACCCTTCAACATGCAGGAGCTGCAGGCCCGCCTGCAGGCCATGCTGCGCCGTGCACGCCAGCCCGCATTTACCCAGGCCAGCAGCACCCAGGGCCCGCAGCTCACCACCCTGGGCCCGCTGGTGCTGGACCACGCGGGCCAGGCCGCCGCGCTGAACGGCGACCCGCTGGACCTGACCCAGCGCGAGTGGGAACTGCTGGTGCTGCTGGCCCACCGCGCAGGCGAGGTGGTCACGCGCGACGACGTGCTGGCCGCCTGGCGCGCCAGCCCCACCGACCCCGGCCAGGCCGCAGCCCCCTTGGCCTCGAACGCGCTGGAGGTGTATGTGCACCGCCTGCGCAAGAAGCTGGACGCCTCGCCCCTGAATATTCGCAATATCCGGGGGCTGGGGTACATGCTGAACAGGCCGTAGATGGAACACCCCCCTGAGTCGCTGCGCGCCTTCCCCCCGCTCTCGCTTCGCTGCGCTACGCGGGCAGGGGGACGATGCCCTCGCTGCGGGGCGGCCCTTGCTCGGCATCCCTCGCGGGGGCCGCGCCAGTGGCTGGCGTCGGGGGCCTCACTGATCGCTGTCGGCCCGGACCACTGACATGCGCCACGTACCCGGGGTTTCTCTTCAACGCAAGCTGCTGCTGTGGCTGCTGCTGCCGCAGCTGGTGCTGTGGCTGTCGGGCGGGTTTCTGGCCTGGCGCATTGCGCTGCAGAACGGCGAGAAGGGCATTGACCAGACGCTGACCCAGTCGGTGCGGGCGCTGGCGCGGCAGATCAAGCCGATTGGCGATGGGTTGCTGGTGGATTTTCCGAAGGCCGCGCAGGACATCCTGGAGCAGGACCCGGCCGACCGCATCACCTACATGGTGTCGTCCCCGCCCGGCCGTTTTTTGCTGGGCAACGCGCAGCTGCCGCCACCACCGCCCGTGGAGGTGCGTGTGGGCGACCCTTATCTGTACCACGCGCGCGTGGACGACCGCGCCGTGCGCGTGGCGCTGCTGGATGTGGACTACGGCACGCCCCAGACGCGCCAGACCCTGCGCGTGCAGGTGGCCCAGAGCCTCACGGTGCGCGAGCGCATCGCGCAGGAGCTGCTGGAGCAGATGGTGTTCCCCATGGGGCTGATGGGCCTGGCGCTGAGCGCTGTGGTGTATGCGGGCGTGCTGCGCGGCCTGCAGCCATTGAAGCGGCTGGAGGCCCAGATCGAACGCGCTGGCGCACTGCCCAAGGCGGGCTCCGCCCCCCTTCCCCCCATCGAGCTGACTGAGGCCCCGCAGGAGGTGCACTCACTGGCCAGCACCATCAACCGCTTGCTGGAGACCGTGGCGCGCGGTCAGCAAAAGGAAAAGCGTTTTCTCAACGATGCTGCACACCAACTGCGCACCCCGCTGGCGGGCTTGATCGGCCAGACCGAGCTGGCCCTGCACGAAAGCCACGAGCCCGCCGTGCAGGAGCGGCTGCAAAAAGTGCTCTCGGCCGCCCAGCGCAGCGCCCACCTGGTGCACCAGCTGCTGCAGCTGGCGCGCTCCGAATCGAACGTGGAAATGCAGCCCACCGACCTCGCCGCCTTGGCGCGCGAGGTGGCCCGCGAATGGGCGGCCCGCGCCCTGGCCCAGGGCATGGACCTGGGCTATGAGGGCGACGACAGCCTGCCCGTACAGGGCCATCCGCTGCTGCTGCGCGAGGCGCTCAACAACCTCATCGACAACGCACTGCACTACGCAGGCCCCGGCGCCACCGTGACGGTGCGCGTGGGCCACGAGGAGCCCGGCCGCTGGGCCTTGCTGGTGGTGGAGGACGACGGGCCGGGCGTACCGGCCGAGCACCTGGGCGATCTGTTTGCGCGCTTCTGGCGCGGGTCGGACAAGGCGGGGGGGTGTGGGCTCGGGCTGTCGATCGTGGAGGAGATCGCGTTGCGGCATGGCGGCCGGACGGTGGCGGAGGGGGTGGTGCCGAGGGGGTTGCGGGTGGGGATGCGGGTGCCCGCGGGGTGATTTTTAAGCCCCTTTTCGGGCTTCTCCGCGCATTGGCTATGCCCTTATAGCTCTTTTTTTGATAGCAAAATGCAACAAGGAGCTGAACTTTCGCAGCCTGGGCGCACGCCCAAGCGCCAAAAAACCCAGCCCACCGGGACATCAAAACGACAGAGCCACAAAAACAAAAAACGGCTGGCGCTCCCCCAACAAGCACCAGCCGCCCAACAAAACCAGAAACAGACTCAAGCAGCCAGGATCAACTTCTCCAGCTTCACCGCATCCACGGCAAACGCACGGATGCCCTCGGCCAGCTTCTCGGTGGCCATGGCGTCTTCGTTCAGGGCGTAGCGGAAACCGGCTTCATCGTAGTTCACGGCGGGCAGGTCCATGGCTTTGGCGGCATCGGCGTTCAGGGCACGCTGCAGCGGGGCCTCGCTGGCGGCCAGTTGGGCCAGCAGCTCGGGGGCAATGGTCAGCAGGTCGCAGCCTGCCAGAGCCGTGATTTGCCCCACATTGCGGAAGCTCGCGCCCATCACCTCAGTGGCGATGCCAAAGCGCTTGTAGTGGTTGTAGATCTGCGTGACGGACTGCACGCCGGGGTCGTTGGCGCCGGCACGCGCGGCCTCGTCCCAGCTGGCACCCGCCTGCTTCTTGTACCAGTCGTAGATGCGGCCCACAAAGGGCGAGATCAGCTGGACCTTGGCATCGCCGCAGGCCACGGCCTGGGCGAACGAGAACAGCAGCGTGAGGTTGGTGTGGATGCCCTTGCGCTCCAGCTGCTCGGCGGCCTTGATGCCTTCCCAGGTGGCAGCGATCTTGATGAGCACGCGGTCGATGTGGATGCCCTCGGCCTGGTACAGCTCGATGATGCGCTCGGCGCGCGTGACGGTGGCGCTGGTGTCAAAGCTCAGGCGGGCGTCCACTTCGGTGGAGACACGGCCCGGAATGGTGGCGAGGATTTCGCGGCCAAAACGCACCAGCAGGCGGTCGATGATCTCGTCCATGGGGCGGCCCCGAAACTGGGCCACGGTGTCCTGCAGCAGCGGTGCGTACTCGGGCTTTTGCACAGCCTTGAGGATCAGCGACGGATTGGTGGTGGCATCCTGGGGCTGGAACTGCGCCAGTTGCTTGAAGTCGCCAGTGTCGGCAACCACGGTGGTGAACTGTTTGAGGGCGTCGAGTTGGTTGGTCATGGCGCCATTATTCCGCATCACGCTCGCGGCCTTCGGTACTACCAACCACCGATACGCCGTGCACACCCAGGCCAAGCAGCACCTCGTCGCCCACGGCCAGCACATCGTCCAGATCGGACGACACCACAAAGATGGAGCCCAGCGAGGTGTCGAACGTGTACTCGTACACCGCGCCCAGGTAGGCCGACTTGGCCAGCCGCGCGGGCAGCAGTCCGTCGCCCTGCCGGGTGATGCGCCAGGCCTCCGGCCGCACCGCCACCTTCACCGGGCCGCTCTGCACCGCCATGCGAGGGCGCAGCACCAACGGGCCCAGCGCCACCGTGCCGTCGGGGCCCGCCACAGCCGGGAACAGCATGGCCTCGCCCATGAAGCCTGCGACAAATTCGCTGTGTGGGGTTTCGTACAGCGCGCGGGGCGAGCCCTTCTGCGCAATCAGGCCCTGGTTCATCACGATGATCTGGTCGCTCACGGCCATGGCCTCGGCCTGGTCGTGCGTCACATAGGCTACCGTGAGCGACAGGCGCTGCTGCAGCGCACGAATCTCCTCGCGCATCTCGCGGCGCAGGCGGGCGTCGAGGTTGGACAAGGGCTCGTCGAACAGCAGCACCTCGGGCTCCAGCACCAGCGCGCGGGCCAGGGCCACACGCTGCTGCTGCCCCCCCGAGAGTTCGCTGGGCAAGCGGTCGTCATAGCCCACCAGACCCACGCCGCGCAGCGCCTCCACGGCCTTGGCGCGCGCCTGCTCCTTGGGCTGGCCCGACATGCGCAGGCCGTACATCACGTTCTCCACCACGTTCATGTGCGGGAACAGCGCGTAGCTCTGGAACATCATGCTCACGTTGCGCTGCGCGGGGCCGAGCGTGGTCACGTCCTTGCCGCCGATGAAGATCTCGCCCGAGGTGGGCGACTCCAGCCCCGCGATCATGCGCAAGGTGGTGGTCTTGCCGCAGCCCGAGGGGCCGAGGATGGTGGTGAGCGTGCCGCGCGGCACCTCAAAGCTGATGCCCTTGACGGCTAGGGCTGCGCTGCTGTCGCTGCCGTAGCGTTTGGTGATGTTGCGGAACACAATGCCCGCGTCGTTGTGGTTCATGGCGTTTCTTCGTTTCCTGCGAGGGTGTTCAGTGCGCGGCGGGAGCGGCTGCGCGCCGCCCGAGCTTGCGGTCGCCGACAAGCAGCTGGATCAGGCCGATGGAGGCCGACATGAGAATGATGAGCACCGTGCAGTACGCCAGCGCCACGCCATAGTCGCCATTGCCCACGCGGCCAATGATGTAGGTGGTGGCCAGCTCGTTCTCGGCCGTGACCAGAAAGATCACTGCGCTCACCGTGGTGATGGCGCGCACAAAGCTATAGACCAGCGCAGCCACCAGCGCGGGCTTGAGCAGCGGGAGCACGACATGGCGCAACGTCTGCACGCTGCCTGCGCGCAGCATGACGGAGGCTTCGTCCAGCGATCGGTCCAGCTGCTTGAACGCCGCCGTGCCCGCGCGTACACCCACGGGCAAATTGCGGAACATGAAGCACAACACGATGATGAGCGCGGTGCCCGTCAGCTCGAACGGCGGCACGTTGAAGGCCAGGATGTAGCTCACGCCCAGCACCGTGCCGGGGATGGCAAAGGCCAGCAGCGCCGCAAACTCGAACGCGCCCTGCCCCCGGAACTCGGTGCGCGCCAGCAGCCACGCAATGCCAATGCCCAACGTGGCCGTGAGCGGCGCCGAAATGGCGGCGAGCTTGAGCGTGGTGAAGAACGAGTTCCACGCCGTGCCTGCCCACACCACACCAAAGTCACCCCACTCCACGCTGAACGCGGTGCGGAAATGCGCCAGGGTGATGGTGTAGTCACGCCCCCAGGTCTGCACAAAGCCACCGGCCAGTGCGAACAGGTACACGATGAGCGTGAACGCCATCCAGGGCAGCGCAATCGAATGCACCACGCGGCGCACGCCGGTGGGCAGCGGCATGGCAATGCCCGCATCGCCCTTGCCCGACACGGTGGTGAAGTTCTGCCTGCCCAGCAGCCCACGCTGGATGGCAAACACCGTGAGCGCGAAGAACGTGAGGATCCAGGCCAGGGATGCCGCACGGCCCTGGTCGTACTGCGCGCCCACGATGGCGAAGAAAATTTCGGTGGACAGCACTGAGAACTGCCCGCCCACCACGATGGGGTTGCCGAAGTCCGCCATGCTCTCAATGAAGCCCACCAGGAACGCATTGGCCAGGCCGGGCTTGAGCAGCGGCAGGGTCACGGTCATGAAGGTGCGATGCGGGCTGGCGCGCAGGGTTTGCGCGGCCTCTTCCAGGCTGGGGGCCACGCCCTGCACCACGCCGCGCATGATCATGAAGGCAATCGGCGTGAAGGCGAAGGTCTGCGCCACCCACACGCCAAACCAGCCGTAGAACCAGCGGCTGGGCGTGATGCCGAACGCGTACTCGAGAAACTGGTTGAACACCCCCGCGCGGCCGAACAGCAGGATGAGCCCCAGGCCCACCACAAACGGCGGCGTGATGATGGGCAACAGCGCCACGATGTTCAGCGGCCGCGCATAGCGGCGCGAGGCGCGCTCGGCCATCAGCGCCATGAAGGTGCCCAGGAGCGTGGTGCTGGTGGCGGTCATGAGGCCGAGGAACAGCGTGTTCCAGGCCACACCGCAGCGCTGCCCACCACTGAGGCATGCCAGGCCAAAGTTGCGCTCGTGCGCGATGCGCTCCCACACCACGGCCAGCGAGAACGGGCCGTCTTCCAGAAAAAACGCTGCCGACAGCGCCTTGAGCACCGGGAACACGATGAACAGCGCCAGCAGGCTGCCGCAGCCCAGCACGGCCGCTGCCACAAACAAATCGCCTTTGAAGAAGCCGCGCCGCGCAATGCCGAACGACATCAGCACCAGCAGCGCCGACAGCACAACGAAGCCGCCCCAGCCCATGCCCGGCTGGCGCGCGCCCAGTTCGCCCAGGCTGGTGTTCATCCATTCAAACGCCCAGCCGCGCGCACCAATCGCAAAGCCGCTGAGCAGCAGGGCCACCAGCCCCATTGCACCACCGGCGATCAACGCGGCGCCTTGCCTGCGCCCTGCAGGCAGGGCCGCGCCTGCGCCCGCCACGGCCAGGCCCAGCAGGCCCAGCCACAGCCAGGGTCGCCCATGCTGGGCGGCCTGCAGCAGGCCATTGGCCGCCTGTGCATCGCCCCACACCTGCCCCATGGCCAGCAGGCCGTTGGCGTCCTGCTGCGCATACCAGGGCAGCAGCAGGTAACCCAGCACACCCATCACTACCCAGGCCCACAAGGGCCGGTTCGGTGTAGATACCATCATCGGATCCGTTGTTCATGATGCGCCGCACGATCCATGTCGTGTGAAACCGGCGTGACCAAGGCCAGTGCCACCGTGGAGCTGGCTTTGCCAGGCCACCGGGGGCGTCCCCCTCCCGTAGGAGAGGGGGAAGCGGCGCAGCCGCTCAGGGGGTGCAGCACTTCAGCGCGCCGCGTTCTGGACTTCTTTTTCCCAACGCGCAATCAGGCGGCGGCGCTCGGCGCTGGCGCCGTACTTGGCGTAGTCGTAGTTGATGAGCTTGATCTTGGCGGGATCGGTCATGCGCGGGTCCTTGGGCACCTGCGTGTTGCTGGGCAGCTGGAACTGCTTGGCCGCCAGGCCAAACTGCTGGCCGCCGGGCGTGAGCGCCCATTCATAGAACTTCTTGGCGACCTCGGTGTTGGGGCCGTTCTTGACAATGCTCATGGAGCCCACCTCGGCCCCAGTGCCTTCGGACGGCGTGACCGAGCCCACAGGGAAGCCGTTGACCGCCTCGGTAGTCACATCGTGCACAAAGCTTACCGAGATGGTTGTCTCACCGCGCGCCGCGGCCTTGACGGGTGCGGTGCCCGAGCGGGTGTAGGTGCTGACGTTGGGGTGCAGCGCCTTGAGGTACTCAAACGCCTTTTCCTCGCCCATGATCTGCACCAGCGTGGCGATCATGGTGTAGGCGGTGCCGCTCGATGCCGGGTTGGCCATCTGCACCTCGCCCTTGAATTCGGGCTTGAGCAGGTCGGCCCACGACTGCGGGGCTTTCAGCTTGCGCTTGGCCAGCAGCTCCGTGTTGTAGCCAAAGCCCAGCGGGCCCAGATACACGCCCACGGTGCGGTACTTGGAGTCCACCGCCTGCTTCTGCGCCCAGGGGTGCAGTTGCGCGAGCTGGGGCGATTTGTATTCGAGCGTCAGGCCCTGCTCTGCCGCCTGCAGGTGCGGGTCGCCGGTGCCGCCGAACCAGATGTCGGTCTTGGGGTTGGCCTTCTCGGCGTTGAGCTGGGCCAGCGCCTCGCCCGATCCCTTGGCGGTCATGTTGACCTTGGTACCGGTGGTCTTGGCATACACGGTGGACATCAGGTTGCACCACTCGGCCTGCACGGAACAGATGATGTTGACCTGGCCTTGGGCGTGGGCGCCGGTGACCAGCAGGGCCAGGGCGGCAGCGGCAAAGGTGTGGAGCATGGGCTTGCGCATCGGGGGTGTCCGTTCCATTCAAATATGACAACAAAGTTTCAGATCATCCTAGGGCCAGGCCACGCCCCCGGCCACCGGGATAACACGCAGGGGGCGCACGCGGAGGCAAACGCAGAGGCACACCCAGACGGCACCGGCCAAGTTGAGTCGGCCTCGTGGTAACTCATGACCCACTTTTCGTGAAACGCAGTTACCATTTCTTTCTCTGTTGCCGCACCCTCCCAGGAAACCCGCTCCCATGCTCGACCGCATCACCGCCTCGCTCTCGTCCCTGGCCCCTGCCGAACAACGTGTGGCCAAGCTGGTGCTGGCCGACCCGCGCAGCTTTGCCCGCCTGCCGGTGCGCGAACTGGCCGAGCGTGCCCATGTGAGCAAACCCACCGTGGTGCGCTTTTGCCGCAGCATGGGGTACGACGGCCTGGCAGATTTCAAGCTCAAGCTCGCGGGCAGCGTGAGCGAGGGGGTGCCCTTCATCCACCGCAGCGTGGACGTGGACGACAAGACGGGCGATGTGCTGGTAAAGGTGGTGGACAACGCTGTGGCCGCGTTTCTGCAGTACCGCAACGCGGCCAGCACCGTGGCGCTGGAGCGTGCGGCCGAGGCCATCGCCGCCACCTGGAAAACCGGCAAGCGCATCGAGTTCTACGGCGTGGGCAACTCCGGCATCGTGGCGCAGGACGCGCAGCACAAGTTCTTCCGCCTGGGCGTGACGTCGATTGCCACCAGCGACGGCCACATGCAGGTGATGAGCGCCACCCTGCTGGGCCCGGGCGACTGTGCGGTGATCATCTCCAACTCGGGCCGCACGCGCGACCTGATGGACGCGGCCGACATTGCGCGCAAGAACGGCGCCACCACCATCGCCATCACCGCCAGCGGCTCGCCCCTGGCCAGCACCTGCCAGATCCACCTGGCGGCCGACCACCCCGAGGGCTACGACCGCTACAGCCCCATGGTGTCGCGCCTCATGCACCTGCTCATCATCGATGTGCTGGCCACCTGCGTGGCGCTGCGCATCGGGGGGTCGCTGCAGCCCATCCTGCAGCAGATGAAGGAGAACCTGCGCGCCAAGCGGTATGCCTGACGGCGGGTTCGTGCCGCGCCGGGGGCGCGCGGCACAAACACTACAAAAAGCATAGCTGCCAGCGCTTGTCCATCAGGCGCAGGCAGCCATTTTTGCTTCAGAAAACCGGCAGCACTCAGTTCACAAAGTTCCTGGTGCTGTACAGCTCCACCGGCAGGCGCTGGAGCACCGGCAGCCCGGTGGCCGTGTCCTTGGCCTGCTTGTCGATGTAGCTGAAGAACACATCGGCATCCAGCACACCAATGTCCAGGCGGCGCGCAGCGGGCACGGCGGCCAGGGTCTTGTAGCCGTCACCGCCGGTGGCGTTGAAGCTCAGCACAAACAGCTTGTAGGTCTTGGCGGAGTCCAGCGCGCCCCAGGCGCCGGTGGCCGGGTTGCGCACCTCGATGTTGGCCACGCGGCTGCCGAAGGCGGCCTTGGGGTTCACGTCGTAGCGCAGGCCGCCGGTGTACGGGTACGGGCCGGTGGATCCACCCGTGCCGTACACAGCTTCCAGGCCGTCTTCGAGCATGCCCTTGACCTCCTGGCCCGTGATGTCGAGGCGGAACAGCATGTTGCCGAACGGCAGCACCTGGATCACCTGCGCGGCCGTCACCGTGCCCTGCAGCGGGATGCGCACGCCACCGCCGCTTTGCAGCGAGATGTCGGCACCGCCGTATTTCGCGTTGGCCACGTCCAGGTAGGCCTGGGCCACCAGCTGCTGGATGTCGCCACCGCGCAGGCTCACGCTGCCTTCGGCATTGCAGGCCGCGCTGGAGCGACTGTAGTCCACCGACCCGACACCGCCCGGCACGCGGCGTGAGCACAGTTCCTGCGGCACCACGGCGACCTGCGTCTTGTTGAACACGGCCACGCGGTCCTTGAACGGTTGCAGGGCGGTGGTCGCCGGGGCAGACGGGGCGGTGATGCGCAGCACGCCGGTGGCGGCTGCGCTGGCCTTGATCGCCGCCTTTTCCGCGTCGGTGGCGGCCTTGCCGCCGAGGGTGAAGCTGTCGCCCATCAGCACATGGGGCGTGCCCGCGCACTGCGTGACCTCGCCCTGCGCGTTGAAGCTGACCTTGAGTTCCCCCACCACCTGCGCGTACTCCCAGGCCTGCACCACACACACGGGCTTGCCGTCCTTGTCGGTGATGCGGGTGGGGTAGGCGCCTGCGGGCGAGCCCACGCCGGTGCTGGTGAGCGCAGCGGGGCCCAGCAGGGTGTGCGAGTCGCCCCCCACCACCACATCCACCCCCGACAGGCGCGCGGCCACCTGCTTGTCGTAGTCGTAGCCAATGTGGCTGAGCAGGATGATCTTGTTGATGTTCTTGGCGCGCAAGGCATCGATCTCGCGCTGGGCGGCGGCGGTTTCGTCCTGGAAGGTGGTGTCGGCGTCGGGGCTGGACGAGGCCTTGGTCTTCTGTGCAATGGTCAGGCCCACGATGCCGATCTTTTGCCCGTCACGCTCGACCACGGGGGAGGGGCTGACGTAGCCCGGCGCGCGCGTGGGGTTGAGGGCAGAGCCTGCGCCGAACTGCACATTGGCGCTGAGCACGGGGGTCTTGCACGCGCCTTTGCGCAGCAGGTCCAGAAATGCCTTGAGGCCCGAATCGCCCTTGTCGAACTCGTGGTTGCCCAAGGTGAAGGCGTCGAAGCACACGGTGTTCATCAGCGCGGCGTCGGCCTCGCCATCGGCCCCGGCGCGGTTGAAGTACAGCGTGCCGGTGAGGGCATCGCCCGCATGCAGCTTGAGCACATGGGGGGACTGGGCGGCCAGTTCGTTGATGGCTGCCGTGACACGCGGGAAGCCACCGGCATCCACCACCACATCCACGGCCGCCGCGCCGCCCGCTGAGAGCTTGAGCGTCTTGGACCGGGACTCCAGCGTGGAGTGGTGGTCGTTGATGTGCAGGATGGTCAGCTCCAACGGCTTGGCCTGATCGCCGCCATCGGAGCCGCCACAAGCGGCCAGCGCGCTGGCGGCGGCCAGCGCCAGCATGCCCACGCGCACGCGGCGCACCTGCTTTTGCATTGCCCACAAACCCATCGTCATGTTCCAGCCCCTGTGTTGAGAGCGGCTAACAAAACTCAGCGAAGCGGTTCTGGCCAGACGCTGCGTCGCAGGCAGTACGGGTACAACGACGCCAGAAGAGTTTTGTTAGCCGCTGTTAGAGCCTGCATGGTGGGCAGGCCGCGTGACAGGGGCGTGAAACCGCACCAGGCTTCGCCCAAGGCAAAAACGCCACAGGCCCCCGAAGGAGCCTGTGGCGTTGTCTTGCGTGGAGCCCACCGCGCAGGATGGGCGGGACAGGTCAATTCTTTAAAGAAAAAAGGCCTTTACCGCGCGTCCATCATGTGCTGATAGCTACATATTTAATAGCAAGCTATCAAATACGGCCCTCTTCCACCGCATGGCAGGCGATGCGGATACCGCCAATGCTCAGCAGCTTGGGGCGCTCGGTGCGGCAGCGGTCGTTCACATGGGGGCAGCGCGGGTTGAAGGCGCAGCCGGGCGGCGGGTTCAGCGGGTTGGGCACTTCGCCTTGCACAGGGGTGCGCGCCTTGCCGGTGTCGTGCATCTTGGGGATGGCATCGAGCAGCATGCGGGTGTAGGGGTGGCGCGGGCTGTTGAACAGCTGGTGCTTGTCGGCCAGTTCGACCAGGCGGCCCAGGTACATCACGCCCACCTGGTCGCTCACGTGGCGCACCACGGCCAGGTTGTGGCTGATGAACAGGTAGGTGAGCTGCCGCTCGCGCTGCAGGTCCTTCATGATGTTGAGAACCTGGGCCTGCACCGACACGTCGAGGGCCGAGGTGGGCTCGTCGCACACCAGGAACTCGGGCTCGGTGGCCAGGGCGCGTGCGATGGAGATGCGCTGGCGCTGGCCGCCGGAGAACTGGTGCGGGTACTTCACCATGTCGAGCGGCGACAGGCCCACGGACTTGAGCAGCTCGCCCACGCGGGCCTTGAGTTCGGCCTTGTCGGTGATGAGGCCATGCTCGCGCAGCGGCTCGCCGATGATGTCTTCGACCAGCCAGCGCGGGTTCAAACTCGCGTACGGGTCCTGGAAGATCATCTGGATGCGGCGGCGCATGGCCTGCGCGTCCTTGCCCTTGAAGGCGGCGTGGGCATCCTGGTTGTCGAACGTGAGGCCGCCGCGTGTGGGTTCGTACAGGCCCACCAGCAGGCGCGCCACGGTGCTCTTGCCACAGCCGGATTCGCCCACCAAGGCCAGGGTCTTGCCCTTTTCGATCTCGAAGCTCACGCCGTCTACCGCATGCAGCAGCGTGCGCGGCTTGCGCTCGAGCACGCGGTTGAGCCAAGGGGCAGAGACGTCGAAGGTCTTGGCCAGGTCATGGGCCTGGACCAGGGCCTTGCTCTTCACGGCGGCGGGGGCCGCCGTAGAGGTGGTGGCTGCGGCGCTCATGCGGTCACCCCGGCTTTCGTGGCGGTGTTGGCGGTCGTGGACGCACCGGCGTGCAGCCAGCAAGCGGCACGGGTGGAGCCTGCAGACATCAGTTCAGGGCGTTCGGTCATGCAACGGTCAATGGTGTTGGGGCAGCGGGGGTTGTAGGCACAGCCCTTGGGGATGGCATTGAGGCGCGGCATGGCGCCATCGATCTGGTTGAGGCGCTCGCGGTCCTGCTCCATGTCGGGGATGGAGGCCATGAGGCCGCTGGTGTAGGGGTGCGAGGGCTTGTTGATCACGTCGTGCACCGGGCCGATTTCGGCCACGCGACCGGCGTAGAGCACGGCCACGCGGTCGCAGGTCTCGGCGATCACGCCCATGTCGTGGGTGATCAGCATCACGGCCGCGCCGCGCGATTTGCAGATGTTTTTCAGCAGCGTGATGATCTGCGCCTGGATGGACACATCGAGCGCCGTCGTGGGCTCGTCGGCCACGATGAGCTTGGGCTCGGCGGCCAGGGCCAGGGCGATCACCACGCGCTGGCGCATGCCGCCGGAGAACTGGTGCGGGTAGTGGTCAATGCGCTCTTCGGCGGCCGGAATGCCGGTGTCCTTGAGCAGCTGGATGGCGCGCTGGCGGGCTTCTGCCGCATTCACAGGCAGGTGGGCCAGGATGGTCTCGGTGAGCTGGCGGCCCACGGTGTACAGCGGGTTCAGCGAGGTCAGCGGATCCTGGAAGATCGCACCGATGCGGCGGCCACGGATGTGGCGCATTTCCTCGTTGCCGAGGTTGTCGATGCGCTGGCCTTCCAGCAGGATCTGGCCCGAGGCCACGCGGCCTGGTGGCTCCAGCAGGCCGATGATGGCCGCGCCGGTGAGGGATTTTCCAGCGCCGGACTCTCCCACCACGCCCAGGATCTCACCGGGTGCAATGGAAAAGGAAATGTCGTCCAGGGCGCGCAGGGTACCGCGGCGGCCGGGAAATTCGACAACGAGGTTTTTGACTTCGAGAAGGCTCATGGGAATGTCGCTTTTCTTGTTGTTCTTGTTCAACGCAGGCGTGGGTTGAGCGCATCACGCAGCCAGTCGCCCAGCAGGTTCACCGACAGGGCAATCAGCACCAGCATGGCGCCGGGGAACACGGTGATCCACCATTCGCCGGAGAACAGGTAGTCGTTGCCGATGCGGATCAGCGTGCCCAGCGAGGGCGAGGTGGGCGGTGCGCCCACGCCCAGGAAGGACAGCGTGGCCTCGGTGATGATGGCCGTGGCCACCTGGATGGTGGCCAGCACCAGCACCGGGCCCATCACGTTGGGCAGCACATGCTTGCGCATGATGCGCAGCGGCGACACCCCGGTGACGCGGGCGGCCTGCACGTATTCCTTGTTGCGCTCCACCAGCGTGGAGCCACGCACCGTGCGCGCATATTGCACCCAGCCGGTGAGCGAGATGGAGATGATCAGCACGCCAAAGGCCAAGGATTCGTGTGCGTTGGGAAACAGCGCACGGCCCACACCCGCGATCAGCAGGGCCACCAGGATGGCGGGGAAGGAAAGCATCACGTCGCACAGGCGCATGAGCAGGCCGTCGATCCAGCCGCCCTTAAAGCCAGCCAGCAGACCAAAAGCCACACCCACCAGCACCGACAGCACCACGGAGGCCAGGCCCACGACGAGCGAGATGCGGGCGCCATAGATCAGCGCGGAGAGGATGTCACGCCCCTGATCGTCGGTGCCCAGGGGGTATTTCATGGAGCCTTCGGCGCTCCAGGCGGGCGGCAGGCGGGCGTCGCTCAGCTCCAGCGTGGCCAGGTCAAAGGGGTTGTGGGGCGCGACCCATCCGGCAAACACCGAACAGAACACACAGATCAGCGCGATCGCGGCGGCGACCATCGCCATGGGCGATGTGCGAAAGCTGTAGCCGACATCGCTGTCGAGCCAGCGGGCAAGGGTTGTTTTCATTGTGGGAACCAGTAAACAGGCACCACCGCAGGGCGCGGATAGCAGCCTCGCGGTGGTGTGGATTGTCAAAAGAAACGGTTGTCGTTCTCTCGATTTCTTTCGCTCTACGTGCGGATCTTCTTGTTGCGTTGCCAGCCGATCACTTGTTAATGCTCATCCACTTGAAGTACATGAAGTTGTCGGCCATCTGCACGAGCTTCACGTTCTTGTTCACACCCCAGGCCAGCGCCTGCTGATGCAGCGGCAGGTGGCCGATGTCGGCGCTGTGCAGATCGAAGGCCTCCTTGATCATGGCGTCGCGCTTGGCCTTGTCGGTCTCAACCAGCACCTTCTTGGTCAGCTCATCAAGCTTGGGGTTGCAGTAAGCACCCAGGTTGAACTGGCCCGCACCGCCTTTTTCGTCCGGACAGATCATGAGCGCATTGAGCGCGTTGTGCGAGTCGTACGTCGTAGGCGTCCAGCCCAGCATGTAGAAGCTGGTGTCGCGGCGCAGCACCTTGGGGAAATAGGTGCCCTTGGTCTCGGCCTGCAGGTTGATCTTGACGTTGATGCGCGACAGGTTGGCAGCCACGGTCTGGCAGATGCGGCCGTCATTCACATAGCGGTCGTTCGGGCAGTTCATGGCTACTTCAAAACCGTTGGGGTAGCCCGCTTCCACCATCAGCTTCTTGGCGGCTTCGACGTCATAGGGCAGGCGCTTGGTCTCGGGCTGGAAACCGTTGATGCCCGGGCCGACCATCAGCGCAGAGGGGTTCGATGCGCCGCGCATCACGGTCTTCTTGATGCCTTCGATGTCGATGGCCTGGTAGAAGGCCTGGCGCACGCGCTTGTCCTTGAAGGGGTTCTTGCCTTTGACGTTGGAGTACAGCAGCTCATCACGCTTCTGGTCCATGCCCAGGAAGATGGTGCGCAGCTCAGGGCCAGTCACTGCGCGCGTGTTGGCGCTGCTGTTGACGCGGTCGATGTCCTGCACCGGCACGGGCTCCATCACGTCCACTTCGCCCGACAGCAGGGCCGCCACGCGCGTGGCATCGTTGGCGATGGGGGTGAAGACCACCTCGCTCACGTTGCCTTCGATCTTGCCCCAGTAGGAGCCGTTGCGCACGAACACGGAGCGCACGTTGGGCTGGCGCTCGCGCAGGCGGAAGGGGCCGGTGCCGTTGGCGCGGAACGAGGCTGCGTTCTCGATGCCCTTGCGGCGGTCCACCGGCATCACGGCCTGGTTGGTCTCGCACCACTTCTTGCTCATGATGAACGAGGTCGTGATCACGTCGGGCAGGATGGGCTGCGGCGCAACGGTTTCGATCTCCACAGTGTGGTCGTCGATCTTGCGCACCTGCTTGATGTCGCTGTTGGTGGCCTTCATGTCGGAGCCTTCGCCCTTCATACGGCCGAAGCTGAACACCACGTCGTCGGCGGTGAAAGGCGTGCCGTCATGGAATTGCACGCCCTTGCGCAGCTCGAAACGCCACACGGTGGGCGCCGTCTGCTTCCAGGCCGTCGCCAGCGCGGGCGCAACGCTCAGATCCTTGTTGCGGCCAACCAGCGGCTCGTACACGTTGCTGGTCACGCTCAGTTGCAGCGACTCGTTGAGCGAGTGCGGGTCCATGGACAGCGCGTCACCCTGGTTCGCAATCCGGATGGTCTGCGCGCCGGCAACCATGCTGCCTGCGGCCATCGCAACAAACAATGCAGCCAAGGTGGCTTTCTTCTGGAATTTCATGGAAATCTCCTCGTAGTGGAAAAGGATGCGGAAGGGATGTACATCCAGGGGTACAGGTTCTGGCATGGCACGAAGCGGGTTGCTTCAGGGCGTTGCCAAGGGCATCGACTGCTCGATCAGGCTCGCGTGCAATGCGGAGCCCAGGGGCAGGATGTCGTCGTTGAAGTCATAGCGGCTGTTGTGCAATGCACTGCCGCTGGCACCCGTGCCCTGGCCCAGGCGCAGGTAAGCGCCAGGGCGGGTCTGGAGCATGAAGGCGAAATCCTCGGCGCCCATGCTGGGCTCCAGGTCGCGCACCACATGGTCAGCGCCCAGCAGCGATTCGGCGACGTCACCGGCAAAGATGGCTTCGCTTTCACTGTTGATGGTGGCCGGGTAGATGCGTTCGTAGTGCACGGTGGCGGTGGCCCCGAAGCCGAGCGCAATGGCGTTGCACAACTCCTTGAGGCGCTTTTCCACCAGCTCTTGCACCACCGGATCGAAGGTGCGCACGGTGCCCACCAGCGTGGCAGAGCCCGGCAGCACACTGAATGCCCCCAGGTCGCCCGCCTGCGCAGCGCAGATGCTGACTACAGCACTTTCAATGGGGCGCACGTTACGCGACACGATGGTCTGCGCCGCAGTGATGATGTGGGCCGCAACGACCATCACGTCCACGGTCTGGTAGGCGTGGGCGCCATGGCCACCACGGCCAGTGATCTCGATGGTGAAGCGGTCTGCCGCCGCCATCATCGGGCCCGAGTTGATGCCCACAGTACCGGGCTTCATGGCGGGCCAGTTGTGCATGGCATAGATGGACTGCACCGGAAAGCGGTCAAACAGGCCGTCTTCCATCATCACGCGGGCACCCGCAAAGCCCTCTTCGCCGGGCTGGAACACCAGCACGGCCGTGCCGTCGAAGTTGCGGGTTTCGGCCAGATAACGGGCTGCACCCACCAGCATGGCGGTGTGGCCATCGTGGCCGCAGCCGTGCATCAGGCCGGGCTTGCACGACTTCCAGGAGAAGTCGTTGTGCTCGGCCAGCGGCAACGCATCCATGTCGGCCCGCAGGCCCACCATGCTGCCGCTGGAGGTGCTGCGCCCCCGGATCACACCCACTACGCCGGTTCGCCCGATGCCGTCATGGATTTCGTCCACACCGCAGAGCTTCAAGGCTTCCTTGACGCGCTTGCTGGTGTAGACCTCCTCGAACCCCAGTTCGGGGTGGGCGTGCAAGTCACGGCGCAACGCCGTCAGCTCGGGATGGAACTGGGCGATATGTGCAAACGCCCGCCCACCTGCTTTGTATCGAAGCGACTGCATTTCAGTTGTCCGAAAAGTTCGGGAAGCACCCAAAGCCCGCGAAACCGGCGCGGCGCAAGCGAGCGCTCCCGTGCAAGGGCCGCCCCGCCGCGCCGGGAGCGTCCCCCCTCCGGGGGGATGGCGCGAAGCGACTCAGGGGGTACTTCATTTCAGTGGCCTCCTGCCTTGCCAACGCGCAGGCGCGGGTCCACCGCAAAGTACAACAGGTCCACCACCAGGTTGATCACCACAAAAATCAGGGCGATCAGGCAGAGATAGGCCGCCATCACAGGGATGTCCGCAAAAGTCACTGCCTGGATGAACAGCAGGCCCATGCCCGGCCACTGGAACACGGTCTCGGTGATGATGGCAAACGCAATCAGGCCACCCAGCTGCAGGCCGGTGATGGTCATCACGGGCACCAGCGTATTCTTGAGTGCATGGCCAAAGTGGATCGCCCGGTTGGACAGGCCCCGTGCACGCGCGAACTTGATGTAGTCGGTGCGCAGCACCTCCAGCATTTCAGCGCGCACCAGCCGCATGATCAGCGTGAGCTGGAAGATGGCCAGCGTCACGGCCGGCAGGATGATGTGGTGCCAGCCCTTGGCCTTGAGCAGACCCGTACTCCACCAACCCATCTGAACCACTTCGCCACGCCCAAAGCTCGGGAACCAGCCCAGGGTGACCGCGAACACCAGGATCAGCAGAATGCCAATGAGGAAGGTGGGCAGCGACACACCCAGCAGCGACAAGGTCATGAACAGCTGGCTGGTGAAGGTGCCGCGCTTGAGCGCTGCATACACGCCCATAGGCACACCGATGACCAGCGCCAGAAACGCAGCCACAAGGGCCAGTTCCAGCGTGGCAGGGAAACGCTCAGCAATCAGCCGCGAGACCTTGGCGCCCTGGCGCAGGCTCAGGCCGAATTCGCCCTGGGCCGCGTTCACCAGAAAGTGGCCGAACTGCACGAAAAAGGGTTTGTCCAGACCGAGTGAGGCGCGCAGCTCACGGATCTGTTCAGGGGTGGCATCCTGGCCCAGCAGGAACACCACGGGATCGCCCACATACTGGAACAGCATGAAGGAGATGAAGGCCACCGTGATCATGACAATCACAGCCTGGATCAGGCGGCGCAATATAAAGGCAAGCATCGGAGAGTCGAGTGAGTGTTCGATGGAGGCGCCGCAGCCACTTTTGATGGCCAGGGCGCCGGTTGGCGAGATGTCGTCAATCTAAGCCAAAAAAGAGCAAGGACCTGCAGGCCCTTGCTCTCTTCAGGCTGAGCGAGATCAGTTCACCTTGACCGTACGCATGTCCACGCGGTTGTCGGCGCGGTGCACCAGTTCCACATTCTTCTTCATGGCCCATGGAATCACCTGGTCATGCAGTGGGATGTGGGACACCGTGTCGTTGGACAGCTGCAGCGCTTCGGTCAACATGCGCGAGCGCACCGGCGCATCGGTTTCTGCCTTGATGCGGTCCACCAGGTAGTCCATGCGCTGGTTGCTGTAGCGGCCCACGTTGTAGTTGCCGTCACCGCCCTGGCCGACGCTGCGCACCAGCGACTGCAGGCTGTACAGCGCATCGAAGGTGGGCACGCCCCAGCCCAGCATGTAGATGCTGGCTTCATAGCGCTGAATCATCGGGAAGTAGTTCACCAGCGGCAGCGTACGCAGCTTGGCTTTCACCCCCACGCGCGACCACATGGCGGTCACGGCCTGGCAAATGGCCTCGTCGTTGATATAGCGGTTGTTGGGGCAGGCGAAGTCCACTTCAAAGCCATCGGGGTAGCCCGCTTCGGCCAGCAGCTTCTTGGAAGCCTCAACGCTGTAGGGGAAGCGCTTGCCCACGGCTTCGGTATAGCCCGCCACCTGGGGCGCCACGATGGTGCCGGTGGGCTTACCCAGGCCACGCATGATGTTGCGCGAGATGGTGTCGACGTCGATGGCCTGGTACAGGGCCTTGCGCACGCGCACGTCCTTGAGCGGGTTCTTGCCCTTGATGTTGGAGCCCGGCAGTTCTTCGCGGAACTGGTCCATGCCCAGGAAGATGGTGCGGTTCTCGACACCGTCAATCACCTTCAGGTCAGGGCTCGCGCGCAGGCGACCCAGATCCTGGGGCGTGGGGTCCAGCACCATATCGACTTCACCCGAAATCAGCGCTGCAATACGCGTCGCATTGGACTTGATCGGCGTGTAGGTGATCTCGGTCACGTTGCCGTCCATCTTGCCCCACCAGTTGGGGTTGCGCTTGAACACCATTTTCACGTCGGGCTGCCACGAATCCAGCGTATAAGGGCCGGTGCCCATGGCATTGCGGTGCGCAAAGTTCTCGTCCGAACCCTTGATGTCCTTGGGCTCGACCGACTTGTTCTTTTCGGCCCATGCCTTGCTCATGATGCGCAGCTCGGTCATCTGGCGCAGCAGCACGGGGTTGGGCGCTGACAGGATCACGTCGAAGGTCTGGGCATCGACTTTGACAACCTTGCTGATGCCCTGCACGTAGGGCGTAAAGTTCGAAGTCTTGGCCATGGCGCGCTGGATCGAGTACACAGCGTCATCCGTGGTCAGCATCGAACCGTCATGGAACTTGACCCCTTGGCGCAGAGTGAAACGCACCTGCGTGGGGCTGACTTCCCTCCAGGCGGTTGCCAGGACCGGCTCCACCTCAAATGTCTTGCTGTTGTAGTAAACCAGGCTCTCATACACATTGGCATGGATGCCGTTTTGCAGAGCATTGTTTTGGGAGTGGATATCCCACGTAGCAATTTCTCCCTGGCTCGCCCACTTGAAGGGCTTGGCGTGCACCACAGGTGCACACAACAGCGCGGCGACCGCAGCCACCGACAAAAGACTGTATTTGAGTTTCATGGAACCCTCTTGAATAAAAGTTTTACTATGCAGTAATGATTGCTCTATAGCCAACGGGAAATCCCTGAATCCCGGGCGCATCGAAGGGCCAATGCATACTGCTTTAGGCAGCATTTCTCATGCAAGGATGGTGCCAATCATTCGACACCCGTCACCCTGATTCGATTGCGCCTGAAATAGGGTTACAACACGCGATCCCAGCCTCTGCACAGAGGTGATCCGCCACTCACCCCAAGTAAAGCCTTTTATCCACCAGCTTCATTCGCTGCGCGTTGCGCCACAAAACTCCAAAGCGACAGACTGACCGACGGATGATCGCCGCTCGGCCATCAGAATTCATCAAGCAGCATTAGCGCAGCCACACTTGGACTCAATCCACAAAATCGGCCGCCAAAACCACCAATAACCCAAACGCAGCTCCACCAACCTCACGGCCAAAACAAGCAAAAAAAAGCCGCCCGAAGGCGGCTTTTTTGCTTTTCATATCGACCACTGGCATAAGCCAGCGTTGATATTAGAAGCTGTGACGGATACCGAAGTCGTAACCGGTCGAGTTGCGGTTTGCAGCAGTCACTGCACCGTTCAGGGACTGAGCGGCGCCGTTCTTGTTGCTCACGCGAGCGAACGTGGTGTACAGAGCGGTACGCTTGGACAGATTGTGCACGTAGCCCAGAGCGATCTTGTTGGAACGGGGATCAGCACCCACGGTGTCGATCTTGTAGGTGGAGTAAGCCAGACGAACTTCGCCAGCGCCCACGGGGATCAGACCACCGATCAGGAAACCAGTGCCTTCGTTGCCGTTCTTGATGTCGTCGTTGCTGTAGTGAGCCATGATCTTGGCGACGCCCAGATCGTATTGACCACCCAGGTTCCAAGCTTGGATGTTGCCGGTGACAAACTTGGTTTCGGAGAAGGCGATAGCGACGTTGACGGGGCCGTTAGCGTAACCAGCGCGCAGAGCCAGGCCGTTGCCGTCCTTCTTGTTAGGCGTGCCGCTGTTGTTTTCACCCATGTAGTACTGGGCTTGGCCGTAGAAACCGCCCAGGTTGCCAGGCAGGAAGTAGCCGATGGCGTTCGAAGCGCGCACGGTGGTGGGGCCACCCAGGCTGGAGTTCAGGGTTTGGGTCGTGCCCACGCCGTTCGTGCCGAACGGATCGAACACGGTCAGGTTCCAGAATTGGGGAGTGTAGTCACGGCCCAGACGCACTTCACCGAAGCCGCCGTTCAGGCTAACCGTCGAACGACGGTTGAAAGTCAGGCCGCCGCCAGTGCTGGTAGCTGCTTGGTTGTTGGTGTTGGTAACGCCGCCGGTGCCGTTGTCGTTGTTCACGCCAGCTTCGAGCCAGAAGGAAGCAGACAGACCGCCACCCAGATCTTCAACGCCACGGAAACCCAGACGGCTGCTGTTGTAGCCGGAGTTCGTCAGTTGCGACTTGTTAGAGACGCTGCCGGAACCGTAGGCATAGGTTGCGTCAACCACGCCGAACAGGGTCACGGAAGATTGAGCCATTGCAGCGCCGGAAGCAGCCAGCACAGCCAGGGCAATCAGGGATTTTTTCATTGCGAGTTACTCCAAGGTTAAACATCGGGCTCCGGTACGGGGGGTCTATGGTGAAAGCACCTGCACAGTCCCGCCGGTTTCCCGGGCCAACCTCCTGGTGGGGAAGTTGCTCTTATTGCACCAGACCCGGCCGGGTTTCGCAAAGGAATTCACCCACAATTGCCCCGAAAGGGAAATTTCGTTGCAGTGTTGCAACATTCCAGTGCATGGGGGCAGAATCGCTTTTGGACCTCGCAACTCCCGTGCCGCGCGCCTTGATTTTTGTATCAGAGTGCAATTTTTGTTTCGGCGCACCCTTTGCGCCGCAAGGTTTCCATGGACGCTTTTTTCACTGCAGCAGACAGCGCGTTGCGCACCCTTTTTGCATCTCCCCGTGCCGCCGAGAGGACGCCGGCCCACGGCGTGGCTGAAGCCGCGCTGGAGCCCGCAGAGAAGCGGCTCGCAGGAGCGCTGATGCGCGTGAACCATGTGGGCGAGGTGTGCGCGCAGGCGCTCTACACCGCCCAGGCCGCTGTGACCCGCGACCCTGAATTGCGCGCACATCTACTAGAGGCGGCGCGGGAAGAAACAGACCACCTCGCTTGGACCCGGCAGCGGCTGGACGCACTGGGTGCCCGGCCCAGCCTGCTCAACCCCCTGTGGTTCGCCGGTGCGTTCGCCTTGGGCCTGGCGGCGGCCAAAGTCAGTGACCAGGCCAGCCTGGGGTTTGTGGTGGAAACCGAAAACCAGGTCGCAGCCCACCTGCAAAGCCACCTCGCACGGCTTCCGGAGCAGGACCTCGCCTCGCGGGCCGTGGTGGCGCGCATGAAAGAAGATGAGGAGCGGCACGCCGCACAAGCCCGCGCCTCCGGGGCACTGGAGCTGCCCGCACCGGTGCGCCTGGCCATGAAGGCGGCGGCCAAGGTGATGACGACCACCGCCCACTACCTCTGAGCGGCAGGCACGCCCCGGGGCCTAGTAGCCCCGGTCGCCCTCAAGCTTCCAGCACCTCGAATCCGGTGGTGATTTCCGCCGTTTTCCCCAGCATGATGCTGGCCGAGCAGTATTTGTCGTGGCTCATGGCAATGGCGCGCTCCACGGCAGCCGCCGGAATACTTTTGCCGGTCACCGTGAAGTGCATGTGGATTTTGGTGAACACCTTGGGATCGGTGGTGGCGCGCTCGGTGGTCAGCTTGACGCTGCAGCCACGCACATCGTGGCGACCACGCTTGAGGATCAGTACCACGTCATAGGCCGTGCAGCCGCCCGTGCCCGCCAGCACGGTCTCCATGGGCCGGGGCGCCAGGTTCTGGCCGCCGTTGGCCGGATTGGCAGCATCGGGTGCGCCATCCATGGCCAGAACATGGCCGCTACCGGTCTCGGCCACAAAACCCATGCCTGAGCGGGTTCCCGCAGCGCCGGTCCAGCTGACTGTGCATTCCATTGATATTTCTCCTAAATGACGTGGTTTTTTCGCACGGATGGGCCCGGCGAGGTGAATTTGATGCAGATTTTGCTGCATCGCAACAAGACTCGCGGTAAACTTTCCACATGCGCTGCTTTTTCAGTGATCACTGAAGAACCAGACGGCAGGCGTCTGAACAACCCCGGATCTCTGCCCCGCACCGATTGTCTCCTCCATCTCCTCAAAGGATGGATTAGCCCCAGGCCTCACGGCCCGGGGCTTTTTTTTGCCCAGGCCCTGCAGGGTGCCCACACGGCCCGCCCCCAGGGAGCGCCAGAGACGACCCCCTATGATGTGGCCCCCGCCTTCAGCACCTGAGCGGGCACTCCCCAGCTTCTGCCATGACCCAGCACCTCACCCCCGCCGACTACCTCAAGAAGATCCTGACCGCCCGCGTCTATGACGTGGCCGTCGAGTCGGCCCTGGAACCCGCCAAGAGCCTCAGCCGCCGCCTACACAACAAGGTGCTCCTCAAGCGCGAGGACCAGCAGCCCGTGTTCAGCTTCAAGCTGCGGGGTGCCTATAACAAGATGGCGCACCTCACGCCCGAGCAACTGCAGCGTGGCGTAATCTGCGCTTCGGCCGGCAACCACGCCCAGGGCGTGGCCATGAGCGCCCACAAGCTGGGCACGCGCGCCGTGGTCGTCATGCCAACCACCACACCCCAGCTCAAAGTGGATGCCGTCAAGACCCTGGGGGGCGATGTGGTGCTGCACGGCGAGAGCTATTCCGACGCCTATGACCACGCCGCCCGCCTGCAGAAGGACCAGGGCCTGACCTTCGTCCACCCCTTTGACGACCCCTTGGTCATCGCGGGCCAGGGCACCATCGCCATGGAAATCCTGCGCCAGCTGCAAAGCCTGGGCAGCAGCCAGCTGGATGCGGTGTTCGTGGCGATTGGCGGCGGCGGACTGGTGTCGGGCGTGGCCAACTACATCAAGGCCGTCCGGCCCGAGATCAAGGTGATTGGCGTGCAGATGAACGACTCGGACGCCATGATCCAGTCCGTCAACGCACACCAGCGCGTCACGCTGCCCGATGTAGGCCTCTTTTCTGACGGCACGGCCGTCAAGCTGGTGGGCGAAGAAACCTTCCGCGTGGCCCAGGGCCTGGTGGATGAATTCGTGACGGTGGACACCGACGCCGTCTGCGCCGCCATCAAGGACATCTTTGTGGACACGCGCAGCATCGTCGAACCCGCAGGCGCTCTGGCAGTGGCGGCCATCAAACAATATGTAGCCACCCACAAGACCAAGGGCGAGACCTACGCCGCCATCCTCTGCGGCGCCAACATGAACTTCGACCGGCTGCGCTTTGTGGCCGAGCGCGCCGAGGTGGGCGAGGAGCGCGAGGCCCTGTTCGCCGTCACCATCCCTGAAGAGCGCGGCAGCTTCCGCCGCTTCTGCGAGGTGGTGGGTGGCCTGCCGGGCGGTGCGCGCAATGTGACCGAGTTCAACTACCGCATCAGCGACGCCGCCCAGGCGCATGTGTTTGTGGGCCTGACGACCAATGGCAAGGGCGAGTCGGAAAAAATCGCCAAGAACTTTGGCCGCCACGGCTTCGAGGCGCTGGACCTGACGCACGACGAACTGGCCAAGGAACATCTGCGCCACCTGGTGGGCGGCCACTCCGCACTGGCGCAGGACGAACGCCTGATGCGCTTCACCTTCCCCGAGCGGCCGGGCGCGCTGCTCAAGTTCCTGAGCCTGATGCAGCCCACCTGGAACATCTCCCTGTTCCACTACCGCAACCAGGGCGCGGACTATGGCCGCATCCTCGTGGGCATGCAGGTGCCGCCCGAAGACACGATCACCTTCGACGCCTTCCTGGCCACGCTGGGCTACCCCTACGTGGAAGAGACGCTGAACCCGGCCTACCGGCTGTTCCTGCGTTCGAAATAATGGCAAAAATGGCCGCTACCGCCTGATACAAGGGCGGTGATAGCTATCAAAACAGAAGCAAACCCCAAACCCGCCCCGCCGCACGCCATGCAAGCCCTGCGCCACTACCTGCTGGCCGTGCAGTTCTTCACCCGCATTCCCGTCACCGGGCGGCTGGCGGACTGGGTGGGCTACAGCCCCGCCATGCTGCGCGCCAGTGCTGCGCACTTCCCGGGCATTGGCTGGCTCGCGGCCCTGATGGCGGCGGGCGTGTATGGCGGCCTGCACTGGGCGCTGGCCCCCAACCCCTTTGCCCCGGCCGTGGCCGCCGTGCTGAGCACCGTGGCCACCGTGCTCATGACGGGCGGCTTTCACGAAGATGGTCTGGCTGACGTGGCCGACGGCCTGGGTGGCAGCGCCCAGCGCGAACGTGCGCTCGACATCATGAAGGACTCGCGCATCGGCGCCTTCGGCGCCATGGCGCTGGTGCTGGCCCTGCTGTCCAAGCTCAGCCTGCTCGCACTGCTGGGTGCGCACAGCCTGGCGGCGGCCTTGTCGGCCCTGGTGGGGGGGCATGTGCTGTCGCGCCTGTGGCCGCTGTTCATCGTGCGCAGCCTGCCGCATGTGGGCGACACGGCGCGCTCCAAAAGCAAACCGCTGGCCGACCAGATCTCGGGCGCCGCCCTGGCCACAGCCATTGCGTGGTGTTTTGTGCCGCTGGCGTTTGTCTGGCAAGCCCAATCAGCTATCTTTTTGGCAGCATCCGTCGCTGTGAGCGCGGCGGCTGCCGCGTGGATGTGGCGCTGGTTCGCGCGGCGCCTGCAAGGCTTTACCGGCGACTGCCTGGGCGCCACCCAGCAGATCGGCGAGATCGGCTTCTACCTGGGCGCGGCCCTCGCCCTGCGCTGGGCATGAACCGCCCCCACCCCGGCGCCCGCCTGTGGCTGGTGCGCCATGCCGCTCCCCAGGTGGCACCAGGCACCTGCTATGGCGCGCTGGATATGCCCGCCGACCCGGCCGCCACCCAGGCCGCCGCCCGGCGCCTGGCCGCTGCACTGCCGCCAGCACCGGGTGTGTTTTGCTCTACGCTACAAAGATGTGAGCAGCTAGGGCAAGCGCTGTGCGCGGAAAGGCCCGATTTGATGCTGATTCCGGACGCCCGGCTGCGTGAAATGGACTTTGGCGCGTGGGAGGGCCGCGCCTGGAACGCCCTCGCCAAAAGCGACATCGACGCCTGGACGGCAGATTTCGCCCACCACGCGCCCGGCGGCGGCGAGCCCCTGTCCCACATGCTCGGCCGCGTGGCGCTGGCGCTGCAGGCAGCCCGCGAGTGGAGCGCCCACCATGCCGGGGCCGATGTGGTGTGGATCACCCACGCAGGTGTGGTGCGTTGTGTGGCCTGGCTGCAGCAGCATGGCGAAGGCGTGATGCCCCGCTCGGAAGACTGGCCCATGGCCGCACCGGGCTGGGGCGAATGGGAAACCCGGGATCTGGCCTGACACCCGGCCCCAACTCGGCTTCACGACCAGGCCTGGAGCTCTGGCCTCCAGGGCAAGCCCGTTCTCGTCAGTTCTTCAACGGCATGTCCAGCGTCAGCGTGGCGGGCCCACCCACCTGCCCGCCCAGTTGTGCCTGCCGGGGCCCCAGCGCCTGCACCACCAGCCCCTCGTCCACCGCAGCCCCCACACGGAAGGGCTTGGCGGGTTTGCCATCCACCGCGATCAGCGCCGCACCGCCGCCACTGCTGCGCCCCGACAGCACCCCCACCAGCGTGAAACGGCTGGCCGGTGAAGCCACGGGCGCCGCGGGTGCGGCGCCAGCAACCGACGGCTGGGCCCCCAGCAAACGCGCCAATGCCTGGGCATCCGGCACCACGGGGGCCGGGGCCACCGCCGGGCCCACACCAGAGGCCGACGGCGCCGACAGGCGCAGCCCCCAGAACACCACACTGGCACCGGCCACGGCCCAGAGCGCCAGTGTGCCCAGACGGACGCCCCATTTGCTGTACGAATTGGTCACCATGCGGCGATTATGATTCACGCGATTCGACCCACCGAGAGATCGCCTGCAGTGAACACTTCCCTTCCCCTCCTCGTGCGCTCCGCCCCCCGCCGCCTGGCCCGTACCGTGGCCCGGGGCTTCACCCTCATCGAGCTGATGGTGGTGCTGGTAATCATCGGCGTGCTGGCCGCCCTCATCGTGCCCAACGTGCTCGAACGCGCCGACGACGCCCGCGTGACGGCCGCCCGCACCGACATCACCAACATCATGCAGGCGCTCAAGCTCTACCGCCTGGACAACCAGCGCTACCCCACGGCAGAGCAGGGCCTGCAATCGCTGGTCATCAAGCCCAGCGCCGCGCCGGTGCCCGGCAACTGGAAGCTGTACCTGGAAAAGCTGCCCAACGACCCCTGGGGCCGCCCCTACCAGTACCTGAACCCCGGCATCAAGGGAGAGATCGACGTGATGTCGTTCGGCGCCGACGGCCAATCGGGCGGCGAAGGCAAGGACGCCGACATCGGCAGCTGGCAATAAATGGCCCCCACGGTCGCGCACTGCGTGTCGCTCCCTGCCCCCCGAGGGGGCCGGGCCTTGCTTGGGGCGGCCCGGCGCTGCGGCCGCACGCCTTCTGGAAACGCCGTGACCGTTGCAACCAAGCGCAGCACCGGCCCATGAACCATTCACGCGGCTTCACCCTGTTAGAGCTGCTGGTGGTCCTCAGCATCGTTGCGCTGGCCACCGCCGGTGCGGGCCTGGCCATGCGCGACAGCGGGCAGACGCAGCTGGAGCGCGAGGCCGCACGGCTGGCGGCGCTGCTCGAATCTGCGCGTGCCCAATCGCGCGCCGGGGGCCTGCCCGTGCGCTGGCGGGCCTTGCCCCAGGGGTTCCGCTTCGAGGGGCTGCCGCCGAGCGCGCAGGCGGCGCTGCCCAACCAATGGCTGGACAATGGCACTACCGTGCGCGGCCCGGCCGTGCTGCAGCTGGGGCCCGAGCCCCTCATTGGCCCGCAGCAGGTGCTGATCACCCACCAGGCCCACCCCGAGCGTGTCTTGCGCATCGCCACCGATGGCGTGCGCCCGTTTTCTGTGGACGCGGTGCAGTGACACCCCACCACCTTCACATCAGGCATCGCGGCTTCACGCTGGTCGAGGTGCTGGTGGCGCTGGCCATTGTGGCGATCGCGCTCATGGCGGGGCTGCAGGCCACCTCGGCGCTCACGCGCAACGCGCTGCGGCAATCCGACATCGTGCTGGCACAGCTCTGTGCCGAGAATGAACTCGTCAAGGCCCGGCTCTCGCGCCAGATGCCCAGCGTGGGCGACAGCACCCAGCCCTGCGAGCAGGCCGGGCGCCAGCTGCAGGTGCTGACCATCGTGCGGCCCACGCCCAACCCGAGCTTCCGGCGCATCGACGCCCAGGTGCTGGATGGCGACAACTCCATCCTGCGCATCTCCACCATCATTGGAAGGTATTGATGCCCCCCCTGAGTCGCTTCGCGCCTTCCCCCCGTGGGGGGGACGCACCCGGTGGCCTGGCAGCACCAGCTCCACGGGTGCGCTGGCCTCGCGCCGCGCCAGTTTTGAAAATTGTGCGCGGCTTCACGCTGGTCGAGCTGCTGCTGGCGATTGCGGTGATGAGCCTGCTGGCCATCCTGAGCTGGCGCGGGCTTGATGGCATGGTGCGGGCGCAGGAGATCACGCGCCAGCGGGCCGATGAAATGCTGGTGCTGCAAGCCGCCCTGGGCCAGTGGGGCACCGACCTCGATGCGCTGATGCCCATCGCCAACACCACGCCGCTGGACTGGGATGGCCAAGTACTGCGCCTCACACGCCGCAGCAGCGCCGTGCCCGATGAAGGCGCACTGGTGGTGGCCTGGACACGCCGCAATGCCAACGGCGGCGGCCAGTGGCTGCGCTGGCAATCGCCGCCGGTGCGCACCCGCGCCGACTGGCAGCAGGCCTGGCAGCAGGCAGCCCAGTGGGCGCGCACGCCGGGCGATGCCGAGCGGCGCTACGAAGTGACGCTGCTGCCGCTCGACAGCTGGCAGATCTTCTATTACCGGGGCGGTGCCTGGTCCAACCCGTTGTCCAGCACCGGCACTACACCGGGCGACAGCTCGGCCGCCGTCCCCGATGGCGTGCGCTTGCAGATCACGCTGCCCCCCGGCCAGGCGCTGGCGGGCCAGCTCACGCGCGACTGGGTCAATCCCGTGCTGGGCGGAGGCAGGACATGAGCCCCCGCCTGAACACACGGCTGCAGCACCCACTGCGCAGGCACAGGACGCAAGGCGCCGCCCTGCTCGCTGCCATGCTCACCGTCACACTGGTCGCCACCTTTGCCGCTGCCGCCATGTGGCAGCAGTGGCGCGCGGTGGAGGTCGAGACGGCTGAGCGGGGCCGGGTACAGTCCACCTGGATCCTGATCGGCGCACTCGACTGGTCGCGCCTGATCCTGCGCGAAGACGGGCGTTCGGGCGGCGCCGACCACCTGGCCGAGCCCTGGGCCGTGCCGCTGGAAGAAGCGCGGCTGTCCACCTTCCTGGCGGCCGAAAACAATGTGAGCCAGGTCGATGACGCAAGCACCGACACCACCGAAGCCTTTCTGTCGGGCCAGATCACCGACATGCAGGGCCGCCTGAACATCACCAACCTGGCCGAGGGCGGGCAGGTGCAGGCCGTGGCGCTGCGGCAGTTCACCCGCCTGTTCGAACGCCTGGGCCTGCCGCCGCAGCAGCTCACGCGGCTGGTGGACGGCCTGCGCCGGGCGCAGGCGGGCGCAGGCAGCGATGGCAATACGGCGCCGCTGCTCCCGCCCACCATCAGCCAGCTGGGGTGGCTGGGCCTGAACCCGGCCACGGTGGCCACCCTCGCCCCCCACGTGACCCTGCTGCCGGTGCGCACGCCGGTCAACGTGAACACCGCCGACATCGACGTGCTCATGGCCGCCATCGACGGACTGGACAGCGCCACCGCCCAGAAGATGGTGCAGGCGCGCGAGGCCCGGCATTTCCGCACCCTCAGCGAGGTGCGCGACCTGGTGGGCGCCACCATCGACATCAACGAAGGCGCCCACGCCGTGGCCTCGTCCTACTTCGAAGTGCGGGGCCGCCTGCGCCTGGGCGATGCGATGGTGGACGAGCGTTCGCTGGTGCGCAAACAGGGCATCGACGTGACCACGCTGTGGCGCGAGCGGGGCGCATTCGACCGCGAAAACACCCTGGCCACGGCGCCGCTGCCGCGATGAGCTGCAGCACATTGGCGACACCCGCACAACGACTGGCCGCCAGTGTCAAGTCCGCCCCCTAAAATGGCCCGCAAAACCTGTCCATGAGCACCCTCATCCTTTTCCTGCCGCCGGTCCGCCCGGGCCCCGCCACCGAGTACAGCTACACGCTGACGGCAGACGGCCACACCGCCCTTCGCCACGCCACCGCGCCCGCCGCGCTGCTGCCCGAGCCCACCCGCCCCGGGGGCGAGGTGGTGGCGGTGGTGCCCGCCCGCGCGCTGTCGTGGCAGCGGGTGCAGATGCCCGCCGGTGTGCCCCTGGGGGCGGGCCAGCAGACACCCCGGCTGCGCTCGGTGCTCGAAGGCCTGCTCGAAGACCGCGTGCTGGACGACGCCACCCAGCTGCACTTTGCACTGCAGCCCGGCGCGCAAAGCACGGCCCAGGGCGGCGAACCTGTATGGGTGGCCGTGTGCGACCGCGCCTGGCTGCGCGAGAACCTGCAGGCGCTGGAGGCCGCAGGCCGCCGCGTGTCCCGCGTGGTACCCGAATTTGCCCCCGGCCCCACCGCCAGCGGTGGCCCCGAACTCTGCGCACTGGGCACCCCGGAAGAAGCCTTTGTGGTGCTCACCGGCCAGGGCGCCGACCAGGGTGTGGCGGTGCTGCCCCTGACCCCCATGGCCCTGACACTGGCCCGTGCGGGGGCGCCCATCGCCAGCACCACGGCCGAACAAGATGGCAACACCCTCCCCGTGCGCGCCGAACCCGCCGTCGCGGCCTTGGCCGAGCGCACGCTGGGCCAGCGCGTTGCACTGCACACCGCCAGCCAGCGCGCCCTCGATGCCGCCCGGGGTGACTGGGACCTGGCCCAGTTCGACCTGGCCAGCACCGGCCGCACCCGCGCCCTGCGCAAGGCGGGCAGCCTGGCCAGCGCACTGCTCAATGCCCCCCAATGGCGCGCCGCGCGCTGGGGCGCCGGGCTGCTGGTGGTGGCCCACCTGGTGGGCCTCAATGCCTGGGCCTGGCAGGAGCGCCAGGCACTGGCCGCTAAGCAGACCGCCGTGCGCACTGCGCTCACCCAGACCTTCCCCAAGGTGCAGGTGGTGGTCGATGCCCCCGTGCAGATGGAACGCGAACTGGCCCAGCTGCGGCAGGCAGCAGGCAGCGTGTCGGCCCGCGACCTGGAGCCCCTGCTCGCCGCCGCCGGGGCCGCACTGCCCGACGGCCGCCTGCCCACCAGCATCGAATACACCCCTGGCGAGCTGCGCCTGCGCGGCGTGGCGCTGGCCCCCGACGAAGAAACCGCGCTTTTTGGCCGCGTGCAGGCCGCCGGCTACCGTGCGCGGATGGACGACGGCAGCCTGCTGCTGCGCACCGAGGTGAGCCCATGACCCCCCCCATCCCTGCGTCGGCACTGCAAGCCCGCTGGCAAGCGCTGGCCCCCCGTGAGCAAAACCTGGTGCTGGCCGCTGCCGCCCTGGTGGGCCTGGCCCTGCTGTGGTGGGTGGCCGTGGCCCCCGCGCTGGCCACCCTGCGCGCAGCCCCTGCGCGCCACACGGCGCTCGACGCCCAGCTGCAGCGCATGCACAGCCTGCAGGCCGAAGCCCAGCAACTGCAGGCCGCCCCCGCCACCAGCACCGGCGATGCCGTCGGCGCCTTGCGCGCAGCCCTCACGCAGCGCCTGGGCACGACGGCCCAGCTCAATGTGGCAGGCGACCGCGCCACCATCACCCTCAAAGGCGCGTCGGCCGATGCGCTAGCCCAGTGGCTGGCCCAGGCACGCAGCAATGCCCGCGCCACCCCCGTCGAGGCCCGTCTGACCCGCAGCGCCACCGCCGCCGCACCCGCCAGCCAAACCCCGGTCACGCTGGGCCGCCCCGGGGTGGCCATGCCCCGCTGGGATGGCACCCTGGTTCTGGCCCTGCCCACGGCATCCAGCCGGTGAGCCCGTTGAGCCCCTTGAACCGCCCCGCCACCGTGAACCGATCCCCCCGCACGCACCGCAACCCCCGAGGCCGCACGGCCACGGCCGCCGCCCCCCGCCCCGCCTGGGGCTGGGCGCTGGTGGGTGCCGTGGCGGGCGTGCTACCCGCCGTGGTCGCGTTTGCGCCGGCGCACTGGCTCGCCGATGGCGTGGCGCGCGCTACCCAGGGGCAGGTGCAGCTGCTGCAGGCGCGCGGCACGGTCTGGACGGGATCGGCACAGCTGGTGCTTACCGGTGGCGCCGCCAGCCGCGACAGCGCCGCCCTGCCCGGCCGCGTGGACTGGCAGCTGCGCCCCACCTTCGATGGCCTGCGCGTGCAGTTGCAGGCCGCCTGCTGCACCCCGGCCCCCCTGGAGGCCCGGGTGCAAGCGCGCTGGGCGGGCATGGCCCTGACCGTGGCCGATGGCCAGAGCCAATGGCCTGCCGCGCTGCTGTCGGGCCTGGGCACGCCCTGGAACACGCTGCAGCCCCAAGGCCAGCTGGCCCTGCAGACCCAGGCGCTCACCCTGCGCTGGGCGGCGGGCCGCATGGTGCTGTCCGGCCAGGCGCAGCTGGATGCGCGGGCCATGTCGTCGCGCCTGTCCACGCTGCGCCCCATGGGCAGCTACCGGCTGGCCCTGCAAGGTGGCGAAGCCCCCACCCTCACGCTCAGCACCCTGGACGGCGCGCTGCAGCTCAGCGGCACCGGCCAATGGGTGGGCCAGCGCCTGCGTTTTGCCGGGGAGGCCAGTGCCGCCCCGGAACGCGAGGCCGCCCTGTCGAATCTTCTGAACATCATCGGACGGCGCAACGGCGCGCGCTCCATCATCACGGTGGGTTGAACCTATGAACTCCTTGTTGTCACCACGCCTGCGATTCGCTCTCAAAACAATAGCTGCAAGCGCTTTACTAGCGGGCGGAATCGGCCAAATTTTTGCCCAAACTGCGATCGATACCCGGACTGGCAGCGTGCGCGCCAGCGAACCCGTCACGCTCAACTTTGCCAACGCCGAAATCGAGGCCGTGGCCCGCACCATGGCCACCATCACCGGCCGCAACGTGGTGGTGGACCCGCGCGTGAAAGGCCAGCTCAACCTGGTGACCGAACGCGCAGTGACACCCGCCGCCGCGTTCCAGCAGTTTTTGGCAGCCCTGCGGCTGCAAGGCTTCACGGTGGTCGAAACCGCGGGCCTCTACAAGGTGGTGCCCGAGGCCGATGCCAAGCTGCAGGGCGGCAGCGTGAGCGTGGTGCAGGGCAACGCGGGCAGCGCCCCGAGCGGCGGGCAGATCGTCACGCAGATCTTCAAGCTCAACTTCGAAAACGCGGCCAACCTGGTGCCGGTGCTGCGCCCGCTCATCAGCCCCAACAACACCATCAACGTGAACCCCGGCAACAACTCGCTGGTGATCACCGACTACGCTGACAACCTGCAGCGCCTGGCGCGCATCGTGGCAGCCATGGATGTCTCCAACGCAAGCGACGTGGAGGTGATCCCGCTGCGCAACGCCGTGGCCGCCGACCTGGCGCCGCTGGTGGCCCGCCTGATCGACGGCGGCAGTGCACCCGCCGCCACGCCCGGCCAGGCCGACACCTCGTTCAAGACCACGCTGATCGCCGAGCCGCGCAGCAACTCGCTCATCCTGCGAGCGGCCAACCCGGCCCGCGTGGCCCAGGTGCGCGCCCTGGTGGACCGGCTGGACCAACCACCCGCCCCCGGCAGCAGCGCCGCCAGCGGCAACATCCATGTGGTCTACCTCAAGAACGCCGACGCCACCAAGCTGGCCACCACGCTGCGCGCGGCCATGGCCGCCATGGGCGCAGGCGGCGGCACCAGCACGGGTGGTGGCGCCAGCCCGGCAGCAGCCCCCAGCACCGGCCTGAGCGGCGGCAGCAACAACAGCGGCAGCATGTTGTCCACGGGCAGCGGCCTGTCGGGCAACAGCAGCGGCCTGGGCGCTGGCAGCAACACCATGGGCACCGCCAGCACCAACAACAACCAGCCCTCCACCGGCGGCCAGATCCAGGCCGACCCGACCACCAACTCGCTCATCATCACCGCGCCCGAACCGCTGTACCGCCAGCTGCGCACCGTGATCGACAAGCTCGACGGCCGCCGCGCGCAGGTGCTGGTGGAAAGCCTGATCGTCGAGGTCGCGGCCAACAAGGTGGCGCAGTTCGGCATCCAGTGGCAGGGCATCCTGGGCAAGCAGGGCGACGGCACCATTGGCGTGATTGGCACCAACTCCGGTGCGGCGGGCTCCAACATCATCGGGCTGACCGCCGCGCTGGCCTCGGGCAGCACCACCAGCATCGCCACCGCTGCGACAGGCCTGGGCGCTGGCATGAACCTGGCGCTGGCGCCACGCATCAACGGCCAGTACTACCTGGGCGCGCTGGCCAACTTCCTGCAGAACAGCGGCGACGCCAACGTGCTGTCCACCCCAAACCTCATGACGCTGGACAACGAAGAGGCACGCATCCTCATCGGCGACAACGTGCCCTTCGTCACGGGCTCGTATGCGAACACCGGCAACAACGGCACCGTGAACCCGTTCAACACCGTGGAGCGCAAGGACGTGGGCCTGATGCTCAAGGTGCGCCCGCAGATCGGTGAAAACGGCATGGTGAAGATGGCGATCTACCAGGAGATCTCCAAAATCGACCGCTCCACCCTGTCCAACGCCACGGGCCCCACCACCAGCAAGCGTGCGGTCGAATCGAACGTGGTGGTGGACGACGGCAGCATCATCGTCATTGGCGGCCTGCTGGAAGACACCTACTCGCAGGGCGAGGACAAGGTGCCCCTGATGGGCGACCTGCCCGTGGTGGGCAACCTGTTCAAGAGCGAGAACCGCTCGCGCCGCAAGACCAACCTGATGATCTTCCTGCGCCCCATCGTGGTGCGCGACACCGCCACCAGCGACGCACTGGTGGTGGACCGCTACGAAGCCATCCGTGCGCTGCAGCAGACCACCCAGCCTGCGCCCAGCCTGATGATGGGCACCGTGTCGGGCGCCCCCGTGCTGCCTGCGTTGCCAGCGCCTGCCGCCAACAAGCCCGCCGCCACCCCGGCGGTGCCTCAGCCGCAGCAATAAGCAGGCAGGCAGACCAAACCATGCGCCACCCCCTGCCCTACGCCTTTGCCCGCACGGCCCAGCTGCTGCTGGAGGATGACGGCCACCAGCTCGTGCTGTGGCATGGCCCCAGCCCCGACGCGGGTGCGCTGTCCGAAGTGCTGCGCAAGCACCCCGTGCAGCAGTTGCTGCCGCTCGATGCACCGGGCCTGGCCCAGCGCATCAGCGCCGCCTACTCGCACAGCGAATCGAGCGCCGCCACCGTGGTGAGCGAGGTCGAGAGCGATGCCGACCTCTCGCGCATGATGCAGGAGCTGCCGGCGGTCGAGGATTTGCTGGAGTCGGCCGGCGATGCGCCCATCATCCGCATGCTCAACGCCCTGCTCACGCAGGCCGCACGCGACGGCGCAAGCGACATCCACATCGAGCCCTACGAGCGCCACAGCAGCGTGCGTTTCCGTGTGGACGGCACGCTGCGCGAAGTGGTGCAGCCCAACCGCGCGCTGCACGCGGCCCTGATCTCGCGCCTGAAGATCATGGCCGACCTGGACATCAGCGAAAAACGCCTGCCGCAGGACGGCCGCATCAGCCTGCGCCTGGGCACGCGCGCCATCGACGTGCGCGTTTCGACCCTGCCCAGCGCCCATGGCGAACGCGCCGTGCTGCGCCTGCTGGACAAGAGCGAAAGCAAGCTCAGCCTGGAATCCGTGGGCATGCAGGGCGACACGCTGCAGCGCTTTGAGGGCCTGATCAGCCAGCCGCACGGCATCATCCTCGTGACCGGGCCCACGGGCTCGGGCAAGACGACCACGCTGTACGCGGGCCTGGGGCGGCTGGACGCCACGCGCAACAACATCATGACGGTGGAAGACCCCATCGAATACGAGCTGCCCGGCGTGGGGCAGACGCAGGTCAACAGCAAGATCGATCTGACCTTTGCCAAGGCCCTGCGCGCCATCCTGCGCCAGGACCCGGACATCATCATGATTGGCGAAATCCGCGACTTCGAGACCGCGCAGATTGCCATCCAGGCCTCGCTGACCGGCCACCTGGTGCTGGCCACGCTGCACACCAACGACGCGGCCAGCGCCGTGACGCGCCTGACCGACATGGGCGTGGAGCCGTTCCTGCTGTCGTCGTCCCTGCTGGGGGTGCTGGCCCAGCGGCTGGTGCGCAAATACTGCAGCCACTGCCACGGTGCGGGCTGCGATGCCTGCGGCCACACGGGCTACGCGGGCCGCACGGGCGTGTTCGAGTTGCTGGTGACCACGGACGCGATCCGTGCGCAGATCCACAACCAGGCCTCCGAGGCCGACATCCGCGCCGCCGCCATGGCCGATGGCATGGCCCTGATGCGCGAGGATGGCGAGCGCCTGATCGCGGCGGGCATCACCAGCCGCGAAGAAGTGCTGCGGGTCACGCGGGATTGATGCCGGATTGATTTGCTACATATTCAATAGCAATCAAGACATACTGGCCGCGCGCAAGCGGCCTAAAAAGCCTGAAAAATCTGCGGCTACCGGATCTGCAACGCTGATCGGCGCGCCACCTGGGCCACTGCCGGGGGGTGCGCGGCCGCCGGTGCGGACATGGCAAGCCCCGACGAGGCGCCGCCGTCCTGCAGCTTGAACTGGCTGACCGCATTGGTCAGGTGGTGCGCCTGCTCCCTGAGGGACTCAGACGCTGCCGTGGATTCCTCCACCAGCGCCGCGTTCTGCTGCGTCATCTGGTCAAGCTGGGTGACCGACTGGCTGATCTGGCCGATGTTGTCGCTTTGCTCGGCCGACGAGGCGGTGATCTCGGCAATGATGTCCGACACACGGCGCACGCTGCTCACGATCTCGGTCATGGTCTGGCCGGCCTGGCTCACCAGGCGCGATCCGTCTTCCACCCGCTCCACCGACGAGCCGATCAGGCCCTTGATCTCCTTGGCCGCCTCGGCGCTGCGCTGCGCGAGGTTACGCACCTCACTGGCCACCACGGCAAAACCCCGGCCCTGCTCGCCGGCGCGTGCGGCTTCCACGGCGGCATTGAGCGCGAGGATGTTGGTCTGAAAAGCGATGGAATCGATCACGCCCGTGATGTCGGCAATCTTGCGCGAGCTGGTGGTGATCTGGTCCATGGTGGTCACCACCTGTGACACCACGGCACCACCGCGCGCAGCCACTTCGGCGGCCGACGAGGCGAAGTCGCTGGCCTGGCGCGATGACTGCGCACTTTGCTGCACCGTGCTGGTCAGCACTTCCATCGACGAAGCGGTTTCTTCCAGGTTGGCCGCCGTCTGCTCGGTACGGTGGCTCAGGTCGTGGTTGCCGCTGGCGATCTCGGAGCTGGCAGTGGAGATGTTGCCCGCTGCATCCTGCACCTGGCGCACCAGGCCGCGCAGCGCATCCTGCATGCGGCCCATGGCCGACACCAGCTGGCCCACCTCATCCTGGTTCATGGCCGCCACATCGCGCGACAGGTCGCCGCTGGCAATGCGCTCGGCCAGCTCCTGCGCCTGGCCCAGGGATTTGGTGATGGAGCGGACACTGAAGAAGGTCAGCGGGATCAGCACCGCCAGCCCCAGCACCAGCCCGATGCCGATCAGCGCCGACATGGTGGAGGTGCGCGACTCGACCCCCGCGCGGGCTTCGTCCATCTGTGTGCGGGCCGAACTGGCCAGGCTGGAGAACAGCTTGTCGGTGGCCTCCATGTGCACCTTGAGGCGGTCGGCATAGGCGCCGCCGCCCGCGCCGTCGAGCTGGGCACCCTCGATCTTCTCGAAGATGGGCGAGATGCCTGTTTCGTACTGCTTGATCTCATCGAGCGATTTGTCGATGGAGGCAACAAACTCGGTATCGCCCGACTGCACCTGGCGCACATCGGCCAAGCGCTTGCGCAGCGACGCTAGGGTCTTGGCCCAGGATTCGCGCAGCGCGGACACCTCGACCGAGTTGTTGAAGTTGATGATGATGTCTTTTTCGGTCCGGCGCAGGTCACCCAGGGTGGTGCGCAGCTCGGACATGTCGGTCAGCGTCTGCACCCGCTCGGAAAACAGCACCTGCAGCGTGCCGCGCGTGCGGTCCAGGGCCACGTAACCCATGGCACCGATGACGACCAGAAGAATCAGGGAAAAGACGGTTCCGAAATAGAGACGCGTGCGGATGGAGAAGCGGCCGAGAGCATTCATGGCTCTTCCTTACAATTTTTAACAGATTACCCAGCATAGCAAATTTGGTGCCACACCCACCAACCGGCCTTCTGGGCCGGACGTTGGAGGAAATATAGGCCCAGCCGCTGCCTTCGCCGCACAGGGTAAGCACGGCCCCGTGGCCCTTGTGTAGGGAAACCACGGGGCCAGTAGCCGCTCTTATCCAGAGGATCGCGCCGTGCCGATCAGACGGGCTTGAGCGGGATGTACAGCTCGCCGCCGCCGCGCTGGAACTCCACCGCCTTGGTCTCCATGCCCCGGGCCAGCGCATCGGCCTCGGCCAGGCCCTTTTGCGCGGCAAAGTCGCGCACTTCCTGGGTGATCTTCATGGAGCAGAACTTGGGCCCACACATCGAGCAGAAGTGCGCCACCTTGGCCGAGTCCTTGGGCAGGGTCTCGTCGTGGTATTCCTTGGCGGTTTCGGGGTCCAGACCCAGGTTGAACTGGTCCTGCCAGCGGAAATCGAAACGCGCCTGGCTGAGTGCATCGTCGCGCGCACGGGCGCCGGGGTGCCCCTTGGCCACATCGGCCGCGTGCGCGGCGATCTTGTAGGCAATGATCCCCTGCTTCACGTCGTCACGGTCGGGCAGACCCAGGTGCTCCTTGGGCGTCACGTAGCACAGCATGGCCGTGCCCATCCAGCCGATCATGGCCGCACCGATGGCCGATGCGATGTGGTCATAGCCCGGTGCGATGTCGATGGTCAGCGGGCCCAGGGTGTAGAACGGAGCCTCGTGGCAGGTCTTGAGCTGCTCGGTCATGTTGGCCTGGATCATGTGCATGGGCACATGGCCGGGGCCTTCGATCATGGTCTGCACGTCGTGCTTCCAGGCCACCTGGGTCAGCTCGCCCAGCGTGTGCAGCTCGGCAAACTGCGCTTCGTCATTGGCGTCCGATGCGCAGCCGGGCCGCAGGCCATCGCCCAGGCTGAACGACACGTCGTACGCCTTCATGATGTCGCAGATGTCCTCGAAGTGCTCGTACAGGAAGCTCTCGCGGTGGTGCGCCATGCACCACTTGGCCATGATGGAGCCACCGCGCGACACAATGCCCGTGCGCCGCTGCGCCGTGAGGTGGATGTAGGCCAGGCGCACGCCCGCATGGATGGTGAAGTAGTCCACGCCCTGCTCGGCCTGCTCGATCAGCGTGTCGCGGAAGATTTCCCAGGTCAGGTCTTCGGCCACGCCGCCCACTTTTTCCAGCGCCTGGTAGATCGGCACCGTGCCAATCGGCACGGGCGAGTTGCGCACGATCCAGTCGCGGGTGGTGTGGATGTTCTTGCCGGTCGAGAGATCCATCACGTTGTCGGCGCCCCAGCGGATCGCCCACACGAGCTTTTCCACTTCTTCTTCAATGCTGGACGTGACGGCCGAGTTGCCGATGTTGGCGTTGATCTTGACCAGGAAGTTGCGGCCAATCGCCATCGGCTCCACCTCGGGGTGGTTGATGTTGGCGGGGATGATGGCGCGGCCCCGGGCGACTTCGTCGCGCACGAATTCGGGCGTGATGATGCGCGGAATGCTGGCGCCCATCGGGTTGCCCATCAGGCGCTTCTCGCGGCCTGCGTCGGCCATGTACTGCTCCATCCACTCGCGCTTGCCGTTTTCGCGGATGGCCACGTATTCCATCTCGGGCGTGATGATGCCCTTCTTGGCGTAGTGCATCTGCGTGACGTTGGCACCGGCTTTGGCGCGCAGCGGCTTGCGCTGCAAGGCCGCGGCCTCAGCACGCAGCTGGGCCAGGCGGGTGGCGTCTTCGCTCTTTTGTCCGTCGTCCAGCGCCACGGGCGCGCGGCCTTCGTAGTGCTCCACGTCACCACGGCCGGTGATCCAGCCACCACGCACACTGGCCAGGCCTTGGCGCACGTCGATCACGGCGTTCGGGTCGGTGTAGGGGCCGGAGGTGTCGTACACGCTGACTTGCTCGCCATTGGTGAGCGCGATGTCGCGCACGGGCACGCGCAGGTCGGTGTGCAGGTGGCCGGGGATGTAGGCCTTGCGCGATGCGGGAAAGGGTTCGCGTGTGCGGGCCAGCAGCTCGGCAAACTTTTCGGGGGCGGCGAGCTGGGCGTGGGGATCGGGGGCGTTCATGGGCAGGTCTCCTGGTTCCGGGGCGGTGGGTTGTGCTCCGGAATGGACCTGTGCGCCCCTCGGGCACTGCGCGCAGCAGCACCTGAGGCATGGCGTGCCCACAGGGACTGCGGGCACGGGGACAAGGAGGTCGGCTCTTCTTCCGCCGGTATGAACCGGATCAAGTTCGTCGGGTTCGCAAGCTCGCCTGAATTTCTTCAGGACTCTTGCATCTCAGCGCATCAGCACACCCCGGAGCAGGCGCGAGTATAGGGCAGAGGAAAAACGGGGGCGTGGGTGCCAGTGCGATAGAAGCTCAGGCCAGCCGGCCGATGAGAATCACCGCAAAGAAGAAGACGGTTGCAATCACCGTCCATTTGAGGATGACAAGCCCCAGGCGCTTGTAGCGCACCTGCCCCGTGCCGGCATAAAACGCAAACGACACGGCCGCCGCAAGAAGCAGCAGCATGGCCAGCCAGCGGAAGATCAGCATGGTGGCGATGCCCCGGGCTACCAGGCGCGCACGGGTTGCGCAAAACCGGTGGGGGCCTGGCGCTCGTCCTCGAAGGTGACCACCTCCCAGGCATCGCGCTGGGCCAACAGCTCGCGCAGCAGCAGATTGTTCATCGCATGGCCCGACCGGAACGCGCTGTAGGCCGCGAGCAAGGGTTTGCCGATGAGGTACAGGTCGCCCATGGCATCCAGGATCTTGTGCTTCACGAACTCGTCGTCGTAGCGCAAGCCGTCGCTGTTGAGCACCTTGTAGTCGTCCATGACGATGGCGTTGTCCAGCCCACCGCCCAGCGCCAGGCCGTTGGAGCGCATCATTTCCACGTCGCGCGTGAAGCCAAAGGTGCGCGCGCGGGCAATGTCGCGGCTGTAGTTGCCCGCCCCCAGGTCGAACTCCACACGCTGGCCCGTGGAGTCCACGGCCGGGTGGTCAAAGTCGATCTCGAAGCTGAGCTTGTAGCCATGGTAGGGCGTGAGGCGCGCCCACTTGGCATTGGCGCCCTCGCCCTCGCGCACCTCCACGGGGCGGGTGACGCGGATGAAGCGTTTGGGGGCGTTCTGCAGTTCCACCCCGGCGCTTTGCAGCAGGAACACAAAGGAGGCCGAAGACCCGTCGAGGATGGGCACCTCTTCGGCGGTGATGTCCACATACAGGTTGTCGAGCCCCAGGCCCGCACAGGCTGACATCAGGTGCTCCACCGTGTGCACCTTGGCATTGCCCACGGCGATGGTGGACGCCAGCCGTGTGTCCGTCACGGCCTCGGCACGGATCGGAATGTCCACGGGCTGGGGCAGGTCCACCCGACGAAAGACGATGCCAGTGTCGGGCTGGGCAGGCCGGAGCGTCAGTTCGACCCGCTGGCCGCTGTGCAGTCCGACGCCCACGGCGCGGGTCAATGTCTTGAGGGTGCGTTGCTGGAGCATCCGCGCATTTTAGTTTCTGGGCCCCCGCCCCGCACACACTGAGGTTTTGCAGGCCCGGCATGCCGGGTAGGTAGAGCTACCGCAGCGTTTTCACCTACTGCGCCCGGCCCGGCCTTCGCCGCACAATCCTTTGGCGGCAGCGCCCCGGCGCCCCAGCAAGAACAAAGACAAAGTGACAGCCCACAGAGACCGACAGAAGCCGCCCCACCGGAGAAAGCACACCATGAGCAAGCTCAGCTTCAAAATGAAAATCATGCTCATGATCGGCACCGCACTTGCTGCGCTGCTGATCATGGCCATCATGTCCCTGCTGCAGGAGCGCCGACTCATCAGCGAATCGCGCAAAGACCTGCTGACCACCGCCGTCCAGTCCGCCCACAGCATCGTGGCGGCCTACCAGGCCAAGGCCGCCAGCGGCGCCATGCCGCAGGAGGAAGCCCAGAAAGCCGCCAAGGAGGCCCTGCGCCTGGCGCGCTACGGCGGCCCCGAAGGCAAGACCGAATACTTCTACATCTGGACCACCGAAGGCGTGGGGGTGATGCACCCCTTCAAGCCCGAATGGGATGGGCAAGACATGCTGGGCAAGGTCAAGGACGGCTCGGGCGTGGACATCATCGGCCTGCTCGTGAACGGCATGCGCAGCAGCAAGGATGGCAAGGCGTTTGTGCCCACCATGTTTGCCCGCCCCGGCCAAACCACCGCCGTGCCCAAGCTGCAGTACATCGTGCGGGTGGATGGCTGGAACTGGATGGTGGGCTCGGGCCTGTACACCGATGATGTGGATGCGCTGCTGCAAAAGGCCCTGTGGTCGAGCCTGGCGCTGGTGGTGGTGGTGTTCCTGGTGGTGGGAGCCATTGGCATGGTGGTCTCGCGCTCGGTGCTGCGCCAGATCGGCGGTGAGCCTACCGAGGCCATCGCCATCATGCAGGAGGTGGCCGAGGGCAACCTGGACGCGCAGATCCCGACCGCCCACCCGGGCTCGATGCTGGACGGCCTGGCCCACATGGTGGGATCGCTGCGCAAGCTGGTGACCGAGGTGCGCTCGGCCACCGACAGCATTGCCACTGCCTCGGGCGAAATTGCCCAGGGCAACAACGATCTGGCCCACCGCACCGAAGACACGGCCAGCAATCTGCAGACCACAGCCAGCAGCATGGAAGAGCTGACCAGCACCGTCAAGCAGACTTCGGACTCGGCCCAGACCGCCAACCAGATGGCGACATCGGCCGCTGCGGTGGCGGCACGGGGGGGCGAGGTGGTGTCGCGCGTGGTGTCCACCATGCAGGACATCAATGCCAGCAGCAGCAAGATCAGCGACATCATCGGCGTGATCGACGGCATCGCCTTCCAGACCAACATCCTGGCGCTCAACGCCGCCGTCGAGGCCGCCCGAGCAGGCGAGCAAGGGCGCGGTTTTGCCGTGGTGGCCAGCGAAGTGCGCAACCTGGCCCAGCGCAGCGCTGCTGCCGCCAAGGAAATCAAGGCGCTGATCGACGCATCCGTGGAAAAAGTCGCATCGGGCACCCAGCTGGTGGGCAATGCCGGCGCCACCATGACCGAGATCGTGGACAGCGTTCAGCGCGTGACGGACATCATCGGAGAGATCCGCTCGGCCACCTCCGAGCAGAGCCAGGGCATTGCCCAGGTCAACACGGCCGTGAACCAGCTGGACCAGATGACGCAGCAGAACTCGGCGCTGGTGGAACAATCCGCCGCCGCCGCCGACAGTCTGCGCGAACAGGCCATGAAGCTCACCCAGGTGGTGGCGTTGTTCCGAGTGAACGGCAGCACCTCCACACCTGCCCCGGCCAGCCGGCCCGCAGCCGCCCCACGCTCCGCCGTGGCTCCTGTGGCGCGTGCAGCAGCGCCCCGCCCGGCCCTCGCCAAGGCTCCGGCGCCCCCTCGCCCTTCCACCCCTTCACCAGCCCCAGCGGCGGCTTTGCCACCCAAAGCGAGCAGCCCCAAGCCGGCGGCAGACAACAACGATGATTGGGAGTCTTTCTGATCGCTGAGATGCCTGGGGCGACCCAGGCCTGAGTGCGCGCTGAATCGCGCCACACCCCACCAGTAAAAAAAGCCCTGCCAGCTTGCGCTGGCAGGGCTTTTTGTCTTGCGGCTCCGGGAGGGGCCAGCACTGTGCGATCAGCGGGATGTCAGTCGGCTTGCTTGCGCAGGAAGGCCGGGATCTCCAGGTCATCCATGCCGCCGGACGACAGGGCATCCACGCGGGCTGCCGCCTGCGTGCGGTTGGTACGCCACACGCTGGGCACCGACATGCTGCCGTAGTCGGCCTGCGCACTGCCTGCATGGCCACCTTGCACGCCCACGGCGCCGCCCATCGTGCCCACGCCCGCCACGGGCATCTGATAGGCCATGTTGTCCGTGCCCGTGCGCAGGCCACCCTGCACCACCGAGATAGGCTGGCGGCGTGCGTTGGCACGCGACAGGCCCGTGGCCACCACGGTCACGCGGATCTCGTCGCCCAGGGTTTCGTCGTAGGCCGCGCCGAAGATCACATGCGCGTCGGTCGAAGCGTAGGCATTGATGGTGTTCATGGCCTGGCGCGACTCGGACAGCTTGAGGCTGCCCTTGCTCGCCGTGACCAGCACCAGCACGCCCTTGGCGCCCGACAGGTCGATGCCCTCGAGCAACGGGCAGGCGATGGCCTGCTCGGCGGCGATCCGTGCGCGGTCCGGGCCGCTGGCCGTGGCCGTGCCCATCATGGCCTTGCCGGGCTCGCCCATCACGGTGCGCACGTCTTCAAAGTCCACGTTCACCTGGCCGTACTCATTGATGATTTCGGCGATGCCGCCCACGGCGTTCTTGAGCACGTCGTTGGCGTGTGCAAAGGCCTCGTCCTGGGTGATGTCGTCACCCAGCACGTCGAGCAGCTTCTCGTTGAGCACCACGATCAGCGAATCCACATTGGCTTCCAGCTCCGCCAAGCCGTCGTCGGCGTTCTTCATGCGGCGGCCACCCTCCCAGTCGAAAGGCTTGGTCACCACGCCCACGGTCAGGATGCCCATTTCCTTGGCGACGCGCGCGATCACGGGGGCAGCCCCCGTGCCCGTGCCGCCGCCCATGCCGGCCGTGATGAACAGCATGTGTGCGCCGGAAATGGCGTCGCGGATGTCTTCCACGGCGGCTTCGGCCGCATCGCGGGCCTTTTCAGGCTTGCCGCCCGCGCCCAGGCCGCTGCCACCCAGCTGGATGACACGGTGGGCCGAGCTGCGCGTGAGCGCCTGCGCGTCGGTGTTGGCGCTGACAAACTCCACGCCCTGCACGCTGCGGGCAATCATGTGCTCGACGGCATTGCTGCCGCCGCCGCCCACACCGATCACCTTGATCTGGGTGCCCTGGTTGAATTCTTCGGCTTCGATCATTTCGATGGTCATCTTGGAGCTCCTGGTTCTAAATTCGTATGCAATTGCCAAATGGGAGATGGGGTATTGACGGACGGAGAGCGTGGCGGGCCTGTGCATCGCCATCGCTCTCGCGGTCTTCGGTGTGGGCTACCGCGCGCCAGCCAAAGGGGGTATTTCATGGTCAGAAATTCCCCACGATGAAATCTTTGAAACGCCCGAACGCGGTCTTCATGGACCCGCTCTTCTGCGCCACCTTGAACCCGCGCAGGCGTGCCAGCCGGGCTTCTTCCAGAAGGCCCATCACAGTGGCTGCACGGGGCTGGGCCACCATGTCCGCCAGAGCGCTCGAATACTTGGGAATGCCGCGCCGCACAGGCTTGAGGAAGATGTCCTCGCCCAACTCAATCATCCCGGGCATCACGGAGCTGCCGCCTGTGAGCACAATGCCCGACGACAGCACTTCTTCGTAGCCCGACTCGCGCACCACCTGCTGCACGAGCGAAAAGATTTCCTCGACCCGCGGCTCAATCACGCCGGCCAGCGCCTGCTTGCTCAGCATGCGCGGGCTGCGGTCACCCAGGCCGGGCACTTCCACCTGGGCTTCAGGGTCGGCCAGCAATTGCTTGGCGTAACCGCTTTCCACCTTGATGTCTTCAGCGTCTTTGGTGGGCGTGCGCAGCGCCATGGCGATGTCGCTGGTGATGAGGTCGCCCGCGATAGGGATCACCGCCGTGTGACGGATCGCGCCGCCGGTGAAGATGGCTACGTCGGTCGTGCCCGCACCGATGTCCACCACCACCACACCCAGCTCGCGCTCATCGTCGGTCAGCACCGCTTGGCTGCTGGCCAGCGGGTTGAGCATGAGCTGCTCCACTTCGAGGCCGCAGCGGCGCACGCACTTGATGATGTTCTCAGCCGCGCTCTGCGCACCAGTCACGATGTGGATCTTGGCCTCCAGGCGGATGCCGCTCATGCCGATGGGCTCTTTCACGTCCTGCCCGTCGATCACAAACTCTTGCGGCTCCACCAGCAGCAGGCGCTGGTCGCTGCTGATGTTGATGGCCTTGGCCGTCTCCACCACGCGCGCCACGTCGGCGGAGGTGACTTCCTTGTCCTTCACGGCCACCATGCCACTCGAATTGAGCCCGCGGATATGGCTGCCAGTGATACCGGTGTACACGCGCTGAATCTTGCAGTCGGCCATCAGCTCGGCCTCTTTCAAGGCCTGCTGAATGCTTTGCACCGTAGCGTCGATGTTGACCACCACGCCGCGCTTGAGGCCATTGCTGGGCGCCACGCCCAGGCCGGCCAGTTTCAGCTCGCCGCCGGGCAGCACTTCGGCCACCACGGCCATGACCTTGGCCGTGCCGATGTCGAGCCCCACCACCACGTCTTTGTACTCTCTTGCCATATCAGCCTCTGCCCTTTTCTGTTCTGTCCCGCTGCACGTCCCACCGCGCGCTCAACCGCCCGATGGCCTGCCCCGCGCTGTGTGCTGTTCTGCTGCCCAACATCGCATCACCTCCTGCGCACGCCGCCGGTGGCACCGGCCACGGCCCCGGCGGCATCGGGGATCACCGTGGTGACCCCCCGCAGCCGCAGTGCATAACCCCCGGCGTGCCGCAAATCGGCCGACTCCAGCGCGTCCACACGCCGCCCGTACTGCGCCGCCACCTGGGTCAACGTGCGCGTAAACCGCTGCGTGCGCTGCACCACTTCTTCGGGGGTACCACCGCCCAGCTCCACCACGGCATCGCTGTCCAGCCGCGCACGCCAGCCGCCCCGGCCGGTCAGCTCCAGCTCTTCCACCTCCAGCCCTAGCGGCCGGAACACAGGCTGCAGCAGCCCCACCATCTTCAGCGCCTCTGCCGACGAGCCCTGGGGGCCCAGCAGGCGCGGCAGCCCTTCCAGCTCCACATCGCCCACGTTGGCCTCGAACACCTCGCCGTGGCTGTTGACCATGGACGAGCCGGATTCCGGCCCCCAGAACGCCACGGCGTCGTGTTCCTGCAGCTCCACCCGCAGGCTGGCGGGGTACACGCGGCGCACCTGGGCGCTGCGCACCCAGGGCACTTGCTCGAAGGCCTCGCGCGCTGCGCGCAGGTCCACCGTGAAGAAGTTGCCCACTAGGTGCGGCCCCACATTGGCCCGCAGCGCCACGGCGTTGTTGTGCACCAGCTCGCCCTGCACCACGATGCGCGCAATCGCAAAGCCCGGGTAGCGCAGCACCCACCCGACCCCCGCTGCCAGCACGGCCAGGGCGCAGCCCACGAACAGGACCGACGCGGTCAGGTTCATGAGCTTGACGTCCAGGGGTGCGGGCAGCGTGTGGGTCATATCGTCCCCACGCTCCGCACTGGCGTGTCGTCGCTGCCCCCCGGGGGGGCCGCGTTTTGCCTTGGGGCGGCCCGGCGGCAAAACAAGGTCATTGCTGCGTCCCTCCCTGTGCCGCACGCGGCGGCGTGTCCAGTGCTGCGCTTGCCAGGATGCGCAGGCACAGCTCTTCGTAGCTGATGCCCGAGGCCCGTGCCGACATGGGCACGAGCGAGTGGCCCGTCATGCCCGGAGAGGTGTTCATCTCCAGCAGGAAGGGCTTGCGGTCGCTCGCGCGGATCATCAGGTCGGCGCGGCCCCAGCCCCGGCAGCCCAGGGTGCGGTAGGCCTCCAGCACGATGCGCTGGATTTCGCGCTCCTCGGCCTCGGGCAGACCGCTCGGGCACTGGTACTTCACGTCGTCGGTGAAATACTTGTTCTGGTAGTCGTAGGCACCATCGGGCGCGACGATGCGGATCACCGGCAGCGCGCGAGCGTCGGCGCCCTGGCCCAGCACGGGGCAGGTGACTTCTTCGCCATCGATGAATTCCTCGCACAGCACATCGGGGTCGTACTGGGCAGACAGCTGCACAGCCTCCTGCATGTCGGAATAGCCGCGCACCTTGGTCACGCCAATCGACGATCCCTCGCGCGGCGGCTTCACGATCAGCGGCAGACCCAGCTCGTCGGGCACGGTGCGCACCACTTCGCGCTGCTGGCGGTCGGGCGCCAGCCACACGTAGCGTGGTGTGGGCAGGCCCTCGGCCAGCCACACACGCTTGGTCATGACCTTGTCCATGGCGATGCTGGATGCCATCACGCCCGGGCCGGTGTACGGGATGCCCAGCAGCTCCAGCGCGCCCTGGACCGTGCCGTCTTCCCCATGGCGGCCATGCAGCGCGATGAAGCAGCATGCATAGCCGTCGCGCTTCAGGTCGCCCAGCGCGTTTTGCGCCGGGTCGAAGGCATGGGCATCCACACCGCGCGAGCGCAACGCCTGCAGCACGCCGCTGCCGGACATGAGCGAGACCTCGCGCTCGGCCGAGTCACCGCCCATGAGCACGGCCACCTTGCCCAGGGTTTTCACATCAATATTCGATTCAAAAGAGGTCATACCGCGCTCCCCTTCAGCGCCTTAAGCTCACTATTTTGTAGCATATCTACGACCTTGCCAGGCACGGCACCGATGGAGCCCGCACCCATGCACATCACCACGTCGCCGTCCCTGGCGTTGTCGGCAATGGCCTGGGGCAGGTCGGCCACGTTGTCGATGAACACGGGCTCCACCCGGCCCGCCACGCGCAGCGCGCGCGCCAGCGACCGGCCATCGGCCGCCACTACCGGCGCTTCGCCTGCGGCATACACCTCGGTCAGCAGCACGGCGTCGGCGTTGCCGATGACCTTCACGAAATCCTCGAAGCAGTCGCGCGTGCGGCTGTAGCGGTGCGGCTGGAAGGCCAGCACCAGACGGCGGCCTGGGAAGGCACCGCGAGCAGCGGCCAGCGTCGCGGCCATCTCCACCGGGTGGTGGCCGTAGTCGTCGATCACGGTGAACCGGCCGCCGTCCTTCGCGGGCAAATCGCCATAGCGCTGGAAGCGCCGGCCCACCCCCTTGAAGCCTGCGAGCGCGCGCTGCACGGCTTCGTCGGGGATGTTCAGCTCCACCGCCACGGCAATGGCCGAGAGTGCGTTGAGCACGTTGTGCTCGCCTGCGAGGTTGAGCACGATCTCCATGTCAGGCAGCGTGACACCATTGCGCCGCTGCACCGTGAAGCGCATCTGCCCCGCCTCGGCGCGCACGTTGATGGCCCGCACCTGGGCGTCTTCCGAGAAGCCGTAGCTGGTGATGGGGCAGGTCACGCTCTGCAGGATGTCGCGCACGGCCGGGCTGTCCACACACAGGATGGCCGTGCCGTAGAACGGCATGCGGTGCAGGAAATCGACAAACGCGCCCTTGAGCCGGCCAAAGTCGTGGCCGTAGGTCTCCATGTGGTCGGCGTCGATGTTGGTCACCACGGCCATCACGGGCAGCAGGTTCAGGAACGACGCGTCAGATTCATCGGCCTCGACCACGATGTAGTCGCCGCTGCCCAGCTTGGCGTTGGCGCCCGCGCTGTTGAGCTTGCCGCCGATCACAAAGGTCGGGTCCAGACCCGCCTCGGCCAGCACGCTGGTCACGAGGCTGGTGGTGGTGGTCTTGCCATGCGTGCCCGCAATCGCGATGCCTTGCTTGAGGCGCATCAGCTCGGCCAGCATGAGGGCGCGCGGCACCACAGGGATCTTCTTCTCGCGGGCGGCCAGCACCTCGGGGTTGTCAGGCGTCACGGCGGTGGACGTGACCACTGCATCCGCGCCATCGATGTGCGCCGCCGCGTGGCCCAGGCAGGTCTTGATACCCAGGCCCTCCAGGCGGCGCAGCGTGGCGCTGTCGGCCAGGTCCGAGCCCGAGATGCGGTAGCCCAGGTTGAACAGCACTTCGGCAATGCCGCTCATGCCCGCACCGCCCAGGCCTACGAAGTGGATGTGTCGAATCGCGTGTTTCATGGTTGGGCCAACTCCTCGCAGGCAGTCACCACTTCGCGGGTGGCGTTGATTTTTTGCATGTTTTTGGCCTTCTGCGCGCTATCCACGAGCGTGGAGCGCTCTAATTTCAATAGCATCTGCGACAGCCCTTCGGGCGTCAGGTCGCGTTGCTGCACCAGCCACCCGCCCCCGGCATCCACGAGGAACTGCGCGTTGGTGGTCTGGTGGTCGTCCACGGCCGAGGGGAAGGGCACAAAAATGGACGCGGCCCCCACAGCGGCAATTTCGGTCACGGTGCTGGCGCCCGCGCGGCAGACGATGACGTCGGCCGCCGCAAACGCGCTGGCCGTGTCGTCGATGAAAGGTGTCAACTCTGCCTCGACCCCGGCGGCGGCGTAGTTGGCGCGGAGCTGGTCGATCTGCGTGGCGCCGCTCTGGTGGATCACCTGCGGGCGCTGGTCGGCGGGCATCAGCGCCACGGCCTGCGGCACGATCTCGTTGAGCGCACGCGCGCCCAGGCTGCCCCCTACCACCAGCAGGCGCAGCGGGCCGGTGCGGCCCGCAAAGCGCTCGGCCGGGCCGGGCTGCTGCGTGAAGGCGGTGCGCAGCGGGTTGCCCACCCACTGCCCCTGCTTGAACACGTTGGGGAAGGCGGTGAACACGCGGTCGGCCACACCGGCCAGCACCTTGTTGGCCATGCCTGCCACCGAGTTCTGCTCGTGCAGCACCAGGGGCTTGCCCGCCAGCACGCCCATCATCCCGCCCGGAAAGGTGATGTAGCCGCCCAGGCCCACCACCACATCGGGTTTGACGCGCCGCACGACCTGCAGCGCCTGCCAGAACGCACGCAGCAGGCGCAGTGGCAGCAAGGCCAGCGTGACGAGGCCTTTGCCGCGCACGCCCGAGAAGTCGATGAGTTCCAGCGCAAAACCGTGCTGCGGCACGATGCGCGACTCCATGCTGCCGGGCGCGCCCAGCCAGTGCACGCGCCAGCCGCGCGCGCGCAGCTCTTCGGCCACAGCCAAGCCGGGGAAGATATGGCCGCCGGTACCACCAGCCATGATGAGGGCGGTCTTCTGCGTCATACCCGCCCCCCACGCATCAACAATTTATTCTCATAGTCCACCCGCAGCACCACCGCCAGCGCCACCAGATTCATCAGAATCGCCGAGCCGCCAAAGCTCATCAGCGGCAGCGTGAGCCCCTTGGTGGGCAAGGCGCCCAGGTTCACGCCCATGTTGATGAAAGCCTGGAAGCCGATCCAGATCGCCACGCCCTGCGCGACGAGGCCGGAGAACACGCGGTCCAGCGCAATGGCCTGGCGGCCGATGTGCATGATGCGGCGGATCATCCAGAAGAACAGCACGATGAGCGCCAGCACGCCCACCAGGCCAAACTCCTCGCCAATCACGGCGAGCAGGAAGTCGGTGTGGGCCTCGGGCAGCCAGTGCAGTTTTTCCACGCTGCCGCCCAGGCCCACGCCAAAAATTTCGCCCCGCCCGATGGCGATCAGCGAGTGCGACAGCTGGTAGCCCTTGCCCAGCGCGTGCTGTTCGCTGAACGGATCGAGGTACGCAAACACGCGCTCGCGGCGCCAGGGGGAGCTGGCGATCATCAAGGCGAACGCACCCACCAGCACGCCCGCGATCAGGAAGAACATGCGGGCATTGACGCCGCCCAGGAACAGGATGCCCATGGCGATCACGGCCACCACCATGAAGGCGCCCATGTCGGGCTCGGCCAGCAGCAGCACGCCCACAATGGCCACGGCCGCGCCCATGGGCAGCACGGCGCGGAAGAAGCGTTCCTTCACTTCCATCTTGCGCACCATGTAGTCGGCGGCGTAGATGAGCACAGCAAACTTGGCCACCTCGGAGGGCTGGAAACCGATGGGCCCGATGGACAACCAGCGGCGCGCGCCATTGACCACCTTGCCCACGCCGGGGATCAGCACCGCCACCAGCAGCAGCAGCGCCACCACAAACAGCCAGGGCGCCACACGCTCCCACAGCAGCATGGGCACCTGGAACGCCAGCAGCGCCGCCACAAAACCCACCACCAGATACATCATGTGGCGGGTGAGGAAATGGGTGGGCGCATAGTTGGCAAAGCGGGGGTTGTCCGGCATCGCGATCGACGCCGAATACACCATCACCAGCCCCCAGGCGAGCAGCGCCACCACCACCCACAGCAGGGTCTGGTCAAAGCCCAGCACGCTGGCCGGCGTAGCAGACGACTGGCGGTACTCGGTGCCGCCCACACGCACGGGCAGCACATCGGCCGCCTTGCCGGGCAGGCCGCCAAACCAGCCGGTCAGGCGTTGCAAAAAGGAGCTGGCAGACGTGGTCATTGCATGCCCTCTGCCGACTGCCCAGCATCGTCGGCCATCGTCCGCACGGTGTCGCAGAAGACCCGCGCACGGTGTTCGTAGTCCTTGAACATGTCGAAGCTGGCGCAGGCGGGCGACATCAGCACCGCGTCGCCCGCGTGGGCGCGCTGGGTGGCCAGCGCCACGGCCTCGGGCAGCGTGGGGGCGTCCAGCAGCGCCACGCCAGCGTCTTGCAGTGCGGTGCGGATCAGCGGTGCGTCGCGGCCGATCAGCACCACGGCGCGGGCATAGCGCGCCACGGGGGCGGCCAGCGGTGCAAAGTCCTGCCCCTTGCCCTCACCGCCCAGGATGACCACCAAGCGGCGCTCAGCGCCCAGCCCGACAAGGGCGGCCGCCGTGGCGCCCACGTTGGTGCCCTTGCTGTCGTCGAAATACTCCACCCCGTGGATGATGGCCACAGGCTCCACGCGGTGCGGCTCGCCCCGGTATTCGCGCAGACCGTACAGCATGGGTGCCAGCGGGCAACCGGTGGCCGACGCCAGGGCCAGCGCAGCCAGCGCGTTGGTGGCGTTGTGGCGCCCCCGGATACGCAGCGCGTCAGCAGGCATGAGGCGCTGGATGTGGAGGTCTTCCTCCACCTCATTGCGGCCGCGCTTGCGGGTTTCGTCGGCATCCATGGCGCGCACCAGCCAGGGCATGCCACTCACGACCTCGATGCCGAAGTCGCCCGGGCGCCGGGGCATGTCGGCGCCGAAGGTGATGTGGGCACGCACCTGCGGTTTTTGCAGCTTGACCTTGACGGGCGGGGGCAGCATGCCCATCACGGCGCTGTCTTCGCGGTTCAGGACCATGAGCCCGATCTGGCCGAAGATGCGGGCCTTGGCTGCGGCATAGGCCTCGATGCTGCCGTGCCAGTCCAGGTGGTCCTGGGTGATATTGAGCACGGTGGCGGCCGTGGGCTCGAAACCGGTGACGCCGTCGAGCTGGAAGCTCGACAACTCCAGCACCCACACCTCAGGCAGCGTGTCGGCGTCCAGGTGCGTGGCCAGCGTGTCCAGCAGCGTGGGCCCGATGTTGCCCGCCACCGCCACGCTTTTACCAGCGCGCTCCACCAGTTGGCCGGTGAGCGATGTCACGGTGGTTTTGCCATTGGTGCCGGTGACGGCCAGCACCGCAGGTGCATACGCATGCGAGGCGCGCAGCGCTGCCAGTGCATCGGAATACAAGCTTAATTCGCCCCCTGCGCACACCCCGCTTGCCACCGCCGCTTCCAAAACAGGAGCAACCTGCTGCGGACTCAGCCCCGGCGAGCGGTAGACGGCCTGCAGGTTCTGCCCCACCACCAGGCTGGCATCGAAGGCGCCCGCCACAAAGCGGACCTGGGGCATCTCTTGCTGCAGCGCGGGCAGTTGTGGCGGGGTGGCACGGGTGTCGGCCACGGTGACCTCGGCCCCGCAGCGCACACACCAGCGCGCCATGGCCATGCCCGAGGCACCCAGGCCCAGGATGAGGATGTTCTGGCCTTGCAGCAACTGGGCCATGGCCTCTACGGGGCTGACCAGGGGTTCTGCGGGCGAGGCGTCTTCCTCCAAATCCGCGTCTTGCACGACATCGGGCTCGGTAGGGGCGGGCCCTTCGGGCGCCGCCACCTCGGCAAAAATCTGGGCCACAAAATCGGCGGCGGCCTTGGCGGCCGAGACGGCTGGCACAGCCTCAGGGTTCCAGGCGGTGCCGGGGGTTGGGGCCGCAGCGGCATGGGCATCGGTGGCGGGCGCTGGGGCCTCGGCCTCGGAAGAAACCGTCATTTCGGGCGCGGCCTCTTCCGACTGGCCCATGTCCACGTTGGCATCACCATCCGTATCGGCGACCGGAGCAGCAGACGACCCAGACAAAACCACCTCATCAGGCACGGGCCCGGCGCTTGCAGCGCTGGGCGCGCCCACCCCCAGCCCCGCCTCGGTCGGCGTGGCCTCGGGCACACCCGGGGTGCCAGAGAGGGTGGAAGGATCGTTCGGATTCATCGCAGTTTCAGGGTGGACAGGCCAATCAGGCACAGCAGCATGGTGATGATCCAGAAGCGCACGACGACCTGCGTTTCCTTCCAGCCGCTCTTTTCGAAATGGTGGTGCAGCGGCGCCATCTTCAGCAGACGGCGGCCTTCCCCGTAGCGCTTCTTGGTGTACTTGAACCAGGTCACCTGGAGCATCACCGACAGGGCCTCGACCACGAAGATGCCGCCCATGATGGCCAGCACGATCTCTTGCCGCACGATCACGGCGATGGTGCCCAGTGCGCCCCCCAGCGCCAGTGCGCCTACGTCGCCCATGAACACCTGCGCAGGGTGGGCGTTGAACCACAGGAAGGCCAGGCCCGCGCCGGCCATGGCCGCGCAGAAGATCAGCAGCTCGCCCGAGCCGGGGATGTGCGGGAAGAACAGGTATTTGGAGTACACCGAGCTTCCGGTGACATAGGCGAACACGCCCAGAGCCGAACCCACCATCACCACGGGCATGATGGCCAGGCCGTCCAGACCGTCGGTCAGGTTCACTGCGTTGCTCGAACCCACGATGACCAGGTAGGTCAGGACCACAAAGCCCAGCACGCCCAGCGGGTAGCTGATCTCCTTGAAGAAGGGCAACTGCAGCCCGGCCTTGGGCGGCAGGTCGAGCGAAAAGCCGGACTGCACCCACGCCACGAACAGCTCCCACACCTTGGCGTTGGAGCTTTCGGAAATGCTGAACGCCAGGTACAGCGCGGCCACCAAGCCGATGATGGACTGCCAGAAATACTTCTCGCGCGAGCGCATGCCCTCGGGGTCCTTGTTGACCACCTTGCGCCAGTCATCCACCCAGCCGATGGCGCCAAAGCCCAGCGTGACGATGAGCACGATCCAAACGAAGCGGTTGGACAGGTCGAACCACAGCAGGGTCGAGATCGCGATCGACAGCAGGATCAGCACGCCGCCCATGGTGGGCGTGCCACTCTTGGACAGGTGCGACTGCATGGCATAGCCCCGGATGGGCTGGCCGATCTTGAGCGAGGTGAGGATGCGGATCACCTTGGGGCCCGCCACTAGGCCGATGAGCAGCGCCGTCATGGCCGCCATCACCGCACGGAAGGTGAGGTACTGGAACACGCGGAAAAAGCCGAATTCGGGCGACAGCCCCTGCAGCCATTGCGAGAGCATCAGCAGCATGGGGTACCTCCGACCAAGGCAGGCACCACGCGGGCAAGGTCAATGTGTTGCGCCATGGGGTCCCTCCGGTGATTCCATCTTCTTTTGTTGTTGTTCTGCGGGTGGTGCAGCAGCGGCAATGGCCCCCACCACCTGTTCCATCTTCATGAATCGCGATCCCTTGACCAGCACGCTGCCCACCGTGGGCAGGGCCTGGCGCACCGCATCCAGCAGTGCACCCATATCGTTGAAATGTCGGGCAACACCCCCCTGCCCGTCGCCATAGGCCGAAGCCGCGTGCACCGACTGTGCGCCCAACGCAAACAGCAGGGGAATACCCGCCGCGCGGGCCAGCGCTCCGGCTTCAGCATGGAACTGCGGCCCCTGATCGCCCACTTCGCCCATGTCGCCCATGACCAGCAGTTGCGGGCCGGGCAGTTCGGCCAGCACATCGATGGCGGCGTGCATGGAGTCGGGGTTGGCGTTGTAGGTATCGTCCACCACCGTGACCTCGCGGTCCGCCACCGCCACGCTGAAAGCGCGCGAGCGGCCCTTGACGGGCGTGAAGTCGCGCAGCCCCTGGGCGATGGCGGCCAGCGGCGCGCCTGCGGCCAGCGCGCAGGCGGTGGCTGCCAGGGCATTGGTCACGTTGTGGCGACCCGCAATGTGCAGGCGCGTGACGACCTCGCCCCGGGGCGTGGCCAGGGCCACGGTCCAGGCGCCGCGCTCCCACGCGGCGCGTGTGCAGCGGACATCGCCGCCCTCGCCAAACGTGAGCGTGCGGCGGCCCGGCTGGGCCAGTGCCAGCGACTGCCACAGGCCCGTGTAGGCATCGCCCGCCGGGAACACCGCCACGCCATCGGCGGGCAGGCTGGCAAACACCGAACCGTTCTCGCGCGCCACGGCCTCCACGGTGTGCATGAACTCCAGGTGCTCACGCTGCGCGTTGTTGACCAGGGCCACCGTGGGCTGGGCCATGGCAGCCAGCGTGGCGATTTCACCCGGGTGATTCATGCCCATCTCGATCACGGCGGCGCGGTGTGCGGGTGTGAGACGCAGCAGCATCAACGGCACGCCGATGTCGTTGTTGAAATTGCCCTGCGTGGCAAACGCGCGCTCTTCGTTCGGGCCCTGCCAGGCGCGCAGGATGGACGCGATCATCTGCGTCACCGTGGTCTTGCCGTTGCTGCCCGTCACGCCGATCAGCGGCAGGTGGAATTGCGCGCGCCAGCCGGTGGCCAGCGCCCCCAGAGCGGCGAGGCTGTCGGGCACCTCGATGCCCGGCAGGCCCACAGCGGCCAGGCCGCTATGGGCAAGGGCCGCTGCGGCGCCCCCGGCGCGTGCGTCGGCCAGGAAGGCATTGGCATCAAAACGTTCGCCTTTGAGGGCCACAAACAGGTCGCCCGCCTGCAGGGTGCGGGTGTCGGTGTGCACACGGGCCAGGGGCGTGCTGCCCTCGCCCACCAGGCGCGCGGCGGGGATCTGCGGCTGCAGCAGCGCCAAGGCCTGCTGCAGGGTGAGCATGGTGCCAGGGGTGGCGCTCATGGGTGGGCTCCTCGGGCCTGCAGCGCACCGAGCGCATGGGCCATGTCGGAGAACGGCTGGTGCACACCCGCTGTCTCCTGGGTGTTTTCATGGCCCTTGCCAGCGATCAGCACCACATCGGCGGGGGCGGCTTCGGCCACGGCCAGAGCGATGGCGGCAGCGCGGTTGGGCTCGGCCCGCACAGCAGTGCTGGCGATGGTGCCTTGCAGGATCTGGTGCAGGATGGCGGCGGGGTCTTCGCTGCGCGGGTTGTCGCTGGTCACGACCACCTGGTCGGCCTGCTGCTGCGCCACGGCACCCATCAGCGGGCGCTTGCCCGCATCGCGGTCGCCGCCGCAGCCAAACACGCACCACAGCTGCCCACCGCGCTCGGCAGCGATGGGGCGCAGCGCTTGCAGGGCTTTGTCCAGGGCGTCGGGCGTGTGGGCGTAGTCCACAGCCACCAGGGGCTGGCCGCTTTGGTGGATCTGCTCCATGCGGCCCGGCACGGGCGAGAGCTGGGCACAGGCATACAGCGCGTGCTCCAGCGGCACGCCCAGCGCGCGCAACCCCGCCAGCACACCCAGCAGGTTGGAAACGTTGTACAGACCGATCACGCGCGTCTGCAGCACATGCGCCTGCACGCCTTCGGCCACGGTAAAGCGCAGGCCGCCTTCGCCCATGCCAATGTCGCGCGCCGCCAGCCGGGCGGGGCCGGTGATGGAGACGCTCCACAGGTCCAGGTGGCGCCCCGCCAGTGCCGCGTGCAGCTCGGCCCCACGTACATCGTCGATGTTGACCACGGCGGCCTGTAGCCCGGGCCAGTCGAACAACATGCTCTTGGCCTGCCAATAGGCCGCCATGCCCGCGTGGTAATCCAGGTGGTCTTGCGTGAAGTTGGTGAACAGCGCCACCCGGATGCGGGTGCCTGCCATGCGGTGTTCGGCCAGGCCGATGGACGAGGCTTCAATGGCGCAGGCGCCACGGCCTGCATCGGCAAACTGCCGGAACGCACGCTGCAGGCGGACCGGGTCGGGCGTGGTCATGCCCGTGCTGGTCAGCGCGGGGGGCGTTCCCATGCCCAAAGTGCCTACCAGCGCGCAACCATCCTGCCCATAAAGCTCATTTTTCGATAGCACATTGAGTGCTTCGGCCAGCCACCAACTGGTGCTGGTTTTGCCATTAGTGCCTGTCACGGCCAGCACGTCCAGACCCTGCGTGGGGTGTTCGAACCAGTCGGCAGCGATCAGGCCCGTGGCGGCCTTCAGTCCGTGCAGTGCGGCCACAGGCAGGCCAGACAGCGCAAACGCTTCGGCGCCTTCATGCTCCACCAGGCAAGCCACGGCCCCGCGTGCGATCGCATCGCCAATGTGCGCGCGGCCATCGGTGGCGGCACCGGGCCAGGCAATGAAACCATCGCCCGGGCGGATCTGGCGGCTGTCGGTCTGCAGCGTGCCCGTGACGCGCTCGCGCAGCCAGGCCACTGCGTCATGCACCGAGGTGAGCAAGGGCAGCGCCAGCGTCATAGCGACTCCTCCACCGCGTTGGCCACGATCTGCGGCTTGACCGCCATGTCGGGCTGCACACCCATCATGCGCAGCGTCTGCTGCACCACTTCGCTGAACACCGGCGCAGCCACGGCGCCGCCGTAATACACGCCGTTGCTGGGCTCGTCGATCATCACGGCCACGACGATGCGCGGCTTGTCGATGGGCGCCATGCCGGTGAACCAGGCGCGGTACTTGCCCACGGCGTAGCTCTTGCCGACCTGCTTGCGCGCCGTGCCGGACTTGCCGCCCACCGAGTAGCCCACGGTCTGCGCCTTCTGGCCCGTGCCGCCGGGGCCTGCGGCCATCTGCAGCATCTTGCGCACCTGGTCGGCCGTGCGCTCGGAGAACACGGGCACGCCCACGGCGGGCTGCTCGGACTTGAGCATGGTGGCGGGGATCACGCGCCCGCTGTTGGCAAACACGGTGTACGAGCGCGCCATCTGGAACAGGCTGGCCGACAGGCCGTAGCCGTAGGACATGGTGGCCTGCTCCACCGGGCGCCAGCTCTTGTAGGGGCGCAACCGGCCGCTGACCGCACCGGGGAAGTCGATCTGCGGCTTCTGGCCAAAGCCTGCGGCGGAGAAGGTCTCCCACATCTCGCGCGCGGGCATCTGCATGGCGAGCTTGGTCGTGCCCACATTGCTGGATTTCTGGATCACGCCCTCCACCGTGAGCACGCCATAGTTGTGCGTGTCCGAAATGGTGGAGCCCGTGATATTGATGCGGCCTGGGTTGGTGTCCACCACGGTCTCGGGCCTCACCCGGCCGCTTTCGAGCGCCAGGCCGATGGTGATGGGCTTCATGGTCGAGCCCGGCTCGAAGGTGTCGGTAAGCGCCCGGTTGCGCAGCTGCTCGCCCGTGAGGCTCTGGCGCTTGTCGGGCACGTAGCTGGGGTAGTTGGCCAGCGCCAGCACCTCGCCCGTGTGGGCATCGAGCACCACCACGCTGCCCGCCTTGGCCTTGTGCGCCGTGACCTGGTCGCGCAGCTTCTGGTAAGCAAAGAATTGCACCTTGCTGTCGATGGACAGCTGCATGTCCTTGCCGTCCACAGGGGGTACTGTCTCGCCCACGCCCTCCACCACCCGACCCAGGCGGTCCTTGATCACGCGGCGCGAGCCCGGCTTGCCCGCAAGATCCTTGTTGAAGGCCAGCTCCATGCCTTCCTGACCATGGTCTTCCACGTTGGTGAAACCCACCACGTGGGCGGCTGCCTCGCCCTCGGGGTACTGGCGCTTGTATTCCTTGCGCTGATAGATGCCCTTGATATCGAGCTTGGCGATCTGCTGGCCCACATCCCAGTCCAGCTGGCGCTTGACCCATACAAAGGTCTTGTCTTCGTCGGCCAGCTTCTTCATCAGCTCGGCCTGGGGCATGTCGAGCAGCTTGGCCAGCTGCTTGAGCTTGGCGCGCACCTCGGGCTTGTCCTGGTCTACATCCTCGGGGATGGCCCAGATGCTGGCCGCCGGCACGCTGGACGCCAGGATCAGGCCGTTGCGGTCCAGGATCTTGCCGCGGTTGGCGGGCAGCTCCAGCGTGCGTGCAAACCGCACCTCGCCCTGGCGCTGGAAGAAGTCGTTGCCGAACACCTGCACATAGGCCGCGCGCGCGCCCAGGCCCACAAAGCCCAGTGCGATCACCGCCACGATGAACTTGCTGCGCCAGACTGGCGTCTTGCTGGCCAGCAGGGGGCTTGCGGTGTAGACCACGCTGCGGCTCATGGCTGCGTGCCCCCCGGTTGTGCCGCCGTGCTGGCCGCCGCCACCGCAGCACCGGACACCCCTTGGGGGTCGGACACATACTGCGTGATGGCGGGGGTGGCCGTGCGCATTTTCAGCTGGTCGCGGGCAATTTTCTCCACACGCAGCGGCGTGGCCTGCGCGCGCTTTTCCACCTGCAGGCGCTGGTGTTCGGTTGCCAGGCGGCGGGCTTCGGCAATGGCCCGGTCCAGCTCGGTGAACAGGCGGCGCGACTCGTACTGGGTATGCACCAGATAGACGGCGCTGGCCAGCACGGCCACCAGCAGGACGAGGTTGAGCCGGGTCATGTTTTCAGACCCCAGTGCGTTCGGCCACGCGCATGATCGCGCTGCGCGCGCGGGGGTTTGCCTCGACCTCGGCGGCAGAGGGCTTGATGCGGTCCAGCGCCACGAGCTTCATGGCCTGCGGCTTGGCAAAGGGCGCACGGCGGTCGTACACCTCCTTGGAGTGCTTGGCGATGAACTGCTTCACGATGCGGTCTTCGAGCGAATGGAAGCTGATCACCACCAGGCGCCCGCCCGGCTGCAACACCGAGAGGCTGGCCTCTAGCGCCTGTTGCAGCTCTTCAAGCTCGGCGTTGATGAAAATCCGAAGAGCTTGAAATGTGCGCGTTGCAGGGTTCTGGCCCGGCTCGCGGGTTTTGACCGCGCCAGCCACGAGATCGGCCAGTTCGGCGGTGGTTGCAAGAGGGCCCCGCTCTTCGCGCCGAGCGACAATCGCCTTTGCAATGGGGCCAGCAAACCGTTCTTCACCGTAGTCACGTATCACCTCCGCAATCTGACCGACTTCGGCCGTGGCCAACCAATCGGCCACGCTTTCGCCGCGCGTGGTGTCCATGCGCATGTCCAGCGGGCCGTCAAAACGGAAACTGAAACCCCGACCGGGGCTGTCGATCTGGGGCGAACTCACGCCCAGGTCCATCAGCAAGCCCGCAGCACTGGCAGGCGGCAGGTCGGCCAGATGGCGAAAACCTTCGTGCCGAATGGAAAAACGCGCATCGGTGATGCGCGTTGCTTCGGCGATGGCTTCGGGGTCCTTGTCAAAAGCGACAAGACGCCCTTGGGGGCCCAGCCGCAGCAGGATGCGCCGCGAATGCCCTCCGCGCCCGAAGGTGCCATCGACCCAGGTGCCTGCAGGCTCGGGGCCGGCGCCGCCCAGCAGGGCGTCCACGGCTTCATCGAGCAGAACGGTGGTGTGTTGCAAAGGAGTGGATGTCATGGTCAGAAGGAGAAGTCCTTGAAGACATCCGGCATCTCACCCTGCATGGCCTTGGCCTCCTGCTCGTCGTAGGTGGCCTTGTCCCAGAGTTCGAAGTGGTTGCCCATGCCCAGCAGCATGGTGTCCCGGGAAATCCCGGCGGCTTCGCGCAGCTCGGGCGAAATCAGCACGCGGCCCGTGGCGTCCATCTCGACATCCATGGCATTGCCCAGAAAGATGCGCTTCCACCACTGGGCGGACATGGGCAGCTGGGCGATGCGCTCGCGGAACTTCTCCCACTCGGGACGGGGGAACACCATCAGGCAGCCGTGCGGGTGTTTGGTGATCGTGAGCTGGCCCGCCGCGGTGGCCGCGAGCACGTCACGATGCCGGGTCGGCACGGACAGCCGACCCTTCGCATCGAGACTTAGCGACGAGGCACCTTGAAACACGGACAGATTCCCAGTTCGGTTTTGCGCCTCGCAGTTCCAGAAACGGACTTTGAGGGCACTTTTCACCACTTAATTGCACTTTTTTGCACTGTAGCAGGAAAAGCACACCGAACAAGAGGGTGTCCACCAAACTTTGGTAATGAAATCAACAACTTAGGCGTGACTTTGCAGCCTGCAAAGTGCCAAAAGTTGTTGAAAAAGAAGAACTTACGGAAGCCTATGAAAGTGACCTCTCAAGGCCGGGCCGTATCGTCACAGGATGTAGCGTGACAGGTCTTCGTCCTGGCTCAGGGTCTGCAGGCGGGCGTCCACGTAGGCCGCGTCCACCGTTACCGTCTGCCCCGAGAGGCGTGCTGCGTCAAAACTGACCTCGTCGAGCAAGCGCTCCATGACGGTGGACAGCCTGCGTGCACCAATGTTCTCCGTGCGCTCGTTCACCTCGAAAGCAATGTGTGCGAGGCGTGTGATCCCCTCGGGCGCAAACTCCAGCGTGACACCCTCGGTGGCCAGCAGTGCCTGGTACTGCTTGACCAGCGAGGCATGGGTCTGCGTGAGGATGGCTTCAAAGTCCTGGACCGACAGAGACTCCAGCTCTACACGGATCGGGAAACGCCCTTGCAGCTCAGGGATCAGGTCGCTGGGCTTGGACAGGTGGAATGCGCCCGAGGCGATGAACAGGATGTGGTCGGTCTTGATCATGCCGTACTTGGTGGAGACCGTCGTGCCCTCCACCAGCGGCAACAGGTCGCGCTGCACGCCCTGGCGCGACACGTCGGCGCCGCTGCTTTCCTGGCGCGCGGCCACCTTGTCGATCTCGTCGATGAAGACGATGCCGTTCTGCTCGGCATTCGCCACAGCGCGGGTCTTGATCTCTTCCTCGTTCACGAGTTTGCCCGCCTCTTCATCGGTGAGCAGCTTGAGCGCTTCGGCGATCTTGAGCTTGCGCGCCCGGCGCCGGTCCTGGCCCATCTGGCTGAACATGCCGCGCAGCTGCTCGGTCATTTCCTCCATGCCCTGCGGCCCCATGATTTCCAGCGGCGCACGGGCCTCGGCCACGTCGATCTCGATCTCCTTGTCGTCCAGAGCCCCTTCGCGCAGCTTTTTGCGGAACACCTGCCGGGCGGTGCTGTCGGCTGCAGGCTCAGTGCCAGCAGCGGCCCGGGCGGGCGGGATCAGCACGTCCAGGATGCGCTCCTCGGCAGCGTCTTCGGCGCGCATGCGCACCTTTTTCATCTCGGCCTCGCGCGTCTGCTTGACGGCCATCTCGGCCAGGTCACGGATGATGGAGTCCACATCCTTGCCCACATAGCCCACCTCGGTGAACTTGGTGGCCTCGACCTTGATGAAAGGCGCATCGGCCAGCTTGGCCAGGCGCCGCGCGATTTCGGTCTTGCCCACGCCGGTGGGGCCGATCATGAGGATGTTCTTGGGCGTGATCTCGTGGCGCAGGCTGCCTTCGACCTGCTGGCGGCGCCAGCGGTTTCGCAGTGCGATGGCCACGGCGCGCTTGGCGCTGGCCTGGCCCACGATGTGGTGGTCGAGTTCGGAGACGATTTCCTGGGGGGTCATGGAGGACATGCGCTGCCTGCCTTCAAATTCAAAGCCAAATCAGCCGTCTGCGCGCGATGGATAAGCGCAAGCAGCTATCAAAATATGAGTAAACGCCCACGCGCCGCCTTACAGCGTCTCGATGGTGTGATTCATGTTGGTGTAGATGCAGAGTTCGCCCGCGATTTCGAGCGACTTCTTCACGATCTCCTGCGCGGACAGATCGGTGTTGACCAGCAGCGCTTTGGCCGCCGAATGCGCGTAGGCGCCGCCCGACCCGATCGCCACGATGCCTTGCTCGGGCTCCAGCACATCGCCGTTGCCCGTGATGATGAGCGAGGCACTGGCATCGGCCACGGCCAGCATGGCTTCGAGGCGGCGCAGCACGCGGTCGGTGCGCCAGTCCTTGGTGAGTTCGATGGCCGCGCGCGTCAGGTGGCCCTGGTGTTTTTCCAGCTTGGCCTCAAAGCGCTCGAACAGCGTGAAGGCGTCGGCCGTGGCGCCCGCAAAACCTGCCAGCACCTTGCCGTGGTAGAGCTTGCGCACCTTGCGCGCCGTGCCTTTGACCACGATGTTGCCCAGTGTGACCTGGCCGTCGCCGCCAATGGCCACCTGGATGCCCGTTGGCGTCTGGCGGCGTACGCTGAGGATGGTGGTGCCGTGGAACACCGGGGTGTTTTGAGATGAGTCCATAGCTGCGGAAGATGGGGGCACGGGCGCCACTTTCAAGCCAAGGTGGCACCGCATGCCGTGCGCAAATCTAAGCCACTGTCAGGCGGCTCACGCTACTGGCACGGCCCAGGCCAGCGCCCCCGCGCAAGGGCCGCCAAGCTGCGGATGCGGCGCTTCGCTTGCGTGCGCTGGGGGCGTCACCCTCCCGCGCAGCGAGAGAGGGGGAAGGCGCGAAGCGACTCAGGGGGAGTCAGTTCTTTCGTGGAACCACCCAGGCGTGCTCGTTGATGCCGATCACGTTGAAGAAAATCGCCACCAGCCGCTGCAGGTTGTGGAACTGGACCACATGGCCATGCCCTTGCTGCTCGGCCGCCCAGTTGAGCACCGAGCCAGCCGCCGCAAAATCCACGCGGATGAGCTTGTCGCAGGCGATGGTCAGGGGCACGCCCGGCCGCAGGAAAGCCTCGAATGGCTGCAGCAGCGGCGTGGCATCGCCGTCAATGTGGCCACTGAGCTGCGCCACGGGCCCGGACTCCAGCGGCGCCGGGGCCGACAGCTCACCCAGGTCGGAGGCCATGAAGTCACTGTCGGCCGCCAGGGGTGCTGCGCCGGAGGACACACCTTCGTTGTCGGAATACCCACAGCGCGGCGACACCCAGGACGGGGGCGAAACCTCGTAGGTCACGCAGTAGTCCAGCGCCACCAGCTCGAACTCATCGGGCTTGCCCATGAGCCGCATCATGGCCATGCGCAGGCGCCACCATTCAGGGCTGTTGGACCGGTCGCCCGACTGGGTCTTGGCGTCCATCAGTGCGTTGAGCTTCTCTACCCCCGAGAACACCAACTGGCCTTCGCGGTCAGACCACTGCGAGACCAGATCAGCCAAGAGGGGCACCGCCGCCTCGTCGATGCCAGTGAGGCGCGACCAGGACAACGTCCAGGGGGAGGCTGCGCGCGCCAGCGAGGCCTGCAGTGCCGCCACCGACGACACCGCCAGGGTGGGGGGCGCATTCCAGCTGAAATCGCGGCGCATGCCAGGCGCAGGCGCGGCTTCCACGGCGCCCGCAGCGGGCACGGCTGCTGCCACCAAGCCCAATTGCTCGGGTATCGAGAACCACAGGGGGGCCGAGCGGCTGTACTGGGCCGCAAAGTCGATGGCCAGCGCATCGAAACGATCGTGTTGTCCGGTGGCGCGGTACAGGTCAAACAGCGTCATCCAGATTTCGAGCTGCTGTTCGGGCTCGTCCTGCTGGTGCTGGGCCAGCACATCCAGCAGTCCGGACTCTGCACCCGCGTGGTCACCATTGGCAAACCGGATGGCGGCTTCTTCTAGGTCGGGTTCGTGCACGAATTCCTCCGGTTCGAATGCGGTCGCGGGCGATGCCGCAGGGGCCGCAGGGCTGAAGGACGCCTCGACAGGGTGTTGGCTGCCGGCAAGCATCTGCGCGTCGGTGCCACCAAACTTGCCAATGGCCATGCTGTCGTCCGCAAACAGCGGCTGGACAGCGGCTTTGTTATCGAGCGGCGCAGGCAGGCTGCCAGGTGCCGTGGGGGCATAAGCCCGGGCGTGGGCGGAGTCGGAGGGCTCCGCACTGGATTCGGGCATCACACCAGGCTGGGTGGGTGCGTCGGCGCCCTGCTTGCTCTTCCACCACTGCTGCGACATCTGCGCCTCGATCTCGTCGATCTTCTTGAGCGTGACGGCGCGCTCATCGGGCGAGGCCATGCTGCTCTGGAAGAACGAGGGACGGCCTGCCGCGTCTTCCACGCGCTGGCCTTGCAGCACTTCACGCTGGCGCAGCTTGCGTAGCTGATCGAACTCGCGGCGCCGCACAAAGTCGTTGCGGCGCTTGCGCTCGATCATCTCCTTGAGCATCTGCTTGCTGTACTGGCTCTCCCGGTCGTCCTGGATGGAGTCCAGCTCCGTCCAGTTGACGGTCGGGTTTTTCACGAACCGAACCACCTTTGATAGCAGGCCGCCGGGGGTGGTTTCTTCCTTGCTCATGGCTCAGGGTAGAGGAGAGAGTGCGCAGCGATGATCGTCATCAGGCCAGGGCGGCCGGATCAGTCTCCGAACATCTTCTGCTTGAGTTCGCGGCGCTGCTGCGCTTCCAGCGACAGCGTGGCCGTGGGGCGGGCAATCAGGCGGCCCGTACCGATGGGCTCACCGGTCTCGTCGCAATAGCCGTAGTCGCCAGCGTCGATGCGGGCGATGGATTGCTCGATCTTCTTGAGCAGCTTGCGCTCGCGGTCGCGGGTGCGCAGCTCCAGGGCGTGCTCTTCTTCGATCGTGGCGCGGTCGGCCGGGTCGGGCACCACCACGGTGTCTTCCCGCAGGTGCTCGGTGGTTTCGCCAGCGCTGTTGTGGATGTCCTGCTTGAGCTGAACGAGCTTGAGGCGGAAAAACGCCATCTGCTTGTCGTTCATGTACTCGCTGTCGGGCATGGCCATGACTTCAGCGTCGGTCAACTCGGCGGCGGACTTGGTCTTCCAGTTGTTCGCCAGCTTGGGGTCTTTTTTGGCAGCCGTGAAAGTGGGCTGCGCTTGCGCGGTCGTGGGCATGGTATGTAGATAACTGGCTTTGGCAGCGGTGGAAGCCACTGCCTGTGCCATGGATGGTACGGTCAATTGGGCCAATCGGGAAGAAGGCCGGGTTGTGCGCACGGGTACCTGTGGATCGACCGGGGCAGCAGGGGCTGCCACGGGCGCTGCGGCGGGACTGGCGGCCTTGGCCACAACAGCCTTGGGAGCGGCTGCGGCCACTTTGGCCACAGCGGCCTTGGCTGCTGCCTTGGGCGCTACCGCAGGGGCTGCAGCGGCGGGCTTGGTTGCCTTCGTGGCCGCCTTGGGTTTGCTGGTGTCGGCTTTCACTTCCTGGTCTCCTCGCTGTACGGGCGGGCCCTTGGCCGCTCTCACGGCCCGGGACTGGTGGCAAGCCTTGGGTGGTTTTACCGGGGCGCGATTGTATCGACCTGGGCTGACGCAAACGGAAACGTTGCAGATACAACACAAATCGGGCCGAATCGGCGCCCACGCACCGGCGAAAGGCTCAGACCAGGCTCTGCTCCAGCCCCTGCAGGAAGATGTCCTTGGGCAGGTCGATGCCGATAAAGACCATCTTGCTCATCCTTGGCTCGCCCTCGGCCCACTGGGGGCCCAGGTCGCTGCCCATGAGCTGGTGCACGCCCTGGAAGATCACCTTACGCTCGGTGCCCTTCATATTAAGCACGCCTTTGTAGCGCAGCATGCGCGGGCCATAAATGTTGACAATCGCTCCGAGGAAGTCTTCAAGCTTTGCCGGGTCGAACGGGCGCTCCGAGCGGTAGACAAAACTCTTCACATCGTCGTCATGGTGATGGTGGTGGCCATGCCCGTGGTCGTGCTGGTGCGAGGGATGGTTGCAGTGCTCGCCATGTTCATGGTCGTGATCATGATGGTCATGGCCATGGTCATCGCCCTCCTCCTTGAGGAAGTCCGGGTCGATGTCGAGCTTGGCGTTGAGGTTGAAGCCGCGCAGGTCCAGCACCTCGCTCAAAGGCACTTCGCCAAAGTGCACGGCCTTGATAGGCGCACGCGGGTTCATGTGCTTGAGGCGATGGGTCAGCGCCTCGGTCTCTTCCTTGGATACCAGGTCGGTCTTGGACAGGAAAATCTGGTCCGCAAAGCCCACCTGGCGGCGCGCCTCCTGGCGGTCGTTAAGCTGCTGCGGTGCATGCTTGGCATCCACCAGGGTGATGATGGAGTCGATGAGGTAGGTCTCGGCGATCTCTTCGTCCATAAAGAAGGTCTGCGCCACCGGGCCTGGGTCGGCCACGCCGGTGGTTTCGATCACGATGCGGTCGAATTCGAGCAGGTTCTTGCGCTTCTTGGCCGCCAGCAGCTGCAGCGTCTCGCGCAGGTCTTCGCGGATGGTGCAGCAGATGCAGCCGTTGCTCATCTGCACGATCTGCTCCTTGGACTCGGTCACCAGGATGTCGTTATCGATGTTCTCTTCACCGAACTCGTTCTCGATCACGGCGATCTTCTGGCCATGGGCTTCGGAGAGCAGGCGCTTGAGCAGCGTGGTTTTGCCCGAGCCCAGGAAGCCGGTGAGGATGGTGACGGGGATCAGTGCCATAAATCTGTCTTTCAAGGGGATCAAATACTTGCGCTGCAGGCCGCAGGGGCCCGGTCAGGGAGCGCTTTTCAGTTTACCGAGGCTGTCAAGCCCCTGCTGACGCCGGAACGTTCACCCCTTGCGCATTACCACCAGCCCCTTGAGGTACTCGCCCTCCGGGAACTCCAGCGTCATCGGGTGGTCGGGCGCGCCGCCCAGGCGCTCCAGGATGTAGCCGTCCACTCCTGCATCCGCGCCGGCCGACGCCACGATCTTGTGGAACAGGTCGGCGCTGATACCGCCCGAGCATGAGAAGGTGAACAGCACCCCGCCAGGCGACAGCAGCTGCAGCGCTAGCCGGTTGATGTCCTTGTAGGCGCGGGCTGCCCGTTCGGCGTGGGCCGCCGTGGGCGCGAACTTGGGCGGGTCCAGGATGATGGCGTCGAAGCGCTGGCCTTCCTTGAGGAACTGGCGCAGCGAGGCGTTCACATCAGCGTCCATAAAGCTTGCGCGGTTCGGGTCGAACCCGTTGAGCGCCGCGTGCGCACGGGCGCGCTCCAAGGCGGGGCCGGACGAGTCAATGGACGTCACATGCCCATCGGCTGCTGCGCCCGCCGCACGCATGCCCGCCAGCGCTGCCACGCTGAAGCCGCCGGTGTAGCAAAAGCAGTTGAGCACATGTTTGAAGCCCAGGCGCTGCGTGTAGTCGGCAAAGCGCTTGCGGCTGTCGCGCTGGTCCAGATAAAAGCCCGTTTTGTGGCCCTCAGCGATGTTGAGGGTCAGGCGCCACTGGTGCTCGCGGATCGTCAGCTCCAGCGGTGGCCCTTCGCCATCGCCCGCCGCGCCCGTGGGCCCGCCGCGCAGCCAGCCGGTGGCGGGCTCCAGGCCCTCCAGCGAACGCACGCTGGCGTCCGAACGCTCATACAGCTTGGTCAGGCCCGTCTCGCGCAGCAGCGCATCGGCAATCACGCTTTTCCAGCGCTCCGTGCCCGCACTGGTGAACTGCGCCACCAGCGTATCGCCATAGCGGTCCACGATGAGCCCAGGCAGGCCATCGGACTCGCCATGCACCAGACGCACGCCGTCACTTTGCACGTCAAAACGGGCTCTGGCGATTATGGATCGTGCGCAAGCAGCTATAAAAAATGGAGCATCAATGCGCTGCGCCTCGTCAAAGCTCCACACCCGCGCGCGAATGCGCGAACTGGGGCTGAAAGCGGCCCAGGCCAGGAACTGGCCCTCGTGCGACTCCACACGCACGGTCTCGCCACTGTCGCCGCCGCCTTTGGCGATGGCCGATTCAAAAATCCAGGGATGGCGGCGCAAGAGCGAGCGCTCTTTGCCAGGGCGAAGGCGGAGGGTTTTCATGCCCCGGATTGTGCGGGTTGGGAGCCGGCCTCGGTCCCGGACCGCTCAAAAACAGCGATGCCCTCTGCATCCAGCGGCCTTCACACCCCAATGGGGACTTGGGCCATGCGACACAACAGCCGCCCCTTCCCCTCCATGACTTATCAGATTTGCACTTTTATTTGACAAATATGATTTATCAAATTTAGAATTGCGAAAAATATCATTTTTATCAAACATGACCGCAACCCACGCTCTTCCCCCTGCCACCCGACTGGCACCAGCGCCCGGCGCCGCACAGGCCACCATAACCGACCTGCGCGAGTTTCTGGCGTTCAAGATCGGGAACGAGGAATACGGGGTGGACATCCTGCGCGTGCAGGAGATCCGCTCGTACGAAAAGCCCACCACCATCGCCAATGCCACGGGCGAACTCCAGGGCGTGATGAACCTGCGCGGCGTGATCGTGCCCATCATCGACCTGCGCCTGAAGCTGGGACAGACCGCCGTGCAATACGACCACCTGAAGGTAGTGATCGTGCTGCACATCGGCCAGCGGACGGTGGGCGTGGTGGTGGACGGGGTCTCCGATGTACTCACTCTGGAGCGCGAACAGCTGCGCCCCGTGCCCGCCCTGCGCGGCAACGTCAAGCCCGAACACCTGCTGGCCATCGGCTCGGTGGGCTCGCGCATGCTGATCCTCTTGGACATCGAGAAATTCCTTGCCAGATCGGTGGAGGGCGAAGCCCTTGCCACCACCCACTGAACGGCCCCATACCCCAAAAACTGGACACACCATGAAATTCAATGACTTGAAGATTTCGACCCGCCTCACGCTGGGCTTCGGCTTCATGGCGCTGCTCATCGGCCTCATGGGCACGCTGTCGGTGGTGCTGGCAAGCAGCGCTGACAAAGCCTTTCACTCCATCATTGACGACCGCTTTCCCAAGGTGCTGCACCTGCATGTGGCCAAGGAAGACGCAACCGGGGTCGAGCTGGCCCTCACGCAGATGCTGCTGGATACCAGCCCCGAAAACGTGCAACGGCACCAGGCCACCATCAACGCCAAGCGCCAACAGATCACGCAGCTGTTCGAAACCCTCGCACAGCAGATCACCACGCCCCAAGGCAAGGCCGCGCTGGCCGAAACCCTGCGCGCACGCGGTGAGTACGCCGCGCAGTTGTCGCGCTACTCCGAACTGCTGACCGCCGGCCGGATGGACGATGCACGGGCCGTCCTGACAGGGTCCATGGCGGCGCCGCGAAAGGCGTACTTTGATGCCCTGGACGGGCTGATCGAATTCCAGGAGTCGCTGGCGAAGACGGCCCAGGGCGATGCCGTGGCGGCTGTGTCCACGCTGAACGTGTCTGTGCTGGCGCTCACGGGGCTGGCCCTGGTGGCCGGTGCGGCGATTGGTTTTGGCATCGTGCGCTCCACCACCGCCCCCCTGCGCCGTGCGGTGGATGCTGCCCGCGCTGTGGCGGCCGGGGACCTGAGCCTGCCCATCACCTACCGTGGCACCAACGAAACCGCACAATTGCTGCAGGCCCTGCAGGAGATGCAGCAGTCACTGGTGCATCTGGTCGGCCAGGTGCGGACCAACAGTGACAGCGTTTCCTACGCATCGGCCGAAATCGCACAGGGCAACAACGATCTGTCGGCCCGTACGGAGCAACAGGCCAGCGCACTGCAGGAAACCGCCGCCTCCATGGAGCAGCTCAACGCCACCGTGCGCCAGAACGCCGACAACTCGCGCCAGGCCAACCAGCTGGCCCAGGCCGCCACATCGATTGCCGTGCAAGGTGGCGAGGTGGTGGCAGATGTGGTGAGCACCATGAAGGACATCAACGACAGCAGCAACAAGATCTCCGAAATCATTGGTGTCATCGACTCCATCGCGTTCCAGACCAACATCCTGGCGCTGAACGCTGCCGTGGAGGCCGCCCGCGCAGGCGACCAGGGCCGGGGCTTTGCCGTGGTTGCCACCGAGGTGCGCGTGCTGGCAAGCCGCTCGGCCGAGGCGTCCCGCGAGATCAAGGGCCTGATCGGGACCAGCGTGGAGCGCGTGGAAGCCGGCTCGGCCCTGGTGAACCGCGCCGGTCAGACCATGAGCGAGGTCGTCGCCTCCATCCGCCGTGTCACCGACATCATGGGCGAGATCAGTGCCGCCAGCACCGAACAAAGCCAGGGCGTAGACCAGATCAACGAGGCCGTAACGCAGATGGACCAGGCCACACAGCAAAACGCTGCCCTGGTGGAAGAAATGGCCGCCGCCGCTGCCAGCCTGAACCAGCAGGCGGGCGAATTGGTCCACACGGTCGCCACCTTCAAGCTGCCTGATGGCCAGGACCAAGCCCAGACGCCCGTCCAGGAGCCACGCGCTGTCGTGCAACACCGCCCCGTACGCCGCCCCTTGCTGGGCCACGCCCATCTGCCGATGGCGGCCGCCTGAGCGGCTCAGCGCGGCTAACAAAACGCCCCTGGCGTCGTTGTCTCGCCTTGTCGTACTGGCTGTACTGCCTGCGGCGAAACGCCTAGCCAGTGCCGCTTCGCTGAGTTTTTTGGCCCCTCTTAACCAGGCAGGTCACGCCGTGGATGAACCGGACTACAGCGCCTGGCCAAAGCGCTCCAGGCGCGGCGCCCAGTGGCCCAGTACATCGGCCGACAGCAGCACGCGGTGCGCCTGCCCGATGAGCAGATGGCGCGGCACCAGGCCGATGTAGCGCGAATCGGCGCTGTTGTCCCGGTTGTCACCCAGCACCAGGTACTCGCCCTCGGGCACCTGCACCGGATCGAAGCTGCTGCGCGCTGTCACGCCCTGCAGCCACTGCACGCGGCGCTCATGCCCCAGCAGGCGCTCCGTCCAGCGCGTGGCGGTGAGCGTGTGGCCCGGCAGCACCGCCTCTTGCACAGAATCGGGCATGTCGTATTCGGCCGCCTGGCCGTTGATGTAGAGCACCTCGTTGCGCATCTCCACCGTGTCGCCGGGCAAAGCGGCAATGCGTTTGATCAGGCGGGTGCCATCCAGCGGTGACGAGAAGGTGACCACATCGCCGCGCTGTGGGTCGTCGATGTGCGCCAGTATCACGTCGGTGAGCGGCAGCTTGAGGTCGTAGGCCAGGCGATTGACCAGCACTACGTCCCCCTCCAGCAGTGTGGGCCGCATCGAGCCCGAGGGGATGGGGTTCCAGTCGGCCACAGCAGTGCGAAAAACGCCGAAGCACAACAACAGCACGATGAACCACCGGTTCGATTTGATCCAGTTCAGCAGCATGACGACAACTCCAGGGCGCCCACTGCGGGCGGCAGTTTGATCGGAGGCGCCAGGTGGCCACTTGGTTCCGCGCAGCAGGCGGGCGGTTGCTTCGCTTTCGCGCAAACCCGCGCAGCGGCTCAGGGCGGCTTTTTGCGCGCGCGCGGATGAGCGGCGTCGTAGACCTTGGCCAGGTGCTGAAAGTCGAGCCGCGTGTAGACCTGCGTGGTGGTGATGTTGGCGTGGCCCAGCAGTTCCTGCACGGCACGCAGGTCACCACTGCTTTGCAGCAGGTGGCTGGCAAACGAGTGGCGCAGCATGTGCGGGTGCACCGGTGTGGTCAGCCCCGCCTGCTGGCTGCGCTGGCGCAGGCGCAGCCAGATGGCCTGCGCCGTGAGCCGCGCGCCGCGCTGGCCCACAAACAGCGCAGTATCCAGCCGTGCCGAGCCCTCGCCACCAAACGGCGTGGCGCGGATGGCCAGCCAGGCCTGCAGCGCGGCCGTGGCGGCACTGCCCACGGGCACGCTGCGGCGCTTGCTGCCTTTGCCGAACACATGGGCCTCGCCCGCCTGCAGATCAATCCAGCCGCGCCCCAGGCGCTGGGTGTCGGCATGGGGGATGGCGTCCAGCCCTGCGAGCTCGCCCACGCGCAGGCCACAGCCGTACAGCAGCTCGACCATGGCTGCGTCGCGCGCTTCGAGCCAGGGGTCGGCGCCGGTGTTGTCAAACTCGGCCAGGCGCACGGCGTCGTCCACGCCCAGCGCCTTGGGCAGCGGCTTGGGCGCCTTGGGGGCGCGCACGTCCTGCACGGGGTTGTGCGGGATCAGCCCCTGCCGCCCGGCCCAGGTGAAAAAACCACGCCAGCCCGAGAGGATGAGCGCAATGCCCCGCCCGCTGCGCCCCGCGCTGTGCATCTGCGCCACAAACCGGCGGATGTGCGCGCTGGTGAGTTGCAAGAGCGGCACATTCACGCCCGCCGCGAACTGCGCCAGCTTTTCCAGATCGAGGGTGTAGAGCGTGAGCGTGCGCGCTGCCAGCCGCTTTTCGACACGCACATGCTCCAGGTAGCGCAGCACCTGGGGGTCGAGGGAGGTGGGCGTGTCAGACATGCTTGCCTTGGCTGGGCGCCCACCGGCTTGCTGCGCGTGGGTGGGATTACTTCAGCCGCAGCAGGGCGGCGCTGGCCAGCTCGGCCATGCGCGACAGGAAGTCCGTGCCCATGGTGGCGTCAAAGCGCTGCGGGTCGTGCGAACCCAGCACCAGCAGGCCAAACGCGGGGGTGGCGCTGTCGATGGCGCCCGCGCGCAGCGGCAGCAGCGCCAGCGACTGGGCGGGCTCACCCGCCTCCTGCGCCAGCCAGCCTGCGGGCTCAAAGCCCAGGTTGGGTCCACAAAAGGGCATGGTCAGGGACGAGGCAAACGCGCGCGCATCCTCGCTTGCGCCCTGGGTGAAGTCGGCGTCGATGTAAGGGCCGGCCACGTCCCACACACGCACGGTGGCCTGGGGCACATCAAACAGGATGCGCACCCCATCGACCACGGCCTGGGGCAGGTCGAACGGGTCCTTCACCTGCAGCAACGCGCCCGTCCACTGGTGCACCTTGTGGGCAATGGCGGCGTTTTCGGTGCTGTTGCGCACCATCTCCATGATGCGGTGCTCCAGGCCCTTGATCTTTTCGCGCAGCATCTCGGCCTGGCGCTCCTGCAGGCTCACGGCACGCGCGCCATGGGGGCTGGTGATCTGCACACTGGCCAGCACCTCGGCATGGCGCTCGAAGAAGCCAGGGGTGTTGGTCAGGAACTGGGCGATGTCGTCTTCGGTGATCGGAGGGATGTGGGAGGTCGTCATACGAGGGTGTCAGGAATGTCGATCTGGCCTTCGAACACCGTGGTGGCGGGGCCGGTCATGAAAACGGAATCGGCCTCCTGGCCGCTCCAGGCAATGGTGAGGCGGCCGCCACGCGTGTCCACATGCACCTCGGGGTCCAGCAGGCCCAGGCGGATGCCTGCCGACACTGCAGCGCAGGCACCAGTGCCACAGGCCAGGGTTTCGCCCACGCCGCGCTCAAACACGCGCAGACGCACATGGCGGCGGTCCACGATCTGCAGGTAGCCCGCATTCACCCGCTGCGGAAAGCGCGCATGGCTTTCGATGAGCGGGCCGGTCTCCAGCACAGGCGCGGTGTCCACGTTGTCCACCAGCTGCACGGCATGGGGGTTGCCCATGGAGACAACCGCTACCAAAACAATAGCTGAAAGCGCTTTACCATCAGGCGGTAGCGGCCATTTTTGCCCCAAACCTTGCGCCACGGGCTCCAGGCCCGAAGCATCAAACGGCACCTTGGCGGGGTCGAACTCGGGGCGCCCCATGTCCACGGTGACGCGGCCATCGGCCGTGAGGCGCGGGGCGATCACGCCACTTTGGGTCTGCACCCGGATCTGGTCCTTGCCGGTGAGCCCCTTGTCGTGCACAAAGCGCGCAAAGCAGCGCGCGCCGTTGCCACACTGCTCCACCTCGCCGCCATCGGCGTTGTGGATCACATATTCGAAGTCGATGCCTTCGCCCGGCGAGGGCCGCACGGTGAGGATCTGGTCGGCCCCCACGCCAAAGTGGCGGTCGGCCAGAAAGCGGTATTGCGCCGCAGACAGCCCCAGGCGGCCCTGGGTTTCGTCGAGCACCACGAAATCGTTGCCCGCGCCTTGCATTTTGGTAAAGCGAATCTGCATGGGAAGGGATTATGGCCCCGGCCCTGCGCCAAACCGCGCGCGCGGGTAGGCTTCGCCACTCCATTCGTCCCCCGGCTTTTCAGGAACCGCGCATGACCGATCTTTCCACTTTTGCTATCACCCGCAAGTGGCCCGCCCAGCATCCGGACCGCATCCAGCTGTATTCCCTGCCCACGCCCAACGGCGTGAAGGTGTCAATTGCGCTGGAAGAGATGGGCCTGCCCTACGAGCCCCACCTGGTGAGCTTCGAGACCAACGACCAGACTTCGCCCGAGTTCCTCTCGCTCAACCCCAACAACAAGATCCCCGCCATCCTCGACCCGAACGGGCCGAACGGCCAACCGCTGGCGCTGTTCGAGTCCGGCGCCATCCTGGTGTACCTGGCCAGCAAGACAGGCCAGTTGCTGCCGCAGGACACCGCCGGGCGCTACGAAACCCTGCAGTGGGTGATGTGGCAGATGGGCGGCGTAGGCCCGATGTTTGGCCAGCTGGGCTTCTTCCACAAGTTTGCCGGCAAGGACTATGACGACAAGCGCCCGCGCGACCGGTATGTCGCTGAATCGAAGCGCCTGCTCAAGGTGCTGGACGAGCGTCTTGCGGGCCGCCAGTGGGTGATGGGCGACCAGTACACCATCGCCGACATCGCCATCCTGCCCTGGGTGCGCAATCTGGTGGGCTTCTACGGCGCGGGCGAGCTGGTGGAATTCGACCAATTCAAGCAGGTGCAGCGCGTGCTCGCCGCCTTCGTGGCGCGCCCGGCCGTGGCCCGGGGGCTGGCGATTCCGGCACGCGGCTGACGCAGCACGGGGGCGGACGGGCCAGCATACGCCGGGTTTCTCATTCGCCCTTGATCTTGATCATGCCGGGCAGCCCGGCGCCCGGCCGCCCCGCACCTACCATGGGCCTCCTTAAAAAATAGAGAGTGCCCCATGGGATTGACCGTTGACGTTCTGCAGGATCTGGACACCCACAACCTGCAGGCTGCCGCACGCGCCGCGCTGCAGGAAAACAATGCCATCGCGCTGATCGAGCTGCTGGAAATGCTGTGGAGCTGCGATGTGGAGGGCGCTAACGCCGTTATCGACGCCGTGCTGCAGCGCCTGCAGCAATTGCGCGCATTGCGCTGAGGCCGGTATCGCGCGGCACGCGGGCGGTTCAGCCCATGCGCTCCTGCAGAAAATCCAGAAAACACGCGATCCGTGCGGCCAGCTGTGTGTTGCGGTAATACACCGCGTTGATGGGCTGTCGCACCTCCACCGTGTCGCGCGCCAGCACCTGCACCAGGCGGCCGCTCTCGCGGTCGGCTGCGGTCATGAAGTCGGACAAACACACCAGCCCCACATGTGCCAGCGCGAGCTGGCGCAGCGTCTCGCCGCTCGACGCCGTGAGGCTGGGCGCGATGGGCCACTGGTCCCCATGTGCCCCCCGCAGCGGCCAGCGGTTGAGCGACTCGGGCTGGTTGAACCCGAGCAGCGTGTGCCCGCCCAGGTCGGCCACGCTTTTGGGTTTGCCCGCACGGGCCAGATACGCGGGGCTGGCCAGCACCCGCAGACGGCTGGTGCACAGGGGCCGCGCGTGCAGGGTCGAGTCCTGCAACTGGCCGATGCGGATGGCCACGTCCGTGCGCTGCTCCAGCAGATCGATGTAGCCCTCATCCGTGTTGAGCTCCAGCGCGATCTGCGGATAGGCGCTGCGAAACGCAGGCACCAGCGGCACCACCGCGTGCAGCATGAAGGGTGTGGCCGCATTCACGCGCAGGCGGCCTGCAGGCTGCTGGCGACGCGCCGCCATGTGCTCCTCGGCATCTTCGATGGACGCCAGGATGGCGCGCGTGCGCTGCAAAAAGGCCTGGCCCTCCTCCGTCAGCTCGGTGCGGCGGGTGGTACGGCGCAGCAGCGTGGTGTCGAGCTTTTTCTCCAGCCGCGCCAGTGCCCGGCTGATGCCCGAGACCGTCTGGTCCAGGTGGTCGGCAGCGGCGGTGATGGAGCCACCGTCCACCACGGCGACAAAGGCCTGCAGCTCTTCCAGAGTGGTCTTCATGGTGGGGGTGTCAGCAAGGATTCCGTGTGGGATCGTCACACGATTATTGACTCCGCAGCAAATATTTTCTTCCGATAACCCTATTTTTTAGCAAAGGCAAAGCACCCACACTCCTGCCACTCACACGTTGTCCCAGGAGTTTTTTCCATGCCCATTGCCTTGCTCGCGCTGACACTCAGCGCATTCGCCATCGGCACGACCGAGTTCGTGATCGTTGGCCTGCTGCCCACCGTGGCGGCGGACCTGGCCATCAGCCTGCCTTCGGCCGGGCTGCTGGTCAGCCTCTACGCGCTGGGGGTTGCCATCGGCGCGCCCGTGCTCACCGCCCTCACCGGCAAGCTGCCGCGCAAGGCGCTGCTGCTGGCGCTGATGGCCCTCTTCACTGCCGGCAACCTGCTGGCCTGGCAGGCGCCCAGCTACGAGACGCTGGTGGCCGCACGCATCCTCACCGGGCTGGCGCATGGGGTGTTCTTCTCGATCGGCTCCACCATCGCCACCGGCCTGGTGCCGCGCGAGAAGGCAGCCAGCGCCATTGCGATCATGTTCACCGGCCTCACGGTGGCACTGGTCACGGGCGTTCCGCTGGGCACCTTCATCGGCCAGCACTTCGGCTGGCGCGAGACCTTTCTGGCCGTGGCAGCGCTGGGCGTGGTGGCCTTCATCGGTAGCGCCCTGTTTGTGCCGCGCCACCTGGCCCATACCCCGCCCGCCTCGCTGCTGCAGCAGGCCAAGGTGCTGGCCGAGCCGCGCCTGCTGCTGGTGTACGCCAAGACGGCCATCGGCTACGGCGGCACGTTCATCCCGTTCACCTTTCTCGCCCCCATCCTCACCGACATCTCGGGCTTCAGCGCGGGCGCTGTGGGCTGGGTGATGCTGGTGTACGGCATCTCGGTGGCTGCAGGCAACCTCTGGGGCGGCAGGCTGGCCGACCGGCTGGGGGCCATCCCGGCACTGCGCATCATCTTCGCGCTGCTGGCGGCCGTGTTGCTGCTGCTGCAGTTCACCGCGCCCCACCCCTGGCTGGCCGTGGGCACCGTGCTGCTGTGGGGCGCCGTGGCATTCGGCAATGTGCCGGGGCTGCAGGTGTACGTGGTCAAGCAGGCCGAACGCTTCACGCCGCAGGCCGTGGACGTGGCCTCGGGCCTGAACATCGCCGCCTTCAACCTGGGCATTGCAGGCGCCGCCTGGGCCGGGGGTCTGATCGTGACGCACCTGGGCCTGCAGCACACGCCGTGGATCGGCGCGGTGGTGGTGCTGGTGTCGCTGGCGCTCACACAGTGGAGCGGCGTGCTCGACCGACGCAGCGGCATCCCTGCGCGCACCAGCGGCGCCGTGCCCGTGGGGCATTGACGGTGGCGCGCCCCTCACACCAAGGGGCACGCCATGGGCCGCTCGCCGGTGCCAGTGCGCTGGCAGGAGTGCAAGGAGGCCAGCACAGCTCGATAATGGCCTGATGCCTCGCTCCACCCAACAGCTCCACCCCTTCCGCGAACCCGTCGTCACCCGCCCCGCCGCCACCGTGCTGCTACTGCGCGATGCCACCGCCGCTGACGGCGGGGGCGGGATCGAGGTGCTGATGACGCGGCGCTCCGACAAGGCCAGCTTTGCTCCGGGCGCCTACGTGTTCCCCGGCGGCGGCATCGACGCGCTGGATGCGGCCCCCGACACCCACGGGGCCGCTGACCGCCGCCCCACGCAGAGCGACCTGCACCTCACGCAGGCGATCGCCGCCATCCGCGAGAGCTTTGAAGAGCTGGGCATCCTGCTCGCGCGCCATACCGACGGCCCGCGCCAAGGGCAGATGGCCAATGCGCAGGACATCGCCGCCATCGACCGCCACCAGCCCTTTGTGGCGCAATGCGCCGCACGCGGGCTGCGGCTGGCGGCAGATGGCGTTTTTCTGCTCGCGCACTGGATCACGGACCGCGACCTGCCGCGCCGCTTTGATGTGCCGTTTCTGGTGGCACGCATGCCCGATGGCCAGGAGCCCGTGGCCGACGAGGCCGAGCAGTTCGAGCCCGTGTGGGTGCGCCCGGCCGACGCGCTGGCGCGGCACGAGGCGGGGCAGTTCTTCATGATCTTCCCGACCATCCGCACCCTGCAGCGGCTGGCCGCATTTGGCAGCACGCAGGCGGTGTTCGACGCGCTGAAAAGCGAAGCGCCGCTGTGGACCAGTTGCCCCCGCGCGGGCACGCTGGCAGGCAAAGAAGCGCGCTACATGGAAAGCGACATGCCCTACGGCGAGCTGGCCCTGGTTTGCCCCGACGGGCAGATCGTGCACCCGCTGGACTGGCAGACCGAGCGCCCCGTGCCCCTGCTGCGCAACGTGATGCGCCTCACCGCGCCCAACCCCGGCGTGATGACCGGCCCCGGCACCAACAGCTACCTGGTGGGCGACCCAGCCACGGGGTTCATCGCCATCGACCCCGGCCCGGCGGACCCCGAGCACCTGGACAAACTCTGGCGCGCTGCAGGCGGCGACATCCGCATGATCGTGTGCACCCATTCGCACCCCGATCACTCGCCGGGCGCCGCGCCGCTGCAGGCGCTGTGTGTGCAGGCAGGCAAGCCCCAGCCGCCCATCCTGGGCCTGCCCTCGGCCCCCACGGCACGCGCCGCCAGCCAGTTCACGCCCGACCGATTGCTACAAAATAATGAGCTACTAAGGCTTGATGGTCGCGCGGGGGAGGCCCAAATCACCCATACCCTGCAAGCCATCCACACCCCCGGCCATGCGGCCAACCATGTGTGCCTGCTGCTGGTGGAAGACGGCCTGCTCTTCAGCGGCGACCACATCCTGAACGGCAGCACCACGGTGGTGGACCCACCGGACGGCAACATGGCCGACTACCTCGATTCACTGGACCGGCTGGATGCCGTCTGCGCCGAGCATGGCGTGGAGTTCATCCTGCCCGCGCACGGCTATGTGCTCGGCGATGCGCGCGGCGCCATCGCCAAGCTCAAGACCCACCGCCTGGCGCGCGAGGCCAAGGTGCTGGCCGCCATGCAGGCCCTGCCCCAGGGCAGCATGGAAGACTGGGTGCGCCACGCCTACGACGACGTGCCGCCGCGCATGTGGCCGGTGGCGCAGCGCTCGCTGCTGGCGCATGTGGAGCGCATCCGCTCCCAGCGCCCCGGCAACAACTGAACCGAAGAACACCCAAACACAATCCCCCCGATTCAATGACCGAGAAGAACCCCGACCCCACCCACATCCGCTTGGCCAAACGCGTGGCCGAACAACTGAACTGCTCGCGCAGCACGGCCGAGCAATTCATTGAGGGCGGCTTTGTGAGCGTGGACGGCCAGATCGAGGAAGCTCCTGGTGCCCGCGTGCGCCCCGATCAGGCTGTGGCCGTGGCGCCCGATGCCAGCCTGCTGGAGCTGACCCCGGTGACCTTGCTGCTGCACAAGCCCGCAGGGTTTGAAGCCGGCCTGGGGCTGCCAGGCGCACCCACAGGGCCAGCGGCCCACGCCAGCCGCAGCCAGGGGGCGCAGCAGGCGCTCGCGCTGCTCAACGCCGTGTCCCACCTGCCCGAAGACGCCTCGGGCATCCGCGTGCTGCAGCGCCACTTCAAGCAGCTCGAATGCTTCACGCCCCTGCCCACCGAGGCCAGTGGCCTCGTGGTCTACACGCAGGACAAGCGCATCGCGCGCAAGCTGGCCGAAGACATCGAGGTGCTGGAGCAGGAATGCATCGTCGAGGTGAAGGGCGACATCGCCCCCAACGGCCTGCAGCGCCTGTGCCACGGCCTCAGCTTCAACGGCCGCCCGCTGCCGCCCATCAAGGTGAGCTGGCAAAACGAAACCAAGCTGCGCTTTGCGCTCAAGGGCATTCGCCCCGGCCAGATCCCGGCCATGTGCGAGGCCGTGGGCCTCTCGGTGGTGGGCATCAAGCGCATCCGCATCGGCCGCGTGCCACTGGCCAAGGTGCCCGAGGGGCAATGGCGCTATCTGCAGCCGTGGGAGAAGTTCTGAGACGGTATGAATCATGCCCGGATATGCTCCTGAAAACATAGCTATCCAGGCATGATGGCCGCGCGCTGACGGCCTTTTTTTCATGATTCCCTTGCGCAGGGGCCGCTGCTACACTGCGCAGCACTCAGGAGGGAGTTCATGAACCAACAACAATCCGGTGGCGCGGCAGGGCCGATGTCCACCTTCATGCCACAGAACATCGATGCCCACCCCATCGAATTCACCGGCAGCGGTGGCGAGTATTTCCGGGTGTGGATCGTCAACGTGCTGCTGTCCATCGTCACGCTGGGCATCTACACCCCCTGGGCCCGGCGCCGTACCGCCCAGTACTTTTACAGCCACACCCTGGTGGCGGGCAGCCCCCTCGAATTCACCGCGCAGCAGCGCAAGATGGTGATGGGTTTTGTGATGCTGATGATGCTCACCATTGCCTACAACATCGCCGTCCGAACCGGGCAGGACACGGCCGTGGGCCTGTTCCTTCTGGCGGGTGCGGCGCTGGCCCCGTTCATCTGGGCCAGCGCCATGCGTTTTCGCCTTGGGGCCACGCGCTGGCGCGGCCTGCGGCTGCAATTCACCGCGAGCTGGAAAGAGGTCTACATCGCCAGCTGGCCCGTGTTTGCACTGGCACTGGTGTGGTTTGGCGTGTTCTTCGGCCTGCAGATGCTCTCACCCGACCTGGCGCAGGCCATGGACGCCGTCGAGGAAGAAGGCAAGAAAGCCCCCATGCCCAGCTTCACCCCGGCCATGGGCGGCTTGCTGCTGCTGGGCCCGGTGCTGTCGATCCTGTGTTTCATCCGGCTGGAATACAACTTCAAGAGCCTGCTGGTGCTCAAGGCCCAGATCGGCGCCGAAAAAGGCCGCTGGAAGCCGGTCTACATGGACTTTGTGAAGATCTGGCTGGCCACTGTGGCCGTGTTCATCCTGTGTGTGGTGGGCATCGCCGCCCTGGTGGGCGTGCTCGCGGGCAGCTCCATCGCGCTGATGGCCAGCCAGAGCGAGCGCATGGGCCTGTGGATGATCGTGGTGGGCATCGTGGCTGCCGTGGTGGGTTTCTTCATGCTGATCCTGGCCTCGGCCCCCGCCCGGGCCTACCGTGAGGCGCGCATGTTCCAGCTCATGTGGAACAACATCGGCGTGAGCCATGTGGCCCGCTTCAAAAGCCGCCTCAAGAGCAGCAGCTATGTGTGGCTGCGCATCAAGAACATCCTGCTCACCCTGCTCACGCTGGGCCTGTACCGCCCGTTTGCGCGGGTGAGTGAATACCGCATGAAGGTCGAGTCCGTCACCCTGCACGTCAAGGGTGGCGTGGAACAGGTGGCCGGTGCCATGGTGCGCCAGCAGCAGGGCGGCCTGGGCGATGCGCTGGCAGATGCTGCTGGCCTCGACCTCATCGGTTGAGCATGTCGGCATCCGAGCACACCACCCTGGTCCCAGGGCGCTGGTTTGACGGCCAGAGCAGCAAGGCCCGGCATGTGATGGTGAGCCTGCGACCCACGCCGCAGGGTCCATCGCTGGTGCTGCACCCGCTTTCGCAGCCCGGAGCCGAGCCCGTGGTCTTTGCCTGGAAACAGGTGGGCTGGCCCGAAGCCTGGAACGAGCGCAAGCCCCAGCCCCGCGTGGTCGTGGATCTGCGCGACCATGGCAGCGTAGAGATCGACGCCGTGACCGAATGGCGCGTCGCCCTGGCCGCTGCAGGCGAACGCCCCGGCATCGCACAACGCATGCAGACCCGCTGGCCCGTACTGCTGGGCGTGACGGCCGCCGCCGTCATCGGCCTCACGCTGTTCTACCGCTACGGCACGCCCTGGGCCGCCACGCAGCTCACACGGTTTGTGCCCCTGGGCTGGGAAACCAGCGTGGCCGAGAACGTGCTCCAGCAGATGGACAACGGCACCTTGAAGCCCAGCAAGCTCCCCAAGGAGCGGCAGCAGCAACTCCAGGCACGCTTTAATACATTGGTGCAACAAGCCCCCGCCACGCTGCACCGCTACGCACAGTACAACCCGCCCCTGTCACTGGAGTTCCGCTCGGGCATGGGCGCCAACGCCTTTGCCCTGCCCGGCGGCAAGATCGTGATGACCGATGGCATTGTGAAAGCCGCCGCCGACAAGGGCCTGCCCGACGACGCCCTGGTGGGCGTGCTGGCCCACGAGATCGGCCATGTCGTGCACCGCCACACCACCCGCATGGTGGTGGAGCAAGGCGTGCTCAACGTCGGCCTGGGCCTTGCACTGGGAGACGTGTCGGCCATTGTCTCCACCGGGGCCTCGGTGATGACGGGCCTGGCCTACAGCCGCAGCCACGAGCGCGAAGCCGACTGCTACGCCATCGCCCTCATGCGCCACACCGCGCTGCCCACGGCGCCCATGGGCAAGCTGCTGCTGGCCATTGCGCGTGACGAGGAAGACGAAGAGAGCAAGGACAAGGGCAGCGACAAGGACAAAAAAGCGGCCGGCGACAACCCAGCCGATGCTGCCCACGCCCCCACGCCCCAATCCGCCGCCAGCGCACCCGACGCCACACGCAAACGCAAGCTGGGCCAGGAGGCCGAATCCCACCCGGTCTGGTCGCTGCTCAGCAGCCACCCCGAGACGGTGAAACGCGCCACCGAACTGGAGCAAGGGCATGCGCCGCACTGCGCCAAAAATTGAATGAATGGTTGAAAGCGGTGCCCAGGGCGGGCACCGCACCCGCGTGCCAGCGCGGGACAAAAAATAAAGTGTGAAGCACGCCGATAAGCCGGATTCTGTGCACCACGGTTGCCCGCAGTGTGACCGCCATTAATCTGGGCCGGGTGTCGCCACCACGGCTCGGTGCTACCTACCCGCCAGCTCTGCGGAACCACATCAACGCTGGCCTACTTGGTATTGCTGCGCGTAGAGATTGCCCGTTTCACCCCCGGTGGTTTGCCTTGCGGCACTCCCCCGGGACTCGTCTCTGTTGCTCTGATCCTCACCTCACGGTGGGCAGCCGTTAGCTGCTACGCTGTCCTGTGCAGTCCGGACGTTCCTCCAGTGCCTGGTTTCCCAGATTGCACCAGCGGCGGTCTGGCGTGCTTCACAAGCGAGATTATCGCCCAGCACCCGATGCCCGCTCCCAATCCAGCCCAAATCGCGCCAGGTACTTGCGCAGCCGATCCGCATCGTTGACCACGGTGCGCTGCGTGCGCGAGGCCTGGAACAGCACGCGCCCCGCGTCCGACAAGGTGCGGGACTGGCGGCAGACCTGCAGTACGGCGGCCAATTGCAACTGGTCGAAGAGGTCCATGGACTCCACCACCTCGTCCCCCAGCAAAGCCTCGAGTTCGTCGCGCCCTACCGCGCCTGCGACGGGAGCCAGGCCATGGCGCGCGTCGCTTGCGGCCTGCCACAGCCAGCTCAGACGGGCGATCTCGGCCTCCACCAGCGGCAGGCCGATGCGTCCGCTGTCTGCAAGCGTGGCCAGGCGCGTGACACTGGCCGACAGGTCGCGGAAGTTGCCGGTCCACAGCGCTTCGGGCGACTGTGCATAGCGCAAGTAGGCGGCGCGCGCCTCGTTGGAAAAGCGCACGCTGCGGCCCAGCTCTTCGCCCGCGCGCTGCAGCAGGTGGTCCACGTTGGGCTCGATGTCTTCGGGCCGCTGGGCCAGGCCAGGCAGCACATAGCTCCAGAGGTTGATGCGCGCAAACAGGTCTTCGCGAAAGCGCCCGGCTGCCACCTCGGTGCGCAGGTCGCGGTTGGTGCCGGCCACCAACTGAAAATCGCTCTCCACCTCGCGGTCGCTGCCCAGGGGGTAGAAGCGCTTTTCTTCCACGGCCTTGAGCAGCATGGCCTGCTCATCCGGGCCCAGCTCGCCAATCTCGTCGAGGAACAGCACGCCCTTGTGCGCCGTGCGCAGCAGGCCCGCGCGGTCGGCCGCCGCGCCGGTGAACGAACCTTTCTTGTGGCCAAACAGCGTGGACGCCGCGCCGTCACCATGCAGCGTGGCGCAGTTCACTTCCACAAACTCGCCCTCCACCTGGTGGCGCGCCTTCTTCAGTTCGTACATGCGCCGCGCCAGGTGTGACTTGCCCGCGCCCGTGGGCCCAGTGAACAGGATGGGCGCGCGCGAACGCACTGCCACCCGCTCCACCTCGTCGATCAGCGCATTGAAGCGGGCATTGCGCGTGGCAATGCCGCTTTTGAGGAACTGCACCGCGTTCTGCTGCTCGGCGCCAAAGCGCTGCGCGATCACGTCGTAGCGCGACAGGTCCAGGTCGATCAGCGTGTAGCTGCCCGGGTCGCCGATGCGCTGGCGCTTGGGGGGCGAGGTCTGCACCAGCACGCCCGGAATGCGGCGCGACTCCACCAGCAAAAACAGGCAGATCTGCGCGACATGCGTGCCCGTGGTGATGTGCGTCCAGTACGCCTCGCGCTCGGTGTCAAACCGGTAGGCCTGCGTCCAGTCGTACAGCTGGGCATAGACCTCGCCAAAGTCCCAGGGGTCGGCGATGGGCAGCGGCACCAGGTTCACCGTGGTCTCGGGCGAGGCGGTGGCCATGTCCGCACGCACCTGGTGGGCCAGCTCGCGGTGCGGCGGGGTGTAGAGCAGTTCCAGCCGCTCGATCACCACGTCCTCATGCTGCACCAGGGACACGGTGGGACGCCATTTCTCCCACCGGCCAGCGCCCTTGCCAGAGTCCAGCTGGGTGCCCAGGAAGCCGATGACCACCTTGTTTTTGCGCATGTATTTTTGTCTATTTAACTAGCTTTCATTCTAGTTATTTTGACATATGCATACCGCCCCAATCTCGTGCAATAGAAAATATCTCCATAAAAATCAACAGCTTGCGCAAATTAAATGCCACTCACTGCAAGCTGGCACACATCTGGCAATAGAAAAAGCATCCAGCGCAAGCGGTGACCGCTCACAGGCCGGGGTTAGGACAGCCGTCTGCCCCGCCGGTGCCGGGCCTCCGGGGCCTTCGGGTTCTGTCGATGTTCTGCATGCCGCACATCGCAAACGCTGGGTATTGGCAAGGTCTTGGTGACGCCTCGCAAGAGGAGATGCCGGGTTCGACTCCCGGCTTGCCACCTTTGGTAGCTCATTGGTAGAGCAACCTCGCAAGAGGTCTGTAGCAGGTTCGACTCCTGCCCATTACTCCGGCCGCAAGGCTGGAACTTTGTACCGGTCGAAAGACCACCCGCCGAACGCGGGGAGAGGCCCCGAGGTTGCGCCGCAACCGCAAGGGAGTCACCCCGTCAGCCGGTGGCGGTTTGTGCCAGCACCCGGCACAGCCCGCGCCCGCAGCCAGCCGCGCTGCCTCCCTTCCCGCTGGGGATGGGGGCAGCCACCACGGCGCACTGCACGGCCCAGGCTGCGCCCCCTGGCACCCCGCCACTGCTGTAACGGCAACCCGATATGTGACGAGTGACTACAACGAAGAAGAAAGAGGAAAAAGAGATGCTGAAGTTGTTCCAACGCGCCACCGTGAAGAAAAACGAACGCGCCCTGCTGCTGCGCAATGGCAGCTTTGACCGCGTGCTGCGCAGCGGCACCTACTGGCTGTTTGCAGGCACCGACGATCTGCGCGTGGAGACCTTCGCCCTCGAACAACCCGCCTTCACCCACGGCCTGGCCGAGTACCTGATGGCGCAGGAGCCCGCCGTGGTGGCGGCCGAGTTTGTGCAGGTGAGCCTGTCGGAAACCGAAGTGGGCCTGCGCAGTGAAAACGGTGTGCTGGTCGAGATCCTGCCCCCTGGCACCCACCGTCTTTATTGGAAAGGCTTGGTGGATGTGAGCGTGCAAGTGGTGGACTTGCAAGCAGGCGCTGAACTGCCCGCCGCACTGGTGGCGCGATTGACGCAAACCCAGCTGCGCCAGCGCAGCGTGACCGGATTGGCCGGTGTGCTGCAGGTGCAGGTGCCCGAGTGCCAGTGCGGCCTGCTGACGGTGGATGGCAAGGTGGAACGCCTGCTGGCCGCAGGCACCTACGCCTTCTGGAAGTACGGCCGCACCGTGGCTGTGGAGCTGGTGGACCTGCGCCTACAAGCCGTGGAAGTGTCGGGCCAGGACATCATGACCCGCGACAAGGTGAGCCTGCGCCTGAATCTGTGCGCCACCTACCGCTACACCGATGTGCTGCGCGCCTTTGCCCAGTTGCAAAAGCCTGCCGACCACCTGTACCGCGAGCTGCAGTTTGCGCTGCGCGCCGCCGTGGGCACCCGCACGCTCGATGAGCTGCTGGAGAACAAGACGGTGATCGACGAGGTGGTGACCGCACACATGGCCGCCAAGCTGCAGCCCTATGGCATGCAACTGGAAAGCGTGGGCGTGAAGGACATCGTGCTGCCCGGCGAGATGAAAGCAATCCTGACCCAGGTAGTGCAAGCCCAGAAGCAGGCCGAGTCCAACGTGATCCGCCGCCGCGAAGAAACCGCCGCCACACGCTCGCTGCTCAACACGGCCAAGGTGATGGAGGACAACCCCGTCGCCCTGCGCATGAAAGAGCTGGAGACACTGGAACGCGTGGCCGAACGCATCGACAAGATTTCGGTGTTTGGCGGCCTGGACCAGGTGCTGAATGGGCTGGTGAAAATGAGATGAAAGATGAGCATGAAGAAGCAATCGACACCCGCCGCTACCCCGCTGGAAGCCGCCACACAGGCGGTCTACCAGGCCTTTGCACGCTACGACGCACCGCATGGCCTGCTGGACGTGTGTACTGCCTGCTGCATGGATGCTGAACTGGAACGCGAAATGCGACATCTGCCGCTGCGCCAACTGACCCAGAGGCACTTCTACGAGTACAACGATTCGGCCAAGAGCCAGGTGCAGCCCGCAGATGAGATCAAATATCTGGCCCCACGGCTGCTGGAACTGCTGGCCGAAGGCGCCCGACTGCACCACTCCACCGAGCTGTACCTGGACCGCTTGGGGCGGTGCGAGCCCGGCTCGTTCTCAGCGACGAAACAGGCGGCGCTGCAGGGCTTTGCGCTGGCGTACTTTGCACAAGGGTTGGAGCAATGGCCCGCCACCAGCGATTCACTCTTCCAGGGCGATAACGCTTTCTCCATTCTGCTGATGTGGGCCTATGCCCGCGTGCCGCTGGAGCCCCTGCTGCAACACTGGCTGGACTGCGAAAGCGACGCATCGACCCTGAACTTTGTGGACGCGTGCTATTGGGACTATGTGTGGAATGCCAACCAGATGGGCAATGCGTTTGCCACGGACCAGGTCGAATACAAACGCACCATGGAGGAATGGCTGAACAGGCCAGCCACCAAAGCGCGTTGGACGGAAAAGCTCATGCGGCTGGTGGATGCGGGCCCCACCAGTTCCTGGCTGCCAGCGGGGGCCTTGGACCATCAGTGCTACCCGCTCCCGGAACGGATCAGCGCGGTCTTTGACGCAATGACGGCATGACGAACATCGCCGCCAAAAAGAAACACAACGAAGAAACAACGAGAAAAGAACCATGAACTACGAACAACTCGAAATCCCGAACGGCGTGCCCGTGAAGATGTGGACCAACGGCGTGCCCGTGGAAGAAGACGCCAAGAACCAGCTGCGCAACATTGCTCGCCTGCCCATCGTGTTCAAGCACGTGGCGGCGATGCCCGATGTGCACCTCGGGATCGGCGCGACCATCGGCTCGGTGGTGCCCACCCTCAAGGCCATCATCCCTGCTGCGGTGGGGGTGGACCTGGGGTGCGGAATGATGGCGTGCAAAACCACGCTGACCGCGAGCGATCTGCCGGACAACCTGTCTGGCGTGCGCACCGCCATTGAACGCGCCGTGCCCGTGGGGATGACCCCCAAGCGCTTTGGCCGCGACAAGGGAAGCTGGGACACGCCGCCTGCAGAAACCGACCGCGCCTGGGCCGCGCTGGTGGATGAGTTCGATGAGATTTGCGAAGCGCATCCGCGCATCAAGAACACGAACAACTACAAGCACCTGGGAACGCTCGGAACGGGCAACCACTTCATCGAAATCTGCCTGGACGAACACCAGAGCGTGTGGGTGATGCTGCACTCCGGCTCGCGCGGTGTGGGGAACGCCATCGGCACCCACTTCATCGAGCTGGCCAAGAAAGACGCCGAGATGAACCAGCGCAACCTGCCCGATAAAGACCTGGCGTATTTTGAAGAAGGCGCGCAGTACTTTGGCGACTACGTGAAGGCCGTGGGGTGGGCGCAGAAATTCGCCGCCGCCAACCGCGAAGTGATGATGGGCCGCGTGATTGCCGCGCTGCGCAAGGTGATCACCAAGCCGTTCGAGACGCACATTGAGGCGGTGAACTGCCACCACAACTACGTGCAGCGCGAAACGCACTTCGGGCAGGACGTGTTCGTGACCCGCAAGGGCGCAGTGAGTGCTGAGCAAGGCAAGCTGGGAATCATCCCAGGGAGCATGGGGGCCAAGAGCTTCATCGTGCGCGGAAAAGGCAACCCCGAGAGCTTCAACAGCTGCAGCCACGGCGCGGGCCGAACGATGAGCCGCACCAAGGCCAAGAAGCTGTTCACCGTGGAAGACCAGATCAAGGCGACCGAAGGCGTGGAATGCCGAAAGGATGCCGATGTGATTGACGAGATCCCGATGGCGTACAAGAACATCGACGCGGTGATGGCGGCGCAGGAGGATCTGGTGGAGGTGGTTTACACGCTCAAGCAGGTGGTGTGTGTGAAGGGGTAGCCCCGTGCGGCGCTGAGGACAGCGTCGCACCATTTACTATATTTTTGATAGCTACCAGCGCTTAACCATCAGGCGCAGGAGCCATTTTTCATGCAAAAAGAACAACAAGAAATGCTGCACTCCGCCCACCCGGTGGAGCCGCACATGCGCGCCCAGGTGATGCAGGAGCTGCAGCGGATCACCCTCGACGGCTCCACTGGCGAGGGTGGCGGCCAAATCCTGCGTACCGGGCTGGCGCTTGCCATGGTCACGGGTCGGCCGCTGCACATCACCCGCATCCGCGCCGGGCGCACTAAGCCGGGCCTCATGCGCCAGCACCTGGCCTGTGTGCAGGCGGCCGCCGCCGTATGCGGCGGGCAGGCGGAGGGCGCCGAGCTGGGGTCGCAAACGCTGGTATTCACACCGGGTGCGGTGCGCGCGGGCGACTACCAGTTTCAGATCGCCACAGCGGGCAGCTGCCTGCTGGTGCTGCAGACCGTGCTGCCCGCGCTGATGCTGGCCGATGGCGAGAGCCGCGTGCAGCTTTCGGGTGGCACACACAATCCAATGGCACCGCCGTTTGATTTTCTGGAGCGGGCCTTTGCGCCGCTGGTGCGGCGGCTGGGCGTGGGGCTGGAGCTGCAATTGCAGCGGCGCGGTTTTTACCCCGCCGGGGGCGGCGAGCTGGTGGCGCGCATTGCGCCCTCAGCGCAGCCGCTCACGCCCGTGGATGCAAGGGAGCGCGGGGCATTGCTGAACGCCTATGGCGAAGCGCTGGTGCCGGGCCTGGCGCGCAACATTGCCACGCGGGAGCTGGAGGCGCTGGGCCAGCGCATGGGCTGGACGTTTGAGGGCGGCCAGTTGCGCCAACCGCCCACGCGCCAGAACGAAGGGCCGGGCAATGCGCTGATCGCCACGCTGGAATACGAGCAGGTGATCGAGGTGTTCTGCCAGCTGGGCGAACGCCACCTGTCGGCCGAGCAGGTGGCCAAGCGGCTGGTGGACGAGGTGCGCGGCTACCAGCGCAGCACGGGCGCCCTGGGCCCGCACCTGGCTGATCAGTGGATGCTGCCGCTGGCCCTGGCGGTGTGGCGCAGTGGGCAGGCCGCCAGCTACACCTGCAGCGAGGTGACGCAGCACACGGCCACCAACGCGCAGACGATTGCGCTCGGGCTGCCGGTGCGTGTACAGATCACGCCCGTGGAACGCGCCATGCAGGTGGAGATCCTGCCCGCACCCTAAGAGCCTGTTTGCGATCTCGCAGAGGATCGCACACAGGTTCTGACAGGGCGGCCAAGCACCTGGATCAACGTCCTGGCTATATCCATATCACCAGGGCTGTAGAACAACTGGTTCAGAATGCGCCTCACATCCTTCCCCTTGGACCCACCCGACATTTCACAGGAGACGCCATGAAAGTTGACAACATTCTGCAGACCATCGGCAACACGCCCCACGTGCGCATCAACCGCCTGTTTGGCCCTGCCGCCAGCGTGTGGGTGAAGTCCGAGCGCAGCAACCCAGGCGGCTCCATCAAGGACCGCATTGCGCTGTCGATGGTGGAAGACGCGGAAAAGTCCGGCGCACTGAAACCCGGCGGCACCATCATCGAGCCGACCAGCGGCAACACCGGCATCGGCCTGGCGCTGGTAGCGGCGGTCAAGGGCTACAAGCTGATTCTGGTGATGCCCGACAGCATGAGCATCGAACGCCGCCGCCTGATGCTGGCCTATGGCGCGCAGTTTGACCTGACCCCGCGCGAGAAGGGAATGAAGGGCGCGATTGCCCGTGCGCAGGAGCTGCAGGCGCAGACGCCCGGATCGTGGATCCCCCAGCAGTTCGAGAACCCCGCCAACATCGACATCCATGTGCGCACCACGGCACAGGAGATCCTGGCGGACTTCCCCGAGGGCATCGACGTGCTGATCACGGGCGTGGGCACGGGCGGCCACATCACAGGCGTTGCCAAGGTGCTCAAGGCGAAGTTCCCCCAGCTGAAGGTGTTTGCGGTCGAGCCCACGGCCTCGCCCGTGATCTCGGGCGGCCAGCCTTCGCCCCACCCGATCCAGGGCATTGGCGCAGGCTTCATCCCCAAGAACCTGGACACCAGCCTGCTCGACGGCGTGATCCAGGTCGATGCCGAACCCGCGCGCGAATTTGCGCGCCGCGCAGCGCGCGAAGAGGGCCTGCTGGTGGGTATCTCGTCGGGCGCCACGCTGGCGGCCATTGCCCAAAAGCTGCCCGAGCTGCCTGCGGGCGCCAAGGTGCTGGGCTTCAACTACGACACGGGCGAGCGCTACCTGTCGGTGGAAGGTTTCCTGCCTGCCTGAGGGCAGAAAATACAAGCAAAAAAGGCCGTTTGCGCGCGACCATCAAGCGCTTAAAGCTACTTAATTGATAGCATTCAAGCTTTGACAGCTTGCGCCCCAAGGCCCGCCGCCCGGCGGGCCTTTTGTCTTGGCACTGGTCAGCGGGTCCACCCCGGTAAAATCATGGCCCCACGACTTTGCAAGCCGCCCGATAACCACGGGCCCGCAAGACCATGATCCGACTCTCCGAAATCCGGCTGCCCTTCACCGTGGCCGAAGCCCCCGAGGCACCCCTGCGCGCCGCTGCCGCCAAGATCTTGGGCCTGGCAGACACCGACATTGCCCACCTGCACGTCTTCAAGCGCAGCTTTGATGCACGCAAGGTAGACCTGCTGGCCGTCTACATCGTGGACGTGACATTGGCCCAACCCGCACGCGAAGCCGCGCTGCTGGCCCAGTTTGCAGGCAACCCACACATCCAGCCCACGCCCGACATGGCCTGGCACCCCGTGGGCCAGGCACCTGCCGACCTGCCCCTGCGCCCCGTGGTGGTGGGCTTTGGGCCCTGCGGCATTTTTGCGGCGCTGGTGCTGGCGCAAATGGGCTTCAAGCCCATCGTGCTGGAGCGCGGCAAGACCGTGCGCGAACGTACCAAGGACACCTGGGGCCTGTGGCGCAAGCGCGAGCTGCATGCCGAAAGCAACGTGCAGTTTGGCGAAGGTGGCGCCGGCACGTTCAGCGACGGCAAGCTCTACAGCCAGATCAAGGACCCGCGCCACCTGGGCCGCAAGGTGATGAACGAGTTCGTCAAAGCCGGTGCGCCCGAAGAAATCCTGTATGTCGCCCACCCGCACATCGGTACCTTCAAGCTGGTGAAGGTGGTGGAAAACCTGCGCGAGCAGATCATTGCGCTGGGCGGCGAGATCCGCTTTGAGCAGCGCGTGACGGATGTGGTCATCGAAGGCACAGGCGGTGCGCGCCACCTGCGCGGCCTCAAGGTGCTGAACCAGGCCACGGGCGAGACGACTGAGCTGCGCGCCGACCATGTGGTGATGGCGCTGGGCCACAGCTCGCGCGACACCTTTGCCATGCTGTACCAGCGCGGCGTGGCCATGGAGGCCAAGCCTTTTTCCATCGGTTTCCGCATCGAGCACCCGCAGGGCGTCATCGACCGCGCCCGCTGGGGCCGCCACGCGGGCCACCCGCTGCTGGGCGCAGCCGACTACAAGCTGGTGCACCACGCCGCCAATGGCCGCGCGGTGTACAGCTTCTGCATGTGCCCCGGCGGCACCGTGGTGGCCGCCACCAGCGAGCCCCACCGCGTGGTGACCAACGGCATGAGCCAGTATTCGCGCAACGAGCGCAATGCCAACGCGGGCATGGTGGTGGGCATCGACCCCCGCGACTACCCGCAGGACGCGCAGGCGTTTGAAACCCACCTGGGCCAGACCTATGGCGTGGAGGCGCTGCCGGCCGGGCAGTTCCATCCCCTGTCGGGCAGCGTGCTGCAGCGCCAGCTCGAATCCAACGCCTTTGTGCTGGGCGGGCGCGACTACAGTGCGCCGGGCCAGTTGGTGGGCGAGTTCATCGCGGGCAAGCCTTCGACCCAGCTGGGCAGCGTGGAGCCCTCGTACAAGCCCGGCGTGGCGCTGGGCGATTTGCACGCCGCCCTGCCCGGCTACGCCATTGAGGCACTGCGCGAGGCCCTGCCCGTGTTCGGCCGCAAGATCAAGGGCTTTGACATGCACGACGCCGTGCTGACGGGCGTGGAAACACGCACCTCGTCGCCGCTCAAGATCGGGCGCGGCGAGAACCTGCAAAGTCTGAACACGCCGGGCCTGTACCCGGCGGGCGAAGGCGCCAGCTATGCGGGCGGCATTCTGTCGGCCGGGGTGGATGGCATCAAGGTGGGCGAGGCCGTGGCGCGCAGCCTGCTCGGCACCGCCGCATGATGCGGGCGCCCAGCCTGCCGCAGTTTGCAGCGGCGGCCCTGGCCATGGCCGCCGTGGTGCTGGCGTCCAACATCCTCGTCCAGTTCCCGCTCAATGACTGGCTCACCTGGGGCGCCATCACCTACCCGGTGGCCTTTCTGGTGAGCGAGCTGGTGAACCGCGCCCACGGCCCGCAGCAGGCGCGGCGGGTGGCGTGGGTGGGGTTTGCGGTGGCGGTGGCGGCCTCGCTGGTGCTGGCGCCGGTGCGCATTGCCATCGCGTCGGGCACCGCGTTTTTGCTCTCGCAGTGGCTGGACATCAGCGTGTTCCACCGCCTGCGCCACGGCACCTGGTGGCGCGCGCCGCTGGTGGCCACGCTGCTCGCAGCGGTGCTGGACACCGCCGTGTTCTGGAGCATTGCGTTTGCAGGCACCAGCGACCCGTGGATCACCTGGGCACTGGGTGACCTCGCGGTGAAGCTGGGGCTGGGCGTGGCGCTGCTGCTGCCGTTTCGCCTGCTCATCGGCAGCCGACTGGCTTCGCCCCGCCGCACGGCCTGAGCCGCGGGGCGCCCCTCTGCTTTTCGCTTCTTACTTGCGCTGCAAAAAGTCCACGGCCAGCGCGGCCAAGCTGCGTGCGCCGGTGGGCAGCTGGTCTTCGTCAATGTCGAACAACGCAGAGTGGTTGGGCGGGGCCTTGGCAAACTCCTTGCCCTTGGGCGGCGCGCCCAGGAAGTAGAAGAAGCCCGGCACAACCTTCTGGAACTCCGAGAAGTCCTCCGACCCTGCGACCTTGGGGATCACCATGGTCTTGCCGCCCATGGCCAGGTTCAGCGCGGGCAGCGAGGCCTGCGTGAGTTGCGCGGGGTTGGTGGTCACGGGGTAGGCCACAGGGCCAAAACGCACGCTGGCCTTGGCGCCGCTGGCGGCGGCGATCGACTCGGCCGTGGTAGTGATGCGCTTGAGCGCTTCCTGGCGCATGTCTTCGTCGAAGGTGCGCAGCGTGCCCATCATTTCCACCTTGTCGGGGATGATGTTGTAGCGCGTGCCACCCTGGATCTGGCCGATGGTGACCACGGCCGGTTCCTGGCTGATGTTGAGCTGGCGGCTCACCACGGTCTGCAGGCCCATCACCACCTGGCTGGCGGCTACGATGGGGTCGATGGTGGCCCAGGGCGACGAGCCATGGCCGCCGCGCCCTTCCACATGGATGGTGATGTTGTCCGACCCGGCCATCAGCGGGCCGCTGCGGTAGCCCACCACGCCACCAGGCAGGTTGGAGGTGATGTGCAGGCCGTAGATGGCCTGCACGTCCTTGAGCGCACCGGCTTCGATCATGGCCTTGGCGCCGAAGCTGGGCACCTTGCCGTTGGCATCAGGCTCCACCGGCGCGCCCTCTTCGGCGGGCTGGAAGATGAACTTCACCGTGCCGGGCAGCTGGGCCTTCATGCCCGCCAGCACCTCGGCCGCGCCCATCAGCATGGCGGTGTGGGCGTCGTGGCCGCAGGCGTGCATCACGGGCACTTCCTTGCCCAGGTAGTTGGCCTTGGCCTTGCTGGCAAACGGCAGGCCGGTGTTCTCCAGCACCGGCAGCGCGTCCATGTCGGCGCGCAGGGCCACCACCTTGCCGGGCAGGCCGCCCTTGAGCGTGCCCACCACGCCGGTGCCGCCCACGCCGGTCTGCACTTCCATGCCCAGCTTCTTCAGGTGCTCGGCCACGAGCTTGGCGGTGCGCACTTCCTGGCCCGAGAGTTCGGGGTGGGAATGGATGTCGCGGCGCCAGTTGACCATCTTGGGCGCCACGGCCATCACGGCAGCGTCGATGGCCTGCAGGCCGGCGGCATCCAGCGCCTGGGCCTGGGCCGACGAGACAAAAGTCAGCCCGCTGGCGACGAGGCTGGCGGCAAGCGCAATGGCAGAAAGGGGTTTGTGCATGGGCAGATCCGTAGGGAGTAAGCAGCCTCAAGGGCCTGGGTGGGGGAAGCGAAATGCACGTTCATGCTAAAAGCCGCCCGTGCCTTCATGACAAGCGAAAATGGCCATCCACAGAGCCAATATCGCCATGCCACCGTCCCTTTTGTCCTTGCCCTCAGCCACCGCGAAGCCCCCGGTGTTCCGCGTGGACATCCCGCTGCTGCCCGAGTCGGCCGTGGGCAGTGCCTTGCAGTTCATCGACCTGCTGCGCGGCGCCAACCTGCTGGCCAGCCAGCGCCAAGGCGCGCAGGCACCGCGCCTGGCCTGGCGCCTGCTGGATGCCGAGGGCCTGCCCCTGGCGCCGCTGCCTGGCCCCCTGGCGGCCTACACCACACCCGATGAGCAGGCCACGGGCCCCGCGCCCGCCCATGCCCTGCTCATCCCCTCGTTCCACGCACCAGACATCCCGGGCATCCGTGCGGTGGCAGCCCGCCACCAGGCGCTGTCGCGCCAGCTGGGCATCGCGCTCGACGCAGGCCAGAAACTGCTCACCGTGGGCAACGGCGCCTGGCTAGCTGCGCAAAGCGGGCGGCTGAACGGGCGCCAGGCCTGCCTGCCCTGGTTCTACGTCGCCGGGTTTGAGCGGGACTTCCCGGGCATCGGCCACAGCCTGGGCCAGGACCTGTCGGAAGACGGACCCTGGCTGAGCTGCGCACTGCCCAGCAGCGTGAACCTGCTGGTCATGGCCCTGGCACGCCATGCGCTGGGGCCAGAGCTGGGGACCGCCTGCGAAACCGTGATGGCCCCGGACCACCAGCGTGCCCGCGCGGCGCTGCAGGCCAACGCGCAGCAGCACATCCCCGCCACGCGCGACAGCGCACTGGCCCGTGCCATCGCCTGGATGGAGGCCCACCTCGACGAGCCCTACTCACTGGCCCGGCTGGCCGAGGCCGCATCGGTGAGCACGCGCACCTTGCTGCGGCACTTTCAGCAGGAGCTGTCACAGTCGCCCCTGGACCACCTGCACAGCCTGCGCTGCGCACGCGCCCGGGTGATGCTGGAGGTGACGCTGGAGAGCGTGCCTAGCATTGCCGTGGCCTGCGGCTATGCGGACCCGGCGGCATTCAGGCGCATTTTTGTGCGCTACACGGGCATGGCGCCCGCCGAGTACCGCAAGCGCCATGCGCTGCGCGCGCCGCGCAGGCGCTGGCGGGTGGATGTGAAGTAGCGGAACGCCCCTGCGCCCAGCTCAGCGCAGCGCGTTGCCAGCGGGCAGGCGGAACGCCTCCACCAGCTCGGCCAGCTGCTGCGCCTGCACGCGCAGGCCCTGCGCGGCGGCAGAGGATTCCTCCACCAGCGCCGCGTTCTGCTGCGTCATCTGGTCGAGCTGCGACACCGCCTCGCCCACCTGGCTCAGGCCCGTGGTCTGCTCACGGGCAGCGGTGCTGATCTCGCCAATGATGGTGGCCACCTGCTGCACGGACTGAACAATCTCGCCCATGGTGCCGCCTGCAGCGTGGACCAGCTGCGTGCCCTCGTCCACCTGCCGCACGCTGTCGCTGATCAGTCCGCCGATCTCCTTGGCCGCCGTGGCAGAGCGCTGGGCCAGGTTGCGCACCTCACTGGCCACCACCGCAAAGCCCCGCCCCTGCTCACCGGCACGGGCGGCTTCCACGGCGGCATTCAGCGCGAGGATGTTGGTCTGGAACGCAATGCCATCGATCACGCTGGTGATGTCGGCAATGCGGCGCGATGACAAGGCAATGCCATCCATGGTGCCCACCACGCGGTCCACCGCCTCGCGCCCGCGCTGGGCGACGTTGCTGGCACCGGCGGCCAGGGTGCTGGCCTGCGCGGCGGCGTCGGCACTGTGGCGCACGGTGGCCAGCAGCTCTTCCATGCTGGCAGCGATTTCTTCGAGGTTGGAGGCCGTGTGTTCGGTGCGGGCCGACAGGTCGCTGTTGCCTGCTGCGATCTCGCTGCTGGCCCCGGCCACCGAGGTGCTGGCCTGGCGCATGCCCACCACCAGCCCCGCCAGACGGGCCTGCATGCCACCCAGGCGCGACAGCAGCGCCTGCAGCTCGTCGCGGTTGCCTGCACTCTGTGCGGGGATGGCGGAGGTGAGGTCACCGTCGGCAATGCGGTCCGTCACCTCCGACGCCTGGGCCAGCGGCTGCAGGATGGAACGCGACAGCCACCATGCGCAGGCCAGGCTCAGCAGCAGCCCCACCACCGAGCCTGCCACCAGCAGGGTGATGCCCTGGCGCTCACTGCTGGCGGCGGCATCGCGGGCCTGGGCCACGCGCTGGCGCTGGAATTCGGCCAGCTTGTTCACGGCCGCCGCATAGGCATCGGCCGCCGGGCGCAACTGGTTGGCAATGGCGTCTGCAGGCAGGGCCTCGCCCGCCTTGCGGCGCTTCACCAGGTCGTCGCGCACCGTACGAAAGCCGTTGCCCGCCTTGTCGATGGCGTCGAACAGTGCCTGGGATTCAGGGTCTGCGGCCAACTCATCCAGGCGCTTGCGCACCTCGGACGAACGGGCGGAGGTGGTTTTGCGGTCCGCATCGATGCGCGCGGCGTAGGCAGGGTTGTTGTCGATTTCCAGCAGCGTCTCGGCACGCGCCGAGCTGAGCACAACGATGGCGTGCAGCTCGCGCGCGAGCAGCGCACGTTCGGAGGACGCGCCGCCCAGATCGTCCGCAATGTCCTGCAGCCCCGCCAGCCGCCAGATGCCCACGGCCGCCGACAGGGACATGACGAGGCAGACCACACCAAAGGCCAGGGCCAGGCGGACGGCAACACGTGCGTGGGAGATGGACATGGGGCGGCTCGCGTGAGGGTGAAGGGGACAACATGGCGCCACCGTTTTGGGTGGCAGCCTTTGCGGAGGTATCGACAAAAGGTTACGAGTCCTTGAGCCGCCCTACAACAGGCGGCTCCCTAACGGAGCGGCAAAGCAACAGCCTCAATGCACAAACAAAAGACCGCCACAGTGCGAGACTGTGGCGGCCCTCCGGGCCCAACAGGCATTGCGCCCGAGGCTGCTTATTGCTGCTGTGCGTTCTGCAGCGCAGCAATGCGCTCTTCAATGGGCGGGTGGGTGCTGAACAGCTTGCCAATGCCACCGGCAATGCCCATGGCCGCCACGCTCTTGGGCAGTTCGCCGGGGTGCATGCCGCCCAGGCGGGCCAGGGCGTTGATCATGGGCTGGCGGCGGCCCATCAGCTGGGCAGCGCCCGCATCGGCGCGGAACTCGCGCTGGCGGCTGAACCAGGCCACGACCATGGCAGCGGCAAAGCCCAGCACGATGTCGAGCACGATGGTGGTCACGTAGTAGCCGATACCGGGGCCCGAGCTGTTCTCGTCGTTCTTGCGCAGGAAGCTGTCCACCGCGTAGCCGATGACGCGTGACAGGAACACCACGAAGGTGTTCATCACGCCCTGGATCAGCGTCATGGTGACCATGTCGCCGTTGGCGATGTGGGCTACCTCGTGGCCGATCACGGCCTCGACCTCGTCGCGGGTCATGCCCTGCAGCAGGCCGGTGGACACGGCCACCAGCGCCGAGTTCTTGAACGCGCCGGTCGCGAAGGCATTCGGGTCGCCTTCGAAGATGCCGACTTCGGGCATGCCGATGCCCGCCTTGTCGGCAAACTTGCGCACCGTCTCGACAATCCAGCGCTCATCGGGCGAGCCGGAGCCATCGATCACGCGCACGCCCGAGGTCCACTTGGCCATGGGCTTGCTGATGAGCAACGAGATGATCGCGCCGCCAAAACCCATGATGAGCGCGAAGCCCAGCAGCGCGCCCAGGTTCAGGCCGTTGGCCGTGAGGTAGCGGTTGACGCCCAGCAGGCTGGCCACCACCCCCAGCACGACAACGACGGCCAGGTTGGTCATCACAAACAAAAGGATCCGCTTCATGGAATGGTTTCTCCGTGGGGTAAACAACAACGAGTGTTTGCTGGCTCAGATGGGGGCCGGGGGCCGCGCTTCAAGCGCCGCTGTCCTTGGTGGCAACGGCACCCGCCCCATGGCCGCGATTGCATCGCGCTATGGTAGGTGCAAACCCCGGCCAGGGCCTTATCACACAAGGCTTGGCGGGAATTACGGCACAGGCGCTGCCCGCAAGGGCCGGAACACCTGGGCGTCGGCATAAAAGCCCGGCACCTCGTTGGCGGGCCACCAGCCGGGCACGCCCAGCACGGGCAGCGGTGTGAAGGGCTTGGCGGCCCAGGTCTGCGACTGGATCTCCTGCGCCAGCCAGGCGTCCACATCCGCTATCGATTCAATAGCTGATGGGGCTTGATAGACGTGCGCAACCATGGGTTTTCGGGGCACAACCAGCTTTTCGAGCAGCGCATGGCCCACCAGCACCAGCCGGGCCTCGGCCCACAGCGGGCGCAGGTCGATGAACAGGCGCTGCCAGTCCCGCGCCCGGAGCGCATCCCACAGGGCATCGGGCGCCTGCAGCAGTGCGCCGTTTTCGTCGAACACGGTGAGCGCATCGCGCAGCGGGCCACGCACAGCCTGCACACCATCGGCGGCAATCGCCTGGGCCTGCAGCTGGTTCAGGCGACGCTTGGTGTGCGGCAGGTGTTGCCACACCAGGCCGTTGAAGAAGTCGTGCAGGTTGTCGCGGGTGGGCACGCTGCGGGTGTCCCAGATGTGCTGCTCGTAGGCGGTGGCTTCGGGCAGGTCGGACTGGGGCACAAAAGCTACCGGTGCACCCGGTGGCGCTGCCGTCTGTAACGCCCGGTGCACTGTCGGATCGTGCTGAAGCTGCTGCGCCAGGGGCTGGCCCAGGCCGCGCCACGGCGCTAGCCAGGGGGCGCTCCAGTCAATGGCGGCGAAGGTTTCGCTTACACCAGCCGCCACGGCAGGGCTTCACCGGCGCGCAGGGGCTTGAGTTCGGCTTCGCCAAACGCAAAGCTGTCGGGCGGTGTCCACGACTCGCGGCGCAGGGTGACGGTGCCAGTGTTGCGCGGCAGGCTGTAAAAGTCCGGGCCGTGGAAGCTGGCAAAGCCTTCGAGCTGGTCGAGCGCACCCGCGTTGTCGAACGCCTCAGCGTACATCTCGATGGCGGCGTGGGCGGTGTAGCAACCTGCGCAGCCGCTGGCGTGCTCCTTGAGGTGCGCAGGGTGGGGGGCGCTGTCGGTGCCCAAAAAGAACTTGCTGCTGCCGCTGGTGGCGGCCTGCACCAGGGCCACGCGGTGGGTTTCGCGCTTGAGCACGGGCAGGCAGTAGTAGTGGGGGCGCACGCCGCCCACAAAGATGGCGTTGCGGTTGTACAGCAGGTGGTGCGCGGTGATGGTGGCGGCGGTGAAGCGGTCGGCCTGCATCACGTAGTCGGCCGCGTCCTTGGTGGTGATGTGCTCGAAGACGATCTTCAGCTCGGGGAAGTCGCGGCGCAGCGGGATGAGTTGCTGCTCGATGAACACCGCCTCGCGGTCGAACAGGTCGATGTCGCTGCTGGTCACCTCGCCGTGCACCAAGAGCAGCATGCCCGCCTTCTGCATGGCTTCGAGCGTTTTATAGGTCTTGCGGATGTCGGTCACGCCCGCGTCGCTGTTGGTGGTGGCGCCTGCGGGGTAGAGCTTGCAGGCGACCACACCGGCCGCCTTGGCGCGCACGATTTCTTCGGGCGGCAGGTTGTCCGTCAGGTACAGCGTCATCAGCGGCTCAAACTGCATACCGGCGGGCACGGCGGCCAGGATGCGCTGCTTGTAGGCCAGGGCCTGCTCGGCCGTGGTCACGGGCGGGCGCAGGTTGGGCATGATGATCGCGCGGCCGAACTGGGCGGCGGTGTGCGGCACCACCGTGTGCAGCGGCTCGCCGTCGCGCACGTGCAGGTGCCAGTCGTCGGGGCGGGTGATGGTGAGGGTGGTGGGCGCGGTGGGGGTGTGGAGTGCGGCTGTCATGGGCGACATTGTCCCATTGGCATGATTACTATCATTTTTATAGCTATCAGCACTTATCCATTGCGCGGAGGCAGCCAAAAACACTCATATTCCAGCGGCCCACACCTTATTCGGCGGTGATGCCGGCCTTGCGCACCACCTCGCCAAACTTCACCAGGCGCTCGGACATCATCTTCTCGAAGGCGGCGGGGGTCATCTCTTCCGGGGCGATCACGCCGCGTTCCTTGAGGTTGGCCAGCATGGCGGGCGAGGTGGCGACCTCGCGCACGGCCTTGTACAGGGTCTGCACCACCGCATCGGGCGTACCGCCCGGCGCAGCCAGGCCGATCCACGAGGTGAGGTTGAGCTGGGGGTAGCCCACTTCGGCCAGGGTCGGCACGTCGGGCAGCTGCGGCAGGCGCTGGTCGTTGGCCAGGGCCAGCGCACGCACCTTGCCCGCCTGGATGTGCGGCAGCATGATGACCAGGTTGTCGAGGATGAATTGCACCTCGTTGCCCAGCACCGCCGTGATCAGCGGCGTGCCGCCCCGGTAGGGGATGTGGGTGGTGAAGGCACCGGTGGTGGCCTTGAGCATCTCCACGTTCAGCTGGCCCATGCTGCCCACGCCGCCGCTGCCGTAGTTGAGCTTGCCGGGGTTCTTCTTGGCGTAGTCGATGAACTCTTTGAAGGTCTTGAACGGCAGGCTGCTGTGCACCACCAGCGCATTGGGCAGGCGGCCCAGGATGGCGATGTTTTCAAAGTCCTTCACCGGGTCGTAGCCGACCTTGGGCTGCGTGAGCGGGTTGGCCAGGTGGCTGCTTTGCGACGACACGACCAGCGTGTAGCCGTCAGCCTTGGCACGCGCCACATACTGCGCGCCCACCGAGCCGCCCGCGCCTGCCCGGTTTTCCACCACGATGGGCACGCCCAGCACCTTGGACAGCGGCTCGGAATACTGGCGCGCCATGATGTCCACCGACCCACCGGGCGGGAACGGCACCACCAGCGTGATGGGGCGCGAGGGGAACTTGTCCTGCGCCAGCGCAGGCAGCGCTGCAAGACCGGCCAGGCCGAGGCCTAGGCCGGTAGACAGGAGGTGGCGGCGGGAAGGGATGTGGTTCATGGCAGTCTTCAAAAACGCAAAAAACAAAAATGGGGAATAAGGCAGGAATCAGGGATGGCCCAGCACGGCCAGCGCCACGGCCTGCGCGCGCGGCACAAAAGTGGCCAGCTCGCAGTACTCGCGCTCGGTGTGTGCGTGGCCGCCCACCGGGCCCGTGGCACACAGCGTGGGCACGCCCACCGAGGCCGTCAGGCCGCTGTCGGCCGCGCCGCCGGTGAATTCGCCCTGCACCTCAAAGCCCAGCGCGCGTGCGCCCTGCTGGTACAGAGCCAGCAGGTAGTCGGGCGTGGGCTTCATCGGCAGCGTGCGGCGGTGCAAGGTGATGCGGCCCTGGGTGCGGGGCACGGATTCTTCCTCGACGATGGCGCGCACGCGCTCCAGCAGGTCGTCGGGGTTGGTGTCGGCGGTGAAGCGCAGGTCCACCTCGGCCTTGGCATGCGGGGCAACCATGTTGGGGACGATGCCGCCCTGCACCACACCCACGTTGCAGGTCACGCCCGTGGCCGGGTCGGTGAGCGCGTGCAGTGCCAGCGTCTTGCGCGCCAAGGCCTCGATGGCGCTCGCGCCTGCGGCGTGGTTGATGCCTGCGTGCGCAGCCACGCCCGTCACTTCGAACTCCACCACCATCGAGCCCTTGCGGCTGGTGACCACGTTGCCGCTCACGCGGCCGGGCTCGGCATTGAGCACGGCCCGGGCGCCGCGCACCCGGGCCATGATGAGGTCGCGCGTGGCGGGCGAGCCGATCTCTTCGTCGCACGAGAAGAACAGGTGCAGGGGCGCCTTCAGCCCGCCGCAGCGGGCAAAGGCCTCGGCCACAAACACGTTGAGCACCAGGCCCGACTTCATGTCGGCCACGCCGGGGCCGTAGGCACGGCCGTCTTCCACACGGAAGGGGCGGCGCGCCACGGTGCCTGCGGGATAGACGGTGTCCATGTGGCCCATGAGGATCAGGGGCGCGCCCTCCCCGCCTGCCCCGGCCGCGTTGACCTGTGCGTGCAGCAGCACACCGTAGCCGGGCACGGGCTCGAACTGCACGGGCACGCCCGCAGCCAGCAGGCGCTCGGCCAGTGCATGGGCCACAGCGGTCACGCCCGCCTCATCGCGGCTGCCGCTGTCGATGTTGACCACTTTCTGCAACAGCTCTTGCATGGCCTGCCCCTGGCCCGCCAGCCAGGCCAGTGCCGGCGCGGATGGGGCAGATGGCGCCTGGGATGCTGTGTTTTCAAGCGTTTCGAGCATGGTTGTCCTTGGGTCGGACCCCGGGTCGGGGCAAAATTTGGGCCGCAGTGTTGCATGCGTTTCGGCTGTTTGCAATACATTTTTCATAAATGAGACATAAATGAAATCATCATTGCAAACATCCACCGCACTGCTGACCGAGCGCCTGGCCCGCCAGGGCGGCGAACTCACGGCCAGCGAACGCGCCCTGGCCGAGGCCCTGGGGCGGGACTACCCCCACGCGCTGCTGGAGTCGGCCACCGCCCTGGCAGCGCGCACCGGCACCAGCGCATCGACCGTGGTGCGGCTGTTTGCCAAGCTCGGTTACGCGAGTTATGCCGAGGCGCAGCGCGAGGCCCGGGGCGAGGTCACGGCCCTGCTGCAAACCGCCGGGCAGCGTGCGCCCGTCACCATCGGCACCGAGCGCAGCTTGCAGCAATGTGTGGACGACGCCCTGCTGCACGATCAGCACAACATCACCGCCACGCGCGACGGGCTGGACATGGCGGCGTTCGAGGCCATCGTCGCGCGCATCGCGCAGAGCAACGGGCGTGTGTTTGTGCTGGCGCAGATCAACAGCGCCCCCGTGGCCGCCTGGCTGGCGCTGCACCTGAACATGTGCCGCCCCGGCGTGCACGAGCTGGGCGCGGGCGCCGTGGCCGCCACCGACCAGTTGCTCTGGATCCAGCCCGAGGACACGCTGCTGGTCTTCAGCATCCGCCGCTATGCCAGCGGGCCGGTGAAGGTGGCGCAGCGGTTTCGCGACGCGGGGGCCCAGGTGCTGGCCATTGTGGACAGCACCGCCGCGCCGCTGGCGGCCCTGGCCCACCACCGCGTGCAGGTGCGCATCTCCAACGCCTCGCCATTTGACTCGTACACCGCCGCGTTCTTCGTGTGCAACGCCCTGGTGTCGGCCGTGGCCCAGCTGCGGCACGAAGCCGTGTCCGAAGCCCTGCAGCGGCGCGACGACCTGTGGAAGGACGTGGAAGCCCAGCTCATCGTGGAAGGCAACCCGCCAGCGGGGCGGCGGGGAGGCAAGCGCTGACCTGCGTGATCCTGGCTACTGGCCCGCGCAAGGTTTTCAGGCGTTCCGACGCCCATGAAAAAAGCGCTCCGAAGAGCGCTTTTTTTGCTTCCAATCCCGAGACCTGACGGTCTGGGGCGACGCTGATCAGTGCTGCAGGATCTTGTTAAGGAAGTCTTTTGTACGCGGCTGGCGCGCATCGGGGTTGTTGAAGAACTCGTCCTTCGAGCAGTCTTCCAGGATCTTGCCGCCCACGTCCATGAAGATCACGCGGTTGCTCACCTTGCGCGCAAAGCCCATTTCGTGGGTCACGCACATCATGGTCATGCCTTCATTGGCCAGGCCCACCATCACGTCCAGCACTTCGCCGACCATTTCGGGGTCGAGCGCGGAGGTGGGCTCGTCGAACAGCATCACGATGGGGTCCATGCTCAGCGCACGGGCGATGGCCACGCGCTGCTGCTGGCCGCCCGAGAGCTGGCCGGGGAACTTGTCCTTGTGCGCAATCAGGCCCACACGTTCCAGCATCTTGAGGCCGCGCTTCTTGGCGTCGTCCGCACTGCGGCCCAGCACCTTGATCTGCGCGATGGTCAGGTTGTCCGTCACCGACAGGTGGGGGAACAGCTCGAAGTGCTGGAACACCATACCCACGCGGCTGCGCAGCTTGGGCAGGTTGGTGCTGGGGTCGTGCAGCTTCACGCCATCGACCGTGATCTCGCCCTTCTGGAAGGGTTCGAGCGCGTTGATAGTCTTGATGAGCGTGGACTTGCCCGAGCCCGAGGGGCCGCAGACCACCACCACTTCGCCCTTGTTGATGGTGGCCGAGCACTCGTTGAGCACCTGCACGGGGCCATACCACTTGGATACGTTTTTGAGTTCGATCATTGTTTATTCCTCAATCTCTCGGATCACCGGATGATGGCGATCTTCTGGTGCAGGCGCTTGACCGCCCAGGACAGCGCATAGCACATCACAAAATACAGCACGGCGGCAGCCAGGTACGCCTCGATGGGGCGGCCGAAGTTCTTGCCCGCCACTTCAAAGCCCTTGAGCATGTCGTAGGCACCGATGGCATACACGAGCGACGTATCCTGGAACAGGATGATGGTCTGCGTGAGCAGCACCGGCAGCATGTTGCGGAACGCCTGGGGCAGCACCACCAGCTTCATGTTCTGGCCATACGTCATGCCCAGCGCCTGCCCGGCATACACCTGGCCACGCGGGATGGACTGGATGCCGGCGCGCATGATTTCGCTGAAGTACGCCGCTTCAAAGGCGATGAAGGTGATGACTGCCGACACTTCCGCGCCGATGGGGCGGCCGATGATGGCGGGCACCAGCAGGAAGAACCACAGGATCACCATCACCAGCGGAATGGAGCGCATGCCGTTGACGTAGATGGTGGCGGGCACATCGAGCCACTTCTTGCCCGACAGGCGCATCAGCGCCAGCAGGGTGCCGAAGAACACGCCGCCAATGGTGGCGATCACCGTGAGCATCAGGCTGAAGTACAGCCCCTTGAGCACGAAGTTGGAGATCAGGTCCCAGTTGTAGAAGGAAAAATCGAGATTCATATCAATGCCCCCCTCCAGCGGCACCTGCGACCACCATGCCCGGGATGCGCACGCGTTTTTCGATGAACGCCATGATCCGGTTGATGGCAAAGGCCGAGATGATGTAGAGCGTGGTCACGGCCAGGTACACCTCGATGCCGCGCGAGGTTTCTTCCTGCGCCTGCATGGCAAACATGGTGAGTTCGGCCACCGACACGGCAAACGCCACCGACGAGTTCTTGAAGATGTTCATCGTCTCGCTGGTCAGCGGCGGGATGATGATGCGGAACGCCATGGGCAGCAGCACGTAGCGGTAGGTCTGGAAGGTGGTGAACCCCACAGCCATGCCCGCGTAACGCTGGCCGCGCGGCAGGGCCTGGATGCCCGAGCGCACCTGCTCGGCGATACGCGCGGAGGTGAAGAAGCCCAGGGCCAGCACCACGAGGGCAAAGCCGGGAACACCCTTGAGCACCGGGAACAGGCTGGGGAGAACGTGGTACCAGAGGAAAATCTGGACCAGAAGCGGAATGTTGCGGAACAGCTCAACCCAGGCGTTACCCAGCCGAACAATCATGGGCCGGTCCTGCAGCGTGCGCAGCGTGCCGATGAAAGAGCCCAACACAAGCGCCAGCACCAGGGCCAGCAACGAAACGGACACCGTCCAGCCCCAGGCCGACAGCATCCAGTCCAGGTAAGTGATGTCGCCGCCCTTGCCAAAGCAGCTCTGCACAACTTCCCGGTCCATGGTGTCCTGGCAGAACACCTGCCAATCCCAACTCATAGGAGCACCCCTTTAATTCTTGGTATTGCGCTGGGCACGGCGCGCAGGCAGCGTGCCCAACAAAAAAGCCCCTTCAAACCGGCTGGCCGAAGGGGCACGCGCGTCAAGAAGATTACTTCTTGGCGTAGTCTTCCATGGGCTTGTCGTTCGGGTTGGCCCAAGCTTCCTTGGTCGCATCCGACATCGGCAGGCCGATCTTCACGTTGGTGGGGGGTACGGGCTGCATGAACCACTTGTCGTACAGCTTGGCCAGCGAACCATCCTTGATCTGGCGCTTGATGGAATCATCCACGGCCTTCTTGAACGCAGGGTCGTCCTTGCGCAGCATGCAGGCGATGGGTTCCACGTTCAGCACTTCGCCGACGATCTTGTAGTCGGCAGGTGCCTTGGACTTGGAGATGTTGGCGGCCAGGATGGAGCCGTCCATCACGAACGCTTCGGCACGGCCGGTTTCCAGCATCAGGAAGCTGTCGGCGTGGTCCTTGCCCATGACTTCCTTGAAGTCAATGCCGCCAGCACGTTCGTGCTTGCGCAGCGTCTGCACCGAGGTGGTGCCCGTGGTGGTGGCCACGGTCTTGCCGTTCAGGTCCTTGATGGAGGTGATGCCCGAGTTGGCCTTGACGACCATGCGGACTTCTTCCACATAGGTGGTCACGGCAAAGGCCACGTCCTTCTGGCGGGCGGCGCTGTTGGTGGTGGAGCCACACTCCAGGTCCACGGTGCCGTTGGTCACCAGGGGAATACGGTTCTGCGAGGTCACTGGCTGGTACTTGATGTCCAGCTTGGCCAGGCCCAGTTGCTTCTGAACGTCGTGCAGGACGATTTCACCCATTTCGGTGTGAAAGCCCACGTACTTGCCGTTGCCCAGCGTGTAGGAAAGACCCGAAGACTCGCGCACACCCAGCGTCACGCTGCCCGAGGCCTTGATCTTGGCCAGGGTGTCGGTGGCTTGAGCGAACGCGCTGCCTGCGGCCAGGGCGGTCACAGCAATCGCGAGCAAATGTTTCTTCATAGGGATCTCCTTGTGTTGAAAACAGAAAAAAGGGGGGAATTCTAGAGACTGGCCGCAACCCGCCCGGACTGCAAGCCCAAACGTCTAGAAATGGGGGAGGACTTACCCGAGGATACTCGTCAGAAGGGGACCTGATCGGTAGGGTATTTCCAGAAGTCGCGCAACAGATAACTGACCGGAAGGTTCAGCACCGTGTTGTTCGGGGGGATGGGTTTGTTGAACCACTTGTCATAGATAGGGTAGATGTCGCGGCTGGTGATCAGGCGGCGCATCTCTTCGTCTACCAGTTTTTTGAACTCGGGGTCGTTCTTGGGCAGCATGATGGCCAGCGGCTCGGTGGTCATGAAGCGGCCCACCACCTTGAGCGCCTTGGGGTTGGGCCGGCCAGCCGCCAGGCCATACAGCAGCACGTCGTCCATCACGAAGGCATCGGCCTCGCCCTTTTCGACCATATCTACGGCCTTGGCATGGTCGGGGGCTTCCACGATGGCGATGCCCATCAGGCGCTCGCGGTTGGCCTGGTCGGCCGCCTTGAGCGGTGTGGTGCCTTTGGTGGACACCAGCTTCTTGCCGTTGAGGTCTTCCACCTTATCGATGGCACTGGCGGACTTCACGAGCAGCCGGGCACCGGTAATGAAATGGGGGATGGTGAACGCCACTTGTTGACGCCGCTCGGCGTTGTTGGTGGTGGAGCCACATTCCATGTCGGCCTTGCCCTGCTCGATCATGGTGATGCGGTTGGCGGGCGTGACAGCCACAAACTCCACCTCCATGTCCTTCTTGCCGGTCTTCTTGCGCACCACATCGGCCAGGCGCAGGCACAGGTCCACGGCATAGCCCACGGGCTTGCCCGACTGGGAATCCACATACGAGAACGGCACCGACGACTCGCGGTGGGCAATCACCAGCTTGCCGCCAGCGCTCACACGCTCCAGCACCGTTGCCGCCTGCACAGACGCCGCCAGCAGGCAGCCCAGGGCGACCAGGCCCTTAGCGAATCTCCAGTGCTGAACTTTCATACGACGTCCCGGTAAAAGAAAGGAATCGGGTTTGCAATGTTCGTGCCATCGCGGCAGTTGCAGGCATGTGTTGTTGCCACCGACCCAGCGATGGCGCGAACTGTACGTGTCGTTACTATGAAACTCCAATGCCGTTTGCGGGCGCAACTATGCAAAGTGTTTATATCCGTATTTACCCTTAGCATGACCCGGCCTGGGCCTGGAGGTAGGTCCACAGCGCCTGGGCCGTGCCTTTGGGGGCCTCCTTGCCCGCTGGTTTCTCGCGGTAGGCCCGCACGTCCATGGTCATCTGCAGGCCTTCGGCCTCCGAGGGCGCCGCGCTGACCAGGCGGCGCGAGCGCAGTTCCTTCTTCACGGCGCTGTGCGGCAAAAAGGCCACGCCATGGCCCTCCAGCGCCATGGCCTTGAGGCCCTCGGCCATGTCGGTCTCATACACACGCTCCAGGTGGATGGGCGTCTGCGACTGCTTGAGGATGAGTTCAGTCACCCGCCCCAGATAGGCGCCGGGCGCGTAGCCCAGGTAGGGCAGCGGCTGGCCCGCGCGGCCCGGCAGGCGGTGCACGGGCTGGCCCTCGGCGTCGGCCTTGCTGTAGGGCGACAGCACCTCCTGCCCCAGGCTGACCATTTCATAACGGTCGGCATCAAGCTGAAAGGGCTGAGAAGGGTGGTGGTAGGCAATCAGCAGATCGCAGCCGCCCTCTACCAGGCGCATCACGGCGTCGTGCACGTTCAGGGCGATCAGGCGGCTCTTGAACGGGCCGAACTTGTCGGCCAGGCTGGACACCCAGGCGGGGAAGAAGGTGAATGCCAGCGTGTGCGGCACGGCGAACTCGATCATGTCCTTGCCCGCGCTGGTGTGCGCGCGCAGCATGGCGCGGGTGTTCTGCAGCGCCTGCAGCATTTCCAGGGCCTGGTCGTAGAGGGTTTTGCCAGCGGGCGTGAGGCGGGTGGGGTAGGAGCTGCGGTCCACCAAGTCGGTACCGGCCCAGGCCTCCAACGCCTGGATCCGCCGCGAGAACGCTGGCTGGGTCACATGCCGCAGCTGCGCTGACCGGCTGAAGCTGCGGGTTTCCGCAAGACTGACGAAATCTTCAAGCCACTTGGTTTCCATCGGCGCATTATCCGCGCGCAGGCTGCGCCTTGCTGGCGCCCGGCATGAGGGTTTCTACAGATCACGGGTGGAGCGATCCAGTGTGGTTGGGGCACCTGCGCGGGCCCCGGCCGCGCCCGGTGGCATCGCTTGCGGCACTGCACCAATGCTGTGCATGCATAGCAGGCAACGCATAATGCTCGGCGCGCTCACCCCGCCGCTCCATCGGTCAACGCCCAGGTGCACAACACCGCCGGGCCACAAGATCGGTATCCGCCCCTTGTGTTTTCTGACTCCCCGCGTCCATGTCCACCTCCACTCCCGATGGGCGGCCCGCTGCGCCCGACGCGCCAGCGGCTGCTGACGCCCCCCGCTCCCTGCGCCTGGAAGACTGGCTCATCGTCCTGACGATGGCCGCCCTGGCACTCATCACCTTCGTCAATGTGGTGGTGCGCTATTTCACCGATGCATCGTTTGCCTGGACCGAGGAGATCTCGGTGTTCCTGATGATCGTGCTGGCGCTGGTCGGCGGCTCGGCGGCAGTGGCGCGGCAGCTGCACATCCGCATCGAGTTCTATGCCGATGGCGGCTCGGAGCAACGCAGGCAGCGGCTCGCACAGTTCGGCGCGCTCATGGTCGCGCTGCTGTTTGGGCTGATCACGGTGCTGAGCGTGCGCGTGGTGTGGGACGACTACCGGTATGAAGAAACCTCCCCCGGCATCGGCGTGCCGCAGTGGTGGTACTCGGTGTGGCTGCCGGTGCTGTGTGCGCTGACGACGGCCCGGGCGCTGCAACTGTGGGCACGCCTGCGGCGCGCAGCGGCCACATCAGCCACAGCGGAGGCACGCACATGATCGCCACGCTGCTGTTTGTGGCCTTTCTGGGCATGATGTTTCTGGGCGTGCCGATTGGCGCCGCCCTGGGCCTGGCGGGCGCTGCCGCCATTGCGCTGGCCAATGCCGAGACCCCCTGGTTCGGCCTGCTGGCCGTGCCGCAGAACTTCTATGCCGGGCTCGGCAAATACCCGCTGCTGGCCATCCCCATGTTTGTGCTCGTGGGCTCGATCTTCGACCGCTCGGGTGTGGCGCTACGGCTGGTGAACTTTGCGGTCTCCATCGTCGGGCGCGGCCCGGGCATGCTGCCACTGGTGGCGATTGCGGTGGCCATGTTTCTGGGCGGCATCTCGGGCTCGGGCCCGGCCACCGCAGCTGCTGTGGGCGGGGTCATGATTGCGGCCATGGCGCGCGCGGGCTACCCCGCCGCCTACTCGGCCAGCGTGGTGGCGGGCGCGGCCGCCACCGACATCCTCATACCGCCGTCTGTGGCCTTCATCGTGTACTCGGTGTTGGTGCCCGGCGCCTCGGTGCCCGCGCTGTTTGCTGCCGGCATGTTCCCCGGGGTGCTGGCGGGCATTGCACTGATTGTCCCGGCCGTGTGGCTGGCGCGGCGCCACAAGATGGGCGGCGCCGAGGCCGACATGCCGCGCCCGCCGTTCTGGCGCAGCCTGCGCGAGGCCTCCTGGGGCCTGGCGGCGCCCGTGGTGATCCTGGGCGGCATGCGCGCGGGCTGGTTCACGCCCACCGAGGCCGCCGTGGTCGCCGTGTTCTACGGCCTGTTTGTGGGCATGGTGGTGCACCGCACGATCCGGGTGCGTGACCTGTTCGGCATCCTGCGCGAGGCGGGCGAACTCTCGGCCGTGATCCTGGTGGTGGTCTCGCTCGCGGGCATCTTTGCGTTCTCGCTGTCCACGCTGGGCGTGATCGACCCCATCACCCGCGCCATCGTGCAGTCGGGCCTGAGCGAGCAAGGCGTGCTGGGCGCGCTGATTGTGGTGCTGCTCGTCGCGGGCATGTTCCTCGATGGCATTTCCATCTTCCTGATCTTTGTGCCCCTGCTCATGCCCATCATGCAGCACTACCAGTGGGACGTGGTGTGGTTCGGCGTGGTGCTGACGCTCACCGTGGCGATTGGCCAGTTCACGCCCCCCATGGCCGTGAACCTCATGGTGTCCAGCAAGATCGCGGGCGTGCGGATGGAGCAGACCACCCGCTGGGTCGTGTGGCTGGTGCTGGCCATGACCGTGGCCATGCTGCTGGTCGTCGTGTTCCCGCAGATTGCACTGTGGCTGCCCCAGCGCCTGGGCTACTGATTGCCTTTTGCTTATTCACTCAACCCACCATCCATCCAACAAGGAGACAACCCATGAAACTGCGCACCTTCCTCACCTCGGCCGTGGCCGCTGCGGCCGCCCTGGCGTTCACCGCGCCCGCCGCCATCGCACAGACCACCTACAAGAGCGAATACCGCATGTCGCTGGTGCTGGGCACCGCCTTCCCCTGGGGTAAGGGCGGCGAGCTGTGGGCCAACAAGGTGCGCGAGCGCACCCAGGGCCGCATCAACATCAAGCTCTACCCCGGCGTGTCGCTGATCCAGGGCGACCAGACGCGCGAGTTCAGCGCGCTGCGCCAGGGCGTGATCGACATGGCCGTGGGCTCCACCATCAACTGGTCGCCCCAGGTCAAGCAGCTCAACCTGTTCTCGCTGCCCTTTTTGTTCCCCGACTACGCCGCCGTGGACGCGGTGACGCAGGGCGATGTGGGCAAGAGCATCTTCGCCACGCTGGACAAGGCGGGCGTGGTGCCCCTGGCCTGGGGCGAAAACGGCTACCGCGAAATCTCCAACTCCAAGAAGGCGATCAAAACCCCGGAAGACCTCAAGGGCCTGAAGATTCGCGTGGTGGGCTCGCCACTGTTCCTGGATACCTTCACCGCCCTGGGCGCCAACCCCACGCAGATGAGCTGGGCCGACGCACAGCCCGCGTTTGCCAGCGGCGCGGTGGACGGGCAGGAGAACCCCTTGTCCATCTTCACCGCCGCCAAGCTGCACAGCGTGGCGCAGAAGAACATCACGCTGTGGGGCTACGTGAACGACCCGCTGATCTTTGTGGTGAACAAGGAAATCTGGAACAGCTGGACGCCCGCCGACCGCGAGATCGTGAAGCAGGCCGCCATCGACGCAGGCAAGGAAGAAATCGCCATCGCCCGCAAGGGCGTGGTCGAGGCCGACAAGCCCCTGCTCAAGGACATCGCCGCCCTGGGCGTGACCGTGACCCAGCTCTCCCCCGCCGAGCGCGCCGCGTTTGTCAAGGCCACCCGCCCCGTGTACGACAAGTGGAAGGGCCAGATCGGCGCCGACCTGGTGAACATGGCCGAGAAGGCGATTGCGGCGCGCAAGCAGTAAAAGAAAGCAAACGCCCGCCCACCCCGCGCCATCAGCGACCTGACGGCGCTATACAAATAATAGCTGCCAGCGCTTTTCCATCAGGCGCAGGCAGCTATTATTTCTTCGAATCGCCATCTGGCACCGGGTGCTTGACCGCGTTCTTGCGCAGCTTGTGCTCCACCGCCTCGGCCAGGTCCACGCCCGCGTGGTCGGCGATCTGCAGCAGGTAGAGCAGCACATCGGCCACCTCGTCGGCGATGGGCTCCTTCAGCGCCGGATCGCCTGCCACCGCCAGCGATTGCTCGGGCGTCATCCACTGGAAGATCTCGGCCAGCTCGGCCGCCTCCACCATCAGCGCCATGGCCAGGTTCTTGGGCGTGTGGAACGGCTGCCAGTGGCGCTCGGCCGCAAAGGCGCGCAGCCGGGCTTGCAGGGCTTCGAGATCGACAGCGGACATCAATACTCCTGATTTGATAGCTAAAAGCGCTTACCCATTGCGCGCAGACGGCCTTTTTTATTCAAATTTCAGAGCGGCGACACCGGCGCCTCACCCGCCAGGTGGCGCCGGGCGTTCTCCATGAACCGATCCACCGACGCCTGCACCGCCTCGGGCGACCAGCCCGCCACATGGGGCGTGAGCACCACGTTGTCCAGGTCCAGCAGCTCGGCCGGAGGCGCGGGCTCGCTCTCGTACACGTCCAGCCCTGCGGCGGCAATCCGGCCGCCGCGCAGCGCTGCTGCCAGGGCGGCGGTGTCGATCACGCTGCCGCGTGCGATGTTGACCACCACGCCACGCGGGCCCAGCGCGTTCAGCACGTCGGCGTTGACCAGATGCCTGGTGCCCGCGCCACCCGGCGTGGCCACGACGAGGAAGTCTGCCCACGCGGCCAGCGCCTGCACATCGGCAAAGTAGCGATAAGGCACATCGGTGCGCGCGCTGCGGTTGTGGTAGCCCACCTCGATCTCGAAGCCCAGCGCGCGCTGCGCAATCTTTTTGCCGATAGTGCCCAGGCCGATGATGCCCAGCCGCTTGTGCGACACGTTGGGCGGCAACGGCAGGGCCGTGCGCCAGATGCCTGCGCGCGTGGCCTTGTCCAGCGGCAAAATGCGGCGCTGCGCCGCAATCAGCAGGCCCCAGGTGTGGTCGGCCACGCAGTCGTCATTGGTGCCTGCACCGGTTGCCACCACAATGCCGCGCGCCTTGGCATGGGCCACGGCAATGTTCTCGTAGCCCGCGCCCAGCGCGCAGATGAGCGTGAGCGCAGGCAGCGCATCGATCTGCGCCGGGCTCAGGCCCACCGCACCAATGGTCAACACCACCCGCACGCGGGGGCCGTGCTGCGCGATGGCAGCGGCGGCCTGCGGCGCGTCGGGCGCGTAGATCACTTCAAAGGTCTGGGCCATCTGGGCGATGTGCTCTTCAGACAAAAACATGAGGGCGAGAAGGACGGGCTTCATGGATCAAAAATCGCGAAACAAATGAAAGAGAGAGGGATGCCGCTCAGGCGGCGGCATCACTTTGCTGGAGCGACCACATGCTGGCGTAGCGCCCACCCAGGGCCAACAGCTGCGCGTGCGTGCCGCGTTCGATGATGCGGCCCGCGTCCATGACCAGGATTTCGTGTGCGTCCACCACCGTGGACAGGCGGTGGGCAATCACCAGCGTGGTCTTGTTCTGCGCCACGCCCTGCAGCTCGGCCTGGATGGCGCGCTCGTTAGCCGAATCCAGCGCGCTGGTGGCCTCGTCAAAGATCAGGATGGGCGGGTTCTTGAGCAAGGTGCGCGCAATCGCCACGCGCTGCTTTTCGCCGCCCGAGAGCTTGAGCCCCCGCTCGCCCACCATGGTGGCGTAGCCCTTGGGGGTGCTGGCGATGAAGTCGTGGATGCGCGCGGCACGGGCGGCGGCTTCGATCTCGTCCTGGCTGGCGCCGGGGCGGCCATAGGCGATGTTGTAGGCCACGGTGTCGTTGAACAGCACGGTGTCCTGCGGCACGATGCCAATCGCCTGGCGCACGCTGCCCTGCGTCACGCTGCGGATTTCCTGCCCCGCAATGGTGATGCGGCCCTGCTGGATGTCGTAGAAGCGGAACAGCAACCGCGCCAGCGTGCTCTTGCCCGAGCCCGACGGCCCGACCACCGCCACCGTCTTGCCCGCCGGGATCTCGAAGCTGATGCCTTGCAGGATGGTGCGCCCACCAGTGCTGATAACGCCAGGATCGTAGGCAAACACCACGTCCTCGAAGCGCACGGTGGGCTGGTCCAACCCCGCCAGCGGCTGGGCGCCGGGGGCGTCGGCCACCTCTCGCTCCTTGTCCATCAGCGTGAACATCTTGTCCAGGTCGGTCAGGCTCTGCTTGATCTCGCGGTAGATCACGCCCAGGAAGTTGAGCGGGATGTAGAGCTGGATCATGAACGCGTTGACCATGACCAGGTCGCCCAGCGTCATGCGCCCATCGACCACGCCCTGCGTGGCGCGCCAGAGCATGGCCACCAGGCCCACGGCAATGATGAGCTGCTGACCGGTGTTGAGCATCGACAGCGTGGTCTGGCTCTTCAGGCGCGCACGGCGCAGTCGCTCCAGGCTTTCGTCGTAGCGGCGGGCCTCGAAGCCTTCGTTGTTGAAATACTTCACCGTCTCGTAATTGAGCAGCGAGTCCACGGCCTTGGAGTGCGCGGCCGAGTCAAACTCGTTGGCCTCGCGGCGGAACTGGGTGCGCCACTCGGTCACCAGCACCGTGAAGGTGATGTACAGCGCCAGCGCCGCCAGCGTGATCCACGCAAACCAGGCATCGAACTTGATGGCCAGCACCGACAGCACCAGCACCACTTCGACCAGCGTGGCGACCACGTTGAACAGGGTGAAGGAGATCAGCGACTCGATGCCGCGCACACCGCGCTCGATGTCGCGCGTCATGCCGCCGGTCTGCCGCTCCAGGTGAAAGCGCAGACTCAGGGCGTGCAGGTGCTCAAAAGTCTGCAGCGCAATCGAGCGCGCCGCGCCCTGCGTGGCCTTGGCAAACACCAGCTCGCGCAACTCGGTGAACAGCGAGGTGGACAGCCGCAGCGCGCCATAGGCCACCAGCAGCCCCACCGGCACCACCAGCAAGGCGGCCGGGTCGCCGGGCTGCAGGCTCATGGCATCGACCAGCGTCTTGAGCAGGATGGGCACGCCCACATTGGCGAACTTGGCGCCCACCATGAAAACGATGGCGGCGATCACGCGCCATTTGTATTGCCACAGGTAGGGCAGGAGCCGGTGCAGGGTGGCCCAGTCGGACGGGGCGGGCGGGGTGCCAGCGGCGGGGGCAATGGCACCGGCAGCGGTGGGGGCAGTTTCGCCGTGGTGGCGCATGGGGGACAATTCCGGTTGTTGTTTTTACCGACCTGGCTGATGCCCAGGTGGTTTTTCTCGGGGCGCAAGGCCTGGTGAAACCACCGGTTTCCCCAAGGATTGGCTCAGCCCCAACCGAGATTGTGCCCATGTCTGCCGTTTTCAGCCCACCACCCGCCGCATTGCCCACCGACAAGGAACTGGTGCTCAAGGTCATCCCCATGCCCGCCGACACCAACGGCAATGGCGACATCTTTGGCGGATGGGTGATGGCGCAGGTGGACCTGGCGGGCTCCGTGCTGCCCGCGCGCTACATCCAGGGCCGCATGGCCACGGTGGCGGTCAATGAATTCATCTTCAAGCAGCCCGTGCGCGTGGGCGACATCCTGTCGTTCTTCTCAGCCATCACGCGCGTGGGCAACACCTCGGTCACCGTGGAGGTGGAGGTGTATGCCGAACGTTTTTCTGCCCAGGGGCAGTATGTGAAAGTGACGGAGGCGCGCCTGACGTACGTGGCCATCGACCACCAGGGCAGACCGCGCCCCGTGCCCAAGCACAACGCGCCCGCCTGAACACGGCGCGCTGGCAAGGCCACACCGCAGTGGTGTGCCGCGCGCGCAGCGCCAAGGCGCGCGCAGGTGCGGCGGCGGTCAGGCCGCCAGTGCGGTGGCCGGTTCTGTTCGCAAAGGCGCAGCCCCGCGCTGCAGATGGCTGCTGCCGGAAGACGACGATGAGGCCGAGAACCCTGCCTCGATCTCACCCGCCAGCTGGCCACCCTCTTCCACCACCAGCTTGCCGTAACGGATCTTGCCGTTGACCTTGCCCGAGCTGTAGATCACCAGCTTCTGGCGCACGGTGAGCGTGCCGTTGAATTCGCCGTGGATCTCGGCAATGTCGATCTCGGCTGAGCCCTTGAACGCCCCGTTCTCCGAGATCTGGATCACGCGCGAGTCCATCGTGGCCTCCACCGTGCCCTCGACCACGAGCGTGTCGCAGTCGGTGATCTCCACGCCCTTGAGCTTGATGTTGGGGCCCACTGTGAGCTTGCTGCCCGTGCTGTCGCTGGCACTGCTGAGCTTGGGGGCTGCCGCTGGGGGCACCGGCTGTGCCGATGCTGCGCTGCTGCTCACCGCACTGCTGCCCAATACGGAGCCTGAAGTGGTGCTGCTGCGGGGTTGGAACGACTCGGGTTCACGCTTGCCAAAGAAGGGGTTTTGCACGGCCATCAGATCTCCTTGAAAAGAGGCCATGCTAGGTTTCACGCTCCGCGAAAGATGCCTTCGTTACGCAAGAACGGTAACCAAACGGTTCGATGGTTGCATGCACTTGCAAGGCTTGCGGGATCACACATCCCGCAGTTACATCCTGCGGCGCACACCTCAAGACACGATGTAGGCAGCCGCGCCCGCCGACATGATCTGCCCGTCCGGCCCCAGGAACTCCATGCGTGTGGTGGCCACACGCGAGCCCAGGCGCAGCACCTGGGCTCGCAGCTCGAAGTGGCTGCCAATGCCGGGGCGCAGGTAGTCGATGCGCAGGTCGATCGTGCCCAGCTTGGCAAAGCGGTGCAGGCGCTGCTCGGGCAGCTCGTCCAGGTGCTTGGCGCCAATCGCGGCCATCACGGCCAGGCCACCCATGGCGTCGAGCCCCGCGCTGATCACGCCGCCGTGGATTCGGTTGTAGGCATAGTGCCCCACCAGGTCGGGCTTCATGTCAATACGGCCCACCACGCCATCGGGCGCCAGCGATGTGATCTTGAGGCCCAGCACCTGGTTGAACACGATCTTCTCTTCAAAGATGGCCTTGAGCCCGGCGACGAAGGCGGGCTCGAAGGCTTGCGGGGCGGGGGGCGCGGATTTGCTCATGGGTCTCCTGGGATGGATGTTGTGTGAGGAACAAGGGGCCACGCCCCTGAATGCTCCTGATTTTGTAGCTATCAGCGCTTGATGGACAGGCGCAAGCGGCCATTTTTATCTAAAACTTGCCGTGGCGCCCTTCCCCGGTGGCAAACCGGGTGGCTCCGCGCAGCGCTTCGGCCAGGCATTCGCGCCCACCGGCCCACTCCTGCAGCAGCGCCTGCTGCAGCGGCAGCCCCTCGCCCGCCAGCGCGCTCGCGCGGACGGCACGCAAGGTGGCTTGCGGAAAGGCGGCCAGTGTGTGTGCCAGCGCCAGCGCCGCCTGCAGCGCCTGGCCCGCAGGCACCACGCGGTTGCACAGGCCCATGCGCAGGGCCTCGTCCGCCTCGACCTTGCGGCCGGTCAGGATCAGGTCGAGCGCGTGCGACAGGCCCACCAGGCGCGGCAATCGCACCGTGCCGCCGTCAATCAGGGGCACACCAAAGCGGCGGCAGAACACGCCCATGTAGGCGTCCTCGGCCATCACACGCAGGTCACACCACAGCGCCAGCTCCATGCCGCCCGCCACGGCCGCACCTTCTATCGCCGCGATCACGGGCTTGGACAACTGCATGCGGCTCGGTCCCATCGGCCCCTGCGGGTGGACCGCATCGGCGGCGAAATCAAGCGTTTGCGCCAGCGCCTCAGGCGCCACGCCGTCGGCCAGCAGGCGCGCGCCCGCCTGCAGATCCCAGCCCGCACAGAAGTGCCCGCCCGCTCCGTGAAACACGGCCACGTCCGCGTGCTCGTCCTGGTCGAACGCGAGGAAGGCCGCATGCAGGGCCTGCGCCGTTGCCGCGTCCACCGCGTTGCGCACATCGGGCCTGTGCAATGTCACCAGCGTGACACGGCCTTGCGTTTCCACCTCTACGGACATGTGCTTCTCCTATGGGCCGATGCTCAGAGCCTGTTCACCCACCCGACGTTATTCCTATTGCGCGGGGTGCAGTGCTGCGTCAATATCCGCCGCGACCCGATCGTCACCCCTCTCAGGGTTAGCCCCGAGTGCGGTAAGCAGCGGTCGCAGTCAACATTATTTATGCAAAGCAACCGCTTTGTAAAAATCTTCTGGAGAGCCAGGGTGCAATTTGTGCAACTGTTGATCAGCGGTGTCTCCCAGGGGTGCATCTACGGGCTGATCGCGCTGGGCTTTGTGCTCATCTACAAGGCCACCGAAACCGTGAGCTTTGCGCAAGGCGAACTCATGATGCTCGGCGCGTTTTGCGGCCTGGCGCTGATGACCGTGCTGGGCTTTCCCTTCTGGGTGGCGGTGCTGGCCAGCGTGGTGGCCATGGGGCTGTTCGGCGTGCTGGTCGAGCGCGCAGTGATCCGCCCCATCCTCGGCCAGCCCGCGTTCTCCATCGTCATGCTCACCATCGGCATCGGCTACGTGATGCGCGGCCTGGTCACCATGATCCCCAACATCGGCACCGACACACACACGCTGCCCGTGCCCTACAAAGACCAGTCCCTGCGCCTCGGTGAGTTGGTGGTCAGCGCCGAGCAGCTGGTGGTGATCGGCGCTACGGGCGTGTTGTGCGTGCTGCTGTTTGCGATGTTCCGCTACAGCAAGCTGGGTATAGCCATGCAGGCCGCATCGCAGAACCAGCTGGCGGCCTACTACATGGGCATCCCGGTGCAGCGGCTCAACGGCCTGGCCTGGGGGTTGGCAGCCGTGGTGGCGGCGGTGGCCGGGCTGCTGCTGGCGCCCATCACTTTTGTGCATGCCAACATGGGTTTCATCGGCCTCAAGGCCTTCCCGGCCGCCGTGGTCGGGGGCTTTGGCAGCCTGCCGGGCGCCATCGTGGGCGGGCTGGTGATTGGCATTGTCGAATCGCTCTCGGGCTTCTATCTGCCTGATGGCTTCAAGGACACGGCGGCGTACATCGTGGTGCTGATCATGCTCATGGTCAAACCGAATGGACTGTTCGGCGAAAAGCTGAGAAAGAAAGTCTGACCCCATGCGCTTTCTTTTCAAGACCTCTTACGCGCAAGACATCCGCCTCGCCAAACACGGCGGCCATGTGTTCTGGTACAGCCTGCTGGGCCTGGCCCTCGTCGCCGCGCCCTGGGTCGCGCCTGAATACTGGCTGGCGCAGCTGACCTTTGTACTCATCTACGCCATCGTGGGTCTGGGGCTGATGCTGCTGGCGGGCTTCACAGGGCTGTTCTCGCTGGGGCACGCGGCCTTTCTGGGCGTGGGGGCCTACACACAGGCTGTGCTCACGGGCATGGGCTGGCCGTTTGCGCTGTCGCTGGCCTGTGCAGCCGGTCTGTCGGCCGCCGTGGGCGTGGTGGTGGGCCTGCCCGCGCTGCGCGTCAAGGGCATCTACCTGGGCATGGCCACGCTGTCGTTCGGCTTCATCGTAGAGGAGGTATTCGCGCGCTGGGAGTCGGTGACGGGCGGCAACTCCGGCAAGCACCTGGTGCCGCCGCAGATGTTCGGGTACTCGTTCGAGTCCACCGAGTCGTTCTACTTTTTGTGCCTGGTGATTGCGGTGGTCAGCACACTGGCCATCCTGAACCTGCTGCGCTCGCCCACGGGTCGCGCGTTCGTAGCCATCCGCGATTCGGAGATTTCGGCGCAGAGCATGGGCATCCACCTGGCGCGCTACAAGACGCTGTCGTTCTCGCTCTCGGCCGCGCTCGCGGGCGTGGGTGGCGCACTGTATGCCCACAAGCTGCAGTTCATCTCGCCGGACCAGTTCAACATCCTGCAGTCCATCGACCTGCTGCTCATGATCGTGATCGGTGGCCTGGGCTCGGTGCACGGTGCGTTCCTGGGCGCGATCTTCCTGATCTCGATGCCGCAGCTCATCTCGCTGTCCAAAGACTGGCTGCCGGATTCCATCGGCCAGGCGCCGGGGTTGCAGGCCGTGGTGTATGGCGCGGTGCTGATCGCCTTTGTGCTGTTCGAGCCCATGGGCCTGTACGGCCGCTGGCTCAAGGTGCGCACCTGGCTGCAGATGTTCCCGTTCTACCGCCAGGGCATGTTCAAGCGACAGAAGTCGTTCCAGAAATCGGATCGCTTGAAATGAAACACCCCCCTGAGTCGCTTCGCGCCTTCCCCCCGCTCTCGCTTCGCTGCGCTGCGCGGGCAGGGGGACAACGCCCTCGCTGCGGGGCGGCCCTTGCTCGGCGTTCCTGGCCTGGGCCACGCCAGTCTCAACCCACACGCAACAGTACGAGCGCCATGGAGGGAGCACTGTGACGACCGATGTGCTTCTCAGCGCCCAGAGCCTCAGCGTGCGCTTTGGCGGCGTGCTGGCCGTCAACAACGTGAGCTTCGACGTGCGGCGCGGCGAGGTGTTCACCCTCATCGGCCCCAACGGCGCGGGCAAGACCACGGTGTTCAACCTCATCAGCCGCATCTACACCCCCACCACCGGCACCATCGCCTATGCGGGGCCCGGCGGCGCCATGCTGCCGCTCACCGACCAGCCGCCCCACAAGGTGGCGGGCCTGGGCATCGCGCGGACGTTTCAGAACATAGAACTCTTCGAGCATGCCAGCGTCCTGCACAACCTGCTGATCGGCCGCCACACCCGGCAGCACAGCAGCCTGTGGGCTGAGATGTTCTTCACGCGCAAGGTGCGTGAGGGCGAAATTCAGGCGCGAGAGAAGGCCGAGCAGGTCATCGACTTTCTCGACCTGCAGCACTACCGCGACACCATGGTGGCCGGCCTGCCCTACGGTGTGCGCAAGGTGGTGGAACTGGCCCGCGCGCTGTGCACCGAGCCGCAGTTGCTGCTGCTCGACGAGCCATCGTCGGGCCTGAACGTGGAAGAGACCGACGACATGGCCTTCTGGATCCAGGACATCCAGCACGAGCTGGGCATCACGGTGCTGATGGTGGAACACGACATGTCGCTGGTGTCCAAGGTGTCCGACCGTGTGCTGGCCATGAACCAGGGTGAGGTGGTGGCCATGGGCACGCCGCGCGAAGTGCAAACGCATCCTGGGGTGATCGAGGCGTACCTGGGCACCATCGACGATGTGAGCAACCTGCGCCGCCCAGCGGGTTCCAGCATGGGAGTCCGCACATGAGCGCCGTGCTGTCCGCCCCCGCCACCAGCCCGGCAGCCAGCGCCGCCGACCAGCCCCTGCTGCGCCTCCAGAACGTGGAAAGTGCCTACGGCCCCATCAAGGCCATCCGGGGCGTGAGTCTGCAGGTGCGGCGCGGCGAGATCGCCGCCGTGCTGGGCAGCAACGGCGCAGGCAAGACCACCATCCTCAAGACCATCAGCGGCATCATCGACCCGCGCAAGGGCTCCATCGAATTCCAGGGCCAGGACATCACCGCCCGCGACCCGGCCGCCATCGTGCGCCGGGGCCTGATGCATGTGCCCGAGGGGCGCGAGGTGTTTCCGCTGCTGTCCGTGCGCGACAACCTGCTGATGGGCGCCTACACGCGTGCCGACAAGGACGCAGTGGCGCGCGACATCGAGACGGTGTTCGGCTACTTCCCCATCCTCAAGGAGCGCGCCGCGCAAGATGCTGGCCTGCTCTCGGGCGGGCAGCAGCAGATGCTGGCCATCTCGCGCGCACTCATGGCCAACCCCGAACTCATCCTGCTTGACGAGCCCAGCCTGGGCCTCTCCCCCAAGCTCACCAAGGAGATCTTCGAGATCGTGGTGCGTATCAACCGCGAGCGCGGCACCACCATCCTGCTGGTCGAGCAGAACGCCAACATGGCGCTCAACGCATCGGACTACGGCTACGTGCTGGAGAACGGCCGCATCGTGATGGAAGACAGCTGCGAGCGCCTGCGCGAGAAGGACGACATCAAGGAGTTCTACCTCGGCATGAAGGACGAGGGCGTGCGGGGCGAGCGGCGGTGGAAGAAAAAGAAAACATGGCGATGAGGACAACATGAGCAATCTCTGGGACCTCGATCACATCCAGCCCGCAGGCACCGACGTGCTGGCAGGCGACACCATCGCCGCCATGTTCTGGAACGCCGTGGCCGAGCGCGGCCCGCGCGTGTGGATGCGCCAGAAAGAGCTGGGCATCTGGAAGAGCTGGACCTGGGACCAGACGGCCGAGGCCGTGCGCGAGATTGCGGGCGGCCTGATGTCGCTGGGTTTTGCGCCGGGCGAATGTGCGTCCATCCTGTCCAACACCAACATCGAGTGGGTGCTGGCCGACCTGGCCGTGCTGAGCTGCGGCGGCGTGGCCAACGGCATCTACCCCACCGACGCTGCCGCGCAGGTGCACTACCTGAGCGAAGACTCGCGCACCACCGTGCTGTTTGTGGAAGACGACGAACAGCTCGACAAGGCGCTGGAAGTGCGCGGCCAGCTGCCGCTGCTGCGCAAGATCGTGGTGTTCGACATGGAAGGCCTGCGCGGCCTGCAGGACGCCGATGTGCTGAGCCTCACGGCCCTGCGTGAACTGGGCCGCGCGTGGAACGCACAGCACCCCGACGCGCTTATGCAGCGCGTCAAGGCCTGCCGCCCCGACGACGTGGCCATCCTGGTCTACACCTCGGGCACCACGGGCAAACCCAAGGGCGCCATGCACACGCACGCCGCGCTCACCTACACCGTGCGCGGCTACAACACGCTCATCTCGCGCAGCGAGGCGGACGAGACCATGTGTTTCCTGCCGCTGTGCCACATCGCCGAGCGCATGGGCGGCGAATACTTCTCGCTCTACACCGGCGCACGCCTGAACTTTGTGGAGAACCCCGACACCGTGCCCGAGAACGTGCGCGAGATCGCCCCCACGGTCTTCACCGCCGTGCCACGCGTGTGGGAGAAGTTCTATTCGGGCGTGATGATTGCCCTCAAGGAGTCCACCCGGCTGCAGCAGGCGGCCTATGCCTGGTCCATCGGCGTGGGCACACGCATCGCCGAGAAGGTGCTGGCGGGCCAGCCGGTGGGTGGCCTGCTGAAGGCGCAGTTCATGCTGGCGCGCTTTCTGGCGCTGAACAATGTGCGCAAGCTCATCGGCATCCACCGTGCGCGCTTCCTGGTTACAGGGGCGGCGCCCATATCGCCCGAGCTGGTGAAGTGGTACCTGGCCTTGGGCGTGCCCATGCTGGAGGTGTGGGGCATGACTGAGACCTGCGGCGCGGCCACGGGTGTGCCTGCCACGCGCATCAAGCCCGGCTCCATCGGCCCGGCCGCCAGCTACAACGAGGTGCGCATCGACCCCGCCACGGGCGAGATCCTGGTGCGCGGCCCCAATGTGTTCAAGGGCTATCTCAACCTGCCCGAGAAGACCGCCGAGACCATTGACGCCGACGGGTGGCTGCACACGGGTGACGTGGGCAATATCGACGCCGACGGCTACCTGCGCATCACCGACCGCATGAAGGACATCATCATCACGGCCGGTGGCAAGAACATCACGCCCAGCGAGCTGGAGAACGAACTCAAGTTCAGCCCCTATGTGACGGACGCGGTGGTGATTGGCGACAAGCTGCCCTACCTCACGGTGATCATCATGATCGACCAGGAGAACGTGGAGAAGTTTGCGCAGGACCACGACGTGCCCTTCAGCAACTACGCCAGCCTGACCCGCGCGCGCGAGGTGCAGGACCTGATCCAGGCCGAGATCGACCGCGTCAACGCCAAGTTCGCGCGTGTGGAACAGATCAAGAAGTTCTTCCTGCTCGACACCCAGCTCACGGCCGAGGATGAAGAGCTGACCCCCACCATGAAGCTCAAGCGCAAGCTGGTGCAACAGAAGTACGCGCCCCAGATTGAAGCCATGTACCGGTAGGCACGCACGTCACGCAACGACAGGCCACGCCCATCAGGATAGGGAAAGTGCTGGTGCCCCACCCGGGGCATCGTTCTATAACGAGCGATCGTTTTTGTTTCGATCCAACCGAAGGAGACGTGCCATGAAGTTTCATCACATTGCCGCGCTGGCCCTCGTGGCCATGGCCGGTGTCTCGGTGCAGGCCCAGCCCAGCCAGGGCGTGAGCAAGGACACCATCACGCTGGGGTCCATCCAGGATCTTTCGGGCCCGCTGGCCGGGTTTGGCAAGCAGGTGCGCCTGGGCATGATGCTGCGCGTGGACGAGGCCAACGAGCAAGGCGGCGTGAACGGCCGCAAGCTGGACCTGAAGGTGGAAGACTCGGGCTACGACCCCAAGAAAGCCGTGCTGGCCGCGCAGAAGCTGGTCAACCAGGACAAGATCTTCATGATGATTGCGCACATCGGCACGGCGCAGAACCTGGCCGCCATGCCCGTGCAGTTCAGCAAGAACGTGATCAACTTCTTCCCCGTGACGGCCGCGCGCGAAATGTACGAGCCCTTCCACAAGCTCAAGTATTCGTTTGCCGCCACCTACTACGACCAGATCCGCCTGGCCGCGCCCAAGCTCATCAAGGAAAAAGGCGCCAAGAAGGTCTGCACCATTTACCAGGACGATGAGTTTGGCCTGGAAGTGATGCGCGGCGGCGAGGCAGCGCTCAAGTCCATGGGCATGGACTTCGCCGAGAAGACCTCGTACAAGCGCGGCGCCACCGACTTCTCCTCACAGGTCGCCAAGATGAAGTCGTCCGAGTGCGACTTCGTGATCCTGGGCACCATCATCCGCGAGACCATCGGCACGATTGCCGAGGCACGCAAGACGGGCTTCAACCCCACCTTCCTCGGCTCCAGCGCCGCCTACACCGACCTCATCCACAAGCTGGGCGGCAAGCCCATGGACGGCCTGTACGCCACCATGACGGTGCAGCACCCCTACCTGGACGAGGCCAGCCAGCCCATCCGCTTCTGGGCCAACAAGTACAAGACCAAGTTCAACGAAGACCCCACCGTCTTCTCGGTCTACGGCTACAACGCGGTCGATGCGTTCATCAAGGCGGCGCAAAAGGCGGGCCCCAACCTGAGCACCGACAGCTTCATCAAGGCCATGGACACCATGGTGATCCCGCCCGACATGTTCGGCAGCGCCGAAGGCACCTTTGGCCCCCAGAAGCGCCTGGGCAGCGACCTCTCGCGCCTGTCGCAGATCACCGACGGCAAGTGGAAGGTGGTCTCCGACTACGTCAAGCCATGAGCGCCTGACCCGCCGCACCCAAGCCGCCTTCGGGCGGCTTTTGCATTTCAGGGGATGCGTTTCGGCGGCGTCGGTGGCAAAATGATTTTAACCAAGCAGTAACTTTGCATAAATAGGATCTGCCAGCACCATGATCGAACGCACCCTCTTCCAACCCGACCACCAAGCCTTTGCCGACAGCTTCCGCCGCTTTATCGAGAAAGAAGTGACGCCCCACCACGCCGACTGGGAAGACCAGGGCTACGTAGCGCGCGAGGTGTGGAGCCAGGCGGGCGCCAACGGCTTTCTGTGCATGAGCCTGCCCGAGGAATACGGCGGCGCCGGGGCCGACAAGCTGTATTCGGTAGCGCAGATGGAAGAGCTGGCGCGCGCTGGCACCACCGGCATCGGCTTTGGCCTGCACAGCGAGATCGTGGCGCCGTACATCCTGCACTACGGCACCGAGGCGCAAAAACAGAAGTACCTGCCCCAGATGGCCAGCGGCGCGATGGTGGGCGCCATTGCCATGAGCGAGCCTGCCGCAGGCAGCGACCTGCAGGGCATCAAGACCACGGCCATCAAGAGCGCCGACGGCAGCCACTACGTTCTGAATGGCAGCAAGACCTTCATCACCAACGGCTGGCACGCCGACCTGGTCATCGTGGTCGCCAAGACCGACCCGGCAGCAGGCGCCAAGGGCACCAGTCTGTTACTGGTCGAGCGCGGCATGCCCGGCTTTGAAAAAGGCCAGCGCCTCAAGAAGATGGGCATGAAGGCCCAGGACACCTCCGAGCTGTTCTTCAATGACGTGAAGGTGCCGGTGGACAACCTGCTGGGCGGCCCCGCCATGGAAGGGCGCGGCTTTATCTGCCTGATGGAGCAGCTGCCGTGGGAACGCCTGCAGATCGCCATCACCGCCGTGGCCGCTGCCCAGGCCGCGATTGACTGGACGCTGGACTATGTGAAAGAGCGCAAGGTCTTCGGCCAGCCTGTCGCCGCCTTCCAGAACACCCGCTACACCCTGGCCGAGCTGCAGACCCAGGTGCAGGTGGCCCGCGTTTTTGTGGACAAGTGCTGCGAGCTGATCGTGAAAGACCAGCTCGACACCCAGACCGCCAGCATGGCCAAGTACTGGACGACCGACCTGCAGTGCAAGGTGATGGACGAATGCGTGCAGCTGTTTGGCGGCTACGGCTACATGTGGGAATACCCCATCACCCGCGCCTATGCTGACGCCCGCGTGCAGCGCATCTATGGCGGTACCAACGAGATCATGAAAGAAGTCATCTCGCGCGGCATGGGCCTGCCCGCGCGCTGATGCTTCAATTTTTATAGCTAATAGCGCTTGATGGACGCGCGCAAACGGCCAATTTCATTCAAATCTGGAGACCACACCATGACCGAAGCCTACGTTTTCGACGCGCTGCGCACCCCGCGCGGCAAGGGCAAGAAGGACGGCACCCTGCACGAAGTCAAGCCCATCGACCTGCTGGTGGGCCTGCTGACCGAGCTGCAAGCGCGCCACCGCTTTGACACCGCTGCGGTGGACGACGTGGTCATGGGCATCGTCTCGCCCGTGGGCGAGCAGGGCTCGGTGTTGCCCAAGGTGGCGGCGCTCAAGGCCGGGTGGGACTTTCGCTGTGCAGGTGTGCAGGTCAACCGCTTCTGCGCCTCCGGCCTCGAAGCCGTGAACCTGGCCGCGCAAAAGGTGCGCAGCGGCTGGGAGGACCTGGTGGTGGCGGGCGGTGTGGAGAGCATGAGCCGCGTGCCCATCGGCTCCGACGGGGGCGCCTGGGCGCAAGACCCGGAGACCAATTCCGCCACGCTGTTCGTGCCGCAGGGCATCGGCGCCGACCTGATCGCCACGCTGGACGGCTACAGCCGCGCCGATGTGGACGCCTTCGCGCTCGAATCGCAGCGCCGCGCCACCGCCGCGCGCGCAGCGGGCTACTTCAAGAATTCCGTCGTTCCCGTGCGCGACTTCATCGGCCAGACCATCCTGGCGGAGGACGAATTCATCAAGCCCAAGACAACCCTCGAAGGCCTGGGCGCGCTCAAGGCATCGTTCGAGCAACTGGGCGGCATGGGCTTTGACGCCGTGGCGCTGCAGCGCTACCCGCAGGTGGAGCGCATCCACCACGTGCACCACGCGGGCAATTCGTCCGGCATTGTGGATGGCGCCGCCGCCGTGCTCATCGGCAACGAGGCCGCCGCCAAGGCCCACGGCCTCACGCCCCGCGCGCGCATTGTGGCGACAGCGCTCAGCGGGGCCGACCCCACCATCATGCTCACCGGCCCCGTGCCCGCCGCCAAGAAGGCGCTGGCCCGTGCAGGCATGACCATCGACCAGATCGACCTGTTTGAAGTCAACGAGGCCTTTGCCGCTGTGCCCATGCGCTTCATGCGCGAGCTGGGCGTACCGCACGACAAGGTCAACGTGAACGGCGGCGCCATCGCCATGGGCCACCCGCTGGGCGCCACGGGCGCGATGATCCTCGGCACCTTGATTGACGAGCTGCACCGCCGTGGCCAGCGCTATGGCCTCGCCACGCTGTGCGTGGGCGGTGGCATGGGCATCGCAACGATTGTTGAACGCATTTGATGGACTGGGTAGGAGACAAGAACATGCAAACCATTCGCTACGAACTCATCCCCGCCCAGGGCACAGAAGGCCAGGTCGCCGTCATCACGTTTGACGAAACCAACTCCTCCGTCAACACCATGTGCCGCCAGTGGCAGCAAGAGCTGGATGAAGTCACCGCCCAGGTGCTGGGCGACCGCGAACGCCTGGGCGCCGCGCTCAAAGGCATCGTGCTGGCATCGGCCAAGACCAGCTTTTTTGCGGGCGCCGACCTCAAGGCCACCATGCGCCTCACGCCCGCCGATGCCCCCGCCGTGTTCGGCGAAATCGAGCGCATGAAGAAGCACTTCCGCACGCTCGAAACACTGGGCATCCCCGTGGTGGCTTGCCTGAACGGCGCGGCGCTGGGCGGCGGCTGGGAGGTGGCCCTAGTCGCCCACTACCGCATCGCCGTCGCCGACCCCAAGATCCAGTTCGGCCTGCCCGAGGTGACGCTGGGCCTGATGCCCGGCGCCACCGGCGTGACCAAGATGACGCGCCTGCTGGGCCTGATGGGCGCGCAGCCCTACATCCTGGAAGGCAAACTCTTCAACCCCGCCGAGGCGCTGGAGCTGCAACTGGTGCACGAGCTGGTGACCACGCGCGAGCAACTGCTGCCCGCCGCCCTGGCCCACATCGCCACCCACCCGCACGCCGTGCAGCCGTGGGACGACAAGAACTACAAGATGCCCGGCGGCACACCCGCCAACCCCAAGATCGCGGGTGCCCTGACGGTGGCGCCCGCCATGCTCAAGAAGACCACGCGCGGCCGCTACCCCGCGCCCGAGGCCGCGCTGGCCGCCATGGTCGAAGGCGCCATGGTGGACTACGACACCGCCCTGCGCATCGAAAGCCGCTACCTCGCCCGCCTGATGACCGGCCCCGTGGCGCGCAACATGATCAACACGTTCTTCTTCGACATGAACGCGATCAAGAGCGGCAAGTCACGCCCCGGCTCGGCCCCGCGCTACAAGCCGCAAAAGGTCGGCATCCTGGGCGCGGGCATGATGGGCGCGGGCATCGCCTGGGCCCAGGCGAGCAAAGGCATCGCAACCGTGCTCAAGGACGTGAGCACCCAGAAGGCCGAGGCTGGCAAGACCTACAGCGCCAAACTCACCCAGGCCCGCGTGGACAAGGGCCGCATGACCGCCGAGGCGCAGCAGGCGCTGCTGGCACGCATCACGCCCACCGCCAGCGCGGCCGACCTGGCGGGCTGCGACCTCATCATCGAAGCCGTGTTTGAAAGCCGCGACCTCAAGGCCAAGGTCACGCAAGAGGCCGAGCCACACCTCGCGCCCGGCGGCTTCTTTGCCAGCAACACCTCCACCCTGCCCATCAGCGGCCTGGCCACGGCCAGCAGCAAGCCCGAGAAGTTTGTCGGCATCCACTTCTTCAGCCCCGTGGACAAGATGAAGCTGGTGGAGATCATCCGCGGCAAACAAACGGACGACGAGACCGTGGCCCGCGCGTTCGACTACGTGCAGGCCCTGGGCAAGGTGCCCATCGTGGTCAACGACTCACGCGGCTTCTACACCAGCCGCACCTTCGGCACCTTTGTGATGGAAGGCGCCGCCATGCTGGGCGAAGGCATCCCCTCCGCCGCCATTGAAAACGCCGCCATGCAGGCCGGCCTGCCAGTGGGCCCGCTGGCCGTGCTGGACGAAACCGCGCTGACCCTGAGCGTGCACGTGCTGGACCAGACCCGCGCCGATTACGCGGCCGAAGGCAAGACCTACACCGCCACACCCGGCGAGCTGCTGGTAGAGCGCATGGTCAAGGAGCTGAAGCGCCCAGGCCGCGCCGGTGGCGGCGGCTTTTACGACTACCCCGCAGGCGCCAAGAAGCACCTGTGGCCGGAGCTGAAACCTCTGTTCGAAAAGCCCGGCGTGGAGTGGAGCGTGCAAGAGATCCAGGACCGTTTGCTCTACCGCCAGGCCATCGAGACCGCGCGCTGCCTGGCCGAGGGCGTGCTGACCAGCGTGCATGACGCGAACATTGGGTCGATTTTTGGGATCGGGTTTCCGGCGTGGACGGGGGGGGCGATGCAATTCATCTACGGGACGGGAGTAGAGGCGTTCTTGAAGCGTGCGGATGAATTGGCGGCGAAATACGGCTCGGGGTTCACGTTAGAAACAAAAGTCCGAGACGCCGTCCGCGAATTTCAGCCACGCTATTGACTGAACCTGGGCCCTTCAAGTCGGATACCTGAAGGAGCTCACTTCAGGCTCACGCAATGCATCCCCGACCAACTGCCACATATGCTGGTCTGGGGTTGTCGCGAACACGAACCACAACTCTGCAATATGCAGGGCGGGAAACACAACCTCCTCTAGAGAGAAACGGCCCTCTCTGTTGAGAAAGATTGCCACTATCAAATCATCGCCGGAATACTTGCTCAACCCATCGACCAGTGCCTGGACAGTTGCACCTTCGTTCAAATGCGCTGGCACCAACTCCTTGAGTTGCACCCGCGCAAAGTGCTGAACATCAGCAATCAGCCATGTAGCAACGAAGTCATAGTCACTTGATTCCACGGGAGAAAACAGAACCTGGCGCCCCAGACGCAAGGACATGCCATGGCAAAAAAGCGCAGCATGCCGAAATTCGCGTATGGGCTTCAAGCCGTTGGTTCGTAGATTGCGGACTTGTGGGGACAAGTTTGCGCCTACCATTTGAGACTCGATCTGGCGGAGTTCACGCAGAACCACTGCGGGGTCACGATACGACAGCGCGGCAAATCCCTTGAGGGCCGAGGAGGACTGCGTCACGGACTTTCCCCTTCACCAGCTGTAGAAGACGTTCATGTGATTTGTCCAGTTCGAACGGACTCGTTACGGTCCTGCGTACTCAGTCACCTTAAATGCTCGGTAGAGATGACACCACAAATAGTAAAGAAGCTCGTTTGCGTACTCATTGGACAAGCAGTTCTCTCTTTCTGTGTAGCGGGCGTGTTCATGGTGTTTCACTCTCCCATGATCAAGAGGGACACCATTGGGATGATCGAAAACATCGACAGAAATTATGTGCTCCGCGACCAGCTGACTCCTGCGCAGGTCAGTGAGTTGAACGAATACAAACGCGCCATCCAAACCAACGAAGACGCTCATTGGGGAAGGCATCGCTTTTCTCGGATGGTGGTGATTTACGGATTCTCGCTATCGACAGCTTTGAGCCTTGTAGTCGCCTGGTTTCTTGCGCGGCGGGTGCGTCCAGACCCCTCGCAAAGTTAACGCAGCGCTACCCGAGGCCACTTCAACGCTGGGTAAAGTGCCAACTGGCGCTACTAGCTAACCCAAGCTGCGGCGCTGGGCGCTATTCCCACTCACGGAATGCCCGCGGCCTTCAACCCCAACATCCCCCGCGCCTCCTGCGGCGAAGCCACCTCCCGCCCCGCATTGCGCGCGACCTTTGCCAGCTGCTCAATCAACGGTCCGTTCGAATCCGCCTTGGTCCCATCCGGCAGATAGAACGTGTCCTCCAGCCCCGTGCGCAGGTGCCCACCCAGCTCGGCCACGCGCTGGTGCACGGGCCAGATCTCGCTGCGGCCGATGACGGTGGCTTGCCAGGGGGCATCCTTGATCTTGAGCTTGAGCAGGATGGGCAGCAGGTCCGGGTCGGCGGGCATGCCGGACTCGACGCCCATCACAAAGTTGTATTCGGGCAGGCGCTCGGTGTACATGCCGGTCTGCACATACATCTCCACGCAGCGCACGATGCCCACGTCAAAGCATTCAAACTCGGGCAGCGTGCCGGTCTCCAGCATCACGTCGATGAAGTCCTTCACCTTGGCGGGCTGGTTGTCGAACAGCATGGGCGGCCAGGCCCAGGTGCCGTTGCTGCGCACCTTCAGGTAGTTGAGCGAGCCGGCGTTGCACGCGGCCATCTCGGGGCGGGTGGCGCGCAGGCAATCCAGCGGGCCTTGGTAGTGGGGGCCGACCACGCCGGTGGTCTGGTTGATGATCAGGCCAGGGCAGGCCTCGCGCATGGCTTGCACACAGTCGCGCGCCACCTGCGGATCCCAGCTGGGCAGGTGGCCCTTGCCGGGCTCCTGGTTGCGAAAGTGCACGTGGACCACGGCGGCGCCTGCGTCGTAGGCGCGGCGGGCTTCTTTCGCCAATTGCTCGGGCGTGACGGGCACGTGGTGCTGGCCAGGGTCCGTCAGCACGCCGGTGATGGCGCAGGTGATGATGGCTTTGTTGCCGTGGTCGGTGTTGTGCATGGGGCCTGTCTCCTTCATTCAAATGCCGAGCTGTTTTGCAGCCAGGTCTTTCATGATTTCTTCCGCACCGCCGCCGATCATCATGACCTTGACCTCGCGGTAGATGCGCTCGCTGACGGTGCCGCGCATGAAGCCCATGCCGCCCAGGATCTGCACGGCCTGGTCGGCGCAGAACTGCATGGTTTGGGTGGCGTGGTTCTTGAGCAAACACACCTGAGCCACCCAATCGGGCCCTGTGCACCCAGCGTCGGCTTGCGCGGCCACAGATTCGCACCACGCGGCGGTGGACTGGATGCGCATCTGCATGTCCACCAGCTTGTGGCGGATGACTTGGTGCTCCACCAGCGCGGCGCCAAAGGTCTTGCGCTGGCGCGCCCAGGCCAGAGCCTCGTCGTAGCAGGCCTCGGCAAAGCCCAGGGCCGATGCGGCCAGGCCAAAGCGCTCGCCGTTGAAGTTGGCCATGATGATGCGAAAGCCTGCGCCCTCTTCGCCCAGCAGGTAGCGGGCGGGCACGCGCACGTTGTCAAACCGCAGATGGGCGGTGTCGGAGCAGAGCCAGCCCATCTTGTCGAGCTTGCTGCGCGACAGGCCTGCGCTGTGGCCGGGGATGAGCAGCATGGAGATGCCTGCGCTGCCCTTGCTGCCCGCGTCGCCGGTGCGCACGGCCACGGTGATCCAGTCCGCGCGCATGCCTGACGTGATGAAGACCTTTTCGCCGTTGACGATGTACTCATCGCCTTCACGCCGCGCCGTGGTCTTGAGTTGGGCCACGTCGGACCCGCCCCCGGGCTCGGTGATCGCTAGCGCGGCGATCTGTTCGCCCGCCAGCACGGGTGGGATGACCTCGGCGCGCACCGCGTCGCTGCCATGCGCCAGCACGGGCGGCAGGCCGATGTTGTGCGAGAGCAGGCTGGCCAGCACACCGCCGCTCGCGCCGTGGCGGCTGAGCGCGCGCCACAGCGGCAGGCGCAGCTGGTAGGTGGCGGGGGTGCCGCCGTACTGCTCGGGGTAGCCCAGGCCCAGCAGGCCCAGGTCGGCCGCGCGGCGGTACAGGCTGCGAGGGAATTCACCGGCCGCATCCCACGCGTCCACATGCGGCGCGATCTCGGTGCGGGCAAAGCGGGTGACGGTGTCAGTGAGGGCGGCGCGGTCTTCGTCGCTCACAGCACTTGCATCGGATCCGGCGGTCATGCGGGCACCCCTTGCGTGGCGGGTGCAAAGCGGGCCAGCACCTGGCCGGGCGACACCTGCTGGCCGGGGGCCACCAGCAGCTCGGCCACGGTGGCAGCTGCAGGGCTGGCCAAGCTGTGTTCAAGCTTCATGGATTCGATGACCACCACCGTGTCGCCCGCCGCCAGCGCCTGGCCTGCGGCCACAGGCAGCGCAACCACCTTGCCGTTGAAGGGGGCGCGCAGCTCCGTGACGCCGCCCGCCGCATCTGCGCGCGCTGCGGGCTCCCACGATGCGTCTTCCACCCAGCCGTCCACACCGCCCGACTGCCAGTGCCAACGCCGGGAGCCCACTGCCAAGCAATACACGCCGTGCTGGGGCAGTTGCAATGTCACAGGTTCTGCCCCGGCCTGCTCCACCTGCAGCCGCCCACCGCCCAACTCCCGCACGGTGACGCCATGCACCTGGCCCTGGTGGCGCAGGCGCATCGGGCGGGCGAGCGCACAGGGCAAGTCAGACGAAATTTTTGAAGAAAAAATAGCCTCTACCGCGCAGTGAGCAAGCGCTTTAAGCTCACTTTTCAATAGCAAATCTTGCAAATCTGCGGCATGTTCGGACAAGAACGGCACCAGCGCCTGCCCGCTGGCAAACACCGGGTGCTGCAGGCAGGCCGCCAGAAACGCGCGGTTGGTGGGCAGGCCCAGCACGCGGGTGTTGTGCAACGCACGCACCAGCGCGGCGATGGCCTCGGCCCGCGTGGGCGCGTGCACGATGAGCTTGCCCAGCATGGCGTCGTAGTGAGGCGTGACCTCTGCCCCCTCCTCCAGCGCATGGTCAAAGCGCAGCGCGCCCGGCGCAGCCCGTTCAAACGCGGTGGCCGGTGGCGCGCTGAACTGCAGTACACGACCGGTATGGGGGCGGAAGTGCGCGTCTTCGGCGCACAGGCGCACTTCGATGGCGTGGCCTTGCAGATGCACCTGGTCTTGCGCGAGCGGCAGCGGCTCGCCCCGCGCCACGCGGATCTGCCACTCCACCAGGTCCAGCCCCGTGAGCGCTTCGGTCACCGGGTGCTCCACCTGCAGGCGGGTGTTCATCTCCATCAAGAAGAATTGCGCCCCCACGCTCCCCGCTTCGCGTGGTTCGCTGCCCCCCGAGGGGGCCTTCGCGCCTTGGGGCGGCCCGGCGGCGCTCAAGTCACTGCCGTCGAGCAAGAACTCCACGGTCCCTGCACCCACATAACCGGCGGCCTGGGCCAGCGCCACGGCGCAGGCGCCCATGCGTTCGCGCAATGCGGCATCCACCGCTGGGCTGGGTGCCTCTTCAATGATCTTCTGGTGGCGGCGCTGCACCGAACAATCGCGCTCGCCCAGGTGGATGCACGCACCGTGGGCGTCGGCAAAGACTTGCACCTCCACATGGCGCGGCTGCAGCAGCGCGCGTTCGATGAGCAGGTCGCCACAGCCAAAACCCGCCAGGGCCTCGGACCGGGCACTCGCTAACGCCGCAGGCAACTGCGCCAGGTCGGTGACGAGGCGCATGCCGCGCCCTCCCCCACCCGCCACGGCCTTGACCATGAGGGGCGTGCCGATACGAGCAGCCTCGGCGGCAAAACGCTCGTCGCTCTGATCCTCCCCCGCATAGCCGGGCAGGCAGGGCACGCCATGCGCCTGGGCCAGCGCCTTGGCCCCGGCCTTGCTGCCGAGTGCAAGGATGGCAGCGGGTGGCGGGCCGATCCAGGTCAGGCCCGCATCGACCACGGCCTGGGCAAAGTCGGCGTTCTCGCTGAGGAAGCCGTAGCCGGGGTGCACGGCATCGGCGCCCGTGGCGCGGGCGGCAGTCAGGAGCTTGTCGGTGCGCAGATAAGTGTCGGCACTGGCCGCACCGCCCAAGGCCACGGCCTGGGTGGCTTCGCGCACGTGCAAAGCGTTGGCATCGGGGTCGGAGTAGACGGCTACCGTTTCGATGCCCATACGATGGGCGGTGTGGATGATGCGGCGGGCGATCTCTGATCGGTTCGCTACAAGGATCTTTTTCATAGCTTCGCACTCCACGGCGGTGCCTTGCGCGCGGCAAATGCCGCCAGCCCTTGCGGCGCCTCAGGCCCGCGCAGCGCTTGCGCAAAAGCCATCGCTGCCTCATCCAGCAGCGCGGGCAACGGCGTATCAGTCTGGGCCAGCAACAAACGTTTGGTGGCGGCCACGGCCTGCGGCGCTGCGGCGGCGTGGCGCGCGATGGCGGCTTGCACAGCAGCCTCCATGTCGCCAGCGACCACCTCATCCACCAGCCCCGCACGTTGAGCTGTCGCAGCATCCCAGCGCTCGCCTGTCAACAAACACCGCCGCGCTGCCGCTTGGCCCAGGCGCCGCACGACAAACGGTGCAATCTGCGCAGGCACGATGCCCAGTGTGACCTCGGGCGTGGCGAACTGTGCACTGGTGTGGGCCAGCACATGGTCGGCGCAGCACACGAGCCCAAAGCCGCCGCCCATCGCGGCGCCCTCCACAGCCACGATGAACCACTGCGGCAACGCACACAGCGCCTGCAGCAGCGTGCCAAAGCGGCGGTTCAGCGGCACCAGCGGGTCGGATGTACCCGCAGCCAGTGGCTGGCCGATGGTCTTGGCAAAACCGCCCAGGCTGCCGCCCGCACAGAAGTGCCCACCGGCACCCCGCAGCACCACGCCACGCAAGTCGGCATCTGCCGCAGCGCGCTCGCACGCGGCCAGCAGGGCGTCCACCATGGCTTCTGACAGCGCATTGCGGCTGGCCGGGTCGTTGAGCGTCCAGGTTTCCACGCTGCCGCTGGGCAGCGGCATGCGGCTGATCAACAGCGAATCAGTCATGTCAGTGCACGGGTCGCTTGGCGATGCCCATGAGCTTGGCGAGGATGCCCAGCATCACTTCGTCGGCCCCGCCACCAATCGACGCCAGCCGCCCGTCGCGGTACATGCGCGAGACCTTGTTCTCCAGCGTGAAGCCCATGCCGCCCCAGAACTGCAGACAGGTGTCGGGCACCTCGCGGTTCAGACGACCGGCCTTGAGCTTGGCCATGCTGGCCAGCTCCAGCACGTCCTGCCCGTTCACATACAGGTCGCAGGCGCGGTAGGTGAGTGCGCGCAGGGCTTCGACCTCGGTCTTGAGCTCGGCCAGCTTGAACTGCACCCACTGCTGGTCGGCCAGCGTGCTGCCAAACAGCTTGCGCTCCTGTGCGTAGTCGATGGTCCACTGGATGCAGTGGTTCAGCGATTCGAGGGTGCTGGCGGCGCACCACAGGCGCTCTTCTTGGAACTGCTGCATCTGGTAGATGAAGCCCTGGCCTTCGGCACCTATGCGGTAGCGCTGCGGCACGCGCACTTCGTCAAAATAGATCAGCCCGGTGTCGCTGCTGTGCATGCCGATCTTGCGGATCTTTTGCGCCACTTCAATGCCCTTAGTGAGCTTGCCGTTAGGGCCATCGCGCATGGGCACCATCACCAGGCTCTTGTTCTTGTGCACTGGGCCTTCGCCCGTGTTGACCAACATGCACATCCAGTCGGCCTGCAGGCTGTTGGTGATCCACATCTTCTGGCCGGTGATCACGTAGTCGTCACCATCCTTGCGCGCCACACTCTTGATGCCCGACACATCGCTGCCCGCCGCAGGCTCGCTCACGCCTATGCAGCCCACCATGTCGCCCGCAATCGCCGGGGCCAAGAAATCGCGCTTGAGCTCCTCGCTGCCGTAGCGGGCCAGCGCCGGGGTACACATGTCCGTCTGCACACCAATCGCCATGGGCACGCCGCCGCAGTGGATGTGGCCCAGCGCCTCGGCCATGGCCAGGCTGTACGAATAGTCCAGGCCCTGGCCTCCGTATTCCTCGGGCTTGCACAGGCCCAGCAGGCCCAGGTTGCCCATCTTCTTGAAGACCTCGTGCGCGGGGAAGATCTCGGCCGCCTCCCACTCATCCACATGGGGGTTGATCTCTTCGTCGATGAAACGCTTGAGGGTCTTCTGGATCTCGCGGTGCTCGTGCGTGAACTGCATGGTGCTTGTCTCCTGCTGTTGCGTTTGTGTGTTGGTGTGCCTGCAAACCTCGATCACGAAAGCTGAAACTGCCCCAGCGGCTGGGGCCGCCCGTTGAGCACCAGCTCCACCTGGTGCGCGCCGGGGTAGTGGGTGCGCGTGGTCATCTGCTGCAGCGACAACGTCTTGCCCACGGCCACGGTGGCGCCGGGGGCGATGTCCAGCGTCTGCAGCTTGAACACCTTGGGCGCCGCACCGCCGTGGGCCTTGACGTAGTGCACCTTGAGGTCGGCCAGCACTCGCTGGGGCTGGGGTGTGGGGTTGTGCAACTCCGCCTCGATGCGCACCTTGTCGCCAATGCGTGCGCGGGCAGGCACCACACGGGCGGACCGCACATCCAGCGCCACGGCATGGCCCACGCCCAGGGCGTCGAGTGCGCCAGCGTCGCCACGTTTGATGAGAAAGCGCAGGCCGTGGCGCACCAAGGCCTCACGCGGCGCAGGTGCGCCCTGCAGCCAGGCACGCGCGGTGCCTACGGCCAGATCGGGGTGGTCCTTGGCGATGTCGCCCAGGTGGTTAGCGACCGAGCGGCGCACGTAAGACGATGGGTCGTCCTTGAGCGCATCGAGCAACGGCAGGGCCAGCTGCGGGTTGGCCTGGAATGCGGGCAGGCGTGGCGCCCAGGGCAGGCGGGGCCGCGTGCCTTCGCTCACCAGACGGCGCACATGGGCGTTGTCGTCCTGCGCCCAGTCGCGCAGCCGCGCGAGCGTGCCGCCCTGGTGGTGCAGCAGGTAGGGACGGATGCAGAACTCTGCGGTAAAGCGCTGGGTAAGCGCGTGCTGCGCGGCCATGGCCGCCTCGAAATGCGCGAGCCCCTGCGCGCCGATGTACATGCTGTGCGGCAGGTACAGAAATGCGCTGTAAGGGCGGTCACCCGCATCGGGCTCACCCGCTGCATCCAACCCCATGGGTGGGTCCATCGAATCGACCAGCACGCCCAGCGCGCGCGGCACGTCTTGCGGCAGGTGCGACTGCAGGGCCTGGGCGATGCGCTGGCCGCGCGCCATCAGCTCCAGCGATTCGTAGCCGGGCTCAATCTGACGCAAGAAAGCCTGGGTGTCGAAGGACCGCCACGCGCGCCGCACCATGGCCGCGATGCGCGGGGGCACGGTTTCGTTCAGCAGGTATTTGAGAGGCTCGGCCATCGTAGGGATTGCGTGCGAAGCGCTTACATCCGCGCCACGCCAAAGCTCAGGGGCCGCAGCGTGCGGGCCTGGGCCTCGGCGCAGGTATCCAGGCAAAACGCCAACACGGCCCGCGTGTCGCGCGGGTCGATCACGCCGTCGTCCAGCAGCAGGCCGCTGGTGTAGAACGCATCGGCCTGGGCCTCGAACATGGCGACGATCTTGTCGAACTGGGCTTGCGACTCGGCCGGGTCGGGCGTGATGCCTTTGCGCGCCAGCGCCGCCTCGGTCACGATCTGCATGGTGCGCGCGGCCTGCTCGCCGCCCATCACCGCTGTCTTGGCCCCCGGCCAGCTGAACAAAAAGCGCGGCGCATAGCCCCGCCCGCACATGCCGTAGTTGCCCGCACCAAAACTGGCGCCGCACTGGATGGTGATCTGTGGCACGGTGGCATTGGTCACGGCCTGGATCATCTTGCTGCCGTGTTTGATCATGCCGCCCTGCTCGCTGTCCTTGCCCACCATGTAGCCCGTGGTGTTCTGTAGGTAGACGATGGGGTGGCCCAGCTGGCACATCCACTGGATGAAGTGCGTGGCCTTGTTCGCGCCCGCCACGTCGATGGGGCCGTTGTTGCTGATGAAGCCCACGGCATGGCCCTGGATGCGCCCTTGCGCGCACAGGGTGGCTGCACCGTAGCGGGCCTTGAACTCCAGCAGCTCGGAGCCGTCCACCAGCCGCGCGATGACCTCGCGCATGTCCACAGGTTGGCGCAGGTCGGCGGACATCAGGGACAGCAGATCGTCGTCGGGCAAGGTGGGGCCGGGTGCGCTGGTTCGCGGGGACATATTCCACCCCAGCTGCGCGACCACATCGCGCGCCAGGCCAATCGCCTCGCGGTCGTCCTGCGCCAAGTATTCGCCCAGGCCCGAGACGGAGGTGTGCATCTCGGCGCCACCCAGTTCTTCTTCCGTCGCGATCTCGCCGGTAGCCGCCTTGAGCAGCGGCGGCCCGGCCAGAAAGGCGCGTGAGCGGCCCTGCACCATGATGACCACGTCCGACAGGCCCGGCATGTAGGCGCCGCCTGCCGTGCCCGAACCGTGCTGTACGGTGATCACCGGAATGCCCGCCGCGGACAGCCGCGCGAGGTTGCGGAACAGCGTGCCGCCATGCACAAAGCCCTCCACCCGGTAGCGCATGAGGTTGGCGCCCGCGCTCTCCACCAGGTGAATAAACGGCAAGCGGTTTTGCAGCGCGATCTCCTGCACGCGCAAGATCTTTTCCAGGCCCATGGGCTGGATGGCGCCGGCCTCGATGCCCGAGTCGCTGGCCACCACCATGCAGCGCACGCCGCTGACAAAACCAATGCCAGCAATCATCCCGCCACCGGGCACGGACTTCTCGGGGTCTCTCACGTCCTGCAGGTAGCCCGCCAGCGTGCACAGCGGCAACCAGGGCGCACCGGCATCCAGCAGTAGCGCCACACGCTGGCGCGGCAGCAGCTGGCCGCGCTTTTCAAACTGAGGCAGCGACCGGGCCGAGGCGGCGGCGGCACGCTCTTCCAGCGCGCGCAGGGCCTCCAGGCGGGCCTGCAGCGCCGCGCGGCGCTGCGGGGCCTCGGCACTGCCTGGGTTGAATCGGGAAGTGAAGACGGCGGTCATGCGGCCTCGGTCTTGGGGGTGCGGGAAGGTGCAAACACCTGCGGCACCTGCGCGCGGTGGAAGCCATCAAACGGCCGCACGGCCGGGTGTGCTGCGGCAGTGGCACCGGGCGGGCGCTGCGGCCAGCCCATGCGCACCTGGGGTCGTGCACCGTCCACCCGTAACGTGGTGCCACTGATGAAGCTGGCTGCGGGGCTGAGCAAAAAGGTGATGGCCGCCGACACCTCGGCCTCGTTGCCAAAGCGGCCGAGCGGCACCGTGCGCGGCATGGCGCGCAGCATGTCTCCTGCCTCGGGCGGGTAGTTGTCCATGCCGCTGGAGGCGATGTAACCCGGCGCCACGGCGTTCACGCGCACACCGCTGTGCGCCCATTCGAGCGCAGCGGTTTCGGTGAAGCTGACCATGCCCGCGCGCGCCGCCCCGCTGTGCCCCATGCCCGGCATGGAGCCCCACATGTCAGCCACGATATTGACTACTGAGCCGCCGTGTTGCGCCATCCACTGCCGGTAGCACTCTCGCGCCATCAAGAAGCCGCCGGTGAGGTTGGTGTGCAGCACCGCCTCCCAGCCCTTGGCGCTGATGGATTCGAGCGGCGCCATGAACTGGCCGCCCGCGTTGTTGACCAGCCCATCGATGCGCCCCTGCTCGGCCAGCACCTGCTGCACCAGCAAGGCCACAGCATCTTCGGAGCGGATGTCGCAGGCTTGCCAGGACACGCGGCCGCCATCAGTGGTGATTTCATCGGCCACGGCCTGCAGCTTCTCAGGCTTGCGCCCCACCAAGACCACCTGCGCGCCCAGGCGCGCCAGCTCGTGCGCCGTGCAGCGGCCGATGCCCGAGCCGCCCCCCGTGACGATGACCACCTGGCGATCGAACAGGCCTGGCGCAAAGACCGACTGGTACGTGGAAGAACTCATCGCCGTCTTTCCTTCTTCAGGCCGAATGGATGAAGAGATTCAATGCGTCTTCGGTCAGCTCGTCGAGCGACCGGCCCTTCTTGGGCGCAAACCATTGCACCGCCCAGTTGAGCGCACCAAAGATGAACAGCCGCGCCACACCGGGGTCAGCCTGCAGCGCTTTCTGGCGTGCCAGTGCTTCCAGCGTGGGCATCCATGCAGCCTCGTAGGTGTCTTTCACGCGCGCAATGCTCTTGCGCTGCGCGGGCGTGAGCGAGCGCCATTCGTACAGCATCACCGGGATGAACCCGCTGTGGGGGCCGAGCAGCACCTCGAAGTGGTGGCGGATGAGCACCCGCAGGCGTTCCCGCGCCGTGGCTTTGGAGTTGGCAGCCGCCAGCGTATCCAGTGCCTGCTGCTGGCTTTGCACGGCGGTGGTCATGCCTTCGTTCATCACGGCAAACAGCAGCGCGCTTTTGCTTTCGAAGTGATAGAAGGGCGAGCCGCTGTGCATGCCCACGGCGGCGGCGATGTCGCGTGTGCTGGTAGCCGCAAAGCCTTTGTCCAGAAACAGCTTTGCGGCGCTGTCCATGAGCTTGCGGCGGCGGTTGCCATCGTCCAGCTCTTCGGCCGTCTTGCGCGGGCGGCCGCGGGGGCGGCGGGGTTGTTCTTGTGGGGTTGCTGCAGCTTCCGCTGAGGCAGCGGTCAGCTTAGGTGCAGCAGCCTTGCGCGGGCGGGCTGCTGGGGTGGCTGCGGCGGGAGCAGTGGCACGGGTGCGCCGAACGGGGGATTCCATATGCAGCACGATAGCAAAACCGTTTATTTTTAGCAAGCAAGTGCTTTGTAAAAATATCTTTGCTGTCTTGACGTGCTAATGCGTGGGCTTTTCTGGAGGTGAGAGGGAGCGTTATTGCGAGCCGACTTGTGATCGGCGGTGGCCGTTCGGGCTGAGCGTGCCGAAGCTGTTGCTTGCTGGTTTGGGTGGTGTGCTTGGGTTGAGGGCGGAGGCCGGGGTGTGCGCCCGGCGGCGCAGTGGCTTTCTTTTGCTTCGCCAAAAGAAAGTCACCAAAGAAAAGGCGACCCTACAGGCTGCGTCCCTTCGCTTCGCTGCGGGCAACCTGCGGTGCTCGCGTCAAGCGGGGTCTCGCTCCAACTCGCTTCGCTCAGACAATCGCGAGCCCTGATCGGCTGGCCGCTGCGCTCCTCGGCGCATCCTGAAGGGAACCCAGGGGGCTGACATCCATTCGGGCCATTGCTTCGCTGCGCTGCGCTCGGCCCCCTCTCGCGGGCGCAAGCGCCACGCGCTGCGCGGGCGGGGCCGAGCGAAGCAATGGCCCGTGTGGTTATTCGGCTGTTGGATATTTGGCTACCCCACCCCCTGCTGGCTGCGCCTGCGGCGGGGCGGTTGCGGGGTGAGCATGGGCGTCGAAGCGCCCATGCCTCGTGCTCTGACTCGCCGTGGCTGCCCGAGCGGCGCGCGCAGCGCAAAACGAGTTCCACGGCGCACCCCACAACCGACACGACGCAGGTTTACCCCTTCGCACAGCGAAGGGGTCGCAGACTGGGGGTCGCCATTCTTTTGGGTACTTTTCTTTGGCGAAGCAAAGAAAAGTACCTCGCCCGCCGGGGCGACTCACGGCTCCCGCGCCCCGCTCAAGCAGCCAGTCAGGCCCGCAAAGAAAGTCCAAGCCTCAGCAGGCTGAGTCCAAAAGGAAAATACTATAAAAACAATAGCTACCAGCGCTTGATGGACAGGCGCCAGCAGCTAAAAATCCTCAAACTCAAAGGATCAAACCGCGCTGAAATCTGGCTTTCTCTTTTCCATAAACGCCGAGAACGCTTCCCGTGCCGCAGGCTCGCGCAGCATCCGCCCAAAGCTCTCGCCCTCTTCCGCCATCACCTCCAACACCTTCGCCGTCTGCCCACCCTTCATCAACCGCTTAGTTTCGATGAGCGACGACAAGGGCTTGGCCGCCAGCTTCTTCGCCTGCGCCTGCGCCACGCCATTGCATTCGGTCGGCGGCACCACGCGATTCACCAGGCCCACCTCCAACGCTGCCTCAGCCATGAAAGGCTCGCCCAGCAGCAGCGCCTCGGCGGCGCGGTGATAGCCCAGCATCTGCGGCACGAGCAGGCTCGACGCCGCCTCGGGGCACAAACCCAGATTCACGAAAGGCATCGAAAACGCCGCGTTGTCGCCCGCATAGACCAGGTCGCAATGGAACAGCATCGTGGTGCCGATGCCCACGGCCGGGCCGCACACCGACGCGATCACGGGCTTGGGAAAGGTAGCGATGCCGCGCAGAAAGCGGAACACCGGCGAGTCCTGCGTGGCGGGCGGCTGCTGCAAAAAGTCGCCAATGTCGTTGCCCGCGCTGAAGATGGCGATGTCGCCCTGGAACACCACCACGCGCACACCAGCATCGGCCTTGGCGGCGTCCAGCGCGTCGGCCATGGCGGCATACATGTCGCGCGTGATCGAGTTCTTCTTGTCCACGCGGTTGAAGGTTACGGTGGTCACGCCCGCTTCGGAATGGACGAGGATGTCTTGGGTGGCTTCGGTCATGGTGGTGAAGGTTCCGGGGTCTGATGGATGTGAACGAGAGGAATGGTGCACGGCGCAGGGCAACAGGCCGACTCCCTACTCCTTGTAGTAAACGATCTGGTGGCTGGTGGCGAGCATGGTGCCTGCTTCGTTCCACAGCTGCACGGTCTGGTCAAAAAAGCCATTGCGGAACTCCTGCCCGCGCGCCTGGCCGAGGAGATAGCCCGTGCCCGTGGCCTGCAGTTGTGCGGCGCTGGCATGAAAGTAGACCGTGATCGACACCGTGCCTGCCGGCACGTGCCGCGCACGGCGCAGCCAGACGCGGGGAAAGAACACATCGGCCAGGGCCGCCAGCGCCACAAAGTCCAGCGGACGGGTTGGCGCATCGCGCATCCACAGCTGGGTCAGGCTGTGGTCGCCACTGCCGTCCCACTCGCGCGGAATGGCGCCGGTGACGGGGCGCATCTCGTAGCGGTTGAGCCACTCCACGCCAAAGCCGGGGGGAATGGCGGGCTGTGCCGACGGCGTAGGCACTTCGGGCATGGGCACATCGCCCACGCTCCAGGTCTCGCGCCGCACGGCGGTGACGGCCGTGGCCGTGGTGGTGACCACCTGGGCACCATCATCACCCGCCTGCAGGATCGACAGCGTCCAGTGCTGGGTGGATCGGTTGGTGCGCACGGGCGTGGCCTGCACGGTGAACGCACCGGCGGTCAGAGCGCCTGCGTAGTTGACGGTGAGCGACAGCGGATCGCCCAGTCGGTCGGGGTGCTGCAGGATGGCCTGCAGCAGCGTGGCGGCGGTGATGCCACCGAACGGGCCCACCATGTTCCAGTAGCCGGGGTGGGTCTGCCCTTCGTACTGGCCTGTCGCAGTGGACGAGGCCGTCAGTTGCAGCGCTTCATCCAGCGGGTGCCGAGCCGAGGACGAAGACGAAGACGAAGAAGTGGATGAAGAGGATGTCATGCTGCGAGTGTGCCGCGAAACGACTGCTCAGGCCGTCGTACCGGAGACTTCGCCGTGGGGAACGCTACCACCCAGGGCCGCCAGCGCTGCCGCAGCGCGCGGCCACAGGCTCTGGCGGAACTGGTCGCGGAAGAAACCAAAGTGCCCGATGCGCCGCACCTGCAGGTCGGCCGGGGTGATGCTCTCCACTCGGCGTTCGGCATTGGCGTACAGGTTGACAAGGTTGTGCGTGCCGCGCAAGGTCATCAGCTCGTCGTCGGCGATCGACAAGGCGAGCACCGGGAACCGCACCGCGCCGTAACTCTGCGCCACCGCAGGCCCTTCGGCACCGACGCTGTAGGCCGGGTCAAGGCACCAGCGCCGCCACTGCAGGATCACGCCCGCAGGCAGGTCACCCACCTTCTTGAGCGTGCGCCCCGGAAAGTACCCGCACAGCCGCGTGGCCAGCGGCACCAGCACCCACCAGAAATACGGAACGATGCGCTTGAGCTGCGGCGCGTTGTCGCGCCAGTAGCCGCTGCCCGCCGCCACGCTGAGGAGGCCAGCGACCTGCTCGGGCTTCTTGAGCAAGCCAGGCAACTGCGCGCCCAGGCTATGCCCCAGCAGGTACAAAGGCTGCTCAGGCAGCGCGGCCTTGGCCGCAGATATCACCGCCTCGTAGTCCTGCGCCCAATCAAACAAGTTCGCCTTCACATCGCGCATCGCCCCCTGCAGTGAGTCGCCATGGCCCCGGTAGTCGAACGTGGTGACCCGAAACCCCTGCTGGGCCATCCACAACGCAAAGGCCTCGTAATACGACTGCCGCACCCCCATCGCGCCGCCGATGACAACGCTGGCGCGCGGTGTGCCCTCGGGTTCATAGACACGCAGTGCCAAAGACACCGCCCCGTTGACCTGCAAGGTTTGCTTATCCATGTCTGTCTCCTTGGTTCGAAACCGATCTGCGCCGGCTTGAAAAGAAAACTATCGCTGAGGGGGCAGAACCCTGGCTTCGACAAGCTCAGCCCGAACGATGTGGGTGAGAGCAATCAAGTCTTGCCCGCCCCTTCCCCTGCCTTCACACCCCGCTCTCAAGGGCGTAGCGAGCGGGATCAGCTGCTAGGCGGACGGAGCACAGGAACCGGAACGTACTTCCTGTACGTGAGGATTCCGAGCACCGCCCAACGACGCAGATGGCCCGCGCAGTAGCCAGTTACAACGCCTCGATGATGCCGGCGGCGCCTTGGCCTGTCCCTACACACATCGTGACCATGCCGTACTTCAGCTTGTGACGGCGCAGCGCATGCACCACGGTGGCGGCGCGGATGGCACCGGTAGCGCCCAGCGGATGCCCCAATGCAATCGCGCCGCCCATCGGATTCACGTTCGCAGGGTTCAGGCCCAGCGTATTGATCACAGCCAGCGACTGCGCCGCAAACGCTTCGTTCAGCTCATACCAGCCAATGTCGTCGCTCTTGAGCCCCGCATACCGCAGCGCCGCAGGAATCGCCTCGATGGGGCCAATGCCCATGATCTCCGGCGGCACGCCACGTGCGGCGTAGCTCACAAATCGCGCCAGGGGCGTCAGGCCAAACTGCTTCACCGCCTTTTCGCTGGCCACGATGAGGGCGCCCGCGCCGTCGCTGGTCTGCGAGCTGTTGCCCGCCGTGACGCTGCCGCGTGCGGCAAACACGGGCTTGAGCTTGGCCAGTCCTTCCAGGGACGTGTCGGGGCGGGGACCTTCGTCCAGGCTCACGGTGCGGCGCTTTTCCACCACTTCGCCGGTGGCGAGGTTGGGCGAACGCTCCACGACCTCGAAGGGCGTGATTTCGTCGGTGAACTCACCCGCCTTTTGTGCCTTGATGGCACGCAGGTGGGATTCGAGGGCGAACGCGTCCTGCGCTTCGCGGCTCACCTTCCACTGCTGGGCGACCTTTTCGGCGGTCAGGCCCATGCCGTAGGCGATGCCCACGTTCTCGTCGCGCGCAAAGATTTCGGCGTTGAACGAGGGCTTGTTGCCGCCCATGGGCACCAGGCTCATGGACTCGGCGCCACCGGCGATCAGTACATCGGCCTCGCCCACACGGATGCGGTCGGCAGCCATCTGCAGCGCGGTGATGCCCGATGCGCAAAAGCGGTTCACCGTCACGCCGCCCACGGGGTGGTTGAACGCCAGGCCCACGGCGATGCGGGCCATGTTCATGCCTTGCTCGCCCTCGGGGAACGAGCAGCCAATGATGGCGTCTTCAATCGCCTTGGGGTCCAGCGTGGGAACCTGGGTCATCGCGCTCTTGATGGCTGCGACCAGCAGATCGTCGGGGCGGGTGTTCTTGAAATAGCCGCGGCCCGAGCGCCCGATGGGCGTGCGCGTGGCGGCGACGATGTAGGCGTCCTGGACTTGTTTTTGAGCCATGGTGATGAAACTCCTTCAATTCTTGGGGGGGCGGCTGGAAGGAACCCAGGCCCACGTAAATACACATTCGACCGGCTCCACACCGGCTTCGTCGGTCACGGTGACTTTCACCTGCACCTCGCCCTTGTCGCTGGCTAACATGGCGGCGCGCTGCTCGGCCGTCAGCGTGGCCACGGCCTTGAGGCCGCCCGTGGCGCGCTTCTTGAACGCCATGGAGAGCTCCTTGGCCAGTGGGATGCAGTCGTCGCGCACGTTCATGCCCACGACCATGCCGGTGGCCGTTTCGGCCAGCAGGTTCATGGCCGAGGCGTGCACGCCGCCGATGTGGTTGTGCACGCGGTGCTCGTTGGCGAGATGCACTTCCACACGCTCGGGCGTGAGCGACACGAACTTCACCCCGGCGGTGCCGGTGAACGGCACGGCCCGGCGCAGGATGATGTTCTGCACGAAGCCGCGCATGAAGGCGGGTGCCTCGTCCAGGCGCATCAGCGAGCGCTGGAGTTTGTTGGGGGCTTGGCTCGTCATGGTGATACCGGTCAGTTGCGGACCGGTTTGCCGGTGGACAGCATGCCCAGGATGCGCTCGTGCGTCTTGGGCTGGGCGATCAGGTGGCAAAACACTTTGCGCTCCAGCGTGAGCAGGTATTCCTCGCTCACCAGGGCACCGGCATCCACGTTGCCGCCGCAGACCACCTCGGCGATCATGGTGCTGACCTTGAAGTCATAGGCGCTGATGAAGCCGCCGTCGCGCATGTTCACCAGCTGCGCCTTGATGGTGGCCAGGCCGCTGCGGCCTGCCACGGGGAACAGGCGCTTGTGCGGCGCACGCCAGCCGCTGGCAGCCATGGACTTGGCTTCGTTGATGGCGACAAACAGCAGTTCGTCCTTGTGCGGAACGATGATGTCGGACTCCAGCAGGAAGCCCAGCTTGCGCGATTCAATGGCGCTGGTGCCCACCTTGGCCATGGCCGCAGCGGTGAAGCCTTCGGTCAGGAAGGGCAGGATGTCCTTGCTCGTCGAAGCAGCCATGTTCTCGGCCGCGCGGCGGGCGATGTAGGTCAGGCCGCCCGCGCCGGGCACCAGGCCCACGCCCACTTCCACCAGGCCGATGTAGCTTTCCATGTGCGCCACACGCTTGGCCGAATACACGGCCAACTCGCAACCACCGCCCAGCGCCATGCCGTGGATGGCAGCCACCACGGGCACCTGCGCGTAGCGGATGCGCAGCATCAGGTTTTGCAACTCTTGCTCGATGCTTTCCACCGCATCGGCGCCGCCGACCATGAAGGCAGGCATGGTGGCTTCCAGGTCGGCGCCCACACTGAACGGTGCATCGCCGGACCAGATGACCATGCCCTGGTACTCGGCCTCGGCCAGCTCCAAGGCTTCCATCAGCGCTTCCATCACTTCGGGGCTGATGGCGTGCATCTTGTTCTTGATGCTGGCGATGAGCACTTGGCCGTCCAGCGTCCAGGTGCGCAGGGCCTTGGATTCCGCAATGGTCGTGCCAGCAGTGCGCCAGTCGGGCAGGCTTGTCTCGCCCAGCAGAGCCTCGGGGAAGATCTGGCGCTGATACACGGGCAGCTCGCGGCGGGGTACAAACTTGCCCTGCGACGCGCTCCACGAGCCTTGCGCGGTGTGCACGCCACCGGCTTCGGCCACGGGGCCCTTGAAGACCCACTCGGGCAGCGGTGCCTTGCACAGGGCTTTGCCAGCGTCGATGTCTTCCTGAATCATCTTGGCGACTTCGAGCCAGCCGGCTTCCTGCCACAGCTCGAAGGGGCCTTGCTTCATGCCGAAGCCCCAGCGCATGGCCTGGTCCACGTCGCGCGCGTTGTCGGCGATGGTGCCCAGGTGCACGGCTGCGTAGTGGAAGCTGTTGCGCAGGATGGCCCAGAGGAACTGGCCGGGCGCGCCTTCGGCGTTGCGCAGCAGGCGCAAGCGTTCGGCGGCGGGCTTCTTCAGCATGCGGCCGTACACCTCGTCGGCCTTCTGGCCAGCAGGCACGTACTCTTCGCTTTCGAGCTCGAAGCGCATCACGTCGCGGCCGACCTTCTTGAAGAAACCGGCCTTGGTCTTCTGGCCCAGGTTGCCCAGTTCCAGCAGCTTCTTCAGCACGGCGGGCGTGCCAAAGCTTTCGTAGAACGGATCGGTCTCGATGCTCAGGTTGTCCTGCAGCGTCTTGATGACGTGGGCCATGGTGTCCAGGCCCACCACGTCGGCGGTGCGGAAGGTGCCGCTCGATGCACGGCCCAGCTTCTTGCCGGTGAGGTCGTCCACCACGTCGTAGGTCAGGCCGAAGTTTTCGACTTCCTTCATGGTGGCCAGCATGCCGGCGATGCCGACGCGGTTGGCCACGAAGTTGGGCGTGTCGTGCGCACGCACCACGCCCTTGCCCAGGCCGCTGGTGACGAAGGCTTCGAGCTGGTCGAGCACTTCAGGCTGGGTGGTGGGGGTGTTGATCAACTCTACCAGCGTCATGTAGCGCGGCGGGTTGAAGAAGTGGATGCCGCAGAAACGGGGCTTGATGCTCTCAGGCAGCACTTCGCTCAGTTTGGTGATCGACAGGCCCGAGGTGTTGGACGCCAGGATGGCGTGCTTGGCCACGTGGGGCGCGATCTTGGTGTACAGGTCGAGCTTCCAGTCCATGCGCTCGGCAATGGCCTCGATCACGAGGTCGCATTCCTTGAGCAGGTGCATGTGCTCTTCGTAGTTGGCCTGCTGGATCAGCGCCGCGTCGTCGGCCACGCCCAGGGGCGAGGGCTTGAGCTTCTTGAGGCCTTCTACGGCCTTGGTGACGATGCCGTTCTTGGGGCCTTCCTTGGCAGGCAGGTCGAACAGCACCACGGGCACCTTCACGTTGACGAGGTGGGCGGCAATCTGCGCGCCCATCACGCCTGCGCCGAGCACGGCGACTTTTTTCACTTGGAATCGGGACATGGGTTGGGTTCCTGGTTGGGGCGCTGCGCAACTCCGCACGGGGTGCGCAAGGCCACGGGAATGGGGTTTACTGGACGCGGATCCAGGTTTGCGTGCGGCCAAACGGGCCGATCGAACCGCGCACTTCGAGCTTCTTGCCGCCCTCGATGGGTGTCATGCGCAGGGTGTAGTTGCGGCCGTTCTCGGGGTCGAGAATCTTGCCGCCTTCCCACACTTCTTTGCCGTCGGCCTTTTTGGCGCCACGGATGATCTCCAGCCCGAGAATGGGCTTGCCCTTGCGGTCGTCCGAGCATTCGTCGCAGACCTCATCGGGCTTGGCGTCCTTGGACAGGCGCTTTTCCAGCGCTCCATTCAGCACGCCGCCGCCAATGTCGCGGATGCGGATTTCGGCCTTGGCCTCGCCGGTCTTGTCGTCGATGTTGCGCCACAGGCCTTCGGGCGTTGCCTGTGCCCATGCGGGCGCCGCAAACGCTACAAAAACAATAGCTGCTACCGCTTTATACATAGGCGCTCCGTGCCAAAAAAGCTTGAAATCCGCAGATCCACCGGTCAGGCCAGGGCCAGATCCGTGTCCATCAGCACCTTGCTGCCCGCACGGGCCGTGCGCATCAGCGTGACCGTTTCGGGGAACAGCTTGGCGAAGTAGAAGCGCGCGGTCTGCAGCTTGGCGCCGTAGAACGGGTCGGTGTTGCCGGCAGCGATCTCACGCAGCGCAACCTGTGCCATGCGGGCGAACAGGTAGCCAAACACCAGGTGGCCGGCGACGCGCAGGTAGTCCACGGCAGCGGCGCCCACTTCGTCGGGGTTCTGCATGCCCTTGAAGCCGATCTCGGTGGTGAACTTGGTCATCTGGTCGCCCAGCATCGCGATGGGGTTGATGAACTCGGCCATCTTCTCGTTCACGCCTTCTTCTTCCACCAGCTTGCCGATCAGCTTGCCCAGCTTTTTCAGCGTGGCGCCGTTGTTGCCCAGGATCTTGCGGCCCAGCAGGTCCAGCGACTGGATGGTGTTGGTGCCTTCATAGATCATGTTGATGCGGTTGTCGCGCACGTACTGCTCCATGCCCCATTCCTTGATGAAGCCGTGGCCGCCGAAGACCTGCATGCAGGCGTTGGTGGAGATGTGGCCGTTGTCGGTGATGAAGGCCTTCACGATGGGGGTGAGCAGCGCCACCATCTCTTCGGATTCGGCACGCACCTTTTCGTCGGGGTGGCTGTGCACCTTGTCCAGCAGCAGCGTGCAGAAGATCTGCAGCGCGCGGCCGCCTTCGGCGTACGCCTTGGCGGTGAGCAGCATCTTGCGCACGTCGGGGTGCACGATGATGGGGTCGGCGTCCTTGTCCTTGGCCTTCACGCCCGAGAGGCTGCGCATCTGGATGCGGTCCTTGGCATAGGCCAGGGCGTTCTGGTAGGCCACCTCGGTCAGGCCGAGCGACTGGTTGCCCACGCCCAGGCGGGCGGCGTTCATCATCACGAACATGGCGGCCAGGCCCTTGTTGGGCTGGCCCACCATGGTGCCGATGGCGCCGTCGATGGCGATCTGTGCCGTGGCGTTGCCGTGGATGCCCATCTTGTGCTCCAGGCCCGTGCAGAAGATGGGGTTGCGCTCGCCCAGCGAGCCGTCGGCCTTGATGTTGAACTTGGGCACGACGAACAGGCTGATGCCCTTGCTGCCCTTGGGCGCATCGGGCAGGCGGGCCAGCACCAGGTGCACGATGTTGGCGGTCATGTCGTGCTCGCCGGCGCTGATGAAAATCTTGTTGCCGGTGATCTTGTAGGTGCCGTCGGCCTGGGGTTCGGCCTTGGTGCGCAGGAGGCCCAGGTCGGTGCCGCAATGGGGTTCGGTCAGGCACATGGTGCCGGTCCACTCGCCGCTGGTCAGCTTGGGCAGGTAGACCTTCTTTTGCTCGTCGGTGCCGTGGGCGTGCAGGGCTTCGTACGCGCCGTGCGACAGGCCGGGATACATGGTCCAGGCCTGGTTGGCCGAGTTCATCATTTCGTACAGGCACTGGTTCAGCACGAAGGGCAGGCCCTGGCCGCCGTAGGCGGGGTCGCACGACAGTGCCGCCCAGCCGCCTTCGACGTACTTGGCGTAGGCGTCCTTGAAGCCCGTGGGGGTCTTCACTTCGTGGGTGGCCTTGTTGAGCACGCAGCCTTCAGTGTCGCCGCTGATGTTCAGCGGGAAGGTCACTTCGGCGGTGAACTTGCCGGCTTCTTCGAGCACGGCGTTGATGGTGTCCACATCCACCTCGGCGTGGGGCGGCATGGCCTTGAATTCATCGCTGACCTTGAGCACTTCGTGCATGACGAATTGCATGTCGCGCAGGGGCGGCGTGTACATAGGCATGGGGTTTACTCCTTGGAGGTGGTGGTTTGGTTGAAAACTTTGCGGCGCTTGGCTGCGGCAGCGGGCGCTGTCGTGGCGGCTGCGCCCGGCATTGCGGCGCTGTAGCGCGCCAGGATGTTGTGAAAGCCTTGCACGGCCCGGCCCATGGAGCCCGGGGTCTGCAGGAAGCGCGCTTCGTAATGCAGCGCGAGGATGAGGCCGTGGATCTCGAACAGCATCTGCTCGGCATTGGTGTCTGCGCGCAGCTCTTCCAACACCTTGCACTGCTCGATGGCACGGCGCATGGCAGCGTGCCAGGTCAGCACCGAGCTGGCCAGCGCATCGCGCACGGGGCCGGTGCGGTCATCAAATTCGACGGCGCCGCTGATGTAGATGCAGCCCGAGTCGATTTCGATGGAGGTGCGCTTCATCCAGTTGTCGAACAGCGCCGACAAACGCGCCACGCCGCGCGGCGCGGACATGGCGGGGTAGAACACTTCCTGCTCGAAGCGGGTGTGGTATTCGCGGATGACGGAGATCTGCAGCTCTTCGCGCGAGCCAAAATGGGCGAACACGCCCGACTTGCTCATGCCCGTGACATCGGCCAGCGCCCCGATGGACAGGCCCTCCAGCCCGATGTGCGTGGCCAGGCCCAGCGCCGCCTCGACGATGGCCGCCTTGGTTTGCTGGCCCTTTTGCAAGGCGCGGCCCGTGCTGCTGCGGGTGCGCGGGCTGCGGCTGACCGGGCTGGATTCAGAAGTTACGGGCATGCTGGCAAATAAAAACGAACGTTCGTTCTATTCTGCAGCAATTTCAGGGCACGGCCAAAACCCCTGGAGAAAATAGGGAGGGTCACCCAAACGCGCGTTGTGGCGGCACCACCGCGCGGCAGAGCCCCTCGCCCTCTGCCACGCCCGCCCTCAGCCCGCAGACGCGGGCCATAGCAAAAACCCTTTACAGGATCAGTGCCAGGCTGGCATCCAGGTGTTCGGACGGCAGGCGCTTGAAGCCCGAGCGAGCATAGCGCTGCAGCCGCCCCAGCGCAAAGGCCGTGAGCACGCTGGCCGCCACCTGCGCATCCACCGTGGGCGTGGCCGACGCCGCCGTAGCAGGGCGCAGGCACTGGCGCAGCGTGGATTCGATGCGGTCAAAGAACTGGTTCATGCGCTGCTGCAGGCGCTCATGCTCGAACACCAGGGCATCGCCCACCATCACCCGCACCATGCCGGGGTTGCGTTCGCCAAACTGCAACAGCAACGCCACGATGCGCGCCGCCTGGCGCGCACCGACCTCCGGCGCCTGATCGGGGTCGGGCACGTCGCGGCCCGTGATCTGCGCCACGAGGGTGAACACGGTCTGCTCGATGAAGTCGATCAGCCCCTCGAACATCTGCGCCTTGCTCGCAAAGTGCCGATACAGCGCGGCCTCGCTCACCGACAGGCGCGCAGCCAGCGCGGCGGTGGTGATGCGCTCGGCGCCCGGCTGCTCCAGCATCGCAGCCAGGGCTTGCAGAATCTGCACGCGGCGCTCACCCGGCTTGGGTCGCTTGCGCGCGGCGGGGGCATCTCCGGAGTCATCGGTAGATACAGGCTCGGGCTGGGGCGAGAGTTCGGACATGCGGGACAGGGGCTCCGGTAAGGCCTTGCCCCCTCCCATGCCAGCAGGGCATGCGCAAGGGTGCGGCAAGGCAGGAAGAATCGTCGCGGCTGGTGCGGTCACCGGCGGTGCAGGCAGGCCACCAGCGCCGGGGGTGCGCTGTCGCCGCACCTGTTTGCACAAGTCAATCGTGTATGGAAATGATTCTCGCACAGCCCTTTGGGACCCGTTCGCTGCGCCTTGCCAGCACCGGCTACAAAGGGAACACCACCGTCACCAGCAGCCCACGCCCCTGCGGACCCGCGCCCAGCGTGAGCGCGGCTCGGTGCACGCGGGCGATCTCGTCGGCAATGGCCAGGCCCAGGCCCGTGCCTTCACCACCAGCCCCCGGCACGCGATAGAACCGCTGCAGCACCCGGGTGCGCTCGGCCTCGGGCACGCCGGGACCATCGTCTTCGACCTCGACATAGGCACGCGGGGGGCCGCTGCGGCCCTGGCGCAGTCCACAGCGGATGGTGACAACCCCGCCGGGCGGCGTGTACTTGATAGCGTTGTCCACCAGATTGGACAGCAGCTCGCGCAGAAGCCAGCCATGGCCGGTCACATGCACCAACTGCACATCCAGCCCCAGGTCCAACCCCTTGCCAGTGGCGGCGTCCAGAAAATTCTCCAGCAGGGACTCGCACAGGTCCTTCAGATCCACCCGCTGCGGCGGCTGGGCATCCAGGCTGCGCGCATCGGCGCGGGACAACGCCAGCAGCTGGTGCGCCAGCTGCGAGGTGCGGCGCGTGGCGTTGCGCAGCTTCTCGATCTGATCAACTCCTAAAACAATAGCACCCTGCGTACGATCCTCGCGCGCAAACGGCATTTTTCGATCAAAGTCCGGGAACGAAACCTGGGGGGGAGCCGCCGCTTTGGCCATCATGGCCCAGGCTTCGACCTGCGCTTGCAGCCCCGCCAGCGGCGTACGCAGCTGGTGGGCCGCATCGGCCACAAAACGGCGCTGCCCCTCGGCCTGCGCATTGACCAGAGCGAACAGGCGGTTGAGCGAATGCACCAGCGGGCGCACCTCGTCGGGCGAGGCGGCTTCATCGATGGGGCTCAGGTCGCGCGGCGAGCGGCGCTCCACCGCCTCGGCCAGGCCCACCAGGGGTTTGAACGCCTGCCGCACCGCCCAGTGGATGGCAAACCCTGCCGCCAGCAGCAGCACCAGGTTGGGCAGCAGCACCCGCAGCAGCAATTGCTGGGCCCATTTCTGGCGCGGGTCGGAGCCGTCAGCCAGCGCCACCACCAGCTCGCCCGCGCCCGTGCGGCCGCGCTGCACAGCCACCCGGTAGGTCACGCCGCCAAACTCCACGCTGTGGAACTCGGGGGCCAGCGTGGAGGGCACCGCCCCATGCACCCAGTCGTCCCCCAGCAACAGCCGCCCCGACGTGTCGCGCACGCTATAGGCAGAAAACCCAGCGTTCTGGCGCAGGAAATCTTCAATGGGTGGCGCCAGCAGCAACAAGGGGGAGGCGTTGTCGCGGATAGGCGGCGCGAGCACCGAGTCGGCCAGCGCGGGCAACAGGCGCACCAGGCGCTGGTCATGCTGGACGGCTGCTTCATCGGCCGAACGGTAGTCCAGCCACACCCCCACCAGCGCCAGCACACACAGTGGCAGCACCAGCATCAGCAGCAGCCGGGTCCGCAGGTCGGACGTCATGGCACGCAAACCGGGCCGCTTGGTAGAGGAGTTCCGAAGCAGCATGGCGGGCGGTCAAGAAAAAGAAAGAAGCCGGGGCAGTCGCCCCATCAGGGATTCTGGAGTTCCAGCCGGTAGCCAAACCCACGGATCGACCGCAGCGCCACTCCATGGGGCTCCAGCTTGCCGCGCAGGCGGGAGACATAGACCTCGACCGCGTTGGGCGTGATCTCCTTGTCCCAGCCGGTCAGCGCCTGCAAGAGCTTGTCTTTGCTGGCGGGCTTGGGGGCATTGATGAGAAGGTATTCGAGCACCGTCCACTCGCGCGGCCCCAGCTCGATCACCTGCTCGCCCGCATCGCTGCGGATGCTGGCGCGGCGGCCAGCCGTGTCCAGCTCCAGCGGGCCAAAGCTCAGCACCGCCGTGGTGGCCGCCTGCGAGCGGCGCAGCAAGGCCCGCAGGCGCGCCAACAGCTCGGGCAGCTCAAAGGGCTTGACCATGTAGTCGTCTGCCCCCAGGTCCAGCCCCTGAACGCGGTCATGCAACGCGTCACGTGCCGTGAGGATCAGCACCGGCATGGCCGGGCTGGCCATGTCCGGGCGCCGCAAACGGCGCGTCAGCTCCAGCCCATCCATGGCCGGCAAGCCGATGTCGATGATCGCCGCATCGAACGACTCGGTGCGCAGCACCTCCTCGGCGCGCTCACCGCTGCCCACCCAATCCACGGCATAGCCCGCGTCGGTCAGCCCCAGCTTGATACCGCTGGCCACCATCACATCATCTTCGACCAGGAGCAAACGCATGGCGGGCCGCAGGAATATCGGAAATCAGTGCGACCGGATCATCGTGCCGTAGGCCTGCTCGGTCAGGATCTCCAGCAGCATGGCATGTGGCACCCGGCCATCAATGATGTGCACCGCGTTGACGCCCGCCTTGGCTGCGTCGAGCGCCCCGGCGATCTTGGGCAGCATGCCGCCGGAAATCGTGCCATCGGCGAACAACTCGTCAATGCGGCGGGCGGTCAGGTCGGTCAGCAGGTTGCCCGCCTTGTCCAAGACACCCGGTGTGTTGGTCAGCAGCACCAGCTTTTCAGCCTTGAGCACCTCGGCCAGTTTGCTGGCCACCACATCGGCATTGATGTTGTAGCTCTCGTTGTTTTCGCCGAAGCCAATGGGGCTGATCACAGGGATAAAGGCATCGTCCTGCAGTGCCTTGACCACGCTGGGGTCGATGGAAACGATATCGCCCACCTGGCCCACGTCGTGCTCGATGGCCGGGTTCTTGTTGTCCACCATCTTGAGCTTCTGCGCGCGGATCATGCCGCCATCGCGGCCCGTGAGGCCCACGGCCTTGCCGCCCGCCTGATTGATCAGGCCCACGATGTCCTGTTGCACTTCGCCAGCCAGCACCCATTCGACCACTTCCATGGTCTCGGCATCCGTCACGCGCATGCCCTGGATGAATTCGCCCTTCTTGCCCAGGCGGTTCAGGGCCGTCTCGATCTGCGGGCCACCGCCATGCACCACCACCGGATTCATGCCCACCAGCTTGAGCAGCACCACGTCTTCGGCAAAGTCTGCCTGAAGGGCCGGGTCGGTCATGGCGTTGCCGCCGTACTTGATCACCATGGTCTTGCCATGGAACTTGCGGATATACGGCAGCGCCTGGGCCAGAATTTCAGCCTTGTCGCGCGGGGCAATCGAAAGAAGGTCGGTCATGGGGGCGTGCCATCCGGAAGAAGAAAAAAGTAAGGCTTAAATTGTGCCCCAAGAATCTGAGAAGACTCACGGAGTCGGCCTGATGCCATACAGGACTCCCGGTCCACTTTTCCCCAGCAACACAAGTTGCGAAGAGTATTGCGCCTCATCGAAAGGAAACTTGCCGGAATGGATCAAGACCAGGCGAACGCCTAGATCCTGCATGATCCTCTGAGTCTCCAGTGGCGGACGCATCCGGCACGCCGAGCTGCAGTCTGCAATACGCGGAAAAGCAGCCCGCCCAAACCAGTCGCCAATGAGTTGCCCTCTGTAGTAAAAAAATGCGTTTTCATAGCCCATGTTGAGAACGCGCTCCCCGTACTGTGGAGCGAGTTCTTCAGCCCTGTGCAGCAGCGCTATTTCAGCAAACCCCTCGCGTTGCGCCGAAAGAGGGGCGCGCTTATGCCACTGAATCAACGACGAGTACGCGAGATAGCCAGCACAGGCAAGTGCAAGCATCCAAAAACACCGCACTAACATGTCAGTCGGCTCATGCCCCACAGTTGATGAAGTAGCCAACAACGCCAGCCCCCTCACCAGCGCCATGCACAGCAGCGCCGCAAGCGGCAAGACGGGAACAAGATATCTATCTACTTGGCTAATCCAAAACCAGAACAAAACATTGGCCCACACTACAAAACCGACAACAAACCAGAAGCGTCGATTACCCCTTATCAGCAACAATGGCAAACCGAAAGCGGCGTAGAGATAAGGTACATGGGCATGCCAGATGCCAGGCAAAAAGTTCACCCATTGCTTGGACAAACCATGCGTAGCTTGCTCTGCCATCTGCAACACAAGATCCTGCTCAGTCCACAAGTAGTAACCAAATATCGAGGCCCCAGCAGGATGAATGGGATCACCGGTCATCCAGTAGCTACGGGCATACCAAAACACCGCCACCATCCCGCACGGCACACCGAAAGCCAACACGTTACCCACAGCCCGTTTCCCCGAACCCCATATCAAGGACACTATCAATACAGCGGATACCGAGCCCCCCGCCACTACCAGCCCATGAAATTTAATGCCCCCTGCGAAACCGGCACACAGTCCAGCCAGCACCAACAAAGCACGATGCTCTCGCGCGCTTGGCCATGCCCAAATAGCGACGCCCAAAACAGCAGCCATGCAGAACAACGCCAACCCCGCATCTACATAGGCAAACCCCAGCGAATGCCCCAAGGCGGGCGTACAGATGTACAAAGCCCAAGCGAATACCCCCCATGCGGAGTGACCGAAAATCCACCGGGAAGCACCCATCAACCCTAGGAGAGTCACAGCCACAGGCCATGTCGCCAGCCACTGCGCCAGCCACGTGTCCACCAGCAATCCTCCAGCGAACAACAAGTGCATAAAAGCGGGAAAATATGGAAACCGCAGCCACTCATTGGCTACCAGCGACTGATGCTCAACAATCGCGCGGGCCAGTGGTAAATGGTAGGACGTGTCGTCCCATGCCCCCGGGAAGCGCCATGAAACCGCTACCGACAGCAGTACTGCACACGCTAAAGCGCACCACTCAGGGAGTGTTACCAATGCGTGGTCACTTGCGCCCACCGTCTTGATCGCAGACCCGCGATATCGCAAAACAGCAGCAATGCCAACGCTTCCGCCCCCCGCCATGGCAATCCCTGGCCAATGGAACAAGCCACAGACCGCCAACAACAACAGGAGCAACATGGCCCCGCCCATGCCCAGCACTTGCTGGAAAAACAACGCCAACAACCCCGTTGGTATCTGGCCGTAGCTTTGAGTCAAACAGCGGGTATCGCTCCGAGCCCCCCTCCAGAGCATTTGCCACAAACTCCAGCCAAGTGCTTGAAAGACGCCGATCCAAACCAGCGCCGCAAAGCCGGACCAGACAGGTGAGACACCAAACAATATCAACCCTGAATCCACCCAGGCACCTTAAAGCGCACGATGGCCAAATAAGCGACAACGTAAGAGACCACAAACAATACAGTAAATACAATAAGAAGCACGGTGTTCTGCCATGCCAGCACCGCTGGCACCACCGTCAGCATCGTGAAGGCCCACAGATAAGGCGATGTGCGATTGTTACGACTCAGCATGCGCCGAGATATATCGTCATCAAACACACCACGCACAATGCGCCGGTAAATTAGCTGGTGAAAATGCAATGCATCCGCCACACCAGGGGAAACCCCGCGCACCAGTTTTCTATAGATAGAAAACACCGTCTCCCACACAGGATAGATAAGCAGAAGAACGGGAAACCATGGCGAAACGGCTGGATTGCGCTGCACCAGGGAAATACTGGCGATCGCAATCACCACCCCCCATACGTACGCCCCGCCATCACCGGCAAAAAGCAAGCCGCGAGGATAGTTCCACACCAAGAAGCCCATCGTGGCGCCCGCTGTGGCAGCAACCAGCACCGCCAAGCTACGGTCCCCCACCTGCAATGCCACATGAACCAACGCCAGGCAAACTGCCAGCGCTACAGCACCTGCAAGGCCGTTGTAGCCATCGATGATATTGAAAGCATGAGGCAGCCCTGTCACAGCCAACAACGCTATACCACAGCCAAACCAAGGCACTGACGCCATCCAGCCATCCAGCCAATACAAATCCAACCGCGGTACGTTCAGGCCCAAAAGCGTCAACGCCAAAACCCCCGTCAATCCCGTGAGTGCCAGACGCCAACGCACAGCCAGACGCTGCGTTGCGTCCTCTGCCATGCCGCCCAAAACCGCAGGCATCAAAGCCGCCATCCAAAGCCCCACCCAAGGCCCCAAGCGCAAAGAAGCAGGATCTCCAAAAAACATGGACTGGGCTACCCCCATGCCCCAGCCGATCGCTACTCCCGTCAGCAGAGCCAATCCGCCAAGACGGGGAACATGCCCAGCATGAAACCGTTGGGGCATGTGATGGCCATAGGTGCGCGTGTGGGCATGCCCCCAGCGGACAACGGCACCAGCAACGAGCGCCGAAATCAAAAAGGCTACGAGAGAAATCAAAATCATGGCACGCCGATCCTATCGGCCTGCGCCAGCCGATATGTAAGGGTTCTTCAACACGGCGCGGCGTCAACCTGCCAAGCAAAGCCCTCTATTGTGGCAGGAACCGAGCGTCCAAGCCCCCGTGGCTAAAGCCAGAAAAAGCGCCGTCATAATCCTTGCATGACCCAAAGCAATGAAGAACTGCACTTTTATCTTCGGCAAATTCGGCCGGACGAGCAAACTTCGCTATCGGTTTTGGCCTCTTTGGTACCCGTGGAGGGCAAGGTACTTGATCTTGGCTGCGGAAGCGGCGCGCTGGGCCAGTACCTTAGCACTGAGCGCGGCTGCACCTGTGACGGCGTGACACTCAGCCGCGCAGAGGCCGAACATGCACACCCTCATTACCGCAAGGTCGAGGTGGCAGATCTGGAAGCAGTCAACCTGCCTCAGCTTTTCGCGGGCCATCAATATGACGCCATTGTTTGCGCCGACGTTCTAGAGCATTTGCGCAACCCCGAGCGAATTCTTCAAGCATGCCGCACCCTGCTCTCACCTAAGGGGCGGCTACTGATTTCAGTGCCCAATGCCGCCTATGCTGGCCTGACGCTGGATCTGATGCATGGCGAGTTCCGCTACCGCGCAGAAGGCTTGTTGGACAAGACCCACCTACGCTTCTTCACGCGACGCTCCCTGTATCGCTTTTTTCAAGAGAACGGCTGGTCGATCGACACACTTCAGGCGATTCGACGCGAGCTATGGGACTCAGAATTTGAGCAAACACCAGACAGCCTGCCCCCCGCCGTCACCCGCTATTTGTTATCGCTGCCCGATGCATTGAGCTACCAATTTATTGGAGTTGTGCGCCCTGCTGCCAGCGCCGAGATTGCGCAGCGCCCAAGTGACGAGCAAGCCCCACATGACAAGCATGCGACATTCACAGCACAGATGTACTGGGGCGAAAACGGCCAATACGACGAAGCGCGCAAGCGTGTTGTTAGCGGTCGTATTGGCATGCCGCGCCAAACGCTGCGTTTTGAACTACCAGCCCATGCAAGCAGCAACCCGAGCCTGCGGCTTGACCCCGCCGACCGCCCCGGCTTCCTGCATCTGCACAGCCTGCATCTACGGCAGGCTGATGGAACAGTTTGCTGGCAGTGGAGAGCAGACGAATCTCATGCCTTACCGCTCAATGACCAAGCTCACCACCAGATTAGCTGGGCTCCCCCTCTTGCCACAGCACCGGGTACCTCGCTGCTTCTACTCACAGGCAATGACCCCTGGTTTACCCCCCCCATTCCAACCCAAGTGCTGGCGCAGTGCCTGCAAACGCCAGGCTGCGCCCTGGAAATGGAAATCGGCTGGCCCATGTCAGCCGACTATCTAGCACTCGCCCATCGCACCCACGAACTGCAAACGCAGTCAGCGCATGCGGAACATGCGTTGGCCCAATTGCAGCACGCGCACCGACAAGTCTCCCTGGAACTGGCCCAGCTCGCACATTTGGCTCCTCTGTCCAACGAACACGCCCAGTTACAGCAGTTGCACCATCAACTCAATCTTCAGATGGAGCAAGTGCAAGCGCACGTGCGCGGATTAGAAAATTCTCGCGTTTTTCGCATCACCCGGCCCATCGCGCGACTCAAACACAAGGCAATCCGCCTGCTCAAGGGCAACACCGAGCCTGCCCCGCAGCCGATCCAACTGCCAGAGGTCACCCCAGACCCCAGCCCGAGCATTCCGACTCCTGCGCCAGAAACTCCTTCCCCGGATACCCCGGCTGCAGCACCCTCAACACCCCCCACCATCGCCCCGCCAGCGGCGATCGTAGACATCATCATCCCGGTATACCGAGGAATGGCCGACACCCAGCGCTGCCTCGGGTCCGTACTGCACAGCACGCTCAGAACCCCTGCGCGCATCATCATCATCAACGACGCCAGCCCAGACACTGAGCTGACCCAATGGCTGCGCGACCAAGCCCAGTGCGAGCCCCGCATCACGCTGCTGGAAAACTCCACTAACCTGGGTTTTGTGCAAACCGTCAACCGTGGCATGGCTCTGGCGCCTGACCACGATGTTCTGTTGCTCAACAGCGATACGGAAGTCGCTGGCAACTGGCTCGACCGCCTGCGCGAAGCCGTCTACCGCCAGCCAGACATCGGCACAGCCACCCCCCTGTCCAACAACGCGACCATCTGCAGCTACCCGCGCTTCTGCGAAAAAAATGCACTACCGCCAGGCCACGATACCGCGTCGATGGACGCGCTGTGCGCAGCCACCCACGCCAGCATTGGCGTAGACATTCCGACAGCTGTTGGCTTTTGCATGTACATCCGCCGCGACTGCCTGGCACAGACAGGGCCTTTTGACGCGCAGCGCTTCGGTGCAGGCTACGGGGAAGAAAACGATTTTTGCATCCGCGCCACACGCCACGGATGGCGCCACGTACTGGCCATGGACACCTACGTGCGCCACGTGGGCGGGGTTAGCTTTGGCGCATCCAAAAGCCCACGGGAAGCCGCAGCACAGGCCATCCTGCATCAACTGCACCCCACCTACGAGGCCACTATCCAGGCCCACGTGGCCGCAGACCCCGCACGCCCTTACCGCGAAGCGCTCGATGTTGCACGGCTGAAAAACAGTACCCTGCCACGCATTCTGGCCGTGCTCCATGGCATTGGCGGCGGCACCCGCCGGCATGTGCACGAACTATCCACGCACTTTGAGGGCCGTGCCATATGCCTCACGCTGACCCCCTTGGCCGATCACCGCGTTAGGCTCGAATGGGACGATGCAAAGGAATCCTTTGCACTCGACTATCACGGGCTGCAACAGGCAGATGAACTGGTCGAGCTGCTACGTCAAATTGGCATTGACCAGATTCACTACCATCACCTCCTGGGCGTCAATCCCGACCTGATGCGGCTACCGGAGCAACTCGGCGTAACCTACGACTTCACAGCACACGACTACTACAACGCCTGCCCACAAATTGCCCTCGTAGACCCAGCACAGTCGTACTGCGGCGAACAAGGCATCGAGCAATGCATCAATTGCCTGCAAGGCCGCCCCGCCCCCACAGGCGAAACCATCCAGGACTGGCGCCTGCGCCACAGGATATTTCTGAACGGTGCCCGCACGGTGCTTGCCCCCAGCCGCGATGCCGCACAACGCCTGGAAGGCTACTTTCCCACGGCCAATGTGCGCCACGCACCACACCTTGACATCACCCCGCGCACCCCTCTGCCCAGCCCGGCGCCACGCAGCCTGCATCCATCCAGCAACTTGCGCGTCTTTGTGGTCGGTGCCATCAATCAGATCAAGGGCGCCAACACCCTGGAAGCCGCCGCACAAGAGGCAGCACGCATTCAAGCACCCATTGAATTCCATCTACTGGGGTACGCCCACCGCCCCCTGCAACTGCAGCCCCATGCCAGCCTGAGTGTGCACGGCGCCTACGACGACGCTGACCTGCCTCACCTGCTAAGGCGCCTACAGCCTGACCTGATCTGGTTTCCCGCCCGCTGGCCCGAGACCTACAGCTACACACTAAGCGCTTGCCTCCAGTCAGGCGCACCCGTCATCGCTACCAACCTCGGAGCCTTCCCAGAGCGGCTCGCAGGTCGCGCGTGGAGCTGGATTCGACCTTGGGACACCGCGCCCGGGGATTGGCTGTCGTTCATGCTTGAGCTGCGCCAGCAGCACTATGTGCAGGGCATTCCACCCACACCTGCTCCGGGCATGCACATTCAGACCGCCGACGATCACCTGCCCGCCTGGTCATACGACACGGACTACCTCACCAACGCGCCGTCGGCACCCGTCCAACCCTAGTTCGCGCCTGGCTTTGGACACCAGAGCCCCCGCCTACGCCTTCCTACTTTCGACAGATACCGTGACTCAACCATTCCAAGACCTCCGTCGCAAGCTGCGCCTGCTGGCACACAGCCTGCGCCACTTGCTCAAAGACAGAGCCAATTTTCGACACAACATGCACAAGCTGCTGGCCGCATGGCGCGCCCACGGCATGCGGGGCCTGAAAGGCGCGCTGCTGGCATCACTGAGCGAAGGGCCACCAGCAACTGGCTGGCAACAACACCGCGAGAATTTTGCCGCTGCAGCCCGCCCCAGCATCGAGAGCGCCATCGCCGCCATGCAAAAGCCTGCGCGCATCGGCATTCTGGTGCCCACCTACAACACACCCGAGCCCATGCTGCACGACATGCTGCGCTCAGTGCAGGCCCAGTGGTATCCCCATTGGGAGTTGTGCATTGCCGACGACGCATCCACGGCCCCGCATGTGCGCCGCATTCTGCAGGACTATGCGCGCAAGGACAGCCGGATCAAGCTCCACCTGGGTGAGACCAATCGCGGCGTTTCACATGCCACCAACCTGGCACTGGCAATGAGCACCACCCCGTTTGTCGTGCTCCTGGACCACGACGACCTGCTGGAGCCGCAGGCATTGTTCCGCGTCGCCGAATCGGTACACGAGGACGACCCCGACATGACTTATTCGGACGAAGTGCTCGTTTCGCCCGATGGCGCAACCGTACTGCAATACGTTCTGCGCCCCACCTTTTCGCCGGAGTACTTGCGCGAGCACCCCTACATCGTGCACCTGGTGGGCTTTCGCACACAACTCTTGCGTGAACTGGGGGGGCTGGACGAATCGCTCTCCATCTCGCAGGACTACGACCTCATCCTGAGGGCATCCGAGCGCGCGCGCACCATTGTTCACATTCCGGAAATCCTGTACCAATGGCGCACACACACCGCGTCTGCAGGCCACAGCAAGGCCGCCGAGGTCATGAACATCTCTGCCGGGGTGCTTCAACGCCACCTGGACCGCACCGGGCAGGCGGGCACGATAGAGCCCGGCATGTCATTCAACTTCTTCTCGCCGCGCTACCCCCTGCAGCCCAACCACCGGGTGGCCATCATCATCCCCACCAAGAACCATGGCGAGCTGGTGCGCCAATGCCTGGAAAGCCTGCACGCCACCATTAGCCAGTCGGTGGCCTACGACATCGTGCTGATTGACCACGAATCCGACGACCCAGCTTCAGTTGCTTACTTCGCCACGCTGGCGCCGCAGGCCGCCGTGCTGCGCTATGCCGGCCCTTTCAACTTCTCTGCCATTAACAACTGGGCTGTGCGCCAGCTGCAAAATAGCTATACCCACTACCTATTCTGTAACAACGACATCGAAGCCATCGAACCCGGCTGGCTGGAACGCATGCTGGCCCTGGCGCAACAGTCCGGCGTGGGCATGGTGGGCGCACAGCTGCTCTACCCCGACCGCACCACCATCCAGCACGCAGGGGTGTGCGTAGGCGCGTTCGGCATTGCCGAGCACTACGGCAAGTTCCTGCGCCTGCCCCCCGACCGCGTGGACATCGCCCACCAGGGCCGCCTCATCACCACCCACGAGGTGGCCGCCGTTACAGCCGCCTGCCTGCTCATGCGGCGCGAAGCCTTTGACGCGATTGGCGGCTACGATGAAACCCTGGCCGTAGGCTTTGGGGACGTGGACCTGTGTTTGCGCACCCTGGAAAGCGGCTGGCGCATACTCTATTGCCCACAGGCCACCTTGCTGCACCACGAATCGCTCACCCGTGGCAAGGCAGAAGGCTACGACCCCCACCCCGAAGACTCGGCAAAATTCCTGTCGCGCTGGCAGGCTTGGCTGGACGTCGGTGACCCTTACTTCCACCCCGCCTACGAAATCAGGCACACCTGCTGGCTACCGCGCAACCCCTTGCCCGCCTCCGCAGCGATCCAGCGGCGTGTGCACACCCCAAGCCCCACCATCCGGTAACAACGCCCGTTATCCCGAACAATCCATGGTTGGGGCGGCACCAGCCGAAGCAGGGGCACTTCCACCCCAAAGCCATTCGGCAGTCAAACGCGAACGGGCTCAATAGCCCCCACCCGGGGGCACCGCGCAAGTTGGGCAAAGCGCACCACAACGCAGCTGCCTCGTGTGCGAAATGCCACACTCCTGCCATCAATCGATACAACTTGCGCATAAGGCCTTGCCCTGCGGCGCCAAAAGAATAAACTGCCCGCGACCCGCCCAAATGCTTGGGCCAAGACACCCGACGAAGGTTGGCTTGGCGCAGGCATGAAAGAAAGCGTTGTTTTTTTCAAACAAGGTTTTTTTTACAAGGGAGTACGGGCGCTGTAGCCCCAAAGGGCTGTGCTACCATCAACTAGCGTAATCAATCTTGGTAGTTGCGCTTTCAACTTTTAACTGGAGTTCATACATGAGAAAGAACGTTCTCGCCCTGAGCATTGCTGCCCTGATTGGTGGCGCTGCATCCGCAGGTGTGGTCATCCCTACCGCTGCTGGCGCTGGCGATGCTGTTGCTAATCCCGCTGGCGGCGTCTATCCGCTCGCCACGGCGCTGAACCCCACCGTTACTGGCGTGGGTCACATCCTGACCGTGCCTTACTTCACTACGCAAGGCACCAACAAGACACTGTTGAACCTGGTCAACACCGACAACGTGAACGGCAAGGCTGTGAAGCTGCGCTACCGCGGCGCTCAGAACTCTGACGACGTGTTTGACATCACCATCTACCTGTCGCCTGGCGACGTGTGGACGGCTGAAGTGGCTGCGGCCGAAGACGGCTCTGGCATTTCCCGTCTGGTGACCAGCGACACGTCGTGCACGCTGCCCTACAAGCAAGACATCAAGGACCTGGGCGGCAAGTTCAAGACCGACCGCGTGCGCGACGCTGACAAGGCTCAAACGCGCGAAGGCTACATCGAAATCCTGAACACGGCCGACGTGCCTCCAACGCTGGCAACTGCAACCGGCGCACTGGGCGCAACTGCCAACCCACTGTTCGCAGCAGTCAAGCACGCCACCTCCGGCGCGACCTCTGGCACGCCTACCTGCGCAACCGCTGTGCTGGACCTGCAAGAGAACGATCTGGACACGACTGCAGCAGCCAATGCCAACACGTGGTTCACCCGTGGTTACAACTACCCCACTGGCGGCCTGTTCGCTAACTGGACCGTTGTGAACGTGGCAGGTTTTGCTTCGTTCTCTGGCACCGCTACCGCTGTGCGCGCTGAGAACGCCGCTGGCGCCAATGGCGTCGGCAACATCGTCTGGTTCCCACAAACCAGCGCTGCACAAGCCAACGGTGCCAACGCAACCGTCGCTACAACCCTGTCGGCAGATCCCCTGCTGCTGGGCGGCGCTGTTCTGTCGGCTAAGTACGACTACCCAGATCTGTCCACGCCTTACACTGGTGCTGTGACTGCATCCGCACAGGCCACGAACCTGACGGCTGCCCTGGCTACGGCTGCGGTGTCTAACGAGTTCATCACCGGCAACGGCTTCTCGACCGACTGGATTCTGTCGCAACCTACCCGCCGCTACCACGTTGCTGTGAACTACGCAGCTGCTGCTGCCAGCCGTCTGGTGTTCCGCGACCTCGCTGCAGGTACTACCAGCCTGACCTTGGGCACGGACCACTACGCTCCTGTCAACACGAAGCTCAACACTGCCAACGACATCGCTGGTACGCCAGCCGCTACGGTGGCATGCGTGGTGCCAGGCAGCCTGCGCGGCTACAACCGTGAAGAGCTGACCAAGACCACGTTCGTGATCTCGCCAGCATCGGCCCTGACGCTGTGCGGCGAAGTGAGCGTGCTGTCCTTCAACAACACCGGCGATTCCGTGGTGGGTGGCGTGCTGACGCGCTCCAACCTGAGCACGGGCACCGGCATGGCTGAAGGCTGGATGCGTGTGAACACCCCTGGTGCTGTTGCTGCCGGTCTGCCAATCATCGGCTACTCGGCATCCAAGGTTACCGGTGCCAACCTGGGCGGCGCCTGGGCACACCGCACGGTTCGCTAATCTTCGGGTTAGTTAGCTTTGCATAAAAAGGCGGGGAACTTTCCCCGCCTTTTTTCTTTCAGTGCTACAGCTTTACTCTTGTTCTTTGTTTTCACGATGATGAAGTTTTCCACTGCCCAAATCCTGCGTTCTGCTTTGTTGTGTGCCAGCACCCTGAGTGCGGCCGCTGTTGGTCATGCCACTGAAGCCAATCCCGTTTTGCTCCAAGGGGCCGGTATTGTCATCACACAAGAGCAGGTACAAGCCGATCTGCGCGCCCTGTTGCCCAACCTCCGCGCACAATTGTTGGCCGACCCAGAGCAAATGAAGCAGTGGTTGGATACCGTCTACCTCCGCAAGGCCCTGGCTGCCGAGGCAGAGCGCCAAAAAGTGGCCGACCAGCCCGAAGTAAAGCGCCAAATACAGCAGAACCGCGAAACCATCCTGGCCAACGCCCGACTCCTCAATCTTGAGGAAGCCGCTGTCAGCCGAGCCGAGTTGCTGGAGGCCCAAGCCCGTACCGAATACCGAGGTGATAAGGACCGCTTTAACAGCCCCGCGCAAACCCTGGCCAGCCATATCCTCGTCAAGGGCAGCGACGACGCTGCCAAGACCAAGGCACAAGAACTTTTGGCCGAACTCAAAGCAGGCGCGCGGTTTGAAGAACTGGCCCGCAAACATTCGGGCGACCCGGGCAGCGCCCTGCGCGGAGGGAGCCTGGATTGGTTTCCGGCCGGCCGCATGGTGCCGGAGTTCGACGAGGCCCTCAAGCACCTGCAGCAGCCGGGTGATCTGAGCCCGGTGGTCAAAACCCAGTTCGGCTACCACATCATTCGCCTGGATGGCCGTCGCCCCGCCGTGGCCAAGTCGTATGAGGAAGTGCGTGACGAACTCGTGGCCTCTATCGCCACCAAACAACGCAATAAGACACGCGAGGCGGAACTGGATCGTCTGCGGAGTCTGGCACAAGGCAACCCCACTGCGCTAGACGCCTTCGTTGCCCGCGAAAAGCAGGCCGAAGCCGCGCAGTCCAAGGTTGCCGCCCCCACTGCGCCCCCCACAACCACCAAGTGAATTGCTTATGCGGGCTGGCTGCAGCGCACCAGCCCCCTCAAAGCCAGCCAGGGTTTTGTTTGCCCCCTTCCGCATGCCTATTCTGATCCAGCAAGCAGCCGCACTGTGGCGTGCGCGCGCTTTGTGCTGGGTGTTGACGCAGCGCGAAATAGCGGCCCGCTATGCAGGCACCGCGCTGGGCGCGGTCTGGGCCTACGCGCAGCCGCTGCTCACGGTGGCGGCCTACTACCTGGTGTTTGACGTTGTGTTTGCCATTCGCATGGGGGCTGGCGCCGCTACCCATGCCGCTGGCACTTACCTCATTGCTGGTATGTTGCCGTGGATGGCGTTTGCCGATGCACTTTCACGCGGCATGGCCAGCCTGCTGGAATCCGGCCCCGTGCTGCAAAAAAATGCGTTACCACCGATGCTGTTCCCGGCCAGGGCCATAGCCGCCAGCAGCATGGTCTTCGGCCCTTTATTGCTGCTGTTGCTATTGGCCTATGCCCCCCTCCACAACTTTGCACCTGCTGCGCTAGCCTTCCCTGTGCTAATGCTGTTACAGGTTTTGTTGTGTGTGTTGTGGGGTGCCACGCTGGCCATCTTGGCGGCTGCACTGCGCGACACCATGCAGTTCGTGGGATTTGCGCTTTCTCTGGGGGTTTTCTTGTCCCCCGTGTTGTTTCCTGCCAGCCAGTTCCCCGAGGGCTGGGCGTGGGTGCTGTGGCTCAACCCCATGACAGCCTGGGTGAGTGGCTATCAGTCGATCTTGCTTCAGGGCACATGGCCCGCATTGTCCGTTTGGGTTGGCATCGCTGCCTGGTTGGCGCTGGGGGCATTGCTGCTGAATTTGCTGCTGCGCCGCAGCCTGGATCAATTAACGGATTGGCTGTAGATGCTGCTGCCTTCGGCTTCGCACAATGATTTCGCTGCCGCCCGCTCGACGACGCTGAAAGTCAACGATTTGGGCAAGGAATACCGGGTATTCCAATCCCCTCAGCAACGGCTGTGGGCCTTGCTCAGCAACCGCCGCAATTTCACAAGCCATTGGGCTTTGCGTGGTGTTTCGCTGGAACTCAAGCGGGGGGAATGCCTGGGGCTGATCGGTGACAACGGCGCGGGAAAAAGCTCCTTGCTCAAGCTGTTGGCCGGAACAATGCAGCCATCTGAAGGCTACATCCAGCGCAAGGGCCGGGTCACGGCGATTTTGGAGTTGGGCGCAGGCTTTCACCCTGATTTCACAGGGCGCGAGAACCTGTACTTCGGCGGTAGCTTGATTGGCATCACGACGCAGCAAATGCATCGGCTGGAGTCGGAGATCATTGCCTTTTCCGAGCTGCAGGAAGCCATCGATCGCCCGATCAAGACTTATTCGTCTGGCATGGTGGTGCGCCTCGCTTTTGCTTTGGTGACTGCCATCGAGCCCAGTTTGCTCATCATCGATGAAGCCCTGGCCGTAGGCGACCAGCACTTCCAAAAGAAATGCGTCGAGCGCATTGAAGCCTTCCGCAACAACGGTTGCACCATTCTCTTTTGCTCGCACAGCCTCTACCACGTACAACGCCTGTGCGACACCGCACTGTGGCTGCACGAAGGCCAACCTCGCGCGCTGGGACCTGCGCCGGAGGTGATTGCCTCTTACGAAGCGCATGTGCGAGCCCGGCAACAGACGCCGACCGAGGTGCCACAGAGCCCTGCAGATGCCATTGACGCGGCTGCAGCCGTGTTGACGCCCCCTCAGAGCAAAGCGCAGCCAGCCCATGCGCACATCGAGTCGGTGGACCTGCCAGATGTGGTGGTGCAGCCGGATGCCTCGTGCGGCCGACTGGCTTCTCCTCACCTGCGTATCACGGTGCGGGCACATGCACCGGTAGGCGAGCGCCCCAACATTGGTGTCATGTTGGAACAGGCGGGCGGCGGTGTTGGTATCACCACGGCAGGCACGCATGTGGACGGCGCCAGCGCGATACAGGACGAGAGTGGCGCCTGGGTAGCCACTGTTACTTTCACCGACCTGCCGTTGCACACGGGCCAGTACAGCGTGAGCGCATACCTCTTTGATGCCATGGGGCTGGTGGTCTATGACGAGTGGAAGGATTGCGCCAGGTTTCAACATGTGTTTACGCAGTCAACGCCTGGTCTGCTGCACCTGCCGCACGTGTGGAGCTGACGCTGATGCGCTCGACCTTGCATCAACGGCTGCGCACCGAACTGCGCGATTTGATCGAACTCGTGCTAGTCCCCGGGTTGGCGGCCATCCTTCCCTGGCGCTGGTGTTTCTGGCTTTTCAAGCATCTGGCGCGCGTTCAGTGGCTTTACCGGGGCGCTTGCCTGCAGGCTCTGGCCCAAGCCCAAAGGCTAGGGCAGGTGTCACCGGGTGACGAAGCACGCTGGCTAGCAACACGCCGCCTGGTCACACTGGTGGATCATGCCGACCATTACCTGGCGGTAACCCGCTCCAACACCTTCATGCAGCGTCACATGGACGTGCAGGGGCAATGGCCCGACCCCGCCCGGGCGGGCGTGTGTGTCACGTTCCACTGGGGGGCTGGCATGTGGGCTTTACGACATGTCGGCGCCCAGGGTTTACAGGCCCATGCCTTGGTGGCCGCGATGGAAGGAACCCCGTTCGCGGGGCGGTCTGTGCTGCGGCGCTATGCCGTGGCACGCACCCGCAGCGTTGGCCAGGCACTGGGCCGTGCACCGCTGGTGGTGTCGGGTAGCCTGCGCCCCGTGGTGCAGGCACTCAGGCGCCATGAGCAGGTGTTCGCTGCGGTGGATGTGCCGGCCGATCAGGTGGACGCCAGTGCGTTGGTAACCCTGCGTGGCATGCCGGTGCGCGTGCCCAAGGGTCTGCTGCGGCTGGCAGTGGACATGCAAGTACCTGTGACCGTGTATGTGACTGGGTTCGACACACAAACGGGCAGACGGTTGCTGAAAATCGTCCAACTGGCATTGCCTGCACCAGGAAGCGATGCACAGGAGCTGGCACAAATGGTCTTTCAGCATCTGGATGACTCGCTAGCGCACAACAACGCGTTCTGGCATTTCTGGGGCGAGGCACCGCGTTTCTTTAACGGGCAGTGAGCCGTTTTTCTAGAGCAGCCAGTGCGCAGCAGTCTCACCCCTCTGCTCGGCGTGCAATAGCCGATAGGTCGCATTCGAGCGGGCCGGCAACCGAAGACAACACAGCACCTGACGGCCCCGGCTGCAGTCGCCACTCCAGGTCGTAGAAGATCGACCCCAAGTATTTGTGCTGGCGGGATTTCACCGCCGGGTGCGAGGCCTCACCGCCCGCGAGTTGCAGACGCCAATCAACGGCCTGCATCACTGGGTGCTCTTTCAGACAGCGCAGTGCAACACGCAGCAGCACGGCGTTGTCGTGAGGAGGAACGTCAATTACCAGCCCCTCTTCAAGGCGCGCAGGCGCGTAGGTCATGTAGTTGACTCGATGGTCGGTTCGCATCGCGATCACGGCTTGACCACCAAGGCCGATGCGCACTGGATCCACCGCGTAGATTGCACTGCCACCCACCCTTTGCAGCGGTTGCAGGCTCGCAGTGAATTCAAAATCTGCACGGTCATCATCGTGTGCAAAAAAGTAACCTGGGGCAGCCTTCGCACTGCTCTCCTCACAAGCGACTTCGAACGCCCGAAGATTCATGTCTTGCAACACCATGGTGCGCATCCCTGCCACTTGCCTGCTGCAGATGCCGTGGGAAACAAGGGCATCACGGACTTCGCGGAGGTATCTGTAGGTGTAGGCGGGTACCTTGTATTCCGCGAGCGCCCACGCTCGGGGGAAGAATGCACGAGACAGGCTCAGATCGTAATTCCCTTTGTTGGCAAATTGCACGTAAAGCACTAGGTGCCCCGCTACTGCAAGCACCGCCACGCCCGCGCCCACACCCAGAGACATGCGCGGCGACAGTTTTGCGCGCTCACTCCAGCGCCCCCAGCCCATGGCCGCCAGTACGGCCAGCCACGGATATATGACGTACAAATGCCAAAAGGAGCCCTGTGCCAACACTGCCATGGCGGCGACAAACCAGAGGATGGCGGACAGCAGAACCCAGCGAAATGTGAGGCTGGCAATTGCTGTGCCGCACCCCAGAATACCGCCCACCAGCATTGCGAGAAGATGAACGCCCGTCAGCTGGGCCAGACCGGGTATGGCCGGCTGTATGCCTCTGACGATGCCGTAGGGCATCAGCAATGCGTCTCTCCACTTGCCAGTATCCGACAGGCGGGTGAGCACTTCTCCGAAGCTTGTACGCTCAACGGCTGCCCCCTGGGGCTGGAGAGAGACCCATTGAGCAACGGCATCAGAGTGGACAGCCCACAATGCTGTGAGGCCGATGATGCCCGCCACGGTGAGCAAGGTCACTTTGTCAGTTAGCACCTTGCGGTGCACGGCCACGTACATCCCCAGCCCCAACAAAAGAGGGGCGGCAGAGGGATGCACTTGCAGGAGGACGAACACCACACAAGGAAGGGCCAACCATGCCGTGTTGCGTGACTCGATAGCCCGTACGAACAATGCAAGCCACACATTGCTCAATGTCATCGCCAAGGCAGGGTTCCAAGCGCTATGGGCATGGACCGAGGCAAAAACTGGGAACGCAAAAACAACGTACGCCAATCCGTAGCGGGGGCCAAAACTTCGGGACATCTCTCGCCAAAGGAAGCCAGCGGAGAGAATAAAAAGTAGCGCGAAGAAAATAAATACAGCACCTTCGCTGTCATGGATCCACAGCGGCAGGGCGAGCAGGTAGTAGAAGGCCGGTGGCAAACGGACTTGCTCACCAAACATCGGCGGACTGTCTACAGGCCAGATATGGCTGCGCACCAAATTACGGGCAACTTCCATGTCGCGGATCTGGTCTGCTCCATGAAGCGTGACATCGTAAAAGAACAACAGAATGCCCGCTAACAACACCATGATGACCAAAGCCATCACATCGAAGAGACGATCGCGGTCTACGGGGATAGGGGGTTGCAAATGCCTGGTCACCCGAGCGAGTCCAATCGAAAGTGTTATCAAGATTGCCGATGCGAAAACAGCGGGCATCCTGAATCTGGGATTACGCGAAGAAAATGAAAATCTGCTTGACTCAAAGCCGAAACGCCGCGCGCGCCATGGCTATTGCGAGGATTTGCAACGCAGCATGATTGGGGTTCTCGGCATCTCTATGAAACGAATTTCCAACCCCGCTCACTAGAAGCTTTTGGGCTCGCTCGGCGGCCCTGCATTTCTTCTGATCAGCAGTATCGGCCAGGGAGCCAACAGGGCCCAACTGCGCGTGCTGCTAAGGCCTACGATACCTGTTTCGGGATAGTCATCTCGTGCTGGAATCTGGCGCGTACTGAATACGTGGTCCCACAACTGGGTGAAGACTCCAAAGTTGGTGTCATAGTGCCGCTCTTCAATGGAGTGGTGCAACCGATGGTACGCGGGCGTAATCACCAAGCGCTCCAGCATTCCAAATCGGAAAGAGACATTCCAGTGCATGAATATCCCATTGAGCACAATGAAGCCGAGAACCCACACAGGTGCGCCATGTGCGCCACCCATCAAGATAATCAATGGCACAGTCACTATAAAGTAGCGAAAGCCTTCTTCAAGCCAATGATGGCGCCCCACACTGCTTGCAGAGACGTTGACGTCTGAGTGGTGGACCATGTGGTAACGCCAAAGCCATGGAACCTGGTGCTGCGCTCTGTGCAACCAGTAATACAGAAAATCGAAACAAGCGAGGTAAAGCAGCCACAGAGCGACTTGCTTGACCGACGTATCAGCCCATTGCCGCAATCTCAGGATGTCGGGTGGCACCTGCGCATCAAGGGTTGGCAGTACGTAACTAAGCACGGTGCCACCAAGGGCCAAACCGAGCGGGATATAGACGCTATTAGCGATAACGGTAGGCCAATGCAGCCTTTTGCCAGGCCTCAAGACCTCCACCGCGATAGCCCCAACCAACACTGGCCACCAAGGAACAAGGCCCGCAAGCACTGCGCGCAGATGGCCCCAAAGGTTTAAGAAGAAGTCCATCACACGCAAATATGCCGTTTCCGCCTGCTAGGCCTGCATTGAATGCTATAAAATATATAGCATTCATGCCTGATTCAGTTCAGTTGTACTTGTGAAACCACCACTGGCCATTTTCCAGCACCCACGTTTCCCACATGGTGGATGGCAGAGGTTTGGTACCAAAACCGGGTGCCACCACTTGAACCCCCACAGTGACCGATACCAAGCAGCGGTCGCTATCAGGGCATTTCACTTGGTCAACCTTGGGCTCAACCCAAGATGCACCGCTGCCAAAGCTTTTGCTGTAAGAGTCTGCATCATTGAGCGCCCTGTAGGACGGTGTGAGGTAGGCGTAAGCTTTGGTGAACTCGCGCGCTTGCATCAGATTGACACGCTCTTGCGCACGCTTTTGAACCGTGGCTTCTGGCGTAGCCGGGGTGATAGCGGCGCAGCCCGCAAGGACTGCCACTGCAGTCAGTGCTCCAACAGATGCAAGGGATTTGATGAAATGACTTTTCATGGCTTTGATAAATAGAAGAACAAGTTACCGGGGAGACGGGGCTGCTGCAGGAGTGGCAGGCGCCTGAGGGGTCGGGATACCGTCTGCCCTCGGGGGAACACTCTCAATGGACAGCAGCCCTTTCATGCGATCACGCAGATCTTCGCTGACCTCTCGCACGTCGATGTCGCTGCGTACGACTTTGGGCGTGATGACTACCAATAGTTCCGTGCGTGCGCCTGCACGCGAATTGGTGCCAAACAGATTGCCCACCAACGGCAGGTCCTGGAGCAAGGGCACTCCATTTTTGCCTCGAGTTTCGTTGTCTTTGATCAGTCCGCCCAGCACTATCGCCTCTCCAGAGCGGACGGCAACTTTGCTGCTGATCTGACGTTGCATGAAAGTGGGTTGATTATTGGCACTCGTGCTAGTTGTATCGGACACGTCCGTCACGGTCTGATCAATCTGCATGGACACAAGATTGCCGGAATTTACCGAAGGGGTGACCGCCAGGCTGACGCCAGTGTCACGGTACTGCACGGTACTGGTCGTAGCATTTGAGCTGTTGAGCCAATCGGTTGTGCTGGAGAGCACAGGCACCTGGTTGCCCACAGTCATCATGGCCAAGTGATTGTCCAACACCATTAGCGATGGGTTGGAAATCATCTTGATGGTGGTCTTCCTGGACAAGGCATTGAGCGCCATGCGGATTTTTCCCGCAGAGTTGACCAACGAATAGGTAAAGCCTTGCGCCATGGCGGTACCAAGGCTGCCGGTCCCCGACGTGACAGCACCCGATCCTGAGCTGATTTGCCCGGCCCCTTGGTAGTTGTTGCCAACACCGCCATCGAAAGCCCATTGCAAACCATAGTTGAGATTGTCGTTCAGGGTGACTTCAATGATGGAGGCCTCGATGAGTACCTGCGTAGGCGGGGTATCCAACCGCTTCAGGGTTGTTTCTATTTTTTCAAACTCACCACGTGTACCCCAGATCAGAATGCTGTTATTGAGGTCGTCGGACATAACGCGGATGTTGCCGATAGCCGCAGTAATCGGTTGAACCTGCTGGCCCGCTCCAACAGTACCTTGCTGAGCCCTGGCCCCAAAGGCCGAGGAGTTCGCCCCCGACCCCAGTCCATTGCCAAATGCGCTGCCCCCCAGCAACCCCGAACTGCGGGCACCTGCATTGTTCTGGAAGGCATTGTTGCCAGTCATCCCCCCCCCAGCAAATGAGTAGCCGGAGGTTGCGCCCGTCACGGGAGTCAGTCCAGGCGCGACCCCACTGTTAGCAGATGACCCACCTACCGCCCCACCACCAAAAATGCCCTGCAAAACACCTGCCAAGTGACGCGCATTACCGTTTTGCACCCGGTAAATGTAGAGCTGAGGTTCGGCACCACCGTCGCTAGGTCGGTCGAAGCGTTCAATCCAGCGGCGCGCTTCGTCAAGATATGCGGCCTTGGGCGTAACAACCAAGATGCTATTGATGCGCTCAATGGGCAGCACGCGCAAAGCACCAAACAAGGGATTGTTGTCTCCAAGCCCGACTGCTGGGGAGTTGGTAGCCGATGCAGCTGTGCCAGGTGTAGATCGGGTTGTGGCAGTGGAGGCGGTGGGCGTACCCGGCCGCGCTGCCGCACTGCCAGGTGCGGACGTCCCAGCACTGCCGATGAGTCGCAATGCAGCCTCGACTTCGCTCACGGAGGCGTACTTGAGAGGAAACACGCCGACAGACATACCTTTGAGCAAATCCACGTCGAAGGTATTGACGATATCCAACCAACCTTCGGCTTGTGAACGGGTTCCAGCCAGAACCAGCAAATTGCGCAGGCTATCAACACGCACTAGGCTGTCCGGCGGCATCATGGGCCGCAGAATGGTGGCCATCTCCGCTGCACCGATGTATTGCAGAGGAACGATGATGGGACCCGAACCAGGGGGCATGGCCACCGGGCCTGCCTGTCGGATACCAGAGCTGATGTTTCTAAGAGCCTCTGCTCTGCCTACGTGATAGCTACCTCGAGTATCTCCGACCAGCGCAAGTCCATTGACGGCCAGAGCGCTCTCCAGCAGAAAAACAGCCTTGTCGGGTGCCACGGGAGTACGCGTGGCTAGAGTAACCGTTCCGCTGATGGGCGGGTAAATCACATAGTCAACTTTAAGCAAATCGCCAAGGATGGTGCGAACAACCTCAGCGATAGGTGCATCTTCAAAATTGAAACTAATAGGCGCACCTCCCAGGGGAGATGCAGCCTTGACGGGAGCAATGACTCGATCATTGCCGCGCATGATGCGTGGCTCGCCATTTGAGCCTAGCGTTTCAGCTTCAACTGATGGCTGTGCATCACGCGGAGGCTGCTCTGGGGAAGTAACGCTCTGTGCCTGCGACGCTTGGCACGCGGCGGCCAGCGCCAAAGGAAGAATGTGCTTGCTGAGGGTCATAAACTCATGTGGGTCCGGGTCAGGGGCCAAAACGGGGACGACGCCGAACGGCGGCGGATGCGGGCGCAGATACCGAGGCAGGCTCTGCTGCGGGTTGCTCCGTCGGCGTTGCGACGGGCGTAGCTTCAGGCACTTGCGCCTGAGGATCAATATTGGCGAGCGCGCGGCTACCGCCGAATGGCGGCACGTCAGCTCCAGCGGCACTTGCCCTGGAACGAACCAACAGCAATTCCCGCGTCTGACCTCCGTTGGTGAATACCGCGCTTCGCTCTTTCACAGAGGTCAGCTGCCAGCCGTTTATGGACTCACCCAAGCGGACCCTACGCCCTTTTCCATCAATGCGTACGATCGCGCCGCCAAAGTCGCTTCCACCGAAAAAAACGCCAACTATCTGCGCGTTTGCCAGAAGGTCCGGAGGAGGAGCCGGAACGGGCGGCGGCGGTGGCGGCGGTGGACGACGAGTGCTGGAAAATATGGGGCGCTCAAGCAGTGCCAAGAATACATCGGTGCGTACTGGCTCACGGCTGGGCAAACCCGGAAGCATTTGCATATAGTCTGACTGTATGGGGTCCGGGCGTACCCAGTGGGTATGACGCACTTGCCCCTGAGGGTCTACCCACATTGCAGTCAAAGCCAACGCCAACAAAACATTGGCAGCGATGAGCATGCCGATCACCGGATTCTTCATGAATGCAACCGTCGCAGGATGAGAAATCCGAACTGCACCGACAAGCGCTGAACCCCACGATCCGGCGTGTCCTGGCTCTGAATACTGATTTGGTCAATGATCACCGCTGGACGCTGCTCCGCCAGTCCTATCAGCGCGCCTTGCAAAGCCGCGATGTCACCTTCAGCGCGCACTGAAAGAGGAATTCGCTCCATTTGCTCCTCAGTTTTAGCCGGAAGCACTTGACTGCTAGAAATGCTCATGCCGGCGGCAGTGAGCAGACTGCGTACTCGCTGCTGCACCTCATTGCCGGTCTGATTGGCATCCTGGCTACCGTCGTGAACATAAAGCGCCTCTAGTTCGCGCGCGCGCGCTGCAGCAGCCGATAGTGCATCGCCCCCTGCCTTCAGACCGGCCAGTCGCGCGTATCGAGGCCCAATAAAATCGGTCAGTCGGGTTTGCACCCATTGGTGCTTTTGGTAAACGTAGGTACCCGCAGCCAAGGCAACGGCCAGGAGACACGCCACGGTCACCAAGGGGATAACAATTTGTGAACGCAAGTACTGCTGCATGAATTTGCCAAAGTAAGCGGACATTCGTCACCGGGTGAAACGGCTCTTGCGAGGCGTCTCAGCACTGGCTGGAGTCGTGGTCGACGCCCCCACCGAATCATTCGATACAGACGAAACCGAGGGAGAGGTGGCAGGCGACGCACCAAGCGTCGGCTGAGCAGGGGGGGCAACGCTGGCTGGGTTGACGGCCACAGAGAACACTGCGGGGTCCAGCTGTATTTCAATACGGAAATTTTCCGCATTCGGCGCCAGCGCGCGCGTGGCGGCCGTGGGAGCGCGCACCTCGCGGAAGCCTGGCACCGAGCCAAGTGTTTGCATCAGAGTAGCAGCATTTCCTGTAAGCCCCTGAATGCTGACTTTCAAACCTTGGGTTTGCATGTTTTGGAGATAAGTATCGTCAGGCAGCACTTTCGTCAGTACCGTCATGAGTTGCAGCAAGTCGATGCGCTCCGCCAGCACGCCGCGCACTACCTCCAGCTGCTCGACAGAATGCGTAAAGGCTTCACGTTGAGCTGCGGCCTGCTTGGTCTCGTGCTGCATGCTTTCAAAAGCTGCAATCGCATCAAGCGATCGGGCTCGCAGTTGCAATGAGGGCGTAATGGCCATCATCCCTGCAATCACCATAGCAAAGAATACAAACGCAAAGGCAACACGACGTTGCCGAACGACCTCCTGCTCTCGGCTTTGCTCGCCCCAGCCACGGACAATGATGGGGTTACCATCAGTTGCAAAAACCCAGGCTTCAGCCTTTCTGCCAGATCGCAACCCGATATCACTCTGCCGCTCGTCGAGGTATCGAGCAATTTGCCGCCGAGAGGCAAGGATGACTTCGACGAGGTTTTTGCCCGACGCTTTGTCCAAGAGCGCGTGCGTCCCCCACACCGTGTCATCCATCGCAAAAGGACTGGTCGCACGCACTTCAAGCTCCACGGCTTGGGCTATGGCAGGGCCCGGCAAACCCGGCATCTGCTGCAGTTTGCGGAGCACAAGTTCTTCTGGAATTTCAACAGCCCCAAACTCTGCAGTCTCGATACCCTTGGCAGCCCCAAGCAACCGCCCCTTCCACAACACCAAGCTGCCATCTGCGCGCAATACACTTACAGGCAAAACAGGTGTCAACCAAGCGAATAGGGGTGTTTTCGCCACTGCTCGCCACGAAGCAAGGAATTGACGCCCAAGATCACGTAAGTCAAAGCCAAAAAGCTCAAAAGGGGAAGTCTGAGTGGACATAAGGCCTATATGCCCTTAGGAGATGATGCGAGCATCCAAGTTTCAGCGTTAAATATGCGCCATGGCAGTCCCGCCCGCATATCCGGGCTGACATCTACATGGAGCTGAACTACGCCTTGAGAACCATCAGCCATTGGAACCAACGCCTGAACGCGGTAGCGGGAACCGATTCCGGAGTCGATAAATTCGGCACGCAAAGCCGTGACGTCTATGCCTGCGCCACCACTCTGGCGGCGGGCACTGACCATGGACTGGGCGCGCGCCACATTCCCTTCCGCGAGCATTGTCAGCACCTCCAGCGGTGCAGCCCGGGGATTCACCTTGCCTGAGCCCTGCACATCAGCAGTCACAAGGGCGCGAAGTCTAGCATAGAGGTTGTAATCAACCCCTGGCACGCGCATCAGCTCCGACGCGTCTTCGAACCCCTGAGCACGCCCCAAGGCATCGGGTTTTTGACGCTCTATCACAATGGATTGCGCCAACTTCGCGGCAGCTTGAACGTCCTGCCCTCCGGCTGTCGCAAGAAGCACGGTCAACAGTTCAGGCGCGGCCCGGTTGATATCTACAAAACCGTTCAAAGCATTGAACTCAACGGGAATCACCCTCCCGCCATAAGACACTTGAAGGGTACGCCACGGCTGGCGCGGCCCGGCCTGCGGAGAGGTCAATTCCTGCAAGGCAAGCATAATCGCAGCCTCACCCGACACCTGCGCTTCGATCAAGCCACGTGCTGCTGACATGGTCCGTGTCTCGGCTCGAATAGCGTACACAATGCCCGTCACTGCAACGCTGAGAGCCGCCACGATCCAGAGCACGGCCACCAGAGCAATACCCTCCTGGACCGCACCCCTCCGCCATTCGGCTTTTGTCATCAATCACGCCCCCCGAGAGTGAAGCGAGTCGCTCCGATCTGACTAGCTGGCAACTGGCGCAGAGGTACGATCCATACCGGCCACTCACCCGACTGCGTATTCAACTCGATACGCACACGCGCGGGCACGCTGTCCTGGCGATGCCATGTGCCGACCCATTGCGGTGCAGACTGCCACGCATCTTCATAAGCCATGGCAAATGAAGTGACGGCATGAGCCACCTCAAACGACTCTGCCGAGCCCCAATCGGGCTCCCCTCCAACACCGTTCCATGGTGCAAAGCGAAGCACCAAGGCAGGACCATTTGCCCCCCCCTCTAGCGCAAGCCGAAAATAGCTACGCCCCCCTGCGCCAAATCGAGCTGGCATGACCCCGACCCAAATAAGCTCCTGTGGCCTTGCAACAAACTGATAAGGGGAGGCATCTGGCACCAAAGCCCGCGGTGCACGACGAGTGGAAATGCGACCAAGCGCTTTTTCAACAAATGCGGTCGTCACGCGCAATTCGTCGGTAGCATTTAGACGCTGCTCCACACGATCCTGTGCCTGAGCCATGGAATGAATGACGGAAAGCATGCCAGCCATCACAAGGGACAGCAATGCCATACTGACCAACAACTCCAGCAGCGTAAAGCCACGAGAAACACGGAGCTGATTTAGAAGCAAAGGCTTCATCGCGCCCCCTCCACAGCGACAACGGGGTTGCGCTGGGGCCGCAAGGTCTGCAGTTCGATGGAGCGAATTCGCCCACCATCGCTCCATCGTACATAAATCACCACTGAGTGCAGTAGCGTGATATTTGGCTGGACGCTACCAAAAGGCGATGTACGCACCTGCCATTCGAAACCAGCGGACTCACCCGACTCGTTCCAACCTGTCTCTGGAATCGCGTCTTTAGCCGCCAACAAAGATTGGCCAAGCATCAAGGCTTTTTGCTGCTCTTGTAGCATGCCGGCATTTTGGACACTGGCTCCAAGCGCACGGTACAGCACCCCTATTGCCATCGCCATAATTGACAAGGCAACCAACAACTCCAGCAGAGACATGCCGCGTTGCCGCCCGCAGCACTGAGCACGGGTCATGGAGCCAATGTTTCCAACGCAACTCGACCAGATAACCAGTCAACGCGCAACCGAGCGCCCTCTCCAGACGGGCGCAGTATGTCTACGCTACCACCGGTAGCCCCTCCACCGGGGAAAAAGCGGATGCCAGCACCTTCGCGGCCGTTCGCCTCCTCACCCGCCATGGTGACCCGAATCTCCAAAGGCTCGGGTATGAGACGCGCTTGCTGCCCGTCAACACGGTAGCTGCGGCGCTCAAGATCGACGACAAAAGAGGTCTCGACACGGGAAACAAGCGCCTGTTGCCGTGCCGCGCGCATGTCCATCATGATGCCTCGCAAGGCATCGCGATAGTTGGCCGAATCACGCAACCGATCAAAAGCCATCGGCGCCAGCCCTACCAGCAACGCCGATATGGCAAGCACAACCAAGAGTTCTACCAGCGTGAAACCTCGAATACAACGCATACAGCAGGCTGAAAGCTGCCTATCTCACTGAGCATTGCGCACATCTGCGTTTTCGCCATCCCCCCCTGGCGCGCCATCAGCGCCCAACGAAAGAATCTCAATTTTTCCACCAGAACTCGCATAACGGTACGGATGGCTCCAAGGGTCAGAGGGGACTCCGCCTCGGAGGTAGGGGCCGTTCCAACCATTGGCACTGCCAGGCTTCTTAACGAGCGCGTCCAACCCCTCTTCAGTGGTCGGATAGCGTCCCACGTCTAGCTTGAACAACTCAAGGGACTTATCTATATCCGCAATTTGTATGGCAGCAGTTTTGGCCTTGGCCCCTCCGAACTGGCCCAGTACACGCGGCCCAACCAAGCCCGCCAGCAATGTAAGGATAGCTAGCACAACCAGCAATTCAATCAACGTAAAGCCGCGAACAGGACGGCGGGTACTGGCATTCACCATGAGGATGGCTTCCTTGGGCAAACAGAAATTATACGGCGAGGTCATTAATTGAGAGGATTCCAAGCAGGATAGAGACGATGATGCCGGCGATCAGAACCCCGAGTACCAGAATAAGCACAGGCTCAACCAAAGTCAGCAGACGCTTGATCCCAATTTCCACCTCGCGGTTCAATATATTTGACAGCTCCAGCATCATGGGCCCTATGCGACCAGTTTCTTCTCCCACCCGAATAAGATTGATGGCTAGAGGTTCAAAGATCCCGGAAACAGCGGCAGCCTGCACCATCCGGCCCCCTTCCTTAACAATGGGCGCCATCTTGACCAACGCCTGCTGCAAAGGAACATTGCTGACTGTGTCCGTCGAGATATGCAATGCAGTGAGCATGGGCACGCCATTGCCCAGGAGGGTCCCAAGCGACCGCGAGAACAACGTCAACTGGTACTTTAACGCCAGCCGCCCCACGAGAGGAAGCCTGAGCAAACGCGACTGCCACCACTGCCGACCCGCGGGAGAATTCAGCCAACGCGACAAAAACAACATACCAAAAACCGCCACCACTCCGATCAGCAAGCCGTAGTGCCGAAAGCCCTGGCCCATGATCATGACGATACGGGTGGGTAACGGCAGGGCATCGCCCATGTCGGAAAAAAGCTTCTCAAACTGTGGCACCACGAATCCGAGCATCACGATGAGAGATAGCACAGCCACGCCCAACAATATGGCGGGATAGATCGTGGCGGAGATGACATTTTCGCGGAGAGCACGCTGACGCTCCATATGCTCGACAAGGCGGTCAAGCACAGAAGACATCTGACCGCTGACCTCACCCGAGCGCACCATGTTGATGTAAAAGTCTCCAAATAGAGCACGGTGAGCTGTCAGAGCACGGCTCAGGGGTGTTCCACCCTTCACAGCATCCAAAATACCTTGTACCAGCCCCATCACGCTGGGCTTGTGGCTCATATCGATCAACACGCGCAAAGCGTTGTCCAGCGCCAAACCAGCTCGTAGCATGATGGCCAGCTCAGATGTAAAGGCCATGACATCCGCAGCATTGACGGGCCCTTTCCCCTGACGACTCCTGGGCTGCGAAGAGACGCCGCCAGCCTGTCCCGCAACAGCAGCGGTGCCCCCCGTGTCGGCCACATCATTTAGAGCCAATGGTGTAAGCCCTTGTTCTCGCAACTGCCTAAGCGCCGCAGCACTATTGGACGCAGACAAACAACCTTGCTCAATGTTGCCCGTCGCGTTAGCGGCTCTCCAAACGAAATCAGGCATCGGTCTGGTCCTGCGTTACACGTGCTACTTCGTCGAGCGTCGTAACGCCTGCAGCAACCTTGCGCAGCCCATCCTCGTACAGGCTGAGCATGCCGCCCTTCGAGGCAAGTGAGTGCAGCACGTTCGCATCAGCGCCGTCGATGATGGCACGACGCATCGACTCATCCAGCACGAACAGTTCGTGAATGCCAATACGCCCTCGATAACCGCTTTGGCGGCACTGGACACAGCCCACCGCACGATAGATAGGTCGATCAGGGTCTGCGAAACGAGCGAGCCCCGTCTGCTCACGCACCTGCATGCCAGGTTCGTAAGGCTGTTTGCAATGACTGCACAAAGAGCGCACCAAACGCTGAGCGAGTACACCATTTACAGAGGATGTAATGAGGTAGCTCTCAACGCCCATGTCTTGCATGCGAATCACAGCCCCCGATGCGGTGTTGGTATGCAACGTAGAGAGTACCAAGTGACCAGTAAGGGCCGATTGAACGGCTATCTGCGCAGTCTCGCCGTCACGCATTTCGCCGATCATGATGATGTCGGGATCCTGGCGCAGAATGGAGCGCAGGGCATTGGCGAAAGTCAGATTGATTTGCGGATGGACCTGGATCTGATTAATGCCTTCAAGCTGATACTCGACCGGATCTTCAACAGTAATAATTTTATTGGCATCGGAGTCGATTTTAGACAAGGCAGCGTAAAGAGTGGTTGTCTTGCCCGAGCCTGTAGGACCGGTGACCAACAAAATGCCATGGGGCCTGGCCAGCAATTCATTGAATCGCAAAAGCGTGTCTGACTCGAAACCCATGGCTTCGAGGTTCAGACGCACACTGGCACGATCGAGCACGCGCATGACCACGCTTTCCCCGTACACAGTGGGTACCGTGGAGACACGAAGATCCAGCTCGCGCCCCTTCACACGCGTCTTGATCCTACCGTCTTGCGGAAGACGACGCTCTGCAATGTCCAAATGCGCAAGTAACTTCACGCGAGAGCTGACAGCGGCTGAGAGCCGCGGCGGCACGAGCTCACCGTGATGAATCACTCCGTCAACACGATAACGGACATGGAGCCCATCATCAAATGGCTCCAGGTGGATATCGGAGGCTCTGAGGTCAATCACACGACCCACGATACTGTTAACCAGCCGAATAACGGGCGCCTCACTCGCCAAATCCTTGAGGTGCTCGATGAAATCGATGCCATCAGATCCGTCCCCGAAAATATCACCGTCCTCAGAAACATCTTCAACGGACTCAGCAAGCACCTTCTCAATGTCGCTCTCCAACGCCAAGTACGGATGAATCCTGCATCCGGATGCCAATTGCATCGCTTTGAGCAAGAACGCGTCCTGTGGAACAGCCATAGCGACATAGAGGTCCAAACCTTCTACGCGAAGAGGATAAATCGCATGCGCGCGCAAAAACTCCGGCGATAACCCTTCCACCTCTGGCATCGAGTCCGGCAGCTCCTGTGCGGATACGAACGATATGCCCAGTTGCTTTGAGATAGCCTGCGCCACGTCGCCCTCGGACACGAGCCCCAGGCGAACCAACACGCGACCCAGCATTCCCCCCATTTCACTCTGCGCGGACAGCGCACGCTCAAGATCTCGGGCTGTGAGCCTACCGCCTTGCACCAGCAACTCTCCCAGTCGCGTGCGCTCTTCATGCCCCCCTCTTTGCGATGAGGTTTGCACATCTACTATCGATATGGTCATGAGATTCTCTGGAAACACGTTGCGCCGCCATTGTGCCGCTACCACAGAAATAGACGGCAAAAATTGTCTAACATCGGCCCCTTGTAGTACTTGCCATAACCCCCGAGACGCCTCCAGACAGACAGCCTCCGCCAATGCAAGTAGTCACGGACCTGAAGATCGTTCAAGCCACGCTCAAGTAGTCGCTCCTGCAGTGCCTGGGCTTGATCCAGCGTCTCTAGCCCCAGCCATCGGATTCGAGCCATAGTTCGAGGACCATCACAGACTATTCGTAGAATCCTGTCGCCAATCTCCCTGCTTCTTGCACCCACTTGGTTACCTCCATGCTGGCGGTACAGAACAAGCGGATCCGTCAGAAAATGTCGGCGCCCCTGGCAACTCAGCAAAGCACACCACCAGTCGTGCATCACAACCCGGGGGGGCAGTGGCAATGCTAGGTTCAACAAAGCTTGATTCACCATCGTGGCGCAGCCAGTGACGTGGTTGACACCAAGCAATACGGGTAGCGTCATCGAAGAAACATTGATGCGCTGCTGCCGAATAAAAGAGGCCGCAACAGTGTGAAGACTCTCGTCAACAACACGTAAATCAGAATGCACGAGGCACGGCATGCTGGCATCGCATTCAAGCTCCGTCATAGCTTGGACAAAACGCTCAACTTTGTGCGGTAGCCAGACGTCATCCTGATCACAAAAAGCTATCCAACGCGCGCTCCCATCCTTCGCTGAAGCAGCCATGAGTGCCTCAAAATTGCGCGCTACTCCTCGACCTGGATGGGGGTTGGACACCCATTGAATCCAACCCGCCGTCATTCGCTGAGCGAACGCTTGGACAACGGAAACAGTCGCGTCGCTCGATCCATCGTCACTGACCAGTATCCGTATATTGGGATAGGTTTGAGCGGCCAGAGACTCCAGTTGCGCTTCAATGTACCGAGCGCCATTGTAGGTAGCCAATAAAACATCAACCAAAGGCCCCCCCCCCAACATAGGCTGTGCCTCAACTGTCATGCTGACGGACAGCACTGCTCATACATGAGCGATTCGTAGGCATCGGTAATTTGCTCCCAGTCATAGAACGATTGCACGACTTGCCGAGCACGCTCAGCGCGCTTCTGCCGCTCTTCGTGCGTGCGATGGAACCAGTCCTGCAAGCACGCAGCCAGTTGCTGCGAAGTACGAAAGTAATCGGCAGCATCCCGGGCCACCTCGCTATTGAACTCGTTGTCATGCGCGATGACCCAGTTGCCGCAGGCCAATGCCTCCAGCAATGAGGGGTTAGTCCCCCCCACCGAGTGGCCGTGCAGGTAGCAGGCTGCATGCACGCGCAGGCTCTGGAGCTGAGCAACATCGTAGATGCCTCCAACAAACCGCACTCGCTCACTGGCCAGCGCCTTCAGTTGCCGCTGGTAGGGCGTGCCGCCTGACACATCCCCCACCACCACCAGGGGCCAGTCGCTCCCATGCAGCAGATACCCTTGGACGATCTCCAGAATATGGTTCTCCGGCTCCGGCCGAGCCACCACCAGCATGTAGCGATGCGCTTGCAAGCCCCAGTTGGCAAGCACCGAGGGATCGGCCGCTTCGGCAGGAACCAGTTCAGCGCCATACGCAACAAAACTGGTCGGAGCGCCCCACGGGTAGTTCTGGCGGAACCGCTGGGCAATAGCCTCAGCGTCTGCGATCAGGCGCGTTGCCACCTTGGTGGACATCCACTCCATGCACCGCAGGTAAGTGCGGGCCCCCCTGCCCCACTTGCTGCGGGCCCATTCCAGCCCGTCCACATTGATCCAGACCGGCACGCCGAAGACGCGCGGCCACCAGCAGGCCCAGGCCGCACCATAGCCCAGCATGTAGACGAGGTCGTAGTCACGGCGCGCATCCCACAGGCAAGCGCAATCGTAGGCCAGCACCGAGGCCGCGCCCCAACGGGGACGACGCCGGGTGCGGACCCGGACCCCTTGGTACAAGGTATCTGCAACCGGGCGATCCCCGCCCTCGGCATAGACCGTGACCTGGTGCCCACGGGCGACCAGTCGCGTAGCCAACTGCTCGGCAAAGGTCTCAAAACCACCGTAGCTTGCAGGAATACCCCGCGCCCCAAGGATGGCGATGCGCAATGAGGCTGGAGGGCTATCGACTCCGGGGGCCTTGGGCGCTGGAGCCAGAGAGCCCGTCAAAGGTCGGCCTCGGCCAGCCAACGCCCTGCCTGGTCTTTCGCAGACAGCTGGATGGCCGCCTCCACGGAAGGCCAGGCAATGGCCAGCTGCGGATCGTCCCAGCGGATGCAGCGCTCGTGCTCGGGGCTGTAGTAGTCCGTGGTCTTGTAGAGAAAGTCGGCCGATTCGGAAAGCACCAGAAAGCCATGGGCCAAGCCCGGCGGCACCCAGAGTTGCCGGTGGTTGTCTTCCGTCAGCAGTGCACCCACCCATTGGCCGAAGGTGGGCGAACCCTTGCGGATATCCACCGCCACATCGAACACGGCCCCGCGCACAACCCGCACCAGCTTGCCCTGGGCCCGGGGTGGCAACTGGTAGTGCAGGCCACGCAGCACGCCCTGGCTGCTGCGGCTGTGGTTGTCCTGCACGAACGCATGGTTCGTGCCCGTGGCTTCATTGAAGGCCTGCTGATTGAAACTCTCGTAGAAAAAACCTCGGCTGTCACCGAACACCTTGGGTTCGATCAATACAACGTCGGGGATGGATTGCCGGATAGCTTGCATGGCGGATCAATAGACCTTGTCGTTCAACAGGCGCTGCAGGTACTGGCCGTAGCCGTTCTTGGCCAGGGGTTGGGCCAGGCGCTCCAGCTGCGTGCTGTCAATCCAGCCCGAGCGCCACGAAATCTCTTCGGGGCATGCAATCTTCAAGCCCTGGCGGTGTTCCAGCGTCGCAATGAACTGCCCCGCTTCGAGCAGGCTCTCGTGGGTGCCTGTGTCGAGCCATGCGTAGCCGCGCCCCATGATTTCCACGCTCAGCTGGCCCTGGTCCAGATAAAGGCGGTTCAGGTCGGTGATTTCCAGCTCTCCGCGCGGCGAAGGCTTGAGGGCCTTGGCCATCTGGACCACCTGGCTGTCGTAGAAGTACAGGCCCGTGACCGCATAGCTGCTCTTGGGCTGCGCAGGCTTTTCCTCCAGCGACAGCACCTTGCCCTGGGCATCGAACTCGGCCACGCCGTAACGCTCAGGATCCTGAACATGGTAGGCAAACACGCTGGCGCCCACCGTGCGCTGCTGGGCACTGCCAAGCAGTTCGTGAAAGTCGTGGCCATAGAAAATGTTGTCGCCCAGCACCAAAGCGCTGGGGGCGCCATCCAGAAACGCCTCGCCGATCACGAACGCCTGCGCCAGGCCATCCGGGCTGGGCTGCACCGCGTACTGCAGGTTCAAACCCCACTGGCTGCCATCCCCCAGCAACTGCGCAAACCGCGGCGTGTCCTGCGGGGTGCTGATGATGAGGATGTCGCGGATGCCCGCCAGCATCAGGGTGCTCAGCGGGTAGTAAATCATGGGCTTGTCGTACACCGGCAGCAGTTGCTTGCTGATGGCCAGGGTGGCGGGGTGCAGCCGGGTGCCGGAGCCGCCGGCCAGGATGATGCCTTTGCGTTGCGTCATGTGGGGGTGCCGTTCAAAGAATTTCAGCCAGCATGCGCGCCACACCCGTCTGCCAATGGGGCAGCTGGAGGCCAAAGGTGGTCTGCAGCTTGTCGGTGTTCAGGCGCGAGTTGTGCGGACGCACGGCCGGGGTCGGGAAGGCGCTCGTGGGGACTGGCGCCACCTCTTTAGCTACTATTTTAATAGCTGAATTTTCAATACCAGTGCGCGCAAGCACGTATTTTGCATATGCATTCCAGGTCGTTTCACCTGCGGCCACACAGTGGTACAGGCCCGCGTCCTCGGGGTGCTTGTGCAGATGGCGCAGCGCGTGGGCGGTGACATCGGCCAGCAGGTCGGCGCCGGTCGGGGCACCCCATTGGTCGTCGATCACGGTCAGGCGCTCGCGCTCCTGGGCCAGGCGCAGCATGGTCTTGGCAAAGTTGCCACCGCGCGCGGCATAGACCCAGCTGGTGCGCAGGATCAGGTGCTTGGCACCAGCCTCAGCGATCAGCTGCTCGCCTTCGAGCTTGGTGCGGCCGTACACGCTCAGCGGCGCAGGCTGGTCGGTTTCGACCCAAGGGCGGGTGCCACTGCCATCGAAGACGTAGTCGGTGCTGTAGTGCACCAGCCAGGCGCCCAGCTTGGCCGCCTCCTGCGCAATCGCGCCAGGGGTGGTGGCGTTCAGGGTGCGCGCGAAGTCGGCCTCGCTCTCAGCCTTGTCCACGGCAGTGTGGGCTGCGGCATTGACGATGACGTCGGGGCGCAGGGCGCGCACCGTCTCGGCCACGCCAGCGGGGTTCGCGAAGTCGCCGCAATGCTCGGTGCTGTCGAAGTCCAGCGCCGTGACCGTGCCCAGCACGGACAGGCTGCGCTGCAGCTCCCAACCGACCTGGCCGCCTTTGCCAAAGAGCAGGATGTTCATGCGCGGGCGTCCGCAGCGGGGGCGGGCTGCTGCTCGTACTGGGTTTCTACCCAGTCGCGGTAGGCGCCGGTCTGCACGTTGGCCACCCAGTCGGCATGCTCCAGATACCACTGCACGGTCTTACGGATGCCGGTGTCGAAGGTTTCGGCAGGCTTCCAGCCCAGCTCGCGCTCGATCTTGCGGGCGTCGATAGCGTAGCGGCGGTCGTGGCCCGGGCGGTCCTTCACATAGGTGATCTGGGTGCGGTAGCTCTGGCCGTCGGCGCGGGGACGCAGCTCGTCGAGCAGGCTGCACACCATGTTCACGATCTCGATGTTGGGCTTCTCGTTCCAGCCGCCCACGTTGTAGGTCTCGCCGGGAGCCCCGGCTTCCAACACACGGCGGATGGCGCTGCAGTGGTCCTTCACGTACAGCCAGTCGCGCACCTGCATGCCGTCGCCATACACCGGCAGGTTCTTGCCAGCCAGGGCGTTGACGATCATCAGCGGGATCAGCTTCTCGGGGAAGTGATAGGGCCCGTAGTTGTTGCTGCAGTTGGTAGTGAGCACCGGCAGGCCGTAGGTGTGGTGCCAGGCGCGCACCAGGTGGTCGCTGGCGGCCTTGCTGGCGCTGTAGGGGCTGTTGGGCTCAAAGCCGCGCGTCTCGGCGAAGGCCGGGTCGGTGGGTGCGAGCGAGCCGTACACCTCGTCGGTGGACACGTGCAGGAAGCGGAAGGCCGGGCGCTCGCCCTCGGGCAGTGCGCCCCAGTAGGCGCGCACGGCTTCGAGCAGGCGGAACGAGCCCACGATGTTGGTCTGGATGAAATCCTCGGGCCCGTGGATGGAGCGGTCCACATGTGACTCGGCCGCGAAGTTGACCACCGCGCGGGGCTTGTGTTCTGCCAGCAGGCGGGCGAGCAGGGCGGAGTCGCCGATGTCGCCCTGCACGAAGATGTGGCGCGCGTCGCCCTTGATCCCATCCAGGTTGTGCAGGTTGCCCGCGTAGGTGAGCTTGTCGAGGTTGACCACGGGCTCGCTGGAGGCAGCAAGCCAGTCAAAAACGAAATTGGCGCCAATGAAACCTGCGCCGCCAGTAACCAGAATCATGGGATGGGCTGTGTGAAATGCCTGCTCGGCAGAACCCGCGATTATCCCACCCCGCCCGGCTACCGGGTAACAGAGTTCAACGCGCGCCTCCCGAGGCAGATGGAGGCGTCATTAGAAGTGGATACCACGCATCATCTGCTGCAGCGCCACCGCCTCTGCAGACAGCTGCGGTTTGGCGTCCTTGCCGCCCTTGGCAGCAGTGGAATCCGGGAACATGCGGAAGCTGGTGTTCATGGTGATCTGCGCCACGCGCGGCACCAGCGCATGCAACAACTGCCCAGTGATGCCCAGGCGCGTGGCAATGCGCACGGGCTTGAAGATGCAGGCCTGGGCAATCATGTCGGCCGCCTCTTCCGGCGCCAGGGTGGGTACGTTGTTGTAGATCTTGGTCGGCGCGATCATGGGCGTGCGCACCAACGGCATGTTGATGGTGGTGAAGGTGATGCCCTGGTCGGCGAACTCGCTCGACGCACAACGGGTCCACGCATCCAGCGCCGCCTTGCTGGCCACATAGGCCGAGAAGCGCGGGGCATTGGTCAGCACGCCGATGGAGCTGATGTTGACCACATGCCCTTTGCGCTTTTCTACCATGCCGGGCAGGAAGCCCATGGTCACGCGCAGGCAGCCGAAGTAATTCAGCTGCATAGTGCGCTCGTAGTCGTGGAAGCGGTCGTAGCTCGACTCGATGGCGCGGCGGATGGAGCGGCCTGCGTTGTTGATGAGGAAGTCCACGCCGCCGTGGTTGTCGATGAGCAGCTGCACGAAACGGTCGCAGTCCACCATGTCCGCAATGTCGGCCGAATAAGCGATGAACTGGTAGCCCTTGGCCTTGGCTTCTGCACAGGCTTCGTCGAGCTTGTCCTGGTCGCGGCCGCAGATGATGGTGGTGGCGCCCGCCTCGGCAAACTTGTGCGCCGCCGCCAGGCCGATGCCCGACGAGCCGCCTGTGATGAGCACCACTTTGCCCGCCACCGTGCCCTTGAGCGTGCGGTCGATGAACAGTTCGGGGTCGAGGTTGCGCTCCCAGTAGTCCCACAGGCGCCAGGCGTAGTCCTTGAGGTTGGGGCAGCTCACACCCGAGCCCTTGAGCGCCGCCAGGGTTTCGCGGCAGTCAAAGCGCGTGGGGTAGTTCACAAACGTGAGCATGTCCTCGGGCAGGCCCAGGTCCTTCAAGACGGCATTGCGCACGCGGCGCACGGGCGCCATGGCCATCAGGCTCTTCTTGATGCCCTTGGGGATGAACCCCAGCAGCGCGGCGTTGATGAACAGGTTCATGCGCGGCGCATGGGCCGCGCGGCTGAAGATGTCCAGCACATCGCCCACGCGGTAGCCCACCGGGTCCACCAGGTGGTAGCACTTCTTGGTGATGTCCTTCTGGTGGCTGATGACGTTGAGTGCATTCACCACGAAGTCCACCGGCACGATGTTCACGCGCCCCCCCTCCAGGCCCACGGTGGGCATCCAGGGCGGCAGCAGCTGGCGCAGGCGCTGGATGAGCTTGAAGAAATAGTAGGGGCCGTCGATCTTGTCCATCTCGCCGGTTGTGCTGTCGCCCACGACCATGGCGGGGCGGTACACCGTCCAGGGCACCTTGCAGTCCTGGCGCACGATCTTCTCGCTTTCGTGCTTGGTCTGGAAATACGGGTGGTCCAGGCCCTCGGCCTCTTCGAACATGTCCTCGCGGAACACGCCTTCGTACAGGCCGGCGGCCGCGATGGACGAGACATGGTGGAAGTGGCCGGCATCGATGGCCTTGGCCAGGTCCACCGTATTGCGCGTGCCTTCGATGTTCACAGCCACCTGGGTTTCCTCATCGGCGCCCAGGTCATAGACAGCTGCCAGGTGGTAAAAATGGTCGACCTGCCCCTTGAGCTTCTTCACATCATCGGCCGCCACGCCCAGCTTTTTGGCGGTGAGGTCGCCAAACACAGGGACAGCGCGTGCAGGCCCCACGCCCCAGAAGCTGCGCAGGTCGGCCACCTTGTCGGCACTCTCCTTGCGGATCAGGAAGTGAACCACCGCCCCCTTGCGCTCCAGCAACTTCTTCACGAGCCGCTTGCCAATGAACCCCGTTGCCCCCGTCACGAAATACTGCATGGATAACTCCTCTGAGATAACTTCATTCTTGCCCAAGGCCTGCGCACCCCGATTCAGCAGAAACCCGCGCCGATACTAGGCAAGCTTGGCCTGCGGATGCTAGATGGCGCGCTCTACATTTTTAGGAGCGCACGCCTACACCTTGCACGCCGTGCGGCGTACAGTGCGGCCATGCGTCGAAGGCACACCGCCCCGGCAAACCCAACCAACCGCACAACGGAGGCCCCATGGTCAAGAAACTGCAGAAACTCAGCGCTGACAAGAAAAAGAGCAACGCCCAACTGTCCAGCACCGTCAAGGACTCCGCCCAGCAGATCTGGCTGGCTGGCCTGGGCGCATTCTCCAAGGCGCAGGAAGAAGGCGGCAAGGTGTTTGAAGCCCTGGTCAAGGAAGGCCTGACCATCCAGCGCAAGACCCAGGCCGTGGCCGAAGAAAAGATCACCGAAGCCACCAGCCGCGTGACCACCATGGCCAGCGACATCGGCTCCAAGGCCCAAGGCCAGTGGGACAAGCTCGAGAACATCTTTGAAGACCGCGTGGCCAAGGCCCTGGCCAAGCTGGGCGTGCCCTCGGCCCGTGACCTGGAAGCCCTGAGCGCCCGTGTGGACGCCCTGGCCAAGGGCAGCAAGGCAGCGCCTGCCAAGGCTGCAGCCAAGCCTGCCGCCAAGGCACCTGCCAAGAAGGCGGCTGCAAAGAAGGCCGCCCCCGCCAAGGCTGCCGCCAAGCCCGCCGCCAAAGCACCTGCCAAAAAAGCGGCAGCCAAGAAACCCGCAGCCCGCGCAGCCGCCGACACCGGCGCCAGCAGCCCTTCGTCGGCCAGCTGATTGCCCCCCACCACGGGCAAAGGCGGCTCCACAAACCGCTGACACCTGAAAGCGGCCCACGCGCCACAGCGTGTGGGCCGCTTTTCTTTTTGGTGAAACCCACGAAGTGCGTTACAAGCCATTGCAGGGCAGACCTTGCAGCCCGGCAATGGCAGCGTGCCGCCATGCCGCAGTGCAGCATGGCGGCGTGGGTTAGAGTAGCCACCAGAGACACAGCAACAACGATGCACAACGACGCGAAGGGCCCGCACACATGGTGAAGAAAGCGCCACGCCGCACCGCAGAACGCATTCTGGAAGTCACGCTGGACCTGTTCAACCGGTTCGGCGAACCCAACGTCTCCACCACCCTGATTTCGGCCGAGCTGCGCATCAGTCCTGGCAACCTCTACTACCACTACCCCGCCAAGGACGAGCTGATCAACGCGCTGTTTGATCGCTACGAGCGCTCGCTCACCGAACTGCTGGCCGCCGCCGATGGTGTGCGCAACGTGGAAGACGCCTGGTTCTTCATGCACACGCTGTTCGAGCTGATCTGGCAGTACCGTTTCCTGTACCGCGACCTGAACGACCTGCTGTCCAAGAACCGGCGCCTGGAAACCCACTTCCAGGCCATCCTCAAGAACAAGACCCGCGCCGTGCGTGCCATGCTCGACGGCATGGGCCGTGCAGAAGCCCTGCACATCGACTCGCGCGAGCTGGAGGCCACTGCCACCAGCATGGTGGTGGTGCTCACCTACTGGCTCAGCTTTGAATATGTGCGCGACCCACGCCGCGCACTGGAGCCCGAAAGCGCCCAGGCCGCCCTGATGCGGGGCGCCCACCATGTGCTGAACCTGCTCATGCCCTACCTCGAAAGTGGCCAGCGGGCCCACCTGCTGCAGCTGGTAGGCGCCTACGCGGCGGCCCCAGGCTGACACAGCCACCCGCCACAGATCCCCCAACAAGAACTCCCGGAGACACACACCATGGCCAAATGGACCCCCTTCCCCCACGCTGGCGACTACCCGTTCGACGCCGCGAGCGTCAAGAAGCATTGGGCACGACTGCATGGCGGTGATGCCGAACCCTGCCCCAAGGACACCGCCGTGCTGGAAGCCTGGGCGCTGTTCCACAGCGGCGATTTTGAAAAAGCCGCTGCCGCAGGCCTGGCCGCAGGCGGCGCAGGCATCACCGTGGCCAACAAGGCCACCTCCATCTACGCCAACTACCTGGAGCCCAAAGAGAAGACCCGCCTAGACCTGTTCACCCAGGTGGCCGAGCGTGCCGAGGCCCAGGCCAGCGAAGACCCGAACAACGCCAATGCCTGGTACTGGCACGCCTATGCGCTGGGCCGCTACAGCCAGGGCATCAGCGTGGCCAAAGCACTGGCGCAGGGCCTGGGCGGCAAGGTGAAGGAGTCGCTGGAAAAGGCCATCGCCCTGTCGCCCAAACACGCCGACGCACGCATCGCGCTGGGCGCCTTCCATGCCGAGGTGATCGACAAAGTGGGCTCGCTGATTGGCGGGATGACCTACGGCGCCAAAAAGGACACGGGCCTCAAGCTGTTCCAGGAAGCGCTCAAGCTCAACTCCGGCTCGGCCATTGCGATGATCGAATACGCCAACGCACTCGTCATGCTGGAAGGCGACAAGAAGATGAAGGAAGCCACCGCGCTGTACGAAAAAGCCGCCGCCGCCGAGCCCATGGATGCCATGGAGCGGCTGGACGTGGAAATGGCGCGGAGTGAACTAGAGGAGTAACCCCCTGAGGCGCTTCGCGCCCGCAAGCGAAACGTCGCCTTTGCGGCTTGGCGGCCCTTGCGCGGTGGCACTGGCTTGGGCCACGCCGGTATCTCAAGCAGCACCCACGACAAGCGCTGGCTCAGCAGCAGCCACAACGTTGGCACGGACTTACGTCCTCAGCCCCCAAAGCGCCGCGCGGCAATCTCCAGCAGCCCGTCAAAAATCAGGTTGTCCACCAGTTCGAACGGCCGCGTCATGCTGGGTGCCATCTTCCAGCCTGCACCGCCGGTCATGATGCAGGCGGGCTCCTGGCTGCAGTGCTCTAGCAGGTGCTGGTACATGCGCTCCACGGCCCCTGCGATGGCGTAGGTGCCACCGCTGGTCAGGGCGTCGCTGGTGTTGGTGGGGAAGGGGCGCACTTCGCCCGTGGGCACATGCAGGCCGGCGGTGCCGGTCTCCAGCGCGCGCAGCATGATGCCGTGACCGGGCAGGATCAGGCCGCCCATGAAGCGGCCTTCGGTGTCGATGCACTCCACCGTCACAGCCGTGCCAACCATCACCACCACCAGCGGCCGCGCGGGCCCGCGTGCCAGCACATGGTGGCGCGCGCCGATCATGGCCACCCAGCGGTCCGAACCCAGACGCGAGGGGTGGTCGTAACCATTGGTCAGCCCCGCCTCCTGCGTCGAAGACACCACCCAGGATGGGGCCACGTCCCACAGCTCCATCTGTTCCTGCACCCGGCGCTTGACGGCATCCCCCGCCACCACGCAACCCAGCATGCGCGTCGGATGCGGCAGCGATGCCCAGCTGCCTTCAGCCAGGCGATCGATGTGGTCAAGGAACTCGGCGCCATGCGCAATCAGCGCAGCCCCGGGGCGGGGAGCGTCGTACAACGCCCATTTGAGACGGGTGTTACCGACGTCGATGGCCAGAAAAGTCATGCGGCGGATTATCCCGAGTTTTGGAATCGGGGCTGATCCCGCCGAGACAGCCCCACAGCGGCCCACACGGGAATGTGAAAAATCGTTTCACGCCCTCTGTCTGACACGGGCCCGCCCCCCATTGCCGCTACATTGGTCTCTCCTTTTTCTGCAACCTCAGGAGGTACGACATGGGTCTTTTCAGTTTCATCAAGGAAGCCGGTGAAAAGCTGTTTGGCGGCAAGGATGCGCAGGCGGCCACCGCCGCCACTCCCACACAGGATGAACTCAACGCCAAGGCGAGCAAGGCCATCGAGACCTACATCGCCGCGCAAAACCTGGGCGCCAGCAATGTGCAGGTGGCCTTTCAGGGCCCCGAAGGCAAGGTCACGGTGAAGGGCACCGCCCCCACCCAGGCTGCCAAGGAGAAGATCACCTTGTGCTGTGGCAACGTGGCCAGCGTGACCAGCGTCGAGAACCAGATGGAGGTCACCAACCCCGAGCCCGAAGCCCAGTACCACGACGTGGTGCGCGGCGACACGCTGAGCGCCATTGCCAAGAAGTTCTACGGCGACGCCAACAAGTACCCCGTGATCTTCGAGGCCAACAAGCCCATGCTGAGCCACCCCGACAAAATCTACCCCGGCCAGAAGCTGCGCATCCCTGGATTGAAGTAACCCCCTGAGCCGCTGCGCGTCCTCCCCCAAGGGGGACGCACCCAGTGGCCCGGCGAAGCCGGTTCCACGGGTGCACTGGCTGCGGGCGGGGGTGGTGCGAAAGCCTGTGGGAACGGGCTGCAACGAAGGCAGTCCCAGCGACGCCGCAAGGCAGATTTCAAGCCAAAATAGCTGCTACCGCTTGATAGAAAAGCGCTGGCAGCTATTTTTTTAGGAGCATCAACTCTGTTTCCACGGCAGGCCGTGGAAGCGCCAGCCGCCTCGCTGGCCGCGGTGGCCCTCTGCGTCGGGGTCGCCCTCGAAGCCTTCGAGGATGTTGTAGGCGGTGAGGCCCAGCTCGGTCGCGCGGCGCGCAGCGGCGATGGAGCGCACGCCGCTGCGGCACAGCAGCACCGCAGGCGTGCCAGCAGGCACGGCGGCGCGCATCTGGGCATCAAAGTCAGCATTCATCGCCATGCCGGGCCACTGTTTCCACGCCACGGCGGCAGCACCGGGCACCCGGCCCACCCACTCGCGCTCGGCGTCGCTGCGCACATCCACCAGCACGGCCTGCCCGGCCTGCACCCACTGCCAGGCCTGCTGGGGCGTGATGTCACCGGCATAGCCGTCGGCGGGAGAAATCTTGGCTTCGGTCATCGTCAGAGTCCTTCGTCAATCCCACAAGGGGGCGGGTTCTTCACGGAGATGGCTGCGCAGTTGCGCATAGTCGGGCACCACAGTCGCAACCGTGTCCCAAAAGCGCGGGCTGTGGTCCATCACGCGCAGGTGGGCCAGCTCATGCGCCACCACGTAGTCGATGATGGCCGGGCGGTAGTGCAGCAACCGCCAGTTCAGGCGGATGGCGCCATCGGCCTTGGCGCTGCCCCAGCGGGTGTTGGCGCTCGACAGCCGCAGGCTGGCCCAGCGCACGCCCAGGAGCGGCGCAAAGTGGTCCAGCCGCTCGGTGAAGTGGCGGCGCGCGTCGCGCATCAGCCAGGCCTGCACGGCGTCGCGGATCTGCGCGGGGCTGGCGCTGTGGGGCAGGCCGATGTGCAGGCTGTCGCCCTGCCCTGCCGCTACCACCAGCGCCCCGCCCTTGCCCGCAAAGCCGTGGCTGGGGTCCAGCACCACCGTCAAGGGCTCGCCCAGGTAGGGCAGCACGGCGCCATGGGCCCAGACGATGCGGCCGCCTTCCATGCGCTGCTGGCGCTCGCGCGCCTCGCCCAGCTTGCGCAGGATCCAGTCGGATTTTTCGCGCAGCGCAGAATCCACTGCGCCCAGCGTGACCCAGCTGGGCGCACGCACCGACAGCCCGTCAACCCCCACCGTGAACCCGATGCTGCGGCGCCGCGCGCGCTGCAGGGCATAGGCCACGACGGCATCGCCCAGCAGCAGCTCGCGATTGGCCTGCGGGTGGCGGAATTCAGCGGGTGACAGCAGGGAAGGCAGCGGCACCGCCGGAGGCGCCGGGATGGAGGGGCGGTTTACTATATTTTTAGGAGCAATCAGCGCTTGCCCATCAGGCGCAGAGGGCATTTTGGGCTTGGTATCCGGCACGCCCGCAGCTGGGGCCAACGGTGCTGGCTCCGCAGCGGCAGGCGGGTCAAACAAGTCCAGCGCCAGTTGCACAAGCCGCTGCATCACGGTGGGCTTACTTCCCGCTCGGGGCGGCCCCATTGGCCGCAGGGGCCGCGGGGGTTGCCGGATAGGCCCCGGGGTCCAGGCGGCGCATTTCGGCTTCGATCCAGGCCTCCACCTCGCGCATCAGTTCATCGGGCTCGCGACCCACGCTGGAGATGGGTTGGCCAATCGACACTTCCACCAGGCCCGGCCGCTTGACGAAGGCCTTGCGAGGCCACACCTTGGCCGAGGTGACGGCAATCGGCACCACGGGCGCGCCCGTGTCGATGGCCAAGCGCGTGCCGCCGGTTTTGTACTGGCCCTTCTGCCCGCGCGCGATGCGCGTGCCCTCGGGGAACATGATGATCCAGATGCCCTTGGCCAGCAGGTCCTTGCCTTGCTGCACCACCTTGTTGAAGGCCTGGGTGCGCTGGCTGCGGTCGATGTGGATCATGTCCAGCCGCCCGATGGCCCAGCCGAAGAAGGGCACATAGAGCAGCTCCTTCTTGAACACGTAGGCCAGGGGGTGCGGCATGATCGTCGGCATCAGGAAGGTCTCGAACGTGGACTGGTGCTTGACCAGCAGCACCGCCCCGGCGTTCTCGCCCTGGGGCAGGTGCTCCATGCCGGTGATCTCCACCCGGATGCCCAGGATCACCCGCGCACCGCTGATGCACAGCGACAGCCAAGCCCGCGCGATGCGGTACAGCGGTAGGCCGCGCACACCGAGCAAGGTGCCCAGCATGATGGCCAGGGCGTAAGGCACCACGGTGATGCCCATCCAGAGAAGGTGAATAACGGAACGGAGAAAGGCCATTTTTGATGGTTTTTTAGGCCGCCACCGCCTGTCCATCAAGCGATTACAGCTATTGAATTGATAGTATCAGGAGGCCAGGCCACCCACAGCAGGCAAGGGCGTGGCCGCAAGCGGTGGCGCCGTGGCAGGCACCGCAGGCAACAGCTGGTCCACAAAATCCCCCAGGCTGGCATGCACACGCAGACCTGGCGGCAGCCCTGCTGGCAGGGGCCCCACCGGGTGCAGCTGCGCCGACTGCCCCGTGCACACCAGGTGCAGTTGCGCGCCCAGTGCGGCACCCGCCTGCAGGTGCGCCACACAGCTGCCCACCACCTGCACGTCGTGGCGCTCCACGCCGTAGCGGTCGCTGATCTGCTCCAGCAGACCCGGTGCAGGTTTGCGGCAGGTGCATTCTTCGTCGGCCGCGTGGGGGCAGTAGAAAACGGCGTCGATGCGCCCGCCCACGGCCGCCACCTGCCGGTGCATCTTGGCGTGGATGGCGTTGAGCGCCACCACGTCAAACAGCCCGCGCCCCAGCCCCGGCTGGTTGGTGGCCACCACCACATGCCAGCCCGCGTGATTGAGCCGCGCAATGGCTTCGAGTGCACCGGGCACGGCCGTCCACTCGTCGGCCGAGGTGATGTAGTCCTCCCCCAGCGGGTTGAGGGTGCCGTCGCGGTCCAGGATGACGAGTTTCATAGGAGGGGGTGCCTTGTGGAAACAGACCGCCAGCCTATCAGCCCCGGGATCACACCGCCAGACGCGAGAGGTCGGCCACGCGGTTCATCGCGTTGTGCAGCATTTTGAGCAGGCCCAGGCGGTTCATGCGCACATCCAGCTGTTCGGCGTTGACCATCACGTCGTCAAAAAACGCATCCACCGGCGCGCGCAGCACGGCCAGGGTTTGCAGGCTGGCGGTGTAGTCACCGGCGTCGAACTGTGCGTTGGCCTCGGGCACAAAGCGCTGCAGGGCGGCAAACAGGTCCTGCTCGGCCTTTTCCTGCAGCAGCTCAGGGTTGACATGGGCATCCACCGGGCCTTCGACCTCGGCCTTTTTCAGGATGTTGCCCACGCGCTTGTTGGCTGCGGCCAGGGCCGGGCTTTCGGGCAATGCGGCAAAGGCGCGCACGGCCGCTAGTCGCGCGGGAACATCACGCCAGGTGGTCATGCCCTGAGCGTTGACGACTGCTTCAACTTCGGACGAGCCGTAACCGAGGTCTTTCAAGTAACCCTTAAGCCGGTCGAAGAAGAACAACGAAAGATCTGTTCGAGCATCTCCGATAAGTCCGGGAGAGAACCCTTCATAAGCAGCATTGGCAATCGCTTGAAAACCAAGGGGAAGCTCCTTCTCCATCAGCATGCGGATCACGCCCAGCGCATGGCGGCGCAGCGCAAACGGATCGCGGTCGCCCGTGGGCAGGTTGCCGATGCCGAACATGCCCACCAGGGTTTCCAGCTTGTCGGCCAGGGCCACCACAACACCGGCCGTGTTGCGGGGCAGCGTGTCACCCGCGAAGCGTGGCTTGTAGTGGTCTTCAATCGCGTTTGCCACGGTCTCGCCCAGGCCGTCGTTCAGGGCGTAGTAGCCGCCCATGATGCCCTGCAACTCGGGGAACTCGCCCACCATGTCGGTCACGAGATCGGTCTTGGCCAATTGGGCGGCCAAATCGGCGTCTTGCACCAGCTGCGCATCGCCCAGCTGCTGTGCGATGGCCTTGGCAATGGCGCGCACGCGCTCCACGCGCTCACCCTGCGTGCCGAGCTTGTTGTGATAAACCACCTTGCCCAGGCCCTCGACGCGCGAGGCCAGGGTCTTCTTGCGGTCCTGGTCAAAGAAGAACTTGGCGTCGGCCAGGCGCGGGCGCACCACGCGCTCGTTGCCGCCGGTCACAAAGCTCGTGTCTTCGGGGCTGATGTTGCTGACCACCAGGAACTTGTTGGTGAGCTTGCCAGCAGCGTCCAGCAGCGGGAAGTACTTCTGGTTGGCCTTCATCGTGAGGATGAGGCACTCCTGCGGCACACCCAGGAACTGCTCTTCAAACTGGCAGATGACGACGTTCGGGCGCTCGACCAGCGCGGTCACCTCGTCCAGCAGGGCTTCGTCTTCGATGGGGCGGGCACCGTTGCCAACCTTAGCAGCGGCAGCGGCCAGCTGGCGCACGATCTCGGCCTTGCGCTCGGCAAAGCTGGCGATCACGGCGCCGTCTTTTTGCAGCGTGGCGGCGTAGTTGTCGGCGTCCTTCAACACCACGGGCGACACGGCGGCTTCAAAGCGGTGGCCTTGGGTGCTGTTGCCAGCCGTCAGACCCAGTGCCTTCACGGCCACCACGGTGCTGCCGTGCAGAGCCACCAGGCCGTGTGCAGGGCGCACAAAGTTCACGCTGGTCCAGCCGGGCAGCTCGCAGTCGGTTTCGAGCTGGTAGCTCATCACCTTGGGGATGGGGAGCTTGGCGATGGCTTCGTCGAGTGCCTTTTGCAGGCCCGCAGCCAACGTGGCGCCGGGCACCACGCTGTCGTAGAACAGGGCTTCGGCCTTGCCGTCCTGGGCGCGCTTGAGCGCGGCCACGGCGGCTGCGGGGTTGGACACATCGGCGCCCAGGGCCTGCAGCTTTTTGAGCAATGCAGGCGTGGCGTTGCCGTCCTTGTCCAAGCCCACGGTCACGGGCATCAGCTTTTGCTGCACGGCCTTGTCGGCGGCCTTGTCGGCCACAGCGGTCACGTGCGCAGCCAGGCGGCGGGGCGAGGCAAAGGGCGTGACCACGGACGCTCCCGTCGCCAGGCCCTGGGCCTTGAGCTGGTCGCCCAGCACGGTGGCAAAGGCATCGCCCAGCTTCTGCAGTGCCTTGGGGGGCAGCTCTTCAACAAACAGTTCAACGAGGAGGTTTTGGGTTGTCATCGTCATTTCTCTCACGCAGCCTTCTTCGTCATCTGTTCCACCCACTCGCGCGGCGCCATGGGGAAGCCCAGGCGCTCGCGGCTCTCGTAGTAGCTCTGCGCCACCGCACGGGCCAGGTTGCGGATGCGGCCGATGTAGGCAGCGCGTTCGGTCACACTGATCGCGCCGCGCGCATCCAGCAGGTTGAAGCTGTGTGCGGCCTTGAGCACTTGCTCGTAGGCGGGCAGCGCGAGCTGCTGCTCCATCAGGTACTTGGCCTGCTTTTCGTGCGCGTTGAAGGCGGTGAACAAAAAGTCCGCGTCGCTGTGCTCGAAGTTGTAGGTGGACTGCTCCACCTCGTTTTGCTTGTACACGTCGCCGTAGCTCAGCGTGTCGGTCCACTTGAGGTTGTAGACGTTGTCCACGCCCTGCAGGTACATGGCCAGGCGCTCCAGGCCGTAGGTGATCTCGCCGGTGGCGGGCTTGCAGTCGATCCCACCAACCTGCTGGAAGTAAGTGAACTGCGTGACTTCCATGCCGTTGAGCCACACCTCCCAGCCCAGACCCCAGGCGCCGAGCGTGGGGTTCTCCCAGTCGTCTTCCACAAAGCGGATGTCGTTCTTTTTCAGGTCAAAGCCGAGGGCTTCGAGCGAGCCCAGGTACAGCTCCAGGATGTTGGCCGGTGCGGGCTTGAGCACCACCTGGTACTGGTAGTAGTGCTGCAGGCGGTTGGGGTTCTCGCCGTAACGGCCGTCCTTGGGGCGGCGGCTGGGCTGCACGTAGGCGGCCTTCCACGGCTCGGGGCCGATGGCGCGCAGGAAGGTGGCGGTGTGCGAGGTGCCGGCGCCCACTTCCATGTCATAGGGTTGCAAAAGGGCGCAACCCTGCGCGTCCCAGTAGGACTGCAGCTTCAAAATGATTTGCTGGAATGTCAACATGGCGTCTGTGGCTGAGGCACTGGCAAGCCAGGGCCGGGCAAATAAGGGGAAAAGAAGAAAACGCGGTGCGTGAGCAAACCCCAGGGCCCGTCGCCCTATAAGGCAACAAGGACGGGCATCGCGCGCGCAAACCAGTGATTTTACGGCGCCCCGCCGCGTGTGCTGCGACAGCGCCCACAACATCGGCCCGCACCCATGAAAAAAGGCCGGAGCCCTTTTGGAGCCCCAGCCTTCCCAACCAGTCACGCGCGCTATAAGCCGGTGCGTACCAGTGACCACCTTTGCGGGTAGCCTGTCGGTGCACCCGTTGTGCACCAAGTCAAATCAACTCACGATCCATCACACTGGCCCACAGCGCCACCACGAGGCGCTGCCTAGGCCAGTGCCCCCGCGCAAGGGCCGCCCCGCCGCGCTGGGGGCGTCCCCCTTCAGGGGGAAGGCGCGAAGCGACTCAGGGGGTCTTCTCAATACTCCCAGAAAATGCGTTGCAGTTCCTTGCTGTCGTTGGTCTTGGTCAAAGCGACCATGGCCAGGATGCGGGCCTTTTGGGGGCGCAGGTCATGGGCCACAACCCAGTCGTACTTGTCGTCAGGTTGCTCGGCATTGCGCAACACAAAACCGTCGGGCACGCGGGCCGAGCGGATGATCTGCACGCCTTGGCCACGCAGGGCCTTGAGCGAATCGACCGCCTGGGCAGCCACCGAGCCATTGCCGGTGCCAGCGTGGATCAGCGCCTTGACGCCCGCCTTGCCGTAAGCCTCGATGCCGGTGGTGTTCATGTTGCCGTAGCCATAGACGATGTCCACGGCAGGCAGGGCCTTGATGTCGTCGATATTGAACTCGGACTGGGCCGTGTGGCGCTTGACCGGGGCGCGGAACCAGTAGTTCTTGCCTTCCACCACCATGCCCAGGGGGCCCCACTGGCTCTTGAAGGCCTCAGTCTTGATGTTGATGGTCTTGCTCACGTCGCGACCGCTCTGGATCTCATCGTTCATCGTGACCAGTACGCCCTTGCCTGCGGCGTCCTTGCTGGCGGCCACGGTCACGGCGTCGTACAGGTTCAGCGCACCATCGGCCGACAGGGCCGTACCGGGGCGCATGGAGCCGACCACCACGATGGGCTTGTTGGTACGCACGGTGAGGTTCAGGAAGTACGCGGTTTCTTCCAGCGTATCGGTGCCATGGGTGATGACGATGCCGTCCACATCGGCCTGCTTGGTCAGGGCCGATACGCGCTGGCCGAGGCGCAGCAGGTGTTCGTTGGTGAAGCTCTCGGACGCGATCTGGAACACCTGTTCGCCCGACACCTTGGCCACGTTGGCCAGCTCTGGCAGGCCTGCCAGCAGCTTATCGACCGGCACCTTGGCGGCGGCGTAGGTGGCGCTGTTGGCCGCCGAGGCGCCCGCACCGGCAATGGTGCCACCCGTGGCCAGCACGACCACATGGGGCTTGGCCGCCTGGGCCATGGCGACCGTGGACAGGGCCGAGAGCACCACGCCCGCAAACCAGCGGCGCGTGATGGACGAGGAAGAATCAGAAAAAATTCGCATGGTTGTGTCTCCGGGTCATTCTTCGGGCACAGCGGGGTGTGCTGCGTCCTGCTGCCGTCCGGCCCCGGTGTGCGGGTGTCGGGCGGTGCGGCATCCTATGAGAAATCCACACACAGCCAAGTGGAATAATTGGCGTCACCTTGTGAATTTGATTCACACCCTCTTTTTGGGCATTCCCATGAACCTGCGCCAGCTCGAAGTGTTCCAGGCCGTTTTGCAGACCGGCAGCATGAGCGCGGCGGGCCGCCTGCTGTGCATCACCCCATCGGCCGTGAGCAAGGCCGTGGCCCACACCGAGCTGCAGCTAGGCTACCGGCTGTTCAACCGCACGCCCGCAGGCCTCACGCCCACGCCCGAAGCGCAGGTGCTGGCCGTGGAATCTGGCAGCCTTCACCGCCAGCTGGACGCACTGCAGCGCACGGCGCGCAACCTGGCCACCACCGAGCTGGGCGATGTGCGGCTGGCGGCCATTCCGTCCATCACCCATGAGTTTTTGCCCACGCTGCTGCACCGCCATGCGCAAAAACACCCGCAGGTGGGCGTGGAGGTGCGCACCATCCACCAGGACCAGATGACGCAGGCGCTGCTCACGCGCAGCGTGGACTTCGGGCTCGGGTTTTTCAAGCATCCGCACCCACAGGTAAACAGCGAGCTGCTGGTCAGCGGCCGCCTGTCGCTGGCGGTGGCCCGCACCGTGTGGGACCGCGCCCCGCGCGCCGCCAGCACGGCCGCGCGGCTGGCGCAGGTGCCCGCCATCCGGCTGGTGGGCGACGACCCCATGCGCCAGTCCATCGACCACACGGCCGACCGCCTGGGCACACCGGGGGGGCCGGGCATCCAGGTGCAGACCTCGCGCCTGGCGCTGGAGCTGGTGCGGCTGGGCATGGGCTGGACGGTGGTGGACTTCCTCACGGCCATCCGCCTGGACCCCGCCCACATGGTAGCGGTGGAGCTGCCCGATCTGCCGCCCATGTCGCTGTACAGCTACCACGCAGGCAGCCACCCGCCGGGCCTGCAGGCCACACGCATGCTGGCCATGCTGCCTGCGCTGCTGCACGAGGCGCTGTCGCCCCGGCCGCGCAAGTAACCCGCTCCATATGACAAAACCCGCCACCGCTGTGCGCGGGGGCGGGTTTGGCGGCAGCGGAACCGGCGAAAAAACCGATCAGGCACCCATCCAGCGGCGCAGCACCAGGCTGGCATTGGTACCGCCAAAGCCGAAGCTGTTGGACAACACCGTCGTCAGGTTGGCATCACGCGTTTGTGTGACCAGGGGCATGGAGCCCAGTGCGGGGTCGGGTGTTTCCACATTGGCCGAACCGGCGATGAAGCCCTTGTTCAGCATGATCATGCAGTAGATCGCCTCTTGCACACCGGTCGCGCCCAGCGAGTGGCCGGTGAGCGACTTGGTGGACGAGAACGGCGGCACCTGGTCGCCAAACAACGCCTTCATGGCGCGCACTTCCTGCATGTCGCCCACGGGCGTGGAAGTGCCGTGCGTGTTGATATAGTCGATGGGCGCATCCAGACCGTCCATCGCCTGCTGCATGCACGCAATGGCGCCATCGCCCGAGGGGGCCACCATGTCTTCGCCATCACTGGTGGCGCCAAAGCCCACCACTTCGGCCAGGATGGTGGCGCCGCGCGCCAGCGCGTGCTCCAGGCTTTCCAGCACCACGGCGCCGCCGCCGCCGGCGATCACGAAGCCGTCGCGGTTCGCATCGTAGGCGCGCGAGGCCTTCTCGGGCGTTTCGTTGTACTTGCTGGACATGGCGCCCATGCCGTCGAACAGCAGCGACATGCCCCAGCTCAGCTCTTCGCCCCCACCCGCAAACATCACGTCCTGCACGCCCCAGGCGATCTGCTGCGCCGCAGCGCCGATGCAGTGCGCCGACGTGGAGCAGGCCGAGGTGATGGAGTAGTTGATGCCCTTGACTTTGAAATTGGTAGCCAGGCAGGCGGACACGGTGGAACTCATGCAGCGCGTGACCTGGTACGGCCCTACGCGGCGGATGCCCTTCTCGCGCAGCGTGTCGGCCGCTTCGATCTGGTTGGCGGGCGAGCCACCGCCCGAGCCCATGATGAGGCCGGTGCGCGGGTGGCTGACCTGCTCTGGCGTCAGTCCTGCTTGTTGGATGGCGTCTTCCAGCGCAATCTGCGCATAGGCCGCAGCGTCACCCATGAAGCGCAGCTGCTTGCGGTCGATGCGCGCTTCGATGTCGATCTCGGGCGCGCCGCCCACTTGGCTGCGCAGGCCCAGCTCCTTGAACTTTTCCACGGCCTTGATGCCGCTCTTGCTGGCCCGCAGCGAGGCTTCCACCGTGGCCAGGTCGTTGCCGATGCACGAGACAATGCCCGCACCGGTGATGACTACGCGCTTTTTGGTCGTCATGCTGCGTCCTTGTCGTCGCCCTCGCGCTTGAACAGGCCCACGCGCAGGTCGTTGGCCACATAGATTTCCTTGCCGTCGGCCAGCAGGCGGGCGTCGCCGATGGCCATGACCAGCTTGCGCTTGATCACGCGCTTGATGTCGATTTCGTAGGTGACCAGCTTCACATCCGGGCCCACTTCGCCGGTGAACTTGACCTCGCCCGCGCCCAGTGCGCGGCCCCGGCCTGGCAGCTTGAGCCAGGTCAGGTAGAAGCCGATGAGCTGCCACATGGCATCCAGCCCCAGACAGCCGGGCATGACCGGGTCGCCCTGGAAGTGGCAGGCAAAAAACCACAGGTCGGGCTTGACGTCGAGTTCGGCCCGGATCTTCCCCAGCCCGTGCGCGCCACCATCGCCGTCGATGTGCGTGATGCGGTCAAACATCAGCATGGGTGGCAGCGGCAGACGCCCGCTGTCAGCGCCGAACAGCCGGCCCTCGCCCGAGGCGATCAGTTGTTCGTAGGAAAAGGAATCAGCCATCTTCAGTCGTGCTCCAGAACGGCGGTGGGCCCGCCTCAAATCGTCGTTGTACGCAACACAAGCCCCCGCTTGCGGGGCTCTATTATCAAGGCATAGGGAGTCGCCTCTAAAGAAGCGATTGTCCAGCCCCCTCGCAGGCGGGTAGGCGACTGACCTGAATCAACCGCCCCGCGCCCTGCGCGCACCCTGCGCCCAAAGGGCCGCCGCCAGCGCCAGGCCCCCCAGCGCCCACAGCGGCCACAGGCCCCAGCGGGCCACCCACCACGCATAGGGCGTGATCGCCCAGCCGGTGTTGGCGCTGAGCCCACGGCCTTGCACTTCGCCCCGGAGCACGCCCCGGGTGTGGCGCTCCAGCTGGTGCGTGACCACGCCCCGGTGGTCGATGATGGCCGTGGCGCCGGTGTTGGTGGCGCGCACCATGGGGCGCTCGAACTCCAGCGCGCGCATGCGGCTGATGTGCAGGTGCTGGTCAATCGCCAGCGAATTGCCAAACCAGCCGATGTTGCTGAAATTGACAAACACCGTGGGCGCCTGGGCCGGGTCGATGAAACGTGCGCCCAGCTCTTCGCCAAACAAATCCTCGTAGCAGATGTTGGGCGCGATGCGCTGGCCCTTCCACACAAAAGACGCCTGGCCCACAGCGCCCCGGTTGAAGTCGCCGAGGGGGATGTCCATCATGGCCGTGAACCATTTGAAGAATGGCGGAATGAACTCGCCAAAGGGCACCAGGTGGTGCTTGTCGTAGCGGTAGGGGTCCGCCTGCCCCGCTGCAGTGGCTGGGGCCAGGCCCAGCACCGAGTTGGTGTAGCCCAGCGTTTCATCCCCCAGCGGAATCCCTACGAGTGCAGCCTGCGGGCCCTGGGCGTAGCGTTGCTGGAGGCCTTCCAGGTAGCCGGGGATGAGCTGTTGCGGCAGCAGCGGGATGGCGGTTTCGGGCGCCACCACCAGGTCGGCCTTGGCATTGCGCAAGGCTTCGGCATACCACTGGAGGGCCACGGGCACACCACTGCCCGGCTGGAATTTCTCGTCCTGCGGGATGTTGCCTTGCAGCAGTTCCAGGCTCAATGCGGGCGGCTGGGGTTGCGAGGGCGTATGGCACAGATTGACCGCGCAGAAGCGCTGCACCGTGACCCCGGCCAGCACAGCCGCCAGGGCCAGCAACAGTGCCCACAGGCGCCACCGACGCAGGTCGGCAGGGCGCAGTTGCACCACCCCCATGGCCAGCGCAGCCGCCACGGCGCCCAGGCCATAGACCCCGACATACCGCGCGAGCGGCGCCAGCGGCCCATCGACATGGGCATAGCCCCCCGCTCCCCACGGGAAACCTGTCCACCAGATGCCCCGCGCCAGCTCGGCCAGCAACCACAGCGCTCCGAAAAGCAGAGCAGCTCCGCCTTGATGGACGGGCGCAAGGCGGCAAAAAAGGCCTAAGACTGCAGCGTAGTAACTGCCCAGGAACGCGGCCAACGCCAGCACCGCCGCCACCGCCAGCGGCGCAGGCAAGCCGCCATAGGTGTGCATGGAAATGAACAGCCACCAGAAAGTGCCCGAAAGCCAGGCTGTGGCAAACACACCGCCGATCAGGGCGCCCCGCTGCCAGGGCACTGCGCCGTGCACGCCCGGTCGCACCAGGCGGGCCAGCACCGCGATAGACGCCAGCTGCAGCCACCACAGCGGCTGGCCACTGCCCGGCCAGGCCAGCGACGCGGCCTGCGCCAGCCCAGCGGCCAACGCCAGCAGTGCCTGCACAGGCCAGCGCATCGTCAAGGAAACCCGCGCCATCAACCGGCAGTGCTGCCGTCTTCGGCCTTGGACACCTTGAACCAGCGCACGGCGCCGCCCTTGGTATGCAGCACCACAAAATGCAGGCCGCCCAGCACCAACTGCTCGCCACGCTTGGGCACATGGCCCATCTCATGGGCGATCAGGCCGCCGATGGTGTCAAAACTCTCGCCGGGGTCGCTGCTCTGGATGAGCGTATCAAAGGCCTCGCAGACGCGCTCCACCGAGGTGTCGCCGCTCACGCGGTAGGTGCGATCGGCCAGGCCGAAGATGTCGCCGTCGTCCTCGGGGATATCGAATTCGTCCTCGATCTCGCCCACGATCTGCTCCAGCACGTCCTCGATGGTGACCAGCCCGGCCATGCGGCCAAACTCGTCGATCACGATGGCCAGGTGGTTGCGGTTGCCCCGGAACTCACGCAGCAGGTCGTTCAGGCCCTTGCTCTCGGGCACAAACACTGCCGGGCGCAGCAGGGCCCGGATGTTCAGCTCGGGCGCACGCTGCAGCTTGAGCAGGTCCTTGGCCATGAGGATGCCGATGATGTTGTCGCGCTCGCCCTGGTACACCGGGAACCGCGAATGTGCGGTGTTGATGACCAGGTGCAACAACTCTTCGAAGGGAGCGTCGATGTTGACCAGGTCCATGCGCGGCGCGGCCACCATCACGTCGCCCGCCGTCATGTCGGCCATGCGGATCACGCGTTCCAGCATCACGCGCGACTCGGCGCCAATGACCTGGTTGTCCTCGGCTTCGGCCAGGGTTTCGATCAACTCTTGCGTCGAATCGGGGCCAGGGTGGATGAACTCGGCCACCTTCTGCAGGAAGGTGCGTTTGTCTTCCTTTTCGGGCGGACGCCCGGGATGCGGATCAGACACTGTCGTGGAGTGCAGGACGTGCGGTGGTGAATCGAGCCCCTAGGATAGCGGATTGTGATGACGGGGCCCCGCAGCGGCCCCGCACTACGCCAAGGCACGCCCGGCGCGCGGGCGTTATTCGGCCGACTGGTGACGCGCGTGCTGCACGCCGCTGCGCACTTCCTGCACGTTGGCCAGAAAATCCCAGAACTGCTTGGCCTGCTTCTTGAGCTGGTAGTCCACCTCGGCAAACTGCTGCTCCACGATCTCGGCCATGCGGGTGTCGAGGCTTGCGGGCGGGATCTGCAGGTAGGCCTCGGACTCGGAGCCATCACGGCGCACCGTGGCACCGGCGTTGCGCGCAATCTTGAGCATGGCTGTGTTCTCGGACAGCGCATGGATGAACACCATGTTCACGCCTTCGTTGCGGGCATGCATCACGGCACGCTCGAACAGGCGCGCGCCAAAACCACGGCCCCGGGCCTGCTTGAGCACCGACACGCCAAACTCGGCGCACTGCTTGTGCTCGGGGTGCTCGGAAAACGCCAGGTGGGCCATGGCGATCAGTTCGAGGCGGCGGTTGTAGATGCCAAAGATCTCGTCGCGGTTGAAATCCAGCTGCTCGGCGTAGCGGCGGATCTGCTCGTCGTTGGCGGCGTAGCCAAACCGCAGGTAGCGGTCTGCAGGCTCCAGCTGCAGCAGGTGCTGGGTGATCCGCTCCCGGTAGGAGGGGCCCAGGGAGCGGATAGGAACCATCACGGGCGTCTCCTGCTGGTGGATGTGAATGTCAGAGGCAGAAGAGCCGCCCGTTACCGGGCGCAGCATGTCCCGGCCTGCGTACCAGGATGCCTTGAGCCAGTCTTTGGTTGCGAACATGCCACCAAATATAAGGGTTTTCCCTGATCATTTCCAGTAGTTTTTGCTGCGTCGCAGCAACTTAGAGAGATCATCCCAGTTTCGAGGAATTGTTGCACTCACTACTCAATGAGCAGAAACCTCAGCCTCCCGTCCCAACGCTTCAACTGAGCCCACTGCGAAAAGCCAGAGGAAGCTGGCATGTCCCGGTCCGACAGCCCCGCCGCAACCAAATGTAAAAAAATGGCAAGCGCTGACAAAAGTTAGGCTTAACGCTGTCGCAACCGATACCATCAAATGCTTACACCAAATCCCCCCTCGCGTCAATAATTTCAGAGCTTAGAAATTCTATAGGGAAATATCTATTAAAACAGGGGAGTGCCTTTGAGAGGGCACCACCCAAGCGACAACCTCTGAAGCCATGAATTCCAAAAAGGCGCGCTTACTTTCTGACGCCTGGCATGCAACCAATTGTGCTACAGCAGGCATATCGGGGACGATCTTTAATTGTTAGTTTTTGAATTTTTAGCCCCAACAACTCCATCCCAATAGTTGCCTCGCAGCGAGAAGTTGAAAGCAGCTTTTGATATCAGCATTTTTAACGGAGCCTTTTCTATGCCCTATACATCGACGACTATCGACTATGAATCTAAGCAGGGACAGCCTGGCCTTGATCGCCGCACTGTGAGCGCCGCCTTACTCGGCTCAATACTCACTGCGGCGTGCGGTGGCGGCTCCACCACCACTGCAGGCTTGCAAATTATCGAACACCCTGCTGATGTAAAGGCCGAGCGAGGTGCAACGGCGACTTTCTCGGTGGTAATCAATGACCCTACCGGAGCAAAATACCAATGGAAAAAAGACGGAATCGAGCTGCCTGGAGAAAACCGCCCTACATTGACCTTGACCGATGTGCATGAAAATCAAAATGGCGCAACGTTCAATGTAGAAATATCCTCTCCCCACGGGGAAACATCTTCACGGCCCGCAAGATTACTAGTTGTAACCACATATGGTATCGTACCGTCGCCACTCTTAAACACCTCCACTATCATTGGAACGGATAGGTCGCGCAATTTTTTTGCAGTGCGTCGCACGGAGGACAAAGACGTAGTCTACAAAGTACGCCCAAATGGCGAAAAGCTTAATATAGCGAAGAATCTTGTTGAGCTCACCGTCCCATCAATAGAAACCAAGATGAACGGCTTCAGAGTGTGGGCAACAGAGGCACCCAATGGCGAAATTTACTTTTCGCAGGTAGCGACAATTTTCTCTATGAATAACGAACGTGCCATAGGTGGAAGAATTTTAAAAATATCTCCCGATGGCGGTGTAACCACACTTTTCGAGTCTCGAGAAATTTGCCCTGCCGGTATTGTTTTTAACCCTTCAGGCGAGGCATTTACAATAGATTTTGTGCACAATTCCCTTTACAAGATCGACGCTTCCGGCTCTCTCACGAAGGTGGTCGATTTAGGCCTCGCCTCCTCCCCAAATTGGATTCCAACTCGCGAAGTATGGCTGGCATGTACCAAAGATGGGTTGATTTTCGCGGGAATTTCAAGCGCTCAAGCCAATAACTTGGTTATGGTTACTACGGATAATCAAGTGCGAAGCGTCAAGATGGGGCGGCGTGTAGTCGGTTTAGGCGCATACAAATCAAGCGCTTACGTACTGGAGGAAGAGGAAAATGACACGAATAAGGTCATCCGCAAGATCAATCCCGACGGAACTAGCTCCATAGTCGCAGGCACACTGGCGGCAACTGGCGAGTCACTTGTCGGCTCCTTACCGGGACGTTTGCGCAATGTATCGTGGTGCACTCAGGCACCGGATGGAAAGATTTACCTTTACGGCGATCCACAATCGCTGGTCATCACCACCGTTTGACGTCAATTCTTCGGCCGGACGTCTGCCTGAACGAACAACAGCGCACCCACCGCTTTCCTCTACGCCATCCTTCTCACACGGGCACAGCCGTCGTCGCCTTCACCCTGTCGAGCACAAAACTGGTCTTGCAGTCCTGCACGCTCGGGTGCTTGAGCAGGGTGTCCATGATGAAGCGGCTGTAGTGGGCCATGTCGGCCACCACCACGCGCAGCAGGTAGTCCATTTCGCCCGTGAGCGAGGCGCACTCCACCACCTCGGGCCAAGTCTGCACGCTGGCGCGGAACAGGTCCATGGGGTTGCGCTTGTGGCTTTCGGTGTGTTTTTCGAGCCGCACGTTGAGATAAGCCGTGAGCCCCAGCCCCACCGCTTCGGGCGGCACCAGGGCCACATAGCGGTCGATCACACCGCTGTCTTCCAGCCGCTTGACGCGGCGCAGCACCGCGCTGGGCGACAGGCCCACCTGCTCGCCGATCACGTCGTAGGTCTCGCGGCCGTTTTCTTGCAGACGGCGCAGGATGGCGCGATCCAGCTTGTCCAATGCGTCAAAAGCTTTCATGGCGCAGGACTTTACCGAATCCAGGCATTTTCCCGCCGACCATATTGCAGGCACGGGTATGTCCCGATAGTGACAGAAGCCATCTCCCCAAAAAATAAACCTTGCAAAAACGAACGACCGTTCTATTTTGCAAACATAAGAAATCACATCAACGGAGACAAACACATGACCGGATTTTTCAGCCGCTTGTTGCGGCGACTGGTGCTGGCAGCAACAGCGGGGTTGCTGCTGGTGAGCGGGGGCGCGCAGGCGCAAACGGGCTACACGCAAACGCGGTATCCCGTCGTGCTGGTGCACGGGCTTTTCGGCTTTGACTCGGCGCTGGGCATCGACTACTTCTACGGCATTCCCGACGCGCTGCGCCAGGGCGGCGCCAAGGTCTATGTGGCCCAGGTGTCCGCCGCCAACAGCACCGAGGTGCGGGGCGAGCAACTGCTGGCCCAGGTCAAGACCATCCTCGCCATCACCGGCGCGGCCAAGGTGAACCTGGTGGGCCACTCGCACGGCGGCCCCACCACGCGCTATGTGGCGGGCGTGGCGCCGCAGCTGGTGGCCTCGGTCACGTCCATCGGGGGCGTCAACCGGGGTTCGCGCGTGGCCGACATCCTGCGCGGCGTGGCGCCAGCGGGCTCGGTGTCCGAGGCCGTGGCCAATGCGGCGGCCAAGGCGCTGGTGGGCCTGATCAACCTGACCTCCGGCGGCACGGGCCTGCCGCAGATGCCCACGGCCGCACTGGACTCGCTGACCACGGCAGGCTCGGCCAAGTTCAACAGCCGCTTTCCGCAGGGCGTGCCTACCTCCGGCTGCGGCAACGGCGCCGAGCTGGTGAACGGCGTGCGCTACTACTCCTGGACCGGCACACAGCCGCTGACCAATGTGCTGGACGCCAGCGACGGCCTGCTCAGCGTGCTGAGCCTGACCTTTGGCGAGGCCAACGATGGCCTGGTGTCGGCCTGTTCGTCGCGCCTGGGCAAGCACCTGGGCGACTACCGCCAGAACCACCTCGACGAAGTGAACCAGCTGCTGGGCCTGCGCGACTGGTTCTCCACCGACCCGGTGACGCTGTACCGCCAGCACGCCAACCGCCTCAAGCAACAAGGCCTGTAAACCATGCGCCGCACCTGGGCCCCGCCTGCATTGCTCCTGGTCATCGCCTCGGCCGCCGTGGCCTGGTGGCTGGTGGGCCCAGCGGGCTGGCCCGGTGTGGGCGCGGGGCCTGGGCAGGTGGTGAACGCGGACGCCGCACCCACCGGCACCCGAGGCCTTCACCCCAAGTCCACGCAGGGGGCGGATCCGGCCACATGGGCGTACCACCGCAGCGGCAGCATCGACAGCACCACCGACCCCTTGCTGGTGGACGGCCTGCGCAACACGCTGGAAGCCCTGCTGCTGGAGGCGGGCGACGCCAGCGACCCGGCCGCGCTCAAGCAGCGCCTGGCCTCTTTGGTGGGCAAACATTTCCCTGCGGCCCTGGCCACCCGAGCGCTGGCCTTGGCCGAGCGCTATGTGGACTACCGCGTGGCCCTGGGCCAGCTGCGTGCGCCCCGGGACCTGAACGAGCCGCGCGCCTTGCGCGATGCAATGGACGCCCGCCACAAGGTGCGCGTGCAGTTCTTTGACGGTGCCGAATACGACGCACTGTTTGCCCGCGAGGCAGAGCTGGACCGCTACACGCTGGCGCGCCTGGAGGTGGCCCACAACCCTCAGCTCACGCCCGAACAGCGCAGCCAGGCGCTGCAGCAGGCGGAGCGCGAACTCTCGCCCGAGCGCCGCGCCGAACGCAACGCCGCCACCGAACACCTGGCCGCCGCCGCGCAGACGGCCGCCTTTAACACCCAGAACGCCGACGACTACACGCGCCACGCCGCGCGCAGCGCCCAGTACGGCGAAGCCGCCGCCCATGCGCTGGCCCGGCTCGACCGGGAGGAGCAGCACTGGCAACAGCGCCTGGACCAGTACAGCCAGGCCAGGGCCCAGCAGGGCGATGGGGCCGCGCTCCAGCAATTGCTCCAGCAGCTTTTTTCATCGGAAGAACAGCAGCGTGTGGACGCCGCGCTGGCCCTGCGCAAGCTGCAGGCCACAGCGCCGGGCTCCTGAGCCTGTGCGCCGCACATGACGGCCCATCCGCGCAAACGGCGCCGACACCCTGCACAAAAATTTGACCATTCACAAGATTCCTGCAAATCAAAGGCCCAAGCCTCTTGATTTCGCCAGAAACATGAGGCAAGCCGCGCCTACAGTCCATGACATTGATCAACGAATGCCGGAGACACCCCATGAACGCCGCCCTGCCGCAAGAAACCGCCGCCCAGCTCGAAGCCTGGGACAACCCGATGGGCCTGATGGGCTTCGAGTTCGTCGAATTCACCTCGCCTACACCGGGCGTGCTGGAGCCGGTGTTCGAAAAGCTCGGTTTCACCCTGGTGGCCAAGCACCGCTCCAAGGACGTGGTGCTGTACCGCCAGAACGGCATCAACTTCATCCTGAACCGCGAGCCCCACAGCCAGGCCGCCTACTTCGGCGCCGAGCACGGCCCCTCGGCCTGTGGCCTGGCCTTCCGCGTGAAAGACGCCCACAAAGCCTACAACCGCGCACTGGAACTGGGCGCCCAGCCCATCGAGATTCCCACCGGCCCCATGGAACTGCGCCTGCCCGCCATCAAGGGCATTGGCGGCGCGCCGCTGTATTTGATTGACCGGTTTGAAGACGGCAAGTCCATCTACGACATCGACTTCGAATTCATCGAAGGCGTGGACCGCCGCCCCGTGGGCCATGGCCTGAACCTCATAGACCACCTCACGCACAACGTGTACCGGGGGCGCATGGGCTTCTGGGCCAACTTCTACGAAAAGCTGTTCGGCTTCCGCGAAATCCGCTACTTCGACATCCAGGGCGAATACACCGGCCTGACCAGCAAGGCCATGACCGCGCCCGACGGCATGATCCGCATCCCGCTGAACGAGGAAGCCAAGCAGGGCGGCGGCCAGATCGAAGAATTTTTGATGCAGTTCAACGGCGAAGGCATCCAGCACATCGCGCTGATCTGCGACAACCTGCTGGAGGTGGTGGACAAGCTGGGCCTGGCTGGCGTGCCCCTGGCCACTGCGCCCAACGAGGTGTACTACGAAATGCTGGACACCCGCCTGCCCGGCCACGGCCAGCCTGTGCCCGAACTGCAGTCGCGCGGCATCTTGCTGGACGGCACCACGGCCGACGGCACGCCTCGCCTGCTGCTGCAGATTTTCTCCACCCCCATGCTGGGCCCGGTGTTCTTCGAATTCATCCAGCGCGAAGGCGACTACCGCGATGGTTTTGGCGAAGGCAACTTCAAGGCGCTGTTCGAGTCGCTGGAGCGCGACCAGATCCGCCGTGGCGTGCTGAACACCTAAGTCATCAGACATCCAGGGTTAACCCTGATCAGGTGCCTATACTGCGCGCTCCCCGGAACTCAAAAGGATCCCGATGTCGCTCCGTAGCACCCTGTTCAGTGTTGGCCTGACCTGTGTGGCCACCTTTGCCATGGCCCAAAGCCCCTCTGCCCCGCTCACCATCGTGGTTCCCTACCCCGCTGGTGGTCCGCTGGACACCTCGGCCCGCATCGTGGCCGAGGGTGCTGCAGCCCAGCTTGGCTCCATTACCGTGGAGAACAAACCGGGGGCGGGTGGTAGTACCGGTGCGGACCAGGTCGCCAAATCTCCCAAGACCAGCAACCAGGTGCTGATGGGCGCTGTGGCCACCCACGCCGTCAATCCCTGGCTGTACAAGAACTTCCCTTACAACGCGCTCAAGGACTTCAAGCCCATCGCCCTCGTGGCGCGCACGCCCAACGTGCTGGTAGTCAGCGCGGCGCAGGCCGCCAAGCTGGGGATCAAGACCACGCCCGACCTGGTGCAGTACCTCAAGAAGAACCCGGACCAGGCCAGGTACGGGTCGGGCGGCAACGGCAGCATCGGCCACATCTCGGCCGAGATGTTCAAGTCGCTCACCAACACCAAGATGGGCCACACGCCCTTCCAGGGCTCCAAACCCGCGCTCGCCGCGCTGGAATCCGGCCAGGTGCTGATGGTGTTTGACAACCTGGCATCGGCGCTGCCGCAGATCCAGTCGGGCAAGCTGCTGGCGCTGGGCGTGACCACATTGAGCCGCAATGAGGCACTGCCCAACGTGCCCAGCATCAACGACAGCGTGCAGGGCTTCAACGTGTCCACCTGGTTCGGCCTGTTCGCGCCCACCTCGCTGCCCGATGCCGACGCGCGCCGGTATGCCTATGCGTTCTCGGCAGCGATGCATTCGCCCGCTGGCAAGGAGAAGTTCAAGAAGATGGGCATCACGCCCGAAGAGCTGACGCTCGACGGGTTTGCGCAGTTTGTGCGCTCGGAAAACAGCAAGTACGAGTTCCTGATCCGGGCCGCAAAGATCAAGATCGATTAGCAGCCGCGTGGGCTGGTGCGCGCCCCCATCGTGGTGCGCCGACCATGGCGGCAAAGGAGAAAAAAAATGGGACAAGCCCCTGTCGTCTATGGCCAATCCACCCGCCCACCACGTGGCGACTACTCGCGTGCCAACGCGGACTACACCTGCCCGCAGGACTACGCGGCCTACACCGCCGCCGACCACGACACCTACCGCCGTCTGTACGAGCGCCAGCGCGCCCTGCTGCCGGGACTGGCGAGCCAGGCGTTCATCGACGCCCTGCCCTCGCTGGGCGCCAGCGACCGCATACCGCGTTTTGAAGAGGTGAACGAGCGCCTTTACAAGGCCACCGGCTGGGAGCTGGTGGGCGTGCCGGGGCTGATCCCCGAGGTGCCCTTTTTCACCTTGCTGGCCAACCGCAAGTTCCCGGTGACGGACTGGATCCGCAAGCCCGAAGAGTTCGAATACATCGTCGAGCCCGACATCTTTCACGACCTGTTCGGGCATGTGCCGCTGCTGTTCAACCCGGTGTTTGCCGACTATGTGCAGCGCTACGGCCAGGGTGGGCTGAAGGCGCAGGGGCTGGGGTCGTGCGAGATGCTGAGCCGGTTGTACTGGTACACCATCGAGTTCGGGCTGATCCGCGAGGCCGGGCAGTTGCGGGCGTATGGCGCGGGGATTTTGAGTTCGTCGGGTGAGCTGGCGTATTCGGTGCAGAGCCCGGAGCCGCAGCGGATTCCGCTGGCGCTGGAGAGGACGATGCGCACGCGCTACAAGATCGATACGTACCAGCAGACGTATTTTGTGATCGACAGCTTTGAGCAGCTGTTTGAGATGACGGCGGCGGATTTTGCGCCGATCTATGAGCGGCTGCGGGGGTTGCCGGAGTTTGCTGCGGATGAGCGGGAGGCTGTGGCAGCTTGATTTTTTGAATCAAATTGGCCTTTACCGCCTGTTCATCAAGCGCTGATAGCTATTATTTTTATAGTGTTTTGATTTCTACTGACCGTTCGGCCTGAACGCTTCCGCGCCTGTCTGCAGATTGAGCGGCGTGCTCGGGTTGAAGGCGGAGGCCGGGGTGTGCGCCCGGTGGCGCAGTAACTTTCTCTTGCCTCGCCTGTTCAGACCGGACACATGGGTAACAGGTGTGCGGGGACATAGGAAACACTTCTCCTTGGCAAACCCTGCCCAGGAGAAACCTATGCCTTGGCAACCGAGAGATCTCATGTCCACCCAACGAGAGTTTGTGCAACTGGCACTGCAGGAAGGCGCCAACCGGCGCGAGCTGTG